>NZ_CADIJV010000001.1 GCF_902859765.1 Achromobacter pulmonis
CGGCGCGGCAGCCGCGCAATGGTCGGCCGCGCCCGCGAGTACGCCCGCGGCCGCGTCGTCGGCCCGGCCGTCCACGCCGCAACCCGCCACGCCTCCCGCCCAGCAGCCCAACCGCGCGCCGAATCCGTTCGGCGACCTGCTTACCAAGTGATTCGCCCGGGAGCGCCGCCCCGCGCGGCGCGCCCCGGTCCGACAGACCCGATCCTTTGCACGGAGCCTTCCATGGCCAAGAAAGAAAGCGTTCAGAAACGATTGCAGAAAGTCCGTCCGCCGCGCGTTCAGCTTACGTATGACGTGGAAAAGGGCGATGCCATCGAACAAAAGGAACTTCCCTTCGTCGTCGGCGTGGTGGGCGATTTTTCGGCGCAGTCCGAGGCCGAACTGCCGCGCCTGAAGGATCGCAAGTTCGTCAACATCGATGTCGATAATTTCGACGACGTGATGCGCGGACTGGAGCCACGCGCGGCGTACCGGGTGAAGAACCGCCTGACGGAAGAGGGCGGCACGTTCGGCGTGGACATGAAGTTCCGCTCCATCGAGGATTTCCGTCCGGAAGCCGTGGTGCAGCAAGTGGACCCGCTGCGCGAACTGCTGGACATCCGCACCAAGCTGGCCGACCTGCGCAACAAGCTGGCCGGCAATGACAAGCTCGAAGACCTGCTGGGCGAAGTGCTGACCAGCACCGAAAAGCTGCAACAGCTGACCAGCGAGACCGACAAGGGAGGCCGCAATGAGTAATTCCGCCGCCGCGCAAAACGCCGCCGCCACCGCTTCCGATGCCCAGGGCGGGCTGTTGGACCAGATCGTCGAGCAAAGCCGCGTCGCCAAATCCACCGCCGAGCATGATCGCGCCAAGGACATCATCGGCGAGCTGGTGCGCGAAGTCATGAAGGGCACCGTGGTGGTGTCCGACAACCTGTCGGCCATGCTGGACGCGCGCGTCGCCGAACTGGACCGCCTGATTTCGGCCCAGCTCAGCGAAGTGATGCACGCACCGGAATTCCAGAAGCTCGAAAGCACCTGGCGCGGCCTGCACTACCTGTGCCAGGAGACGGATACCAGCCCGATGCTGAAGATCAAGGTGCTGAACGTCACCAAGCGCGACCTGGTGCGCGACTTCCAGACCGCGATCGACTTCGATCAGAGCCTGATGTTCAAGAAGGTGTACGAAGAGGAATTCGGCACCTTCGGCGGCGCCCCGTTCGGCGCGCTGCTGGGCAACTTCGAGATCACGCGCCAGCCCGAGGACATGTATTTCATCGAGCAGATGTCGCACGTGGCCGCCGCGTCGCACGCGCCGTTCATCGCCTCGGCATCGCCCGAGCTGCTGGGGCTGGACAGTTTCGCCGACCTGGGCCGCCCGCGCGACCTGGCCAAGGTATTCGACACCGTGGAATACACCAAGTGGCGCAGCTTCCGCGATTCGGAGGATTCGCGCTACGTCGGCCTGACCATGCCGCGTTTTCTGGGCCGCCTGCCCTACGACCCGGTCGAGGGCACCACGGTCGAAGGCTTCAATTTCGTCGAGGATGTGGACGGCACCGATCACGCCAAGTACCTGTGGTGCAACGCCGCCTGGGCCTTCGGCGCGCGCCTGACGGCGGCCTTCGCCGATTTTGGCTGGTGCGCGGCGATCCGGGGCGTGGAAGGCGGCGGGCTGGTGGAGAACCTGCCCACCCATACCTTCAAGACGGACGACGGTGAAATCGCCCTCAAGTGCCCGACCGAAATCGCCATTACCGACCGCCGGGAAAAGGAACTGAGCGACCTGGGGCTGATCCCGCTGGTGCATTGCAAGAACTCGGATTACGCGGCTTTCTTCGGCGCCCAGTCGGTGCAGAAGGCCAAGAAGTACAACACGGACAGCGCCAACGCCAACGCGGTGTTGTCGGCGCAGCTGCAATACATCTTCTCGGTATCGCGCGTGGCGCACTACCTGAAGGCGATGATGCGCGACAAGATCGGCAGCTTCGCGTCGGCGCAGTCCGTAGAGAGTTTCCTGAATCGCTGGGTGTCGCAGTATGTGCTGCTGGACGACAACGCGACGCAGGAACAAAAAGCGCAGTTCCCGCTGCGCGAAGCTTCGGTGCAAGTGGCCGAGGTGCCCGGGCGCCCCGGCGTCTTCCGTGCCGTGGCGTTCTTGCGGCCGCATTTCCAGCTTGACGAACTCTCGATTTCCCTGCGCCTGGTCGCCGAATTGCCGGCCCAGGCCCAGAAATCCTGAGCGTCATTGCACTGACAACTCATCCATTCAAAGAGGTTATCGACAATGAAGGACATCTACGTCAAGTTCGGCAATCCTGCGCTCAAGGGCGAGTCGCAAGACAAGGACCATCCGGATTGGATCGAAGTCAGCTCGTGGCGCCACGAGATCATCCAGCCGCGTTCGGCCACTGCCTCGACCTCGGGCGGCCATACCGCCGAGCGCACCGAACATGGGGAAATGGTCTTCACCAAGGACCTGGACGTGGTCAGCCCGTTGCTGTATCAGCACGCCTCGGGCGGCACCACCTTCGATGAGGTCACGATCGACTTCCTGCGCGCCGACGGCGAGGGCAACCGCGTCAAGTACCTCGAAATCAAGCTGAAGTACGTGATCATCGCGCGCGTGGCGCCGGAGGTGGTTGCCGAAGGCCTGCCGCACGAGTCCTTCTCGCTGAAGTACGCCGCGGTGCAGTGGAAGTACACGCAGCAGAAGGTGGGCGGCAATCAGGGCGGCAATGCCCAGGGCGCCTGGAGCCTGACCAAGAACGACAAGACCTATTCGGTCTGATCGCGGCCGGCAGGTTGGAAGACCGCGGCCCGAGCCGGGTCGCTGTCTTTTTTATTCGAGGCCCCGATGAAAGGATTCGAACCGAGTCTGTTCGACAAGTTGTTCGAAGCAGAGGGCCAGTCGCCCTATGCGTTGCGGCGTTTGTCGATCGAGGAAATGAAGGAGACGGTGGCGCGCGACATCGAGGCCCTGTTGAATACCCGCATGGTGTTCACCGAGCAGGATCTGCGGCGCTACCCGAACTGCCAGCGCTCGTTGCTGACGTACGGGCTGTCGGACTTCTCCGGGCTGAGCCTGGCGAGCCACTACGACCGCGAGTTCATCTGCCGTTCGCTGGAGCAGGCGATCGCGCGGCATGAGCCGAGATTGACGCACGTACGGGTCATGCTGCAGGTCGACAGCCGGGCCACGTCGGTGCTGTATTTCGCGATCACGGCCATGCTGGACGTGGGGCCGGCTCACGAGCCCGTGACCTTCGACGCGACCTTGCAGCCCTCGACCCTGCAGTACTCCGTGACCAAGGGCTGGGCCAAAAGCCCGGCCACGGTCTGACGCATCGGTCGGTGGCGCAGGTGCGCCGGCGCGCCGGACAGGAACACATCAATGGAAGAATTGCTGCCCTATTACGAGCGCGAACTTGGCTTCTTGCGAACCTCGTCGCGCGACTTCGCCGAGCGCTATCCGAAGATCGCCGCGCGTTTGGGGCTGTCGGGCGAGACCTGCGAGGACCCGCACGTCGAGCGCATGATCGAGTCGTTCGCCTTGCTCAGCGCCCGCATCAACAAGAAGCTGGACGACGATTACCCAGAATTCACCGAAGCGCTGTTCGAGGTGATGTACCCGCATTACCTGCGGCCGTTTCCCTCCTGCAGCGTCGCCCAGTTCGACCTGGGCGGCGCCGGCGCCCAGCTGACCGCGCCCGTGCGTATCGGCCGCGGCACCGAATTGAAATCGCATCCGGTGCGCGGCGTGTCGTGCCGCTTCCGCACGGCTTATGAGGTCACGCTGGCGCCCGTCGAGGTGCAGCGCGCGGGGTTCGTGTCCAGCGCCAATGCCCCGGCCACGGCCAAGCTGCCCGCCGGCGTCACTGGCCGCTTCTCGGTCACGCTGGGGTGCCTGGGCGAGAGCCAGCATTTCGGCATGCCGGGTATCGACCGGCTGCGCCTTTATCTGCACGGCGAACCGTCGTTCGTGGCGGCGCTGCGCGACGCCTTGTTTCTGCGCGCGGCCGCGGCCTATGTCGAGCTGCAGCCGGGGCGCTGGGAGCGCTTGCCGGCGATTCCGCTGGCGCAGGTCGGACTGGCCGAGGAAGATGCGCTGATCGATTTTCCGGCCAGTTCGCATCCGGCGTATCGCCTTCTGGCCGAGTATTTCGTCTTTGCCGAGAAATTCAATTTCGTCGATATCGACCTGGCGGCGCTGCGCCCCTATCTGGGCAATGCGCGGCAGTTCACGCTGCACCTGCCGGTGAGCGGGCTGCGCGCCGATTCCAATACGGCGCGGCTACTGGAGTCGACCTCGGCCGACAATCTGCGGCTGGGCTGCTCGCCGGTGGTCAACCTGTTCACCCAGCGCGCCGATCCGATCCGCGTGACCCACGCGGCCGAATCCTATCCCGTGGTGGCCGATGCACGGCGCGCCTACGGATACGAGGTCTATTCCATCGACCGGGTGCGCCAGGTACGGCAGAACGCCCAGGGCGACGCAGTGGTGGATTTCCGGCCGTTCTACTCATTGCATCATGGCGAGTCGCCGGAGTCCGCCGGTCATTATTGGACGATGCGGCGCGATGCCGCGATGGCGCAGCGCAGCCCGGGATACGAAACCGAGATTTCAATTGTCGATATCGATTTCGATCCGTCGGTGCCGCAGACCGAAACCCTGAGCCTGGACCTGACCTGCACCAACCGCGACCTGCCGGCGCAGATCGCGGTAGGGCAGGCGGGCGGCGACCTGTTCCTGGAAGGCGGCACCGTCGCGCGCGCCATCCGGATGCTGCGCCGGCCGACGCATTCGCATCGCTTCCAGCAGGGACGCGCGGCGCATTGGCGGCTGATTTCGCATCTGGCGCTGAACCACTTGTCGCTGGTACAGAGCGGCCTGCCCGCCTTGAAGGAAACCCTGCGGCTGTACGACCTGTCGGGGTCGGCGGTGGCGGCGCGCCAGATCGAAGGCCTGGTCGGCCTGGACTACAAGCCAGCCACGCACTGGCTGCCGGGAGAGCCATTCGCCACTTTCGTGCGCGGTATCGAGATTCGTCTCACCGTCAATGAAGATCACTTCGTGGGCACCAGCCTGCATGCCTTCGTGGCCGTGATCAACCGGTTCTTTGGCCTGTATGTGCACGCCAACAGCTTCGTGCAGTTGGTCGTGCTGTCGCGCCGCGGCGCGGAGGAATTACTACGATGCCCCCCATGCAACGGCGACGCCATCCTAGCGTGATGGATGCGCTGCTGGCAGAGCCGCAGCGCTTCAAGTTTTTCCAGGCGGTGCGCCTGCTGGAACAGTGCTTCGCGCGCCAGGAACGCGGCGCGACCCGTCACCCCGTACCGGTGCACCTGCGCTTTCCCAACGCGCCGGGGCTGGGCTTTCCGCCGAGCGAAATTGTCGATGCCGTGGCGTACGACAAGAATGGCGAGGTGCTGGCCGACCAGGCGGCGCGCCAGGCCGCGGTGGCCGAAGGTCGGCTGGGCCGGGTGGACGTGACGCCGGCCTTCTTCGGCCTGCTGGGCGGCCAGGGCGCGTTGCCGCTGCATTATTCCGAAATGCTGGCGCAACGGGAGAGCCTGCGGCGCGACCGCGGCGCGCGCGCCTTTTTCGACATTTTCTCGAACCGGGCGGCGGCGCTGTTCTACGCCGCCTGGAAGAAATACCGCATGTCATTGCGGCATGAAACCGAGCAGGACCATCATTACCTGCCGCTGTTGCTGGCCCTGGGCGGCATCGGCCATCCGGCACTGCGCGACCGGCTGCACAATGGCGCCGGCCGGGTGTTCGACGAATCCGTGGCCCACTACGCCGCGGCCGCGCGCCAGCGGCCCGTATCGGCGCCGTTCCTGCAGCGTGTGCTGCAGGATTACTTTGGCGTGCCGCTGCGGGTGGAGCAGTTCGTGGGCCGCTGGTATGACGTGCCGCCGCAGAACCGTACCCAGTTGGGACAACCGGGCGCCGTGCTGGGCGTGTCCGCGCTGGCGGGCGATCGTATCTGGCAGCGCGACCTGCGCATCCGGTTGTGGATCGGTCCGTTGTCGCGCCAGGCCTTCGGCGATTTCCTGCCGGGCGGCGAGCGCGCGCAGGCGCTCGAAAAACTGCTGACGATGTTCGGCGGCATGACGTTCGAGTACGAAGTGCGGCTGGTTCTGGCGCGCGAGAGCGTTGCGCCCAGCCAGCTGGGCGGGGACGGCCAAGTGCGCCTGGGCTGGAATTCGTTCCTGTGCAGCGGGCCGGCGAACGAGGACCGCGACGACGCCAGCTACGAGCTGCACACCATTCATTGATCCCATTCCAACGTAGAGACCCATGGCGACTCCGCTGAAGACCTTGATCGGGAAGTTGAACCAGACCTGCCGCCAGGCCGCTGAACGCGCGGCCAGCCTGTGCATGGCGCAAGGCCATTACGAAGTGGACCTGGAACATCTGTTCCTGGCGCTGCTGGAAAAGCCGGCCAGCGATGTCAGCATCATTGCGCGGCGCTGCCACATCCATACCGATGCGCTGGAGGCCGACCTGAAGGCCGAGATCGGCCGTTTCAAGAATGGCAATACACGCACGCCCGTGTTCTCGGCGCACTTGCCGAAACTGTTCGAGCACGCCTGGCTGATCGCCTCGCTGGATACGCAGACCACCCGCATACGCTCCGGGCATCTGCTGCTGGCGCTGCTGACGGAGCCCGATCTGGCGCAGTTGGCGCGCCGCGGCTCGCCGCTGTTCGAATCGTTCCGCCTGGACGCGCTCAAGCATGATTTCGCCGCGTTGACGCAGGGCTCGGAAGAGGCGGGGCAGGCGGTCGGCTTTGCCGATGGCGTGGCGTCTCAGGACGGCGGCGGGCAGCCCGCGCCGGCCCTGTCGCAGACGCCCGCGCTGGACCAGTACACCACCAATCTGACCGAGCGTGCGCGCGAGGGCCGCATCGATCCGGTGATCGGCCGCGATGCCGAGATCCGCCAGATGATCGATATCCTGACGCGGCGGCGGCAAAACAATCCCATCCTGACCGGCGAAGCGGGCGTGGGCAAGACCGCCGTGGTCGAGGGACTGGCGCTGCGGATCGTGGCGGGCGACGTGCCGCCGTCCCTGGCCGGCGTGACGCTGCGGGTGCTGGACATGGGCCTGCTGCAGGCGGGCGCCAGCGTCAAGGGCGAGTTCGAGAACCGGCTGAAGAACGTGATCGACGAGGTCAAGCAGAGCCCGTCGCCCATCATCCTGTTCATCGACGAGGCGCACACGATGATCGGCGCGGGCGGACAGGCGGGCCAGAACGATGCCGCCAACCTGCTCAAGCCCGCCCTGGCGCGCGGCGAGTTGCGCACCATTGCCGCCACCACCTGGAGCGAATACAAGAAATACTTCGAGAAAGACGCCGCGCTGGCGCGCCGCTTCCAGGTGGTCAAGGTCGAGGAACCGGACGAAGCGTTGGCGGCATCGATGCTGCGCGGCATGGCGCCATTGATGGAGAACCATTTCGGCGTGCGCATCCTGGACGAGGCGATCGTTGCGGCGGCGCGGCTGTCGCACCGCTACATCACCGGCCGTCAACTGCCGGACAAGGCCGTCAGCGTGCTGGACACGGCCTGCGCGCGCGTGGCGCTGGGCCGCAGCGCCACGCCGGCGCTGATCGACGACGCGCGCCATCGCCTGACGCGGCTGCGCACCGAGCGGGAGGCGCTGCGCCGCGAAGCCGCCACCGGCGGCCCGCAGCCGCGGCTGGTGGAACTGGATGCCGAGATCGCGGCGGGCGAGGCGACGCTGGCCGAGGCCGAGGCCCGGCACGCGGCCGAGACCGAGCTGGTTGCAAGGATTCATGCCCTGCGCGCCGAGCTGGAAGCCGCGGGCCTGGATGCGCAAATTCCCGCCCCCGCCGGGGACAAGGCGCCCGCCGCGGGCCGGCGCAAGGCGGCGCCGACCCCGCTGACGCCCGCGCAGCAGCGCCTGGCCGGCCTGATGGACGAGTTGCGCGCCCTGCAGGGCGAACAGCCGCTGGTGCCGGCGTGCGTCGACGGGCAGATCGTGGCCGAAGTCATCGCGGCCTGGACCGGGATTCCGCTTGGCCGCATGGTGAACGACGAGATCCGCACCGTGCTGCAGCTCCAACCCATGCTGGCCGAGCGCGTCATCGGTCAGGACCACGCGCTGCACGCCATCGCGCAGCGCGTGCGCACGGCCCGCGCCGGCCTGGAAGATCCGGACAAGCCCAAGGGCGTGTTCCTGTTCGTGGGGCCGTCGGGCGTGGGCAAGACCGAGACCGCGCTGGCGCTGGCCGATATCCTCTATGGCGGCGAGCGCAAGCTGGTCACGATCAATATGAGTGAATACCAGGAAGCCCACAGCATCTCCGGCCTGAAGGGCTCGCCGCCCGGGTACGTGGGGTATGGCGAAGGGGGCGTGCTGACCGAGGCGGTGCGCCGCCAGCCCTACAGCGTGGTGCTGCTGGACGAAATCGAGAAGGCCCATCCCGATGTGCTGGAGCTGTTCTTCCAGGTATTCGACAAGGGCGTGATGGATGACGCGGAAGGGCGCGAGATCGATTTTCGCAACACGCTGATCATCCTGACGTCCAACGTCGGCTCCGGCGCCATCATGCAGGCCTGCTTGAACAAGCCGGCCGCCGAGCGCCCGTCGCCCGACCAACTGTCGGAACTGCTGGCGCCGCAGCTGTACAAGGCCTTCAAGCCCGCGTTCTTGGGGCGCATGAAGACCATTCCGTATTTTCCGGTGGATGACGATGCGCTGGCGCACATCATCGGTCTGAAGCTCGGGCGCATCGCCCGCCGCGTGCAGGCCACGCATCGCGCCGTATTCGAATGGGACGAGGCGTTGGTGGAGGCCGTGCTGGCGCGCTGCACCGAAGTGGATACGGGCGCGCGCAATGTCGACCATATTCTGAACGGAACGCTGCTGCCGGAGATTGCCGAGCAGGTGCTCAGCCGCATGGCGCAGGGTGAAGGCATCGCCAGGGTCCGCGTGAGCGCGGGCAAGAATGGCGAGTTCCGGTTCCGGATGAGCTGACCAGAGGAGACGCCGACATGGCCCTTGAATCCGCCGCTGCCAGCCTGTTGGGCGCAGGCTTTACCCAGGCCGACCGCCTGTTGGACCTGACGACGCCGCTGGGGCAGGACAAATTGCTGGCCGAGCGGCTGCATGGCAGCGAACAACTGAGCGATGGCGGCTTCGTGCTGCACCTGGACGCGCTCTCCGACGATGCGCACATTCCGCTGAAGTCGCTGATCGGCCAGCCCGCGCAGGTGAAGCTGCAGACGGCGCTGGGACGTGACGAACACCGCGTCTGGTGCGGCCTGGTGACCGAGGCGCGATTCGAGGGGGCCAACGGCGGCTTTGCCCGCTACCGCCTGCGCATCGAGCCTTGGCTGGCGTTGCTGCGCCAGCGGCGCGACAGCTTTGCGTTCCAGGATCTGTCGGTGATCGACATTGTCGACAGCGTGTTTGGCGACTACCAGGGGCAGGGCGCGCTGGCGCCCCAGTGGCGCTGGGAAGTGAAGGACCGCGAGGCCTATGCCAAGCGCAGCCTGACGATCCAGTACCGCGAAACCGACTTTGCCTTCGTGGAGCGCCTGCTGGCCGAAGAGGGACTGTTTTACTGGGTCGAGCATGAAGCCGGCGAGGGCGGGCCCGGCGCCCACACCCTCGTCATCGCCGACCATAATGGCGCTTTCGGGGCGGGCCCGCAGGACAGCATCCCGTTTCAGCGCGCCGATGCCACCGAGGCGCAGGACTCGATCCAGGTCTGGCGCCAGAGCCGTGCCTGGCGCACCAACGCCGTGCGCCTGGCCACCTGGGACTATCGCGCCATGCACGCGCGCCAGGCCAGCGCCCAGGTCGAAGACACGTTCGCCAATGCGATGGAACTGGCGGACTCGGACTACCCCGGGCAGTACCTGTTCGAGGATGGCGCGCAGGGCGAGCGGCTGGCGCACAACGCGCTGGCGGCGCAGCGCGTGCGCCAGTCGCGCTACGAAGGCGAGGGCACGGCGCGTACCCTGGCGCCGGGGCAGCGCTTCACCCTGACGGGACACTGGGGGCCGTCACAAGACGCGGGCGCGGAATTCGTGGTGATCGCCATCGGCCATGAGGCCCGCAACAATTTCGACGAAAGCCTGGGCCGGGCCGTGACGCAGGCGCTGGGCGCGGCGGGCGCAGCCGCGGACAGCGAGGCGGACTTCTATCGCAACCGCTTCGAAGCCATTGCCGCCACGCTGGAATACCGGCCCAGCACGCGCGATGGCCGCGGCGCGCGGCTGCATCCGCGCCCCACCGTGCATGGCGCGCAGACCGCGCTGGTGGTTGGCGCCGGCGATCCGGTCCATACCGATCGCGACCATCGCATCAAGATCCAATTCCATTGGCAGCGCGGCAGCGCGTCGAGCAACCGCCAGGTTCATCCGGCCGGCGACGACAACGCGCCGGCCAGCGACACCCTGGGTACATGGGTGCGCGTGGCCGAGCCGGTGGCCGGGTCGGACTGGGGCGGGCATTTCGTGCCGCGCCTGGGGCAGGAGGTGCTGGTGCAGTTCATGCATGGCGATATCGACCGCCCCGTCGTGGTTGGCGCCCTGTACAACGGCGCCGGCGCCGAGAACGCGGCGATCAACCAGGTGCAGGGCGGCGCGGCCAAGGCCACCGGCAACGCGCCCGCCTGGTTCGCGGGCAGCGAGGCGGGGCATGCGCACAACGTGGTGATGTCGGGTTTCAAGACCCAGGCGCTGGCCGCCAGCGGGCAGGGCATGGGCGGCTACAACCAGCTGGTGCAGGACGACACGCCGGGCCAGTCGCGGTTGACGGCATCGACCTCGCAGGCCGAAGCGCGGTTGAACCTGGGGCATCTGAAGCAGCAGCGCGATAACGAGCGGCTGTCGGACCTGGGCCATGGCGCCGAGCTGGCCACCAGCGAGGCGTTGGCGTTGCGGGCGGGGGCCGGGCTGCTGATCAGCGCCGACAAGCGCGAAGACGCGGCGGGCGGCCTGCTGGATAGCGAAGAGGCCATCAGGCTGATGGAAACGGCCATCGAGCAGGCCGGCGAATTGTCCGCCACCGCCGGCCGCCAGGAAGCTGGGCTCCCAGGCGATGCGGACAAGCCGCGGGCCTTGAACGAGTTGGACGCGGTGCGCGGGATCCTGGAAGGCAGCCAGGCCGAGGCCGAGGCGCGCGTGCCGGCCTACACCCAGCCGCATATCCAGGTCAGCGCGCCCAAGGGAATCGGCCAGTACACGCCGCGCAATGCCTATATGGTGGCTGGCGCCACGTTGTGCCAGGTCGCCCCGGACGTGAATTGGGCGGCGGGCGCGGACCTGTCGATGTGCGTGGCGCAAGGGGTGGTGCTGTTCACCAAGGGCCTGGGCGGCGACGGCCGCGCGGTGGACCAGCAGGGCATCCGCCTGCACGCGGCGGGCGGGCAGCTGCGGCTGCACAGTCAGAAGGCGCGCATACGGCTGGCGGCGGAGAAGACGGTGACACTGGTGTCGGCGCAGGGCGCGGTGGAGGTGAACGCGGCCCGCAAGGTCCTGGCCACGGCCGCCGGCGCGTATATGCGTATCGAAGGCGGCGGCATTCAGCTGCATGCGCCCGGCAAGGTGGAACTGAAGGCGGGCGTGCATAACTGGGTCGGGCCGCAAAGCGGCGCCGGGCCCGCGCAACCACCGCAGGGCGATCTGGAAGGCTGCGCCGCGGCGCTCGAGGACGCGGCCGGCAGCGGCGCATTGGCGGCATGACGATGGACACCCTGCGCCACTGCCCCGAGTACTGGACGGCCAGCGCCGAAGCCAGCGTCGAGCGCGCCATCGCGGGTCTGCGCGCGGTGTTGGACGGATGCGCCAGCCGGCGCGTGCTGCTGTTGTGCGATTCGACCCTGGCCGATCCGCTGGCTGGGATGATCGAGTCGGCCGGCCTGGCGCGCCGCGGGGTCGATCTGATTTCGCAAGGCGCCACCGCGCCGCCCCTGTATCTGGCCGAAGTGCCGGATGAGTTGCGCCACGAGCGTCTGGTAAACGCCAGCCTGCGGCTGGCCGTGGATGAAGCCGTGCGTCCGGCGCCGGCCGCCCGGCGGGCGCGCTCGATGTCGGCCTGGCTGGCGACGGATCTGCCGCTGGCGGAAGTCGCGCAGCGCCTGGTTCAGCGGGCGCGCCTGCGCGATGCGCAGGGACGCGTGCGCATCCTGCGGTTCTGGGATCCGCGCACCACGCAATTTCAGGGCGAGCTGTATGCGGGCGCGGTACCGGCCTCGTGGATACCGGGCGTCACGTGGATGAGCGTGGACGGGTTCGGGCGGTGGCAGGCGCTGCCGGATACGCCCGGCCCGATGCAGACCGCCACGCCGGACTGGCCGCGCCTGGCGCGGCTTGGCCGCGTCAACGCCGTGCTGCAACGCTTGAACGCGGACGGCCTGCGCGGTGACGCGTCGGTGTTGGAGGCAGTGCGGCGCGCGCTGGATGCCGGGGCCGCCTGTGGCATCGACGATGACGAGGACCTGGCGCTGTTCGCCGCCTGGCGGCTGCGGCTGGCCGCGCCGCTGGAGCGCGCGCCTTCGTTCGAGGCCTTGCTGCGCGAAGTGCGCGAGGAAGGCGGCCGCCTCTATCGCGCCGCCGAAGATATGGACGACGAGGACTGGCAGGTGTTCGCGCAAGAGGCGCGGGCACGGGAGGAGCTGCAGGGATGACGACTGACTACGACGCGCTGCCCTGCAAGGGCAAGTTCTGCGGCCGGCCGGGGCTGCCCATCCTGCCCATGCGGATCGCGTACGTGCCGGGCGGCAAGAACGACCTGCCCGATGGCGTATATATAGACCCGGAGCTCTATTACGAGACCATGCGCCAGGGCGCCTACATGCTGCGTGCGATCACGGCCGGGTATGTGTATATCTGGGACCCGCGTCGCAGCTACGGCTGGCGGGCGTTCGCGGCGACCGCCACGGGCCAGATGAAGGAAGTGCCGGTCGACGACGATAACCGCCCGGCCGAACAGCCGACATTCACCTGCACGCGCGAAGGGCATGGGCTGGAATCGACGCTGATCAACGTCGAGGCCCCCGCCAATGCGTCGCGCACGGTGTGGGTGGGTTATTCGCGGGTCTGGTGGACGCGCGATATCCGCCGCGATCTGGCGCGCAACGAGCGCTGGCGCAAGAAGATCATGGTGGAGCTGGACGCCAAGGCGGTGTGGGCGGGCGGCCATCCCAAGCCCGAGACTGGCTTTCGCGTGGCGGAGGACGGCGCCAACCTCGCCAGCCACGCGATCGAGTTTCGCGATGCGGCGGGGGCCGCCACGCTGTTCGGCAATACCCTGGCGCCGGCCGTGAGCGTGTTCGGCGGCCAAGGCGCGGCGGTGGCGGCCAAGATGCGGCAGATGACGCCCAAGGGCGGCGTGGTGCTGGCGCTGCGCGATCCCGTGGGCGTGTTGGAGGATGTGTCGACCTGGCGCAATAAATGCATGGGCGAGCTGGCCGAGCACCATCTGGACCCGACCCGCCTGCGCGAAGTGGGTGTGGCGCAGATCATCGACGGCCTGCAAAAGCAGATGGGCTCCAGCGGTGACGAGCTCAGTCGCCTGCGTGAACGGATCGACACCGGCAAGGTCGCCAAGACGCTCAGCGACAACAAGGCCGCCATCTCCCGGATGCGCGAGAAGATCGAGGGGGCAGGCAAGGACTGGGCCTGGTGGTATGGCCGCGATACGTTCTGGCTGGCGCTCAAGGCCTACTCCCCCAAGGACGCCGCCGCCGGCGAGCGGTTGGAAGAAGACATGGCGCTGTGCGTGGATGGCGCGGGCGCGGTCGAAAGCGAGCACAAGGCCATCGACGATTCGCTGAAGGACGAAGACAGCGACAGCACCTATGCGGCGATCTGGCGCGCGCTGGCGGCGAACGATGGCGAGCTGCTGGGCTTCCTGGACCGCGAAGCCAAAGGCAAGGTCATCTCCAAGCAGGTCTCCAGCGTCCGCAGAATGGTCAAGAGCTACAACGATTGGCTCAAGGCGCGAGCGGCCAAGGGGCAGCTGCCGCCGATGCGGGCGGCGGGCGCGGCAATCGGCCGTTTCATGGCGACGCAGTTGCTGCGGCTGACCTTGTCGGGCGACCCCATCGCTGAACGCGTCGCGGCGCGCGTCACGCTGACGATGTCGGCGCGCATGAACATCGTGGTGGCCGTGCGCACGCATACCACCACCGTGCCGCGGATGATCGCCGACATGCACCAGATCGTCTGGGAGCCGGACCCGACGTCCCTGACCGTGGGCGGGAGAGGCGACATCGGTATCTACGCGAGCAAGCAGATGCAGGCCGGCTGGATCGGGACCCAGGCGGAGCGCGCCACGCCGGTCACGTTCAACTACATCATTCCCGAGGAAGTCGACGCGCAATTGAACCGCGCGGCCACGGCGCGCCCGCGTCCTGGCGGCGGCGCATCGCCGCAGCTGTCGCTGCCAGCGCCTCCCCCGGTGCTGGCCCTGCCCGCGCCCACCATGTCGCCGCTGGCGGGCCTGGTCAAATGGGCCAAGAGCAAGGACGGCGCCAACGCCGGGGCGACGGGCGTATTGACGCTGGTGGCGCTGTACTCGTCGGTCTCCGATCTGCGCGAGGCGCAAGTCATCCACGACGCCAAGGCCGCGCGCAAGGCCTGGTTCGGTATCACGTCGGGGGTGCTGGGCGTGGGCAGCGTGGCGATCGAAGTGACGGCGGGCGGGATCGGCGCGCGCGTGGCCAGCAATACCGCCTTCACCATGAACCTGAAGCTGAACATGCGCCTGACTGCCGTGCGCACGGCGGGGGCGGTGTTCGCGGCGGCGGCTACGTTTGTCGACGGAGCCAACAACGCGCTGAGCGCCATCGATCAATATGATGTGAAGAACTACGAGGCAGGCGGCGCCTATGCGACCTCGTCCGTGTTCCTGTTGCTGTCCGGGCTTACCGGCGTCGCCACGGCGCTGATTTCGCTGGGCGGGGCCCTCAGCACGGCCGGTGTCGTGGCGGGCGCGGGAGGCTTTGGCGGCGCCCTGGTCGGTCTGACCAGCGGCGGCACCGTGCTGTTGGGGATCCCCGTGTGGGGCTGGATCGCGCTGGGCCTTTGCCTGCTGGCGGCGGGGCTGTACTTCAAGTTCTGGGGCGACAGCGCCAAGGACAGCGAGCTGGAAATCTGGTTCACGCGCTGCTGCATGCGCTCGGCGCAATTCGAGGACGTGGAAGACCGCACGCTCTACGAAACGCGCGAAGATGAACTGGAGGCCTTCAACCGGGCCGTGTTCGGTGTGCGCGTGACGCTGGATTGGAAGGGGTTCTTGAAGGGCGAAGTCTTCGGCCGCGACCGCCTGGTGCTGGAAGTGACCATGCCGGGCTATTCCGAGCACAGTGACTACGCGTATAACCTCAAGCTGGTCGGGCAGGGTGTCAGCGCGGTGGTGTCTAGCAAGGGCTCGCCGCGCTCGGCGGACCCGGAGTTGCAGCCGCGCGGACCATCCAATGCGCAGCTCGTGCAGGGCCGGCCGCGCGAGGAAACCTGGGCCGATCGCGTCGACCAATACGTCGACAACATGAGCGCTCGCCCGGGGTGGGCGGATGTCTGGCGCTGGATACGCAAGGATCGCAGCCAGTCGATCGAATTCACCTCCAAGCCTTGGGACGAGTCGGTGCAGTTCCATGTGAGCAACGGTTGCGCGATCCTGCGCACCGAAGTGCTGGTCGATGACGATATCTTCCAGGAGGCGATCATCAAGGTGGAATACTGGCCCGACCCGGATCGCATGCCCGACATTCGCGCGCTACCGGTGGGGGGCAATGGCGCAAACTTCGTGAAGGCGAGTAATTGACAAGGTTCAAGCATGAATAGCAACGAAGGGATCCAGGCGTCGGTCTACACCCGGTGGCACCAGTTGTCGGTGCCGTTGGCGTTCGCCTTGGCGGCAGGCAGCTTCATGCTGGTGGTGTTCAATCGCGGTCCGCTGGGCCTGGCGGCCACGCTGGCGGTGCTGGGTCTGCTGGTGCCGCCGCTGGTGGCATTCAAGGGCTTTCCCACGCGCAACGCCGTGAGGGTGACGGCCGAAGGACTGGAGTTTTCGCGCCGTTCCTCGATCGCTTTCGCCGACTTGTCCAGTTGGGGTACGGACGATTATCTCAAGCTGGTCCGTCCCGGCCGGCCGACGTTGCTGGTCAGCGCGGTGGACCTGCCCAGCCGTGAACGCCTGCTGCGTGAATTCGAGCAGGCATTGGCGGCGTGGCAAAGGCGCCAGCCGGCCGGCACCGAGGCCGCGCGGCGCACGCATTTCTATGGTTCCGCGGGCGGACGCCTGGTGGGCCTGTGCATCACCGCGCTGGGCGGGGCGGCGGCGCTCATGGCGCTGAACCTGCGCGAGCCGTCGCTTTCGCTGGCCGCCGTCGGCGGGCTGGGGGCGCTGTTCGGGTTGGCGCTGCTGTTCGGCAGGCGCGGCTGAGCCGCGCGGCGGTAAGCGCGGGCGCTAGAAATCCCGCGCCAGCGCGACCGCCTGGGCCTTGGCCGCTTCGATGGCCTGGGCGGCGCGCCCGTCCCAGGTGTGTTCCACCATCACGCGGCGCACCTCCTGGACGCCGATGAACCTGAGCCAGAAGTCGAGATAGTCGGCCTGGTGCGCGAACCCGGGGTCGACCGGGCTGGCCGCCGGATCGTGGCCCTGTCCGCGCACATGCACCACCAGCGCGCGGGGAATCCGCAGCAACGGGCCATAGGCGCGTCCGTCGAAACTGAACAACAGGCCGCGCTGGCTGACCAGGTCGATGAGCTGCTTGAGCTTGTAGGGCAGCCCGAAATTCCACATCGGCACGCCCACCACGATCCGCTGCGCCTGCTCGAAGCGCCGGACCAGGCCGGCAATGCGCGTCCAGGCCGCGGTTTCGGCGGCGTCCAGCGGCTCGCGGGCGACGGCCTTGTACTTGGCGCCGATGGCGCCACTGTCGAATTCGGGCAGGTCGGCTTCCCACAGATTCAAGGTGTCGACCGCCAGGGCCGGGCATGTCCTGCCGTAGGCCTGGAGGAAGGCGTTGGTGATGGCGAACGATGCCGAGCGGGGGCCGCGGGGCGAAGACACGATGTGCAAGAGACGCATGCTGCGGGTTCCTGTGGCGCAGTTGGGGGCGTGGCCTTTCGACGGCGCCGCGCGAAAGTCCCGATATTTGATTGCAATTGCAATCGTATGGTCGAAAGATTGTATCGGTGCGCGATGTAATTGCAAGTGCAAATAATCGGAACCGGCTTCATGCCAGCGGCGTGTTGGCGGACGCCGTAGTCGGGATTAAGGCTGGACTTAAAGCAGCCTGTATCCCGGCTAAAGCACGCGGGCGCACGGTGTCTCTATAGTGAGGGCATCGAATCACTGGGAGTGCCTGCCATGTCCGTTCTTGCCCCGTCCGCCGCCTATCCGCGGGTGGTCCTGTTCGATCTGCTGACGGCGTTGCTCGATTCCTGGACGGTGTGGAATGGCGCAGCGGGTTCCGAGGCCAAGGGCCGGGCTTGGCGCGCCGAGTATCTGCGGCTGACCTATGGCTGCGGCGCTTATCGGCCTTATGAGGAATTGGTCGAGGCCGCCGCCACGGCGGTGGGCCTGCCGGCCAGCGCGCCGCAGGCGCTGGAGAGCGGCTGGGACGATCTGCCGGTATGGGATGGCGCGCGCGAGTTGCTGGCCGCGTTGCGGCCGCACTGCCGGCTCGGCGTGGTCACCAACTGTTCGCGGCGCCTGGGGCATCGCGCCGCCGCGCTGCTAGGCGTGGCGTGGGACGTGGTGGTGACCTCGGAAGAGGCGGGCTACTACAAACCCGATCCGCGCCCCTACCAGATGGCGCTGGCGCGCCTCGAAACGCCGGCATCGCAGGCGGCGTTCGTGGCCGGTTCTGGGTATGACCTGTTCGGCACCCGCAAGGTCGGGCTGCGCACCTATTGGCATAACCGTGTCGGCCTGGCCTTGCCGCAGGGCGCGCCGGCACCGGCGGCGCAGTCACCGCGGCTCGAGGGGGTGTTGCCGTGGCTGGCGGCGCCCGGTGCGTCGCCGGGCTGAGCGCCGGCCGGTACAAACTGTTGCGCGCGTCCGGCTGACATGGCGGGCGGGCCCGGGCGTAACATGATCCTGCCGGCATGGTGCCGGCACACCGACAGGATCGTGGAGGTTGTCATGTACTCGGGAACCATGCTCAAGCGTATCGCTGTAGTCGCGGCTTCAGGAGCCCTGGTGGCGGGGTGCGCCACCCAGCAACAGACCAATACCGCGGTGGGGACGGGGGCGGGTGCGGCGGTGGGGGCCGGCATCGGCGCCCTGATCGGCCACGGCACGGGCGCCGCCGTGGGAGCCGGCATAGGCGCGGTGGCCGGCGGCCTGATCGGCTACAACTGGAAGGTGGTGAAGGACGACGTGCAGCGCTCGGGAGCGACTTCGCTGGGCATCGACGTGGTTGAAATGCCGGATGGCAGCCTGAAGGTCAATATCCCCAGCAATGTGTCTTTCGATACCGACAAGACCAACCTCAAGCCGGCGCTGCTGCCGGTGCTCGACAGCGTGGCGCGTGCGCTCAACCAGCATCCCGAACTGCGCGCCAAGGTCGTGGGGCATACCGATAGCACGGGCGCGCTGGCGCACAACCAGACGCTGTCGGTGAACCGCGCGCGCAGCGTCACCGACTATCTGGCGCGGCAGGGCGTGGCCGCGACGCGCCTGTCGATCGAGGGACGCGGACCGAGCGATCCGATCGGCGACAATGCCACCGCCGAAGGCCGGGCGCTCAACCGCCGCGTCGAAATCTATCTGTACGCGGTCAGGCAATAGCGCCCGGCAACCGCCATGCGCGCCGGCGGGCCATCGGCGGTGACGCCGGCCCGCGCGTGCCTCGGCGCATGGTTCCGCAGGCCTTTCCTGGAGTTCGTCATGAGTATGTTTCCCCCTGCGCGCATCGGTAGCGACATCGCGCTGGCGGCCCTGTCGGGGTGGCAGGCCGTCGCCATGCGCGATGCCATCGAAAAGCGCTTTCGCTTCGCCAATTTCAACGCCGCGTTCGGCTTCATGACGCGGGTGGCGATGTTCGCCGAGAAGCTGAACCATCACCCCGAATGGACCAATGTCTACAACCGGGTCGACGTGATGCTGACCACGCATGATGCCGGCGGCGTGACCGAACTGGATGTGCGCATGGCGCAATTCATGGATGAAGTGGCCGCGCAATTCGGCGCGACCGCCCCCAAGGCGGCGGGCTAGGGCCTGTGCGAGGCGCCTGTCAGGGGCGGGATCCCACGGACCGCGGAGCGCGGATCAGTCTTGCGGCGTGCCGGGACGCTGGCGCTGATGGGCGATCAGGCGATCGAGCATGTCGCCCAGCTGGCGCTGTTCGTCGGCGCTCAGGCAGCCGAAGATTTCTTCGTTGCGGCGCGCGATCAGATCCATGATGCGCCGGTATTGCGCCTGGCCGGCGACGGTAGGCGACAGCACGACGCCGCGGCCGTCGGCGGTCGAGTCCTTTTTTTCTATCAGCCCGCGCTCGGCCAGCGCCTGCGCCGAACGGCTGGCCTGGCCCTTGTTCAGGTTGGCCGCCAGGGCCAGGTCATTGACCGACAGCGGCGCATAGCGGCCGATGGCGGCCAGGCAGCGCGCTTCGCCTAGCGGAATGCCGCAGTCCTGCAGGTAGGCGCGGTTCGTATCCCGATCCGTGATCTTGTTGATCGTGTGCAGGCGGTAGGTCAGGAAGCGTTCGAGGGCGGGCGGGGTCACGTCGGTCGGTCGGCGGTGGGGTCGGGATAGTGTGCCACAGGGTCCGCGCAGGCCGCCTCGGCCTGCGCCAGCAAGGCGGCGGCGGTCGAGGCGTCCGGCAGCCGCGCCAGCGCGGCCAGGCCCAGGATCGACAGGAATAGCGGCGCCTGGGCCGGACCGACGCGCGTCAAGGTCTGCGCCATTCGGGTATAGACCTGATCCAGTTCATCGTTGCTCATGCGTGGGGCTCCGGCGCGGTGGCAGGGATCATCGGGTAATAGGGCGCCAGGGCGGCGCGCAGTATGCGGTCGTCGGGGTGGTCCCAGCGGCCCAGCACGTAGCCGTCGGGCCGCAGCAGGTACACGCTGCCGGGGCGCGCGCCGAAGCGGTCGCGCAGATGGCCGTGGGGATCCCCCCAGGCGTCGGGCGCGGCGCCGCCGACGGGCAACAGCCGCAGCGGATCCGGCGCCGTCCGGGTGGCGCCGGCAAGCGCCCGCAGGCGCTGGGCCTGCGCGGTGTCGGGCGCGCAGGCCAGCAGCACGAAGCCCTGACCGAAGCAGGCGCTGAGATAGCATGGCGCCGTGTCCGCGTCGGCCAGCAGCAGGTCGGGCGCCGGTTGGCCGGGGGCGGCGCCGGGGCTCTGGCGTGGCGCGCCATCGGCCAGGTTCAAGAGCGAGCCGGGGTAGGCGATGGGGGCCGACTGGCGGGGATTGATCAGCGGGCGCACATGCTCGTCCGTCAGCGCCAGCCGCAAGGCGGCTTCGCGCATCAGGCGGAAGCCATAATCCGGCGGCGCCATGAATTCGGTGCTCTTGGCGCCGTAGGCCAGGTTTTGGCGGGTGGCGTGGACGCGCTCGTCGCTGTAGCTATCGAGCAAGTCCGGCTGCGCTTGCCCGCGCAGCACCCAGGCCAGCTTCCAGGCCAGGTTGCCAGCATCATCCAGCCCCGAGTTCAGGCCGCGCACGCCAAAGATCGGCACCAGGTGGGCGGCATCGCCGGCGAACAGCACCCGGCCGTGGCGGTAACGTTCCAGCGTCAGGCACTTGGCGTTGTACAGCGAGATCCACAGCGGCTTCCAGGGGGCCGTTTCGCCGATCATGTCCAGGTGGCTCTGCACCCGTGGCAGCACGTTGCCGGGCTTGACGGCCTCGGCCGCGTCCTCGTCGTCGCGGATCTGGTAGTCGACCCGCCAGACATTGCCGGGCTGCCGGTGCATCAGCAGCGTGGAGCCGGGATTGGAGGGCGGGTCGAACCAGGCCAGCCGTTCGACCGGGCGGCTGGAGGCCTGCTCGATATCGACGATGACGTACCGGCCTTCGTACTGCATGCCCTCCAGTTTCAGGCCCAACGCCTCGCGCACGCTGCTGCGTCCGCCATCGCAGGCCACCAGCCAGTCGGCCTGGATCGTCCGGCGCTGTCCGTCGAGGTCCGCCTCGACCCGCACGCCGTCCGCTTCCGGCCGTACCGCCACGGCGCGCGCGGCCCATTGCAGAGTCGCCCGGCCCGGTTGCCGCAGCATGGCCTGATGGGCATATTCCTCGACGAAGTACTGCTGGATATTGACCATGGGCGCGAAACGCTGCAGCGGATCGTGCGGCATGTCAAAGCGCAGCACTTCGCGGTCGCGGTAGTAACTGCGGCCCCCCGTCCAGGGCAGGCCGGTGGCGGTGAGCGCGGCGTCGGCGCCGGTCCAGGACAGGATCTCCTGCGAGCGGCGCGAAATGCAGATGGCGCGGCTGCCGCTGCAATAGCTGTCGTCGGCCTCCAGCGTGAGCGAGGCAATGCCGTAGCGCGCCAGCAGCGCGGCCAGGGTGAGCCCGACCGGACCGCCGCCGACGATCAGGACAGGCACGCGGGAAGGCAGTGTCATGCAGTCTCCGAATTTTGGTTGTTTGCGCAACTATATCGCTTGCTTGGTTGTGGGCGCAACCATTTTGCGCAGGCACAAAAAAACCCGCCGGATGGGCGGGTTTCCTGGAGACGGCGGCGCTTAGTTGCGCACGTTGTAGATGCGCATGGCTTGCTGCTTCTGATTGCCGTCCATGACGCGCAGCACCACCACCCTGGGAGTGAAGCCATCGGGCAGCTTGAGCTGGCCCAACGCGTAATCGTAGCGGTCGACATCGAGGGCCGGGCCGTCCGGCGTGACGGTGGCGGCGCGGCCGTTGGTGTAGCTGCCCTCGATCGCGAAGGTGAGGGTGCCCTTGAAGGCCGGCGCGCTGCGGTCTTCGCGCATGACCAGCACTTGGTAATCGAGCAGGCCCGGCTGGCGCTTGAAGGTGGCCGAGCGGATGCCCAGATTGCCGCCGCGGGGATCGGGCGGCATGGCATCCTGGAACAGCACCAGTTCCTTGTTCAGCGTCTCCAGCTTGGCGCGGGCGTCCGCCAGGTCGGCGGTGAGTTTCTCATGGCCGGCCTTGTTGGCGTCGCGCTGCTGGGTCGCTTCTTCGAGCTGGCTCTGCAGGCGCTGGTTCTCCAGCTTGGACGCGCTCAGTTCGGTGTGCAGTTGCTCGGATTGCTCCACGGTCAGCCGTTGCGGGCCGTAGTTGGTCTGCAGGAAGAGCACGCCGCCCGCGCCCAGGGCGATGCCCACCAGCAGCAGGACGAGCCAGCGCGGCATGCGGCGCGTGCGTTGGCCCGGTTGGTATACGGAGGGCTTGAATACGGCCCGTTGTGATCTTCCAAACATCCCCATTCCTAGAAAACACCCTGTGGTAATGCCTGGCCGCGCGCCGCGCGCGCCGACCAAAGCGTCAGAGAATACCCGGTTAACCGGGTGCGTTGGGTGCGCGGACAAGCCTGGTTGCGCACCTTGATATTGTGAAATATGTGGGCATCGGCCCGGCCTCAGGCCAGGCCGGAACCCAGTTCGGCGTCGAGATCGGCGAGCCGCTGAGGGGTGCCCACATCGACCCAGCGGCCGGTGTGGCGCGCGCCGCGCACGCGATCCTGCTGCATGGCTTGCCGCAACAGCGGCGCCAGCCGGGCGGCCGTGCCGCGGGCCACGCCCGCGAATAGCATGGGATGGTAGACGCCGATGCCGGAGAAGGTCAAACGGGGCTCGCCGTCAGCGCCCACCCGGCCGTCGCGCTGCAACGTGAAATCTCCTTGCGGGTGTTGCGGCGGGTTGTCCACCAGCAGCAGCCAGGCGCCGCTTGGGGGCAGCCGCGCCGCCTGCATGCCGGCGGCGGCCGGATCCCAGTCGCACCAGACGTCGCCGTTGATCACCAGAAAAGGGTCCGGACCGAGCAGGGGCAAGGCCTGCGCGATGCCGCCGGCGGTTTCCAGGGCGGTGCCCTCGGCGGAATAGCGCAGGCGCAGGCCAAAGGCGGAGCCGTCGCCCAGGGCGCGTTCGATCTCGTGGCCGAGCCAGGCGTGGTTGATGACCACGTCCTGGAAGCCGGCCGCGGCCAGCCGTTCCAGATGCCAGGCGATCAGCGGCTTGCCGCCGACGGGCAGCAAGGGTTTGGGCAACCGGTCGGTCAGCGGCCGCATGCGCTCGCCGCGGCCCGCGGCCAGGATCATGGCGCGCATCAGAAGGTGTATCCGACGCTGACCTGGCGGTCGTCGAGCTTGTCCAGCAGGCGCAGCAGGGGCGTGAAGACGCCGTAGCGCTGCGCCACCTGGCGCACGTAGGCGTTCACGCGCGGCATGTGGGCCAGGTAGTGGGCCTTGCCGTCGCGGTGGTTCAGGCGCGCGAACACGCCCAGGATGCGCAGGTTGCGCTGCAGGCCCATCCATTCATAGGCGCGGTGGAACTCGGCGAAGTCGGCGTCGACCGGCAGGCCGGCCGCGCGCGCCATTTCCCAGTAGCGGATGGCCCAGTCCAACTGTTGCGGCTCTTCCCAGGTGGTGCGGGCGTCGGTAACCAGCGATGCCAGGTCGTAGGTGATGGGCCCGGCCAGGGCGTCCTGGAAGTCGATCACCCCCGGGTTGGGACCATACTGCGGTTGGTCGCAGACCATCAGGTTGGGCGAGTGGTAGTCGCGGTGCACCAGCACGGTCGGCTGGCCGCCATTGCTCGCCGACAGCAGGGCGAAGATCTTCTCCAGGGCCTGCGCGGTCTTGTCGTCGAGCGTGGCGCCGTGGTGCTTCTGCACGTACCACTCGGGAAACAGCTTGAGCTCCTCGGCCAGCCGCGAAGCGTCATAGGCGCCCAGGCCGGTAGTCCTGGCCTGCTGCAGGCGCACCAGCGCCGCCAGGGCATCGCGATACATCGATTGCAGGCGGGCGTCGTCGACGCCGTCCTGGATGCGCTGGTAATAGGTCTGCTCGCCCAGGTCGGACAGCAGCAGCAGGCCCTGGCCGAGGTCCTGCTCGATGACGGCGGGCACGTTCAGGCCGGCATCGCGCAGCAACTGGCCCACGTGCAGGAATGGGCGGCAGTCTTCGTACTGCGGCGGGGCGTCCATCACAATCAGGGTGCGGCCGGCGGCGTCCAGGCGGAAATAGCGACGGAAACTGGCATCGGCAGAGGCGGGGCGCAGCGTATCCACCGCCAGGCCCAGGGCGGCGGGCAGGCCTTGCAGCCAGGCGCGGATCTGCTCCAGGCGGGGGTCGTGATCGTTTTTCAAGGATGATCCGTGTCAGAAGAGCAATATTGCGTAAAAAAGGGGCGCGCACACATAAGGCTGGGCGTTGGGCGCGGCTTCTCTATAATACCGGCTCGTTTCCGTTAGCATTGGCCCTTTCCAGGCGCCTTTGCCTGGTTCCCCCATCGTCAAAAAGGGCTGTTTTCACTCGTGCGCAAGGTTCGGTGGTTGATCCTATCTGCTATCAGCGTCGCCGGGGCCGTTCAGGCCCAGGGCAGCCAGGGTTCGGCTCCCGCGTCGACCTCGATCACCGCGGCTCCCGAGCTGCGCACGTCTCCCGGCTTGCGGATGCACCGCCTGCCGGACGGCAATATCCCCGCCTATCTGGAAGCGGACACCATCGAAGGTGACCCGGATTCCGACCTGACCCTGACGGGAGCGGCCCAGGTGCGCCGCATCGACGGCGTGATCAAGGGCGACCGCATCAACTACCGCAAGGATACCGGCGAGGTCGACGTGCAGGGCAATGCGCGCATGATGCGCGACGGCACCCTGGTCACCGGTCCGAACGCCAAGTTCAACGTCGACAAATATTCCGGCGAAGTCGAGAAACCCAGCTTCTGGCTGGGCGCCACCGGCGGCTTCGCCGTGGCCGAGAAGGCCGACATCTTCAGCAAGTCGCAGATGCGGCTGCATACCGTCACGTACAGCGGCTGCTCGTGCGAGACGCCGTCCTGGTACATCAAGGCCAATACGGTCGACATCGACTTCGACGAAAACGAAGGGGTGGCCCGCAATGGCGTGCTGTATTTCAAGGACGTGCCGATCCTGGCTTCGCCCTACATGACCTTCCCGGTCAAGAAAGAGCGCAAGTCGGGCTTCCTGATGCCGACCTACGGCACCACCAGCAAGGGCGGGTTCGATTTCTCGATACCGTATTACCTGAACATCGCGCCCAACTACGACGCGACCCTGCAGCCCCGCTATTTTTCCAAGCGCGGCCTGCAACTGGGCGGCGAATTCCGCTACCTGGGGGCGAGCTATGCCGGCAGCATCTACGGCGCTTACCTGCCGCATGACAATGCCAACGGCGAAGACCGCTGGATGTACTGGTGGCGCCACCAGCAGCTGTTCGGCAACGGCTTCTATGCCGACTGGGACGTGGCCAAGGTGTCGGACAACGACTACTTCCGCGACATCTCCCAATTGGGCCTGAACCAGGCGTCCACCACCTATCTGCCGCAGCGCGCGCGGGTGGGCTGGTCCTCGACCTACTGGAGCGCCTATGCGCAGGTGTACAAGTACCAGACGCTGCAGGATCCGGATGCGCTGCTGACGCCGCCCTACGACAAGCAGCCCGAACTGTACCTGCGCGGCGCCCGCTACGACTGGGGCGGTTTCGATCTGGATTGGACCTCGACGGCGGTGCGTTTCAGCAAGCCGCTGTTCCTGGGCAATCGCAATGGCCCCAATGGCGACCGCTTCCAGACCTATCCCACGGTGTCCTACCCGATCGTCCGGCCGGGCTGGTTCGTGATTCCCAAGGCGGGCGTCAACTACACCCAATACCAGACCAGCTGGTACAACGGCGACTGGCTCGGCCTGAATTCGGGCACGGCCAATGCCGGCACCGCGTTCGGCTATCCGCGTTCGCAATCGCGCACGGTGCCGATCATGTCGCTGGATGCCGGCCTGATCTTCGAGCGCGACACCACGCTGTTCGGCAAGTCGTCGATCCAGACCCTGGAGCCGCGCCTGTATTACCTGCGCGTGCCGTACCGCGACCAGTCCAAGATCCCGGTCTATGACACGTCGCTGTCCGACTTCAGTTTCTCGCAGGCCTTCGAGGAAAACATCTATACGGGCGGCTGGGACCGTATTTCCAACGCCAACCAGCTGACCGCCGCGCTGACCACGCGCTGGCTCGATGCCTCGACCGGCTTCGAGCGCGCCTCGCTGGCCGTGGCGCAGCGCCTGTATTTCGCCGACCAGAAAGTGACGCTGCCGGGCGAGACGCCGCGCGAGAACGTGCGTTCCGACTTCCTGGTGGGCGCCAGCGCCGCGCTGACCGACACCTTCAGCACCGATGCGGCGGCCCAGTACAACCCCTACGACAACCGCTGGTCGCGCGCCTTGCTGAGCGGCCGCTGGTCGCCGCAGCGCCTGACGACCGTGGCGCTGGCCTATCGCTACCAGCGCGATCCGCAGCCCGGCGTGCAGTATCAGCCGCAGGGACAGAACCAGATCAGCCTGGCTGTGCAATGGCCCTTCACCAAGCGCTGGTACGGCGTGGGTCGTATCGACTATTCACTGCGCAACGGTCCGTCGAGCACGGTCAGCGGCACCAACGACTCGCCCCGTATCACGCAGGCCATCGCCGGCCTCGAATACAAGGGCGACTGCTGCTGGGTCGGCCGGATGGTGTTCCAACGCTATGCCGTGTCCGCCACCGATGCCAACACGGCCTTGTTCTTCCAGCTGGAACTGACCGGACTGGGTTCCCTCGGGACCGATCCGATGAACCTGCTGAACAGAAGTATCCCCGGTTACTCGCGCATTACCCCGCCTGTGCCCGCCGGGACCACATTTGAAAGGTATGAATGATGCGTAGGTTGCACTCTTTGCGCCGCTTTACCGGCAACGCGCTCTTGCTGGCCATTTGCGCCGCTTTCCCGGCCGCGCATGCGGCGGAGCCGAACGGCAAGGGTGCCCGGAACGCGCCCGCCGCGCAGAAAAGCGCGCCGCCGCCCGCCGGCGAGCAGTTCGTGGACGGCATCGCCGCCGTGGTCGACAAGGATGTGATCACCCTGCGCGAGCTGCGCGATGCCTCGACCCGCATCGCCGGCGAACTGAAGACGCGCGGCATCCAGGTGCCCGACGACAAGACCTTGCAGCACCAGGTGCTGCAACGTCTCATCATGGAACGCGTGCAGCGCCATGAGGCCGACCGCCTCGGCATCCGCGTCGACGACGCCCAGGTCGACCAGGCCATTGCCACCATCGCCGGCCGCAACAAGATCAGCGTGGCGCAACTGCGCCAGGAAATCGAGAAAACCGGCGTCACCTGGGACAGCTACCGCAAGTCGCTGAAGGACGAAATCCGCGCGGATCGCCTGCGCCAGCGTGCGGTGGACTCCACCATCGTCATTTCCGACGCGGAGGTCGACGCATTCCTCAAGGATCAGCGCCGCAACCCGGCCTTCGCCGCCGCGGCCCAGCGCGCCCAGCCGCAACCCCAACCCGAGGCCGCGCCCGAGCAGGCGGCCGCGGCCGGCCCGATGCTCTACGCCGTCGCCCAGATCCTGGTGCGCGTGCCGGAAGGTTCCTCGCCCGAGCAATTGGCGGCATTGCGCCGCAAGGCCGAGGACCTGCTGGCGCGGGTCAAGCGCGGCGATGACTTCGCCAGCCTGGCCGCCGCCAATTCCGACGGCCCCGAAGCCCTGCAGGGCGGCGTCATGGGCGTGCGTCCGCTGGATGGCTGGCCTGACCTGTTCGCCAAGGCCATCGCCAACCTGCAGAAGGGGCAGGTCAGCGGCCTGCTCCAGAGCGGCAACGGTTTCCACATCCTCAAGGTGATGGACCGCGGCACTGCCCAGCCGGCGCCCAGCCGCACCGCGCGCGCTCCGGCGCCCGCGCAGGCTCCCCAGCCGCAACCGCAGCCGCAGGCGCAGCAGGGGCCGGTGGAAGTGATGCAGACGCATGCCCGCCACATTCTGATCAAGACCTCGACCGTCATGAGCGACGCGCAGGCCCGCCAGCGCCTGGAGCAGATACGCCAGCGCCTGGTGGCCGGCGATGCCAAGTTCGCCGACATGGCGCGCCAGTACTCGCAGGACGCGACCGCGCCGCAGGGCGGCGACCTGGGCTGGCTCAATCCCGGTGAAACCGTGCCGCCGTTCGAGGCCGCCATGAATGCGCTCAAGCCGGGCGAGATCAGCCAGCCCATCCAGACGCCGTTCGGCTGGCACCTGATCCAGGTCGAAGAGCGCCGCCAGCATGACGCCACCGATGACCTGGCCCGCATGAAGGCCCGCCAGACCCTGTTCGAGCGCCGCGCCCAACCGGCTTTCGAAGACTGGCTGGACCAACTGCGCGCCCAGGCGTACGTGGACAACCGGCTGGAGAAGCAGGACCGTATCAACCAGAACAACCGCTGATCACAGCCCGGGCTTTTCATGTCTCAACACCAGGCGCGCAAGCGCTTTGGCCAGAACTTCCTGACCGACGAGAGCGTGGTCGAGTCGATCGTGCGGGCGGTCAATCCCGCCCGCGGCGACTCCGTGGTCGAGATCGGGCCCGGCCTGTCGGCGCTGACGCGGCCGCTGCTGGAGCGGCTCGACCACCTGACCGCCGTCGAGATCGACCGCGACCTGGCGGCGCGCCTGCGCAAGCAGTTCGACGAAGGCCGCCTGACCGTGGTCGAGGCCGATGCGCTGACAGTGGATTTTTCGCAGTTCGGCGCGGGGCTGCGGGTGGTCGGCAACCTGCCTTACAACATTTCCAGCCCGCTGCTGTTCCATCTGATGACCTGGGCCGATCACATCCGCGACCAGCATTTCATGTTGCAGCGCGAAGTGATCGACCGCATGGTCGCGCAGCCGGGCAGCGGTGATTTCAGCCGCCTGTCGGTGATGCTGCAATCGCGCTATCGCATGCACAAGCTGTTCGACGTGCCGCCCGAAGCCTTCGACCCGCCGCCCAAGGTGGTGTCGGCCATCGTGCGCATGGTGCCCTTGCCGGCCGAGCGCCTGCGTCCGGTCAGCGCGCGCGCCTTCGAGACGGTGGTGGCGCGTGCCTTCTCGCAGCGCCGCAAGATGCTGCGCCGGGTGCTGGCCGACTGGGCGCCGCAGGTGCCCTGGGAGGCGCTGGACATTGCGCCCACCGCGCGCGCCGAGGATATCTCGGTGGATCGCTACATCCGTCTGTCGGACGCGCTGGTCGAGGCCGGCATTTTGCAGGGCGGCTGACACCGCGTCGCCCCCAAGGCCGGCAAAAACCCGCGTCGAGCGGGTTTTTTTGTCGTGGCGCGGGAGGCGCGGCTACAGCATGCGCTTCTGCGCCGCCATCCACAATTGCATGACGTCGCGGGCGCGGTCGTGCAGCAGGCGCTCGGCGTCGGCCAGGGCCTGTTGCAGCGTGATGGGGCCGGGGGCCAGGCTGAAGGCGGCGCTGATGCCGACGCCATGCAAGGCTTCGTAGCCTTCGCCCAGCGAGCCGGCCAGGGCCACCACCGGCACGCCGGCCTGGTGCGCGATGCGGGCCACGCCCGCCGGCGTCTTGCCACGCAGGGTCTGGGCATCCATGCGGCCTTCGCCGGTGAAGGCGAGCGTGGCGCCCTCCATGGCCCGTGCCAGTCCGCCGAGTTCGGCGACGATCTCGATGCCCGGCCGGAATTGGGCATCCAGGAAAGCCTTGGCGGCGAAGCCCAGGCCGCCCGCCGCGCCCGCGCCAGCCTCGTGGCGGTGGTCGCGACCCAACTGGCGCGCGCAGAGATCGGCGAAGTGGTCCAGCATGGCGTCCAGCGTTTGCACCTGTTCGGGCGTAGCGCCTTTCTGCGGGCCGAAGACATGCGAGGCGCCCTGCGGACCGCATAGCGGGTTGTCGACGTCGGAGGCAATGACGATGCGCGTCTTCGCCAGCCGCGGATCGAGGCCGCGCGGGTCGATGCTGGCCAGTTGGCCCAGCGCGCCGCCGCCGGGCGGCAGGCTGCGGCCGTCGGCATCGAGCAGGCGCAGGCCCAGCGCCGTCAGCATGCCCGCGCCGCCGTCATTGGTGGCCGAGCCGCCCAGGCCGAGGATGATGCGTGCGGCGCCGGCATCCAGCGCCGCCAGGATCAGTTCCCCCACGCCGTGGCTGCTGGCGCGCAGCGGGTCACGCCTGGCCGGCGCGATAAGTTCAAGGCCCGCGGCGGCGGCCATTTCGATGACGGCGGTGCCGTCTTCGAGCAGGCCCCAGGTGGCGTCGACCTTGTGGCCGAGCGCATCGTTGACCGTGTGCTGGCGGGCCTGGCCGCCGGCCGCGGCCAACACCGCCTCGACCGTGCCTTCGCCGCCGTCGGCCATCGGGATGCAGACCGTGTGCGCGCCGGGACAGGCGGCCTTGACGCCACGCGCGATGGCCGCGGCCGCGTCGGGGGCGGAAATACTTTCCTTGAAAGAGTCGGGTGCGATGACGATTTTCACGAGGTCGGCCACGGATCGTTGGGGACGGGATGCCGATCATGATACCCGCGTGTCCGCCGCCGTCGTACCATAGCGCTTTCGTTGTTCATGTGAGAGTGGATCGCCATGCCTGTATTGCGCCGCACCAAAATTGTCGCCACCCTGGGGCCCTCGACGTCGACGCCGGAACGCATCGACGCCATGATCAAGGCCGGCCTGGACGTGGCGCGGCTGAACTTCTCGCATGGCAGCGCCGATGACCACCGCGAGCGTGCCCGGCTGGTGCGCGAGAGCGCCGCGCGGCAGGGCCGCTTCGTCGCCATCATGGGCGACCTGCAAGGGCCCAAGATCCGCATTGCGCGCTTCACCGAAAAGCTGGTGCAACTGCAGGTGGGTCAGCCGTTCACGCTGTCGCGGGTGCATCCGAAGGACGCGGGCACCGCCAGCATCGTCGGCATCGACTATCCCGAGCTGGTGACCGACTGCCGCGTCGGCGACGAGCTGTTGCTCGATGACGGCCGCGTGGTGCTGGTGGTGGACCGGGTCGAGGGTGACGAGGTCCACACCACAGTCACGGTGGGCGGTCCGCTGTCCAACAACAAGGGCATCAACCGGCGCGGCGGCGGCCTGTCCGCGCCCAGCCTGACCGACAAGGACCGGGTCGACATCAAGCTGGCCGCTGAAATGCAATTGGACTACGTGGCGGTGTCGTTCCCGCGCTATGGCAGCGACATCGACGAGGCGCGCGCGTTGCTGCGCGCCGCCGGCAGCGAGGCCTGGATCATCGCCAAGATCGAGCGCGCCGAAGCCGTGGCCGACGACGAGGCGCTCGATGCGCTGATCCGCGCCAGCGATGGCGTGATGGTGGCGCGCGGCGACCTGGGGGTGGAAGTCGGCGATGCCGAATTGGTGGGCATCCAGAAGCGCATCATCCAGCACGCCCGCACCCTCAACAAAGTGGTGATCACCGCGACCCAGATGATGGAATCGATGATCTCCAGTCCGATGCCCACGCGCGCCGAAGTGTCGGACGTGGCCAACGCGGTGCTGGATTACACCGATGCGGTGATGCTGTCGGCCGAGAGCGCCTCCGGAGCGTATCCGGTGGAAACGGTGCAGGCCATGGCGCGCGTCTGCCTGGGCGCGGAAAAGCATCCCACCAGCACTCAGTCGCACCACCGGCTGGGCGAGACCTTCTCGCGCTGCGACGAGACCATCGCGCTGGCCGCCATGTACGCGGCCAATCACTTCCCGGGCGTCAAGGCCATCATCGCGCTGACCGAAAGCGGCCACACGCCGCTGATCATGTCGCGCATCCGCTCGGGCGTGCCGATCTACTGCTACAGCCCGCACAGTGTCACGCAGAACCGCGTGACCATGTTCCGCGGCGTGTACACGATTCCGTTCGCGCCGTCGGATTATGAGCCGGCCGACCTCAGCAACGCCGCCATCGACGAGCTGAAGAAGCGCAACCTGGTGCAGGCCGGCGACTGGGTCATCCTGACCAAGGGCGATTTCTACCGCGACAGCGGCGGCACCAATGGCATGAAGATCCTGCTGGTGGATTGACGGGGCGTCAGCCGAAGAACCAGTAGCACACGCCGATGGCCGCCAGCACGCCGGCCAGGTCGGCGACCAGCGCGCAACCCACCGCGTGGCGCGCGCGCAGGATGCCGACCGAACCGAAATACACCGCCAGCACGTAAAAGGTGGTTTCGGTGCTGCCTTGCATCACGGCCGCCAGCAGCGCGGGGAAACTGTCCACGCCAAAATGCGTCATGGTCTCGAGCATCATGGCGCGCGCCGCGCTGCCCGAGAACGGCTTGACCAGCGCGGTCGGCAGCGCATCGACGAAGCGCGTGTCCCAGCCGGCGTGCGAGGCTGCCCAGCGGATGCCGTCGAGCAGGAAGTCGAGCGCGCCCGAGGCCCGCAATACCCCGACCGCGCACAGCATCGCCACCAGGTAGGGCAGCAGGCTCTTGGCGATGTCGAAGCCCTCCTTGGCGCCCTCGATGAAGGCCTCGTAGACCGGCACCTTCTTCCAGGCGCCGGCGATGAGAAACGCCAGCAGGATGCTGAACAGCGCCAGGTTGCCCATCAGCGACGACAGCGCGGCGATGGCGCTGGCGGACATGCTGGCCAGCAGCGCCATGAAACCGCCCAGCAGCAGCGCCGCGCCGCCCAGCCACAGCATGACGACGGGATCGAGCAGCCGCAGGCGCTGGCACGCCGCCACCGCCAGCAAGCCCGCCAGCGTCGACGCGCTGGTGGCCAGCAGGATGGGCAGGAACACCAGCGTCGGATCGGCCGCGCCCTGCTGCGCGCGGAACATGAACAGCGTCACTGGCAACAGGGTCAGCGACGAGGCGTTGAGCACCAGGAACAGGATCTGGGCGTTGCTGGCGACTTCCGGAGTGGGATTGAGCGATTGCAATTCGCGCATGGCGCGCAGGCCGATGGGGGTGGCGGCGTTGTCCAGGCCCAGGCCGTTGGCGGCGAAGTTCAGGGTGATCAGGCCGATCGCGGGGTGATTGCGCGGCACTTCGGGCATCAGGCGGCTGAACAGCGGCCCCAGCAGCCACGCCAGCCGCTCTACCAGCCCGGCGCGTTCGGCGATGCGCAGGAAACCCAGCCACAGCGTCAGCGTGCCGAACAGCAGCACCATGACCTCGACCGACACCCGCGCCATGTCGAACAGGCTGGCGACCATGGCGTGGAACACATCCGGATCGCCGATGGCCAGCCAGCGGTACAGGGCGGCCGCGGCGGCAGTCAGGAAAAAGCCCAGCCAGAGTTTGTTCAGCATGCGGTGTGTACCCGTACAGCGATTGGATTGCGCACCAGCGCGGGGAGATCCATTGTCGCAGAGTCGGCGTGCCGCGGTTTGGCCTGGACGGCGCAATTCTGGTACTTTGATTCGATACGCCCAGTAGCATCTCGAATATAGGGGGAACAGATGGATTTCAACGCATGGCGCCGGCGCCGCATCTCCGAGCCCGCGTACCGTTGGGCCCGCAACGCGATGCCGCCGCTCTCCGCCACCGAGCGCGAGGCCATCGAGGCCGGCGATACCTGGTGGGAGGCCGACCTGTTCACCGGCAACCCGAATTGGCGCAAGCTGCTGGACCTGCCCGCGGCGACCCTGACGCCCGATGAGCAGCGTTTCATCGACGGCCCGGTGGCGCAACTGTGCGCCATGCTGGACGAATGGGACATCACCTGGCATCGGCGCGACCTGCCCGCGGAAGTCTGGGATTTTCTCAAGGCACAGCGTTTTTTCGGCATGATCATCCCCAAGCGCCACGGCGGCCTGGGTTTCTCGCCCTATGCGCACTCCGAGGTGGTGCGGCGCATCTCCGCCTATTCGATCACCGCCGGCGTCACGGTCATGGTGCCCAACTCGCTCGGGCCGGGCGAGCTGCTGATGCAGTTCGGCACGCAGGCCCAGCGCGATTACTGGCTGCCGCGCCTGGCCGACGGCCGCGAGGTGCCGTGCTTCGGGCTGACCAGTCCCGAGGCCGGTTCCGACGCCGCCTCCATGGTGGACACCGGCGTGGTCTGCCGCCAGGTGGTCGATGGCCGCGAGCTGATCGGCGTGCGCCTGAACTGGCACAAGCGCTACATCACGCTGGGGCCGGTCGCCACCGTGCTGGGGCTGGCGTTCAAGATGTCCGACCCCGACGGCATCCTGGGTGGGGCGCGCGACATCGGCATTTCGGTGGCGCTGGTGCCGACCGACGCGCCCGGTGTCGAGATCGGCCGCCGCCATCTGCCGGCGATGCAGGTTTTCCAGAACGGCCCCAATCGCGGGCACGACGTGTTCGTGCCGCTGGACGCCCTGATCGGCGGGGTCGAGCGCGCCGGCCATGGCTGGCAGATGCTGATGAGCGCGCTGGCCGCCGGGCGCGGTATTTCGCTGCCGTCGCTGTCGGCGGCGGCATGTGTGATTAGCGCGCATGCCACCGGCATGTATGCGCGGGTGCGCGAACAGTTTGGCCTTCCCGTCGGCAAGTTCGAGGGCGTGCAGGAAAAGCTGGCCAGCCTGGCGGGCAATGCCTACCTGGTGGAAGCGGCGCGGCGCCTGACCTGCGCGGCGCTGAACCAGGGCGTCAAGCCGGCCGTGGTGTCGGGCATCATGAAATACCATGCGACCGAGCGCATGCGGGTGTCGGTCAACGATGCCATGGACGTGCACGCGGGGCGCGCCGTGATCGACGGGCCCAGCAATTACCTCGGCGCGCTGTACCGTGCGGTGCCCATCGCCATCACGGTCGAGGGCGCCAACATCCTGACGCGTAATCTGATCATCTTCGGCCAGGGCGCGATCCGCGCCCATCCCTACCTGATGCCGGAAATCCTGGCGCTCGGCAATCCCGACGAAGAGCGCGGCATGGAGGTGTTCCATGACGTGTTCTGGCGCCATCTGCGCCACACCGGCATGAATACCCTGCGCGCCATCGGTCGCGCCTGGACCGGCGGCGTGCTGGCGCCGTCGCCGGTGTCCGGCCCGACCGCCGGCCATTACCGCCGGCTGGGCCGCTATGCCGCCGGTTTCGCGCTGCTGGCCGACGCCGCGCTGGCGCGGCTGGGCGGCGGCCTCAAGCGCCGCGAGATGCTGTCGGCGCGGCTGGGCGACATCCTGTCCGAGCTATACCTGCTGTCGGCCGTGCTCAAACGCTGGGAGGACGAGGGGCGCAAGCATGACGACCTGCCGCTGGTGCATTGGTGCATGGCGCGCGGCTACGCCGAGATCGAAACGCGCATGGACCAGGTGCTGTCCAACCTGCCCGGCCGGCCGCTGGCCTGGGCCTTGCGGGCCGCGATCCTGCCGCGCCGGTCGGCACGGGGGCCGGATGATGCGCTGACCCGCGAATGCGCGGAACTGCTGCTCAAGCCGTCGCCGACGCATGCGCGGCTGGCCGCCGACCTCCAGCGTACGTCCGCCGAGACGGGCGCCGGCGATGATCCGCTGGCGCTGCTGACCCGCGCCTTCGCTCTGGTGGACGCGGTGCAGCCGATCCGTGACCGGCTGCGCCAGTCGGGCGTGCGCGATTGGCGCGAAGCGCACCGGCATGGCGCCATCACGGCGGCGCAGGCGGCACAGCTGGAAGAGGCCGAGGCGCTCGTGTCGCGGGTGCTGCAGGTGGATGATTTCGCGCCGGAGGAATTGGCGCCGGACGCGGACCCGCGCCGGGCGCCGGCGGACGCTCAATCGTCCTGATTCGGATCCATGCCCGGAAACAGGATTTCGGTGAAGCCGAACTTCGAGAAATCCTGGATCCGGGAGGGGTAGAGGCGGCCGATCAGGTGGTCGCATTCGTGCTGCACCACGCGGGCGTGGAAGCCCTCGGCCTCGCGCTCGATGTCGCGGCCGTAGGGGTCCTTGCCCTGGTAGCGGATATGGCGGTAGCGCGGCACCAGGCCGCGCAGCCCCGGCACCGACAGGCAGCCTTCCCAGCCGTCTTCCATGTCGTCCGACAGCGGCGTGATGACCGGATTGCACAGGATGGTCTGCGGCACCGCGGGCGCATCGGGATAGCGCTCGTTGCGGTCGAAGCCGAAGATGACCAGTTGCAGGTCCACGCCGATCTGCGGCGCGGCCAGCCCCACCCCTTGCGCCGCCGCCATGGTCTCGAACATGTCTTCGATCAGGGCGTGCAGCTCGGGAGTGTCGAAGCGTTCGACCGGCGGCGCCACGCGCAGCAGCCGGGGGTCGCCCATTTTCAGGATGGTATGGATCATGGCGATGGTGGGCGGAGCCTCAGTCCACCCGTCCTTTCTTCTGGATGAACTCGATCTTATAGCCGTCCGGATCCTCGACGAAGGCGATCACGGTGCTGCCGTGCTTCATCGGGCCGGCCTCGCGGGTGACCTTGCCGCCGCGTTCCTTGACCTTGTCACAGGCCTCGTAGGCGTTGTCGACTTCCAGGGCGATGTGGCCGTAGCCGGTGCCCAGGTCGTACTTGTCGGTGTCCCAGTTGTGGGTCAGCTCGATCACGGCGCCTTCGGATTCTTCCTGGTAGCCGACGAAGGCCAGCGTGAACTTGCCGTCGGGGTAGTCGTTGCGACGCAGCACGCGCATGCCGAGCACGTTGGTGTAGAAGTCGATGGACTTGTCGAGGTTGCCGACTCGCAGCATGGTGTGGAGCATACGCATGGTGAAATTCCTTTAGCGATGAGGGGCGGAGTCACGGAACCGGTTGCCGCGGCGGGCGCAACCGGCCTAGAACTGAGGAAGCGACGCCGGGTCGTGGCGTCGCAGTACGTTTTTCGCTGCTTCGAAATCCGGCAGGATCTGGCCGACTTCGCGCCAGAAGTCCTGGCTGTGGTTCATTTCGCGCAGGTGGGCCAGTTCGTGCGCGATGACATAGTCGATGATGGCCGGCGCGAAGTGGATCAGGCGCCAGTTCAGCATGATGTTGCCGTCGCTGGTGCACGAACCCCAGCGCGTGGCCGCGGACGACAGGCGCCAGCGGCGGATCTTCAGGCCGCTGATCTGCAGGAAATGCGCCAGCCGGGCGCCGAACCAGGCACCGGCGCGCTGTTGCAGCCAGGCCTGGGCGGCATCGCGGACGCGACCCTGGTCGGCGTCGGCCGGCAGTGCCAGCCAGAGCGTGTCGCCGTCAGCCGGCGCTTCGGCGTCGCCGGACAGGCGGGTCTGACGGCTGTCGCCGCCCACGCCGAGCACGATGCGCTTGCCCAGGTAGGGCAGCTCGCCGCCGGCCTGCCAGCGTGTGTGCGCCATCGCCAACTGCTGCTTGCGGGTATGCCACTCGCGCAGCTTGGCGACGATCCAGCGGGATTTTTCGCGCACCGCGTCGTCGATCTGCGTCAGCGTGACCCAGTTGGGCGCGGTGACGCGCAGGCCGTCGTCGGTGATGACGAAGCCGATGCTGCGGCGGCGCGAGCGCAGCAGCACGAAGCCGATGGGTTGCGGGTCGGTGTCCACCTCGCGCCAGCGCGCGCCGGGCGGCAGCGGATCGGGGCAGGGAGTGGGCACGCGCGCGGCGGCGTTGGGCGATGGCGTCAGCAGCGGTTCGCCGGCGGGCCCGGGCGCGCCGGCGGCGGCGGGAGGAAACAGCGGCGCGGGGGGCGTGGCCACCGGCGCCTTGCGGGGCGCGGGAGACGCGGTCAGCGCCGATGCGTCCAGGGACGCATCGGCGTCTTGCACGTCGAACAGGAGTTCGAGCTGGTCAGTGCTGGGCATACCTTTCTGGATTGAGACGCCGCATTTCCCCTTCGATCCAGTCCTGGACTTTCCGGTTCAGTTCCTCGGGGGAGATTCCTTTCGATTCTATCGCGGGACCGATGGACAGCGTAACCATGCCCGGATGTTTCACGAAGGCGTTGCGGCGCCAGCATTCGCCGGCGTTGTGCGCCACCGGGATGACCACCGCGCCGGTGCGCGAGGCCAGCAGCGCGCCGCCCATCTTGAAGCGCGCGGTCTTGCCTGGCGGCACGCGGGTGCCTTCGGGAAACAGCAGCGGCCAGCGGCCTTCGTCCAGCCTTGCCTGTCCCTGCTTGACCACCTGTTCGAAGGCGTCGCGGCCCTTGGCGCGGTCGATGGCGATCATGCGCAGCAGCGCCAGGCCCCAGCCGAAGAACGGCACCAGGTGCAGTTCCTTCTTGTAGACGAAGCAGACCTCGCGCGGCATGTGGGCCGGGAAGAACAGGGTCTCCCAGGCCGACTGGTGCTTGGACAGCAGCACCGCCGGGCCGTCGGGCAGATTTTCCCAGCCCTTGACCTGCCAGCGGATGCCGCAGATGACCTTGGCGCCCCAGATCGCCAGGCGCGGCCAGCCCACCGTGAGCTTGTAGCGCAGGTGCTGCGGCAGCGGCGCCCACAGCACGCAGGCGAACGCGTATGGGATGACCGTGACGGACAGGAACAGGAAGTAGAGGAGCGAGCGCAGCCAGGCCATCAGTTGTCCTGCAGCAGGGCGTCGACCACGGCCGACAGGTCGTCGCAGACCCGGGTGCTCTCGGGCAGGCCACCCTTGGCCAGCGTCTTCCCGCCATTGCCGGTCCGCACCAGCCAGGGCGAGCAGCCGGCCGCGGCGGCGGCCTGCAGGTCGCGCAGCGAGTCGCCCACGGCCGGCACGCCGGCCAGCTCGGCATCATAGCGGTGGCCGATCTGCTCGAACAGGCCGGGACGCGGCTTGCGGCAGGTGCAGTTGTCGTCCGGGCCGTGCGGGCACATGAAGATGGCATCGACGCTGCCACCGGCCGCGGCCAGCTCGCGCCGCATCTTGGTGTGGATGGCGGTCAGCGTGTCCATGTCGAACAGGCCGCGGGCCAGGCCCGACTGGTTGGTGGCGACCACCACCGTCCAGTCCGCCTGGGTCAGGCGGGCGATGGCCTGCAGGCTGCCGGGCAGGGCGATCCATTCGTCGGGATGCTTGACGAAGGCGTCGCTGTCCTGGTTGATGACGCCGTCGCGGTCGAGGATGATGAGTTTCACTGTGCCAGCCTGGAAATGTCAGCGACCTGGTTCATCAGGGTGTGCAACTGCCCCAGCAGCGCCAGCCGGTTGGCGCGCACCGCCGGGTCCTCCGCCATCACCATGACGTCGGCGAAGAAGGCGTCCACCGGTTCGCGCGCCTGGGCCAGGGTGCGCAGGTTGGCGGCGAAATCGCCGGCGGCCAGTTGCGCCTCGGCTTGCGGGCGCAGCGTGGCGATGGCGGCGGCCAGCGTCTTTTCGGCGGGTTCGACCAGGGCGTCGGCATTGACCGCGCCGATCTCGCCTTCGGCCTTCTTGAGCAGATTGCCGATGCGCTTGTTGGCGGCGGCCAGGCTGGCGGCCTCGGGCATCTGCGCGAAGGCGGCGGCGGCGCGCACGCGCGCGGCCACCTGGTGCAGCGGCGGCGTCAGGGCGACGACGGCCTCGACCGCGTTGCGGTCATGTTCGTTGATCAGCTGGTTGCGGTAGCGCTCATAGATGAAGGCGCGCACCTCGGCCAGCGTCTCGGCGGGGATCTTGCCGGCCGGGAAGGTGGCGGCGGTGGCGGCCAGCAGGCCGTCCAGCGACAGCGGGCCGTCCTGGTTGAGCTTGAGCCAGCCGCCGGCGGCCAGTTGCTCGAAGGCGCTGATCAGGCCCAGCGCGGCGCGGCGCAGGCCGAAGGGGTCGCGTTCGCCGGTGGGCGCCAGACCGATCGCCCAGATGCCGACCAGGGTTTCGGCGCGTTCGGCGATGAACAGCGTGGCGGCCGTCAGGTCGTCCTGCGAGACCGGCGTGTCGTAGCGGTTGCGGTACTGGGTGCGCAGCGCCTGCACGACGCTGTCCGGCTCGCCGTCGCCGGCGGCGTAGTAGGCGCCCATGATGCCTTGCAGCTCGGGGAATTCGCCCACCATGTTCGAGCCCAGGTCGGCCTTGGCCAGCAGGGCGGCGCGGTCGGCGGCGGCGACGTCGCCGCCCAGCTTGCCGGCCACATCGCGGGCGATGGCGCGCACGCGTTCGACGCGTTCGAGCTGGGTGCCCAGCTTGTTGTGGTAGACGATCGAGCCCAGCTGTTCGACGCGCGCGGCCAGCGGCGTCTTGCGGTCGGTCTCGAAGAAGAACTGGGCGTCGGCCAGGCGCGGACGCACCACGCGCTGGTTGCCTTCGACGATGTTCACCGGGTTGTCCGTGTGCATGTTGCTCACGATCAGGAAGCGGTGCGTCAGGCGGCCGCTGGCCGGGTCGAACAGCGGGAAGTACTTCTGGTTCAGGCGCATGGTCAGGATCAGGCATTCCTGCGGCACTTGCAGAAACTGTTCCTCGAACTCGCCCACGTAGACGGTGGGGTGTTCGACCAGGGCGGTGACTTCATCGAGCAGGGCGGCCACTTCCGGGTCGTCGCCCAGCGTGGCCGACAGGCGGCCGGCGTGCGCCAGCAACTGGCGCTGGATCTCGTCGCGGCGGCCTTCGAACGAGGCCACTACGCGGCCCTTCTCGGCCAGGGTGGCGGCGTAGGCGTCGGCATCGGCGATGGCGATGGCGCCGCTGCTCATGTAGCGGTGGCCCAGCGTGTCGCGGCCGGCATTCAGGCCAAGCGCGGCCACGGGCACGACGTCGGCGCCGAACAGCGCGATCAGGCCGTGCGCCGGGCGCACGAACTTGACGGTGGTGACGCCATCGGCCAGCTGGTAGCGCATGACCTTGGGGATCGGCAGGCCGTCGATGGCCGCGTCGATGCCTTCCTGCAGGCCGGCGGCCAGCGCGGCGCCGGGGGCGGTGCCGCGGGCGACCAGGTAATCCTGCTTGCCGTCGGATTCACGTTCCAGGGTGGAAAGGTCGATGTTCTCCAGGCCCTTGGCGGCCAGCTTCTTCTGCAGCGCCGGGGTGGCCTTGCCGTCTTCGGTCAGGCCGATCTTCACCGGCATCAGCTTTTCGGCGTAGGCCTGGTCGGGCGCCTGGGCCAGCACGGCCGACAGGCGCACCGCCAGGCGGCGCGGCGTGGCGTAGGGCTGCACGGTGCAGCCGTCTGCCAGCAGGCCGTGGCGCGCCAGCGTGGCGCGCACGCCTTCGGCGAAAGCCTGGCCCAGCTTCTGCAGGGCCTTGGGCGGGAGTTCTTCGGTCAGCAGCTCGACCAGCAGGGGGCGGATGTTCGTCGTCATTTATGCAGCCTCCCCGGCGGCCTGGTCGCGGCCCAGCATGGGAAAGCCCAGTCGTTCGCGGGAATCGTAATAAGCCTGCGCGACGGCGCGCGACAGGTTGCGGATGCGGCCGATGTAGGCGGCGCGCTCGGTGACGCTGATCGCGCCGCGCGCGTCCAGCATGTTGAAGGTGTGCGCGGCCTTGAGCGTGGCCTCGTAGGCGGGCAGGGCCAGCGGCACGTCCATCAGGCGCTTGGCCTCGGCTTCGTAGTCGTTGAAGTGCGCGAACAGCATCTCGGCCGACGAGTACTCGAAGTTGTAGGTCGACTGTTCCACTTCGTTCTGGTGGAACACATCGCGGTACAGCACGCGCCTGCCGTTGGCGCCTTCGGTCCAGACCAGGTCGTACACGCTTTGCACGTCCTGCAGGTACATGGCCAGGCGTTCCAGGCCGTAGGTGATCTCGCCCGTGGTCGGGGTGCAATCCAGCCCGCCGACCTGCTGGAAGTAGGTGAACTGGGTCACTTCCATGCCGTTCAGCCAGACTTCCCAGCCCAGGCCCCAGGCGCCCAGCGTGGGGTTTTCCCAGTCGTCCTCGACGAAGCGGATGTCGTGCTGCGTGGGGTCGATGCCCAGCGCCTTGAGCGAGCCGATGTACAGGTCCAGGATTTCCGGGGGCGCGGGTTTCAGCACCACCTGGTACTGGTAATAGTGCTGCAGGCGGTTGGGGTTTTCGCCGTAGCGGCCGTCCTTGGGCCGGCGCGAGGGCTGCACGTAGGCCGCGCGCCAGGGTTCCGGGCCGATCGCCCGCAGGAAGGTGGCGGTGTGCGAGGTGCCGGCGCCGACTTCCATGTCGTAGGGCTGCAGCAGGGCGCAACCCTGCTTGTCCCAGTATTCCTGGAGCGTAAGGATGATTTGCTGAAAGGTGAGCATAGGATTCTTGGAATTCGGTCGCCGGGCGACGTTTGCCGTGGGCGTGGGAAACCCGGCATTTTAACTGGCCCGGGGCGGCCCTGGGGCCGGACCCCGGAATCACGGTTACATCCACGCGGTTACATCTTTGCCGCGACGTGTCCCAGGTGGACACCGCCCGGGCGCCGCCCTGCGGCGGGCGGGCATTGGTCGTATCATTCCGGGTTGACCTGTCTTATATAAAACCAACATCCAACCCCCCCGGAAGGAGCATCCGCATGTCTGACCTGATCAAGGTGGAAGTCGCCGACGGCATCCAGATCATCACCATCAACCGCCCCGAGGCCAAGAACGCCATCAACCTGGAAACCGCCCAGGCCATGGCCGCCGCGCTGGATCAGATGGACAGCCGCGACGACGTGCGCATCGGCATCCTGACGGGCGCGGGCGGGACGTTCTCGTCGGGCATGGACCTGAAGGCCTTCGCCAAGTCGGGCCAGCGCCCCTACGTCGAGGGCCGGGGCTTCGCCGGGCTGAACGAAGCGCCGCCGAAAAAGCCGCTGATCGCCGCGGTCGAGGGCTACGCGCTGGCCGGCGGTTGCGAGATGGCCCTGGCGTCCGACCTGATCGTGGCCGCCAGCAATGCCAAGTTCGGCCTGCCCGAGGTCAAGCGTGGCCTGGTGGCCGGCGCCGGTGGCATGCTGCGCCTGCCGCGCCGCTTGCCGTACCACATCGCCATGGAAGTGATCCTGACCGGCGACATGCTGGGCGCCGAGCGCGCCTACGGCTTCGGCCTGGTCAATCGCCTGACCGAGCCGGGCGGCGCCCTGGCCGGCGCGCTGGAGCTGGCCCGCGCCATCGTCGAAAACGGCCCGCTGTCGGTGCAGACCGCCAAGAGCATCGTGGCGCAGTCCGGCGACTGGACCCAGGAAGAGATGTTCAACCGCCAGCGTCCGCTGATCGCCCATATCTTCGCGTCGGCCGACGCCAAGGAAGGCGCCACGGCTTTCGCGGAAAAGCGCAAGCCGGTCTGGCAAGGCAAATGAATGAATGCGCCCACGCCGCGCCCGCTGCGCGAGCTGGCTGCCCCCCAGGGGGGGCTTTTGCCTTGGGGCGGCCCGGCGGGGGAGAGACCCCCACGCCGCGCCCGCTGCGCGAGCTGGCTGCCCCCCAGGGGGGCCCTTTTGCCTTGGGGCGGCCCGGCGGCAAAAGAAAAGTATTCCTTTCACCCGCGCGGCTGGCCGGTAGGGCGGCCGCGTTTTCACGTTATCCCTTCGTTAATCGCATATCGCCATGTCCGTCCTCATCAAAGAAGAAGACTTCATCCAGTCGATAGCCGATGGCATCCAGTTCATCAGCTATTACCATCCCGTTGACTACATCCGCCACCTGGCGCGCGCCTACGAGCGCGAGGAAAGCCCGGCCGCGCGCGATGCGATGGCCCAGATCCTGACCAACTCGCGCATGTGCGCCGAGGGCAAGCGTCCGCTGTGCCAGGACACCGGCATCGTCAACGTCTTCCTGAAGGTCGGCATGGGCGTGCGTTTCGACACCAAGCGCACCCTGCAGGAACTGTGCGACGAAGGCGTCCGCCGCGGCTACCTGAACCCGGACAACCCCCTGCGCGCCTCGGTGCTGGACGACCCGCTGTTCGCCCGCAAGAACACCCGCGACAACACCCCCTGTATCCTGCACGTCGAACTGGTCCCGGGTGACAAGGTCGACGTGCAGCTGGCGTCGAAGGGCGGCGGTTCGGAAAACAAGTCCAAGTTCGCCATGCTCAACCCCAGCGATTCGCTGGTGGACTGGGTGCTCAAGACGGTCCCGACCATGGGCGCCGGCTGGTGCCCGCCGGGCATGCTGGGCATCGGCGTCGGCGGCACCGCCGAAAAGGCCATGCTGATGGCCAAGCAGTCGTTGATGGAAGACATCGACATGTACGAACTGCTGGCCCGCGGCCCGCAGAACAAGCTCGAAGCGCTGCGCATCGAACTGTACGAAAAGGTCAACGCGCTGGGCATTGGCGCCCAGGGCCTGGGCGGCCTGACCACGGTGCTGGACGTCAAGATCAACACCTTCCCGACGCACGCGGCCTCCAAGCCCGTCGCCATGATCCCGAACTGCGCGGCCACCCGCCATGCCCACTTCGAGCTGGACGGCTCGGGCCCGGCGCGCCTGGACCCGCCGTCGCTGTCCGAATGGCCGGAAGTGCACTGGGCGCCGGACTACAACAAGTCCAAGCAGGTCGACCTGAACTCGCTGACCAAGGAAGAAGTCGCCAGCTGGAAGCCGGGCCAGACCCTGCTGCTGTCGGGCAAGATGCTGACCGGCCGCGACGCCGCGCACAAGCGCATCCAGGACATGCTGGCCAAGGGCGAGCCGCTGCCGGTGGACTTCACCAACCGCGTCATCTACTACGTCGGTCCGGTCGATCCGGTGCGCGACGAAGTGGTGGGCCCGGCCGGCCCCACCACCGCGACCCGCATGGACAAGTTCACCGACATGATGCTGGAGCAGACCGGCCTGATCGCCATGATCGGCAAGTCCGAGCGCGGCCCGGTCGCCATCGAGTCGATCAAGAAGCACGGCTCGGCCTACCTGATGGCCGTGGGCGGCGCGGCCTACCTGGTGTCCAAGGCGATCCGCGGCGCCAAGGTGCTGGGCTTTGCGGACCTGGGCATGGAAGCCATCTACGAGTTCGACGTGAAGGACATGCCGGTGACCGTGGCGGTGGATGCCCAGGGCACCTCGGTCCACACCACCGGCCCGAAGGAATGGCAGGCCAGGATCGGCAAGATTCCCGTCGCCGTGGCGTAAGCCGGCAGCGGCAACGCAAATCGGGCGCCGATCACGGCGCCCGATTTTTTTTTGGCGATGCATGGCGCGCCCGCGTGGGGGCCTCATTTCGTTCGTCCGCCGCAGCGCGCCTGTTTCAGTAGCGCACGTATTCCAGCGCCGGTTGGGCGGACGTCCGCGCGCCGGTCGTTGTGCCGGCCTTGGCGGGGCTGGGCTGCGCGTCATAGACGCCTTGCAGTTCCTGGGCCGCTTCGGCCGTCATCTGGGTGATGTCCTCGGTGACTTCGCCCAGCTTGGCCGACTGCGCCAGCGACACTTCCACGACTTCGCCCATGATCTCGGTGACGCGGCGCGACGAGGTGACGATGTTCTCCATGGTTGCGCCAGCGGACTGCACCTGTTCGGCGCCGTTGCCGATCTGCTCGACCGAGGTGGTGATCAGGTGCTTGATCTCCTTGGCCGCGGCGGCGCTGTTCTGCGCCAGGCTGCGCACTTCCGCCGCCACCACCGCGAACCCCCCGGCCGTGCGGGCCGGCCCGCGCCGCTTCGACCGCGGCGTTCAGCGCCAGGATGTTGGTCTGGAAGGCAATGCCGTCCATCACGCCAATGATTTCGGAGATGCGCCGCGAGCTGTCGGTGATGGCGCCCATCGTGGCCACCACACCGGCCACGGTCTTGCCGCCATCCTCGGCAACGCGACAGGCATCGCGTGCCAGGATATTGGCCTGGCTGGCGCGTTCGGCGTTCTCGGTCAGGCCTTGCACCGCCACGCGCAGCGTCTGCGCGGCGGTGAAGCGCTTGGTGATGTCGGTGGCGAATTTCACCACTTTGAACGGCCGCCCCTCGGCGTCGAAGATGGGGTTGTAGCTGGCCTCGATCCAGACGCGCCGGCCATTCTTGCCGATGCGCAGGTACTGGCCGGTGTCGTACTGGCCGCCGCGCAGCTTGCGCCAGAAGTCCTGGTAGGCCGGGGCGCGCACTTCCTCGGGCAGCACCAGCATGCTGTGATGGCGGCCGCGCAATTCGTCCGCGCGATAGCCCATCGCCTCCAGGAACAGGTCGTTGGCGCGGATGATGGTGCCGTCCAGTTCGAATTCGATGATGCCCTGCACCTTGGAGATGGCCGCCAACTGGCCTTCGGTGTCGGCCTGGCGGCACTGCTGCTCGGTGACGTCCATCGCATACTTGGCCACCTTGAAAGGCCGGCCCTGCGGGTCGAGGATCGGGTTGTAGCTGGCCTGCAGCCAGACGTCGCTGCCGTCCTTGTGGATGCGGCGATAGCGTCCGGCGTCGTATTCGCCGCGCTTGAGCTTGTCCCAGAAGGCCCGGTACTGCTGCGAATCGCGGCGCTCGGGCGCGACGAACAGGCGGTGATGCTGGCCCACCAGCTCGCTCAGCGCGTAGCCCATGAGGTCGAGGAAATTCCGGTTGGCCGCCAGTACATGGCCGTCCAGGTCGAACTCGATGATCGCCTGCGCCTTGTGGATGGCCGCGAGCTGCCCTTGCAGGTCGGCATGTCGGGTATCGCGTTCGCGGCGGAACAGGCGCTTGAGGGGGCGGATCGCTGGCATGAAGGCTCGCTCGGCGCGATGGGCGGTGAATGAATCGGTGGCCCGAATCATAGAATCAAAACCCTCGCCGGATGCGCGCCTTCATTCGTTATGTTGTCCGATATGTGGGGGCGTCACTCAGCGCCTTGGCGATGCGTCTCCATCCATTCCGCGATGGCCCGCGGCGACTTGCCCAGCACCTCGCGCAGCACTTCCTCGGTGTGCTGGCCCAGCAGCGGCGGGGCGCGCCGATACACCACCGGAGAATCCGAAAAGCGCAACGGACTGGCGGTGACGGGCGCGACACCGCCCGCCGGATGCGGCAGGTCGCGGCGCAGCTGCCGCGCCTGCGCCTGCGGGTGCGCAAACGCCTGGGCGATGTTGTTGATCGGCCCGCAGGGCACGCCGACCGCCTCCAGCCTGGCGATCCAGTCGTCGCGTGCGCCCTGGCGCATGATGGCGGCCAGTATCGCCACCAGTTCCTCGCGGTGGGTCACGCGCAGCCGGTTGCTGGCAAAGCGCGGATCGTCGCCCAGTTCCGGCGCGCCGATGGCGTTGCAATAGGCGCGGTACTGCGATTCGTTGCCGGTGGCGACGATCAGGTGGCCGTCGCTGGCGGCGAATACCTGGTAGGGCACCACGTTCTGGTGGGCATTGCCGGCGCGCGTCGGCGCCACGCCGGAATTGAAGTAGTTGGAATTCTGGTTGGCCAGCAGCGCCACGTGGCTGTCCAGCAGCGCGATATCCAGATGCTGCCCGAGCCCGCTGCGATGGCGTTCCTGCAGCGCCGCCAGGATGGCCACGGTGGCGTACATGCCGGTGACGATGTCGGTGACCGCCACGCCGGCCTTCTGCGGGCCGCCGCCGGGCAGGTCGTCGCGTTCACCAGTGATGCTCATCAGGCCGCCCATGCCCTGGATCATGAAGTCGTAGCCAGGGCGCCGCGCGAACGGCCCGTCCTGGCCGAAGCCGGTGACCGAACAATAGATCAGGCGCGGGTTGATGGCCTTCAGGCTGGCGTAGTCCAGTCCGTACTTGGCCAGGCCGCCGACCTTGAAATTCTCCACCAGGATGTCGCTGACCGCGGCCAGTTCGCGGATCAGCGCCGCGCCTTGCGGCGTGGCCATGTCGGCCTCGACCGAGCGCTTGTTGCGGTTGGCGCTGAGATAGTAGGCCGACTCGTTGGTGTCGACGCCCTCGCCATCCTTGAGGAAAGGCGGCCCCCAGGCGCGGGTATCGTCGCCCACGCCGGGGCGCTCGATCTTGATGACGTCGGCGCCCAGGTCGGCCAGGTTCTGCGTGCACCACGGGCCGGCCAGGATGCGCGACAGGTCCAGCACGCGGATGCCGTCCAGCGCGGGCGGGCGCGTCATGGCCGCACCTCGGCGGTGCCGTGGCTCATGACGACGATGTCGCGCTCGACGGCGCGGGCGATGAAGCGGATCTGGCCATCGGCCATGCGCCACATGTCGCATTGCAGGGTTTCACCCGGATAGACCGGGGCCGAGAAGCGCGCGTCCAGCCGCGTCAGGCGCGCGGCATCGTAGTCGCACCAACTCTTGACCAGCGCATGCGCGGCCACGCCGTAGGAGCACAGACCATGCAGGATCGGCTTGGGATAGCCGGCCTGGTGCGCAACCTCGGGGTCGGCGTGCAGCGGATTGCGGTCGGCGTTCAGGCGATACAGCAGCGCCGCCTGCGGCGGGATGCGCAGTTCGCAGCGGCGTTCGGGTTCGCCTTGCGGCGCGGCGGGCAGCGGTTCGGGGCCGGCGTCGCCCTGGCCGAAGCCGCCATCGCCACGGCAGAAGGTGCTCTGTTGCAGCGTCGCCAGGTGCGCGCCGGCGCTGTCGTGCAGGGTGCGCTCCGTGATGACGATGGCGCCCTTGTCCGCGCCCTTGTCGATGACGTGGGTGACGCGGCTCCTGCCGATCACGGTGCCGGACGTGGGCAAGGGCGCGTGCACCGCCAGCCGCTGCTCGCCATGCACCAGCCGCACCCAGTCGATGCCGGCGCGCGGGTCGCTCATCCAGAATCCGGGGTAGCCCAGCACCACGCTCATGGTGGGAAAGGCGCGCAGGTCCTTTTCGTACACGTAGCGCAACTGCCGGGGGTCCTCGGGGTCCTGCCCCAGGCCGATGCCCAGCGCGTACAGCATGGTGTCCTTGTCGTCGTAGTGCTGGCGCACGTCGTCGAAGCGCCAGTGCTTCACGGTTGCATAGTCGAGCGGCATGGCGGCCTCAAATGGGATCCCAGTCGATCACGTCGGGCGAGCGCTCCAACGCGTAGAAGTGCTTGCGCATGGCGGGCACGGCGATCTCGCCGATCAGCTCGGGCGTCCAGCCTTCGCTGTAGTGCATGCTGCGCAGCGGCCGCGGCTGGCTCATCAGCATGATCTCGTTGGCGCGCACCGCGAACACCTGCGCGGTGATGGCGCTGGCCGCGTCACTGGCCAGGTACACGGCCATGGGCGCGACCTTGTCGGCTTCCATCTTCTTGAGTTTCTCGACGCGCGCCTTTTCCTCGTCGGTCTCGGCGGGAATGGAGCTGGTCATGCGGCTCCAGGCGAACGGCGCGATGCAGTTCGAACGCACGTTGTAGCGCGCCATGTCCAGCGCGATCGACTTGGACAGCGCCACGATGCCGAGCTTGGCGGCAGCGTAGTTGGCCTGGCCGAAGTTGCCGATCAGGCCCGAGGTGGACGTCATGTGCACCAAGGCGCCCGCTTCCTGTTCGCGGAAATACGGCGCCGCGGCGCGGCTCATGAAGAACGAGCCGTTCAGATGCACGTCGATGACCTGGCGCCATTCTTCTTCGCTCATCTTGTGGAACACGCGGTCGCGCAGATTGCCGGCGTTGTTGACCACCGCGTCGATGCGGCCGAAGGCGTCGATGGCGGTCTGGATGACGCGGCTGGCGCTGTCGTAGGCGGCCACGCTGTCGGTGTTGGCGACGGCCTGTCCGCCGGCCGCGGTGATTTCGCGCGCCACGGCCTGCGCGGGGCCTTCGCCGCCGCCTTCGCCGGTAAGCGAGACGCCGATGTCGTTGACCACCACCTTGGCGCCCGCCCGCGCCATGGCCAACGCGATGCCGCGGCCGATGCCGCCGCCCGCGCCGGTAACGACCACTACCTTGCCGGAAACAATACCGCTCATTGGGACTCACTCCTGATGCCGCGGCACGCCGCGAGGGAAACCATTCCGCGTCAAACCGTATGGTTTACGGGGTTGCACCATGGTATGTTCGTCACGGCATTCGAAGAATTCAAAATTAGAAATGCCCCCCTTCTGTGTGGTGGAACATGAGACATGACCTGACTGACCTGCGGCTCTTCGTGAACGTGGGAGAGACGCTCAATCTGACCCGTGCGGCCGAACGCACGTTCCTGTCGCTGCCCGCCGCCAGCGCGCGCGTCAAGCACATGGAAGAGGCCTTCAAGGCGCGCCTGCTGGTGCGCATGGCCACGGGCGTGGCGCTGACGCCAGCCGGCGAGGTGCTGCTGAAACACGCCAACGCCGTGTTCCGCCAGCTCGAATGCCTGAACGCCGACCTGCAGCCTTATGCCAGCGGGCTGAAGGGCAGGCTGCGCCTGCTGGCCAACACCACCGCCACCAATTCGTTCCTGGCCGACGCCCTGTCGACCTTCCTGGCCGAGAACCCGGACGTGGATGTCGAACTGGAGGAGAAAATCTCGGGCGACATCGTCATCGCGATTCGCGCCGGCGCCGGCGACCTGGGGCTGGTGGCCGGCAACATCGATGTCGAGGGCCTGGACGTGACCCCGCTGTTCCGCGATGAGCTCACGGTGGTGACGGCGCTGGACCATCCGCTGGCGGCATCGACGTCAGCCCATTTCGCCGATCTGGTCGACGCCTACCAGTTCGTCGGCATCCATCCCGACAGCGCCATCCAGACCTTCCTGGAAGACATCGCCAGCGGCCTGGGCAAGCGCATTTGCCAGCGCGTGCACGTAGGCAGCTTCGAGGCCGTGTGCCGCATGGTCGAGGCGGGGGCCGGCATCGCGGTGGTGCCGCGCGCCTGCGCCGCGCGCTACAGCCGGCCCGACGCCCTGCACGTGCTGAAGTTGGAAGACTCCTGGGCGCTGCGCGACCGGCTGTTGTGCCGCCAGCGCGGCCGCGACCTGCCCAGTTTCGCCGAGTGCTTCATCGAGCACGTGCAGCGCGCGGCGCGGGGGCAGTAGCGCGAACGGGCGCCGTCGCCGCGATGCGGCAAGGGGTGCGGGAGCGTCCGGCCGTCGAACCTGGGCGTGCGGCGAAAGAGGGGCTTTTGCAAATGTGTAGCGGCAAAGCGCGGCTGTGCGGCAAATAATAAAAAAAAGCCCGGCCACGCCGCCGACAAAAACGAAACCCAGGAGACCGCCTTGCCAGATTCCCAACGCCGCCGCGTCATCGCGGGGCTGGGCGCCGTGTGCGCCTCGACCTTGCTGACCCCTTTCGCCCGCGCCGCCAATTGGCCCGGCCATGCCGTAACGTTCATCGTGCCGTTTCCCGCGGGCGGCCCGGTCGATACCACCGCGCGCTTCACGGCGCAGCCGCTCGGCCACCTGTGGTCGGTGCCGACGGTGGTGGACAACCGCTCGGGCGCGGGCGGCATCGTTGGCGCGCAATTCGCCGCCAAGGCCGAGCCGGACGGCTACAACTTTTTCTTCGCCTCCATTCACCATGCCGTGCTGCCCAGCTTGCGCGACAACCTCACCTATGACATCAACCGTGATTTCGTGCCGGTGGGCATGGCGGCGGTGTTCCCGATCGTGCTGGTGGTGAATCCGTCGCTGCCGGTGAATTCGGTGAGCGAACTGATTGCCTACGCCAAGGCGAATCCGGGCAGGCTGTCGTTCGGCTCGTCCGGCACGGGCGGCGGCACGCATCTGGCAGGCGAACTGTTCAACGCGATGGCGGGCGTGAAGATCCAGCACATTCCCTATCGCGGCAGCGCGCCGGCGATGCAGGACTTGCTGGGCGGCCAGGTGCAGGTGATGTTCGCGGACGGCCCCTCGGCCGTGCCGCACCTGAAGACCGGCAAGGTGCGGGCGCTGGGCGTGGGCAATCCCGCGCGCTCGAGCATGCTGCCCGAGGTGCCGACCATCGCCGAGTCCGGATTGCCCGGCTACGAGGCGTATTCGTGGAGCGGGTTGATGGCGCCGAAGGGCACGCCGGCGCAGATCGTGGCGCGGGTGAACGCGGACATGGTGAAAGTGCTGTCCGATCCTTCGACGGCCAAGGCAATGCTGGCCGCGGGCGCGGAGCCCCGGCCGGGCAGCCCCGAGGCGTTCGGCGCGTTCGTGCGCGGCGAGGTCGTCAAATGGCGCGAGGTGATCAACAAGGCGGGGATCAAGCTGGAGTAGGCGGCCCGCTGCCGTCCCCGGCCGCCTGGCGCGAACCCCGGTCCGATGCGGTCCCCACTGGCGGTTCCCGCCGCGCTAGCGGAAGTTGTTGCTTTGTATTACATTTGCAGGCGCTGCGCGGATCAGACCGCGCGACCTCCCAGCGCTCTTCCATCGAGCAGACTTGCCATCCCGAGCGCTGGCATTCACACCATACCGCCTTGCGGGTCCAGGCCGTGCCTTCCCGGCTGCCGTTCGCCATGCACGGCGGTATACAAGGGGATTCCATGATTCAAAACCGAGCGGGCCTCGTTACCCATGGCGCGCTGTGCGCCGCATCGGCGTCGCAGATGTCTCTACCCGCCACCGGCATGTCGGCTCGCGCTGCCGTGTCGGCGCGTTTGCCGGCCGGCGCCCGGTTCGCCCTGGCGGCCGGCGGCAGCGCCCTTGCGTTGGCGCTCGCCGGGACGTCGGCGCCCGCCTGGGCCGCCTGTTCCGCTGGCGACGTCAGCGGTTGCGGCGCGCCGGGCGGGGCCGGTTTCCCCGGACGCAGCGGCGCCGGCGGGACCGGAAATGGTCAAGGCGGCGGATCGAGCCAGCTCGACGGGGGCGGCGTGACGGTGCAGATTCCGGGAAGCTGGGGGGCCTCGGGTACGGGTGGCACAGGCGCGGCGGGCGACGGCGGTAGCGCCGCGGGCAATGCGCCCGCGACATCCACTACTGCCGGCACCGCCACCGTAGTCGCCTCCTTGGGCGGTGCGGCCGGCAACACCGGGCCGGACGGCGCCAATTTCGGCAGCGGTGGCAATGGCGGGAATACGGGGCTCTTTTACTCCGGCGGAAATCTCACTGTGTCCGCTCCGGCGACACTATCGGGCGGCGCCGGCGGCGCCGGCGGCAATACCAGTAACGGCTTGACGGGCAACGGCGGCGGCGGCGGTGGCGGTGGCAGCGGCCTGATATCGACATCGGCCTTGGCCTCGATCACCAACTTAGGGATGATCGTCGGCGGGGTGGGGGGCATCGGCGGCGCCGGCGGCTTCGGCGGCGGCGGTGGTGCCGGCGGCGATGGCCTGCTCGCGGTGGGGGGCCAAGCCACCATCATTAACGTCGGCAGCATTACCGGTGGCACGGGCGGTAACGCCGGCGCGGGTGCGTCCGGCAGCGGCGCGGACGGCGCCGCAGGGGTCGGCGTCAATCTTGCCGGCACCGGCAATTCCGTGGCGAATACCGGCACGATCGCGGGCGGCGCCGGTAACGGCGGCGGGGTCGGTATCGTGACCCGGGGCGCGGACACGATCAGCAACTCGGGCACCATCATCGGCGGCATCGGCCCGGGCGGCGCCCGGGCCGCGGCCATTGAGTTCGGCGGCGCGGGCAACACATTGAATCTGTTGTCAGGCTCCCTCATCGTCGGCAACCTGATGCTCGATGCGGGGGCGACGGCCACCATCGCCGCGCAAAATGCGGGGCTCGCGCTGGATAACAACGTGGTGTTGACCGACGCCGCATCCGGCGTCACGTTTTCCACCGCCGCGAATAGCCTGGCGCAGTCGGGCGTCATCTCCGGCGCGGGCTCGGTGAGTGCCAGCGGCACGGGGACGTTGACGATGTCGGGCGTCAATACCTTCACCGGCGCCACCACGATTAGCGGCGGCACGCTCGCCCTGACCGGCGCCGGCAGTCTCGCCGCGTCGTCGGGCGTGGTGGTGAACGCGGTATTCGACATCTCCGGGGTGACGGCCGGGGCGTCGATCAAGGCACTGTCCGGCTCGGGCACGGTACGTCTCGGCGCGCAGTCACTGTCGCTCACCAATGCCGCGGGCGCGTTCGATGGCGTCATCGACGGCACCGGCGGCGTCCGCGTGAGCGCCGGCAACCAGACCCTGACGGGCGTGAACACCTATACCGGCGCCACCACGATCGACAGCGGCGCGACGCTCACGCTCAGTGGCAGCGGCAGTGTGGCGGCATCGAGCGGCGTGAACAACAACGGTACGCTGGACATTTCGGCAACCACGAGCGGCGTGTCCCTGGCCAGTCTCGCGGGCACCGGCACGGTCGCCCTGGGCGCGCGCACCCTGACGTTGACGAACGCCTCCGGCGCCTTTTCCGGCGCTTTCAGCGGCACCGGCTCACTGGTCAAGCAAGGCACCGGCATGCTGGTGATCAACGGTTCCAACAACGCATTCAGCGGCACCACGACGGTCGACGGGGGCACCCTGCAGGTGGGCGATGCCAGCCATGGCGGCGCGGAGTTGGGGGGCAACGTCGCCGTTGGCGCGCAGGGCGTGCTGGGCGGGCACGGCACGGTTCTGGGCAATGTCACCAACGGCGGGACGGTATCGCCGGGCGGCTCTATCGGCACCCTGAGCGTCGGCGGCAATTACACGCAGGCGTCGAACGCGACGCTGGCCATCGAGGTGAGTCCGACTGCGGCCTCGCTGCTGAAAGTGTCGGGCAGCGCGTCCCTGAACGGCACGCTGGCGATCACGTACACGCCCGGCACGTATTCGGCCACGCGCTACAACGTAGTGAGCGCGGCCAACGGTATCAGCGGCCGTTTCTCGTCGGTCACCGGCACGCTGGTCTCGGGCGCGGACCTGAACGGCCTGAGTTCTTCGGTGGCCTACGGCGCCAACGATGTTGCCCTGGTGCTGGGCATCGGCGTCCCGGGCGATACGCCCGTGGTCATCGCGCCGGTCCACACCAGCATCTATACGGCGCTTGGCTCCGCTGCCCTGATGAGCGCGCAATCCGCCACGGCAGCGCTGCTCGACCGCGCAACGCCGCGCACCGTCGGCACCGCCGAAGACGCGGCAGGCGCGCCGGGCAAGGTATGGGTCTGGGCCAACGCCACGGGGCGGCATGGCCGCCTGTCCGGCTCGGGCGGACAACCCGGCTTCCAGGAAAACCAGTACGGCTTTCTCGCCGGCGCGCAAAAGCGCGTGGAGCGCAACACATTCGGCCTGGCGATGGGCTACTCGCATGCCGACCTGTCGGAGGAGCAGACCGAAAACTCCGGCACGCGCGACACGGTGCGGCTGGCAACCTACGCCAGCCGCGACATGGGGCTGGTCGATGTCACCGGCATGCTCGGCTATGGCTTGCATTTCCTGTCGCAGAAGCGGCCGTTCGACAACGCCGGCACGGCCAAGGGCGACCATATCGGCCAGGAGTTCACGGCGGCGGCGCAGGTCAGCAAACCCATCGCGCTTGCCGGGACGGTCATGACGCCGCGGCTGGGCCTGCGCTATGCATACTTCTACGCCAACAGCTTTGACGAAAGCGGCGCGCGCGGGCAGAACCTGCATGTCGGCTCGGACAGCACCCGCAGCCTGCAACCCTATGTCGGCGTGACCTTCGACAAGACGTTCGATAACATGCGGCGCCCGCTGAACCTGCAGGTGCGCGCCGCCTACGCGCATGAACTGCTCGACACCGGGCGCGCCGTCACGGTGGCGTCGCAGGATGGCACGCGCTTTGCGGCACCCGGCGCCGAGCTGTCGCGCGGTTTCCTGACGTTCGGCGCCAGCGTCGGCTGGTCGCTGACCCGGCAACTGGGCGTCTCGCTTGCTTACGATGCGCTCGTCAATACGTCGCGCGCATCCTCCCAGGCGGGCAGCGTCAGGATGAGCTATCGCTTCTGACGCTCAGCCCAGCAGCGCCTGGCGGGCCTGCCGGTATTCCGCTTCGAGCAGGCCCACCAGCTCGGCCACCGGCAGCAGTTCCTGCGTGGCGCCGACGCCCTGGCCCGCGCTCCAGATGTCTTTCCAGGCCCTGGGGCGCGTGTGCTTGTCCAGGTTGGGAGGCGGGGCGTCGCCGGGCAACCGGGCGGGGTCCAGGCCGGCGGCGCGGATGCTCTGCGCCAGGTAGTTGGCGGGCACGCCCGAGAAATAGGGCGTGCAGGTGATGTCGGCCGCCTGCGCGCGCAGGATCATTTCGCGGTAGGCGTCGTTGGCCAGCGATTCGCGGGTCGCGATGAAGCGGGTGCCCATGTAGGCGAAATCGCAGCCCATGGCCTGGGCGGCCAGGATGTCCTTGCCATGGCTGATGCAGCCGGACAGCGCCAGCGGGCCGTCGTAGAAGGCGCGGATCTCATTGACCAGGGCGATGGGGTTGAGCTGGCCGGCGTGGCCGCCAGCGCCGGCGGCCACCAGGATCAGGCCGTCCACGCCGGCATCGAGGGCGCGGCGCGCATGGCGCACGTTGGTGACGTCGTGATAGACCTGGCCGCCATAGGCGTGGACGGCGCGGACCACGGCCTCGGGCGGATGCAGTGAGGTAATGAGGAGCGGCACGCGGCGTTCGACGCAGATGTCCAGGTCGCCCTGCCAGCGGGCGTTGCTCGGGTGGACGACGAGGTTGACGCCGTAGGGCGCGATGACCGCGCCTGGATCCTCCTTGCGCGCGCGGGCCAGCCTGTCCTCGATGCGGCTGATCCACTCGTGCAGTTGTTCTTGCGGCCGCGCATTCAGCGAGGGAAAGGTGCCGATGATGCCGGCGCCGCATTGCGCCGCCACCAGGTCCGGGCCGGAAACCAGGAACATGGGGGCGCCGATAAGAGGCAATCGGGTCTGCGCGCGCAATGCGGGGGGCGTCATGGGCGGTTTCCGGTAGGCGTCAGTTGGCCTGGATGTTGGCGCTTTTGATCACATCGGCCCACAAGGCATATTCGCGGTCGATGCGCTGTTGCAGGGCGGCGGCGTCACCCGTGTCGATGGTGTAGCCGCCGTCGGTCATGGCGCGGCGGAAGGCGGGGTCCTGCGACACCTCGGACAGCGCGCGCGCCAGGCGCGCCTGCACCGCGTCGGGCAGTTTGCGCGGGCCGACCAGCGCGTACCAGCCGACCACCTCGTAGTCCTTCATGCCGGCCTCGATCATGGTGGGCACGTCGGGCAGCTCGGGGTTGCGGGTGCGCGACGTGACCGCCAGCGCGCGCGCCTTGCCGCTCTTGATGAACGGAATCGCGGTGCTGGTGATGTCGAACATGAAGGTGATCTTGCCGCTGACCACGTCCATCATGGCGGGCGAGTTGCCGCGATAGGGTACGTGCAGCATGGGTACGCCGGCCTGCTTTTTCAGCAGCTCGGCCGACAGGTGGTTGGAGGCGCCGATGCCGGCCGAGCCGAATGACACGGCGTCCGGGTGGGCGCGGGCATAGTCGACCAGGCCGGCGACGTCGCGCGCCGGGATCTGCGGGCCCACCAGCAGCACGTTGGCATAGTCCACGACCAGGCCGATCAGCGAGAAGTCCTTGCGCGGATCGAAGAGGGTACTGCGCTGCACCAGCGGCGACATGGTCAATGTCGGGCTGGCGGCAAAGCCCAGCAGATAGCCGTCGGGCGGCGCCTTGGCGGTGGCGTCCGAGGCGATCATGCCGCTGGCGCCGGCGCGGTTCTCGACCACGACCGTCTGGCCCAGCTTGTCGCCCAGGTATTTGGCGAAGACGCGCGCGGTGGTGTCCACCGGGCCGCCGGGGGCGTAGCCCACCAGCAGGCGGATGGGGCGGTCGGGGTAGGCGCTGTCGGCGGCGGCGCTGGCGCCGGCCGCCATGGCCGCCACGGCGGCAGCCGCGGCGAGCAAGGTCTTGATGTTCACGCTCATGTCTCCTTGTGTAATGGGCCGGTCGCGGAGCGGAACAGCGCAGCCGCGCCTACGCCAGCCTTTCTTTCAGCGGCTGCTTGAGGATCTTGCCGCTGACGGTGGTGGGAATCGTGTCGATGCAATGGATCTGCGCGGGCCGCTTGTACGGCGCCAGCTGGGCGCGCAGGTGCAGCATCAGCAGGCGGGTATCCAGGCGCGTGCCGGCCAGCGGCTCGACGAAGGCGATGACTTCCTCGTTGTGGTCGGCGGTGGGGCGGCCGACCACCGCCGACAGGCGCACGCCGGGGAAAGCGTTGATGACCGCCTCCACCTCGATCGGGTAGACGTTGAAGCCGGACCGGATGATCAGGTCCTTGGAGCGGCCGGCGATATACAACGCGCCGCGTTCGTCTTGGTAGCCGATGTCGCCGGTGGCGAGCCAGCCCCCGGGCAGCAGCGCCTGCGCCGTCTGCGCCGGGTCGCGGTAGTAGCCCAGCATCACACCGGGGCCGCGGATCAGGATGTCGCCGCGTTCTCCCGGCCGCGGCGGGTCGGCCTCGGGGCTGCCGATGCGCAGCTCGACCCCGTCCACCGGGTAGCCGGCGCTGCAATCCGTGGGCGGCGCGTCGATGTCGGTGATGAACATGGAACCGGCGTACTCGGTGATGCCATAGCCGTGATGCATGGCGACGCCGAAATAGCGTTCGGCGTCGCGCTTGAGGGTGGGGTCGAGCGCCGCGCCGCCGGTGTACAGGTAGCGCAGTGCCGGCGCGCGCAGTTCGCCGCGCGGCGGCGCGGCCGCCAGCATGCGGTTGAACATGGTCGGCACGCCCTGCAGGATGCTGACGCCCGGATGGGCCAGCGCCTTGAAGGCATCCTCGGGATCGAAGCGGCTGCGCAGCACCAGGCTGGCGCCGGCATGCAGCGTGGCCATCAGCACGGTGGCGATGCCGAAGATGTGCGATAGCGGCAGCGCGGCGTAGCCGATGTCCTGCGGCGTGAGGCGGCGCGAGGCGGCCGAAACGCCGGCAAAGTGCAGCAGGCCGCGATGCGGCACCATGACCCCTTTGGGGGCGCCGGTGGTGCCGGACGTGTAGATCACGGTGGCGACCTCGGCGGCCAGAGCACCGGCTTCGGGTTGCGTCGGGCTGTCCGCGTGCCGCGCCTGCACGCCCGGGCCCCAGGTCTCGGCGTCGGCGGGACGCGCGCTGGCGGCCTCGGCGTGGGCCGTGGCGGCGGCGGAGACGCCGCAGGTATAGAGCGTGATCTCGGGCTGGGCATGAGCGCTGATCGCGGCGATCTCACGCGCCGACAGGCGCGCGTTCACCCCCACCGGCCAGGCGCCGGCGAGGCCGCAGCCGAACAGCGCGGCGATCATGGCGGCGCAATTCTCGCCGACCATCAACACGCGGTGCCCCGGCCGCACACCCGCCGCCGCCAGCCAGTCGGCCGCGTGCCGGACCCGTTGCCAAAGCTGCGCGTAGGTCAGGATGCCGCCGCCTTCCTCGTACAGGCAGATGGCGTCGGGCTGGCGGCTGGCCTGGCGGGCCAGCAACTGGTGGATGCGGGTAAGCGGTTCGGTGTGCGACATGGTTGCTGCGGTCGGGATCAAAGCGTGGCGGCGGTGCCGAGGATGGCGGTGGCCTGGCTGGACAGGGTGCCGCCGTTGCCATGCACCAGCGCCAGTTCGGCGCCGGCCACCTGGCGCGCCCCGGCCTCGCCGCGCAATTGCCGCACCGCCTCGATCATGATGAAGACGCCGTACATGCCCGGATGCACGCAGCACAGGCCGCCGCCGTTGGTGTTGACCGGCAGCCGTCCGCCGGGGGCGATGGCGCCGCCGGCGATGAAGTCCTTGCTCTCGCCCTTGGCGCAGAAGCCCAGGTCCTCCAGGAACAGCAGGGTGTTGATGGTGAAGGCGTCGTACAGCTCGACCACATCGATGTCCTTGGGCGTCACGCCCGCCATGGCGTAGGCGCGGCGGCCCGATTCGCTGGCGGCGGTGACGGTCAGGTCTTCCATCGACGAGATCTGGCGGTTCCAGACGGCGGTGGCGTTGCCCAGCACATAGACCGGCGGCCGCGGCAGGTCGCGGGCGCGGTCGGCGCGCACCAGCACGTAGGCGCCCGCGCCGTCGGTGACCAGGCAGCAGTCGCGCACGCTCAGAGGGTCGGACACCATGCGCGCGGCCAGGATCTGTTCCAGCGTGGCCGGGTCGCGCAGTTGGGCCTCGGGATTGAGCTGGGCCCACTGGTTGGCGGCCAGCGCCACCTGCGCCAGGTGCTCGCGGCGGGTGCCGTACTGGTGCATGTGACGCGCCGCCGCCAGCGCATACGACGACAGCGGGCTCAACGGGTCATACGGCGTCTCGTAGGGCTGCGGATCGAACTGCTTGCGCACGCGGCCGATTTCGGCGCGGCTCAGCGTCGAAGTGCGCTGCGTGCTGCCATAGCAGACCAGCACCGCGTTGCATTGGCCCGAGGCCAGCGCGTGCAGCGCCGGCAGCAGGTGCGCCACGAAGCTGCTGCCGCCCAGCATGGTGCTGTCGATGAAGCTGGGGCGGATGCCCAGGTGCTCGACGACTGGCATCGCCCACATCGGCGCGGCCACGCTGGCGGTGCAGAGGCCATCGATGTCGCGCATCGACAGGCCGGCGTCGGCCACGGCGCGCTGCGCCGCCTGCACCAGGATTTCCATTTCGGTGAAGCCGTGGGCCTGGCCCAGGCCGGCATGACCCACCCCTGCCACCGCGACGGCGCCGCGCAGATCGTTCAGCGTCATTGCGCCTCCTCGTTGGGAACAAAGACCAGCAGTCCGCGGCCTTCGGTCACGGCTACCTGTGCGCGCACCGCCATGCCGATGCGCACGGCCTCGGGCGCCACGCCTTCGACCCGGCTCATCAGGCGCACGCCGTCGGCCAGATCAATCAGCGCCACGTTGTAGTCGCCGCCCGCCTCGGGCTTGCGCCGCACGATGGTGGTGGAATAGACCGTGCCGCGGCCGTCCGGCACGCGCCACGACAACTGATCCGCGCCGCAATGGGGGCAGAGCATGCGGGGATAGAACACGGCGCGGTCGCAGGCGCCGCAGTGCTGGATCTGGAAGCGCCCCTGGTCGAGCGCCTGGCGGTACTGCGCCTCGACGCCTTCGGTGGCGCGTGGGTCGGTTGCGGTCATTGCATACGTTTCCGGATGGATGAGCCGCCAGTGTCGGGGCTGGCGCCGGCCCATGCCATTCTTCATTGCTGAAGCAGGCCTTTTGCCGACCCGTAGTGCCGTGCCCTACACCGAGGCAGAAGCCGGTCTTCGGCAACCGCAGATTGTCCGACGCGCGGTCGCCATGGCTAGATACCCGCCAAAGGAGGTAGGCCATGAATCTGACCTGGACGCCGGAAGAAATCCGGTTCCGCGAAATGGTGCGCGCGTTCGCCGCCGACCGGCTGCCGCGCGACATCCGCGACAAGGTGCGCCGGCACCAGCGCCTGGAGCGCGACGACTACGTGCGCTGGCACAACATCCTGGCCGACCAGGGCTGGGGCGCGCCGAACTGGCCGGTCGAGCACGGCGGCACGGGCTGGAACGCGCTGGAGCGATTGATCTTCGAAGTCGAATGCTTCAAGGCCGGCGCGCCGCGGCTGTTGCCGTTCGGCCTGTCCATGATCGGCCCGGTGCTGATGAAGTACGGCAGCGCCGAGCAGCAGGCGCGCTTCCTGCCGCGCATGCCGCGGGTGCAGGACTGGTGGTGCCAGGGCTATTCCGAGCCCGGCTCGGGCTCGGATCTGGCCTCGCTCAAGACCCGCGCGGTGCGCGACGGCGATGACTACGTGGTCAATGGCCAGAAGACCTGGACCACGCTGGCGCAATACGCCGACTGGATGTTCTGCCTGGCGCGCACCGATCCCGAGGCGCGCGCCCAGCGTGGCATTTCGATGCTGCTGCTGGACATGCGCGCGCCGGGCGTGACCGTGCGCCCGATCCGCACGCTCGACGGCGGCCACGACGTCAACGAAGTCTGGCTGGAGAACGTGCGCGTGCCGGCCGCCAATCTCGTCGGCGAGGAAAATCAGGGCTGGACCTACGCCAAGTACCTGCTGGGCCATGAACGCACCGGCATCGCCGGCCTGGGCCATTGCCATCGCGAACTCGGCATCCTCAAGGACATGGCCGCGCGCGCCACCGCGCGCGGCCGGCCCCTGCTGGCCGATAGCCGCATGCGCGACCGCATCTCGCGCATCGAGGTCGACATCATGGCGCTGGAAATGCTGCTGCTGCGCGTGGCCGCCAGCAACGGCGGCACGCCCGGCCCGGAAGCCTCGGTGCTGAAGATCCGTGGTTCCGAGATCCAGCAGGACCTGGCCATGCTGCAGATGGAAGTGGCCGGCCCCGATGCCTGGCCCTACGACCCCGAATGGATGCGGGCCGAGGCCGCGTATCACGGTCCTGGCCCGGAGCTGGCGGCGGCCTCGGGCGCCGGCTATGCCGACATGCGCAAGACCTCGATCTACGGCGGCACCACTGAAGTGCAGAAGGGCATCATCGCCCGCCTGGTGCTGGGCCTGTAGGCCCGGCCCGCATCCGCAAGGAACACGACGCATGGATTTCCTCTATACCGAAGAACAGCGCATGCTGGCCGACAGCCTGCGCCGCCTGGTGGACCAGGCATGGACCCGGTCGCAGCGCCGCGCCCGCGAGGCGGCGGGGCGGCTCGATCCGGCGGCCTGGGCCGCGCTGGCCGAGCTGGGCGTGCTGGGCCTGAATATCCCACAGGAAGCGGGCGGCTTTGGCGAAGTGCCGGCCAGCCTGTTGCCGGTGCACCTGGAACTGGGGCGCGGATTGGTGGCCGAGCCGGTGATCCCCAGCGCGGTGATGGGCGCGGCCCTGATCGGCGCCTGCGGCGATGCGGCGCGCGCGCACTGGTTGCCCGCCATCGCCTCGGGCGAAAAGGTGGTCAGCGTGGCCTACCAGGAACCCGGGCGCCGCTATCAGGACGATCCCCAGGCCTGCCGCGCCACGCGCGGCGGCAACGGCTGGCGCCTGGACGGCGCCAAGCATCTGGTGTGGCACGGCGCGGCCGCCCACGCCTGGCTGGTGAGCGCGCGTGACGAAGACGGCGCCACGCTGTTGTTCGCGGTGCCGGCCGATGCCGCCGGGGCGCATCTCACCGATACGCCGACGCTGGACGGCGCGCGCTGTGCGCGCCTGGATTTCGACGCGCTGTCGTTGTCGGCCGACGCCCTGCTGGCGCGAGGCGAAGCGGCCGACGCCGCCTTGGCGCAGGCGCTGCAATGGGGCACCGCCGCGCTGTGCGCCCATGCGGCGGGCGCGATGGAACGATTGCTGGAAATCACCGTCGACTATCTCAAGACGCGCAAGCAGTTCGGCCAGCCGCTGGCGACGTTCCAGGCGCTGCAGCACCGTCTGGCGGAAATGCTGGTGGCCAAGGAGCTGGCGCTGTCGATGGCCTACGTGGCCGTGGCCGCCCTGACCGAAGCCGACCCGGCGCAGCGCCGCCGCATGCTGGCCTCGGCCAAGCTCGAAACCGCGCGCGCCGGCCGGCTGGTGGCGCAGATGGCGGTGCAACTGCACGGCGGCATGGGCATGACGGACGAACTGGAGGTCGGCGACTTCTTCAAGCGCCTGACGGTGGCGGACCTGCTGCTGGGCGACAGCGCCGAGCAGTTGGCGGTGCTGGAGGAACTGGCATGAGCGCCGCGGACGATACCCAGATCATCTTCACCCTGGAGCAGGGCGTCGGCGTCATCACGCTCAACCGTCCTGAGCGCTTGAACAGCTTCACCGCTGTCATGCACGCCGAACTGGCGCGGGCGCTGGACACGCTGGAAGCGCATGCCGGACTGCGCGGCGTGATCCTGACCGGCGCCGGGCGCGGTTTTTGCGCCGGCCAGGACCTGGCCGAACGCAAGCCGGCCGAGGACGGCTCGCGCCGCGACCTGAGCGAGAACCTGGAAAAACACTACAAGCCGCTGATCCTGCGGTTGCGCGCACTGCCGGCGCCGGTGGTGTGCGTCATGAACGGCGTCGCGGCCGGGGCTGGCGCCAGCCTGGCGCTGGCGTGCGACGTGGTGTTCGCGGTGGAATCGGCGCGCTTCATCCAGGCCTTCAGCAAGATCGGCCTGTTGCCGGATGCCGGCGGCACCTGGTTCCTGCCGCGCCTGGTGGGGTCGGCGCGGGCCATGGGCGCGGCCTTGTTCGGCGAGGCGCTCAGCGCGCGTCAGGCCGAGGCCTGGGGCCTGATCTGGCGCGTGGTGCCGGATGCGGACCTGGCGGCCACGCTGGCCGAGGTCCGCGCCACCCTGGCGGCCGGGCCGACCCGCGCCTATGCCGCGACCAAGGCCGCCCTGCACGCGTCCAGCGGCAATACGCTGGCGCAGCAGTTCGACCTGGAATGCGGCTTGCAGCGCCAGCTGGGCTACACCGACGATTACCTGGAGGGCATGCGCGCCTTCGCACAAAAGCGCGCGCCTGCGTTCAAGGGACGCTAGGACGCGTAATCGAAGCAGGGGGGCAGCGCGCGAAAGCGCGCCGCCGCCGCGGTTACCGTTGCCGATCGGCGAGGCCTCAGGCGGCCGCCGGCTGTCGGATCTGTCCGATCAGTTCGCGCGCGCAGCCGGGCAGGGCGTCGATGTCGCGCACCAGCAGCTTGCGTTCGCGCACCACCCAGGGCTCGTCCAGTTCCACCACCTGCAGCTTCATTTCCGCGCCATAGCGGCGCGCAGCGGAATCCGGGATCACGCCCACGCCCACGCCGGCCTGCACCATGCGGCAGATCGAGTCGAAGCTGTACAGCTGGATGCGTTGCGGCAGGCGCTGGCCGACACGTTCGAGCTGGTCGCGCAGGAACGCCACCAGGGTCGAGCCTTCGTGCATGGTGATGAAGGGGTAGCGCACCGCGTCGGCCAGCTTGACCTTGTCCTGGCCTTGCAGCGCATGGCCGTTGGGCACCACCAGCACCAGGCGGTCGGTGCTGAAGTGGATGGTCTGCAATTCGGGCGCGTCGACCGGGCCGGCGACGATGCCCAGGTCGGTGGTGCCGTCCAGCACGCCGCGCACGATGTCGCGCGTCAGGCGTTCCTGCAGGTCGACGGTGACACCGGGATGGCCCGCCAGGAACTGCGCCAGGATGTCCGGCATGAATTCCGTCACCGCCGTGGTGTTGGCGAAAATGCGGATGTGGCCGGCGTCGCCGTCGGCCTGCTCCTGGAAGTCGTGCTTCAGGTGGTCGACCTGGCGCATGATGACCCGCGCATGCTGCAGCAGCCGCTGGCCGGCCGGGGTGATTTCCACGCCACGGCTGTCGCGGTACAACAGGCGGGTGTTGAGCTGGTTCTCCAGCGCCTTGATGCGCACGCTGACCGCGGCCAGCGACAGGTGCGCCCGCTTGGCGGCTTGCGTCAGGCTGGGGGATTCGGCGATGTGGATGAACAGGCGGAGGTCGGCGAGATCGAAGTGCATGGCGCCTATATTACGGCGGCCGGCGCTGGCCGCACGATTCAGGCGCCCCAAACCCGGCCTTGAGGAAAAATGAATTCACAGTATCCCCGCCATGCGGGATGCTAGCTGTCAGATCAATCATCAGAGGAATTTCGGCATGACATCGACAGACCCGGCCGGCTGGATCGGCAGCGGCGAGCGCCAGGCGGACGCCCTGGACCCCGGCCATGCGGCGCGCATCGCCGCCACGCTGGGCGCTCCCGCGCCCGCCGCCGGCGACCCCCTGCCGCCTTTGTGGCAGTGGGCGTTCTTTATCAGCACAGTCGCGGCCGACGGGTTGGGGACGGATGGGCATCCCGCCCGTGGCGGCTTCCTGCCGCCCGCGCACGACCGCAACCGGATGTGGGCCGGCGGCCGCGTCGAATTCCGCCAGCCGCTGCGCGTGGGCGTGCCGGCCGAACGGGTCTCGGTGGTGGCCGACGTCAAGGAAAAGGCCGGCCGCACCGGCGCGCTGCTGTTCGTGACGGTGCGCCACGAGTACCGCCAGGACGGCGAGGTGGCCATTCTCGAAGAGCAGGACATCGTCTATCGCCAGCCCTCGCCGCCCAAGCTCACCGGCGCCGAGCCGGCGCCGCAGGCGCAGTGGCGCGACACCATCGAGCCGTCGTCGGTGCTGCTGTTCCGCTACTCGGCCGTGACCTTCAACGGCCACCGCATTCATTACGACCATCCCTACGTCACCGGCACCGAAGGCTATCCGGGCCTGGTGGTGCACGGCCCGCTGATCGCCACCGAGATGGTCGCCGCGTTCCTGCGCGCCCATCCCGGCGCGCGCCCCACGCACCTGTCGTACCGTGGCCTGCGGCCACTGATTTCGCCCACGCCCTTCCAGGTGGCCGGCCGCCTCGACGAACCGGGCCTGGCCCGGCTCTGGGCCGAGCAGGACGGCACGCTGGCCCACCAGGCCGAACTGAGGTTCACCGCATGAGCACGCCAGCCCCCCGCCCGCTGGACGGCATTACCGTCGTCAGCCTCGAACACGCCATCGCCGCCCCGTTCTGCACCCGCCAACTGGCGGACATGGGCGCGCGCGTCATCAAGATCGAACGCCCCGGCGCGGGCGACTTCGCCCGCGGTTACGACGAGCGCGTGCGGGGCCTGTCGTCGCACTTCGTCTGGACCAACCGCTCCAAGGAAAGCCTGACGCTGGACCTCAAGCGCGACGAGGCCGGCGACATCATGGAACGCCTGCTGCAACAGGCCGACGTGCTGGTGCAGAACCTGGCGCCGGGCGCCGCGGCGCGCCTGGGCCTGTCGTTCGAGGCCCTGCACGCCCGCTTCCCGCGCCTGATCGTCTGCGACATCTCCGGCTACGGCGAGGGCGGCCCCTACCAGGACAAGAAGGCCTACGACCTGCTGATCCAGAGCGAAAGCGGCTTCCTGTCGGTCACCGGCACGGCCGACGACCCGGTCAAGGCGGGCTGCTCCATCGCCGACATCTCGGCCGGCATGTACGCCTATTCCGCCATCCTCAACGCGCTGCTGCTGCGCCAGAAGACAGGCCAGGGCAGCCGCCTGGACGTCTCCATGCTCGAAAGCATGGTCGAGTGGATGGGTTTTCCGATGTACTACGCGTTCGAGGGCGCCAAGCCGCCGGTGCGCGCCGGCGCGGCCCACGCCTCGATCTACCCGTACGGCCCGTTCCCCACCGGCGACGGCAACACCATCATGCTGGGCCTGCAGAACGAACGCGAATGGCGCGTGTTCTGCGCCCAGGTGCTGCGCCAGGCCGAGTTGGCCGAGGACCCGCGCTTTGCCACCAACTCGCTGCGCACTGCCAACCGCGAAGCCTTGCGCGCGCTGATCGTGGCGGCCTTCGCCGACCTCAGCGTGCAGCAGGTCACCAACCGACTCGAAGACGCGCAGATCGCCAATGCCCGCGTCAATGACATGGCCGGTGTCTGGGCCCACCCGCAATTGCGGGCGCGCGACCGCTGGAGCCAGGTCGACAGCCCGGCCGGCACGCTGCCGGCGCTGCTGCCGCCGGCCAGCAGCAATGCCTTCGCGCCGCGCATGGCGGCGGTGCCCGCCGTGGGCGAGAATACGGATGCGGTGCTAGCATCGTTGGGATACGCGCCCGAACAGGTGGCGCAATTCCATGCTTCGGAGGTGGTGTGATGCATTCCGTCGTTCGTACCGCGCTGTTCGTGCCGGCCTCCCGTCCCGATCGCATCCCCAAGGCCCTGGCCAGCGGCGCCGACGCCGTCATCGTCGACCTGGAAGATGCGGTCGAACACCTGGCCAAGGCCTCGGCGCGCGAGGCGCTCTGTGATTTCCTCGGCACGCAGCCGCAGGCGCGCGTGTGGGTGCGGATCAACGACGCCTCCACCTCGTGGCACGACGACGACCTCAAGGCCTGCCGCGGCAAGCCGGCGGTGGCCGGCATCCTGCTGCCCAAGGCCGAGAGCCTGGCGCAGGTGCGCCACGTCGCGCAGGCCGGGCTGCCGGTCATTCCCATCCTGGAAACCGCGCGCGGCATCCTCAACGCCGCCGAGGTCGCCGCCACGCCCGGCGTGGCGCGGCTGGCCTTCGGCAGCCTCGACTACGGCCTGGACCTGGGCCTGGCGCCGGACACCGCCGGCGCCGAAACGGTCCTGGACCACGCCCGCGTGCAGGTGCTGCTGCAGACCCGCTCGGCCGGGCTGGCGCCGGCGCTGGACGGCGTATTCCCTGGCGTCCAGGACCAGGCCGGCCTGTCCGCCGCCGCGGCGCGCGCGCAGCAGATGGGCTTTGGCGGCATGCTGTGCATCCATCCGGCACAGGTGCCGGCGATCCACGCCGCCTTCGCGCCCGATCCGGCCGAGCTGGCCTGGGCTCGCCGCGTGGTCGAGGCGCACCGCGACAAGGCCGCCGGCACCTTCATGCTGGACGGCGCCATGGTCGATGCGCCCGTCATCAGCCGCGCCCGCCGCGTGCTGGCGCAGGCGGGGGAGGCCGCCGGCGGCTGACCCGTCCGGCGCTGGCCGGCCTACAATCCGGCAACCCTTTTCGCGGACGGTCTCATGAGTGCAGCGCTTTTCATCGGGCATACCTATATCGACGTCACCGTGCTGGCCGACGAGTGGCCCACCGGCGACGAGAAAAGCGTGGCGCGCGACTACGCCGTGTCATTCGGCGGCAATGCCGTCACCGCGGCCTTCGCCTGCGGCCAGCTCGGTACGAAGCCCGACCTGATCTGCTCGCTGGCGCCGGACTGGCTGGGCCATATGTACACCGACATGGCGGCCGCGCACGGCGTCACGCTGCACGGGCGCCAGGTGCGGCGCTCGTCGCTGTCGTTCATCATGCCCAACCATGGCAAGCGCGCCATCGTGCGGGCGCGCGACGCGGACTATCTGAACGACTTCCCGCGCCTGGACGTCAGCGGCTATCGCGCGCTGCACCTGGACGGCCACCAGCCCGACGCCGCGCTGCACTACGCGCGCGCCTGCCGCCAGGCCGGCATCCTGACCTCGCTCGATGGCGGCGGCGTGCGCGAAAACACCGACGAATTGCTGCGCCACATCGACGTGGCGGTGTGTGCCGAGCGCATGTGCGAACAGCTGGGCCTGTCGCCGCACGGATTGCTGGACCTGCTCAAGCAGCGCGGCTGCCGCATCGGCGCGGTGACGCTGGGCGAGCGCGGCATGCTCTGGTACGACGAAACCGGCGCGGTCGACACGCTGCCGTCGCTGGACGTGCCGGCCGAGCGCATCATCGATACCTCCGGCGCGGGCGATGTGTTCCACGGCGCCTATGTCTGGTCTTACCTGAACCGGCCCGAGCTGGCCTGGAAAGAGCACTTCACCTTCGCCCGCGCCGCCTCGGCGCACAAGATTCAGCACCTGGGCAACGAGGCTGGCCTGCCCGCCGTGGACGACGTCGAGCGCGCCATGCTGGCGTTCGCGCCCAAGGCCTAGCGCGGCAAAAAAAGACAGGGAGGCGGGCCGCGCCGTCCGGCGCGGTTCAGGCCAGGCGTTCGATCGGCTGGTCGGTGAGGTCGCCGAGCCAGGCGTCGATGCCGCGCCCGGCCAGTGTCAGCGCCGGCGCCAGGTCGCGCAGCGGGCGCAGCACGAAGGCGCGCAGCCGCATGCGCGGATGCGGCAGTGTCAGGCGCTCGTGCGCCAGCGTGGTGTCGCCGTGCAGCAGCAGATCCAGGTCGAGCGTGCGCGGCGCGTTGCGGTAGGGCCGCTCGCGGCCGTGGCGCAGCTCCAGCGCCTGCAGCTGGTCCAGCAGATCCAGCGGCGCCAGCGTGGTGTCCAGGGCCGCGACCGCGTTGACGAAGTCCGGGCCGCTGGCATCCACCGGCGCGGTGCGGTAGAACGGCGAGGCCGTCACCGCCAGGATGCCGTCGGTGGCGGCCAGTTCGGCCAGCACCGCGCGCAGCGTGGCCGCGCTGTCGCCCAGGTTGGCGCCCAGCCCGATATAGGCGCGCACGGGGGCGGCCATGGCCTTATTCGGCGCTGCCGGCATTGCCGCCGCCACCGCCCGCGCTGCGGGAGGGCGAGCGGCGGCGCGGGCGGCGCTTGCGCGCGGCCGGCGCCGGGCCATCGCCGGCCTCGCGCGGCAGGCGCGAGATTTCCTCGATCATGTCGGCGCGGGTGGCGTCGTCGGCATTGGCCAGGTCCATCCACCACTGCGCCAGCACGCTGTCGAACTCGCCGGCGGCGGCGCGCAGTTGCAGGAAGTCGCAGGCGGCGCGAAAGCGCGGCTGCTCGATCATGCGGAAAATGGTCTTGCCCATGCGGCGCTCGAAGCGCGGCTGCATGAACCAGATCTCGCGCATGTCGGACGAGAAACGGCGCTGGATCGCCAGCTTCTCGGTTTGCTCGTCGAGCACCGAATCGGCGGCCTGCGACAGCGCCGGGATGGTGTGCTCGCCCTGGGCGCGCAACTGCTTCCAGCGCACCTCCACCTGCTGCCACAGCAGCGCGGCGAACAGAAAGCTGGGGCTGATGGTCTTGCCGGCGCGCACGCGGGCGTCGGTGCGTTCCAGCGCCAGCTCCACGAAGTGCTCGCCGCCCGGCTGTTCCAGCACCACGTCCAGCAGCGGCAGCAGGCCGTTGTGCAGGCCGTCGGCGCGCAGTTGGCGCAGGCAGTCCATCGCGTGGCCGCAGGTCAGCAGCTTGAGCATCTCGTCGAACAGGCGCGAGGCCGGCACGTTCTCGATCAGGTCGGCCATGGTGCGGATCGGCTGGCGCGTGGCCGGATCCAGGGTGCCGTTGAGCTTGGCGGCAAAGCGCACCGCGCGCAGCATGCGCACCGGGTCTTCGCGATAGCGCTTGGCCGGATCGCCGATCATGCGGATCTGGCGCTTCTTCAGGTCGGCCACGCCGTCGTGGAAGTCGATCACTTCCTCGTTGTGCGGGTCGTAGTACAGCGCGTTCATGGTGAAGTCGCGGCGCGCCGCGTCTTCCTCGTGGGTGCCGAACACGTTGTCGCGCAGGATGCGGCCGTGCGCGTCGGTTTCCTGGTCTTCCGAGGCAGGCGCGCGGAAGGTGGAGGTCTCGATGATTTCCTGGCCGAACACCACGTGCACCAGCTGGAAGCGGCGGCCGATGATGCGGGCGCGGCGGAACAGCGGGCGGATCTGCTCGGGCGTGGCGTTGGTGGCCACGTCGAAGTCCTTGGGTTCCAGGCCGACGATCAGGTCGCGCACCGCGCCACCCACGATATAGGCTTCATAGCCGTGCTGGCGCAGCACTTCGCACACCTTGATGGCATGGCGCGAGACATTGCGGCGGTCGATGCCGTGCTTGTCGCGTCCGATGCGCAAGGGCCCCCGGGCTGCCGGCGCGAACAGTCGGCCGACGAATTTTTTTATGGTTTCGGTGATCATTTAGGACTTGGCATCAATGACGTGGTCGAACAGGTCGATCACTTGCCAGCCCCGTTCCATGGCGATGGCGCGCAGGCTGGGGCTGGGGTTGGCGGCGATCGGGCGGGTCACCTTTTCGAGCAGCGGGACATCGTTGACCGAATCGCTATAGAAAAACGATTCGGGGAAATCCGCAAGCCCCAGGCCCATGGCGGCCAGCCAATCGTTCACGCGCACCACCTTGCCTTCCTTGAAGCTGGGGGTGCCGAGAATGCGGCCGGTATAGCGCCCGCGCTGGACTTCGGCGTCGGTGGCCACCAGGTGGGGGATGCCGAAGGCGCGGGCAATGGGGGCGGTGACGAAGCTGTTGGTGGCGGTGACCACGGCGCACAGGTCACCGGCCGCCAGGTGCGATTCCACCAGCTCGCGCGCGGCGGGCGTGATCGACGGCCGGATGACTTCGGCCATGAAGTCTTCGTGCCAGGCCGCCAGCTCGAACGGCGCGTGCGCGGCCAGCAGGCCCAGCATGAACTCGGCGGCCTGCTCGGCGGTGAGTTCGCCGCGGTTGTAGCGGTCCATCAGGTCGTCGTTGCGGCGGCGGGCCTCGTCGGGATCACCGGCGCGGCCGGTGCGTGCCAGGTAGTCGGCCCATTGGTAGTCGCTGTCCAGCGGCAACAGGGTGTGATCCAGGTCGAACAGGGCGAGACGTCGGGAGGTCATGTGCGTTGTGAATCAGGGTCTGCGAGCATGGCGCGCAGCAGGGGCAGGGTGATGGGACGGCCAGTGGCCAGGGAATAGCGGTCCAGCGCGTCCAGCAACGCCGCCAGCTTGCGGATGTCGCGCTCGTGGTGCGTCAACATCCAGTTGATGATTTCGGGCGCCAGGTGCAGGCCACGCTCGGCCGCTTGCGCGGCCAGCGCCGCCAGCTTGTCGGCGTCGGACAATGGGTCCAGGCGGAACACCAGGTCCCAGCCCAGCCGGGTGCGCAGGTCTTCGCGCAGCGGCATCGACAGCGGCGAGCGGTCGCCAGCGACGGCCAGCGCGAAGGCGCGGCCGGTGGCGGCGGATTCGCGCCAGCGGTTGTACAGGGCAAACAGGCCCGCCTGGCGGTGGTCGTCCATGCGGTGCACGTCGTCCACGGCCACGAACTTGGGCATGGGCGACTTGGAATCGGCTTCGGCCAGCACGCGCAGGATGTTGGCGCTGTTGGCCGCTTCGATATAGACGGCGTCGGGGCGCGCGGTCAGCGCGCGCAGCAGGTGGCTGCGGCCGCAGCCCGCCGCGCCCCAGATATACAGCGCGCGGCCGGGAGCGAGCGTGCGCACGGCTGCCAGCGCCTCTCCGTTGGGACCGGCGATGTAGTTGTTCAGCGAAGGCGCTGGCGCGGGAAGAACGTCGAGCAGCAGCTGGCGGTTCATGAGAGGTTATCGATCAGGCGGGGCATGGCTGGGGGGCGAACCCATGGCCGGCGGCGGCGTTGCCCGCCAGAAGCTGGCAAAATCACTATCGGCCAACCCTACACTTTAAACCACCCGGGGCGCCGGTGTCGCGTCCCAGCCCATTGCCTGGCTTGGGTTTGCGCCAAAATGGCGCCGCGCCGGGCCGGGGCCGTCCCGCCCGCCGCGGACGGCTTTCGCCGGCCGCCGGCCTGGACCGGGCCGCAACATCGTAAAATGCAGGGCGTTCCACCCCAATTCCCAGCAATTGTTACATATCCCACGGCATTTCTCATGACGAATCAACCCAAAGCTCCCCTGACCTACCGTGACGCCGGTGTCGACATCGACGCGGGCGACGCCCTGGTCGACCGTATCAAACCGCTTGCGGCGCGCACCATGCGCCCCGGGGTGCTGGCCGGTATCGGCGGCTTTGGCGGCCTGTTCGAAGTGCCCAAGCACTACAAGGAACCCGTGCTGGTCTCGGGCACCGACGGCGTCGGCACCAAGCTGCGCCTGGCGTTCGACTGGAACCGCCACGACACCGTCGGCATCGACCTGGTGGCGATGAGCGTCAACGACATCCTGGTGCAGGGCGCCGAGCCGCTGTTCTTTCTGGATTACTTCGGTTGCGGCAAGCTTTCGGTGGACACGGCGGCGGCGGTGGTGGGTGGCATCGCCAAGGGCTGCGAACTGTCGGGCTGCGCCCTGATCGGCGGTGAAACCGCCGAGATGCCGGGCATGTACCCGGACGGCGAATACGACCTGGCCGGGTTCGCGGTGGGCGCGGTCGAGAAGTCGGCCATCATCGACGGCAAGTCGATCAAGGTCGGCGACGTGGTGCTGGGCCTGGCGTCCAGCGGCGCGCACTCGAACGGCTATTCGCTGCTGCGCAAGATCCTGGAACGCGCCGGCGCCAAGCCCGACGACGACTTCCACGGCCAGCCGCTGGTCGACGTGGTCATGGCCCCGACCCGCATCTACGTCAAGCAGGTGCTGGCCGCGCTGGCCAAGCACGGCACCGCCATCAAGGGCCTGGCCCACATCACCGGCGGCGGCCTGCTCGACAACGTGCCGCGCATCCTGCAGGACGGCCTGTCGGCCCGCCTGCGGCGCGATAGCTGGGAAATGCCCAAGCTGTTCCAGTGGCTGCAGGAACAGGGCGGCGTCGAGGACACCGAGATGTACCGCGTCTTCAACTGCGGCATCGGTATGGTGCTGGTGGTGGACCCGGCCCAGGCCGACGCCATCGCCGCCACGCTGCGCGAGCAGGGCGAAACCGTCAGCAAGCTGGGCGAGATCGTCGCCCAGACCGAAGGCATGCCGCAGACCGTGGTGGTCTGAGCCGGCAAGGCCGCATGACAAGACCCGCCCTGGTGGCGGGTTTTTTACTTTCGCGGTTAGAAGAATTTCACCCGCCCCGCGTCCTCGCGGAATTCTTCCCCCGTATCCAGATCCGTGCGCCACAGGGTGTCGTGAACGGACAGAAAGCCACGCATATCCTGGTTGGCGGCTCGCGCGTCGCGCCACGCCGCCTGGAACCAGGCGAGGTATGTCTGCGTCATTTTTTCGCGCAGTTCATCGCAAAAATCATCGTCCTCGTTATCCATGGCTTCAGTCAACGCGGCGTCGACATCCGGCGGAATCAACGGCAGCGGCAACGTCAGCGGCAGGCCCCGCCCACAGTAGCCGGAACGCGTGTTCAATGGAATCGCGACGGGCGCGAACGACTCCCAGTCGTACTCGAAGTGAATGGCGTCCACGGCTTCCTTGGAAACGCCCGGATTCAGCGTGAACGGGCGCTCCTGAAGCAACCGCCGGATTTCGCTGATCAAGGCTTTGTCTTGCGTGCGCAGCATGGCGGCAAAAGACGGGTGTGCTTCGTTGATGTCCATCCGTTCAGTATCCAGGGATCCATGGCCGCCGCGGGCGGCCGGTTGCGATGCGAGGCCGGGCCCGAAGGCGGGCATCCACTTGCGTCAGGGCGCGTCGGCCAGCGCCACGGCCATCGCGTCGATGGTCTGCGCCACCGCGTCGGCCGCCAGGCAGTCGACGATGATGCGCTCGGGCTGCGCCCGCAGCCAGGTGATCTGGCGCTTGGCCAGTTGGCGGGTCGCGGCGATGCCTTGCTCGCGGGCCTCGTCCAGGCGGACCTCGCCATCCAGGTGGGCCCACATCTGGCGGTAGCCCACGCAGCGCACCGACGGCAGGCCGGGGTGCAGGTCGGCGCGCGCGTGCAGGCCGCGCACCTCGTCCAGCAGGCCGTTGCTCAGCATGGCGTCAAAGCGCTGTTCGATGCGCGCGTGCAGCGCGGCGCGGTCGGAGGGTTCGAGGCTGATGGTCAGGTAACGGTCGGCGCCGTCATCGGGCGGCCGTTGGCCGCGGCTGAGCAGGGCGGACATGGGCCGGCCCGACAACTGGCAGATTTCCAGCGCGCGCTGGATGCGCTGGCTGTCGTTGGGCGCCAGCCGCGCCGCCGTGACAGGGTCCAGCACGGCCAATTCGGCGTGCAGCGCCGGCCAGCCGTCGCGGGCGGCGCGGGCTTCCAGCTCGGCGCGCAGCGCGGGGTCGGCCTGCGGCAGGTCGTCCAGGCCGTCGCGCAGCGCCTTGTAGTACATCATGGTGCCGCCGGCCAGAAGCGGAATGCGGCCGCGCGCGCGGATCTCGGCAATCAGGCGCAGGGCGTCGGCGCGGAATTCGGCGGCCGAATACGACTGCGCCGGGTCCCGGATATCAAGCAGGTGCTGAGGCACCTGCGCTTGTTCGGCCAGTGACGGCTTGGCGGTGCCGATGTCCATGCCGCGATAGATCGTGGCGGAATCGACGTTGACGATCTCCAGCGGCCAGCGTTCGGCCAGCGCCAGGGTGGACGCGCTCTTGCCGGCGGCGGTGGGGCCGGCCAGGCAGATGACGAGCGGGGAGGTGGGCCTGGACAACGTCTATTGCCCGCGCAGGAACAGCTTGTACAGGTCGGACACCGACCATTGCACCCAAGTGGGCCGGCCGTGGTTGCACTGGTCGGCGCGTTCGGTGGCTTCCATCTGCCGCAGCAGACCGTTCATCTCTTCGATCGTGAGCTTGCGGTTGGCGCGCACTGAGCCGTGGCAGGCCATGGTCGACAGCAGCTCGTTGCGCTGTTCGGTCAGCAAACGCGACACGCCCACGCCGGCCAGATCGCGCAGCACGGCGCGGGCCAGTGTCTCGATATCGCCGCGCGCCAGGATGGCGGGTACCGAACGCACCGCGATCGACGTTGGGCCGGACGGGCGCATCTGGAAGCCGAGGTCTTCCAGCTGTTCCTGGAATTCCTCGACCACCGCCACGTCTTTTTCCTGGGCGTGGAACACCACCGGCACCAGCAGGTCCTGGCGCGGCAGGCTGCGCGCGTCCAGCGCCTGCTTGAGCTGTTCGTAGACCACCCGCTCGTGGGCGGCGTGCATGTCCACCAGCACCATGCCGCGGCGGTTCTGCGCCAGGATGTAGATGCCGTGCAGTTGGCCCAGCGCCATGCCGAGCGGGTGTTCCTCGTCGGCCGGCAGCGTCGGCGCCGGCGAGGCCAGGGGCGTTGGCGTGGCCGCATCGCGCAGCGGCTCGACGCGCGATGCGGTGTCGTCGTTCAGCGGGCGGTACAGCGATTGCCAGTCGGCGGCGGGAATGCCGGCCGGCTCCGCGTGCAGACGGAACGGCACTTGCGTGTGCGGGCGTTGCGGTGTCGGGGAGGGCCGCAGGCCGTAGCCGGGCGCGGCGCTCTGGCCGGCGCCGTGGTGGCCGGGGCGGGGCGCGGGCGCGTCGGCCAGCGCGGACGCGGGCAGTCCGCCGGACGCAACCGGGGATGACGGCGACACGGTCTCGAATTCATCGTCGTCGCGTGCGCTCGCGGCCGGCGCCACCGCCGATGAGCCGCCGGTCTGCGCCAGCGTCTGGCTGACCGCATGATTGACGAAGCGGTGCACGGCGCCGCTGTCGCGGAAGCGCACCTCGTGCTTGGCCGGGTGCACGTTGACGTCGACCGCGCCCGGGTCGATGTCCAGGAACAGCACGTAGGCCGGCTGGCGGTCGCCGTGCAGCACGTCGGCGTAGGCGGCGCGCAGCGCGTGGCTGACGGTGCGGTCGCGCACGTAGCGGCCGTTGACATATAGGTACTGCCGATCGGCGCGGGCGCGCGCCGCGGTGGGGCGGGTGATCATGCCGGCCAGGCTGACCGTGCCGACACTGTGCGACAGCAGCAGGCCATGCTCGGCAAATTCCGCGCCCAGCACGTCGCGGATGCGCTGCGGCGGCTCGGCCGGCAGCCATTGACGCTGCGCGCGGTCGTGGTGGAACAGGCGGAAGGCGATCTGCGGATGCGCCAGCGCGATGCGCTCCATGGCATCGACGCAGTGCCCGAATTCGGTGGCTTCCGAGCGCAGGAACTTGCGCCGCGCCGGCACCGCGTCGAACAACTGGCGCACGTCCACCGTGGTGCCCGGCGGGCCCGAGGCGGGGCTGACCTGCATGTTGCCGGCCTGGATCTGCCAGGCGTGTTCGCCGTCGCGCGTGCGCGAGATGATCGACACCTGCGCCACCGAAGCGATCGAGGCCAGGGCTTCGCCGCGGAACCCCATCGACGCGACCGATTCCAGTTCGCGCAGGTCGCGGATCTTGCTGGTGGCATGGCGCGCCAGCGCCAGCGGCAGTTCTTCCGGGGGGATGCCGCCGCCGTCGTCGGTCACGGCGATGCGGCGGATGCCGCCACCCTCCAGGCGCACCTCAATCGCGCGGGCACCCGCGTCGATGGCGTTCTCGAGGATTTCCTTGAGCACCGAGGCGGGTCTCTCGATCACCTCGCCCGCGGCGATCTGGCTGATCAGCAGATCGGGCAGCGCAAGAATGGAGCGGCGTTCTGTCATGAGGGATTCCGGTGTAGCTACAAGGATGATTTTAGCCTCTTGACCCGGTGGGCTATAGTCGTTGCCTGATTCCCCTTCCGCCTCCAGGGACGTATTGATGCTTGATTTTTTCCAAATGGTGCTCCACATCGACCAGACCCTCGGGGTCTGGGTCCAGCAGTACGGCGTGTGGGTCTATCTGGTGCTGTTCCTGATCGTTTTCGCGGAAACCGGGCTGGTGGTGCTGCCGTTCCTGCCGGGCGATTCGTTGCTGTTCATCGCCGGCGCCTTCGGCGCCACGGGCAGCCTGGACCCGGTGCTGCTGGCGGCGTTGCTGATCGTGGCCGCCATCACCGGCAACAGCGTGAACTACGCCATCGGCCGCTATATCGGCCCGCGCGTGTTCTCGATGAACCTGCGCTTTCTGGACCGTGGTGCGCTGATGCGCACGCATGCGTTCTACGAGAAGCACGGCGGCAAGACCATCGTCATGTCGCGCTTCATCCCGGTGGTGCGCACGTTCGCGCCGTTCGTGGCCGGCGTGGCCGGCATGCCGCTGTCGCGTTTCCAGCTGTTCAACATTCTGGGCGCGCTGCTGTGGGTGGTGAGCCTGGTGGCGGCGGGGTATTTCTTCGGCAACATTCCGCTGGTCAAGGAACACCTGAACACCATTGTGCTGATCGGCCTGGGCGCGGCCATCGTGCCGGTGGTTGGCGCGGCGTTGTTCAAGCTGCTGCGCGCGCGCCGGGGCGGCTAGCGGCGCCGCTGGGCGCGCAGCCGCTGCCGGAAAGGGAGCAAGGACGAAATCAGAAGATTGCCGTGACGCTTAGCTGGTAAGTCCTGCCAGGCGCCACGCCAAGAGCGATATCACGCAGATCCTGATCCGAGGTCATCGGCATTTTCCTATTGCTGGCGTAATTCCAATACTTGCGATTGGTGAGGTTGTAAATGCCCATCGCCAGTGTCAGGTGTTTCTTCACGTTGTAATAAGCCGTCAGATCGAAAATGCTATAGCCAGGAATGCGCTTGTAGTCCTTTTCGTATTTCTCGGCATATTCCTCAAATGTAAGACTGCCATTGTTGGAGAAATTCTGCCGGACGGGATCGACCGCCTGCTTCCCCTTGACGAAGGTGGCGGTGATGCTCGCACCATAACGGTTTTGAGGGTCGTCCCAGGCCAATGAGGCAATGGCTTTAACCGGTAGGACACTGTCCAGGTCCACCCAGCCATCGCCCGAATACGATGATTTCGATTTGCCTTGGTTGTACCCTACGGCAAAAGTGCTGCTCAGCCCTCTGGCGTTCCTGAACAGGGCGCCATAGTTGATCCGGGTTATCAATTCGGCGCCGTAGATATACGCCTTGTCGCGATTTTCCGCGATGGTGAGGCTGGAAATCGAGGCTGGAAGCTTGGCAAGCAGGTTCTCAACGCCGGGTTTCGGCAAGCCTGTTCGGTAATCCCGCAAGGCGTATTTGCGGTTGTAGATGAAATTATCGTAGCTGTTGTAGAACACATTGCCGCGCACGGTGATTCCACTCGTGGCCTGGCCAACCACCCCCAATTCAAACTGATTGCTGGTTTCGGACTTCAAGTCGGAATTGCCAACCATGGCTGGCGATGCGCGTCCAACCTTGGGGTGCAGCCAGATTCCCGCTATTTGACTGCTGGTGGGGTAGGAAACGCCGCGTTTGTATTGCAGATAGGTATTGAACTGGGGGTTGAGCGCATACATGACGGTCAACGAAGGCAACAACTTGCCGTCCGTGAACGTCTTGCTGTGTATCTGATTGATTTCTTCCAGAGTCAACCCGCCCAGTGCCTTGTCGTCGGCGGGCGCGTCAAAGCCTTGCGGTTTGATTCTGTGCCATGAATATTTCAGCCCCGGCATTACGGAAAAGGCGCCGATGGTGACGGTGTCACCCAGCCACACATTCGTATCGTAAGTTCTGTTGTTGCCCTGTGGCTGCAAGGTTGGATATTCGTCGCCAACTTGCCTGAAGGGCCGCGAAAACTGTACCGCCGAGAAATTCACGCCGTAATTCAGTGTCTGGACGCCATATTCCTTGGTGATTTCGCTCTGGAAGCCAAAAGTCTTGGTGTTCAAATCGGAGAAGGTCGACACATTCTCCAATGGGCTTTCCGTCTCTTGTCCGGTAAACCACGACATGAAGGAAGTGGCGATATCTTGCTGTGTAAAGGTATTGTCGCTGACGCGCGTCTGCTGGTAGAAGGCCCTGTTTTCCATCGTGTCTATCAGCCAGTTGTTTTTTGGCGTAAACACATGGGCCAGGCTGACTGAATGGCGTTGCGTGGCGTTCTTCTGCCTGGCCGAGCCAACAATGCTTTCGTGGGCGGCGAGGCTATTCAGCTTTTTGTACATGGGCGCGCTTTCCGCGCTGGATTTGTGATAGAAATCCAGTGTGCCCATGATGCGGTTGCTGTTGTCGATGTCGACCACGCCATTGATCAGCGCGGCGTCGGAATGCCAGCGCATCGGGTAGGCAGCCAGATAATCGCTGTTGTTTTGCGTCTGCCGGCCATCGCGCCGGCTGTAGGCGAACAGAACCCTGGCGCTATCGTTGCCGAACGCCGAGGTCACGCCGTTGTGCCAGGCATGGTCGGCCGAGTCGAACTCGCCGGTGTAATCAAAATAGCTGCTTTCAGTGTCGGTGAGATACGCGTCCGGCGATTTGCTGATAAATGACACCGAGCCGCCCACCACGTTCTTGACCGTACTTTGCCGCGCCGAGCCTGACGTAATGTTCACCTGGCCGTACAGATAGGGGTCGATGTAATCGCGGCCGATGCCAAAAGTGTCTTCGCCGGTCGTGACTGCGTAACTGCGGCCGGTGGCGTCCGGCAAGGGGATCCCGTTGACATCCAAGGCCACGCGGTTGCCATCCAGGCCGCGAATGTTATAACTGCTGTAACCGCCACGGTCAAAGCTGGATTTGCCGTTGCGAGAACCGCTATTTACGCCTGATGCGCTGATCAGGGGTTGATAGCGCATGATGGTGCCAAAATCATTCCCGCCTATCTTTTTCAGCTCGTCAGCAGAAATGGACTGGGTGGTCACGTCTTCCGGCTTGATGGTCGTGGTGACGGTGATCGGCGAGAAAATCTTCACCCCATTATGGGCGCCCTTCCTGGCCTCGTCAGGCACGGCCTCGCTTGGCGCGCTCTGGCCATACGAGGTTGTGGATAACAAGAGGGCGGCTGCCAGCGATATTTTCGTGCATTTCATTTTCCAGGATCCCTGCATGATAAATACAGGATGGCGCTGGAATGCGGGGCGGGGTGGCGGCGGCCATAAATCTTTCCAAAAGGATGGCTGCTAATTTACCCAGGCTGACTGCGAAGCGTTGTGGGGATCAGTCTGAAAATCCAGAGGCAAGTCTTGCACTCGCCTTTATATAAGATCGGGTAACCCGGGACGTGTGAATGAGCGCATGGGGGCGCCCCAAAAGAAAAGGGCCATGCGCGCGCGCATGGCCCTGATTGCGACCGGCGGGCGGTCAGCTGATGTTGCCCAGCCGCGCCAGCGGCGGATTGGCGGTGAAGTAGCGCTGGATGCCGGTCATCATGGCCTGCGCCAGCTTCTCCTGGTGCGCCGAACTCTTGAGCAGGGCCTCTTCCTGCGGGTTGCTGATGAAGGCCGTTTCCACCAGCACCGACGGAATGTCAGGCGCTTTCAGCACGGCGAAGCCGGCCTGTTCGACGCTGTTCTTGTGCAGCCGGTTGATCTTCTTGATTTCGTCCAGGAAGGCGCTGCCGAGCTTGAGCGAGTCGTTGATCTGCGCGGTGGTGGACAGGTCCAGCAGCACCTTGGCGACCTGGCGGTCGTGGCTGCCCAGATTGACGCCGCCGATCAGGTCGGCCGCGTTTTCCTTGTCGGCCATCCAGCGCGCCTGGGCGCTGGAGGCGCCGCGCTGCGACAGCGCGAACACTGAGGAACCGTTGGCCGTGGGCTTGATCCAGGCGTCGGCATGGATCGACACGAATAGGTCGGCATGCACCCGGCGCGCCTTCTGCACGCGCACATGCAGCGGCACGAAGAAGTCGTCGTCGCGTGTCAGGTAGGCGCGCATGTAGGGCTGGGCGTCGATCAGCGCTTTCAGGCGCCGCGCGATGCGCAGCACCACGTCTTTTTCGCGCAGGCCGCTGCGGCCGATGGCGCCTGGGTCCTCGCCGCCGTGGCCGGGGTCGAGCGCGATGGTCAGCATGCGCTGCTTGCCGCGGCTGGCGGTGGCCGGGGGCGACTTGGGTATCGGCAGCGGCGCGGCCGGCTGCTGGCCCTTCACCCGTGGCGGTTCCGGTGGATCGGCGCGCGTGGCGGGGTTGCGCTGGATGTCTTCGAGGATGCGCGCCAGCGGATCGTCGGCGTCGGGTCCGGTTTTGTTGAGAATCGCCACCAGGGGGTCCTGGGCGACCTTGGGGTACAGGTCCAGCACCAGGCGGTATTGGTAATCGGCTACCGGCTTGAGGGTGAACACCTGCGGCGCCACCGCCTGTTTCAGGTCGAACACCAGCCGCACCACGTTGGGACGGTTCTGCGCCACCCGCAGGCTCTGGATGTAGGGATCGCCGGGCCGGACCTTGGAGACCAGGTCGTTCAGGGCAGCGCTCAGGGTCAGTCCCTCGATATCGACCACCAGGCGATGCGGATTTTCCAGGGTGAAGTGTTCGGCCTTGAGCTCGCTGTCCAGTTCCAGCGTGACGCGGGTGTATTCGTCGGCGGGCCAGGTGCGCACCGCGAGGATGGTGGCGGCCTGCGCCAGCCGGGGCACCACCGGCAGGACGAGCAGGGTGGCGGCGACGCTGATCAGGCGGCGTCGGGTGGCGCCGGCTGCGGGGAGGGCGCCGTTACGGGCGGGGGGACAATCGCGTTCAACCATGTTTGTCCTCGGGCGGTGTACGCGGTCAGGGTGGCGTCGCGTCCCTGGCCGGCATACGCCAGGGAAATCTGCAGGTCGGGAGGGGGCAAAAGGCCCTCAGCCCGCTCCGGCCATTCGATCAAAACGACCGCATCTTCACGCAGTAAATCCCGGAATCCTGCGTCCAACCATTCGCGCGAATCACTAAATCTATAAAAATCAAGGTGATAGAAGTATAAGTTAGAAACTTTATAGGATTCAAGCAGCGCGTAGCTCGGACTCTTGATTCGGCCTGTGATGCCGCATTCCCGCAACAATGCCCTGGAGAAGGCCGTTTTTCCTGCCCCCAGGTCGCCTTGGAGATGGATACATGCGCCTGCCAGCCCGGTTTCGCGGCCAGAGACAAGCGGGGCGAGCTGCCGCGCCAACGCTTCCGTGGCGGCTTCATCGGGCAGGTGCAGGGTCAGGCTGCGCAGGGGAACGGACATGGCGCGGGTCGCGGGGCGAGTGGTAAAAGGTCAGGATGGGAAATACCGATTGAACGCGATTATAGGAATTCGGGTTTCTGCTAATCTTATAAGTGATTGCTATTCTCAAATGGTCCGGCCAGGCGGAGTCCCGCCGGCCGCGACGGACGCCGCCACGGAGCAGTAAGCGCCATGAAGACCCGCATCGAAAAAGACACTTTTGGCCCCATCGAAGTCCCCGAGGATCACCTCTGGGGCGCGCAGACGCAGCGCTCGCTGCATTTTTTCTCGATCTCCACCGAGAAGATGCCCGAGCCGCTGGTCATCGCGATGGCGCGCCTGAAGCGCGCGGCCGCCAAGGTCAATGCCGAACTTGGGGAGCTCGACCCCACGATCGCCGATGGCATCGTCCGCGCCGCCGATGAGGTCATCGCCGGCAAGTGGCCCAACGAATTCCCGCTGTCCGTGTGGCAGACCGGCTCCGGTACCCAGAGCAACATGAACATGAACGAGGTGCTGGCCAACCGCGCCTCCGAATTGCTGGGTGGCGTGCGCGGCGAGGAACGCAAGGTCCACCCCAACGACCACGTCAACCGCGGCCAGTCGTCCAACGACACCTTCCCCACGGCCATGCACGTGGCGGCCGCGGTCGAAGTCGAACACCGCCTGCTGCCGGCCCTGAAGGCCCTGCGTGCCACCTTCGCCGCCAAGAGCGCCGAGTTCTACGACATCGTCAAGATCGGCCGCACCCACCTGCAGGACGCCACCCCGCTGACCCTGGGCCAGGAATTGTCGGGCTACGTCGCCCAGCTCGACCTGGCCGAGCAGCAGATCCGTGCCACGCTGCCGGGCCTGCACCAGTTGGCCATCGGCGGCACCGCCGTCGGCACCGGATTGAACGCCCATCCGCAATTCAGCGCCAAGGTCTCGGCCGAACTGGCCCACGCCACCGAAACCGCGTTCGTGTCCGCGCCCAACAAGTTCCAGGCGCTGGCCTCGCACGAAGGCCTGTTGTTCGCCCACGGCGCGCTCAAGTCGCTCGCCGCCGGCCTCATGAAGATCGCCAACGACGTGCGCTGGCTGTCCAGCGGCCCGCGTTCCGGCCTGGGTGAAATCAGCATCCCCGAAAACGAACCCGGCAGCTCCATCATGCCGGGCAAGGTCAACCCGACCCAGTGCGAAGCCATCACCATGCTGGCGGCCCAGGTCCTGGGCAACGATGTCGCCATCAACATCGGCGGCGCCAGCGGCAACTTCGAGCTGAACGTCTACAAGCCCCTGGTGATCCACAATTTCCTGCAGTCGGTGCGCCTGTTGACCGATGGCATGGCGAGCTTCAACCAGCATTGCGCCGCCGGCATCCAGCCCAACCGCGAGCGCATCGCCGAACTGGTCGACCGCTCGTTGATGCTGGTCACCGCGCTGAACCCCCACATTGGCTACGACAAGGCCGCCCAGATCGCCAAGAAGGCGCACAAGGAAGGCCTGTCGCTGAAGGAATCGGCGCTGGCCCTGGGCTACGTCACCGAAGCCCAATTCGCCGAATGGGTCGTGCCGTCGAGCATGACGAACGCCGGCAAGTAAGCCCTGACGCCATCGAGCGCAAGCCGCCCCGCAAGGGGCGGCTTTTTTGATGCGCGTTGTACCGTCCTGTTGATCCTGGCGTCAGGCGTTCAGGCATTCCCCGTCAGCAGCAGCCACCCCGGAATCGTCAGCGCCGAAAACAGCGTGCCCAGGGAAATGAGCACCGCCACCATCCGCCCGTCCCCACCCATCCGCATTGCCAGCACGTAGGCCGCCGAAGCCGTGGGCAAGGCCGCGAACAGCAACAGCATCCGCCCCTCCAGCGGCGCCAGCCCCAGCACTCTGGCCACGGCCAGCGCCACCAGCGGCAGCGCCACCAGCTTCACCGCCAGCATCCACGCGATCAAGCGGCCGTAGCCCTTGCCGCCTTCCCATGCCAGGCTGGCCCCCACGCACAGAATCCCCAGCGCGATCGCGGCCGCGCCCAGCCGCGCCAGCACCGTGTCCACCGGCCCGGGCAGGTGCAGTCCCGCCAGATTGCAGGCCAGCCCCGCCAGCGTCGATATCACCAGGGGATTGCGCGCCAGCTCGCGCAGCAGATTGCCGCCGTTATGGCGCGCCAGCCCGTACACCGCGGCCACGTTGGCCATCGGCACGGCGAAGCCGATGATCAGCGCCATTACCGTTTGCCCTTGCGTGCCGCCCAGGCTGGCGGAGAGGGCCAGTCCGATATAGGTGTTGAACCGGTAACCGCATTGCGCCGACGAGGCCAGGCCCAGCGACGAGGGTTTCAGCACCGGACCCGCCAGCCACGACAGGGCCACGCCAGAGACGATCACCGCCGCGGTTGCCTGCAACAGTATTGCGGCGTTGCCTGCGCTGATCGGTGTGCGCAGGATGGCCTGAAATAGCAGGGCGGGGAACAGCACGAAGTAGACCAGGCGCTCGGTGCCGGCAAAGAATTCGCGCGAAAAATTCAATTTGTGGCGGAGCGCCCACCCGAGCGCGACCAGCATGAAATCAGGGAAAACCAGCAGTGCAACCGACATGGGAATTTGCGTTTTTTCGTGAGCGCCCGCCGGAGATCGGCGCGCTATGCGACGGTAAGCGTTTGCTGCTATTCTCCGTCATTCTGGCGGGCGCGTGTGCCACAAGCAACTCGATAAAAAGCACGGTTTTCTGCCCTGCATTCCAAGCGATGCCCCGCCGACGCTAACTGCTCACCCGTTCACAGACGGGGGCGCCACAAGACGGTCCGTTCACACTCGGGCACGCACATTTGGAGGAAACACACCAATGATTAAAGTTCGCTCCCTGGCTGTCGCCATCGCGCTGGCCGCCGGTACGGTCGGTGCCGCTCACGCCGCCGACGCCTATCCCAACAAGCCGATCCGCGTCATCGTGCCGTTCGCGCCGGGCGGTTCGACCGACATCATCGCGCGCCTGGTGACGCAGCGCATGAGCCAGGAACTGGGCCAGCCCATGGTGGTCGAGAACAAGGGCGGCGCCGGTGGCGCCATCGGCGCGGCCGAAGCCGCGCGCGCCGAGCCGGACGGCTACACCCTGTCGATCGCCACGGTCTCGACCATGGCCGTCAACCCGGCGTGCCGCCCCAACGACCTGCCCTACGATCCGATCAAGGACTTCCAGCCGGTCACTAACTTCGCCAACACCGCCAACGTGGTCGCCGTGAATCCGAAGTTCCCGGCCAAGGATTTCAAGGGCTTCGTCGAAGAACTGAAGAAGAACCCCGGCAAGTATTCCTATGGCAGCTCGGGCACTTGCGGCGTGCTGCACCTGATGGGCGAATCGTTCAAGATGGCCACCGGCACCGACATCGTGCACGTGCCGTACAAGGGCTCGGGCCCGGCCGTGGCCGACGCCGTCGGCGGCCAGATCGAAATCCTTTTCGACAACCTGCCGTCCTCGATGCCGCAGATCAAGGCGGGCAAGCTGAACGCCATGGCGATCGCGTGGCCGCAGGAAATTCCTGCCATCAAGGGCGTGCCGACCTTCAAGGAAGCCGGCTTCCCGGTCCTGAACCAGCCGGTCTGGTATGGCCTGCTGGCGCCCAAGGGCACCCCCATGGACGTCGTCAACAAGCTGCGTGACGCGGCGGTCGTGGCCCTGAAAGACCCGAAGGTCATCAAGGCGCTGGATGACCAGGGCTCGGCGCCGTCGGGCAACACGCCGGAGGAATTCGCCAAGGAGATCAAGGAGCAATTCGACTGGGCGAAAGACGTCGTGAAAAAGCAGAACATCAAGCTGGACTGACGACATCGCAGGCGGCACGGGCGCGCGCCCGTCCGCCGCCTCGCGTGGCGCGCCTTGCGCGCAGACCCTCGAACGCTGGACCTGGTCCCAGCATTCGAGGGTTTTTTACATGGTGGGTCAGGGTTCCAGCGCGGCCTGGCTGGCGGCGCAGGCCGCGCGCAGGCGCTCGATCAGGTCGCGTTGCAGGGCCGTCAGGGGATCCTGGCTGCGAGCCAGCACGCTGATCGGCACCTGCAGCACCGGCGTCAGGCGCCGCAGCCGCATGTCCGGACGCCGCATGGCCTGGGCCGTGATGGCGTCGACGATGGCATCGCCCGCGCCCGCCTGGGCCAGCGCGCAGGCCACATAATGAGTCTGCACCCGCACCGCTGCGCGCGGATCCAGACCCTGCGCATCCAGCGCCATTTGCAGCAACGCGCCCGCCGCGTCGCTGGCGTCCAGCAGGATCAGGGTGTCGCCGGCGATGTCGGCCAGCGCCAGCGGACCGCCGTCGCCGCCGCCGCGCCCCAGGTTCACCAGTTCGGTATGGCCCAGTTCGATCCGCGTCAGCCCGGGCGTGTCGTGGGTATCGAAGGTCACGGCCAGGTCCAGCTCGCGAGTCAGCATGCCGCGCACCAGTTCGGCGCTGTGATACGTATGGATATCGAAGGTGATGCCGGGTTGGGCGGCGCGGCTGTCGCGCACCACGCCGGGCAGCAGGCCCAGGCCGAGCGCCGGCGCGCAGCCCAGCCGCAAGTGGGCATGGGGGCGGTCGCGCAGGCTGGCGGCCAGGCGGCGCACGCTGTCCAGATCCTGGTTCAGGCGCGCCACCTCGGGTGTCAGGATATCGGCCTCGCGCGTGGCGACCAGCCGCCCCTTGATGCGTTCGAACAGTTTGAAGCCCAGTTGCGCCTCGGCGCTGGCCAGCAGCTTGCTGGCCGCAGGCTGGGTGATGTGCAGCGCCGCCGCGGCCTGGGTCAGGGAACCAGTACGGCGGATGGCTTCGAAGATCTCGATATGGCGCAGGCGCATGAGGCGGGCGGGGGTTGGCGCAAACCCGCATTCTACGGCGCATCGCGGCGCGCGCGACAGCGGCGGCGGCCTTGTCTATCATGGCATCCATGCCGGCCTGCCGGCGCCACCATGGAGTCCGTCATGCGCGTGTGCCGTGCCGCCGCCGCCCTCTTGTCCGCCGCCACGCTGGCCGCGGCCGCACCCGCCTGGGCTCGTTCGCCGGCGGCCACCGAGGACCTGAATCCCGAAGCCGCCACCGGCAGCCAGGCGCGGGCGCTGGTGCGCGCGCCGCATTTCATGATGGTCGCGGCCAATCCGCTGGCGACCGCGGCCGGCGAGGAAATGCTGCGCCGGGGCGGCAGCGTGGTGGATGCCGCCATTGCCACGCAGCTCGTGTTGAACCTGGTGGAGCCGCAATCCTCCGGCATCGGCGGCGGCGCCTTCATGGTGGTGTATTCAGCCAAGGACCACCGCATCGTGACCTACGACAGCCGTGAGACGGCGCCCGCCGCGGCGCGGCCGGACCGGTTCCTGGACGCCGACGGCAAGCCGCTGCCCTTTGCGCAGGCGGTCAACAATGGCATGGCGGTGGGTGTGCCCGGCCTGTTGCGCGGCCTGGAGCTGGCGCATAAGCGCCAGGGCAAGCTGCCGTGGGCCGACCTGTTTCAGCCGGCGATCCGCCTGGCCGAACAGGGCTTTGCCGTGTCGCCGCGCCTGCACAAGCTGCTGGCGGGCAACCGGGCGCTGCCGCGCCAGCCGGCGGCCGCGGCCTATTTCTATGCGCCCGACGGCAGCGCCTGGCCGATCGGCCATGTGCTGAAGAACCCGGCCTTCGCGGCCACTTTGCGGGCGGTGGCGCAAGGCGGCGCGGACGCCTTCTACCAGGGCGACATCGCGCGCGACATCGTCGCGGCGGTGCATGCCCACCCCAAGCCGGGCGACCTGACGCTGGCCGATCTGGCCGGCTACCGGCCGCGCCAGCGCGAGCCGGTCTGCGGCGCCTATCGCGGTTATGAATTGTGCGGCATGGGTCCGCCCAGCAGCGGTCCGATCGCGGTGCTGGAGATGCTGGGCGAGCTGGAGCAATACCCCATGGGCAGCTACGCGCCCGGCAGCGTGGAGGCGGTGCACTACTTCGCCGAGGCCGGCCGGCTGGCGTTCGCCGACCGGGATTTCTATGTGGCCGATCCGGATTTCGTGCATGTCCCGGTGCGCGCCATGCTGGATCCGGCCTATCTGCGGGCGCGCGGCGCGCTGATCCGTCCCGACCGCAGCATGAAAGTCGCGCTGCCCGGCGACCCCGAGGGCAAGCTGCTGGCGCCGGGGCGCGACAACGCCCTGGAACGGCCCTCCACCAGCCACCTGGTGGCGGTGGACGCCGACGGCAATGCGCTGTCGATGACCACCACCATCGAGAACGAGTTCGGCAGCAAGATCTTCGTGCGCGGCTTCCTGCTGAACAACGAAATGACGGATTTCTCGTCGTCGTTCCGGGATCCCGAAGGCCGGCTGGTGGCCAACCGCGTCGAGCCGGGCAAGCGTCCGCGCAGCGCCATGGCGCCGATGATCGTGCTGCGCGACGGCAAGCCCTATCTGCTGGTGGGTTCGCCGGGCGGCAGCGCCATCATCAACTACGTCGCCAAGACCATCATGGCGGTATTGGACTGGAAGCTCGACATCCAGGCCGCGGCGGCCTTGCCCAACATGGGCAGCCGCAACAAGGAGACTGAACTGGAGCGGGGCACCGCGCTGGAGGCGCTGGCGCCGGCGCTCGAACGCATGGGGCATCCCGTGAAGATCACCGATTTCCCCAGCGGCATCCATGGCATCGTGATCGACCGCGACGGCCTGCAGGGCGGGGCCGACCCCCGCCGCGAAGGGCTGGCGCTGGGCGGCTAGGGGGGGGCATGCCGCCCGGCGCCCGTATGCGCCGGTGCTGCCACGGGCCCGGCGCCGGGCGCGAGCGCGTCCGGCCGCGCCGCTACGGCCCGGTCGGTTCCAGGTCCGGCGGCAGGCTGCGCAACGTGGCTGGCGTGCGCGACAGCTTGATCGGCGAGCCGACGCCGCGATAGTCGCCCTGTTCCAGCACCATGCCGCGATGCCGGGTGTGCGGGTGCGCGAGCGCCTGGTCCACCGTCTGCACCGCTGCCGCGGGCACGCCGGCGCGCAGCAGGCGGTCCGCCAGCGCCACCGCATCGTGCCGCGCCAGCAACGCCGCCAGATCGTCGCGCAGCGCCTGCCGGTGCGCCAGCCGATCGGCATTGGCGGCATAGCGCGGGTCAGCGGCCAGCGCCGGTGCGTCCAGCACCTGCGCCAACAGCGCGAACTGACGGTTGTTGCCGACCGCCAGGAATATCGGCCCGCTGGCGGTCGGCAGGGTCTCGTAGGGGGCGATGTTGGGGTGCGCATTGCCGCTGCGGCGTGGCGTGTTGCCGCTGTAGAAGTAGTTTGGCGCATGCGGATGCAGCAGCGACAGCGCGCAGTCGTACAGCGTGATGTCGAGGAACTGGCCCAGCCCGCTGCGCCCGCGCTCGTTCAAGGCCAGCAGGATGGCCACCGCCGCGTTCAGGCCGGTCACCATGTCCACCACCGGCAGGCCGACGCGCGTGGCCTCGCCATCGGCCTCGCCGTTCACGCTCATCAGTCCGCACATGGCCTGGGCGCAGGCGTCGTAGCCGGGCAGCCCGCCCAGCGGGCCATCGGCGCCGAAGCCGCTGACGCGGCAGTGGATCAGCGCCGGAAAGCGCTGGCTCAGCGTGTCGTAGCCCAGCCCCCATTTCTCCAGCGTACCCGGCTTGAAGTTCTCGACCAGTACGTCGGCGTCGGCCAGCAGGTGGCGCAGCAGGTCCTGGCCCGCCGCTTGCGACAGATCCAGCGTCATGCCGCGCTTGTTGCGGTTGACGCCGACGAAGTACGAGGCCGTGTCGCCCAGGAACGGCGGGCCCCAGCCGCGCGTTTCGTCGCCGCCGGGCGGCTCGATCTTGAGCACATCGGCGCCATGGTCGGCCAGTATCTGGGTGCAATACGGCCCCCCCAGCACGCGCGACAGGTCGATCACTTTGCTGCCGGCGAGGGCGCCGGCGTTCGGTAGCTTGGGTGCCATGGCGCCTCTGGGGTCAGTCGATGGAAACGTTGGCGCTCTTGATGAGCGCGCGCCACTTCGGCACTTCGGTGGCGATGAAGGAGGACAGGCCCTGCGGCGTCTGATCCTGCGCGCGCACGATGCCCTGGCTGTGCAGGGTCTGTTCGATCACGGGGTCGGACAGCGCCGTCTTGAATGCCTGGTTCAGCTTGGCCACGACGTCCGCCGGCGTATCCTTGGGCGCGACAATGCCGAAGAACACGCTGACGTCATAGCCGGCCAGTCCTTGTTCGGACAGCGTGGGCAGCTCGGGCAGCGCATCGGAGCGTTGCGCGCTGGCCAGGCCGATGGCGCGCAGCTTGCCGGCCTTGATGTGCGGCAGCGCGGTCAGGATATCGGTGAACGACATCGACACCTGGCCGCCCAGCAGGTCGTTGAGCGCCGGCCCGGTGCCCTTGTACGGAATGTGCATGATGCGGGTGCCGGCCATCTGGTTGAACAGAATGCCGGCCAGGTGCGACGACGCGCCGTTGCCGGACGAGGCATAGCTGAGCTTGTCCGGGTTCTTCTTGGCGTAGGCAATCAGTTCCCGCGCGTTGTTGGCCGGCACCGACGGATTCACCACCAGGATGTTGGGCAGATGGCCGATGCGGATGATAGGAGCGAAACTGGTTTCGGGGTTGTAGCCTTGGTTCTTGTACAGGCTGATGTTGATGGCCAGCGGCCCCGAGGTACCGAACAGCAGGGTGTAGCCGTCCGGCTTGGCATTGGCGACGTACTCCGAGCCGATGTTGCCGCCGGCGCCGCTGCGGTTCTCGACGATCACGGTCTGGCCCAAGGGGTCCTTTAGCTTGTCGGCCAGGCGACGCGCCAGCGCGTCGGTGGGGCCGCCGGGCGGGAATGGCACGACCAGCGTGACCGGGCGCGCCGGCCAGGCGTCGGCGGCCAGCGCCGGCGGCGCGGCGGCAATGGCGGCGGCCGCCAGCAGCAAGGGGGTGAACAGGCGTTTCATGGGTGTCTCCAGTGGTGTGGGCGCGCTGGCTGTGCCGCCAGCGTCGGGGTGGGGCGCCGTATTACAGCGCGTCTTGCAGAATGCCGCGGCAGGCGGCGCTTTCGTCGGTAGGGATGGCGTAGGGGTCGCGCGGCGCCAGGCGATGCTGCAAGACCTGGTCGGCCAGCAGCGCCCGGCTGGCCAGGCCCGCGCCCGCGGCTTCCCAGCGCAGCGCCGCCATCGACACCGCGTGGTACAGCAGCGAGGCGGCCTGGCGCGCCAGTTCGTCGCGGCCCTCCCGCGCGGCGCGTTCGGCCAGGGCATAGGTCTGCCGCAGGGCGTCGGCCTGCATCGCGGCCAGCGCCGGGGGGCAGGGCACGCCTTCGGCCAGCAATTGGTCGACATGGCGTTGCAGCGCCGGCAGCGAGCCTTCCTTTTTGATGGCGCGCAGCACGTCCAGCGCGACGATGTTGCTCGTGCCTTCCCAGATCGAGCCCAGGTGCGCATCGCGCACCAGGCGCGGTTCGGTCCATTCCTCGATGTAGCCGCAGCCGCCGCGCACCTCCATGCCGTCGCCGGTGACCTTGCGGGCATCGCGGCAGGCGCGGAACTTGATCAGCGGCGTCAGGATGCGCGCCAGGGCCGGATCGCCCCTGCCCTGGTCGGCGTCGGCCAGCGCGCGGGCGGTCTGGAACATGACGCTGCGCGCCTGCTCCGCCCACACGGTCATCTTGACCAGTTGGCGTTGCATCAGCGGCATGTCGATCAGGCGCTTGCCGAAGGCGCGGCGGTGTTGCGATACGTAGACTGCCTCCGTGACGGCGCGGCGCATCAGGCCGGCCGCGCGCATGCCGTTGGACAGGCGCGAGTTGTTGATCATGTCCGCCATGTGCTTGAAGCCCTTGCCGCGCTCGCCCACCAGCCAGGCCACCGCGCCTTCCAGCCGGATTTCGCCGCTCGCCATGGAGCGCGTGCCGAGCTTGTCCTTCAGGCGCAGGATGCGGTAGTGGTTGTGCGAGCCGTCGGCCAGTTCGCGCGGCAGCAGGAACAGGGATACGCCCTTCAGGCCGGGCTCGCTTTCGCTGCGCGCCAGCACCATGGCGAAGCCGGCGTCGGGGTTGGAGCAGAACCATTTGTCGCCGTGGATGCGCCAGCTGCCATCGTCCTGACGGGCGGCCGTCACTTCGGTGGCGCTGACATCCGAGCCGGCGCCCTGCTCGGTCATGAACATGGCGCCCTGGCGCAGCGTGTCGAAGTCCTGGCTGGTGACCTGCGGTAGCACCCGTTCCACCAGCGCCGGATCGCCGAACTTGCGCAGAGTACGGGCCAGGGAATCGGTCATGCTGACCGGGCAGCACAGGCCAAACTCGGCCTGCACGAACAGATGGCTCAGGGCGTACTTGGCGGCGGCCGGCATGGGTTCGGGCCAGCCCAGCACGCCGCCGCGGTGCGACAGCGCCGCCAGGCCGAATTCACTGTAGGCCAGGCGTTCCAGTTCGACGTAGGCGGGGTGCTTGTCGAGGCGGGATTCGTCGGCGCCGGCGCGGCTGCGCACCGACAGGGTGGGGGGATGCTTGTCGGCGGTGGCCGCCAGTTCGTCCATGTGGCCGCCAGCCAGGGCCCCCAGGCGATCCAGGTGCGGCAGCAGGTGCGCATGCAGCGCGGGCGGCAGGTAGCGCTGAGCCAGCGGCGCGGCGTAGGGATCGGCGCGGAACAGGTTCAGGCCGCGCGCGTCCGGAATGGGCGGGGCGGCGGTGGCGACGGGGTGGGCGGGGGTATCCATGGCGGCATCCTGCGCAAAAGGGGATCGCTGGCATGGTGCGACGATGGATTAATCTATACAAATACCGTTTTAATGTAGACCTATCCAAAAAAAATATGGATCTCGGGGCGCCGCCCAGGGAGGAGACCGATGGACCTGGACCCGCGCCTGCTGCGCTATTTCATCGCCGTGGCCGAAGAGCGCCATTTCAGCCGCGCCGCCGCGCGCCTGCATATTTCCCAGCCGCCGTTGAGCTACGCCATCCGCCAGCTCGAGGACAACGTCGGCGCGCGCCTGCTGGCGCGCACCAGTCGGCAGGTGGAGCTGACCGCCGCCGGCCAGGTGCTGTACCGCGAGGCGCAGACCCTGCTGCGCCAGGCCGAGGACGTGCGCATGCTGGTGCAGCGGGTCGACGCCGGTCTGCGCGGCCGCCTGCGCATCGGCTTCGTGGGGTCGATGCTGTATCGCGGCCTGCCGGCCCTGCTGGGGACGATGCGGGCCGAACTGCCTGACGTGGAGCATGTGCTGACCGAACTGAATTCGCACGACCAGATCGAGGCGGTGCGGCGTGGCGAGCAGGATCTGGGCTTCATCCATGCCAACCCGGTGCCGGCCGGCGTGGCCGCGCGCGACCTGCTGGCCGAGCCTTTCGTGGTCTGCCTGCCCGCCAGCCACCCGCTGGCCGGGCGCCAGTCGCTGGCGCTGGCCGAACTGGCCGCGGACGATTTCGTGTTTTTCGCAAGAGCGGCGTCGCCCAGCTATTACGAGACGGTGCTGTCGCTGTGCGTGGGGGCCGGCTTCATGCCGGTGGTGCGGCACGAGGTGCGCCACTGGCTGAGCGTGGCCTCGCTGGTGTCGCAGGGGCTGGGGGTGTCGATCGTGCCGTCCTGCCTGTCGCGCAGCGGCCTGGCGGGAACGCGCTTCATCGCCTTCGAGCATCAGGCGCGCTCGGTCAGCCAGGTGATCTGGCCAGGGACCGAGCGCACGCCGCTGCAGGACAAGGCGCTGGCGCTGGTGGCGCGCCAGTTTCCCGCCAGCGCGCCCGGGAAAGACAAGCCCAGGCCTGGCGGCCGGGGCGCATGAAGCCTGGCGGACAAGCGCCTAGCGGAACACCACGGTCTTGTTGCGGTTCAGCAGAATGCGGTGCTCGACGTGGCTGCGCACGGCGCGCGACAGCACCAGCGACTCGATATCGCTGCCGACCTGGGTCAGGTCCTGCGCCGTCATGGTGTGGTCGACACGCTCGATGTCCTGGTCGATGATCGGGCCTTCGTCCAGGTCCGAGGTGACGAAGTGGGCGGTGGCGCCGATGATCTTGACGCCGCGCGCGTGCGCCTGGTGATACGGGCGGGCGCCCTTGAAGCTGGGCAGGAAACTGTGGTGGATGTTGATGGCGCGGCCATTGAGCGCCTGGCACATCTCGGCCGACAGGATCTGCATGTAGCGCGCCAGCACCACCAGGTCGATGTCGTAGCGGTCCACCAGCGCCAGCACCTGCCGCTCCTGTTCGGCCTTGGTGTCGGGCGTGACCGGCAGATGGTGGAACGGAATGCCGTAGGAGGCGGCCAGGCCGGCGTAGTCGTTGTGGTTGGAGACGATGGCCGCCACGTCCGCGTGCAGCTGGCCGCTGTGGACGCGGAACAGCAGGTCGTTCAGGCAGTGGCCCTGCTTGCTGACCATGATCAGCAGGCGTTCCTTGCGGCGGGCGTCGTGCAGCTGCAATTGCATGCCGTACTCGGCCGCCATCTCGTCCAGGCGGGCGCGCAGGGCGTCCGGGGCTTCGCCGGCGGGCAGGTCGAAGTGCACCCGCAGGAAGAAGCGGCCGGTTTCCTCGTCGCCGAACTGCTGCGAATCGAGGATGTTGCAACCCGATTCGAACAGCAGGCCGCTGACGCGGAAGACGATGCCGGTGCGGTCGGGGCAGGACAGGGTCAGGATGTAGTCGTTGTGCTGCATTGTTCAGGGAAAAGAAGGTGAGGAAGCGTCATCGGCCAGGCGCGCCAGGGCTTCTTCCGCCAGCGCCAGGCTGGAGGTCAGTCCGGGCGATTCTATGCCAAACAGGTTCACCAGGCCGGGCACGCCGTGCGCGGCCGGACCGGCGATGACGAAGTCGGCTGCCGGTTCGTGCGGACCGGAAATCTTGGGGCGGATGCCGGTGTAGCCGGGCGCCAGGGCGTCGTCCGGCAGCGCCGGCCAATAGCTGCGCACGGCGGCGTAGAAGACCTCGGCGCGCGCCGGGTCGAGGGTGTAGTCCTCGGTGCCGACCCATTCGGTATCGGGGCCGAACTTGGCCTGGCCGCCCATGTCGAGCGTCAGGTGCACGCCCAGGCCGGCATGCTGCGGCACCGGGTAGATCAGGCGCGAGAACGGCGCCCGGCCGGACAGCGTGAAATAGCTGCCCTTGCACAGGTAGTCGGTGGGGATGCTGGCGGCCGGCACGCCCTCGATGCGGCGCGCCAGCGCCGGGGCCTGCAGGCCGGCCGAGTTGATCAGCACGTTGCAGCGCAGGCTCATGGCTTCGTCGCCGCCGAATTGCAGTTCGAATCCGCCTTCGGGACAGGCACGGCCGGAGACCAGCGGAGTGTGGAACACGCATTGCGCGCCGGCATTCTCGGCATCGCCCTGGTAGGCCAGCATCAACGCATGGCTGTCGACGATGCCGGTGGAAGGCGACACCAGCGCGGCGGTGCAGCGCAGGGCGGGCTCCAGCCGCATGGCGTCCTCGCCGGAAATGAACTGCAGGTCATCCACGCCATTGGCGCGGGCGCGCTGCGCAATGCCTGCCAGTTGGGCGGCCTGTTCGGTGTCGGTCGCCACGATCAGCTTGCCCAGCCGCTTGTGCGGAATGCCGCGTTCGGCGCAATAGGCGTACAGCAGGTGCTTGCCGCGCACGCACAGGCGGGCCTTGAGACTGCCCGCCGGGTAATAGATGCCGGCGTGGATCACTTCGGAGTTGCGTGAACTGGTACCGGTGCCGATGGCTTCGGTGGCCTCGGCCACCAGCACTTCGCGGCCCGATTGGGCCAGGGCGCGGGCGATGGCCAGGCCGACCACGCCGGCGCCGATCACGACGCAATCGATATCGACGCTCACGAGACCGCTCCCTGGCCGCGGGAACCGGCCGGCGTCAGGTCGAATCCGCCGGCATGAAAGACCAGCGGCGGCTCGCTGCTATGTCCGCAACGTTCGACTTCTCCCACCATGATGACGTGATCTCCTTCGACGTAGCGGCTGCGGTTGTGGCATTCGAACCAGGCGGCGCAATGGCCGTCCAGCATCGGGGTGCCGCCCGGCGCGTGGTGCACGGTGAGGCCCGCATAGCGCTCGGGCGTCTTGCCGGTGGCAAAGCGCCGCGCCAGGGCAATCTGTCCGGCGCCCAGCACGTTGACGACATAGCGCTGGCACTGCTCGAAAGCGGCCAGCGACGAGGAATTCCGCGACAGGCTCCACAGCACCAGCGGTGGGTTCAGCGAGACCGAATTGAAGGAACTGACCGTGAGCCCGATCGGCGCGCCATCGAGGTCGGCGGTCGTCACGACCGTCACACCGGTGGCGTAGCGGCCCAGCGCGGTACGGAAAAAGGCGGCATCGAAATCAGGGGAGGAGGCTGGCATGCAAGTGAGAGATGGGGCGGGCGCCGCGGCGAGGCGCGGCGCCCGGCGGCGTCAAGGCGACAGGCGTTCGATCTTCCAGCCCTGGCCGTCGGCGACATAGCGCAGGCGGTCATGCAGGCGCGAGGGCCGGCCTTGCCAGAATTCCAGGGTGGTGGGCTTGAGGCGGTAGCCCCCCCAGTGCGGCGGGCGCGGCGGCTGGTCGCCGTAGCGGGCGCGGAATTCCTGCTCGCGGGCCTCCAGCTCGGCGCGGGTGATGGGCTGGCTCTGGCGCGAGGCCCAGGCGCCGATGCGCGAACCGGCCGGGCGGCTGTGGTAATAGGCGTCCGATTCCTCGGCCGACACTTTCTCCACCACACCCTCGATGCGCACCTGGCGCTCAAGCGGTTGCCAGAAGAACAGCAGGCAGGCGCGCGGCTCGGCCAGCAGGTCGGTGCCCTTGCGCGACTCGTAATTGGTGAAGAACGTGAAACCGTGCTCGTCGAAGCCCTTGACCAGGACGATGCGGGCGCTGGGCTGGCCAGCGGCGTCGACGGTGGCCAGGGTCATGGCGTTGGGCTCGGGCACCTTGGCGGCCAGGGCTTCGTCGAACCAGCGGGTGAACTGCTCGAACGGGGACGCGGCCGCCTCGCCTTCCAGCAGCACATTCTTTTCGTAGCTTTGACGCAGATCGGAGACAGACATGGGGCGTGTGTTTCAGCGTTGATGACAAGCAGTTTATACCGCCGCAGATACGCTCCCCTTATTGACCCCGCGCAGGGCCCGGGGAAGTTTTTGCGCCGGAAGGGCGCCGGGGACGTGTCAGGCGCCCTCGGGCAGGCCGTGGCCGTCCTGTTCCAGGCGCCGGGCGATAGTGTCGAGCCGGGCATCGTGGATGCCGGCGGCGCGCAGCGCCTGGGCGGTCTGCACCACGTATTCGGTGCAGGGGCCATAGCGGCCGGCGGCACGGCGCACGATGGCCAGCAGTTCGGCCTCGGGCAGCGCGCGGATATAGGCGGGGTTGTCGCGGTTCATGATGAACACCAGCGCGCGCACCGTGCCGGCGTCCGTGTTGCAGTTGATCCAGCGCGGCAGATAGGCCCCGGTCGACATCTCGCGCTCCCACAGCGCCGGGAAGTAGGCCGGCACCTGGCGGCCCGCCAGGCGGTAGACCACGCCGCGGCAGGAACCGCCGCGGTCCAGGCCGAACACCAGTCCGGGGCATTCCGGCGTGCCGCGGTTGACCCGTGACCACAGGCACAGCGCGCGGTGATGGCCGCGCAGGGTGGCCAGCCGGCGTTCCTCGAAGTCGAAGTCGGGACGCCAGATCAGTGATCCGTACCCATATACCCACACGTCCTCGCCGTCGCGCCAATGTTGCAGGGCGGCCTGCAGGGAGGCTTGCCGCTCTTCGGGGGTCCAGAGGCGGAAAGGCAGGCTGGCGCCGGCCACGGGGGGAGAGGACTGCATGTTCACGACGACGGTTTCCGGTCAGACTCGAGCGGGGGGTTGCGATTGGCCCAGCCACCGGCCATCAAGGCCACGGAATAGGCCCAGAACAGCGGGGCAACGCCGATGACCGCACCGAGCGCGCCGAAGGTCAGCGGCAGGGACACCTGGGATCCGTTGATCAGCGCCATCCGCAGCCCGACGGCTTCGGCGGCGCGGCCCGGCGGCGAATGCTGGTGCAGCAATGAAAGCATACTCGGTTGGCAGCACCCCAGCGCAAGCCCAAGGATGAATGACAGCACGATCAGGATGCCAACGTCGGTGAAAAGCGGGTAAAGCATGAAATCGATGGCGGCGGTGGCCATGGCCGTCCGTACCAGGGTCCACGACCGCACTCGGCGCTGGATAAGCGGCAATACGAGGCGGATGACGAACGTTGCCCCCGCGAAGGACGCAAGAATGACGCCGATGGTGGTGGCCGACAGGCCGATGGCAACGCCAAAGATCGGCACCACGAACAGATGCGTGTCCCAGGCGCCCGACAGGATGGTATTGACCATCAGGATGCGGCGCAGCGCCGGCACCGCCAACAGCTCGGTCACGCGGCGGCGCTGCGCCTGCCTGGCGCCGGACAACTGCGAATCGACCGCCCTCAATTGGCGGCGCAACATGTACAAGCCGCCGGCGGACAGCAGCGGGCCCAGCGTCAGCAGGCCGAATGCCAGCCGCGTGCCCAGATGGTCGATCGCCAGGCCGGCAATCAGCGGCCCCGAGAAACCCGAGCCGGCCAGCGCCAGCGACATCAGCGAAAAATTGCGCAGGCGCTGGGTCGGTTCGGCATGACCCAGCAGATCCTGCGTGGCCACCTGGTGCAGCATGAAGCCGATGCCGATGCAGCAGGAGGCCACCAGCAGCGCGGACTGGGTCTGCGACAGAAACGGCAATGCCGTGCCGGTTGCCACCAGCGCGGTACCGATGACCAGTGGGCGCACGATGCCGACCCGGTCGACCCAGCGGCCGGCGCCCACCGAGAACAGCATCGGCAATACCGCGAATACCGCCACCAGCGTTCCGACCTTGAAGGTCGACAGGCCCATCTGCAGCGCCGTCAGGGACACCGTGATCCGTCCCCCCGTGAGCGCCACGTGGTTCAGCATGGCCAGCACGCACAACAACGCCGCCCCGGAAAACTCCGGGGCGGCGTTGTGAGTAGAGGGAGAGGGGGGCGGATTGGACACGGATGCGGCGTAACTGAGTCCATTCTGTGCCTATCGTCGGCCTATGTCGAGGCGCGCTTATTTTGCGTCGCCGCAATCCATGATGAGCCGGGGCGAGCGGATAGGCTGCATCTATGGCCCTTCTACGGCAAGGATGCCGCAAGATGGCATCACGTTGCGGACAGGGTTGCGCAAAATGGAAACGCTAATGCGCCGCAACAGATGTATCGTTCATGCAACGGAACAATTCTCCTGGTCGCGCGACCCAATGGGGGCTTTACCGTTTTTCACCCTTTCGGCACAGATAGCCATGCTTTGACGGCACTCGCCGTTTAGCATGAGCGGTCAGTATGGGTACGCATGACTCCGCCGATCCGCGTCGACGCATTCGGGAGGCGGAGAGTGCCTCCGCCGCCTTCTCCTGACTGGTTCAATGAAAAAACCTCGCAGCAAAGTCCAGCGTTACAGCCTGATCGCCGTTGTTCTTCTGGTCATCGTCTTTGGCGTCCGGGCCGCGTTTTTCTCGTCGCCGCCACCGCCCACCTTCGCCGTGGCCGAGGTCGTGCGCGGCAACCTCGAAGACAGTGTGCTGGCCAGCGGCACCATGGATGCCATCGAGCGCGTCAGCGTCGGCGCGCAGGCCTCCGGCCAGTTGAAATCGCTGAAGGTGGCGCTGGGCGACCGGGTGAAAAAAGGGCAACTGGTCGCCGAAATCGATGACCTGACCCAGCAGAACGACCTGCGCAACGCCCAGGCCGCGCTGCAGACCCGCCGCGCCGAGCGCGCCGCCAAGGTGGCGACCCTGAAGCAGGCCGAGCTGGCCTTCCGCCGCCAGCGCCAGATGCTGGCGGCCGACGCCAGTTCGCGCGAGAACTATGAGGCGGCCGAGGCCACGCTGGGCGTGACGCGCGCCGACATCGCCGCGCTCGACGCCCAGATCGTCCAGGCCGAGATCGAGGTCGACAAGGCCAAGGTCAACCTGGGCTACACCCGCATCGTCTCCCCCATCGATGGCGTGGTGGTGGCGGTGGTGACCAAGGAAGGCCAGACCGTCAACGCGATCCAGAGCGCGCCCACCATCATCAAGGTGGCCCAGGTGGCCACCATGACCATCAAGGCGCAGATCTCCGAGGCCGACGTGACCCGCGTCAAGCCGGGCCTGCCGGTGTACTTCACCATCCTGGGCGAGCCCGATCACCGCTACCACGCTACGCTGCGCGCGGTCGAGCCGGCGCCGGACTCGATCCAGAAGGACGACGCCACCTCGTCGCTGACCTCGTCCAGCGCCAATTCCACCAGCGCGGCGGTCTATTACAACGGCTTGTTCGACGTGCCCAACCCCGACGAGAAGCTGCGCATTTCCATGACCGCGCAGGTCTCCATCGTGCTGGGCGAGGCGCGCGACGCCGTGGTGGTGCCCGCCTCGGCCCTGGGCAAGCGCGGCGCGGACGGCCGCTACGAAGTGCGGGTGGTGGGCAAGGACAACCAGACCGAGACCCGCCTGGTCAGGATCGGCATGAACAACAACGTGCAGGCGCAAGTGCTGGATGGCCTGGCGGTGGGCGAGCGGGTGGTGTCGGCCGACGCCGCGCCAGCGGCGGCGGGACGCTGACATGGCTGCACCGTTGATTTCGCTGTCCGGGGTCCGGCGCGAATTCCCCGCGGGCGAGCAGACCATCGCCGTCCTCAAGGACATCGACCTGACCATCGAGGCCGGGGAAATGGTGGCCATCGTCGGCGCGTCCGGGTCGGGCAAGTCGACCCTGATGAACATCCTGGGCTGCCTGGACCGCGCCACCAGCGGCGACTACCGCGTCAGCGGGCGCAGCACCGGCGAACTGGATCCGGACGAGCTGGCCGAACTGCGCCGCGAGCATTTCGGCTTCATCTTCCAGCGCTACCACCTGCTGTCCGACCTGACGGCGCAGGGCAACGTCGAGGTGCCGGCCGTCTATGCCGGCAAGCGCCGCGAGGCGCGGCTGGCGCGCGCCGCCGAATTGCTCGAACGCCTGGGGCTGGGCGAGCGCACCGGCCACCGTCCTGGCCAGTTGTCCGGCGGCCAGCAGCAGCGCGTGAGCATTGCCCGCGCGCTGATGAACGGCGGCGACATCATCCTGGCCGACGAGCCGACCGGCGCGCTGGACACGCATACCGGCCAGGAAGTGCTGCGCATCCTCGAAGAGCTGAACGCCGCCGGCCACACCATCATCCTGGTCACCCACGACATGAACGTGGCGCGCCACGCGCAGCGCATCATCGAGATCAGCGACGGCGAGATCGTCGCCGACCAGCGCAATCCCGACGCGCCGCGCATCGAGGCGGCGCGCGAAGCAGCCGCGCCGCTGCCGCCGCGCCCGGCCTGGCAGGCCTACCTGGACCGCTGTGGCGAGGCGCTGCGCATGGCGCTGCTGGCCATGAACGCGCACCGCCTGCGCACCTCGCTGACCATGCTGGGCATCATCATCGGCATTGCCGCGGTGGTGTCGGTGGTGGCGCTGGGCGAGGGCTCGCGCCAGAAGATCCTGGAAGATATCAGCGAGATCGGCACCAACACCGTCGAGGTGTTCCCGGGCAAGGACTTCGGCGACGAAAAGGCCATGACCATCCGCACCCTGGTGCCGGCCGATGCCGAGGCCCTGTCACGCGAGTCCTACGTGGACAGCGTCACGCCCGAGGTTTCCACCAGCAACACGCTGCGCTATCGCAATGTGGCGGTGAACGGCTCGATCCAGGGCGTGGGCGAGCAGTACTTCCGCGTGCGCGCGGTCAAGCTGGCGCAGGGCAAGTTCTTCGATGCCACCAGCGTGGCGCGGCGCGCCCAGGAAGTGGTGATCGACGAGAGCACCCGCAAGACCTTGTTCGGTTCGCACACCGACCCGATCGGGCAGGTCGTGTTCCTGGGGTCGATGCCGGCGCGGGTGATCGGCGTCACGAAAAAGAACGACACCGTGTTCGGCAACAACGAAACCCTGAATGTGTGGATTCCTTACACCACGGCGCTGTCGCGCGTGCTGGGACAGCAGCATCTGAAAAGCATCACCGTGCGCGTCAACGACGCCGCGCCGCCAGCGGCCGCCGAACAGGCCATCACCAAGGTGCTGCTGCGCCGCCACGTGGTGAAGGATTTCTTCGTGTTCAACACCGATGCGATCCGCAAGACCATCGAGCGCACCACGGCCACCATGACGCTGCTGGTGTCGCTGATCGCGCTGATCTCGCTGATGGTCGGCGGCATCGGCGTCATGAACATCATGCTGGTGTCGGTGACCGAGCGTACCCGCGAGATCGGCGTGCGCATGGCGGTGGGCGCGCGTCGCAGCGACATCATGCAGCAGTTCCTGATCGAAGCCGTGCTGGTCTGCCTGATCGGCGGCGCCGTGGGCATCGCGCTGTCGCTGGGGCTGGGCGTGCTGGTGTCCAAGGCTACCGGCGGTTCGTTCCGCATGATCTATTCGACCGCGTCGATGGTGGCGGCCTTCACCTGCTCGACACTGATCGGCGTGCTGTTCGGCTATTTACCGGCGCGCAACGCGGCGCGCCTGGACCCCGTCGAGGCCCTGGCCCGGGAATGAGGAAGATGAAAGTGGTTTCCCTGATCCGCAAACCCGCCGCAGTGGCCCTGACGCTGGCCCTGGCCGGCTGTGGCGGTCTGCTAAAAAGCGAATACCGCGCGCCCGCGACGCAGGCGCCGCCCGCCTGGACCCATGGCGCCGCTGCGGCCCCCGCCAGCGCGCTGGCCACCGGCGGCGCCTGGTGGCGCAATTTCAACGACCCGGTGCTGAACGGCCTGGTCGACGGCGCGCTGGCGCGCAACAACGACCTGGCCGCCGCCGCCATCCGCGTGCGCCGCGCGCAACTGCAGGCCGGCTTGGCGCAGGACCAGCTGATCCCGCAACTGTCCGGCACCGGCAACGTGACGCGCGCCCGCAACCTGCGCGGCGAACGCGAAATCACCCGCACCAACAGCGCCGAACTGTCGATCGGCTACGAGGTCGACCTGTGGGGCAAGCTCTCGCGCCAGCTCGATGCCGCCGAATGGGAGGCATTGGCCAGCGAGCAGGACCGCCAGAGTTCGGCGCTGTCGCTGGTGGGCACCACGGCCACGCTGTACTGGCAGACCGCCTTCATCAACCAGCGCATCGCCAGCAGCCTGGAGAGCATCGCCTACGCCCGCAAGACGCAGGACCTGGTGCGCGCGCAGTACGCCGCCGGCGGCGCCTCGGCGCTGGAGCTGGCCGAGGCCGAGCAGACCGTGGCGAGCCAGCAGGCGGCGCACGCGCTGCTGGTGCAGCAGCGCGTGGAATACGTGAACGCCCTGGCGATCCTGTTCGACGGCCCGCCCGACCGTACCATGGCCGACCCGCAACGCCTGCCGCAATACCCGCTGCCGCAGGCGCGCGAAGGCGTGCCGGCCGAACTGCTGGGTCGTCGCCCGGATCTGCGCGCCGCCGAGTTGCGGCTGCGCGAATCGCTGTCCAACATCGACGCGGCGCGCGCCAGCTTCTATCCGACGCTGAACCTGACAGGCGCGCTGGGCAGCTCCAGTCCGACGCTGTCGAATGTGCTGCAGAACCCCGTGGGATCGTTGGCGGGAGCGCTGACGCTGCCATTCCTGCAATGGAACCGCCTGAGCCTGAACCTGCGCGTGTCGCAGGCCGATTTCGACGAGCGGGTCGTGAGCTTCCGCCAAGCCCTGTACCAGGCGATGGCGGACGTGGAGAACGCCTTGTCCAATCGTACCCAGTTGCGCCTGCAGGCCGAGCAACTGGACGCGTCCCTGAAGGCGGCGCGCGAGGCCGAGCGCCTGTACGAGGTACGCTACCGGGCCGGCTCGGTCTCGTTGCGGTTCTGGCTGGACGCGCAGGAAAAGCGGCGCGCGGCCGAGATCGCGCGGGACGAGAACGCCCTGAACCGCCTGATCAACCAGGTGAAGGTCTATCAGGCGCTGGGCGGCGACGATGCCGTGCCGACGCGGAACGATTCCGTCGGTGTGAATGCACGCTGATCCTTCCGCCCCGGCCACGCGCGGCGCAAGACCCCCCTCCGCGCCCATATAAAATACCCCCATGATCCCCCCAGAAGAAAAAGCCGACATCGCCCGCCGCTTCGGCAGCCTGTCCCGCCTCTATGGCCCCGACGCTCCCGCCCGCCTGCAAGGCGCCCACATCGCCGTCGCCGGCCTGGGTGGCGTTGGCTCCTGGACCGTCGAAGCCCTGGCCCGTTGCGGCGTCGGCGCCCTGACGCTGATCGACCTGGACCACATCGCCGAATCCAACGTCAACCGGCAGATCCATGCCCTGACGCAAACCCTGGGGCAATCCAAGGTGGATGCCATGGCCGAGCGCGTCTTGGCCATCAATCCCGAGTGCCGCCTGACACGCGTCGATGATTTCGTATCGCCGGAGAACGTCGGGCAAGTGCTGCCCGGTCCCTACCACGCCATCATCGACTGCACCGATCAGGCCACCGCCAAGATCGCCATGATCCTGCATGCGCGGGCGCTGGGGATACCGATGCTGCTGTGTGGCGGCGCCGGCGGCAAGACCGATCCGCTGGCGTTGCGCGCCGGCGACTTGTCGGCCGCCGTCAACGACGCCTTGCTGTCCAAGCTGCGCAACAAGCTGCGGCGCGAGCATGGGTTTCCGCGGGCGTCCGACAAGAACGGCAAGGCGCTCAAGCGCGTGCCGAAGATGGGGATTCATGCCCTGTGGTTCGATCAGCCCGCCATCCTGCCCGATGAATGGACGCGGCAGGCCGAGGCCGAGGACGATATGGGTGCCTCGGCGCAGGCCGTGGCGCCGCAGGGGTTGTCCTGCGCCGGCTATGGCTCGGTGGTCACCGTGACCGCCGCCATGGGCATGGCGGCCGCCAACGAGGCCTTGCGGCTGGCGCTGTAAGGCGGGGACTGGCGCCGCCCGGTTCGGAATGGCGGGCCGCCGCGCCGCGCTTGCGGCGCCGCGCCATGCTCACAGCGCTACGAACACCACGCCGTCCTCGATCCTGACCGGATAGGTGGCCAGGTTGTCGCGCAGCGGCGAACAGAGCGCGCGGCCGTCGCGCACGTCGAAGCGGCCCTGGTGCAGCGGGCACTCGATCTCGTGGCCCGTCAGGAAACCGTCGCACAGGCGCGCATTGCCGTGCGTACAGAGGTTGTCGGTGGCGTAGACGTTGCCTTCCACGCCGTACAGCGCGATCTCGCGATCGCCCGCCTGCACGGCGATCACGTCCTCGTCCGGCACGTCGGCCAACGCGATGGCCTTGATCCAATTCGTAGTCATGTCCTGGTGTCCTGGTCAGATGGGGTAGATCAGCGAATTCGGGATCAGCTCGCTGTCGAAGATGCACAGGCGCGACGCGAACTTCAGTCCGTCGGGCGTCTGCCGGATCACGTCCAGGTAGCGGCCGACGTTGTAGACCGTGGTCAGCTGGTTCGGCTTGGTGCGGAACACCGCGTAGTTGGCTTCCGATTCGATCCGGTCGCCCTGCACCGACAGCACGCGCGGCGCGCCGACCACGTGGCGCTGGTAGTAGGGGTCGTGGAAGATGGTGTCGGTGGCGCCGTAGATGCGGTCCTTGAGCATGCCGCGGCTCTCGAACGACATGGTCGCCAGCGGGTAGCCGCGCTCGTGGTTCTCGCGCGGCAGCACCTTGTAGACACAGTCCTCCAGGAAGAACTCGGGCCATTGCTCCCACTGTTCGGCGTCGAGCGCGGCGGCGTAGTCGGTGTACAGCCGGGTCAGTTGGTAGTACAGGGGAAAGTCCAGCATCCTTACGCCTCCGCTTCCATCACGCGGCGCCAATAGGCGTACATGCCGCGGATCAGGGTTTCGGTCACCATGTGGTCGGTGTTCTCGGCGGTCTTGCCGCCCAGCTCGGCCACGCTGCGGTGCCAGGGCTTCTGCGCGAAGCCGGATTGCGAGAACTCGATGACTTCGCCGTCGTCGGCCGACACGAAGCCGGCGGGGCCGAACAGGTTGGCCTGGCGCAGGCGGCGCTGCGTCATCTCGGGCGTGTCGTCGGCAAAGCCGAAGTGCGTCCAGACAAAGTCGAAGGCGTCGTGGCCCACCGGCTGGATGTGGCGCGTCGACAGCGAATTGACCTGCTGCTGGATGATCACGCTGGGGAACAGCGTCATCAGCACGGCGGTCGGGCCGTTCCACCAGGGCTCCGGCACGATGTCGAGAAAGCGGTCGTCGTTCAGCGTCATCTGCTCCTTGAAGCTGGACACGCCGCTGGTGACGCTGCCCTTGCCGCCCTGGCCGCGGGTCGAGATCATGGCGGCGTGGCGGAAGTGGCGGTCCATCTTCAGCTCCGAGCGATTGTCCGCGCGCCACAGTCCGAAGGTGACGAACCAGGTGTGCAGCAGGCCCGGGTGGTACGGGTCCTTGATGTTCTCCTGCATCAGCTTCCAGTTGCCGGGAATGCGCTGGCGGCTGTAGCCGTGGATCACCAGTTGGCGGCCATCGAAGACCCGGTCGAAGTAGTGCAGGATGTCCGGGCCCAGGTAGTCCTCCAGCGGCTCAACCTCATGGTCGAACGAGGCGAACACCACGCCGTTGCGGCAGGCCACGGCCAGCTTGGTCAGGCCGTGTTCCTCGGGTTTGAAGTCGGGCGGCATACCGCCGTTGACGCGGCCGTCCTGCTTGACGCCGCGGCGGAACGGCACGCCGATCAGATTGCCCTGCAGGTCGTAATTCCATTGGTGGTAGGGGCAGACGAATTCGCTGCGGTTGCCGGACCGTTCGCGGCAGAACTGCACGCCGCGGTGGGCGCAGACGTTCTCCACCACGCGCACCTGGCCGTCGTTGTCGCGCAGCAGGATGACCGAACGCTCGCCCACGGCGGTGCGCTTGAAGTCGCCGGGGTTGGGGATTTCCGCTTCCAGGCCGACGTAGCTCCAGTGGCCGCGATAGAAGAAGCGCGCCAGCTCGCGCTGGTGCAGGGCGGCGTCGGTGTAGACGCCGAAGGGAATGCGGTGGCTGCCGTCGCCCTGCCAGGGCGGCACGAACGACAGCGGCTGTTCGGGGGCGTTCATCGGCGGCCTCCGGCGAGGCGGCCGCGCCGACAGGGCGGGGCGGGGGGATGGCGCATGGTTGTCTCCTTCATCCATCGGGGCCCGCGCGGCATGGGCGCAGGCGTTTGTTGCATCATCGGCCAGGGTGTGAAATAAATAAATAGAATCTGGATGATGACAACAATCACCAAAATGAATATTGGTGGAGACAAGCATGAACCTGCAAGACATGGACCTGAACCTGCTGGTCGTGTTCAACGCGTTGTGCAAGCACGGCCGGGTGTCGGCGGTGGCGCAGAACCTGGGCATCTCGCAGCCCGGGGTCAGCAACGCGCTGGGGCGGCTGCGCAAGCTGCTGGGCGACGAGCTGTTCCTGCGCACCTCGCGCGGCATGGTGCCCACGCCGTATGCCGAGGCGCTGGCGCAACCCATCGCCGACGCGCTGGCAGCGCTGCACGGTACGCTCAACGCCCGCGCCAGCTTCGATCCGGCGCGCAGCGAGCGGGCCTTCGTCATCGGCGTCAACGACGTCGGTGAAACCTATTTCCTGCCGCGCCTGATGCGGGCCCTGGACGGCGCCGCGCCCGGCGTCACCATCCGCACCGTGCGCACCACCTCGATCGACGTGAAGGACGAGATGGAGCGCGGCCGCATCGATCTGGCGATGGGGTTCCTGCCGGGCCTGAAGCACGGCTTCTTCCAGCGCCGGCTGTTCCGCCAGCCGTACGTGTGCATTTTCCGCGAGGACCACCCGCTGGCGCGCACCGGCGTGTCGGCGCGGCAGTTCCGCGCCGCCGAGCACGTCGCCATCGTGTCCGAGGGCACCGGCCACGGCGTGGTCGACCAGGTCATCGAGCAGGCCGGCATTCGCCGGCGCCTGCGCCTGACGGTGCCGCACTTCATGGCGGTGGGGCCGGTGCTGCAGGCCACCGACATGATCGCGGTGGTGCCGCGCCGCTTCGCCGATTGCGCCTGCAAGCCCTTCGGCCTGGCCACCGCGCCCTGTCCGGTGAAGATCCCGGAGTCCGTCATCAACGTGTTCTGGCATGCCCGTAACCACCGCGAGCCCGCCAACCAGTGGCTGCGGCAGGTGGTGGTGGAGCAGTTCGCGGATTAGCGGGACCCGCGCGCGAGGCGGGCGGCCGGTTCAGGCTTCGCGCAGGGTCACCGTGAACCAGCCGCGCAAGGCGTTGGACAGGCGGATCTCTTCAGCCGCATGCAGATCGGCCAGGGTCAGCACCCGTTCCTTGGCGTTGCCGGTGTCGAGCAGTTCGGCGCGCTGCACGCCGGGCAGACAGCCACTATCGACCGGCGGGGTGTACCACTCGCCATCCAGGCGCAGGTAGACGTTGCTGCGGCTGCCTTCGCACAGCTCGCCGCGTTCGTTCAGGTAGACCAGGTCGAAGATGTGCGGATGGGCCGGCAGCCATTCGATGGTCTTGGTGTACCAGGGCCGGTAGGTGGTCTTGTAGCGCAGCAGCGGTTCGGACGAGCGCAGCGCCTCGGGCGCCAGCATGATTTCCTGCACCGCCGGCAGCGGCGGCAGCACGGCGGTCTGGATGTGGCGGTTGCCATCGCGCGCGGCCAGCAGACGCAGGCGGTGCGCGCCAGGCGTGTTCAGGCTGAGGGCGGCGATCATGATGTCGCTTTCGACCGCGCCGCCGCCCCAGGCATAGCCCAGCGCCTTGCAGGAGTGCTCCAGACGGCGCAGGTGGCGCGCCAGCAGCGGCACGCGACGCTCGGCATCGACCAGGATGGTCTCGATCAGTTCGGGTTGCATGGGGGCTCCTGGGAAACGGCCGACGGTGGCGGGCGGGGCCGGGTTCTATCCTACCCCGCGGACGCGGATTGCGCACTCAGGCGCGCAGGATACGGGCCTTCCAGTGGCATTCCTGCCATTCCTCGGCCGGGTCGGAGTCATGCACGATGCCGCCGCCGACGCTGTAGACGCCATGCCCGGCCCGGTCCAGCACCAAGGTGCGGATGGCCACGTTGAGCGAGAAATCGCCGTCCGGGGCCAGCCAGCCGATGCTGCCGCAGTACAGGCCGCGCGGCGCGGTCTCCATCTGGCGGATGCGGCGCATGGCGGCGACCTTGGGCGCGCCGGTGATCGAGCCGCAGGGGAACAGCGCGCGCAGCACGTCTTCGAGCGTGGCGTCAGGCGCCCGCGCCGAGACGGTCGAGGTCATGGTCCAGACGGTGGGATAGCGTTCCAGCGCGAACAGCGCCTCGACCGTGACCGAGCCCGGTTCGGCCAGCCGGCCCAGGTCGTTGCGCAGCAGGTCGACGATCATCAGGTTCTCGGCGCGGTTTTTCTCGCTGGCCAGCAGCGCCTGGCCCAGGCGCTGGTCCTCGGCCGGATCGGGATGGCGGGGCGCCGTGCCCTTCATGGGGCGGGTGGTCAATCGCGCACCGCGGCGGGTCACGAACAGCTCGGGCGAGAACGACAGCACCGTGCGCGCGCCGTCCTCGATGTAGGCGCCGTGCGCCACAGGATTGCGGGCGGCGATGCGGCGGTATAGCGTGGTCGCGTCTCCCTGGTATTGCACGTCCAGCGGCTGGGTGTAGTTGACCTGGTACAGCTCGCCGGCGCCGATCAGGTCGCGGATGGCGTCGATCCGGCGCACATAGGCGGCTTCGGTCATGCGCGGCGCGGGAATGCTGAGCGCGCCTGGCGCGCTGTCGGCCGCCGGCGCGTCCCACGGGGCTTCGTCGAACTTGCGCTCGAATACCAGCGCCGTCAGGCGCGCCCGGCCGTCGTCATGCGGCGGCGTCCAGGGGCCGGCGGGCGCGGGCAGGGCGGCTTCCGGCAGCAGCCATTCGCCCAGCTCGTAATCCAGCAGCAGGGCAACCCAGTGCCCGCGTCGGCGCGCCGCGTCGATGGCGGCCAGGGCGGGGCCGACCTCGGCCGCCGCGCGCGCCTCGATGCGGGCGCAAAAACCGTCCAGCCGCAGCGCGCGGCCGGCCAGCCGGTCTTCAAAACGACAATGCATGACTCTCTTTTACTGTTGCGCCAGGAATTCCGTCAGGACGCGGCCGGTATGGGAGTGGTCGCGCAAGGTCATGACGTGTTCCGGCGAGCCCTGCGCCACCAGCTTGCCGCCGCCGGTGCCGCCTTCGGGGCCCAGGTCCAGCAGCCAGTCGGCTTCGGCGATGACGTCGAGATTATGTTCGATCACCACCACCGTGTTGCCGGCTTCCACCAGGCGATGCAGCACGTGGATCAGCTTTTCCACGTCGGCCATCGACAGGCCCACGGTCGGCTCATCCAGCACGTACAGCGTGTGCGGGATGCGCGAGGCGCGGCCGGTCTTGATCAGACCGTCGGTCAGGCGCGCCTTGGATAGCTCGGTCACCAGCTTGATGCGCTGCGCCTCGCCGCCGGACAGCGTTGGCGACGGCTGGCCCAGCGTCAGGTAGCCCAGGCCGACGTCCTGCATCAGTTGCAGCGGACGGTGGATCTTGGGATGGGCGGCGAAGTACTCGATGGCGTCATCGACTTCCATGGCCAGCAGTTCGCCGGCGTTCTTGCCGCGCATCTGCACGCTCAGCGTGTCGCTGTTGAAGCGCGCGCCGTTGCAGGCATCGCACGGCACCTTCACGTCCGGCAGGAAGTTCATTTCGATGGTGCGCATGCCCTGGCCTTCGCAGATCGGGCAGCGGCCGTCGCCGGTGTTGAACGAGAAGCGCGCCGCCGTCCAGCCGCGCATGCGCGCTTCGCGCGTGTCGGCGAACTGCTTGCGCACGTCGTCCCAGAAGCCGACGTAGGTGGCCGGGCACGAGCGCGGTGTCTTGCCGATCGGGGTCTGGTCCACTTCCAGCACGCGGTCGATCGCCTCCCAGCCGCGGATGCTCTCGCAGCCGGCCCAGCCGGGCGCCTTGCCCTGCGAAACGGCCTGCATCAGGTTGTCCAGCAGCACTTCGCGCGCCAGCGTCGATTTGCCGGAACCGGATACGCCGGTGACCACGCTCAGGCGGCCCACCGGGATCTTGGCGTCAACGCTGCGCAGGTTGTGCAGGCGCGCGCCCTTGATCTCGATCATCGGCGTGTCGGCCTCGACCGGGCGGCGGCCTTGCAACGGGTGTTGCAGCGGCTTGGCCAGGTAGCGGCCGGTGACGGATTCGGGCGCGTCGATCAGGTCCTGCGCGCTGCCCTGCGCCACCACGCGGCCGCCGCGGATGCCGGCGCCGGGGCCGATATCGATGATGTGCGAGGCGCGGCGGATGGTGTCGTCGTCATGCTCGACCACCACCAGCGTGTTGCCGTTGCCTTCCAGCCGCGCCAGTGCGTCCAGCAGGATGCGGTTGTCGCGCGGGTGCAGGCCGATGGTGGGCTCGTCCAGCACATAGCAGACGCCTTGCAGATTGGAGCCGAGCTGCGCCGCCAGGCGGATGCGCTGCGCCTCGCCGCCCGACAGGGTGGGGGCGGCGCGGTCCAGCGCCAGGTAGTTCAGGCCGACTTCCTGCATGAAGTTCAGGCGGCCGCGGATTTCGGTGAGGATGTCGCGGGCGATCTCGCCTTCGCGGCCGCGCGCCACCAGTCCGGTGAAGAAGGTATGCGCGTCCGATACCGGCAGCGCGGCCAGTTCGGCGATCGACTTGTCGCGCCAGCGCACCGCGCGGGCGACCCGGTTCAGACGCTGGCCGTCGCACTGCGTGCAGACCTTGGCCTCGCCTTCGTACCAGGCGTTCCAGGCGGTTTCCTCGCCGGTCTGCGCTTCGTCGAAGCCCTGCAATTGCAGGCCGGTGCCGAAGCAGCCGGTGCACCAGCCGTGCTTGGAGTTGTACGAGAACAGGCGCGGATCGGGCTCGGGGAAACTGGTGCCGCACGACGGGCAGGCGCGCTTGACCGAGAAATGCTGCTGCTGCAGTTCGCTGTTGAGCGCCTCGTGCAGCTTGTCCACCGGCCACACCACCGACATCACGCCCTGGCCGTTCTCCAGCGCGCTCTTGACCGCGGCGCGCAGGTCGGCCTCGTTGGCCGGGTCGACCACCACGTCGGCCACCGGCAGCTCGATGGTGTGTTCCTTGTAGCGGTCCAGGCGCGGCCACGGCGCCACGGGGATGAATTCGCCGTCGACCCGCAGGTGCGTATGGCCCTTGGAGCCGGCCCACTTGGCCAGGTCGGTGTAGTAGCCCTTGCGCGCGGTGACCAGCGGCGCCAGCAGGCCGATGTGCTCGCCTTTGCGTTCGCGTAGCAGGCGCGCCACGATCTGGTCGGTGTTCTGCGGCTCCACCGCGACGTTGCAGTCAGGGCAGTATTGCGTGCCCAGCTTCACGTACAGCAGGCGCAGGAAGTGATGGATCTCGGTCATCGTGGCCACGGTCGACTTGCGTCCGCCGCGGCTGGTGCGCTGCTCGATGGCCACGGTGGGCGGGATGCCGAAGATGGCGTCCACGTCGGGCTTGCCGGCCGGCTGCACGATGGCGCGGGCGTAGGCGTTGAGCGATTCGAGGTAGCGGCGCTGGCCTTCGTTGAACAGGATGTCGAAGGCCAGGGTCGATTTGCCCGAGCCGGACACGCCGGTGATCACCGTGAACTTGTCGCGCGGAATCTCGACGCTGACGTTCTTCAGGTTGTGCTCGCGCGCGTTGCGGATCTCGATCGCCAGGTTGTTGTCCTGGCGGCGCTTGCGCATGACCGATTGCAGCGGCGTGCCTTCGCCGGCGCCATAGCTGGCGGTGGGTTCGGCGACCAGGGCCGTCAGGCCGGCCTGCTCGGCTTCCTGCGCGTCGATGTCGCTGCTGACCACCACGTCGACCGGCAGGATGCTGACTTCGTAGTCGCGCAGCGCCGCGCCGGTGTGCGAGCCGGGGTTGGCCATCAGGTCCTGCGGCGTGCCGACGCCGATCACCAGGCCGCCGGCATCGCCGCCTTCGGGGCCCAGGTCGATCAGCCAGTCGGCCGCGCGGATCACGTCCAGGTTGTGTTCGATGACCAGCAGCGTGTGGCCCGCGGCCAGCAGCTTGCGGAAGGCGCGCATCAGGCGCGCCACGTCATCGAAGTGCAGGCCGGTGGTGGGCTCGTCAAACAGGAACAGGCTGCCCTTCTTGGCGACCTTGGCGGTGGAGATGCCGCTGCGCGCCGCTTCGGCCAGGTGGCCGGCCAGCTTCAGGCGCTGCGCCTCGCCGCCCGACAGCGTTGGCACCGGCTGGCCCAGCCGCACGTATTCCAGGCCGACATCGGCCAGCGGCGCCAGGCCGGTCTGCACGTCGCGCAGGCCCTTGAAGAACGTCAGCGCCTCGCTCACCGTCATTTCCAGCACCTCGTCGATCGAGGCGCTCTTGCCCAGGTGCTCGACGCGCACTTCCAGCACTTCGGGGCGGAAGCGCTTGCCGTCGCAATCGGGGCAACGCAGGTAGACGTCGGACAGGAACTGCATCTCGACGTGCTCGAAGCCGGTGCCGCCGCAGGTCGGGCAACGGCCGTCGCCGCCGTTGAAGCTGAAAGTGCCGGCGGTGTAGGCGCGTTCGCGCGCCAGCGGCGCCTGGGCGAACAGCTTGCGGATCGCGTCGAACGCGCCGACGTAGCTGGCCGGGTTGGAACGCGCGGTCTTGCCGATCGGGGTCTGGTCGACCATGACGACGTCGGCGATCTGCTCGGCGCCCAGCAGGCGCTCGAAGGCGCCCGGCGCTTCCGACGGCTTGCCCTTTTGCTTGAGCAGGGCCGGGTAGAGCACGTCCTGCACCAGGGTCGATTTGCCCGAGCCGGACACGCCCGTGACGCACACCAGCCGGCCCAGCGGCAGCTCGACCGAAACGTTCTTCAGGTTGTGCGCGCTGACGCCTTCGAGCAGCAGGCGCGGCGTGCTGGCCGCCACCGGCATGGGGCGCGGCGCTTCGACGCGCTGGCGTCCGCCGAGGTAGTCGCCGGTCAGCGTGCGGGCCGCGCGCAGTTGCGCCGGCGTGCCGTCGAACACGATCTGGCCGCCGCGTTCGCCGGGGCCGGGACCGATGTCGATGATGCGGTCGGCGGCCACCATGACCTGCGGGTCATGCTCGACCACCACCAGCGTGTTGCCGGCGCTGCGCAGGCGGTGCATGACCTCGACCACGCGGTGCATGTCGCGCGGGTGCAGGCCGATGGACGGCTCGTCCAGCACGAACAGCGTGTTCACCAGCGAGGTGCCGAGCGCGGTGGTCAGGTTGATGCGCTGCACTTCGCCGCCGGACAGCGTACGGCTCTGGCGGTCCAGCGTCAGGTAGCCCAGGCCGACGTCGCACAGGAACTTCAGGCGCGCGCGCACCTCGGTCATGAGCAGGTCGGTGGCGGCGTCGAGCGCGCCTTCGAACGACAGGGCGTCGAAGAACGCGCGCACCCGCTCGATCGGCAGCAGCATCACGTCGTGGATCGACAAGCCGTCCAGGTTGTCGAGCTGCTCGCGGCTCCAGTTGGCGCCGACCGGCATGAAGCGCTTGTAGCGGCCATCGTCGGGCGGCAGCACGGTGTCGGCCTCGGCCTTGGTGCCCAGGCGCCACAGCAGCGCGTCGGGCTTGAGGCGCGCGCCGTTGCAGGTGGGGCAGGGCGTGTAGCTGCGGTATTTGGACAGCAGCACGCGCACGTGCATCTTGTACGACTTGGTCTCGAGCCAGTCGAAGAAGCGTTGCACGCCGTACCACTGGTGTTTCCAGGCGTCGTTGCCGCCCTTCCAGTCGGGCGTGCCGTATAGCACCCAGCGCTTGTGTTCCTCGCTCATGCTCTTCCACGGCACCCCCAGCGGGATGCCGGCGCGCGGCGCGTATTTCTGCAGGTCGTCCTGGCATTCCTTGTACGACGGCGTGGTCCAGGGCTTGATGGCGCCTTCCAGCAGGGTCTTGTTCTCGTCGGGGATGACCAGGCCGAAGTCGATGCCGATCACGCGGCCGAAGCCGCGGCAGGCCTCGCAGGCGCCCAGCGGCGAGTTGAACGAGAAGCTGCTGGGCAACGGATCGGTGTACTCGATATCGCAGTCGGCGCAGTGCAGCCGGTCGCTGTACTTCCAGAGATGCGCGTCGGCGCCCTCGGCGTCCATGGCGTACACGGCCAGGTGCCCGGCGCCCATGCGCAGCGCGGTGTCCAGCGCTTCCATCACGCGTTCGCGCTCGGTGCCGGCGAAGCGGAAGCGGTCCTGGATGACATGCAGGATGCGGCGCGCCTCGGTGGCGGCCTTGGCCTTGCCCTTTTCCTTCTTGGCGCCCTTGGCCGGCGCGGCGGCGCGCGGCACGGCGGTTTCCTCGGTATGCACGCGGGTATAGCCCTGCTGCTCGAGGAAGCCGCGCACTTCGTCTTCGGTGAAGTTGGCGGGCACCGCGATGGGGAAGGTCACCACCAGGCGCGGGTCGCCGGCGGCGGCGGCGCGTTCGGCCAGCGAGCGGTAGATGGAGTCGGGCGTGTCGCGCTGCACCACCTTGCCGCAGCCGCGGCAGTGCAGGCGCGCGCCGCGCGCGAACAGCAGCTTGATGTGGTCATTGAGCTCGGTCATCGTGCCGACCGTGCTGCGCGAGCTGCGCACCGGGTTGGTCTGGTCGATGGCGATGGCCGGCAGGATGCCCTCGATACGGTCCACCTGGGGCTTGTCCATGCGGTCCAGGAACTGGCGCGCATAGGGCGAGAAGGTCTCCACGTAGCGGCGCTGGCCCTCGGCATAGAGGGTGTCGAAGGCCAGCGAACTTTTGCCGGACCCCGACACCCCGGTCACGACTACCAGTTCGCCGGTGGCGATGGTCAGGTCGAGGTTCTTGAGATTGTTCTGGCGGGCGCCAACGATGCGGATTTGGGAGCTCATGGACGGTATCGTAGCCTGAGGGAGGGCGGGGCCCCGGACGGCGGCCTGTGGCTGGTTCGGGGCGTGGCGATGTGGAATAATTGCCTATATCGTGAGGCATGTGTCCACAATGTGGGCAATCATGCGCGACGCTGCTATACAAATAAACAGTATCGCAGATTCGTCTGAATTTAGCGCGCTTTGCCTGCGGTATTCCGCAGCGACACGGGCGCGGGACATCTTCCAGAGGTGGGGGTGATGGTGTCGGAAACCAAGGTGGCGGGCGCGGCGGCGTTCGCCAAGTTCATGGTGGTGCTGCAGGCGGTGGCCGATGCCCCGCAGCCGCCCAGCGCGGCGGCGCTGGCGCGCCGTTGCGGCTATCCCCGGCCCACGGTCTACCGAATTGTCGCGGCGCTGGCCGAGCAAGGCATGCTGGCCGAGACCGGCGGCGCCTATCGCCTGGGGCCGCGCCTGCTGGCGCTGGCCAGCCGCGCCTGGTCGCAGTTCGACCTGCGCGCCACGCTGGCGGCCGACCTGCGGGCGCTACGCGATGCCACTGGCGAAACCGTGCACTTGGCGGTGCCGGCCGGCGCCGAAATGATCTACATCGACAAGCTCGAAAGCCCTGGGCCGGTGCGCATGGCCTCGCGCGTCGGCGCGGCGGTGGCGCTGCATTCCAGCGCGGTCGGTAAGGCCTATCTGGCGGCGCTTGGCGAAGCGGCGCGCGAACCCCTGCTGCGCGACCTGCCGCTGGAACCGCGCATGCCCGGCACGCTGGCGGACTTGCCCGCGCTGCGGGCCGCGCTGGCCGAGACGGCGGCGCGCGGCTATGCCCTGGACAACGAGGAAAACGAGCCCGGCATCGTCTGCTACGGCGTGGCGCTGCGCGACGCCGCCGGTCAGCCGGTGGCCTGCGTCAGCATCAGCACCCTGCTGTTCCGCCGCCATGATGACCCGCAATCCGCCTATATCGAACCCCTGCTGCGGCTGCGCGATGCGGCCACGGCCAGACTCGCCCTGCTGCCTGCCGGCGGCGCCTGAACGATCCCTCCCGAAAGGAATGCCATGACCGCTGCTCCCCGTGCCTCGAAACTCGACGCCTTGTTCGCCGCCCGGGTCGTGCCCGTGCTGCGCTACCAGGACGCCGCCACCGCGGCCTACGCCGCCGAGGTGGCCGTGGCCGCCGGCTGCGCCACGCTGGAACTGACCTGGACCATTCCCGGCGTCACCGACCTGGTGCGCGCGTTGCGCGACAAGCACGGCCCCGCGCTGCTGCTGGGCGTGGGCACGGTGCTGGACGAGACCCAGGCGCGCCAGGCCCTGGTGGCCGGCGCCGACTTCCTGGTGTCGCCGGCCCTGGCCACCGAGATCGTCGACTTGGCGCACGCCGCCGATGCCCTGTGCCTGCTGGGCGCCTTCACCCCCACCGACGTGCTGGCCGCGCGCCGCGCCGGTGCCGATGTGGTCAAGGTGTTCCCGGCCGACACCGGCGGCCCCAAGCACCTGGCGGCGTTGAAGTCGGTGTACCCGGATACGGTGTTCTGCCCCACGGGCGGCGTCACCGCCGAGAACATGGCGTCCTACTTCGCCGCCGGCGCCGGCCTGGTCGGCATCGGCAGCAACCTCTACGACAAAGCCGCCTTCGCCGCGCGCGACACCGCCGCGCTGGTGGCGCAGATCACCCGCACCCGCGAGGCCGCCCATGGCTGATTTCGATATCGTCGCGCTGGGCGAGCCGCTGGTCGAGCTGAACCAGACCGGGCAGGACCCGCGCCAGTTCCTGCAAGGTTTCGGCGGCGACACTTCCAATGCCATCATCGCCGCGGCCCGCCAGGGCGCGCGCTGCGCCTATCTGACACGGGTCGGCGACGACGCCTTCGGCGCGCAGTTCCTGGCGCTGTGGCGCGAAGAGGACGTGGACACCTCGGGCGTCGAGGTCGACCCCAGCGCCCATACCGGCCTGTATTTCGTGCAGCACGGTCCCGACGGCCATGCCTTCAGCTATCTGCGCCGGGGCTCCGCTGCCAGCCTGATGACTCCCGCCAGCCTCGACGGGGGGCTGATCGAACGCGCCCGGTTCTTGCACGTCTCGGGCATCAGCCTGGCAATCAGCACCAGCGCCTGCGACACCGTCTTCGCCGCCATCGCCCGCGCTCGCGCGGCCGGCGTGCAGGTCAGCCTGGATTCGAACCTGCGGCTGCGCCTGTGGCCGCTGGACCGGGCCCGCGCCGTGCTGCGCGAGGCGCTGTGCCATGCCGACCTGTTCCTGCCGAGCATGGACGACATGCAGCACCTGACCGGCAACGACGACCCCGAGCGCACGCTCGACTGGATCCGCGACGCCGGCGCCACGGGCGTGGTGGTGCTGAAGCTGGGCAAGGACGGCGCCATCATCGACGATGGCAAGACCCGCACCCCGGTGGCGGCGCTGCGCGTGGACGCAATCGACGCCACCGGCGCCGGCGATTGCTTCGCCGGCAGCCTGCTGGCGCGCCGCTGCCAGGATGACGACTGGGCCGACGCGGTGCGCTACGCCAACGTGGCGGCGGCGCTGTCGACGCTGGGCTATGGCGCGGTCGACCCCTTGCCGCGCGCCGAGCAGGTGCTGGCCAAGCTGCGGACCTGAGGCAGCGGTCGTCCTGACCGCCGGCCCAAAGAAAAATCCCCGCCGGTTCGCACCAGCGGGGATTTTTTTCGATCAGGCGGCGCGCCAGGAACCTGGCGCGGCGCGCGTGTCATTTAGACGCGCTTGATCTTTTCCAGCATCTTGAACACACCCTTGGGCGACTTGACGAACAAGCGCTTGAAGGCCTTGCCCAGGCAACGGCGTTCCAGGGTATTGCGACGCACGCGTTTGCGTTCAGCCATGTTGATTCTCCTGTTGAATTTGCGGAAATCGAATTAGCGGATCGAAATCTGCCTCCAGGCTTGGCTTGAAGGCGTCTTGGACCCGACCGCACAACCGGAAACCGGGCTGGCGGGGAAATTGGGTAACTCGGTATTCTAGCCTGAAAGTGGCGAGGGTGCCAATTTCGGGGGGGGCTAGCCTGCAGACCCAACAAGAAAAAAATAGGGACGCACTTAGGCCCGCCGATCCCGCCGCGCGCGGCTCAAGAACCCGCATCGTCCAAAAAACAAAGACTACTCAGCCGGTCCCAACTTAGGCCGAATGAAATCCATGAACGCCCGGGTCTTGGCCGGCTGGATACTCGACGGATAAATCACGTAGATGGAAATGGGATCCACCGACCACCCCGGCAACACCCGCCGCAACGAATTGCGCTTGATGATCGGATCCAGCGCCTGGCAATGCGGCATCCGCGTGATCGCCAGATCCAGTCCCGCCAGGGTCCCCGCGATACTCATGTTGTTGGCCGCCAGATGCCCGCTCACGGGAACCTGCTCGCGCACCTGGCCGTTGTACAGCGTCCAATGGGAATGGGCGTCATCGATTGTCGTGCGCAGGCACTGATGCTGCGTCAGGTCCCCCGGCGTCTTTGGCTCGCCGAAGCGTTCCAGATAGCGGTCCGACGCATAAAGGTAGTTGTCCAGCGACACCAGCTCCTGCACCACCGCGCCGTCGCTGCGCGGCGCCGGCGCGCCGCCATTGCCATTGCCGGTGTCGATATTGGCAACCGGATAGTCGCTGTTGCGGCCGAATCGCAGCACGATGTCGAACGGCGTGCCCTGGGCATCCGACGCCGTCATCATGCTCAGGTCGAACTCGCACTCCACTTCCGGATAGCGGTCCGTGAAATCCCTGATCGTCTCCGGCAGCAGCCAGATCGCCAGGCTATAGGGCATCGACACCCGCAGATTGCCGGACGGGCCGCCCGACAATGTCTGTAATTGCTCGTGCGCCAGGCGCGCCTCGTCGATCAGGCCCTGGCAGCGGCTCATGTAGGCCGCGCCCGCCTCGGTCAGGTCCAGGCGGCGGGTGTTGCGATTGATCAGGCGCAGGCCGATCGCGCGTTCCAGCTCGTTGATACGGCGTGACAGCGTCGACGTGGGCATGTTCAGGGCCCGGGCGGCCAGGCTGAAGCTCTTGCGCTTGGCAACCTCTACGAACAAGGCGATGTCATTGAGCTGGACGGTCGAAGCTTCCATAGGCATTCCGGTGTGGGCCGCCCGAGTTTACGCCACTCCGGCGCCCCGTCCCAAAGGGGGCGGCGGTTGCCAGGACCCGTCCGGGAATCCGCGCATTGTCAGATTTGATTGCAAATTTGCATGCGATGGCATCAGTTGGCACAGGCATTTCCCCTACACTTCAGGCAAAAACGACACAGACCAAGACCGCAGCGGTTGTCCGGAAATCGCAAAGGGGCACAGTTCGCATGACCGATACACCGACGTTCTTCACTGTCCTGACGCCCACCTACAACCGGGCGGGCACGCTGCATCGGGTGTATGAATCGCTTTCCCGCCAGACGTTCCGGGATTTCGAGTGGGTGATCGTGGACGACGGTTCCACCGACAACACGCACGAGGCCGTGCTCGACTGGCAGCAACGCGCCAACTTTCCCATCCGCTACTTCTGGCAGAACAACCAGCACAAGAAAACCGCTTTCAACCGCGGCGTGCGCGAGGCCCACGGCGAGCTGATCGTGGCGCTGGACAGCGACGATGAAATGCCGGCGCAAGCGCTAGCCACCTTCAAGGCCGCCTGGGATGCCATCCCGCCGGCGCGCCGGGACGCCTATGTCGCGGTGACCGGCCTGTGCGCGCGACCCGACGGCAGCATCGTCGGCGACCGCTATCCGCAGGACGTGTTCGACAGTACCTCCGTGGACGTGTACTTCCGTTACCGCATCAAGGGCGAGAAATTCGGCTGTATGCGCACCGACATCCTGCGCAAGTTCCCCTTTCCCGAAGACGTGGCCGGGTTCGTGCCGGAAAGCCTGGTGTGGTGGGCGATTGCGCGGGCCGGCTATCTCAGCCGTTTCATCAACCAGGTGGTGCGCACCTATCACGACACACCGGGCGGCTTGAGCCAGGGGGCGGTCTCGGTTGGCAACAATGCCCAGGGCCTGTACCTGCTGGCCTGGGACATGCTGCAGCATCACCTGGAATTTTTCCGCTTCCGGCCGCGCGAATTCATCATGGCCGCCGCGCGCTACACACGCTTCCGGCTGCACCTGAAGCACTCCGGCGTGCCGACGGCGGTGCAGGCGTACCGCCTGACCAACCCCTGGGCGCGGCTGATGGTGGGGGCGATGTGGCCGCTGGGTTATGCGCTGTATCGCCGCGACCGGCGGCGCGGCGTGGCCTGAACGGCGGCCGGACGCCCGCCGCGGCCTGCTGGCAAAGCGCTGCGCAATACTACGCCGGGGCCGGCGCTGCGTGTCCCAGCCCCAGGTAGACCTCGACCACGCGCGGGTCCACGGCGACCTGGGCGGCCGGACCTTCCAGCGTGACGCTGCCGGTTTCCAGCACGTAGGCGTAGTCCGCCACCTGCAGCGCGGCGCGCGCGTTCTGCTCGATCAGCAGGATCGACACGCCCATGGCGCGCAACTGCTCGACGATGCGGAACACCTCGCGCACGATGCGCGGCGCCAGGCCCAGGCTGGGTTCGTCCAGCATGAGCAGGCGCGGCTTGGCCATCAGCGCGCGGCCCACCGCCAGCATCTGGCGTTCGCCGCCGGACAGCGTGCCCGCCAACTGCGCGCGGCGTTCGCGCAGGCGCGGAAACAGGTCGTAGACCTCGGCCAGCGTCTGGTCCTGGTCGCGCAGGCCGCGGCGGAAGCGGTCGAAGGCGCCCAGCATCAGGTTGTCCTCCACTGACATCTCGGCGAACAGCTCGCGCTTTTCCGGCACCAGGTTCATGCCGGCGGCCACCATTTCCTCGATCTCGGCGTGTTCCTGGCGCTTGCCGCCGAACACGATCTCGCCGCGCGAGGGCAGCACGCCCATGATGGCCGACAGCAGCGTGGTCTTGCCGGCGCCGTTGGGGCCGATCACGGTCACGATCTTGCCCTCGTCCACCGACAGGCTCACGCCCGAGACGGCCTCGACCTTGTCATAGGCCACGCGCAGGTCGCGCACTTCCAGCAGTTTCGCGCTCATCATTCCGCTCCACCCAGATAGGCTTCCAGCACCGCGGGGTTGTGCTGGATCTCGGCCGGCAGGCCCTCGGCGATCTTCTCGCCGAAGTCCATCACCACCACGCGGTCCACCAGGCCCATCACGAAATCCATGTCGTGCTCGACCAGCAGGATCGCCATGCCCTCGGCCCGCAGCTTCTTCAGCAATTCGGCCAGTTCGCGCTTTTCCTGGTAGCGCAGGCCGGCGGCCGGTTCGTCCAGCAGCAGGATGCAGGGGTCGGACGCCAGCGCCCGCGCGATCTCCAGGATGCGCTGCTGGCCCAGCGCCAGCGAGCCGGCCTCGTCGTGCAGGTGCTTGCCCAGGCCAACGCGCTCGACCTGGCGCGCGGCCTCGGCCAGCAGGCGGGCTTCCTCGGCGCGGTCCAGCCGCCAGGCGGCCGGCAGCACGCCGCGATGGCCACGCAGGTGGGCGCCGATGGCGACGTTCTCCAGCACGCTCATGCGGCCCAGCAGGCGCACGTGCTGGAAGGTGCGCGACAGGCCCAGGCGGGCGATGCGGCGCGCGCCGGCGCCGGCCACCGGCTGCCCCAGCAGCGTGACTTGGCCAGAGGTGGGCGTGTCCACGCCAGAGATCTGGTTGAACATGGTGCTCTTGCCGGCCCCGTTGGGGCCGATCAGCGCCAGGATCTCGCCGGCGCGGATTTCCAGGTTCATGGCATTGTTGGCGACCAGGCCGCCGAACTTGCGGGTCACGTCGACGGCCTTGAGCACCACCTCGCCGCGCGGCGGCATCGGCTTGCGCGGCAGCGGCTCGGCCTGCGGGTCAATCTGCCGCGGGCGCTTGCGCACCGGCACGCAGCGCGCCAGCACCGGCCACAGGCCGCCGCGGAAGCGGTGCAACAGCAGCACCATGCCGAAGCCGAACACGATCACCTCGAAGTTGCCGCTCTGGCCCAGCAGCTTGGGCAGCCAGTCCTGCAGCCATTGCTTGAGCACCGTGAACACACCCGCGCCGACCAGCGCGCCCCAGACCTGGCCGGCGCCGCCGATGACGGTCATGAACAGGTATTCGATGCCCATCTGCAGGCCGAACGGGTTCGGATTGACGAAGCGTTGCATGTGCGCGTAAAGCCAGCCCGAGGCGCAGGCCTGCAGCGCCGCGATGATGAAGATCACCATGCGCGAGCGGGCCGTGTCCACGCCCATCGACTCGGCCATGACGCGCCCGCCCTTGAGGGCGCGGATGGCGCGCCCTTCGCGCGAGTCCAGCAGGTTGCTGGTCGACCACATGGCCACCAGCAGGAAGGCCCAGATCAGATAGAAGATGTCTTCGCCCTGCGTCAGCGCCCAGCCGAACAGGTGGATGGCCGGCACATCGGGAATGCCGGTGTGGCCGCCCAGGCCTTCGACCGAGCCGAAGGCGAAGTACAGCGACAGGCCCCAGGCGATGGTGCCCAGCGGCAGGAAGTGGCCGGACAGCTTGAGCGTGATGGCGCCCAGCAGGTAGGCCACCACGAGGGTCAGCAGCAGCCCGGCCAGCAGCGTCAGCCAGGGCGACGCGCCGATCCACGCCAGCCAGGCGGGCAGGGCGTCGGCGCGGGTGGTGAGCAGCGCGGTGGTGTAGGCCCCCACGCCGACGAAGGCGGCCTGGCCGAAGCTGGTCAGCCCGCCGACGCCGGTCAGCAGCACCAGCCCCAGCGCCACCATGGCGTACAGGCCGATGTAGTTCAGCAGGGTGACGTAGAACGGCGGCAGTCCCAGCGGCGCGACCGCCAGCAGCGCCAGGAACACGATGACGAGGTGGCGCGGGGTCATTCTTCTTCTTCCTCGACGTGGTGGCTTTTCAGGGAACGCCAGAGCAGCACGGGGATGATCAGCGTGAAGACGATGATCTCCTTGTAGGCGCTGGCCCAGAACGAGGAAAAGGCCTCGATCAGGCCGACCAGCAAGGCGCCGGCGGCGGCCAGCGGGTAGCTCACCAGGCCGCCGATGATGGCGCCGACGAAGCCCTTCAGGCTGACCATGAAGCCGGAATCGAAATACATGGTGGTGATGGGCGCGATCAGGATGCCCGAAACGGTGCCGATCAGCGCCGCCAGGAAGAATGTGGCCTTGCCGGCGAACACCGGCGAGATGCCCATCAGCCGCGCACCCAGCCGGTTGAAGGCGGCGGCGCGCAAGGCCTTGCCGTACATCGAGCGTTCGAAGAACTGGTACAGCACCACGATCAGCAGCGCCGACACCGCTACCACCCAGAGCGCCTGGCTGTTGACGTTGATCGGACCCAGCGCCAGGCTGGCCTCGTTGAACGGCGCGGTACGCGCGCCCTCGGCGCCGAAGGCCAGCAGGCCCAGGCCCACCAGCGCCAGGTGCACCGCGATCGACACGATCAGCAGCACCAGCGTCGAGGCCGAGGCGATCGGCTGGTAGAACAGGCGATACAGCTGCGGCCCCATCGGCACCACCAGCAACAGCGTCAGCAGCGCCTGCACCGCCATCGGCAGCTGCGCCAGCGGCAGGCGGTAGAGCAGCGCGGCCAGCGCCAGCGGATACACCGCCTTGGCGCCGATGCGCCACAGGGGCGCGCGGCGGCCGGAGCGCCTGGCGCGCGCGATCAGGTCGGCCACGGCCTCGGCCAGGGCGAAGGCCAGCAGCAGCCACACCAGCAGCACCGGTTTACCGGCCTGCAAGGCGGCCATCGTGAGCGCGCCGAAGGCGACGAACTCGCCCTGGGGGATGAACAGCACGCGGGTAACGGTAAAGACCAGCAGGATGGACAAGGCCAGCAGCGCATAGATGGCGCCGTTGGTGATGCCGTCCTGCCCGAGTATCAGGGCGATCTGAGCATTCATCGGTACTTCCGGATAGAACGGAAAAACATTGCAGCGGTTTTATCCCCCCCGAAGCGCTGCGCGCTTCCCCCCGGGGGGCATGCCTGCGGACCGGCGGAGCCGGCTCCGCGGCATCTCGATGTGGCAGCGTTCAAGGGGGGTTACTTGACTAGCGTCCAGTTGCCGTCCTTGACCATGATGAGTTCACGGCCGCGGTCGTCGAAGCCGCTGTGGTCGGCGGCGCTCATGTTGTAGACGCCCTGGGTGCCGACCAGCTCGTGGGTCTGTTCCAGCGCGTCGCGCAGCGCGCTGCGGAACTCCTTGGTGCCGGGCTTGCCGGCTTTCTCGGCCAGCGGAACCGCCTTTTCCAGCAGCAGGCCGGCGTCGTAGACGTTGGCGCCGAAGGTGGCGGGCTTGGAGCCATTGAGTTTTTCGTAGGCGGCGATGTAGTCGCTGGCGACCTTCTTGGACGGATTGCTGTCAGGCATTTCCGGCAGCACCAGCATCAGGCTGGCCGCCAATATGGTGCCTTCGACCTTCTTGCCGCCAAGCTTGAGGAAGTCGGGCAGCGCGGCGCCGTGGGTCTGGTAGAACTTGCCCTTGTAGCCCTGGTCGAACAGCGTCGTCTGCGGCAGCACGCTGGCGGCGCCGGGCGCGGCCACCAGCACGGCATCGGGCTTGGCCGCCAGGATCTTCAGCGCCTGGCCGGTGACCGAGCTGTCAAAGCGCAGATAGCGCTCGTTGGCCGTGATCTTGATGCCTTTGGCGGCCGCCAGGCCGGAGAACACCTTGTACCAGTTCTCGCCATAGGGATCGTTCAGGCCGATGAAGCCGACCGTCTTGATACCGGTCTTGGCCATGTGGTCGACCAGGGCGCGGGCGATGATGTCGTCGTTCTGGGTGGTCTTGAAGACCCATTTCTTCTGTTCGTTCATCGGCAGCACCACGGCCGCGGTGCCCACCGGCGCCAGCATCGGCACGCCGGCCTCGGCGGCGAACTGGATCACGCCCATGGCGTTGGGCGAGCCGGACGGGCCGATCAGCGCGTCCACGTTCTGTTCGGTGATGAGCTTCTTGAAGGCCGTGACCGAATTGGTCGAATCGCTGGCGTCGTCCAGCGAGATGTACTCCACGGTCAGATCGCCAATCTTCTTGGGCAGCAGCGGCACCGTGTTCTTCTGCGGGATGCCGACCAGCGCGGTGGGGCCGGTGGACGAGGTGACGACGCCGACCTTGACCTGGGCCAGGGTGGGCAGGGAGACCAGGGCGGCCAGCACGGCGGCGGCCAGGGGGAGTTTCTTCGACAGCATGGCAAAACCTCCGGATAGGGAGCAGAGTGGGTGCGGCTGGAAAACGGAGAAAACGGGCAAGGCGGAAATTATTTTCGGCTTCAACTTTCTGAGAGACGCGGCACTGCACTGTAGACCTGGTCTCGGTGCTTACCTATCCGTCAAAACCCGAAGCGGATGCGCGGGACGCCGCTCAGATGGTGATGGAGCTGACGCTGGCGCCGCCGCAGACGAACAGCGTCTGGCCGGTAACGAAGCTGTTGGCCGGGTCGGCGAAGAACATCACCGCCCGCGCCACGTCGTCCGCGCGCCCCAGCCGCTTGACCGGGATGCCGTTGGCCAATTGCTTTTCGCGTTCGCTGCCGGGTTCGATTACGTCGTAGAACATGTCGGTCTGGATCGGGCCCGGCGCCACCACGTTGACGGTGATGCCGTAGGGCGCCAGTTCCAGCGACCAGGTGCGCGCCATGCCGACCATGCCGGCCTTGGTGGCGGAATAGGCGGTGCGGGTGGGCAGGCCCAGCGCGCCGCGCGAGGACATCATGACGATGCGGCCGAACTTGCGTTCCTGCATGCCGGGCAACGCCGCCTGCGCCAGGCTGATGGCCGCGCCCAGGTGGATCTGGGTCAGGCCGTGCAGTTCCTCCTGGGTCACCTGCGGCAGCAGGTTGGGCCAGATGACGCCGGCGTTGTGGATGACATGGCTGACCGGAAAGCGCGCCACGATTTCAGCGCCCGCCTGCGCGGTGGCGTCGGCGTCGAGCAGGTCGACCTGCACGTTGTGCAGGCGCGGGTGGCTGAAGTCGGCGGCGCGGCGCGCCATCGAGATCACCTCGTAGCCGGCGTCGAGCATGCTGCGGCAGATCTCGGCGCCGATACCGGCGCTGCCGCCGGTGACGATGGCGACGTTGGTTTGCGTCATGGTGATTCCCCCTGTGTTCTGTTGTTATGCGTGGCCGGTCAGGCGCGCGGCGCCAGCGCCAGCACCCGCAGCGGGCTGCCCGAGCCGCTGCGGATCTTCAGCGGCGCCGAGAAGATCACCGCGCCGGTGGGCGGCAACTGATCCAGGTTGGTCAGGCATTGCAGCCCATAGCGGTTGTTGCCGTGCATGAAGTAGTGGCAGGGGTAGGGCGGATTCAGGTGGTGGGCCTGGCCGGCGTCGGTGCCCACCGACTCGGTGCCGAAGCCGTGCACGTCGCGTTCCTTGATCAGCCACGGCACCACCTCGGCGTCGGGGCCGGGCGAATGGGCGCCGTCTTCCTGCATGTTCAGGTATTCGGCCGGCTTGGCGCGCTTGGACCAGTCGGTGCGCATCAGCACCCACGAGCGGGCCGGAATGCGGCCGTGCTTTTCTTCCCACGTCTTGACGAAGTCGATGGTCAGCAGGAAGTCGGGGTTGTCGCGCGCCTCGGCCGAACAGTCGATGACGCAGGCGCCGGCGATGAAGGCCTCCACCGGGATAGTGTCGACGGTGTTGTCGGGCTGGTCCTTGCCGGTGACCCAGTGCACCGGCGCGTCGAAGTGGGTGCCCGTGTGCTCGGAGCAAGAAAAATTGTTCCAGTACCAGGCCGGGCCGCGCTCGTCGTAGCGCGAGATCTCCTCGATGCGGAAGGGCCAGGCCTGGCCGAACTCCGGCGGCAGCACGATGGTCGGGAACTCGGGCGTCAGCGTCTCGGTCAGGTCCACCAGGCGGATGCGGCCCGACACCAGTTCGGTCATGAATTGCGCAAGTATGGGTTGGCTCATCTGTTGCTCCTTTGGTTTGCGTGTCGGGGGCGTCAGGCGCCCAGTTCCCGTTCCAGTCCCTTGGGGTTCTCCGCCAGCCGCGCGCGGAATTCCTGCGCCACGTCGCCGACGTACACGTCCTCGAGGCCTTCCTTCAGTGCGCGCACGATGGCGTTCGCGATGGCCGCGGGGGCCACGCGCGGGGGCGGTGTGCGCTGCTCCCACTCATGGTCCACCGGACCCGGAAACACATTCACCACGCGCACGCCGGCCGGCCGCATTTCCGCCCGCAGGCATTGCGCCAGTGACAGCGCGGCGGCCTTGGAGGCCGACCACATGCCGCGCGCCGGCAGGTTGACGTGGGCGTAGATCGACAGCACGTTGACCCAGGCCGTGGCGTTGTTGACGCCGTCGGCGGCGCGGCCGCACAGCGCCGGGCCGAAGCCCTGCGCCAGCCGCATCAGGCCCAGCACGTTGACGTCCAGGGCGTCGCGCGCGGTGTTGACATCCTTGCGCCCGAGCAGTCCGCCTTCGCGCTCCTGGTCGGCGGTGTTGACCAGGATCTCGACCTTGCCGCCGATCGAGGCGGCCGCGCGCTCGACCGCGTCGCTGTCGGTTACGTCCAGCGCCAGCACCTGCACCCGCGGATCGGCCGCCAGCGCGTCGAAGGCGGCATCGCGGCGCCAGGTCTGCGGGTCGCCGACGAACACCGTGGGACTGCCGGCGTCCAGCAGCGCGCGCGCCACCGCCAGGCCCACCGCCGACTTGCCGTCGGTGACCAGCGCCCGGCGGAACTTCGGATCGCACGAGGTCTCGCGCAAGGTCTTGTCGTCTTCCATGTTGGGCGTATTCCTTTCGGGCAGGGCGATCATCACGGCCTGGCCGCTGCGATCGAGCTTCAGCGCCAGCCGCACGCGGGCGCCGTCGGCGCAGTCCTGGTGCACGTGCGCCACCACCGACGGGCCGGCGTCCATGCGCACCGTGCCCACGCGCCAAGGCAGGCGTTCACGGAAATAGAGGTCGTTGCTGTGGTGCAGGGTGGTGCTGACCAGCAGTTCGCCGCGCGGGTCCACCGGCCGCCACGGCAGGCGTTCCGACAGGCAATGGCCGCAGACTTCACGCGGCGGGTATTGCACCGCGCCGCAATCGGCGCAGGTCTGCAGTTCGAAGCGCCCTTCGGCGGCCGCGGCCGTCAGCCCCAGCGCCGCGCGGCTGCGGGCGCCGGGCGGCAGGGTCGGCTGGCGTGTGCGCGCCACGGGATTCTTGCGCGGCGGCTTGGCTAGCGGCTCGGTCATGCGTCGCTCCTGGCCAGGATGGCCGCGGCGGTGCACAGGCCGCGGTCGTAGTTGATCATGCCGAAGCCGCTGACCAGGCCCAGCCGCGCGTCGGCCACCTGGGTGCCGCCGGCCGTGCCGGTCAACTGGCGCAACGCCTCGACCAGGCCGAGGTAGCCACCGGCAGCGCCGGCCTGGCCCACCGACAGCTGGCCGCCGTTGGTGTTGAAGGGCAAGCTGCCGTCGACGGTGAAGGTATTGGCGCGCACGAACGCCGGCGCCTCGCCCTTGGGGCAGAAGCCCAGGTCTTCCATCTGCATCAGGTTGATGACCGGGTAGTCGTCATAGGCCTGCAGGAAATCCATGTCGGCCGGCGCGGCGCCGGCCATGCCGTAGAGCTCGTCGATGTCCATGGTCCAGCCGCCGCGGGTCTGGATCGGATCCTCGATCCAGGCGTTGTGGCGCTCGATGGTGGACAGGATGCGGGCGTAGGGCAGGTTCAGCGCCCGCGCCCGGTCCTCGCGCATGACCAGGAAGCCGTCGGCGCCGGCGCACGGCATGACGCAGTCGAACAGGTGGATCGGGTCGGTGATGACGCGCGCGTCCAGGTATTGACCGAGCGTCAGCGGTTTTTTCATCAGCGCGTGCGGATAGCGCAGGGCGTTGTCGCGCTGCGCCACGCAGACCTTGCCGAAGTCTTCGCGGGTGGCGCCGGTGCTGCGCATGTAGTGCGCGGTCAGCAGCGCGAAGCTGGCGTTGGGGCCGCCCGCGCCGTACGGATAGACCGCATCCTGGGCGAAGCGCGAAAACTGGCTGACGGTGTTGCGGAACGAGTCGACCTGGTTGGTGTCGCCCGCGATGCAGGCGACGATGCCGGCGTCGCCCGCCTGCACCGCGCGCGCGGCGCGGCGCAGGGCGCCCACGCCGCTGGCGCCGCCCATGGGGATGTGATCGAGCCAGCGCGGACTCATGCCCAGGTGCTGCGTCAGGCCCACGGCGGTGTCCGGCGCCAGCGTGAAGCTGGACACGCACAGGCCGTCGATGTCGGTCTTGGCGATGCCGGCCTGGCGGATCAGCGCGCCCAGCGCGCGGCCCAGCCACCAGTGGGCGGCATGGGTGGAGTAGCGCTCGTAGGGAATGCTGACGGGCAGGGCCGCCACCACGCCGTCGTAGCGGGCGCGCGGCGCGCTCATCGGGCCGGCTCCTGGCGTTTCTTCATGGCGGTGGTGTCGACGCAGCAGGCCGTTCCCGGCAGGGTTGGCGCCAGCGCCTTCATCTCGCCGCGCTGGATCTTGTTGGTGGTGGTCAGCGGCAGGCTGTCGACGAAGGCGACGTAGCCGGGCGCCTTGTAGTAGGCCAGTTGCTGCAGGCTCCATTGCACGATGTCGCGGGCCGCGCCGGCGCGGGCGGCCGCGTCGGCGGTCGGCGTTTCGGCCACCACGCAGGCCAGCACCTCGTCGCCGCGCACCGGGTCGGGCACGGCGGCCACCGCCACCGCCTTGACCAGCGGATGCTGCAACAGCACGCTTTCGACTTCCACCGCCGAGATGTTCTCGCCGCTGCGGCGGATCACGTTCTTCTTGCGATCGACGAAGCGCAGCGCGCCGTCGGCCTCGCGCCGGACGATGTCGCCGGTATGGAACCAGCCGTCTTCCCACGCCTGGGCGGTGGCGTCGGCGTCCTTCAGGTAGCCGGCGAAGAAGCCGTAGCGCGGGTCTTTGCCGGCATGGCGCACCAGCAGCTCGCCCGGCTCGCCCGCCGCGGCCTCGGCGCCATGATCGGCGACGATGCGCACCAGCACGTCGTCTTCCTCGCGGCCAAAGCAGCTGCTGCCGATGTGGCGCGGTTCCTGGTTGGCGATGATGACCGCGCCGGCGCCGGTCTCGGTCATGGCCCAGGCTTCCAGCAGCGGGAAGCCGAAGCGTTCCTCGAACGGTTGGTGCAGCTTGCGGTCAACGCCGGCGCCGAAGCCGAAGCGTATCGCCGGCTGCCTGTCCCGCGGCGACGGCTCGGCCTTCATCAGGATCGCCGGCATCACGCCCAGGTAGTGCAGCACGGTGGCGCCCGAGTCGCGCACGCTGTCCCACCAGGTCTTGGGGTGGAAGCGATCCAGCGGAATCAGGCAGCCGCCGGTCAGCACCATGGCCATGGCGGAATAGGCCATGGCGTTCATGTGCACCAGCGGCAGCGGCGTCAGCATGCGTTCCTCGCCGGGACGCAGTTCGGCCAGGCCGCCGATGCGGGCGTACCAGCCGCCCGCGTGCAGGAAGTAGCGGTTCGGCAGAATGCAGCCTTTGGGGCGGCCGGTGGTGCCGGACGTGTACAGCAGCGCGCATTCGCTCAGCTCGTCGGGTTCGCCTGCCAGCGGCGCGGGGAAGGGCGCCGCGGGCGGCGCGTCGTCCGGGCCCATCACGCGCAACGGCCGGCCAGCGCGCTCGGCGGCGGCCAGCAGGTCGGCGTGGCGCTCGGGCAGGGCCACGGCCAGCGCGATCTCGGAGTGGCCGGTCAGGTATTCCAGTTCCGCCGCGCGCAGGTCGGGATTGATCGGCACCACCGACACGCCCAGCGCGTTCAGCGCGAACCAGTGCAGGAAGAAGGCCGGACGGTTTTCCAGCAACAGGCCGGCGCGATGGCCGTGACCGTAGCCGGCGCGCGCATAGGCCGCGCGCAGCGTTTCGATGGCGCTGGCCGCCTGCGCATAGCTCAGCTCGCCGGCGCCGATGCCATAGATGGCGGCGGTTTCCGGCAGGATGCACAGGAAGGGGCGGGCGCCGTGGCGCGCTGCGGTGTCCAGGAATGCCTGGTGGACGGTGGTGCTCACAAGCCGCTCCTACATGAACAATTGGATGTTGCCGAAGGCGGCGTCGCAATTCACCAGGTCGACGCGCTTGAGGCGGATGCGCAGCGCGCCGTCCTGCTCGACCAGATGATGCGTGGCCCAGCCGGCGTACAGGGTCTGCGTGTCCTGCCGCGTCTCGACGTAATGGAAGGCGGTGCGCAGCACGTGGCGGCCCTGCCCGGGCGCCGATTCGGGATGATCGCGCTCGATGGTGGGCGCCTGCAACAGGTGGTGGCAGCGGCTCCTGGGTTGCTGCGAGAACGTGCGCTGGCCCGCCAGCCGCTCGACCCGCACGCGCAGCAGCAGCTTGTCCTCATACATCAGCGAGGCGTGCAGCCGGGCGTCGGTCTGGTCGTGCGCCAGGGGCATCCAGTAGTAGCCATCGTCGGTGTACAGGTCGAGCCAGTCCTCGAAGCGCAGTTCGTCAAGCAGGCGCGCCTCGGCGTAGACGAAATCGATCAGGTCGCGGTCGCTCAAGCTCATGCCTGCTCCGTCATGTAGCGGCCCCATGCGCGGTACTGGTTGCGCATCTGCCATTCGTTGGTGCCGTTGGTGGTGACGTTTTTCTGGCCGGCTTCGGCCGGGTCGTACAGGCGGCCGACATTGACCCAGTCGCGGGCGCGCGATTGCAGGCCGTCCTGGGCGCGTTCGTACATCTCCAGGTCGTCGTGGCCGACCACGGAGGTGGGGGCGTTGATCAGGCGGTTGTACATGAGCGTGCGCTCCAGCAACAGGTCAGGCGCGCCGACCAGGCGGAAGGTCCACGACTCCACCAGGGTGCGGTCGGCGGCGATCGGCTTGAACACGCGCAGGGTCTGGATCGGGCCCTTGACCATGATGTTGGGGAAGTACACCGTGTTGTGGCGCACGTCGCCCAGGATCTGGTGCGCGCGCTCCTCGCCATAGGCCGCGACCATCGATTCCCAGTAGCCGGGGACGCCCGAGTACGCGGCGTGGATCGAATCGGATACGCCGGTATGGCCGTGGCCGTTTTCCCAGACGCGGATGCCCATGTTCTCGAAGAATTCGTAGGGCGAAATGAACGGCGCGAACAGTTCCACCGCCATCGGCTTGGGCGTGCCGGCGGGCGCCTGCTCCCACACCTTGACCGCGGTGCCGGCCGACGATTCGTGCGCCACCATCGGGTGGCAGGTGTCGGTCTGGTTGTCGACCAGCATCTTCCAGTTGCAGCGGTGCATGTAGCGCAGCACGCCGCCGGCCACTTCCAGCCGGCCCTCGGGCGAGCGGTCGACCATGTTGTCCAGCGTCGACAACGCGTCGCCGAAGAAGTCCTCGAACGATTGGCCGTTGGGATTCAGGCGGCAGAACACGAAACCGCGGTGGTTGCGTACGTCCTTCACCGCCGCCATGCCCTGGCTGGCCTCGCACTGTTCCAGGCCGGTGTTCTCATAGCCCTTCTTCAGCGGAATCGACAACAGGCTGCCGTCGGTCTTGAAGGTCCAGGCGTGATACGGGCAGCGGAAGAACTTGCCGGTGTTGCCGCAGGCGTCGCCCGCCACCATGGTGCCCTTGTGCGGGCAGCGGTTGTGCAGCACGCGCACCGAGCGGTCGCTGTGGCGCACCATCACCACCGGCTGGTTGCCGACGGTAGTGGTGATGTAGTCGCCCGGGTTGGGCACCTGGCTGTCGTGGCCGACGTAGACCCAGGTGTTGGCGTACAACCGTTCCATCTCCAGGTCGAACAGCTCGGGGTCGATGAACAGGTCCTTGTGCACCTCGGTCTCGCGCAGCAGCGCGCGGATGGCGTCGGGGTTGTCGCGGTATTTGGCCATGGGGGTCTCCTCGTCTCGCGCCCGCCGCTACAGGTCCAGCACCAGGCGCGCCGACTTGGCGCGAGAGATGCAGATCTGGATGATCTTGCCGCTGGCTTTCTCGGTATCCGACAGGTAGTAGTCGCGGTGGTCGGGCTCGCCTTCCAGCACCGTGGCCTGGCACACGCCGCATTCGCCGCGCTTGCAGTCGTACATCGGGTCGCAGCCTTCCTCTTCCATCACGTCAACGATGGTCTTGTCGGCGGGAATGGTCAGCACCCGGCCGGATTGGCGCAGCTCGACCTCGAAGGGCTGGTCGCCGGCCTGCGGCGCGGCGGTGGCGAACAGCTCGAAATGGATGTGGGCGTCGGGCCAGTGGCGCGCGCGCGCTTCCTGGATGACGGCGTCGATCAGGCCCTTGGGGCCGCACACATACAGGTGCTGGCGCGGATTGGCGGCGTCCAGCAGCGCCTTCAGGTCGAAGCGGCAGGCGTCGTCGTCATCGGCATGCGGCACCAGCGCGTCGCCGGCCAGCGCCTGCAGCTCCGGTAGGAACGCTAGCTGGTCGCGGCTGCGGCCGCTGTAGTGCAGTTCGAAGGCGCGGCCGGCGGCCTTGAGCGCCGCCGCCATGGACGCCACCGGCGTGATGCCGATGCCGCCGGCGATCAGCAGCACCGGCTCGTCGCCGGCCGGACCTTCGTGCAGCGGGAAATCGTTCTTGGGGCCTTCGGCACTGAGTGTGTCGCCAACCGCCAGGCCGTGCATGTGGCGCGAGCCGCCCGCGCTGGCTTGCTCCAGCCGCACGCCCAGGCGGTACTCGACGGGTTCGGCGAAGCGGCCGGCTTCCGGCGTCAGTTGCACCAGCGAATAGCAGCGCGGTTCGCGCAGGCCTGGCACGCTCACCTTCAGGTGCGCGCCGGGGCCGAAAGCGGGCAGGGTGCCGCCATCCTCGCGCGCCAGGCGCAGCGAGCGGATCAGCGGCGATTCCTGCCGCACTTCACGGACGATGAGTTTCAGGGTTTGCACGGCGTCGTCTCTATCTCGGTGTCAGGCGGCCAGTTTCTCGGCCAGTTGGCGTTCCAGGGGGCCGCATTTCTCGTCGGCCAGCGCGGCCTGGCGCAGCGCGCGCAGCGATGCCGCCGCGTCCGGCCGGCCCGCCAGCTTGGCGGCGGCCGCGATCAGTTGGCGGTACTTGCCGCCGCCGCGCACGTGGGTGTCGCTGTAGCCTTTGACCAGGCGGCGGCAGTTCACGGTTTCCACCGCCAGGTCGTAGTCGCGCGGCGCCAGGCTGGCGATCAGGTCGAGCCATTGCGCCAGGCCTTCGGATTCGATCTGGTGGCGCAGCGTGCGGCGGCGGAAACGGCGCATGCCGGCCAGCGTGTACAGCATCAGGAAGCCGCCCAGCGTGCCGCTCTGCATGCGGCGGCCCTTGCCCAGGCGGCGCTCGACGAAACCGCCGAAGGCCTTGGATCGTTCCAGCCAGCGGCCCAGGCCGGCCGGCAGCGTGCCGCAGATCTCTTCCAGCCGCGGGTGCATGAATTCGGTCGTGTAGACCAGTTGGCCGGGCTTGGCGCCGACCTCGGCGCGCACCCGTTCGAAGCGCGTGCCGCGCGTCTTCAGGTCGGCCACGCGGATGACGTCGTCGTAGGCCATGGCGGTGGCCAGGTAGCGCGCGGCGGCACAGGTCAGCGCCCATTGCTTCGATTCGCCGCCATGGCGCGCGTCCAGTTCGCGGATCGCGGTCATGCGGGCCAGGTAGTCTTCGGCGTATGCCAGATCCTGGAACTCGATCTGGCGGCGCGCGCCGGCCGTCAGCAGTGGCTGCGCACAGGCGGGAAAGTCGCGGGTGATGCGGTCCAGCAATGCCTGTGCCCGCGGGCTGGCGGCGCGTTCGGGCACGGCGGGCACGGGGCGCGTCAGGTCGATTGCGGCCGGTTGCGCCGGCGCCTGTGCGGCGGCCTCGAAGCCCAGCGCGAAGGCGCGCAGGCTGGCGTCCACGCCGACGCCGGCGCGGCGCACGGTGGCCTCGAAATCGTCGCGCGAGAACGGCAAGGCGCCGCTGCCGGCCACGGCGCCGAACAGGCTGGCGCTGATGACGCTGCCGGCGCGGTCGGCCAGTTCCTGCAAGTCGAAGCAGAGGAAGCGGCGGGCCGCGGCGCGGCCGGCTTCCAGCACTTTGTTGGGATCGGCGATGCCGTTGCCCGGCGCCGATTTCTCGCTGACCGCGTAGCTGCGGTGCGACGAGGCGATCAGCACGCTGCGGTCGGGCGTGACCAGACCGCGCTGGATGGCGCGGCCGCCTTCCATCAGCTCGGCCGCCACCACCAGGTCGACGTCGCCCGGCGTGGGCATCAACGCCAGCGCGGGCGCGCGGCCGGCGCGGTCCACGTCGGCCTCGGGCAGCAGTTCCAGGTAATAGATGGTGGCGCCGGTGCGCTGGGCCACGCCCGGCACCGAGGTGGTCTGGGCCCACCAGCCGGCGTGCTCGGCCATGTCGACGATCCAGTCGGCCAGCACGCCGCCGCCCTGGCCGCCCATGGCCAGGATGGCGATCTTGATGGGAGTGCCTTGCTGCAATGCCACCGGGTTCATGGGGCGGGTCCTCACAGGGCGAATTTGGCCAGGCGCGCTTCGCGGCGGCGCTGCAGGTAGCCGATCACGCCCTGGCGCAGGCGCGCCAGGAAACGGTCGCGGCCGCTGGGGTTGTGGACGATGTCGGCGCGGTAGAAAGACGGGCACAGCACGGCGGCGTGCGCCACTTCGCCGCAGTTGCCGCAGCCGACGCAACTGCTCTCGACGTGGGCCACCGGGTCTTCCTTGAGGGGATCGCCGCTGTCCTTGACCGTCAGCGACGGGCAGCCGGACAGCCGGATACAGGCATGGTCGCCGGTGCAGACGTCGGGGTCGACGCCGAAGCGTTCCTTGACCACGCGCTTGCCGGCCTTGACCGCCTGGTTGAACAGCGGCTTGATGCGGCGCTGCTTGTTCAGCATGCATTCGGACTGGGCGATGATGACCTTGGGGCCCTTGATGTCGGTGGTCAGCGCTTCCTCGATGGTGGCGCGTACCTTGGCCACGTCGTAGGTGCGGTCGAGCGTGCGCACCCACTTCACGCCCACGCCGCGCACGGCCTGGTCGATGGGGTTATTGGTGGAGCGATCCGGATTCTCGGCGCGCGAGGACAGGATGTCCTGCCCGCCGGTGGCCGAGGCGTAGAAGTTGTCGACGATGACGATGACGCCGTCGTACTTGTTGAACACCGCATTGCCGATGCCCGAGGCCAGGCCGTTGTGCCAGAAGCCGCCGTCGCCCATGATGGAGATCGGTCGCTTGGCCGCCGGCACGTTGAAGGCCGCGGCGCTGGAGGCGCCCAGGCCGTAGCCCATGGTGGTGGCGCCCAGGTTGAAGGGCGGCAGGATCGAGAACAGGTGGCAGCCGATGTCGCAGGAAATATGATGCTGGCCCAGCGTCTCCTGCGCCAGCGTCAGGGCCGAGAAGATCGGCCGTTCCGGACAGCCGGTACAGAAGCCGGCAGGACGCGGCGGCACCACGGCGGCCAGTTCCGCGACGTGCTTGTGGAAAGTGATGGGCTGTTCGGCCGGGCGCGGCGCCGGCTTGGGCCGCGTGATCTCGGTGACCTGCAGCGCGGGTTGCGCCGCGCCGCTGTCGGCGGCCACGGCCGGATGGGTCTGCAGCGATTCCGGACGCTCGCGCTTGAGGAATTCACGCAGGCCGTCGCGCATCACCTGGGTGGTGTATTCGCCCGCCATCGGCAGCACGTCCTTGCCGGACAGCTTCGTATCGACGCCGGCCTTGCGCAGCACCGCGTGCAGGGCCTGCTCCAGGTAATCGGGCTGGCCTTCCTCCAGCAGCAGCACGGCGCGCTTGTCGCGGCAGAAATCGATGACCTCGTCCTCGATCACCGGGTAGGCCACGTTCATCACATACAGCGGAATGCGGCTGTTGCCGAAGTTGTCCGCCAGGCCCAGCAATTGCAGGGCGCGGATCACGCCGTTGTAGAGGCCGCCTTGCAGGATCAGGCCGATGTCGTCCTGGTCGCCGTCGAAGTGCTCGTTGAGCTTGTGTTCCTTGATATAGCGGATGGCGGCGGGCCAGCGTTCCTTGATTTTTTCCTGCTCGTGCAGGAAAGAGGCCGGCGGCAGCACAATGCGGCTGGTGTCGCGCGCCGGGTTTTCCAGCGCCTCGGCCAGCGAAAACGCCGGCCGCTGGTTGTCCTTGGCGATGAAGCGGCCATGCACGTGGCAGCCGCGGATGCGCAGCTGCAGCATCACCGGCGTCTTGCTGGCTTCCGACAACGCGAAGCCGTCTTCCACCGCCTTGACCATGCTTTCAAGGTTGGGACGCGGATCGAGCAGCCAGATCTGCGATTTCATGGCGAACGCGTGCGAGCGTTCCTGCATGATGGACGAGCCTTCGCCGTAGTCTTCGCCGACGATCACCAGCGCGCCGCCGGTGACGCCGCCCGAGGCCAGGTTGGCCAGCGCGTCCGAGGCGACGTTGGTGCCGACGGTGGATTTCCAGGTGACCGCGCCACGGATCGGATACATGACCGAGGCGGCCAGCGTGGCGGCGGCGGTGGCCTCGGAAGCGCTGGCCTCGAAGTGCACGCCCAGTTCCTGCAGGATGTCGTTGGCGTCGGCCAGCACGTCCATCAGGTGCGAGATGGGCGAACCCTGGTAGCCCGCCACATAGCCCACGCCGGATTGCAGCAGCGCCTTGGTGACCGCGAGAATGCCTTCGCCGCGGAACTCTTCGCCCGCGCCGATGCGCAACTGCTGGACTTCTTTCTTGAAAGACCTTTCAGCCATCTCGAACTCCTCTACGCGGACCGGCATCCGGGTCCCGCAGCCATGCTGCTTAGCAGCAACGCCATGTCACGAAATTTCGCCCTGAAAAATACTTTAGGAGTCAACGTTTTAGCTGTCAACAAAAAAGATGAAATTTCATGGAATCAAAAAAATATCACGCTAAAACAAGGGTGTATATACTGGTTGTTCTCTATCCCGAGCGCCCGAAAAAGGCGCTTTGATGGTGCAAAAACGGGTTGCGCTTCGGGGTATACCCTGTGCTGCGCAACAGCATTGCGCCGCGTCATGGCGCGCGCCCGCGCCAACGTGGTGCAATGCGCCTGCCGGCCTCGGGTCGTCCATTCAATATTGATGCGTGGGAGCGGAACAACATGCGGTCGGACAAGCAGGGCGAAGGTACCCAGGGCGGCGGCGCGCGCTTCGTCGACGACTACCTGGCCTACCTGCTGGCGCAGGCCAGCCAGCGCATCTCGGCGGAATTCCATCAGCAGGTCAAGGCGGCCGGATTGTCGGTGACCGAATGGCGGGTGCTTGCCAGCCTGGAAGGCAGCCAGGGCGAGACCATCGGCGATCTGGCGGTGCTCGCCATCACCAAGCAGCCGACCCTCAGCAAGGTGGTGCAGCGCATGGAAGCCGAAGGTCTGGTGGCGCGTACGGGCGTGCGCGCCGATCGCCGCCAGACGCGCGTGGTCATCACCACCAAGGGCCGCAACCTGATCGCCGCGCTGTGCGGCCAGGCCATGCAGCACCAGAAGGCGGTGCTGGCGCCGTTCGGCGAGGACAAGGCGGCCTTGCTGATCGACATGCTGCGGCTGCTGATGACCGAACACGTGCCGCTGGACCTGCCGCTGGATACCGACGAATAGGCGCGTACACGGCCCGCCCCCGGCCCGGAAGCTCGACGGCGGCTTTTTGGCCGGGCAAACGTTGTTCACTTTCGGGGAGCAGCGTTTTTTTTCTCATATTCATATATGTCCCTGAATAGGTTTTCCCTGTGAAAACCCCCTCCGCTACGCATAAACCCTTAATTGACGGGGTTCCTGGCGCTAGGCAATATCGCGCCGATATTCAGACTACTGTCAGGAGTTGAATCTATGCGCCGCACTTTGATTGCTATCGCGATCGCCGCCGCCGTGGCCGCGCCCTCGATCGGGCAGGCCAAGACCTTCCGCTGGGCCGCCCAGGGCGACATCCTCACCTTCGATCCCCACTCGCAGAACGAAGGCATGACGATCGCCGCCAACAGCTACGTGTATGAGCCGTTGGTGGACTACGACAAGGACTTCAAGGTGGTGCCGCGCCTGGCAACCGAATGGCAGCAGGTTTCGCCCACGCTCTACCGCTTCAAGCTGCGCCCCGGCGTCAAGTTCCACGACGGCGCCGCCTTCACTGCCGACGATGTGGTGTTCTCGGTGCACCGCGCCATGGCGCCCACCTCGAACTACAAGGCCTATACCACCGGCATCAAGGAAGCGCGCAAGATCGACGACCTGACGGTCGAGATCGAGACCTCCGCGCCCAACCCGGTGCTGCTGCGCCAGTTGCCCAACGTGTTCATCATGAACAAGGCCTGGTCGGAAAAGAACAACATCGCCAAGCCGCAGGATTTCGTCAACAAGGAAGACACCTTCGGCGCGCGCAACACCAACGGCACCGGCCCCTACAAGCTGAAGTCGCGCGAAGTCGACGTGCGCACCGTGTTCGAAGAGAACAAGGACTGGTGGAACAAGGCCAACAAGGTCGGCAACGTCACCGAAGTGGTGTTCACGCCGATCAAGCAGAACGCCACCCGCACCGCCGCGCTGCTGTCGGGCGAGATCGACTTCGTGCTCGATCCGGCCGCGCAGGACCTGGACCGCCTGCGCCAGTCGGCCAAGGTGGTCGAGGGCAATGAATACCGCACCATCTACCTGGGCCTGGACCAGAAGCGTCCCGAGCTGCAGTACTCGAACATCAAGGGCAAGAACCCGTTCCAGGACATCCGCGTGCGCGAGGCGCTGTACCGCGCCATCGACGTCGACGCCATCAAGCGCGCCGTGATGCGCGGCCTGTCGGCGCCCACCGGCACCATGATCGCGCCGCAGGTCCACGGCTGGACCGAATCGCTGCACAAGCGCGTGCCCTACGACCCCGCGAAAGCCCGCGCCCTGCTCAAGGAGGCCGGCTACGACGGCACCCTGAACTTCACGCTCGACTGCCCCAACAACCGCTACATCAACGACGAAGCGATCTGCCAGGCCGTGGTCGGCATGTGGGCCAAGGTGGGCGTGAAGGCGAGCATGAACGCCATGCCGCGTTCGACCTACTTCCCCAAGGTGCAGAGCGCCGACACCAGCGCCTATCTGTTCGGCTGGGGCGTGCCGACGTTCGACGCCATGTACACGCTGCAGAACCTGATCCGCACCAAGGGCGAGGGCGCGGACGGCATGTACAACCTGGGCAACTACAGCAACAAGGAACTGGACGCGATCATCGATCGCATCAAGACCGAGACCGATGCGGCCAAGCGCGACGCCGACATCCGCAAAGTGCTGGAAGTCCACGCCCAGGAATTCGGCCACATCCCGCTGCACGACCAGGTCATTCCCTGGGCCATGCGCAAGAACGTGTCGGTGATCCACCGCGCCGACAACCGCCTCGTTGCCGACTGGGTCAAGGTCGACTGACCCCGCCCCGGCTAAACAGACAGCGAAGCCCCGCGGGGTTTCGCCGTCCTGCCTTTCCCGCCTATGTTCGCTTTCATACTGCGCCGCCTGTTGCAGGCCGTAGCGGTGATGCTCACCGTCGCGCTGCTGGCCTTCGTGCTTTTCCAATACGTCGGCGACCCTGTCACCATCATGCTGGGACAGGACGCCACCGATGCCGAGCGCATCGAACTGCGTGAGCGCCTGGGCCTGAACCAGCCCGCCATCGTCCAGTTCGGCCATTTCGTGGCCAACGCCGCGCAAGGCAATTTCGGTATTTCCCTGCGCCAGAGCGAACCGGTCTCCAGCCTGCTCAAGTCGCGCCTGCCAGCCACGCTGGAGCTGTCCATGGTGGCGGCCCTGCTGGCGCTGGTGGTGGGCGTGCCCCTGGGCGTATACACCGCGCTCAAGCGCAACAGCCTGCTGTCGCAGCTGCTGCTGGCCGGCTCGCTGCTTGGGGTGTCGTTGCCGACCTTCCTGATCGGCATCCTGCTGATTCTGGTGTTCTCGGTGCAATTGGGCTGGCTGCCCAGTTACGGCCGCGGCGATACCGTGGCGCTGGGCTGGTGGACCTCCGGGCTGTTCACCGCCAACGGCTGGAAACACCTGATCCTGCCCTCGATCACGCTGTCGCTGTTCCAGATGACGCTGGTGCTGCGGCTGGTGCGCTCGGAGATGCTGGAGGTGCTGCGTTCGGACTACATCAAGTTCGCCCGCGCCCGGGGCCTGAAGCGCCGCGCCATTCATTTCGGCCACGCGCTCAAGAACACCATGGTGCCCGTCATCACCATCACCGGGCTGCAGCTGGGCGGCATCATCGCCTTCGCCATCGTGACCGAAACGGTGTTCCAGTGGCCCGGCATGGGCCTGCTGTTCATCCAGGCGGTGCAATTTGCCGACGTGCCGGTGATGGCCGCGTACCTGTGCCTGATCGCGCTGGTGTTCGTGGTGATCAACCTGATCGTCGATCTTCTGTATTTTGTCGTGGACCCGCGCCTGCGTTCCGGGCTGACCCGCGGCGGAGGTGGCCACTGATGCGTGCCGTACTGAAACGCTGGTGGGACAGCGATATCGCCTGGGCCTGGCGCCGGGCGCCCGTGGCCATCGTCGCCACCGTCATGCTGGCGGCGCTGCTGATCGGCTCGTTCGGCGCCGGCTGGGTGGCGCCGCACAATCCGTTCGACCTGACCCAGGTCGAGTTGCTGGACGCGCTGCTGCCGCCGGCCTGGTCGCCCGACGGCCAGTCGACCTATCTGCTGGGCACCGACAGCCAGGGCCGCGACCTGTATTCGGCCATCCTCTACGGCACTCGCGTGTCGCTGCTGATCGGGCTGGCCTCGGTGTTGCTTTCGATGCTGATCGGTATCGTGCTGGGGCTGGTCTCGGGGTACGCGGGCGGGCGCATCGATGCTTTCATCATGCGCGTCGCCGATGTGCAGTTGTCGTTCCCGGCGATCCTGATCGCGCTCCTGATCGACGGCGTGGCGCGGGCGGCGGTGCCGCGCGAGCTGCACGAGATCATCGCGTTCCCGGTGCTGATCGGCGCCATCGCGCTTGCCGGCTGGCCGCAGTATGCGCGCACGGTGCGCGGTTCGACCCTGGTGGAGAAGAACCGCGAATACGTGCAGGCGGCGCGCGTGATCGGCGTGGCTTCACCCGTCATCATGTTCCGCCATGTGCTGCCCAATGTGTTGGGGCCGGTGCTGGTGCTGGCCACGGTGCATCTGGCGACCGCCATCATCACCGAGGCGACGCTCTCGTTTCTGGGGGTGGGAGTGCCGCCGACAGCGCCGTCGCTGGGCACGCTGATCCGCATCGGCAACGATTTCCTGTTTTCCGGCGAGTGGTGGATCACCATCTTCCCGGGCGCGGCGCTGGTGCTGCTGGTGCTGTCGGTCAACCTGCTGGGTGATTGGCTGCGCGACGCATTGAATCCACGCCTGAACTAGAGATATACCCATGAGCGCATTACTTGAAGTCCGCAACCTGCGCGTCGAGTTTCCGACGCGCCGCGGCACGCTACGCGCCCTGGACGATGTGTCCTTTTCCATCCAGGCGGGTGAAGTCCTGGGCGTGGTGGGGGAATCGGGCGCCGGCAAGTCGCTGACCGGGGCGTCCATCATCGGCCTGCTGGAGCCGCCCGGCCGTATCGCCGGCGGCGAGATCCTGCTGGCCGGCCGCCGCATCGACAACCTGCCCGACGAGCAGATGCGCCGCGTGCGCGGCCGCGAGATCGGGGCGGTGTTCCAGGATCCGCTGACCTCCCTGAACCCGCTGTACACGGTGGGCCGGCAATTGGCCGAGACCATCGTGACGCACCTGGACCTGAGCTGGTCGCAGGCGCGCGACCGGGCGGTCGAGCTGCTGGCGGCCACCGGGATCCCGGCGGCGTGCGAGCGCATCGACCATTACCCGCACCAGTTCTCCGGCGGCATGCGGCAGCGCGTGGTGATCGCGCTGGCGCTGGCGGCCGAGCCCAGGCTGGTGGTGGCCGATGAGCCGACCACGGCGCTGGACGTGTCGATACAGGCCCAGATCATCGAACTGCTCAAGCGCCTGTGCCGCGAGCAGGGCACGGCGGTGATGCTGATCACCCACGACATGGGCGTGATCGCGGAGACGGCCGATCGCGTGGCGGTGATGTACGCGGGCCGGGTGGCCGAGATCGGCCCGGTGCGCGATGTGATCCACCAGCCGCGTCATCCCTATACGGCGGGACTGATGGGATCGATTCCCTCGCTGCAGGGGCATACCGAGCGGCTGGTGCAGATCGACGGCAGCATGCCGCGCCTGAACGCGATTCCGCCAGGCTGTGCCTTCAATCCACGCTGCGGCCGGCGCCTGCCGCGCTGCGGCCACGACCGGCCCGAGTTGATGCCGGCGGGCACGTCCCGCGCGGCCTGTTGGTTGCATGCAAACGAAACCGAGGTGACGGCATGAGCACGCCGCTGGTGCAAGTGAACGACGCGGCGCGCTGGTTCGATGTGTCGCCGCCCTGGCTGGAACGCAAGCTGGCGGGCAAGCCGCGCGTGCTGCTGCGCGCGGTCGATGGCGTGTCGTTCGAGATCAATCGCGGCGAGACGCTGGCGCTGGTGGGCGAGTCGGGCTGTGGCAAGTCGACGGTGGCGCGCATGCTGGTGGGACTGTATGGCCTGACGCGCGGCGACATCCGCTTCGACGGCCAGCCGCTGTCGCGCATGGCGGAGCCGGGCGGGCGCGCGCTGCGCAAGCGGCTGCAGATGATCTTCCAGGACCCGTACGCGAGCCTGAATCCGCGCTGGCGCGTCGGCCGCATCATTGCCGAGCCGATGCTGACGCATACCAAGATGACGCCGGCCGAGCGCATGGCGCGGGTCGGCGACCTGCTCAGCCAGGTGGGGCTGGACCCGGCCGACCAGGGTCGCTATCCGCACCAGTTCTCGGGCGGCCAGCGCCAGCGCATTTCGATTGCGCGGGCGCTGGCGGTGAATCCCGAGTTCCTGGTGTGCGATGAGCCGACCTCGGCGCTGGATGTGTCGGTGCAGGCGCAGGTGCTGAACCTGATGAAGGATCTACAGCGCGAGCTGGGGCTGACCTATCTGTTCATCTCGCACAATCTGGCGGTGGTGCATCACGTGGCCGATCGGGTCGGGGTGATGTATCTCGGGCGGATGGTGGAGGTGGCGCCCCGCGATGAGCTGTTCGCGCGGCCGCGGCATCCGTATACGCGGATGCTGCTGGAGGCGATTCCGGACATCGACGGGGCCGGCAAGCCGCGCACGGCGGTGGCGGGGGAAGTGCCGAATCCGTTGAATCCGCCGTCAGGGTGTACGTTTCATCCGCGCTGTCCGCATGCGAACGAGCGGTGCCGGGCGGAGGCGCCGCAGGCTCGGATGGCGGGGGTAGCGGTTGTGGCTTGCCATGCGGTGGAGGAAGGGCGGATTGCAGTCTGACCCGGTGTTGGCGCCTTGGTGAATTCTTGAGGTGTCTCGCGGCGGGCGGCTCGTCGTGTCCGCCTGCTTTCTCGTTCAGTGGCGGTGGCCGGAATCGTTGTGGTCGTGGACGTGATCGTGGCCGTCGTCTTCGTCCTCTTCGTCTTCGTCGTCTTCCTCGTCCGGATCGGGCAGGGGCTCCTCGGTCAGGGCGAAGGGCAGCACGTCTTCCAGGCTGTCGGACCAGGCCGACTCTTCGCCGTCGTGGTCCAGCTTGATGAAGCGTTCGCCTTCGTTCAGCGAGATCTGGATGGCCCAGAGGTAGAGGCAGTCGTAGGTGTCGTCGCCGGTCTGGGGCAGGCCGCCGCGATTGCCCAGGAGGCGGGCGCCGGGGCCGCCCAACTGGACGCGGGTCTGGTCTTCGCCGGGTTCGGCGTTCTCGTCGATGGGCACGCCATAGGTGACCCATTCGGTGCCTTCTTCACCCAGGACCACTTCGGCCAGGACCGGCTTGCCCAGGTAGGCACTGAGGGCGTCGGCGGTCTTGGCGAGCATGTCCAGCTCGGTCGCGCTGAAATGGGTCAGGGAAGGCGGGGGCGTGGCGGAGGCGGACATGGAGGTTCCTGGCGCGATGATGCCGCGGGGACGGCGTTACGAAAAAACAGACGCTATTGTCTCGCGATCGCGCGCGGCTTGCATCCGACGGTTGGATGACGAAGGTGGCGGGTGGCCGCGAGGTTGCTTCAGGCGGGCGCGGCGGCGCGCTTGCGGGCCGTGTCGGGTGACTGGCCGGTCAAGCGCTGGAACATGGCGATGAAGGCCGAAGGGGTGCTGTAGCCGAGTTCGCGTGCCACGGCCTGCACGGGTTGGCCGGCGTCGAGCCGTTCGAGCGCGCTGACCACGCGCAGGCGTTGCCGCCATTCATTGAAGGACATGCCCAAGTGCTGCTGGCAGTGGCGCAGCAGCGTGCGTTCAGTGATGCCGGCGGTGGCGGCCCAATGGGCGGCGCCGCGCTTGTCGCCGGGTTGGCGTTGCAGCGCGGCCAGGACGGACGCCAACACGGGCTCGGTGGTGGACGGCAGATAGCTGGCGTAGACGCGCGCGACGCGGATCTGGTCGATGACGACCTGGGCCAGGCGCCGGTCTTCCGGCGTATCTGGATAGGCGATGCCGCGCCGTTCGAAGTCGGCCAGAATAGCGCGCATGACCGGGCTGATCTCCAGCGTGCACGGCGTGGCGGGCAGGTCGGCGCAGGCGGCGGCGGGGATGTCGATGCAGGCGTAGTGCACTTCGACCTGGTTCTGGCAGCAGTGCGGTACGCCGGGTGGTATCCAGATGGCGTACTGCGGGGGCGACAGGTAGGTCGAGTCCTCGATGCCGATTTCCATGATGCCGGACAGCGCGAAATTCAATTCGCCCCACGGCGAGGCATGGCGCTGGATGCGCGAGTGCGGCAGGAAGTGCAGGATGCGGCAGGCCAGCGGATAGGGCCGCGCCGGGCCGAGGTCGGGCGGGGAAACGGCAGGGGCCATGTCCGAAGTTCGGTGGAGTTTGTCGGTTTTTCATTATATACAGCGAGTCGGACAGATCCTAAACTGGCCAGCCATCTTTCCGCTCTGGCTGTTTTTCCATGACCCGCGCTGCTGTTTCGCCCTCTCCCGCCCGCTATTTGCTGTTTCCGTTGCTGGCGGCGCTGATCTGGTCGGTCAACATGATCGTGACCAAGATGGCGGCCGGCGTGATCGCGCCCGCCGCCATCGGCTTTTACCGCTGGGCGCTGGCGGGGCTGCTGCTGACGCCTTTTGCGTTGCCGGCCGCCTGGCGCCAGCGGCGCGCGCTGTGGCCGTACCTGCCCAAGTTCGCGGTGCTCGGCGGCCTGGGCATGGCGCTGTACCAGGGCCTGGCGTATGTGGCGGCCGGCAGCACCACCGCCACCAATATGGGCATCATCACCGCGATGATTCCGCTGCTGACCATCGCCGTCAGCGCCGTGGTGCTGCGGGAGCGGCCTTCCGTGATGGCGCTGCTGGGCGGCCTGCTGTCGCTGGCGGGATTGGCGCTGTTGATCGGCGAAGGCGATCCGGCGCGGTTGCTGGCGGTGGGCGCGAACCACGGTGACGTGTTGATGGGCGTGGCGGCGCTGGCCTATGCGCTGTACGGCGTGCTGCTGCGGCGCTGGGGCCTGCCGGCCGGGCCGTGGGTGTCGCTGTACGTGCAGGTGGCGTTTGGCGTGCTGTTCCAGTTGCCGGCTTTCCTGATGGCGCCGGCCTCGCCGCTCAATGGCGACAACCTGCCGCTGGTGCTCTATGCCGGCCTGTTCCCGTCGCTGTTCGCGCCGTTCCTGTGGATGCAGGGCGTGCGCCACCTGGGGCCGGCGCGCGCCAGCGTGTTCCTGAACCTGATGCCGGTGGCCACGGTGGCGATCGCGGCGCTGTTCCTGGACGAAAAGCCGCATCTGTTCCATATCGTCGGCGGCGCGATGGCGCTGGCCGGCGTGATGCTGGCACAGATGCGCGCGCCATTCGCCGGCTCACGGCCGGCTCGGGCGGCGTCGTAGGGCGCGGCGGGCGCGGGCCGGGATGCGGCGCGCGCCTGTCCGGGTTCCGGCCTACAATCAACGATTCTTCAGCTTTCTTACCCTATACGAGCCCATGGCCCAATACGTCTACACCATGAACCGCGTCGGCAAGATCGTGCCGCCCAAGCGGCAGATCCTGCGTGACATCTCCCTTTCGTTTTTTCCTGGCGCCAAGATCGGCGTGCTGGGCCTGAACGGCTCGGGCAAGTCGACGCTGCTGAAGATCATGGCGGGTGTGGATCGCGAGATCGAAGGCGAAGCCATCCCCATGCCGGGCCTGAATATCGGCTACCTGCCGCAGGAGCCGCAGCTCAACCCCGAGCACACCGTGCGCCAGGCGGTTGAAGAAGGCCTGGGCGCGGTGGTCACCGCCAAGAAGCGCCTGGACGAGGTCTACGCCGCCTACGCCGAGCCGGACGCCGACTTCGACGCGCTGGCCGCCGAGCAGGCCGAGCTGGAAGCCATCATCGCGGCCGCCGCTTCCAGCGGCGCCGACGACATCGAGCATCAGATGGAAATCGCCGCCGACGCGCTGCGCCTGCCGCCCTGGGATGCCATCGTCGGCAACCTGTCCGGCGGTGAAAAGCGCCGCGTGGCGCTGTGCCGCCTGCTGCTGTCCAAGCCCGACATGCTGCTGCTGGACGAACCGACCAACCACCTGGATGCCGAAAGCGTCGAATGGCTGGAACAGTTCCTGCACAAGTTCCCGGGCACCGTCGTGGGCGTGACCCACGATCGCTACTTCCTGGACAACGCGGCCGAGTGGATCCTCGAACTGGATCGCGGCTACGGTATCCCCTGGAAGGGCAATTACAGCTCGTGGCTGGAACAGAAGGAAGACCGCCTCAAGCAGGAAGAGTCGTCCGAATCGGCCCGCCAGAAGACCATCAAGAAAGAACTGGAGTGGGTGCGCCAGAACCCGAAGGGCCGCCAGGCCAAGGCCAAGGCGCGCCTGGCCCGCTTCGAGGAACTGTCGTCCTACGAATACCAGAAGCGCAACGAAACCCAGGAAATCTTCATTCCGGTCGGTGAGCGCCTGGGCAACGAGGTCATCGAATTCAACAACGTCAGCAAGGCCTACGGCGACCGCCTGCTGATCGACAACCTCAGCTTCAAGGTGCCGCCGGGCGCCATCGTCGGCATCATCGGCGCCAACGGCGCCGGTAAGTCGACGCTGTTCCGCATGATCGCGGGCCGCGAGCAGCCCGATTCGGGCGAAGTGAAGATCGGCCAGACCGTCAAGCTGGCCTACGTCGACCAGTCGCGGGATGCGCTCGAAGACAAGAAGACCGTGTTCGACGCGGTCGCCGACGGCGCTGACCTGCTCACCGTGGGCAAGTTCGAAATGTCCTCGCGCGCCTACCTGGGCCGCTTCAACTTCAAGGGCGGCGACCAGAACAAGGTGGTCGGCCAACTGTCGGGGGGTGAACGCGGCCGCCTGCACATGGCCAAGACGCTGATCGCCGGCGGCAACGTGCTGCTGCTGGACGAACCGTCCAACGACCTCGACGTCGAAACGCTGCGCGCGCTCGAAGACGCGCTGCTGGAGTTCCCCGGCAGCGTCATGGTCATCAGCCACGATCGCTGGTTCCTGGACCGTATCGCCACGCACATCCTGGCCTTCGAAGGCGATTCGCAAGTGGTGTTCTTCGACGGCAACTACCAGGAGTACGAAGCCGACAAGAAGCGCCGCCTGGGCGAAGAGGGCGCCAAGCCCAAGCGCCTGCGCTACAAGGCGCTGAAGTAAGCGCGCCCGCCAGTCAGCCTGAGAATCCCGGCCATTGCGCCGGGATTTTTTTTGCCGGCCTGGGCCCGGGTGACGGTCCTGGCGCCAGGCAGGCAGGCCGGCGAGCCTGCCGCGATATCATGAGCGCTATGGCGTCGCGCAGGCGGTGGCCCGCCGATGCGGCGCGATCAGGCCGTTCTCAAGATTCCAGGAGATCCCCATGCTGCTGCAAGCTTCCGATTCCACGCTGCTCATCGTCGATATGCAGGGGCGCCTGATGCCGGCGATCCACGACGGCGACGCGGTGGTGGCGGCCAACGCCAAGCTGGCGCGGGCCGCGCGGCTGCTGGAGGTGCCGGTGGTCGCCACCGAGCATCACGGCAAGATGCTCGGTGTCACGGTGGCGCCGCTGGCCGAACTGGTGCAGTCCACCTTCCAGAAGATGCACTTCGGGGCCACGCGCGAACGCGGCTTCGATGCCTGGCTGCCGGCCGCGCGCAAAACCGTGCTGGTCACCGGTTGCGAGGCGCACATCTGCGTGTTGCAGACCGTCATCGGCCTGACTGAAATGGGCTACAAGGCGGTGCTGGTGACCGATGCGGCCGGCTCGCGCAAGCCCGCCGACCACCATGCCGCGCTGCGCCGCGCGCGTGCCCATGGCGCCGAGATCGTCACCACCGAAATGGCGATCTTCGAATGGATGGAAACTTGCGAGCATGCGCGGTTTCGGGACGTGTTACGTCTGGTCAAATAGGGGGCGCCAGCTGCAACATTGTCCCGGGGAGTCGCAAAGATTCCCTCGCCCTTTGACACAATTCCTGGGCAAACTTCACACCCCGCGCACGGATATTTTGCGATCCTGGAGATTCCAAACCCATAAGGGGTATCGTGCGCTCGCGTCAGGACTCAGGTGCGGCCCCGGGGACAAGAATAGGAGCCTCATCATGAAAATCGCATCTCTTTCCAAAATCTGTGTCGCTGTGGCCATGACCGCCGCAATGGCGGGATGCTCGTCGTGGGACAGCATGAGCCACCGCCAGAAAAGCACGGTGGGCGGTGCGGCGCTCGGCGGTGTGGCGGGTGCTGTCATCACCAATGGCGGCATCCTGGGCACGGTGGGGGGCGCGGCCATCGGCGGTGTCATCGGCGACCAGGTGGGCAAGCACTGAGCCACGGCGCCCCGCGCCGCCGCCTGTGCGACGGCGCCAGACGCAAAAACGCCCGGCATCGCCGGGCGTTTTTCGTTGCGGGCGCCGCGAGCGCCCGCGTCCGGCGCCGGCCAGCGGCGCGCGGAACGCTTCAAGACTCGCTTTGCGGCATCTCGATCTTCACTTCCAGGACTTCCAGGGTGTCCTGGCGTTCCAGGTGCACCTTGATGTCTTCGGGATTGATCTTCACGTACTTCGAGATCACCGCGATCAGCTCCTGCTGCAATTGCGGCAGGTAGTCGGGCGAGTCGCCGCGGCCCCGCTCGTGGGCCAGGATGATCTGCAACCGTTCCTTGGCGACGGACGCGGAAGTTTTCTTTTGACCAAGCAGAAACGACAGGAAGGACATTGCTTACTTGCCTCCGAACAGGCGCTTCAGGAAACCCGGCTTTTCATAATCGGTAAAGCGCAGGGCCTTGTCTTCGCCCAGGTAGCGGGCCACGACGTCTTTGTAGGCCTCGGAGACGTCGGTGTCTTTCAGGTGGATGGCGGGCAGGCCCTGGTTGGAGGCTTGCAGCACGGCTTCGGATTCGGGAATGACGCCGATCAGCTTGATGCGCAGGATGTCCTCGATGTCGCCCAGCGACAGCATTTCGCCGTCGACCACGCGCTTGGGGTTGTAGCGCGTCAGCAGCAGGTATTCCTTGACCGGTTCGTCACCCTCGACGGCGCGCTTGGACTTGGCCGCCAGGATGCCCAGGATGCGGTCGGAGTCGCGTACCGACGAAACCTCGGGGTTGGTCACGACCAGTGCGTCGTCGGCGAAATAGGCCGCCATCAGCGCGCCGGTTTCGATGCCGGCGGGCGAGTCGCAGACGATGTAGTCGAAGCCCATTTCCTTCAGGTCGTTGATGACCTTTTCCACGCCTTCCTGCGTCAGCGCATCCTTGTCGCGCGTCTGCGAGGCCGGCAGGATGAACAGGTTTTCAAGCTGCTTGTCCTTGATCAGCGCCTGGTTGAGCGTGGCTTCGCCCTGGATCACGTTGACGAAGTCGTACACCACGCGGCGCTCGCAGCCCATGATGAGATCGAGGTTGCGCAGGCCGACATCGAAGTCGATGACAGCGGTCTTGTGGCCCCGCATCGCGAGGCCCGCGGAAAAACTGGCGCTCGTCGTGGTTTTGCCCACGCCGCCTTTGCCGGAAGTCACCACAACAATGCGTGTCATGACGATCAAACCCTTATGTTCGAATAAATCGCGTTATCGTAAAGCAAAAAGCCCGTGTAAGGCTTCTTACAGAATGTGTTGAATGCGCGCGGATTGCGTTGATGCAACCGTGGCTTGCAGGAACGGCCCGGGCCGGGATCGGCGGCGCCCATCATGGGGCCGCGGCGCGGGTGCGCCATGTCAGGCTTTCAGCGCCTCGATGCGCAGGGTATCGCCGTCCAGGCGCACCAGCGCGGGCTGGTTGTGCAGCGACCGGTCCAGCTTGTCCTCCACCACGCGGTACACGCCGGCCACGGCCAGCAGTTCGGCATCCAGATGCGTGGTGAAGATGCGCGCCGAGGTGTCGCCGCGCGCGCCGGCCATGGCCTTGCCGCGCAGCGGGCCGTACACGTGCACGTTGCCGTCGGCGATGACTTCGGCGCCCTGGCTCACCATGCCGATCACGACCAGGTCGGTATGGCGCGCATAGACCCGTTGGCCCGAGCGCAGCGGCCGGGTAATGACCAGGGCCGACGAAGACTGGGGCGCGGCCGGCGTCGGGCTGGGCGCCGACGTGGTGCTGGCGGCGGCGCGCCCGGGCAGCGGATCGGCGGCTTGGGCGGGTTGCTCCGCGGCCTTGTCCTTTGCCTGGCCGGCGTCGATGGCGCCTTCGGCGGCGGCAGAGGGTGTGGCAGTGGGGGCGGGCGCGATCTCGACCGCGGCCGCCGGCACGGACGGCACCGGCGTCGCCACGTCGTTGGGCGGCGCGGTGTCGATCACTTGCGCCGGCCGGGCCGAAGGGGTGGACAGTTCCACGGGCGTCAGGCCGGCGGCGCGGGCCGCGTCCAGGTTGGCGCCCTCGGCCACCACGCCGATGGGGGGCAGGTTGTGCGCGCGCAGGGCGGCGACCAGCGCGTCCCAGTCAATGGTCTCTTCGACGCGGCTGGCGTCGACGACCACGGGCTCGTTCTCGAAGAAACTGCCGGCATCGGCCATGCGCTTGGCCAGCGCGGCGTTCAGGCGCTCGGGGTCGGCGCTGTGCAGGACCACCCGGATGGCATACAGGGTGGCGCTCTTGAAGTCCAGGGCTAGGGATTCAGTGTTCATCTTGATTGGGGCTGGCGGTTCGGGGCGCCTGGAAGGGGCGCGCGCAACCGGCTGCGGAATGTCGGGCATGATAACCCGCCGCGGGCCCGCGCAATCGCTTCGCCAAGGGGAAAAACCCCGGGCTGTGCGGGGGATAGCGGCGCGGCCGGCCCTGGAAAACCGACCGCGCGGCGGATCAACCCTGCGCCCAGGAATCCCGCAACGTCACCACGCGGTTCAGCACCGGCTTTTCCGCCGTCGAGTCCTTGAGATCGGCGGTGAAGTAGCCCAGGCGCTCGAACTGCCAGGTGGCCCCCGGCGTGGCGATCGTGCCCGGCTCCAGCCAGGCGGTTACCGTCTGCTTGGAGTTCGGGTTCAGGCAAGCGATGAAGTCCTTGTCGCCGCCGTCCGGGCGCGGGTCCGCGAACAGGCGGTCGTACAGGTGGATCTGCGCCGGCACCGCATGGGCGGCGCTGACCCAGGTGATATTGCCCTTGACCTTGACGCTGTCCGCGCCCGGCGTGCCGCTCTTGGTGTCCGGCAGGTACTCGGCCTGCACTTCGACCACCTCGCCCGCCTCGTTCTTGGTGAAGCCGGTGCAGCGCACCACATAACCGTACTTCAGGCGCACCGTGTTGCCCGGGAACAGGCGGAAATACTTCTTCGGCGCTTCCTCGCGGAAATCGTCGCGCTCGATCCAGAGTTCGCGCGACAGCGGGAATTCGCGCACGCCGGCATCCGGATCGTGCGGATTGCGCGGCGCCGTGCAGAGCTCGGTCTGGCCTTCCGGATAGTTGGTGATGACCAGCTTGAGCGGGTCCAGCACCGCCACCGAGCGCGGCGCGATCGGATCCAGGTCGTCGCGCACGGCCTGTTCCAGCAGGCTGTAGTCGATGCGCGAATCCGACTTCGACACCGCCGTGCGGTCGCAGAACAGGCGGATCGAGGCCGGGGTGTAGCCACGGCGGCGCAGGCCGAAAATGGTCGGCATGCGCGGATCGTCCCAGCCGTCCACGTGGCCTTCGCGCACCAGTTGCAGCAGCTTGCGCTTGCTGGTGACCACGTAGCTCAGGTTCAGGCGGGCGAATTCGTACTGGTGCGGCAGCGGCCGGGCCAGCTTGCCCAGTTCCGCCAGGCGTTCCAGGATCCAGTCATAGAACGGCCGCTGGTCTTCGAACTCCAGCGTGCAGACGCTGTGGGTGATGCCTTCGAGCGCATCCTCGACCGGGTGGGCCCAGCTGTACATCGGGTAGATGCACCACTGGTTGCCGGTGCGGTGGTGGGTGGCATGGCGCACGCGGTACATGACCGGGTCGCGCAGGTTGATGTTGGGCGAGGCCATGTTGATCTTGGCGCGCAGCACCAGGCTGCCGTCCGGGTGCTTGCCGTCGCGCATCTCGCGCAGCAGCGCGATCGACTCGGCGGCCGGGCGGTTGCGCCAGGGCGAGTCGGTGCCGGGTTCGGTCAGGGTGCCGCGGTTGGCGCGGATCTCGTCGGGGCTCTGTTCGTCGACATAGGCGTGGCCGGCCTCGACCAGCGCCTCGGCGAATTCATACATGTAGCCGAAGTAGTCGCTGGCGAAATACAGGTTGTCGCGGCCATCGGCCTTCCAGTCGAAGCCGAGCCAATGCACCGCCTCGATGATGGCGTCAACGTATTCCTGGTCTTCCTTCTCGGGGTTGGTGTCGTCAAAGCGCAGGTGACAGACACCGCCGAAGTCGCGGGCCAGGCCGAAGTTCACGCAGATGCTCTTGGCGTGGCCGATGTGCAGGTAGCCGTTGGGCTCCGGCGGAAAACGGGTGCGGATCTTCGCCGGATCGGGCTCGCCCTGCTGCTGCACGGCGGCCGGCCCAGGCTTGCCCGCCCAACGCTTGCCCTGGAAGCGGTTGGCTTGCAGGTCGTCTTCGACGATGTTGAGCAGGAAATTTGATGCGGCGGGGGTCGGCGTCGTGGCGGAGGTCATTCTTGAAAGAATAGGAAAAAGCAGCGACAAAGCGTCAATTTTGCCACGTTCCCGCGGCGAGCCCTTTTTGGCCCGCTGCAAGCGGTTTCAAACCGGCCCCCATTGTCATGTAACTGGCTCTACACTACGGGCCATCATGGATATCTCCACCCTTTCCCTGGCCCGCGCGCAATTCGTGGCCAGCCTGAGCTTCCTGGCGCTGTTCCTGGCCGTGGCCCTGGCGCTGGCTTGGGTTCTGCTGTTCTTCAAGATCCGCGCCCGCGTTTCGGGACGCAGCGGCTGGACCGCCGCCTATCGCTTCTGGGTCCGCATCTTCGCCCTGTCGTTCGTGCTCACGCTGGCCGCTTGCGTGCCGGTGCTGATCCAGCTGGGCAGCTTGTGGTCCGGGCTGATGGACAAGATCGGTAACGTCGCCGGCCCGCTGCTGGGCTACGGCATCCTGTCGGTCTTCATTCTCAAGTCCTGCTTCCTCGGCGTCATGCTGTTCGGCCAGCGCCGGGTGTCGGATGGCATCCATACCCTGGCGGTGCTGATGGTGGCGGTCGGCCAGCTGGTGGCGCTGTTCTGGGTGCTGGCGCTGCAATCCTGGATGCAGACGCCGGATGGCGCGGTGCTGGTCGATGGCCGCTACCAGGTCTACGACTGGGCCGCGGTGGTGCTCAACCCCTCCGTCGGCTGGCGCCTGGCGGGGGTGGTGGTGGGCGCGGCCCTGGCCGCCGCCTTCCTGATGATGGGCGTGACCGCGCTGCAAGCGCTGCGTCGTCCGCTTGGCGACGGCGAGCGTGCCACGTTCAAGACTGGCCTGGTCATCGCCGCGCTGGCCGCCGTGCTGCAATTGCCCGTGGCCGTCGGCGCCGGCCAGACAATGGCCAAGTACCAACCGGCCAAGGCTGCCGCCGCCGCTGGCTACTGGGAAAGCGGCAGCGAGCCGAACCTGGTGCTGTTCGGCTGGCCCGACGCCCGCGCCCACACCAACGTGGCGGACTGGACCCTGCGCAATGCCGGCGGCATGTGGCTGCACCGCAACGAGGACGGTACCTACCAGGGGCTGGACAAGTACTCGGGCATGCTGCCGCCGGTGGCGCTGACGTTCTGGTCGCTGCGGGTCGCCGCGGGGCTGGGCCTGCTGATGCTGGCCGTTTCCTGGGTCACCTTCCTGTGGACCTGGCGCCGCGGCATGGACGTCGCGGTGCTGCCGCCATGGTGGCAGCGCGTGCTGTGCGGCATGATGTTCTCGGGCGGCATCGCCGTGGTGGCCGGCTGGTGGGTTTCCGTGATCGGTCTGCAGCCCTTCGTCGTCAACGGCACGGTCACGCAATCCGAGGTGCTGGGCAGCGTGTCCTCCAGCACCGTGCTCTATGGCCTGGCCGGCTACGGCCTGTTGTACGCATTGCTGCTGGCGGCCTTCGCCGGCATGCTGTTCCACGCGGCCCGCTACGGCGTGGTGCCGGTGCGCAAACTGGGTGGAGGCACGCCATGATTGCCATGCTCGCGGCTTCGCAGGGGTTGAGCCCCGACGATCCCTCCTTCTGGATGCCGCTCGCGTTCATGGGCCTGCTGTTCATCGTCATCGCCGCGGGCGTGGTGCTGGACGGCTTCGACCTGGGCGTGGGGATTCTGCTGCAACTGGCGCCCGAGCAGGAGCGGGGGCGCATGATGAGCCTGCTGAGTCCCTGGCGCGATGCCAACGAGTTCTGGCTGCTGCTGGGCATGGGCCTGTTCGCCTCGGCCTTCCCGTTCGCGTGGGGCGCCGTGCTGGGCAAGCTGTACGGGCCGCTCACGTTCATGGTGCTGGGGGTGGTGCTGCGCAGTGTGGCGTTCGAATTCCGCATCCGCGCCCGCACCGAGGCCAAGCCGCGCTGGATTCTCGGCTTCTGGGCCGGCTCGCTGATAACCGCCTTCGGCCAGGGCATGCTGCTGGGGCGCATCGCCACCGGCTACCAATCCGATGCCGGCTACGGCTGGTTCGCGCTGTTCGTCGGCCTCTGCGCGGTGGCTGCCTATGTGCTGCTGGGCGCGTCCTGGCTGGTGATGCGGGTCGATGGCGACCTGCAACGCCGCGCCGCCAACTGGGCGCGCCACGCGATCCGTTGGACTGCCGTCGGCATGGTCGCCATTGCCGTCACGCTGGGCCTGGCCAACGCCGGTATCTTCTACAAGTGGAGCAACATCGCCCACCTGAGCCTCGCGGCCACCGTCTGGCTGCTGATGCTGGCGGGCTTTGTCGCCGCCGAAATGCTGCTGGCGCGCCTGCCTGGCCGCGCCGACCGCTTCAGCTGGCTGCCGTTCGTACTATGCGTGGCGCTGTTCCTGCTGATGCTGAGCGGCCTGGCCTACAGCCTGTTCCCCTACTTGATCCTGGACGACATGACGCTGTGGGACGGCGCCGGCGCGCTGGGCTCGATGCGGCTGGTGATGGCCGGCGCGGTGGTGGGGATCCCGGTGGTGCTGGTGTTCAATATCCTGGCCTACCGCTCGGTGTTCGGCAAGGAGCGCGCGCCCGTGCCGCTGTTGCCGCCGCCGTCGTCTTGACCGCTGCCGCGGGATACGCCGGCGGCCGGCAGCCGTGCCGGCGCGTCTTGGTCCCGCACCCCGGCGCGCGGATGCCGTCCGGCGCCCGGCGCTACAGCACCGGCCGCGCCACCCGCTGCAGGATTTCCTCGCCGTAGGCTTCCAGCTTGCGCGCGCCGACGCCACTGATGTGGCTGAGTGCGTCCATCGAGTCCGGCTGGGCCAGCGCGATCTCGCGCAGCGTGGCATCGTGGAAGATGACATAGGCCGGCACGCCGTGGCTCTTGGCCACTTCTCCGCGCCAGGCGCGCAGCGCCTCGAACACCGGCTGCAGTTCGGCGGGCAGGTCGATCGCCGCGGCCTTGGCGCGGCTGCCGCCGGTCTTGCCGGAGCGGGTCTTCTTTTCGGATTCGCGCCGCAGCATCAGTTGGCGCTCGCCCTTGAGCACGGCGCGGCTGCCTTCGGTCAGGGCCAGCGTGCCATAGCCTTCGTTGTCGACCGTCAGCAGGCCCTGCGCCAGCAGCTGCCGCAGCACGCCGCGCCAGGCCGTGTCGCTCAGGTCTTCGCCCACGCCAAACACGCTGAGGGTTTCGTGGCCATGCTGCCTGGTGCGTTCGGTGACCTTGCCGCGCAGGATGTCGATGATGTGGCCGGCGCCATAGCGCTGGCCGCGTTCCTTCCAGAGCCGGTACACCGCCGACAGCACTTTCTGCGCGGCCACCGTGCCGTCCCAGGCCTGGGGCGGGTCGAGGCAGACATCGCAATTGCCGCAGGCGCTGATGTGCTGGCCGAAATACGCCAGCAGCCGCACCCGCCGGCATTCCACGGTTTCGCACAGGCCCAACATGGCGTCCAACTGCTGGCCGAGGCGGCGGCGATACGCGTCGTCGCCGGGGGATTCGTCGATCATGCGGCGCTGCTGCACCACGTCTTGCAGGCCGTAGGCCAGCCAGGCAGTGGCGGGCAGGCCGTCGCGGCCGGCGCGGCCGGTCTCCTGGTAATAGCCCTCGACCGACTTGGGCAGGTCGATGTGGGCCACGAAGCGCACGTCGGGCTTGTCGATGCCCATGCCGAAGGCGATGGTGGCGACCATGACCACGCCGTCCTCGCGCAGGAAGCGCGCCTGGTTGGCGGCCCGCACCTGCGCGCTGAGCCCGGCGTGATAGGGCATGGCGTCGATGCCCTGGTTGCAGAGGAATTCGGCCGTTTCCTCGACCCGCGCCCGCGACAGGGCGTAGACCACGCCGGATTCGCCTTCGTGTTCGGTGCGGATCATGTCCAGCAACTGCTTGCGCACCTCGTTTTTTTCGACGATGCGGTAGCGGATGTTGGGGCGGTCGAAACTGGAAACGAAATGGTGCGCGTCGGTCAGCGACAGGCGCTGGGCAATTTCGGTGCGGGTCTCGGCGGTGGCGGTGGCGGTCAGCGCGATGCGCGGCACGTCGGGCCAGCGCTCGTGCAGCATCGACAGGCCCAGGTATTCCGGCCGGAAGTCGTGGCCCCATTGCGAGACGCAGTGGGCCTCGTCGATGGCGAACAGGGCGATGTTGCCGCGTTCCAGCAACTGCAGGCAGCGGTCGGTCAGCAGGCGCTCGGGCGCCACATACAGCAGGTCGAGCTCGCCGGCCAGGAAGGCCTGCTCGACGTCGCGGGCCACGCGCCATTCCTGGGTCGAATTCAGGAAGGCGGCGCGCACGCCGAGTTCGGTCAGCGCGTCGACCTGATCCTGCATCAGCGCGATCAGCGGCGACACGACGATGCCGGTGCCCGCGCGCACCAGCGACGGAATCTGGTAACAGAGCGACTTGCCGCCGCCGGTGGGCATCAGCACCAGCGCGTCGCCGCCGTCGATGACTTGCTGGACGATGGCTTGCTGGTCGCCGCGGAAGGATTCGTAACCGAAAACGCGCTGCAGGACACCTAGGGCGCGCGTGTCAGACATGGGGGTAGGCCGTGAGCATCATGGCGGGGATTTTAAGCCGCAAATCCGGCCGCCCGGGCGCGGCTGGACATTTCCGTCCGTCGGCCCGCCGATTCACCAGCTCAGCCACGTGCCGCGCATGAAGGCGTCCACCGGCATGCTGAGATTGGCGCGCCACTCGTAATGGCCCGAAATGATGTCGCGATCGGCCCCCACCGCCAGCTTGACCCGCGGCGCCACGAACATGCTGTGACTCAGGCCGAACCGCTGTTCGGCCAGCGCCGAGCCTTCGTGCAGCCCCGAATAGGTGCCGCTCAAAGTGCCCCAGCCGGTGATGGGCACCCCGGCCGAGAAGGTGTTGCGGGTTTGCGGCGCGCTGGCCACGCCGCTGGTATAGGTGGACAGGTCGCCGAAACCGGCGCCGATCTGTTCGTTGGTGTAGCCCAGATTGACCATATCGGCCACGTCGACGCGGTAGCCGAAGCGGTAGCGCCAGGCGTTGGTGGCATCGAACGAACTCTGGGTGGCGCCGGCCTGGAAGGTGCCGTAGTCGCCGGCGGAGTAGGTGGTGCCCAGGCCGCGGGTGGTCAGCGATGGCGCGCTCTGCATCTGGCCTTCCAGTGTCAGCACCGGCGTCAGCCCGTAGCGCACCGTGCCATTCCCGACCGAGGCGCCATAGTCGACCGCTCCCGAGGTGGCGGCCGGGTCCATGCGGTTGAGTCGTCCGAGCGACGACGAATAGCCGAACGCGCCCTCCGCCAGCGGTGCCGTGCTGCTTTGCAGGTTGGAGATCTGCAGCCCGCCGACCGGCGCGCTGCTGCCCCAGGCGGGCGCATTGGCGCTGATATTGCCCACCGCGAACGACGGCCCGCTGAGGTTGCGGTAGGTCCAGCTGCGGTCGCCGTCGTAGCGCAGGCCGTCCTGGCCGCTGACCGAGGCAAACCAGGGGCGGCTGGGGCGCGACACGCCGGAGATGACGACCACTGGCGGCCGGGGTATGTCCCCGCTTTCGAGGTCGAACGTATAGTCGGGCGTTTCGGCCGGGGCCGCGGCGATCTCGGCGGTGTCGCAGCCCAGCGGGCCGGCGGCGGCATCGCCGGACAGGGTCGGCCCTGTCCCCGGTATCACTTCGGCGTCGCTGCCGGCCACGCTGGTGTCCATGGCCGGCTCGCTCGTCTGCATTTCGCAGGGAGCCGGGTCCAGCGGCACCGCCCGCGAGGCCATCGAGGTGGCCGGCCGCACCGGCACCGGCTGCACTGGCGACAGCACGCCGATGCCGCGCGCGATGTAGGCTGGCACCGGCGCAGCGGATGTGGAGACGGCCGACGCGCTGCCGAACGCCGGCATCATAGGGCTGGCCAGTCCAGCCACGAATACCGTGTGCAGCAATAACCGTTTGCGCCAATGTGCAGGGGCGACCATAACCGACAGTGTAGAAAGGGGACGTTGCCGCCGCTGTAAACGATTTTTAGTAAACCCGACCAGCGTATGCGCGGGCAATGGGCGGTATTTTAGGGCCAGTCCGATTGCCGTGCCATGTCGGCGCCAATGGGCCGGCATCCGCGCCAAACATCGTGCAACAGGTATATTTCAGATGATTTCCCGGCTCTTGCCGCCGACGTCGGACGGCTCCACTATGGCATCCATGGACAATCCCCACACCAAGCTGCTGGTCGTCGACGACGACCCGGCCCTGCGGCAACTGCTGGCCGACTACCTGAACCGCCATGGCTACGACACGCTGCTGGCGCCGGACGCCAGCGACCTGCCGTCGCGCATCACCCGCTATGCCCCCGATCTGCTGGTGCTGGACCGCATGCTGCCGGGCGGCGACGGGGCCGATGCCTGTCGCCGCCTGCGCGAACAGGGCGAGGACATCCCCGTGATCCTGCTGACCGCCCGCGACGAGGCGGTGGATCGCATCATCGGCCTGGAGGCTGGCGCCGACGACTACGTCGGCAAGCCCTTCGATCCCCGCGAATTGCTGGCCCGCATCGAGGCCGTGCTGCGGCGCAAGCGCGGCCCCTCGGCGCTGACCAAGGACGCGCCGGTCACCTTCGGCCCGTTCCTGTTCGACCCCTCCACCCGCCAGCTCTCGCGCGACGGCACGGTGGTCAAGCTCACCGGCGGCGAAATCAACCTGCTCGAGGCGCTGGTGCGCAATGCCGGCAAGCCGCTGTCACGCGAACGCCTGCTGGCGCTGGCGCGTGACGACGACGCCGGCGAACGCAACGACCGCGCCATCGATATCGCCATCCTGCGCCTGCGCCGCGTCATCGAGGACGACCCCAAGCAACCCCGCTGGATCCAGACCGTCTGGGGCATCGGCTACCGGTTCTCGCCCTGATGCGCTTCTCCGCCAGTTCCCTGGTGCCGCGCTCGCTGCGGGCGCGGCTGATTCTCCTGATTCTCGGCTCGGTGCTGTTGACGCAGGCGGCGACGCTGGTGACCGTCTCGTACTTCCGCCACAAGTTCATGGAAGACGTGGCCATCGGCTACATCACCACCACCATCCGTACCCTGCGCGCGGCCGTGTCGCAGGTGCCGGCCGAGGACCGCGCCGATTTCGTGCGCGCCGCCTCGCAGAACCAGTGGCGGCTGTGGTCGCGGGTATTGCCGGCCGAAGCCAAGCTGCAACGTTTCAATGGCCGCCGTCCGCCGCCGCGCAATCTGCCGCGGCCGCCGCTGCCGAACGCGCAGATCCACGGGCCGCCTTTGCCGCCGGACATGCGCGGCGACGAGCGCGAGGTCGACGAGCAGGCGGCCGAGCGCGCGCGTCAGCGCGAACGTGAAGAATATGTGCGCCGCCACAAACCCGAGCCCGACGACATCCGCCGCGATCTGCGCGGGCTGGTGCAGCAGCTCAACGAGCGCCTGAACGACGGCACCCGCGTCGCGCTGTCGCATGGACCCACGCCGGAAATCTTCATTTCGCTGGCGCCCAACCCGGCCACCGAGGACGCGCCGCGCCTGCGCGAATGGCTGGTCATCCCGCTCGACCGTCTCGATCCGCCCGTGGCCACGCCGTTGGTCGCGGCCTGGCTCGGCGGCCTGGGCCTGTTGCTGTTGCTGGCGGTGGGCTTCTCGTGGCATATCACCCGGCCCATCACCCGCCTGGCCGACGCTGCCGATCGCCTGGCCGCCGGCCAGCCGCAGCGGGTCGAGCCCTCCGGTCCGCACGAAACCCGCGTGCTGGGCGAGCGCTTCAACGCCATGCTGGACGCGCTGGCCGAGTCCGATTCGGTCAGGCGCACGCTGTTGTCGGGTTTGCCGCACGACCTGAAGGGGCCGCTGTCGCGCATGTGGCTGCGCATCGAACTGGCCGACGATTCCGCCCTCAAGGAGGGGCTGCGCACCGACCTGCAGGACATGCAGCACATGGTCGACCAGTTCATCGGTTTCGTGCGCGGCACCGATCCGGCGGCCTACCGCTACGCCTCGATGGCGCTGCCCGACTGGCTCACCGAGCGCGTCAATGCCTGGCGTGGCGCGGGCACCGACATCCAGCTCAAGACCTACGACGGCGATGATGCGCTGGTGGTGCAGGGCGATGCCGTCGCCCTGGGCCGGCTGCTCGACAACCTGATCGGCAACGCCCTGAACCACGGCGCGCCCCCGGTCGATGTCAGCCTGCGCCGCGAAGGCCGCGATGCGGTGCTGGACGTGGCCGACCATGGCCCGGGCATCGCGCCGGAACGCCGCCAGGAGGCATTGCGGCCGTTCAGCCGCCTGGACGATGCCCGTACCCGCACCGGCAGCGTCGGCCTGGGACTGGCGCTGGCCGAGGCCATCGCCCGCGCCCACGGCGGCTCGCTGGAACTGCTGCAGGCCGGGTCGGGCGGGTTGTGCGTGCGGGTCAAGCTGCCGGTCGCGGACGGCGGCTGATCCGGCCCGGGCGCGTTTTGCACCCGGCGCCGGCGCCGCGTGCGGCGGTTACGGTACGATGCAGCATCCCGCTCAGCATTCTGTTGTTTCCGCACCATGGCCATCCAGTCCGATTCGCTTTCCTCTCGTCCCGACGCGCCCCGCATCGTGGCGCCGCAGCCGGCGTCGCCCAACGAGGAGTCGATCGAACGCGCCCTGCGTCCCAAGGCGTTGCAGGAGTATGTCGGCCAGCAGCGTGCGCGCGAACAGCTCGAGATCTTCATCGCCGCCGCCCGCAAGCGCGGCGAGGCGCTGGACCACGTGCTGCTGTTCGGCCCGCCGGGCCTGGGCAAGACCACGCTGGCCCACATCATCGCGCACGAAATGGGCGTGCAGCTGCGCCAGACCTCCGGCCCCGTGCTCGAACGTCCCGGCGACCTGGCCGCGCTGCTGACCAACCTGGAAAAGAACGACGTCCTGTTCATCGACGAAATCCACCGCCTGTCTCCCGTGGTCGAGGAAATCCTCTATCCGGCGCTGGAGGATTTCCAGATCGACATCCTGATCGGCGAAGGCCCGGCCGCGCGCAGCGTCAAGCTCGACCTGCAGCCGTTCACGCTGGTCGGCGCCACCACCCGCGCCGGCATGCTCACCAACCCGCTGCGCGACCGTTTCGGTATCGTTTCGCGGCTGGAGTTCTACAACGCCGACGACCTCGGCCGCATCGTCACCCGCAGCGCCGGCCTGCTCAATGCCATCATCACGCCGGATGGCGCCGCCGAGGTGGCGCGCCGCGCCCGCGGCACGCCGCGCATCGCCAACCGCCTGCTGCGGCGCGTGCGAGACTACGCCGAGGTCAAGGCGGGCGGCACGATCGACGCCGATGTCGCCGGCCGCGCCCTGGCCATGCTCGAGGTCGATCCGCAAGGCCTGGACCTGATGGACCGCAAGCTGCTCGAGGCCATCATCCACAAGTTCGACGGCGGCCCCGTGGGCGTCGACAGTCTGGCCGCCGCCATCGGCGAAGAACGCGACACCATCGAGGACGTGATCGAGCCCTACCTGATCCAGCATGGCTATCTGCAGCGCACGCCGCGCGGCCGCACCGCCACCCTGAGCACCTGGCGCCACCTGGGCTTGACCCCGCCCGCGGGGTCAGCCAGCGGCAGCGGCGAGCTGTTCGGCAAGTAAATCGCTCGGGCATCCCGGGGCAGCGGCGCCGGCGGGTTTATGATCCGGAGGTTTCGTTTCCGACTTTCTCCGCGATCCAAGGACTGCTTCCATGCTGCCCGAACTACCTTCATTCGACGACGTCGCGCGCGCCAGCGAGCGCCTGGCCGGCCATGCGCATCGCACGCCGGTGCTGACCTCGACCACCGCCGACGCCATCGCCGGCGCCTCGCTGTTCTTCAAGTGCGAGAACTTCCAGCGCATGGGCGCGTTCAAGTTCCGCGGCGGCTTCAACGCCATCGCGCGCCTGACCCCTGAGCAGCGTGCCGCCGGCGTGGTCACATTTTCGTCGGGCAACCATGCGCAGGCGATTGCGCTGGCCTCCAAGCTGCAGGGCGTGCAGGCCACCATCATCATGCCGCTGGATGCGCCCGCGGCCAAGCGCGCCGCCACCGAGGGCTACGGCGGCCGGATCGTCACCTACGACCGCTACACCGAAGATCGCGAGGAAATCGCCCGCCGCATCCAGGCCGAGACCGGCGCCACGCTGATTCCGCCGTACGACCACGAGGACGTGATCGCGGGGCAGGGCACCGCGGCCAAGGAGCTGTTCGAGGACGTCGGCGAATTGGATTACCTGTTCGTGTGCCTGGGCGGCGGCGGGCTGTTGTCGGGCTCGGCGCTGTCGGCGTTCGCGCTCAGTCCGCGCTGTCTGGTCTATGGCGTCGAGCCGGAAGCCGGCAACGACGGTCAGCAATCGCTGCGCAAGGGCGAGATCGTCCGCATCCAGGCGCCCAAGACCCTGGCCGATGGCGCCGCCACCACCCATCTGGGCCATCTGACCTTCCCCCTCATCCAGAAGTACGTGCGCGACATCGTCACGGTGACGGATGAGCAGTTGGTCTCGACCATGAAATTCTTCGCCGAGCGCATGAAGATGGTGGTGGAACCCACCGGCTGCCTGGCGGCCGCGGCCGTGCTGCAGGGGGTGGTGCCGGTGCGCGGCGCGCGCGTGGGCGTCATCATCAGCGGCGGCAACGTCGACCTTCCGGCCTACGGCAAGTTGCTGGCGGGCTGACCCGGCCAGGCCGGAGCGCCGGCGGGATATCGTCCGGCGCTTTGGCCGCGCGCTTGCGGATGCGGCCGGTGCAAGGCAGAATCGGGCCTGAATCCTGAAGAACAGGGGCTGCTACATGCGTATCCTTGTCATCGGCGGCACCGGCTTCATCGGCCGTCATCTCATCGCCCGGCTGTCGGGCGGGCAGCACCAGATCCTGGTGCCCACCCGCCGCTACGGCCAGGGGCGCGAACTCCAGATCCTGCCCACCGTCACGTTGGTCGACAGCGACGTGCATGACGACGACGCGCTCGATCGCCTCGTGCGCGGCTGCGACGCCGTGGTCAACCTGGTCGGCATCCTGCACGGCAATGCCGGCCGACCCTATGGTTCCGATTTCGCGAAGGCGCACGTGCACCTGCCGCAACGCATCGCGCGCGCCTGCCGCCGCCAGGGCGTGCGCCGGCTGCTGCATGTCAGCGCGCTGGGGGCGGATTCCAGCGGCGCCAGCATGTACCAACGTTCCAAGGGCGATGGCGAGGCCGCCATCAAGCAGGAACTGGTCGGCTGGCGCGAAGGCGGCTGGACCCTCTTTCGCCCGTCGGTGGTGTTCGGGCCTGATGACAATTTCACCAACCTGTTCGCGCGTCTGGCGCGCTGGCTGCCGGTGCTGCCGCTGGCCGGCGCGAATGCGCGCATGCAGCCGGTGTATGTGGGCGACGTGGTGGCGGCGATGCTGGCGGCGCTGGGCGATACGCATACCTGCGGCAAGACTTACGAGCTGGGCGGGCCGCAGGTCTACACCCTGGGCGAGATCGCGCGCCTGTGCGCAGCCTGGAGTGGCCATCCGCGGCCCGTGGTGGGCATGCCGATGGGCGTGGGCCGCATGCAGGCCTTGCTGTTCGAATGCCTGCCGGGCGAACCGCTGATGTCGCGCGACAATCTCGATTCCCTGCGCAGCGACAACGTCTGCGGCGCGCCGATGGCGCCCGAATTGAACGTGGTGCCGACCGGCCTGGAGGCCGTGGCGCCCGGTTACCTGGCGCCGGCGCGATAGGGGCGCGGTCCGGGCGCGCCGCTCAGCGCACCAGCGCCTTCAAGGCCTGCTTGATGCCGTCCGACACGCCGACGCCTTCCGGCAGCGTCTTCAGGGCCGACAACGATTCCTTCTCGGAGTACCCCAGCGCCAGCAGCGCATTCAGGATGTCGGACTGGTTGTCCTGCACCGCGTGCGCGCTGGCGCCGATGTCCGCGCCCAGCTTGCCGCGCATTTCCAGCAGCAGACGTTCGGCGGTCTTCTTGCCGATGCCCGGCACGCGCGTCAGGCGGCCCGATTCCTGCAGCGTGATGGCCTGGGCCAGATCGGCCACCGACAGGCCCGACAGGACCGATAGCGCGGTGCGAGCGCCGATGCCGCTGACCTTGATCAGCTCGCGGAAGGCGCTGCGTTCGCCGGCGGTGGCGAAGCCATAGAGGATGTGGGCGTCTTCGCGCACCGTCAGGTGCGTATACAAGGTGACGCGCGCGCCGGTTTCCGGCAGCGAATACAGCGTGCTCATGGGCACGTCGATGTCATAGCCCAGACCGTTGACGTCCACGCACACAGTGGGCGGCAGTTTCTCGATCAGGGTTCCGGTGATGCGTCCGATCATGGTGGCAGTGGCCTGGCAAAAGAGGGGCCGCGTCAGTCGCGGCGGATGCGGGGATTCTATACGGGTCCGCGCGCCGGGGGGCGGGCCCGCCTCAGCCGAGCAGGCGGCCGTTGCGCATGCGGGTTCTGCCGCCCAGGCTCAGGCGGGTGCCCAGTTGCGTCAGCTTGTCCTGCAAGGGGCCGACGTGGGCGTGGCAGATGGCACAGGCCAGGGCGTCGGCCGAGTCGGGGGCGGGCGTGCCGTCCAGCGCCAGCAGGTGCTGCACCATCATCTGCACCTGCTCCTTGGCGGCGCGGCCGGTGCCCACCACCGCCTTCTTGATCTGCAGCGCGGTGTACTCATGCACCGCCAGCGAACTGTCGGCCAGCGCGCAAAGCGCCGCGCCGCGCGCCTGGCCCAGCAGCAGGGTGGAGGCCGGATTGGTGTTCAGGAAGACGATTTCCAGCGCGGCCACGTCGGGTTGCGTGTCGCGCGCCACCTGGCGCAGATTGTCCAGGATGACCTTGAGGCGTTCGGACAGCGTCAGCGCCGGCGGCACCACGATGGTGCCGCTGGCGACGTAACGCAGGCGCGGGCCGTCGGCATCGATCACACCGAAGCCGGTGCGGCGCAAGCCGGGATCGATGCCGAGGACGCGCATCAGTGGCGGAAGTGGCGGGTGCCGGTCAGCACCATGGCGATGCCGTGCTCGTCGGCCGCGGCGATGACTTCGTCATCGCGCACGCTGCCGCCGGGCTGGATCACGCAGGTCGCGCCCGCGGCCACCACCACGTCCAGGCCATCGCGGAACGGGAAGAAGGCGTCCGAGGCCACCGCCGAGCCCTTCAGCGTCAGGCCGGCGTTCTCGGCCTTGATCGAGGCGATGCGGGCCGAGTCGATGCGGCTCATCTGGCCGGCGCCCACGCCCAGCGTCATGCCGCCGCCGACGAACACGATGGCGTTGGACTTGACGTACTTGGCGACCTTCCAGGCGAACGCCAGGTCGTTCATTTCCTGCTCGGTGGGCTGGCGCTTGGTGACCACTTTCAGGGCGTCGCGCGGCACGTTGTAGGCATCCGGCGTCTGCACCAGCCAGCCGCCGCCGACGCGCTTGACGTCGAAGGCGTTCTGGCCCGTGCCCATCGGCACTTCCAGCACGCGCACGTTCTTCTTGGCGGCCAGGATGGCGAGCGCCGCGCCGTCATAGGCGGGCGCCAGCAGCACTTCCAGGAACTGGGCGCTGACCGCTTCGGCAGTGGCGGCGTCGACCGGGCGGTTGAAGGCGATGATGCCGCCGAAGGCCGAGGTCGGGTCGGTCTTGAAGGCCTGCTGGTAGGCGCCCAGGGTGTCGGCCGCCACGGCCACGCCGCAGGGGTTGGCGTGCTTGACGATGACGCAGGCGGGCGCCTCGAAGCTGCGCGCGCATTCCCAGGCGGCATCGGCGTCGGCGATGTTGTTGTACGACAGTTCCTTGCCCTGCAACTGGCGGTAGTTGCCCAGCAGGCCGGCGGGACGTTGCGCGTCGACGTAGAACGCCGCATTCTGGTGCGGGTTCTCGCCATAGCGCAGCGCTTGCTGTTGCTTGACCTGCAGGGTCAGCGTGCCGGGCCATTCCTGGCGGGCCGGCACGGCATCCTGCGCCGGCTCGGCCTCGGTCAGGCTGGTCAGGTAGGCGGCGATGGCGCCATCGTAGGCGGCGGTGTGGGCGTAGACCTTGGCGGCCAGCGCCAGGCGCAGGCCGTAGGAGGTGGCGCCGCCCTGGTCCATTTCGGACAGTACGCGCGAATAGTCGGCCGGGTCGATCACCACCGTCACGCCACCGGCCTCGGTGCCGTGGTTCTTGGCGGCGGCGCGCAGCATGGCCGGGCCGCCGATGTCGATGTTCTCGACCGCGTCGGCGAACGTGCAATCGGGCTTGGCCACGGTTTCGCGGAACGGATACAGGTTGACCACCAGCATGTCGATGCGATCGATGCCGGCCGCCTTGATGGTGTCCATGTGCTCGGCGCTGTCGCGGCGGGCCAGCAGGCCGCCGTGGATCTTCGGGTGCAGCGTCTTGACGCGGCCGTCCAGGATCTCGGGCGAGCCGGTATGGGCGGCCACTTCGGTGACGGTCAGGCCGGCGTCGGCCAGCAGGCGGGCGGTGCCGCCGGTCGACAGCAGGCGTACGCCACGCGCGGCCAGGGCGCGGGCAAATTCAACGATGCCGGTCTTGTCGGACACCGAAAGCAGGGCGGTTTCGATTTTCATGGTGAGGGACGGGAGTGGGGCGCGTACGCCTGTCTCGCTTCAGGTCGGGATGGGAAATCGGTGAAGCGGGCGCGCCTGCCGGCCCGCCCGCGCGGCAATGCTCTATACCTGGATGTTGTGGGCCAGCAGCTTCTTGCGCAGGGTGTTGCGGGTGATGCCCAGCATTTCGGATGCCCGCGACTGATTGCCGCCAGACCGTTCCAACGCCACTTCAAGCACCGGGCGCTCCACGCAGCGCATCACCATGTCCCACATGTCGTGGGGCTCGGATTCACCCAGGTCTTCGAAATAGCGCTCCAGGCTGGCGCGCACGCATTCTTCCAGGACATCTTTCTTGCTCATCGGAGTACAGATATTTTTATGTTGGTGTTGAGGCGGTTATGCCGCCAGCAGGGCTTTCGCGACCGGCGCCGGGTTGGGGTTGCCGTCACGGGAAAGATTGAGGAACCATTCCGACACCGCCCGCCACTGGTCGCGGGTGTTGTCGATGAGGTTCATGCGGTCGCGGAACGAGTCCGCGCCCGGCAGGCCGTCCAGATACCACCCTATGTGCTTGCGCGCCGTGCGTACGCCGGTGTGTTCGCCATAGAAGCGGTAGTGGTCGTCGAGATGTTCGAGCAGCAGTTCGCGCATTTCCCCATAGCTGGGAGGGGCCAGTATTTCGCCCGTGCGCAGATAGTGATCAACTTCGCGGAAGATCCAGGGCCGCCCTTGGGCTGCCCGGCCGATCATGACCGCGTCGGCGCCAGTGTAATCCAGGACGCGCCTGGCCTTTTCGGGCGAGTCGATATCGCCATTGGCGATCAGCGGGATTTTCAGCTCGGCGCGGACGGCGCGGATAGTGTCATATTCCGCCTCGCCCGTATAGAGGTCGGCGCGCGTGCGTCCATGCAGTGTGAGCGCGGCGATGCCGGCGTTTTCGGCCAGCCTGGCCACGCGCAGGGCGTTGCGGCTGTCGCGGTCCCAGCCGGTGCGGGTCTTGAGCGTGACCGGCACGCCCAGCGGCGCGCAGGCCTCGACCACGGCCTCCAGGATGCGGGCGATCAGGTCCTCGTGGCGCAGCAGGGCCGAGCCCGAGGCGACGTTGCAGACCTTTTTTACCGGGCAGCCCATGTTGATGTCGATGATGCGCGCGCCCTTGTTGGCGTTGAACACGGCGGCCTCGGCCATCATGGCCGGGTCGGCCCCGGCGATCTGCACCGATATGGGGGCGATCTCGCCATCGTGATTCAGACGGCGCGAGGTCTTGACGCTATCCCACAGCCTGGGGTTGCTGGCGGCCATTTCCGAGACGGCATAACCCGCCCCCAGTTTCTTGCAGAGCTGACGGAAAGGGCGGTCCGTCACGCCCGCCATGGGCGCGACCAGAACGTTGTTGGGAAGAGTCCACGGGCCGATGCGCATGCTCACATTTTAACCGGCTCGATCGAACCCTCTTTTTTGTCCCGCAACCGCTTGGTAACAGCCGGACGAAAAAGGGCAGGATCAGACCCGGAAACCCTGTAGCAGATGGCGCGCCAGCGGCGCCCGCAGTGGCGTGGCCAGGTCCAGGCCCAGCAGGGCCAGGCCGCAGGCATGCTCGACCGGCGCCAGGCCGGTGGCGAAGATGCGCGGCATCAGGTCGGTGACACTGGCGGTGATGAGCCGGTCCACCTGGCGTGCGCGGGCGAAATCGCGCAGCGCCTGGGCCGGAGTGGCGTTCGGCTGCGCCAGCCAGCCGCCCAGTGACTGGGCCAGCCGGGCGGCATCGCGCAGTCCCAGGTTGAGCCCCTGGCCGGCCACCGGGTGCAGCGTCTGCGCCGCATTGCCGATCACGGCTACGCGGCCTTGCACCAGGCCGCGGCGCGCGTTCAGCGCCAGCGGGAAGACGTGGCGCGGCGCCTGGCACGTCAGGCGGCCGAGACGATCGCCAAAGGCCGCGCTCAGGGCCTGCGAGAAGGCGAGATTGTCCAGCGCCGCCAGTTCGGCCGCGCGCTCGGGCGCGCTGCACCAGACCACTGAATAAGCGTCCGGGGTCTGCGGGTGCGGCAGCAGCGCCAGCGGCCCCTCGGCGGTGAAGCGCTCCCAGGCCCAGCCGCGGCGCGGCAGGCTGGCGTGGGCGGTGGTCAGCAGGGCGTGCTGGCCGTAGTCGCGGCGCACGTCGCCGCCGCCGGCGCCATCGGACTGCACCGCGATCCGGCAACTCAGCGCGGTCTCCCCCTGGCTGATGCGCACGCCGTCGGCATCCTGGCCATCGACCACGGCCGGCGGCCCGGACAGCAGCGTGACACCGCTGGCGGCTACGCATTCCTCCAGCCTGGCGTGCAGCGCCGAGTAGGCGACCACGCAGCCCAGCTGCGGTACGTCGAAATCGGTGTTGCGGATCACGCTGCGGCCGAGTCGGCCGCGCTGCGAGACGTGGATGTTGAGGATGTCCGCCGACCTGGCCGGCCAGGCATGCAACGATTCGAGCAGCACGCGGCTGCCATGGTTCATGGCCAGCACGCGCGGGTCGGTGGCGGGCACGGCGGCGGGCGCAGCCGCCGCGCCCTGCAGCAGGGCAATGCGGGACGGGTCCGGCGCCACGCGCGCCAGCATCAACGCCAGGACACGCCCCACGGGGCCGGCGCCGAGAATCGCAATGTCGAAGGCGGAGAGAGTCATGCCGGGATTTTACCTGTCCACTACAATCCGGTTCTGCCGGCGCGGCTTGGCGCCCGGGACCCATTACCGGTTGATCGATATGACGCAGCTTGAGGCTTCTTCTTCGCTGTCCGCCACCGTCGCGCGCCGCCCTCGCGGCAAGGTCGCCGTCGGCCTGCTGGCCTGTCTGTTCGGCTGGCTCGGCGCGCACTGGTGGTACCTGGGGCGGCGCCATGCCTGGCTGGTGACGACGCTGGCGCTGCTCAGTCTGTTCTGCGCGCTGCGCTACTACCCCGTCTGGTACGACAACCCGGCCTTCTTCCTCTTGTTCATTCCCATGATCGACGGTTTCATCGAGAGCGCGGTGTTCTCGCTGATGCCGGACGAGAAATTCGACCGGCGCTACAACCCCGGGCTACCGCCATCGCCGAAGACCGGCTGGGGGCCGGTGCTGGTCGCCATCCTGGCCTGCCTGGTCGGCGCCACCGTATCCATGTTCGCCATCGCGATGGTGGTGGTCTATGTGTGGGTGGCGATGGGCTGGCTGGATGGGCTGGCGCTGTAGGCCGGGGGCGGGCCGGCGGGAGGCGCGCCGCGCCCGGCAAGCGGCGCGGCCCCGCGTGCCGATGGGTTATTCGCGCATCAGCGCCTCGATTTCGCCGGCCTGCACCGGCACGCCGCGGGTAATCAGCTCGCAACCCTCGTCCGTCACCAGCGCATCGTCCTCGGTGCGGATGCCGATGTTCCAATAGGCCTCGGGCACGTCATCGGCCGGGCGGACATAGATGCCCGGCTCGATCGTCAGCATCATGCCGGTTTCCAGCTTGCGCCAGGGGCGCTCGGCGCCTGGCGCCGCGCCCGGCTGGCGGTAGTCGCCCACGTCATGCACGTCCAGCCCCAGCCAGTGGCCCGTGCGGTGCATATAGAAGCGGCTGTAGTCGCCCGACTCGATCACCCCGTCCAGCGACCCTTTGAGCAGTTTCAGGTCGAGCATGCCCTGCGCCAGCACGCGGACCGCGGCCTCGTGGCCGTCGTTCCAGCCGCGGCCCGGCGCGGTGGCCTGGGCCGCGGCCTCCTGGGCCGCCACCGTCAGGTCGTACAGGGCGCGCTGGGGGCCGCTGTAGCGGCCATTCACCGGGAAGGTGCGGGTGATGTCGCTGGCGTAGCTGTCGACTTCGCAGCCGGCGTCAATCAGCACCAGGTCGCCGTCGCGCAGCACCGCTTCGCCGGCAGGGTAGTGCAGCACGCAGGCATTGGCGCCGGCCGCGACGATGCTGTTGTAGGCCACCGCCTGGGCGCCGTGGCGGCGGAACTCATACAGCAGTTCCGCTTCCAGTTCGTATTCGCGCATGCCCGCGCGAGTGGCCCGCATGGCGCGCGCGTGGGCGCCAGCGGAGATCTTGGCGGCGCGCCGCATCGCGGCGATTTCGCTGGCGTCCTTGATCAGCCGCATCTCGGCCAGGATCGGGCGGATGTCCAGTTGCCGCGCGGGCGGCTGGTGGCCGCCGCGGCTGGCTTCGCGCGCCGCCGCCAGCCAGCGGTGCAGCCGGCCGTCGCTGCGCTTGTCGCCCGCCAGCGGCGCATACAGGGTCGGCTGGTCCAGCAGCAGCTTGGGCACCAGTTCGTCCAGCGCGTCCAGAGGATGCGCGTCGTCGAAGCCGAAGTGCTCGGCCGCCGCTTCCGGGCCGAAGCGCCGGCCTTCCCAGATCTCGTGCTCGATATGGCGAGGCCGGCAGAACAGCAGGGCGCGGTCGGTGGCCCCGGCGATCAGCACCAGCCAGGCGCCGGGTTCGGTGAAACCAGTGAGGTAGAAGAAGTCGCTGTCGTGCCGGTAGGGGTATTCGGCGTCACGGTTGCGGATGGCTTCGGGCGCGGTGGCCAGGACGGCGATGCCGCCGCCGTCGGCGCGCATCCGCGCCATCAGGCGCTGGCGGCGGGCGGCAAAAGGGGCGATATCGGTGGGAGGCAGGCTCATGGGCAAGGGGGGCGCAAGGCCCGGCGGGAAGCTGTGGTGCCACTTACTTTACTCGCCGTGCCGCCGATGCGACAGCCCGCGCGCATTCCCCCACCCGACACATGGATTCACTGGACTGTCACCGATGGACTGCTACAATCGCGGCTCTGTCATTGGGGAGTAGCCATCCTTTGTCCCCAAAGGAGTTAGCGTCAACAGACTTGGTGGTTCGGTACCGCGCAGCGGTCGCCAGAACGCCATGGCGCTAACGGTCTCCATGCCGCGGTCCGCCCGCGCATGGATCAGCCAGGCGAGACCTTTGGCCGCGTAGCGTTCACCCTGGCCGGGCGAGCCGCTGCGTCGCGCCAATTGGTTTCTGCTCGTCCGGCTCGTCCCCATGTTGCTTACCCTGTTCCTGTTTTTCCTGTCCGCGGCAGTGATCTATCTCGCCTGCGAATTCTTCGTCAATGGCGTCGAATGGGTCGGACACCGCTTCCAGCTCGGCGCCACCGCGACCGGCACCGTGCTGGCCGCATTCGGCACCGCCCTGCCCGAAAGCGCCGTGACCTTCATGGCGGTGGTGTTCGGCGATACGCCCGAACAGAAGGACATCGGCGTCGGCGCCGCCATGGGCGGCCCGCTGGTGCTGGCGACACTGGCCTACGCGGTGGTCGGTTTCGCCCTGTGGCGCGCCCGTCGCGGCCAGCCTGCCCAGGCCAACTGTATCAACGCGGACCAGCGCCGGCTGGCCCGCGACCAGGCCTGGTTCATGGGCATCTTCGTCTTCAAGGTCGGCCTGGGCCTGCTGGCCTTCGCCTGGAAGCCGTGGCTCGGCATCCTGTTCCTGGCCACCTACGGCCTGTACGTCAAGCGCGAGCTGAGCAATGACGAGGAATGCCTGGACTGCGAGGACCTGGAGCCGCTCAAGCTGCGTCCCCGCGACGACAATCCCTCGATGTTCTGGGCCGTGACCCAGACGCTGCTGGCGCTGATCGTGATCGCCGGCGCGTCGCACGTGTTCGTCAACCAGATCGAACTGCTGGGCATCGCCATGGGCGCCTCGCCGCACGTGGCCGCGCTGCTGCTGGCGCCCGTTGCCACGGAACTGCCGGAGATCATGAACGCGCTGATCTGGGTGCGCCAGGGCAAGGAACGCCTGGCGCTGGCCAATATCTCGGGCGCCATGATGATTCAGGCCACCATCCCCAGCGCCCTCGGCATCTTCCTGACCCCCTGGCTGCTCGACGGCCCGCTGCTGGCCGCGGGCTTGTTCACCATGCTGTCCATCGGCCTGTTGTGGCTGCGCTTCCGCCGTGCCGGCATGAGCGTGCCGGCGTTGTCGGCGGCGGGCGGCTTCTACGCGCTGTTCGCGGCCTACTTGGGTTGGCATTTCTACGCGTGACGGCATGACGGCGCGAGGCCTCGCGCCGGGTTGCACAAAAAGCAATTTTTGTGCCGGAAAACCTTGTCCATCAGTGGAAACCCGCGTAAAATCGTGCCCGTTATCCATCCCAGGAGCAGTCTTCGTGAATACCGATTCCGGCGAAAGTAGTCGATCTTGTATCGACGCCGCTGTTTGACAGGTCCACGCAGAACTCCGTCTGCCGCAGCCTGTTGAGCAGGTTGCGGTTTTATCCCAGGTCCGGGGCCTTATGCCCGGCGACAGCGCAAGCCAACGGCTTGCGGGGATGCTCCCCAACATAATCCGCCAGAACCGCCGCCAGTCGCAGCGCTTGTGGTCGTGCACGTCTCTTCCGTGCGCGTCAGGCGCGGTGGACTTGCGTGCGCGCGTATACGCGAAAGCCGCTCCCCATTCGCAATGGAGGTCGCTATGCGTTTCTTCGACTTGTTCCTGCGCCGCGCCGGCGTCGACCGTGCCACCGCCTTGGGCCGCCGCCGCGGCACGTCGCGCCTGACGGTCATCTGCCCGCGTAATGAATTGGGCGCGCTGCGCAAGCAGATCTGCCTGGACTTCAGCGCCGCCGGGCTCGATGTTTCGCAAGTGCAGATCGACCAGGGGCGCGACCCCGGCATGGCGTCGGCCTGCATTACCGTGAATTGCCCGCCCGAGCTGCGTGGCGAACTGATGTCGCAAGCCCGTCGGCTGAGCGCCAACCCCGCCGTGCGCCATGTGCATTTCGGCGCGCAACCGCTGGCGGCCTGAATCCGCCCGTCATCCCAAGGAGAGACCATGCCCAGTGCCTTAGACCCCGAGCCTCGATTGCGCCCTGCGCGCGGTACCGGCCTGCCTGTCTGACCTGTCTCCTCCTTTGCGAGCCGACTGGCCGGACACTCACCCGGTCTAGTACGGAATCCGCAGCCCCGAACCCCCGGCCTGGCCCGCTCGACGCGCGTCACTGCCGCCGGTCCCGGTTCTCCCGCTAGTTTCCCGTTCCGCTTCCCGCACCCGGCGCGCCTCGACGCGATCCGGACGCCGGCAACATCGCCCCGGTGCCTGCGCACGCCCGTACGGGGCGGCAACGGCCCGCCTCCGTGCGGGCCGCGGCCCCGTGCTGCCCGCGCGCGGCGCCTGGCGTCTGTCGTCCGTGTCTTCCCCAACAACACCAATAACGGGAACACTCCGATGTTCACATTCCTCAAGACCTTTTTCTCCTCCGCCGCCGGGCTGCGGCGGTCGGGGCGCCATTTCCGGCGTTCTCCCCTGCTGGAGCAGGGCGGCGCGCAAGCCGCCGCCGACAGCTCCGACGCCGCGCGCCGCGCCAATCGCCGCATGCTCGATGTGGCCCAGCGGGATGTCGAGGCGCTGTTCTCTCTGTTCCGCAGCAGCCGCGGCGGACTCTCGCAGGCCCAGGCAGAAGAGGCCCGCGCCCGCTACGGCGCCAATGACGTCGACCACGAAAAGCCGCTGACCTGGTATGCGCACCTCTGGCAATCGTTCCGCAATCCCTTCAACCTGCTGCTGACCGGACTGGCTTTGCTGTCCTGGGTCACCGACGTGTACATGGCCGGACCCGACGACCCGTCATGGAAGGGCGTCATCATCATTGGCTCGATGGTGGCGATCTCGACGCTGCTGCGCTTCGTGCAGGAGCGCCGTTCCAATCGCGCCGCCGAAGCGCTCAAGGCCATGGTGCAGAACACCGCCACCGTGCTGCGCAGCGATCCCGCCGGCATGGCCGAGGGGGATGCCCGCCGCTTCTTCGGCGCCACACTGCACGGCTCGGGTTCGCGCCAGATCGAGGTGCCACTGGCGGAGCTGGTGCCCGGCGATGTGGTGCTGCTGTCCGCCGGCGACATGATCCCGGCCGATTGCCGTATCCTGGGCGCGAAGGACCTGTTCGTGGCGCAGGCCGCGCTCACCGGGGAATCGCTGCCGGTGGAGAAGTACGCGGAGGCACGGGCCCAGACGGGCAACGCGCTGGAACTGGAGAACATGGCCTTCATGGGCACCAACGTGGTCAGCGGTTCAGGCAGCGCGCTGGTGGTGGCCACAGGCGCCGGCACCTATTTCGGCCAGTTGGCCGGACGCGTGACCCAGGCCTCGCGCATGCCGACGCAGTTCCAGCAGGGGATCAACCGCGTCAGCTGGGTGCTGATCCGCTTCATGCTGGTGATGGCGCCGATCGTGCTGCTGATCAACGGCTTCACCAAGGGCGACTGGCTCGAGGCCTTGCTGTTTGCGCTGGCCATCGCCGTCGGCCTGACGCCGGAAATGCTGCCGATGATCGTCACCGCCACGCTGGCCAAGGGCGCGGTGCGGATGTCGCGGCGCAAAGTCGTGGTCAAGCGGCTGGACGCGATCCAGAACCTGGGCGCCATGAACGTGCTCTGCACCGACAAGACCGGTACCCTGACCCAGGACCGCATCGCGCTCGAACGCCATACCGACGTATACGGCGCCACCAGCGACGATGTGCTGGCCTACGCCTATCTCAACAGCTACTACCAGACCGGCCTGAAGAACCTGCTCGACGTGGCCGTGCTGCGCCACGCCGAGGTGGAGCGCAAACTCGACCTGGCCGCCCGCTACCGCAAGATCGACGAAATTCCGTTCGACTTCTCGCGTCGCCGCATGTCGGTGGTGGTCAGCGAAACCGAGAACGGCCGCGAGCATCATGAACTGATCTGCAAGGGCGCGCTGGAGGAAATGCTGTCGGTCTGCACCCGGCTGCGGGTCGGCAATGACGTCCACCTGTTGACCGACGCGCGCCGTGCCGACATCCGCGGCGTCACCGCCGACCTGAACCGCGACGGGCTGCGGGTGATCGCGGTGGGCGTGCGCGAGTTGCCGCCCACCCAGCAGGCCTATGGCGTGGCCGACGAGGCCGACCTGGTGCTGGTCGGATACATCGCCTTCCTCGATCCCCCCAAGGAATCCACCGGCCCGGCGCTGGCCGCCCTGCGCGACTCCGGCATCGAGGTCAAGGTGCTGACCGGCGATGTCGAACTGGTGACGCAGAAAGTGTGCCGCGAAGTCGGCTTCGACGTGCGCAAGGTCTGCCTGGGCGCCGACATCGAGTCCATGGATGACGGCCGGCTGGCCGTGGCGGTGCGCGAGGCCAATGTGTTCGCCCGCCTGACCCCGGCGCACAAGGAGCGCATCGTGCGGATGTTGCGCGCCCAGGGCAATACCGTGGGTTTCATGGGCGATGGCATCAACGACGCCCCGGCCCTGCGCGCCGCGGACGTGGGCATCTCGGTGGATTCGGCGGTCGATATCTCGAAGGAGGCCGCCGACATCATCCTGCTGGAAAAGAGCCTGATGGTGCTGGAGGACGGCGTGATCGAGGGCCGCAAGACCTTCTGCAACATGCTCAAGTACCTGAAGATGACCGCCAGCTCCAATTTCGGCAACGTCTTCTCGGTGCTGGTGGCCAGCGCCTTCCTGCCGTTCCTGCCGATGTTGCCGATCCACCTGCTGCTGCAGAACTTGATGTACGACATCTCGCAGACCGCGATTCCGTTCGACAACGTGGACGAGGAGCTGCTGAAAAAGCCGCAGCAATGGGATCCCGCCGGGCTTGGCCGCTTCATGGTGTTCTTCGGGCCGATCAGTTCCCTTTTCGATATCGCCACGTATGCGCTCATGTGGTACGTGTTCCAGGCCAATGCGCCCGAGCACCAGACCCTGTTCCAATCGGGCTGGTTCGTCGAGGGCCTGTTGTCGCAGACGCTCATCGTGCATATGATCCGCACACGCAAGGTGCCGTTCCTGCAGAGCCGGGCCGCCTGGCCATTGATGGCGATGACGGCGATGGTGGTGGGGTTGGGAGTGTTCCTGCCGTTCTCGCCCTTGGCCGGATATTTCCAGTTGCAGGCGCTGCCGTGGAGCTACTTCCCCTGGCTGGCGGGCATCCTGTTGGGCTACTGCGCGCTGACCCAATTGCTCAAGGGCCTCTGGGTACGCCGCTATGGTTGGCAATAGGCATTCTTGACATGTACCGCGGCGGGCCAGCCCGCCGCGGCTTCTGGAGAACAGCATGAAAATCTCGACTGTTGCCGCCGCCATGGTGGCGGGCGCGGCCTGTTGGCTGCCGGGCGCCTGTGCGGCCGCCGACCCTCCGGGGGTGCAGCTCTACGGCGTGGTCGACGCCGGTATCGCCACCACGCATATCTCGGGGCAGGGCAGCCATACCGGCATGCTCAGTGGCGGCCTGACCGATTCCCTGTGGGGGTTGCGCGCAAGCGAGGATCTGGGCGATGGCTGGCATACCCGCTTCCAGCTTGAAAGCGGCTTCGACCCGGCCACCGGCAAGCGCGCCGACGATGCGCGCCTGTTCAACTATGGCGCCTGGGTCGGTTTGGCCCACGAACACTATGGCGACCTGCGCCTGGGGCGCCAGTACACCGTCGGCAAGACCTACGGCAATGCGCTGGAACTGGCGTCCTGGAAGGAAATGGGCATGGGCGCCACTTTCAAGGCTTCGGACAACTACCAGTTCAGCAACCTGATCAACTACTACACCCCCACCTGGAACGGCTTGCAGGCCGGCATCGGCTACGCCTTCGATGCCGACGACCGTGGCCGCTTCCAGACGGCGGCCAACAACCGCGCGCTCAGCCTGGGCGTGAAGTACGAGGAAGGGCCTTGGCTGGCGGTCGCCACCTGGGATCGGATGCGCCTGGCCGAGCCGCCCGCGGGCAGCGACGGACAGCCGCAGGCGCTGCAACTGGGCATCGCCTACGACTTCGAGGTGGTCAAGGTGTCGCTGGCCTGGTCGCGCCAGCGCAACGGCTACGTCGGTCTGGACGGGGGCGATCCGGACAACCTGGGCCAGAACCTGGGGCCGGCGGCCTTCGTGCGCGGCGGTCGCGTCAATGCCTGGCTGCTGGGCGCCAGCGTGCCGGTGGGCCATGGCGCGGTGGTGGCGCAGTGGTCGCTGGCGCAGCCCGACTGGAAATGGGAGGACGGTTCGACGGCGCGCAATGCGCAAGTGTTGACATTGGGTTATACGTATGATCTGTCGCCGCGCACCACGCTCTATGCGTTCGCCGGCTACGCGTCCAATTACACCCTGGACAACCAGTTCGACCCGGGGCATTCCCACACCACGCGCTTCGGCACCGGCATTGCGCACCGGTTTTGAGGCGCGAAGGGCGGCCGGGTCCACTACAATCGACCCGGCCGCGCGTTCAGGCCCGGCAGGGCCGGGGCGCGCCCCGTCGGCATTTTCCGGATGACCCGCATGGACAGTCTCGAATGGCTCATACCCTGGGAGTTCTCTCCCACGCTGGTGGCCTCCTTTCTGGTGGCCATCGTGCTGTTCGTGCGCGGGCAGCGCGTGCACCACGTGACGGCGGCGCGCCGCGTGCTGTTCTGGGTGGGCATGGTGCTGTTGTACCTGTCGCTGCACACCCGTCTGGATTATTACGCCGAGCGCATGTTTTTCATCCACCGCATCCAGCATCTGGTGCTGCACCACCTGGGGCCCTTGCTGGTGATGGCGGCGTTTCCCGGGCAGGTCATGCGGGCCGGGCTGCCGCTGCGCTGGCGCGTGCGCCTGCGTGACTTCCTGCGCACCGGCGCCGGCCGCGCCACCGTGGCGGCGCTGACCCACAAGATCCTCGTGCCGGCGCTGTTCGTGTTCCTGGTGCTGGTCTGGTTGATCCCGTCGGTGCAGTTCTACTCCATGCTCGACTGGCGGTTGTACCGACTGATGAACTGGTCGGTGGTGATCAGCGGCTTCATGTACTGGAACCTGATCCTGGACCGCCGCCCTGCGCCGCCGGCCGCGATGACGCCGGGCGGGCGCGTGATATCACCGATCCTGACGATGCTGCCGCAGATGGTGGCGGGCGCCGTCATCGCCTTCACCGAAAGCGATATCTATCCCTTGTTCGAATTGTGCGGCCGGGCCATCGCCATGTCGGCGCAGACCGACCAGACCATCGGCGGGCTGACCATGTGGATTCCCGCCGCGTTGGTCGAGGTGATCGGGCTGATGGTGGCGCTGGGCACGCTGATGCGTTTATCGGCCAAAGGCCGTTTGCGCAAGGCCGACCGCGATGCCCTGGCACGTGCCAGGGCGCGCCGGGCGGCGTCGGTCTAGCTGCCACCAGGGCCTGGCGGCGGGCATGGGGCAGGCGGCCGCTTGCGGCCGCCGTGTCATTCCGGCAGCAGGCCGTGGTATTTCTTGCCGAGCGCCACGGTGGCCTGGAACATCCCGGCCTTGTTGCCGCAGTCATAGCGCGTGCCTTCGTAGCGATGCGCATACACCGCGCGTTCGCGCATCATCGAGGCGATGCCGTCGGTCAGCTGGATCTCGTTGCCGGCGCCCATCTTGGTCGAGCGCAGGTGATCGAAGATCGCCGCTTCCAGCACGTAGCGTCCCACCACCGCGAGGGTCGACGGGGCGGCGGCGGGATCGGGTTTTTCGACGATGTGGGTGACGCGCTCGGTACGGCCATCGCCCTCGCCATCGCGGGTGGCCACGATGCCATACTTGCGCGTGTCTTCGCGCGGCACATCCTGCACGCCCAGCACGCTGGCGTTCTGCGCCACGGCGATGTCCACCAGTTGCTTCATGGCCGGCGTGTCGGCGTCGATCAGGTCGTCGGCCAGCAGCACGGCGAAGGGCTCGTCGCCCACGGCCGGCGCGGCCGACAGCACCGCGTGGCCCAGACCCAGCGGCGCCGATTGGCGGATATAGAGGCAATTGACGTGGGCGGGTAGAATGCCCCGCACCATGGCGAGAAGCTCGTGCTTGCCCTTGCTTTCGAGGTCGGATTCCAGCTCGGGCGCGGAATCGAAATGGTCTTCGATGGCCCGTTTGTTGCGACCCGTAACGAAGATCAGGTCGGTGATACCGGCGGCCACGGCTTCTTCGACGGCGTACTGGATCAGCGGCTTGTCGACCACGGGCAGCATTTCCTTGGGCATCGCCTTGGTGGCGGGCAGGAACCGCGTGCCCATGCCGGCGACAGGGAAAACGGCTTTACGGACGGGACGCATTGAAACCTCGTTTGGGGTATCGATGAAACATTTTAAGCGCATCGCTATCATAGGCTCATGAACCGCAGGAAAATGCCATCCATTTGCTCGATTGCGCGGCGAGGCGCGACCATCGGAATCTGTGTCGCGCTGGCGGTGCCAGCCTTGCCCGTGACGGCCTGGGCCCAGCCGGTGGGCCTGCCCTCGATGGGCGCGGCTTCCGCCGCGGACCTGTCGCCCGCGCTGGAGCGCAGTCTGGGCGAAGCCATCATGTCGCAGGGGCGGCGCGATCCGACCTACGTCGATGATCCCGAACTCAGCCAGTACCTCACCACCATGGGGCGCAAGCTGGCGGCGTTCTCGCCCGGCGCGGTGCCCGATGTCGAGATGTTCGGCGTGCGCGACCCCGAGATCAACGCGTTCGCCATGCCGGGCGGCTTCATCGGCGTCAACACCGGGCTGATCGTGTCCTCCGGCAGCGAATCCGAACTGGCGGCGGTGCTGGCGCACGAAATCGGCCACGTGGTCCAGCGGCACATCGCGCGCGGCATGACGCAGCAGAGCCAGAACAGCATGGTCATGCTGGCGAGCCTGGCGGGCGCGCTGCTGGCGGCGCTGGCCGGCGGTGGCGGCAACCTGGCGATGGGCGTGGCCGCGTTCGGCCAGGCCGCCGCCATCAATCGCCAGCTGGGCTTCTCGCGCGATGCCGAGCGCGAGGCCGACCGCGCCGGCTTCACCATGTTGACCAAGGCGGGCTATGACCCGCAAGGCATGGCGCAGATGTTCTCGCGCCTCATGAGCGCCTCGCGCCTGAACGAAGGCGCCGGCGGCGGCTCGTGGGCCAGTACCCACCCGCTGTCCATCGAGCGTATGTCCGATGTGCAGAACCGGGTGCGTTCGCTACCGCCATCTCGCCATGTCGACAGCGATGATTTCTGGTACATCCGCGCCAAGATGCGCGTGGTGCAAGGGCGCGATGCGGTCAGCCTGCGCACCGCCGGACAGCAGTTGCAGGACGAGGCCCAGGCCCTGTCCGGGGTGCGCCGTTCGGCCGCGTACTACGGGCTGGCCCTGCAGGCGTTCCAGCGCAACAGCCTGGACGAAGCCGAGCGCCAGCTCGCGCAGGCCGCCGCCGACGGTCGCGATTCGCCGCAGATGGCCAAGCTTGCCGTCGATATCGCGTTGGCGCGCAAGGATTACCGGCGGGCCCAGGACCTGGCGCAGGCCGCGATCCGGCGCTGGCCCGGGCAGCGGGCGCTGGGCATCGCCTACGCCTCGGCGCTGCAGGCCAATGGCCGCCACGCCGAGGCCCAGGAGTATCTGCGCGCCAGGATCAAGCAGTGGGGCTCGGACGAGCCCAGCCTCTACCAGATGCTGGCGCAGAGCGAAGAGCGCACCGGCAAGCCGGTGCAGGCGCGCCGCGACCTGGCGCGCTATTACGTGATGACCGGCGCCTTCGCGGCGGCGGAGTCGCAGCTGCAGCAGGCGCGCGGCATGTCCACCGATTTCTACGAGCAATCGCAGATCGACGTGCAGATCAAGGAAGTCAAGGACCGGCTGGCCGAAGAGCGCCAGTTGCTGGAGCGTTTCAAGTCGGGTTGATGCGGCGCCGGTGCGCGCGTGGGCGCTGCCGGGGCGAGCCGGGCCCGCGCCAGCGCCGGAACCGGTGCGCAGGCCGCGCCTGGCGAACGACTACAGGCCGGTCTCGAAGAATCGGCCCAGCCGCTGCGGCAGCCAGCCCAGATGGGCCGGAAACGCCCCCGTCGGGAATCCCGCGTGGCCGCCGTCGGTCGGCTGGTGCAAGAGGATGCTGGACGAGCACTCGTCCGGCTTGGGCAGGGCGCTGGCGGGAATGAACGGATCGTTCAGCGCGTTCAGCACCAGCGTCGGCACCGCGATCCGTGGCAGCCAGGGCTTGCTTGAGGCCCGCGTCCAGTAATCGAGCGCATTGCGGAACCCATGCATGGGCGCGGTGTAGGCGTCGTCGAAATCGCGCAGGTCGCGCGCGTGGGCGATGCGCATCACGTCGATGGCGCCGGGATAGCGGTGCGCCTTCTCCAGGACCTTGTGCTTGAGCGTCTTGAGGAAATGGCCGGTGTAGACCTTGCGGTTGAAGAACCCGGTCGACAGCGTCTTGCCGCAGGCCACCAGGTCCAGCGGCACCGACACGCCCGCGCAGGCTGTCAGCCAGCCGGTGTCTTCCTGGTGTTCGCCCAGGTATTTCAGCAGAGCATTGCCGCCCAGCGACACGCCCACCGCGTGCCAGCGCGCGTGCGGGATACGGTCGCGCACCGTGTTCAGCAGGAAGCCGACCTCGGCCGAGTCGCCGGAATAATACGCCCGCGCCAGGCGGTTGGGCACACCCGAGCAGCCGCGGAAGTGGGCGATGACGACGATCCAGCCACGCGCCCGGAAGTGGTGCGCGATGGACTGGGCATAGCGGCTGTTGCTGCCGCCTTCCAGGCCATGGAACAGCAGCAGCGCCGGCGTGTCGGCCGTCTGCGGCAATGATTTCCAGTCGGCTTCGGTCATCCAGCGCGCGGCCGCGGTCTTGCCGTTGGCGACCGGCCGCTGGCCGCTCACGGGCGCGCCGTCGGCGGCCTTGTGCGGGAACAGCCCGGGCCCGGTCCAATCGAAATCGACGAAGTCGGTGTCGGGCGTTTCGACCCGGTCTCGCACGAAGGCGATGCGGTGGTACTGCGCGAACAGCGCGGCGTAGACCGTCTGGGCATCGCCTCCGGGCAGCCAGGAGGGAACAGGGCAGGGCGTTGTGTCGAAGCGAGCAGCAGCCAAAGTCGACCCGGTCAGTGCAGCATGTCGGGCACGTCGTGCAAGTCGAGCACCCCGGCTTCGGTGGGCGCCGACGAGGCGTGGTGCATGACCATGCGCCAGCCGGTGGGGCCCTTGTGATAGATATTGGTGGCGTAGCAGTTGGCGAACTGCGTGCCTTCCCGTGTGCGCACCGCGACCTGCTCGACCAGTACATGCACCGCGCACATCATGCTCAGCATGACCAGCGGGCGCAGCGGCCGGATGTGCAACGGCCCATTCGCCAGCACGTGTTGCCAGGATTCCTGCACGGCCGAGTGGCCGACGATACGCAGGCCGCCCGGGTGAATGCAGACGACTTCCTCGTCGTCCGCCCACACCTGCATCAGGCGGACGGTGTCCCCCTGCTCAAGGGCTTCATAGAAGGCGTGTTCTGCTTCTTCGGGCGTGGCGAACATGGTGGCGGAACGGATGGCTATTGGGCGGCGGGTCTTCTCAGTGGCCGTGGCCGTGCAGCACGGTGCCGGGCTTGAGCCGATACTCGGCGCCACAATAGGCGCAGCGCGCCGAGCCGTTGTGGGCGACGTCCAGGAAGACGCGCGGGTGCATGCTCCACAGCGGGGCCTTGGGACCCGGACAGAACACAGGCAGGTCTTCGGCGCCGACTTCGATGACTTCGTGGGGGGCGGCGGCCGGGGCAGCGGCGGTCATGGAATTTCCTGAATAAAAAATACCGGTGATACGGTAGGTTGGGGCAGTAATGCTGCCCTGCCAGGGCAGGGCGGCGCGAATCAGACTTTGCTCAGCCAGTGATGGTACTTCGGGTTGCGGCCATTCACCATGTCAAAAAACGCCTTCTGCAGTTTCTCGGTGATGGGGCCGCGCCGGCCCGAGCCGATCTGGCGGTTGTCGACCTCGCGGATCGGCGTGACTTCCGCGGCGGTGCCGGTGAAGAAGGCTTCGTCGGCGATGTAAACGTCGTCGCGCGTCACGCGCTTGGTCACCACGCGCAGGCCGAAATCGGCCGCCAGCGCATGGATGGTGGAACGGGTGATGCCGGTCAGCGCCGAGGCGATTTCGGGCTCGCACAGCACGCCATCCTTGACCAGGAACAGGTTTTCGCCCGAGCCTTCGGCCACGAAGCCCTCGGTGTCCAGCAGCAGGGCCTCGTCGTAGCCGTCCTGCAGGGCCTCGGTATTGGCCAGGATCGAGTTGGCGTAGGTGCTGGCGACCTTGGCGCGCGGCATGGTCACATTGACATGCTGGCGGGCGAACGACGATACCTTGACCCGAATGCCCTGCGACAGGGCTTCTTCGCCCAGGTAGGCGCCCCAGGGCCAGGCGGCGATGGCCACGTGCACCTTGGCGCCCTTGGGCGACACGCCCATCTTTTCGGGGCCGTAGAACACCAGCGGGCGCAGGTAGCAGGATTCCAGCTGGTTCTCGCGCACCACCGCGCGCTGGGCTTCGTTGATCGTGTCGCGATCGAACGGCATCGGAATCTGGTAAATGTGCGCCGAGTTGAACAGACGGTTGGTGTGGTCTTCGAGGCGGAAGATGGCGGTGCCGATCTCGGAGCGGTAGGCGCGCACGCCCTCGAATACCGACAGGCCGTAGTGCAGGGAGTGCGTCAGGACGTGCGTGGTCGCATCGCGCCAGGGCACGAGCTTGCCGTCATACCAGATGAAGCCATCGCGGTCAGCCATCGACATGGTCTGCTCCCTGTCTAAACCCGAGGGCCGTATTGTATCAAGCGGCGAGGTTACAATAACGCGCTATTCGCGCACCGGCGCGGTGCCCTCGGGCGCCGACGGGCCCGGCGGGCGAACAGGTTGTCGTGCGTTTCCTTTCCCACAGAGTTTCCATGTCGTCCTGTCCGAATCCCCAGGGGCCCGCCGTTGTCCTCTGAGTCTGCGCTTTCCGAATCCGAAGATCCGCGGCAGGTCCGCCAGGAGCGCATCGCCGCTTTCCGCGCCGGGGTCCACGCCATCGTGCCCGCCCTGATCGCCACCGCCACCTGGGGGCTGGTGACCGGCGTGGCCATGGTCAAGTCGGGCCTGACCGAATCCATGGCATTGGCCATGACCCTGCTGCTGTACGCCGGATCGGCGCAGCTCACGTCCCTGCCACTGATCGCCACCGGCGCGCCGCTCTGGCTGGTCTTTGCCGCCGGTTGCGTGGTGAATCTGCGCTTCCTGATCTTCGGCGCGGCGTTGCAACCCTATTTCCGCCACCTGTCCTGGCCCAAGCGGCTGGGGCTGGGCTACTTCACCACCGACATGGGCTTCGTGCTGTTCATGCCGCGCTTCGGTGACGCCGCCGAGCGCGGCACCCGCGAACAACTGTGGTATTTCCTCGGCACCATTGCGCCGGGCTGGTTGGTCTGGCAGACCTCGTCGATCATCGGCATCTACCTGGGGACCATGGTGCCGTCGGCCTGGTCGCTGGATTTCGCGGCGGTGCTGGCGCTGTTGGCCATTACGGTGCCGCTGGCCAATTCCAAACCCATGCTGGTGTCGATGCTGGCCGCGGGCGTGGTCGCCTGGACCGGCCAGGTGCTGCCGCTGCGCCTGGGCCTGGCGGCCGCGGTCATCGCGGGCGTGGTGGCCGGCATGTGGGCCGAACGCTTCTTCAAGGCGCGCACATGACATTCTGGCCGTCCGAAATCTACGTCTATTCGGCGATTCTGCTGCTGGCGCTGTGCAGTGTGCTGACGCGCGCCGGCTTCATGCTGTTCGGCGACTACATCCCGCTGCCCGATGGGGTGCGCCGCGCGCTGCGCTATGCGCCCGCCGCCGCGCTCACCGCCATCGTGGTGCCCGACCTGCTGCCCTGGAAGGCCGGGCTGGGCCCGCTGTTCGACTACAAGCTGGTGGCTGGCATCGTCGCCATTCTGGTGTTTCTGCGCACCCGCAGCGCGGTGCTGGTCATCGTGGTCGGCATGCTGGTGCTGTGGGGGCTGCGCTGGCTGGCGGGTTGAGGCCGGTCAGCCGAGCGCCGCGGCGGCTTCCATTTCGGATTTCAGCCCGCTGAGGAAATAGCGTTTCAGGATCAGCCTGGGCAGCAGGCGTAAGGCCGTATTGCGCAGGCCAAAGGCGAATGCCGAGGCCGGCACGTAGACGGGCGCCAGCTTGCGGCTGCGCTGCTGCAGGCTGTCGATCACCGGGCGCAGCCGCCGCTCATGGGCCGCCAGGGCCTGTTCGATCGGCAGCCTGCCCAGTTCCTGCGCCAGCACGTAGGCGCCGGCCAATGCCATCCCCGCGCCCTGGCCAGAAATCAGGGACAGACTATGGGCGGCGTCGCCGGCCAGCAGGATGCGGCCCTGATGCCAGCGCGGCAGCTCGACCAGCGCCAGGTCATCCATGACGATCGGCGTGTCGGCGGACAGTGTGTCCAGCTGCCGGCCCACTTCCGCGTGGGTGGTGCGCGCCAGTTCCCGCAGCAGGCCCAGCCGCCGCGGCGCCTCGACCCAGCCGGTCTCGTGGCTGCGCCAGACGTGCAGGGCTGCTTTGCGGCCGCCGCCCAGCCCGTGATATTCGACCTGATGGCCCGGCGCGGCATAGGACACGAAGTCGCGCGCCATGCCGGTGTCGTCGTCGACGTCATAGGCCGCATAACGGTAGCCCAGCGGCGATGGCGCCGCCGCTTCGGCGCCGAAGACCTGGGCGCGCAGGGGCGAGCGCACGCCATCGGCGCCGATCAGCAGATCGGCGCGCAATTGGGACCCATCCGACAATGTCACGTCCACGCCATGGGCATCCTGGCTACAGCCCGCCACCGTGGTGGCCAGCCGGATCTCGGCGTGGTCGCGCACGGCGGCGTGCAGCACCTGCACGAGATCGGTGCGGCGCAGGGTGATCCAGTCCAGTTGCCGCAGCAGTTCGCGATAGCGGATCCGCATCACCTCGCGGCCGCGGCGGTCGCGATAGACGTTCTCGCCGATTTCGCGCTCCACGGCGCGCAGGGCGGGCACCAGTTCCATGCGGCGGGCGGTCAGCAGGCCGGGGCCGGACAGGCCCATCATGTAGCCGCCATCGCGCAGATGCGGCGCGCGTTCGGCCACCACGGCGCGCCAGCCCTGCCGGGCCAGCCACCAGGCGCAGGCCAGCCCGGCGACGCCGGCGCCCGCAATGACGACGGTGCGTTCAGACATGTTCATTCTCCAGAAGACGAGGGCGGCGCGGCGCGCCGCATCAGGACGAAAAGGGCGGGCAGGCCGGCCGCGCCCAGGACGGCGGCGATGCCGAAGCAGGCGCCATAGCCCAGGTGCTGCGCCAGCCAGCCGGCGGCCAGGCCGCCGACCATGGCGACCAGCGCGTCGGCGCACTGGAACAGCGTGAAATCGACGCCGGCCTGGGCCGGCGAGGCCTGCCCCATGAGAAAGGCGTACAGCGCGACGAAACCGGTGGCGGCCGTGGCCGCCTTGAGCAGCGCCAGCGCCACCAGCCAGCCGGGGCCGGCGGCCGGCAACCCCAGGCCGGGCGCGGCGACGCCGGCCACGAACAGGATCAGCGCGGCCGCCTGCAGGGCCATGGCCGCGACCACCGCGCGCGGCGCCCGCCAGCGTTGCAGCGCCAGCGCTCCCAGCAAGGTGCCCGCCAGTCCCGCGACGACCGCGCCGGCGCCGTTGATCCAGCCCACCGAGGCCAGCGGCACGCCGCGGTCCAGCAACAGCGGCGAGGTCATGCCGGCGGCGAGCCGCGAGCCGACCTGGAACACCACGGTGATGAGCAGGCCAAGCCGCACGCCTGGCCGGCCCAGCGCGTGCGCCAGGCTGGGGCGGTGCGCAGGCGCATCGGCCGCGCGGGCCGGCTCGCGCAGCCCGGCGAACGGCAGGGTCAGCAGCAGCACCAGCAGGCCCATCACGGCGGCCGCCACGCGCCAGCCATGGCTGTCCGCCAGCACCACGAACAGCCCCGCCCCCAGGAACATGCCCAAATAGCTGGAACCGACCTGGGTCGCATTGCCCCAGCCGCGCCGGCGCGCCGCCAGTTGCTCGACCGCGAAGGCGTCGCCGGCAATGTCGACGGTGGCCGCGGTGAGGGAGATCAGGCCAAGCACGGCCAGCAGCACGGGCAGGGTCGGCTGGCCCAGGATGGCCAGCAGGAACAGCAACGCGGCCAGCAGCCATTGGCCCGGCAGCACGATGCGCCGGGTGCGCCGCCGCGCCTGGCCCTGGGGCAGGCGATAGCGCTCGATCCACGGCGCCCACAGGAATTTCAGGGCCCACGGCAGGAAGGCCAGATAGGCCAGGCCCACCTGGCCCAGCGGCGCGCCACTGTCGCGCAGCAGCGCCGGCACGCCCTGGAAGGCGATGCCGCTGACCAGGCTCTGGACCATGCAGATGCCGCCGATGGCGGCAATGACCCGCGCGGTCGGCAGACGCGCGGGGGAGGCGTTCGGCATCGCGTCGGGTCCCGGCGTCAGTATTCGAAGGCGACGTTCAGGCCCACGGTGCGGCCGGGATCGACCTGCGCGTAGCTGCCGCGCGCGCCGCCGCCAAAGGCGTAGGTGCGGTAGCGCCGGTCGGTCAGGTTGTTGACGTACAGCGTGGCCTCGACCTGCGGCCGGATGCGCCATGCCAGGCTCAGGTCGACCAGCGTGTAGGCGTCCTGGCGCAGGCTGTTGCCGATGTCGAAGAACTGCGCGCCGATCCGGCGCACGGTCAGGGCCGGCGAGAGGCGGCCGATGCCCGCGTCGAAGTGGCCGCGGGCGCTGGCGTTCAGGCCGTAGCCCGGCGAGAACGGCACGCGGTTGCCGTCGCAGCCGGGGCAGACCGCATCGCTGTTGAAACTGCGGAACGTGGTGTGGTTTAGAAAACCGTCCAGCCCCAGTGTCCATTGCGACGTCACGTCCCAGCTCAGGTCGAACTCGACGCCGGTCGAGCGCGTATTGCCGACGTTCTCGATGTGCTGATAGCCGATCTGGTCGCTGACATAGAGTTGCGCATCGCGGATGTCGGTGCGGTACAGCGCGGCCCCGCCGCGCAACGTATCGCCGTCAAAGCGCGCGCCCGCTTCGTAGCTGACGCCGCGTTCCTTGCCGAAGGGACGCGCATCGGCCGGGTTGGACGGCGCCAGGTTGTAGCCGCCGGGCTTGTAGCCTTGCGCCGCATTGGCGTACACGCGCCATTCGGGCGACAGGCGGTAGCCGGCGGACAGCTTGCCGAGCACCGTGCTGCCCGACGTCGTGCCCGCGCCGCCGAAGGGGTCCTGGCCGTAGGTCACGCCATTGAGCGTCGAGCCGTCGTAGCGGGTGGATGCCTTGTCGCGGGAATAACGCAGGCCGGCCGACAGATCGAGCGCGTGGGTGGCGTGCCAGGTGGCGTCGCCATAGAGGGCGATTGATTCGCTGGTGTTGCGGGAGCCGGCCGTGAATGCGTCGATTTGCATCCCGGGCATCTGCATCTGGCTGAGCGCGGAACGCGACTGCGTGACCCGCTGGCGGTACAGGCCCACGACGCCGTCGACCGCGTGCGTGCCGGTGGTCGACAGGCGCAGTTCCTGCATCTGCTGGCGCCAGCGCTCGGGCTGGCTGGTGTAGGTCGGCCCGAGGGTGAAGTGGCGGTCGTAGTGCAACTGCTGCCAGGCGGCCACCGCATTCAGGCGCCAGCCATCGAAATCGTAGCGGCCGGTCAGCGCCTGGCTGCCGCTGCAGCGCTTCTGGTAGGGATCGGCCAGCGACGCAGGCATGTCCGGGGAAATCGCGGCTTGCCGGCTGCCGGGATCGTCGAAGGGCACGTAGACGTCCTGGCTGCCGCGGGTGCATTCGCCGCTGACCGCCAGGCCCATTTCCCAGGGGCTGCCGGCCGGCGCCAACCGCAGACGCGCCGCGCCCGCGTTGGCCGAGGTGCCGCCGACATGGCTGGCGCCGGTGACCGGGTTGTCGAGCCGGCCGGGGGCGTCGTTGACCGCGGCGGCCACCGAGCCGTACAGCAGGTTGTCGACCAGCGGCCCGCCGCCGCTGGCCTTGAACAGGTAACCGTCGCGGCTGGCGACGCCGGCGGCGGCGCGGAAGTAGGGATCGTTGTCCGGTTGCCGCGACACGATGTTCAACACGCCGCCCATCGCGCTCTTGCCATACAGCGTGCCTTGCGGGCCTTTCAGCAGTTCCACGCGTTCGACGTCGGTCAGCAGCTGTGAGGCGAAGGTGGGCAACTGCGGCACGCCGTCCACGTAGACGGTGAGCGCGGGGTTGTAGAAGTCCTGGGCCGACGTGATGCCGCGCACCGAAATGACGGGGAACAGGAACGACCCGCTGCTGGACATCTGTACGCCCGGCAGCACGCGCGACAGTTGCAGGGTGCTGTCGACCTGCGCGGCGTGCAGGGTGTCGGCCGGCACCACCACGGCGGCGCCATTGAAATCGCGCAGCGCCTGTTCCTGCTTGCTCGCGGTGACGGTGATGGGGGCCAGCTCGCTGACGGACTGGGACTGCGCGGCGGCGGGAACGGCCAGGGCGCACAGGGCGGCCGTCAGCGCGGTGTGGCGGAAGGGGAGCGAAAGTGTCATGTCGTCAAAGCGGGATTTCAGTAGAATTATTAATGAGAATTATTGTTATTGGTATCGGGGCGCACTAACGGTTTCCGTACCCGCACTGTTCAATTCGGGGTCTAAATTTGGATTTCGCCACTGGCGCGCTGGCGCCCGCGACCGACTGGCCGGGACACCGTTGCGGCCACCCCTTGCTGCCCGCCGCGCCGATTCCCGCTGCATGGGCGGCGCTGTCACGGGTGGAGGCGTTCGACGAAGACCTGACCCTGTCGGTCTGGAACGGCGCGCCGGAAGTCGGCCTGGACGTCGCCGCCGAGGGCCCGCCCATGTTCTGCATCGCCGTCTTCCTGGAAGGCCGGGCCTGCATGTCGATCGACGGCGGGGTGCCGCTGAACGTCGGCTCCGGCATGGCCGTGGTGCAGACGGGCGAACGCGGGGCGCGGGGCCGTTTCCAGATGCCGGGCGGGCAAGCCGTCCGCCTGGTGGACATCCGTTATTCATCCGCCGGGCTGTTACGCGCCGGGGGCCGGCCGCTGGCGGCCCTGCGCGGCGCGTTCGTGCTGGATCACAGCGTGCCGGCGGCCGGTTCGTTGATGGCCGGCTTTCCGGCGCCGCCCGGCCTGCTGCGGTTGGCCGCCGACGTCCTGGACTGCCGCCACGAAGACGCCACCGCGCGCCGGCTGTACATGCGCGCCAAGGCGCTCGAGGCCCTGGCCATCGTGCTGGAAACCATGAGCGGCGCGGCCGGAGAGACGCCGGTGGCGGCCCGCGAGCGGCGCCAGCTGGCGCAGGCCCGGCGCCTGATCGAGGCCCGCTATGGCGAGGAATGGACGGTGCTGCGCCTGGCGCGCGAGGTTGGCCTGAGCGAGAAAAAGCTCAAGGCGGGCTTTCGCCAGGTGGCCGGACGCTCCGTCCACGCCTACCTGAAGGCGGTGCGGCTGGATGCCGCAGCGTCCATGCTGGAGGCGGGATACCGGGTCACCGATGCCGCGCTGGCCACCGGATTCGGCAACCTCAGCCATTTCAGCAAGAGCTTCCGCCAGGCCAAAGGAGTCGCCCCCCGGCACTGGCTTGACCGCCCCGGCGCCCGGCTGCGCTAAAATCAAGTTATCCACAGCAATCCGGGCCTGGTACTGCCCTCATAAGTATCGAAACCAGAATGCGCCACCTGGCCAGCAAGGCAGGGTGCTGATTACCCGCGATGCGCATGCGTCTCGAGGTGGTTCGCACATGGCCGCGCGAGCGTGGCGCGCGTTCCGGTTGTCCCGATGCATATGCAGTGCAGTGCTCGCAGCTCTCTCGTTTTGTTCTTTTTCACTGGTCCCGGTACTTGCCTAACCCTGATGACTGAATCCACTCAATCCGCAGCACCCACCGCCGCAGCAGCGGCGCCCACGCCCACGTTTTCCGACTTCGGGCTGCATCCCCTGCTGTTGCAATCGATCGCCGAAACCGGCTACACCACGCCCACCCCGATCCAGGCGCAGGCCATTCCCGTCGTGGTCGAAGGGCGCGATGTCATGGGCGCGGCCCAGACCGGCACCGGCAAGACGGCGGCGTTCACGCTGCCAATCCTGCACCGCCTGATGCCGCTGGCCAACACCAGCGCCTCGCCCGCGCGCCATCCGGTGCGCGCGCTGATCCTGACGCCCACGCGCGAGCTGGCCGACCAGGTATACGAAAGCGTCAAGCGCTACAGCAAGCAGACGCCGCTGCGTTCCGCGGTGGTGTTCGGCGGCGTCGATATCGGTCCGCAGAAAGAAGCGCTGCGTCGCGGGTGCGAAGTGCTGGTGGCCACGCCCGGCCGCCTGCTGGACCACGTCGAGCAGAAGAACGTGAATCTGAGCCAAGTCGGCATCCTGGTGCTGGACGAAGCCGACCGCATGCTGGACATGGGCTTCCTGCCCGACCTGGAACGCATCATCCGGCTGCTGCCCGCGCAGCGCCAGGGCCTGCTGTTCTCGGCCACCTTCAGCAACGAAATCCGCAAGCTCGGCCGTTCGTACCTGAACCATCCGGTGGAAATCGAAGTCGCGGCGCGCAACGCCACGGCCAACACCATCACGCAGATCGCCTACAAGATGAGCGGCGACCAGAAGCGCGCGGCGGTGGTGCACCTGGTGAAGTCGCGCGGCCTGAATCAGGTCATCGTGTTCTCGAACACCAAGATCGGCACGGCGCGCCTGGCGCGCGAACTCGAGCGCGACGGCGTCAAGGCCGAATCGATCCACGGCGACAAGACCCAGGCCGACCGCATGAAAGCGCTCGAGGCCTTCAAGGCCGGCGAACTCGAAGTGCTGGTGGCCACCGACGTGGCGGCGCGCGGCCTGGACGTGGCCGGCGTGCCTTGCGTCATCAACTACGACCTGCCGTACAACGCTGAAGACTACGTGCACCGCATCGGCCGCACGGGCCGCGCCGGCGCCTCGGGCGAGGCCATCGCGCTGTTCACCGCCGATGAAGAGCGTTTCCTGCTGGACATCGAGAAGCTGATCAAGCGCGAAGTGCCGCGCGGTACCCTGGAACTGCCGGCCGATCTGGTCGCCCGCAGCCACGGCCGGCGCGAAGAGCGCGGCCCGTCGTCGCGCGATGGCGGCCGCGAGCGTGGCCGTTCGTCGGATCGCCGCTCGGGCGGTGGCACGACGCGCCAACCGGTGGATGATTTCTTCCTCAAGCCCTACGAGCCTTCGGCAGCGTCGGCCCAGGTCGAAGAGCAGGCGCCGCGCCAGAATGGCAATTCGTCTGCGCCCAAGCGCCAACTGGCCGTGCTGTTGGGCGGCAGCCGCAAGTAGCGGGCACGCCTGCGTGGTGGCATCGTTGATGTCATCCACGACCATGAAAAAAGCGCCAGGCACGGCGCTTTTTTTGCGGCTGGAGGCCTCAGGCGGCGAGGAGCCGGGGTAGATCCGGCAGCGCTGTCGTCACGGGCGCGCTGTGCTCGTCCAGGCTGTCGAGCAAGCGTTCGAGATGGCCGATGTGGGGCAGCATGGGGCCATAGAAGACGACCCGCCCGCCGATCTGGACCAGCAGGGTGGGGAAGTTCTCGACGTCGACTTCGCCCAGCAGCTCGGCGTGGTCTTCGATGTCGATCCAGGTGAATACATGCTGGGGCCGGGCGCTGGACAGCGCCCGCAGCTTGGGTTTGTATTCTTCGCAGGTGTCACACCACGCGGCGCAGAAGCAAGCGACCAGCCAGGCTTGCGGCGAGGCGGCCAGTTGTGCCCGCAGGGCGGTGAGATCGGAGCCGGGTACCAGTAATGTCATACGAGCGCGGGAAAGCAGGTTTGACTATCATACCCGGGATGATCACCCGCCATTCCTGCCTACATGCCTGTCCTGCGTCCTGACTCCGAATCCACCGGCACCAGCCGCTTCGCTCGCAGCACCGGGGGCGTGGCGCAGGCCTTCAAGCGCGCCCTGGTGTCGCAGTGCCACCCGACGATGCTGTTTGCGCTGCTGCTGCCCTTCCTGATTGCGCTGCTCGGCGCGCTACTGCTGTTCTGGCTGTTCTGGACACCGCTCACCGACTGGCTGGCCGCTCAGGCATCGCATTGGGACTTCATCAACCGCACCGACGAATGGTTGCTGGCGATGGGCTTGTTCTCGCTCAAGCTCTATCTGGTGCCGTTGGTCGCGGTATCGATCCTGTTGCCGCTGTCGGGTGTGCTGGGCCTGGCGATCGCAGCGGTGTTCGTCATGCCGCTGGTGCTGCGCCACGTGAGCCAGCGCGAATACGCGAGCCTGCGTCATCAGGGCAAACTGGCCACCGCCGTCAGTGTCTGGAACGCGGTCTGGGTGTCGGGCGCGTTCGTGCTTGGCTGGCTGTTCACCCTGCCGCTCTGGCTGGTGCCGCCCATGGCCCTGGTGCTGCCGGTCTTCTGGTGGACGTTCGCCTTCTCGCGCATGATGCGGGTCGACGCCATCGTCGAGCATGCCAGCCCCACCGAACGCAAACTGATCCTCGAACGCCACAATGGCGGGTTCTGGATCATCGGCCTGATCTGTGCCCTGCTCAACCTGTTGCCACCGGCCTGGATCGTCCTGCCGGTGTTTTCGGCGCTGGTCTATGCGCACTATGGACTGGACGCACTCCAGCGCCTGCGCCAGGAACGCACCATCGATGTCGCCTGAGGCGGTATCGCGCTCATTCAATCCCACTCTCTGGAACCGGACATGGCAGCAGAACCCGCCTCCCGCCGCATCGGCCTCATCATCGTCGGCGACGAAATCCTCTCTGGCCGCCGGCAGGACAAGCACTTTTCCAAGGTGGTCGAATTGCTTGGCGCCCGCGGCATGCAGCTGGGATGGGCGCAATTCCTGCCGGATGACCGCGACACCCTGGTGGACGCCTATCGGCGCAGCTTCGCCAGTGGCGACGTGGTGTTCTCTTGCGGCGGCATCGGTGGCACGCCCGACGACCACACCCGGCAGGCCGCGGCCGCCGCCCTGGGACGGGCGCTGGCCTTGCACCCCGAGGCCGAGCAGGCGATCGCGTTGCGCACGGCCGAGATGGCGGCCAAGGGGCAGGGCACGGCCGACATGAGTGCGCCCGAGAACCAGCAGCGGCTGCAGATGGGCATGTTCCCCGAGGGCTCCGAGATCGTGCCGAACCCGTACAACCGCATCCCCGGGTTCTTCATCCAGGATCACACATTCGTGCCGGGATTTCCCGTGATGGCGTGGCCGATGCTCGAGTGGACGCTCGATACACGCTATCGTGCGTTGCAGCATATCCGTCGTCACGCCGAGCATTCCTTCCTGGTGTTCGGCATGCCCGAGTCGCGCATCACGCCGGCCATGCAAACCGTGGAAACGCGCTGGCCGGGTGTGCGGGCCTTCAGCCTGCCCAGCGTGGGCGAGGCCGGCGGCACGCCGCATATCGACCTGGGCGTGAAGGGCGAACCCGAGGGGGCGGCCGAGGCTTTGGCCTTCTTGCGGGCGGAAGTGCTGCGCCTGGGAGGCAAGCTGGCGCCGCCGGGAATCTGATGGATAGGCATGGCCCTGGTCAAGCGCCTCGGCAGTCCGATGGGCAAAAAAACGATTGCCAAATGGCCCGGTAAATTTCACAATACGGGAAAGAACTGTTTGCTGCGTTGCCGCAAGTAAGGTCTCTTTCGGCGGCGCGGCGCTAGCCACTGTTGGTCCCATGTCCCGTCCTTCTTTCACTCGCAATGCCCAGGAAGCCGAAACCGATGGCGCCGCGGGCAGTCCCATCGCCATCCAGGTCATCGAGCGCGCCATGCGCCTGCTCGACGCGCTGGCCGCGCAGCCTGATCCCGTCACGCTCAAGGAATTGTCCGCGACCACGGGCCTGCACGCGTCCACCGCGCACCGCATCCTGAATGACCTGGTGGTGGGGCGCTACGTCGAGCGGGTGGACAATGGCCTCTACCAGCTAGGCATGCGCCTGCTGGAGCTGGGGTCGCTCGTCAAGGGACGGCTCAATGTGCGCGAAGCGGCGATCGCCGCGATGCGCTCGCTGCACAAGCTGACCGGCCAGACCATTAACCTGTCGGTGCAGCAGGGTGATGAAATCGTCTATATCGACCGGGCCTGGAGCGAGCGCTCGGGCATGCAGGTGGTGCGCGCCATCGGGGGCCGTGCGCCATTGCATCTGACCTCCACCGGCAAGCTGTTCCTGTCCACTGCCGATACGCGTCAGGTGCGCGCGTACGCCTTGCGCACGGGCCTGGCCGGGCATACCCGCAACAGCCTGACCGATCTCGACCGGCTCGAGCGCGAGCTGGCGCTGGTGCGCCGCCATGGCTACGCGCGCGACAACGAGGAACTGGAGCTTGGGGTGCGATGCATCGCCGCCGGTATTTTCGATGACACCGGCAAACTGGTGGCGGGTCTGTCGATCTCGGCGCCGGCGGAACGTCTGCAGGACGACTGGATCAAGGCCCTGGTCGATACCGCCGCGAGTATTTCCGAGGCGCTCGGCTATGAACCCTCGGTGTCCAGCGGTTTCAACGGATTGGGCATGGCGGCGGAAGCCCTGCGCCCCTGAGGCGCGCCGGGCGTCCATCCTGCCGAAGGACACGACAGGCCCCGCCAGGGCGGGGCCTGGTCAGGTTACTGCGGTTCGACGCCGGCTTTCTTGAACAGCTCGGCCCACTGCGGCACTTGCTGCTTGACCTTGGCCTCCAGGGCCTGGGGATTGGCGTCGGCGGTCAGCACCGTGGCGCCCAGCTGTTTCATGCGTTCCTGGAACTTCGGATCCGCAAGGCCAGCCTGCAGGCTCTTGACCAGCTTGTCGACCACCGGCTTGGGCGTGCCCTTCGGCACCCACATGCCATGCCAGATGCCGACCTCGAAGCCCTTGTAGCCGGATTCGTCCATGGTCGGGAGCTTCGGCAGGGTGGGCACGCGCTTGAGGCTGGTGACGGCATAGGCCTTGACCTTGCCGCCGTCGATCTGTTGCGTGGTGTTGGTGGTCTGGTCGCAAAGCATGTCGACCTGCTTGCCCAGCAGGTCGTTCATGGCGGGGGCCGTGCCCTTGTAGGGAATGGTCAGCAGCTGCACGCCCAGCGCTTCGACCAGCATGGTGCCGCACAGGTGGCTGGCGGCCCCGATGCCGGCGTTGGCCAGCGAAACCTTGTCCTTGTTCTTTTTGACGTACTCGGCCAGTTCCTGGATGGTGTTGGGCGGGAAGTCGGCGCGCGCGATGATGGTCATGGGCACATCGACGACCAGGCCGATCGGCTCGAAGCTCTTGTAGGGGTCGTATCCCGGATTCTTGTACAGCGAGGGCGCGGTCGAGAAGCCGGCATGCATCAGCAGCACCGAATAGCCGTCGGGCTGCGAACGGGCCACCTGCGTGGTGCCGATCGTGCCGCCCGCGCCGCCCTTGTTTTCGACCACGACGGTCTGGCCCAGCGAGTGCCGCATGGCTTCAGCCAGCGAACGCGCGACGTTGTCCGTCGGGCCGCCTGCGGCGAACGGCACCACCATGTTGATGGGGCGTTCCGGGAATTCCGCGTGGGCGGCGCCGGCCGCGAGCATGGCGCTGGCCGCGAGCAGGGCCGATAGCGTGCGGGGGATGAGGGTCATGAAGTCTCCAATTGCAGGGTTTTGCTTGCTGCGATGTGTTTTTGACCGCTGACTTATTGTTTGTATTTGTCTGTCATCAGCGTGCAAGCAGTGTAGAAAAGAATTGATACGCCGTCATGTCCGGTATTTCCCGGATCCTGGGAAATCCTTGTCCTGGATCAAACCCGGTCCGGGGCTTGCACTGTTAATGTGCAAATAGTTGTTGCGTTGCACCAATATTGCTTGACAACGATTTTCAGGCCCGTAGAATGTCAATTGTGCAGTGCATCAAACGGGCCGGCGGTAGCTTGTAGTACCAGTTTCCGCGCACGTTCCTTATTTCGTCGCAGACACCATCCTTACCTGCCGGACAGCCTCCGGCGACCCCTAAAAGGAGCAATTCTATGAGCGCTATCCCGCAACAAGTCCTGGACCGTCAAAAAGCCGGCATCAATACTTTCGTGGCCGCCCAGTCGGCCGTGTTCGCCGGTTTCGAAAAACTGGTCGAGCTGAACCTGAAGGTCGTGCGCGCCACCCTGGACGAAGTCGCCCAGAAGTCGCAACAAGCCGCTGAAGTGAAGGACCCGCAGGAAGCCGCGGCGTTCGCCTCCGGCCTGCTGCAGCCGGGCGCCGAAAAGGCCCTGGCCTACACCAAGCACGTGTACGACATCGTTGCCGGCGTGCAAGGCAACCTGGTCAAGCTGACCGAAGAACAAATCGCCGAAGGCCAACAGCAACTGAGCGACGCCGTCGAGCAGTTCTCGAAGAACGCCCCCACGGGTTCGGAAAGCGCCGTCGCCCTGATCAAGTCGTCGCTGGCCACCGCCAACAGCGCCTACGATTCGCTGACCAAGGCCGCCAAGCAGGCCGCTGAAGTCGCCGAATCCAACATGAATGCCGCCGCCAACGCGACCTTCAAGGCCGCGACGGATGCCGCCGACGCCGCCACCAAGGTCGCCAGCCGCAGCCGTCGCAGCGCCTGAGTATTCGCGCGCGCAGGGCTGCGCAAATCGCAGTTATGTAGTACTGTTGAGTGACAGAGCAGAGCTGGAATTAGGGCCACCCTTCGGGTGGCCTCTTTTTTTGCCTGTTCCTGCGCGGCGCGTCCGGCCGGCGGCAGGGGGCTGCCCGGGCTGCAAAGGCCCGCCAGGCGGTCTTCGCGGCCAAGTATCCCGGCCCTTCGGGCGGCAGGGGGCGATCAGGCCCGGCGGGCCACCGCCCGCACGCATTCCCCCACCAGGGCGGGGCCGCGGTAGATCAAGCCCGTGTACAGCTGCACCGCGTCGGCGCCGGCCTCGATCTTTTCGCGGGCCTGCCGGCCCGATAGCACGCCGCCCACGCCGATGATCGCCAGGCTGTCGCCCAATTGCTGCCTGAGGCGGCGGATCACCGCCAGCGACAGCTCATGCACCGGCGCGCCGGACAGGCCGCCGGCCTCGTCGGCGTGCGCCATGCCCGTGACGGCCTCGCGCGACAGCGTGGTGTTGGTGGCGATGACGCCGTCGATGCCGTGGCGCGGCAGGGCCTCGGCGATCGCATCGATCTGCTCGGTTGTCAGGTCCGGGGCGATCTTCACCGCCATCGGCACGCGGCGCTGGTACTGGTCTTCGAGCGCATGGCGTTTGTCCGCCAGTTGCGCCAGCAGCGCCGACAGTTCATCGCCGCCCTGCAGCGCGCGCAGGTTCTTGGTGTTGGGCGACGAGATGTTCACCGTCACGTAGTCGGCATGCGGATAGACACCCGCCAGGCCGATCAGGTAGTCGTCGGCCGCGCGCTCGATCGGCGTGTCGGCGTTCTTGCCGATGTTCAGCCCCAGGATGCCGCCCTGCTTGCGCCATTGGCTGCGTTGCACGTTGGCCAGGAACGCGTCCAGCCCCTGGTTGTTGAAGCCCAGGCGGTTGATCAGCGCATTGGCCCGCGGCAGGCGGAACATGCGGGGCTTGGGGTTGCCCGGCTGCGCGCGGGGTGTCACCGTGCCGACCTCGATGAAGCCAAATCCCAGATTGCCCAGCGCGTCGATATAGGCGCCGTTCTTGTCCAGTCCGGCCGCCAGCCCGATGGGGTTGGCCAACTGCATTCCCATCAGCCTGCATGGCGCCTTCGGCTGCGCGTGCAGCAGCTTGCGCGTGGCGCCGCAATCATAGGCCCGCTGCAACCCCGACAGGGTGACTTCGTGGGCGGTTTCCGCGTCCATGGCGAACAGCGCCGGGCGGGCCAGGGGATAGGCGTGGAAGAGGATCGACATGGAGCGGGATTGTAAAGGGTCTGGGCCCCGACATCCGCGGCGACGCGCTGGCGCGCTTCAGGCGGGGCCCGGGGTGGGCGCAGGACGTTCGCCCCAGGTGCCGTCCATCAGGTATTGAGCCGGGTGGAAGCTGGCCTTGTACGACATCTTGCGGCTGTCCTCGATCCAGTAGCCCAGATAGAGCCAGGGCAGGTTGAGGGTGCGGCACTGCTCGATCTGCCACAGGATGCTGTAGGTGCCCAGGCTGCCCGGCACGTCGGGATCGTAGAAGGTATAGACGGACGACAGGCCATCGTCGAGCACGTCGATGATCGAGACCATCATCAGCACGCCGTCCGGATCGCGGAATTCCACCAGGCGGGTATTGACGCGGCTGGTCAGCAGGAATTGCGCGTACTGGGTGCGGCTGTCCTCGTCCATGCCGCCGCCCGGATGGCGGCCCTGCTGGTAGCGGGTGTAGAGCCGGTAGTGTTCGGGAGACCAGGCCAACTCGGCCACGAATGACTGCAGGTCGCGGTGCTCGCGCCAGGCGCGGCGCTGGCTGCGATTGGGGGCGAAGCCGGCGGTGTCGACGCGCACCGGCACACAGGCGCGGCAGTTGTCGCAGTGCGGTCGATAGGTGAACAGCCCGCTGCGGCGAAAACCCTGTTCGACCAGTTGCGAATAGGTGCCGGCATTGATCAGGTGGCCGGGCGCGGCAACCTGCGACCGCGCTTGGCGATCCGGCAGGTAACTGCAGGGATACGGCGCGGTTGCGTAGAACTGCAGCGTGGAGAAGGGGAGTTCTTTTAGCTGGCTCATGTGGCGTCCCGGCCAGTGCGTGACGGAGACAGGTACATATTAACGCCTAACCTGCGATCACATGTGGACCGGGACATCCTCTTGGGGAGGCGTCAGGTTCGCGCCGCCGTCAGCGGCGTCAGCCGGCCGCTGCTGTCGAGCCAGCCCGGTGCCCAGGCAAGGGGGGGCTCGGCGCAGGCGGCGCGGACATGCGCCAGGAAGTGCGAGCGCGGCACGGGCCGCGCGCCCAGGCTGGCAAGATGGCGTGTCTGCTGCTGGCAGTCGATCCACTGCACGCCCTGGGTGCTGAGGTAGCGCACCAGGTAGGCCAGCGCGATCTTCGAGGCATTGGGCACCAGCGTGAACATCGATTCACCGAAAAACATGCGGCCCAGGCTGATGCCGTACAGCCCGCCCGCCAGTTCGCCGTCGATCCAGGTTTCGATGCTGTGGACGTAGCCGGCCTGGTGCCAGGCGGCATACGCCTGGCGCATCGCCGCGGTAATCCAGGTGCCCGGCTGGCCGTCACGCGGCGCGGCGCATTGCGCCATCACGGTGCTGAAGACCGTGTCCACCCGCACCTGGACGCGCGGCGCGGCGTCGTGTTTCTGGCGTGCGATCTGGCGCAGCAGCTTGCGCAGTGAGTGCGAGGGCGCGAAGTCCTGGCAGGCCAGCACCATGCGCGGATCGGGACTCCACCACAGGATGGGTTCGCCTTCGGAATACCACGGAAAGATGCCGTTCGAATAGGCCTGGATCAGGCGGGGCGCCGACAGGTCGGCGCCAGCCGCCAGCAGGCCGTCCGGATCGGTCAGGGCGAACTCGGCTGGCGGAAACGGCGTGTCGGCGGCGAGCCAGGGCAGCTTCAACGGTGCGATTCTAGGGTGTAGTGGTGAGGGCCGAATGTGCCGCGCTTGCGGTCCTCGAAGTAGCGTTGCAACGTGGTCGCCACGGTGCGGAACGCCAGGTCGTCCCAGGGAATCTCGGCCTCGTCGTAGAAGCGGGCCTCCAGGCTCTCCGGGCCGGGATCCAGCTCGGGGCCCAGCACCTCGGCCAGGTAGAAGACATGGACTTGCTCGATCTGCGGCACGTCGATGATGGTGTAGATATCGCCCAGCCGGATGCGCGCGCCGGATTCCTCCAGCGTTTCGCGGCCGGCTCCCTGCGCGGTGCTCTCGCCCAGCTCCATGAAGCCGGCCGGCAGCGTCCAGGTGTTGTAGCGCGGCTCGATCGCGCGTCGGCACAGCAGCACGCGGTTGTCCAGCACCGGCACCGTGCCCACCACCAGGCGCGGGTTCTGGTAGTGGATCGCGCCGCAGTGGTCGCAGATGTCGCGCTCGCGGTTGTCGCCCTCGGGCACCCGGCGGTTCACCGGCGAGCCGCACTGGCTGCAGAAGTTGGCACGGCGCGGCGCGGGGAAGTATTCGAGGGGCGATTTGGCGGTCATGGATACGATTCTAACGGCTGCGGCGCCGGCTGGCGCGGCGGGCGGGCGCCATCGGCGTTCCGCTGCCGAAGCGGGCTTCCAAGTGCTCGACAAAGGAGCGCACCTTGGGCGACAGGAAGCGCCGGTGCGGATACGCGGCGTACATGGAAATCGGGGTATGGGTGTAGTCCGGCAGCAGGGCGGTGAGGCGGCCGCTGCGCACGTCCTCGCCCACCAGGAACTCCGGCTGCAGAATCACGCCGTGTCCGGCCAGCGCGGCGGTGCGCAGCACATCGCCATTGTTGGCGCGCAGGGCGGCATTGATCCGCACCAGATGAGTGACGCCGTCCTTCTCGAAATGCCATTCGTTGCCGGTACTGGCGTAGGCGTAGTGCAGGCAGCGGTGCAGCTTCAGGTCTTCGGGGGTGCGCGGCACGCCGTGACGTTCCAGATAGACCGGTGCCGCGCACACCAGCAGTTGCTGCGGCGCCAACGGCCGGGCCACCAACGAGGAATCCTGCAGCGGGCCAATGCGCACGGCGACGTCGTAGCCGTCCTCGACCAGGTCGACCACGCGGTCGTTCAGGTCCAGGTCGATGATCACGTCCGGATAGCGCAGCAGGTATTCGGCGATGGCCGGCCCCAGGTGCAGGATGCCGAACGACACCGGGGCGCTGACGCGCAGGCGGCCGCTGGGCACCTGGCCTTCGGCCTGCAGCGACAGTTCCAGGTCGGCCACTTCGGCCAGGATGGGGCGCACGCGCTCATAGAAGGCGCGACCCGCGTCGGTCATGCTGAGCTTGCGGGTGGTGCGATTCAGCAGCCGCACGCCATACTTTTCTTCCAAGTAGGCGATCTGCCGTGTAACCACGGAACGTGCCTGGCCCATCTTGTCCGCGGCGGCCGCGAACGAGCCCAGTTCGACGACCCGGGCATAGGTCTGCATGGCAGTGTGGGTATCCATGATTGTTTCTTAAAGGGGAACAATAAGTTGCGATTTTGCAGGTTTATCTTTGTTTTTGGAATCGCAAGAATAGCGGCCATGAAGAATCTTCCCGTCCTGGGCGATTCGCTCACGGAGAATGCAATGATCGATACCCGTACCGCGCCGTATGCCGCGCTCCTGCTCCGCCTCGCGCTGGGCGTGATGTTCCTGGCCCACGGCCTGACCAAGTTGCTGGTGTTCACGCTGCCCGGCACCGCGCAGTTCTTCGCCAAGATCGGCTTTGCCGGCTGGTTGGCGTATCCGGTGACCTTCTTTGAGATCGGCGCCGGCGTGCTGTTGATTCTCGGCGTATGGCCGCGCTGGATCGCGGTGATCGCCGCGGTGCAACTGTTCGTGGCGTCGACGGTGCATTTTGGCAATGGCTGGGGTTTCAGCAACCCGGGCGGCGGTTGGGAATACCCGATTTTCCTGGCCGTGGCGGCCGCCGTGCTGGCGCTGCTGGGGGACGGCAAGTACGCGCTGCTCAAGCGCGGTCGCGGCGGCTGAGCGTCTCGCGCATCACGCAGTCCGCAGGAGCGGGCGTCATCGCGGCCGAGGCGTGGCCGCCGCGGGCAGGCAAGGCCCGCCACGCCCCTTCGGTGGGCCTTAGGCCTCAGGGTTGGCCTGGAAGCCCAGCGTGAGGGGCACGGCGCCGCGCTCGAGCAGGCGCAGCGGCGCCGTGCCGTAGATGCCGGGCAGCGTGACATCCAGGGGGCGCGCCGGCGCCAACTGTTCCAGCGACGCCAGCAGCGGCTTGCCGTCCGGCGTGGCCAGCCGCTCCATCAGCGGCGCCAGGTCGCGATCCAGCACGATGCCGCCGCCTTGCGCGGTCATGGCATACAACTGCCCGGTGTCATCCAGCCACCAACTGGCAATCGCGGTTACCGGTTCATCGGTGTGGGTGCGCAGCGCGCGGCCTTCGTCGTCCAGCCGCAGCACATACGGTGCCGCGTCCAGCCGCAGGAACACGCGCTGCGGACCGTTCTGGAAAAACCAGCGGCCCGCGTCGTCGTGTTCGTAGTTGCGGTTGATGAAACCCAGGATCTGCGGATTGGTGATGGGCTCGCCTGCGCCGCCCTGTGCCGCCAGTCCTTGTGGATGCAGGCGCCAGCGGCCGCGCGGATCCAGCGACAGCCAGCCGAACACCGCGGGCACGTCGGGCCAGCGGGCGATGGCGTCTTTGACCGAAGGATCCATGTTCAGGGGCGGATGATGATGGGAGGCGGATTGATGACGATGGCGGGCGCGGGCATGGCCGGCACCAGCACCGGCTGCGGCGCGTAGCCGTAGCGGTAATCATCGCGGCATTTGCGCTTTTCGGTGTATTCGCCGTTGCGCTTCCACTTGCGCTCGACTTTGCACGCACCGTCCCAGTACTTCTCTTTGTACTCGCCGCGGCCATGTCCATGGCGGTGGTGATGTCGATCGGAATCCGCTTCGGCGGCCCAGGGCGCCAGCGCCATCAATGTGGCGGCGGACAGGGCGAGCAGGGAGGGGCGGCCGCGGCGCGATGAGTGATTGTTGTGCATGGAGTCGGCGTCAAATGAAAACGGCGTCACCTTAGCAATCAATCGATTGACCGGGCGTAGGGATGGGTAACGAGATGCAGGGGGGGAGATACTGGAGGCGCAAGCCGGAATCGAACCGACGTACACGGATTTGCAATCCGCTGCATAACCACTCTGCCATTGCGCCAGTACTGCAAGAAAAAAGGAAGCGCGGTATAGGCCGGTGCTTCCTTTTTGTATTTGGAGCGGGAGACGAGTCTCGAACTCGCGACCTCAACCTTGGCAAGGTTGCGCTCTACCAACTGAGCTACTCCCGCGGGGCACTGCGTTTGATGAACCGGGGATCAGATCCCACTAGTCGCTTTTTGAACTAGCCGCTTTTTTGAAAGAGGCCGTGTCCACCAAAGACAGCGATTATACACAGTTTTTAGGACTTGTGCGGGCCTGTCGGCAGGTCTCGCAAAAAAGTCGCCGCAACGATGCGCGGGCCCCGGATTCCCTTGCAATGGGCCGAGAGATTGCGCGGGCAAGGTGCGTGGCATTGATGGCGATGCGGGCATCGAGGCGCAAGGCGGCAAAGCAGAACTGGGGAGGGGAGACGACGGGAATCCGTCGTTGAAGAAAGCGGCGCCGATGATGCCGGGCGATCCGGTCAATAAGACATCCGGCTGGCGGATCCAACGATGCGGCGCGTTCAAGAAAACGGCACATCGGATGGAGCGGGAGACGAGTCTCGAACTCGCGACCTCAACCTTGGCAAGGTTGCGCTCTACCAACTGAGCTACTCCCGCGCGGATACTGCGTACTGCGAAGAGGCGAGAGTATACCTTAATTCGACGCCGGAGCAAGCGGGCGTGCCCGCATCGCGACCCGGGCGGTGTTGCCCAGGCAATATGGCCCAGGCCAAATGCCGATTCATGGCGCTTTTTCATCGGGGCTCCTGGCGGCACCATGAGGGTATGCGGCGATGTCGTCCGCAATCCATTCCACAAAGGTGTACGCAACATGACCCAGCGTTTGAATTATTTCCAGGTCTCCGCCGACCTGTCCAAGCATTACCTCGACTTTAGCGCCGCGCTGAAAAAGAAGGCTGTCATCCGGGAGTTCAATGACCTCGTGACGATCCGCGCCTCGCAGATCAATGGCTGCGGTTTCTGCCTGGACATGCACGTCAAGCAGGCCAGGATCGGCGGTGAGCGTGAGCTGCGCCTGCACCATGTGGCGATCTGGCGTGAATCCCCGCTGTTCAGTCCGCGCGAGCGCGCCGCGCTGGAATGGACCGAGGCGCTCACCACATTGCATCCGCACGGCGTGGCGGACGCGGTGTACCAGCAGGTCCGTAGCCAGTTGTCCGAAGAGGAAATCTCGGATCTGACCTTCCTGGTGGTGGGCATCAACGGCTGGAACCGCCTGAACGTCGCTTTCCGTACCGAGCCAGGTTCCGCCGACGAGGCGTTCGGCCTGGACAAGGCCGGGTTGAAATAGGCGGATTCAAGCGGCGGCGGCGCCTCGCCCGTGGGCGGCGCCGTCGCTACATCAGTTCCAGGATGCGGCGGCCAAGCTGCTCGGCGCGTTCCTGCGACTCGATGTTGGTGAAGCTCATCAGCAGGCCGGCGCCGCATGGCGCGGCGCTCGTCCAGCGCGACAGGGCGTGTGCGTAGATGCCGTGCTCGAGCATGCGCTGCGCCAGCGGGCGATCCGTCTGGTGACCCTGCATCCGCACCAGCAGGTGCATGCCGCCCGGTTGCGGATCGATCGGCATGGCGGGGCCGAATACCTTGGCCAGCCCCGCTGCAGTGGCGTTGCGGCGTTCCGCATAGAGCCGCCGCATGCGTTGGATGTGGCGCGCGAAATGACCCTCCAGCATGAAGGCGCTGACCAGCGCCTGGGTCAGTCCGGGGATGCCATTGCCGAGCACGCGGTTGACATCCTCGAAGCGCCGCACCTGGGCCTCGGGCACCACCAGGTACGCGAGGCGGATGCCGGGAAACATGACCTTGCTGAACGTGCCCGCGTATAGCACGCGGCCTTGCCGGTCCAGGCTCTTGAGCGCCGGCAGCGGCCGGCTGACGTAGCGGTATTCGCCGTCGTAGTCGTCTTCGACGATCCAGCGTTGATGGCGCCCGGCCCACTCCAGCAGCGCCTGGCGCCGCGTCAACGACAGGGTCACGCTCAGCGGGCTTTGGTGGGCGGGTGTCACGATCGCGGCGCTCGCATGCGGCGCCTGCGCGATACCCCGCGACACCATGATGCCCTCGGCATCGACTTCCACCGGCGCCGACGCCAGGCCCGAGTGCTTCAGCAGCTCTCGCGTGGGGGGGTAACCTGGGTCTTCCACCCAGACCTGGTCCCCGGGTTGCAGCAGCGCCTGGATCACCAGGTTCAGGCTTTCGCGATAGCCGGACGTGATGAACACCTGCGCCGGCGTGCAGTGGATGCCGCGCGCGACCTGCAGGTGCGCGGCGATCGCATTGCGCAGCGCGGGCAGGCCATCGGCGGGCGGGTAGGACAGGTCGGCCGCCTGCGTGGCGCGCAGGTGGCGGGCGCCAAGCCGCGCCCAGATCTTGCGCGGAAAGGCATCCAGCGCCGGTAGCCCCATCTGGAACGGCAGCAGCGTCGGCGGCTGGCGCCATGTGTCGGGGTCGGTCTTGGCGGGGGGCGGCGAGGGGCGCGGCGCGGCCTGGGCCTGCAGGCCGGGCGTGACCACGGTGCCGGCCTGGCCGCGCGGCTGCACATAGCCTTCGGCGTGCAGCAGCGAGTAGGCCATCTCGATGGTGCCGCGCGCCACGCCCAGGTCCTTGGCCAATGCGCGCGCGGATGGAATGCGGTCGCCGGGCTTGAGCGTGCCCTGGGCGATGGCGCCGCGGAAGCGCTCATAGACCTGCCGGTACAGCGGATCGTCGTCGGAAGTGGCGGGCGGCAGATTGGCGAGGGAGGCGGGCGTCATGGCCTAGTTAGAAGATCAATTTATGGTTCTTCAAATTATGGCATGGCGTCCTTAGCATCATGCTTGTGCCCGCCCTTGCGGCGGGCGGTTTCTTTCAAGACAGGATCCTCATGAGTCAACCGGACATCCGCCCTATCGAGACCGACGAGGCGCTGCGCGCCTGCTTTCCGGTCATGCGGGAATTGCGCCCGCACCTGGCCGGCGCGCCCGATTTCGTCGAGCGCGTTGCGCGCATGCGCGCCGAACATTACGCCCTGCTGGCGGTGTGGGAGGGCGATGCGCCCGTCGCGCTGGCCGGTTATCGCTTCCAGGAAAACCTGATCTACGGCCGCTTCCTCTACGTCGACGACCTGGTCGTCACCGAACAGAGTCGCGGCACGCGTCATGGCGCCAGCCTGCTGCAGGCGCTTGAGCGGATGGCGCGCGCGGCCGGCTGCGCTAAGCTGGTGCTGGATACTGGGCTGGCCAACGCGCTGGCGCAGCGCTTCTACTTCCGGCAGGGGTTGCTGACCGGCGCGATGCGCTTCAGCAAGGCGCTGGGGGAGCAAGCGGCATGAGCGTCCTGCGTTTGACCTGCAGCCCGCGCGGCACGGAATCGGAAAGCCATCGGCTGTCGCAGTTCATCGTCGATGCCTTGGCGCGTGCCGATATCGAACGCGGCCGCGATGTTATCGAGATCGATGCCAATCTTCTGGCGCACGTGGATGCCGAGTATGCCCGCGCGTTGGGTTCGCCCGCTGACCCCGACGGCGATCCGAGCGGCGCGCTGCGCCAGTCCGATCGACTGATCCAATCCCTGGCCGAGGCCGACTACGTGGTCATCGCCACGCCGATGCACAACTACACGGTGCCGTCGGGGTTGAAAGCGTGGATCGATCATGTGGTGCGGGTGCGCAGCACGTTCAGCGTGACGCGCGAAGGCAAGGTGGGCGTGCTGGCGGACAGGCCGGTCTTCGTGGCGGTGTCGTCCGGCGGCCTGTTCTCCGGAGCCGAGGCGCGCCAGCCGGATTTCCTGACGCCCTACCTGAAGGCGGCGCTTGCCACGATCGGCTTGAAGCGCCTGACGTTCTTCTCGGTGGAGGGCACTGCGATGGGCGGGCTGGCCCTGGAGGCGGCGCGGCTGCGGACCCAGGCGGCGATAGCAGCGTATTTCGCGGGCGCGACGGACGCCGTGGCCGAGGTTGCCATCCAGGCATCCATCCATGCGTCTTCGTAGCCCTGGTCGTCAATGATGAACTTCGCGCCTGGGGGGCAGGCGCAGGTAGTCGACGATCCGCGGCGGCAGCGTCGCCAGGTGCGCGGCGGGGATTGGCGGGTAGAAGCCTTCGGCGGCCGAGTCTTCGCTGCAGTGGATGAACCAGCTGATGGTGCCGTGCTGCGGGCGACCCAGGAGCGAGCCGTTCATGACCGGCTCGGAAATGAAAAAAGGGCCCGCGGGCCCTTTCTTGCAACATGGATAGTGTAAGAACACTGTCCATAGAATCTGGAGCGGGAGACGAGTCTCGAACTCGCGACCTCAACCTTGGCAAGGTTGCGCTCTACCAACTGAGCTACTCCCGCATGGGTCCGCAAGGGCTGGCGGGTGGAAATTCCACGCTTGCCAGATGCAAACCATTTCTTATTGCCAACCGCTTTCGCGATTGCCTGATCAACTTGGTTATCGATCAGAAGGCGCGCATTCTACATGATTTTTTTCGATCGTGCTTGCCGCGGGCAGTTGCCGGGACAGGCGGATCGCGCTGAGCTTTGCGTTGCCGCGCCAACCCTTGCGGGCGTCCTGGCGAACCTGGCTGCCAAGCTCAATCAAGTAATATGAGCGAAGACAGAAAATATAGCATACCCGGTAGTATCCATGTCAAATTCCTCTACCAGCACGCCTGCCTTGATCCCCACGACACGGGATCTTTCCGTCCTGAATACCCTGGGCCTGGCCGCCACGGCCCGGGCCTGCGTGACGCTCGAGGATGTGGCGCAATTGCCGGGGCTGTCCGCCCTTGCCGCGCAATACGAGCCGCTGCTGGTGCTGGGCGGGGGCAGCAATGTGGTGCTGCCCGAGAGCGTGCCGGGCCTGGTGGCGCGCGTGGCTTTGCGCGGTGTGCGCCTGCTGCGGGCAGAAGCCGGCGCATGGCTGGTGGAGGCGGCCGGCGGCGAAACCTGGCACGGTTTCGTGGCCGAGTGCGTGAAGCAGGGGTGGGATGGCCTGGAAAATCTGGCGTTGATCCCGGGCACGGTCGGCGCGGCGCCGGTGCAGAACATCGGCGCCTACGGGGTCGAGCTGGCCGACCGCTTCGATAGCCTGACGGCCTGGGATGTGCAGGCAGGCCGGTATGTCGACATGAGCGCGGCGGATTGCCGTTTTGCCTATCGCGATAGCGTCTTCAAGCATCAGCCGCCCGGCCGTTGGGTGATCGTGGCGGTGCGCTTGCGCCTGCCGCGGCCCTGGCGGCCGGTGCTGTCGTATCCGGACCTGCAACGCTATCCCGGCCTGGCGGGGGAGCCGTCGGCGCGGGCCATTTTCGAGGCGGTCTGCGAGATCCGGCGCGCCAAGCTGCCGGACCCGGCGGTCACCGGCAACGCTGGCAGTTTCTTCAAAAATCCCATTGTGTCGGCCGCGCGGCGCGACGCGCTTGCCGCACTTCATCCCGGGCTGGTGTCGTATCCGCAACCGGACGGCAGCTACAAGCTGGCCGCCGGCTGGCTGATCGACCAGTGCGGCTGGAAGGGCCGCAGCCTGGGCGCGGCGGGCGTGCACGAGCGGCAGGCGCTGGTGCTGGTGAATCGGGGCGGCGCCACCGCTGCCGACATCCTGGCGCTGGCGCGCGCGATTCAGGACTCGGTCGCCGAGCGCTACGGCGTGGCGCTGGAGCCGGAACCCGTGATGGTGTGAGCGGGATGCCCAACAAGAAAAGGACCCTCGCGGGTCCTTTTCTTGGCGTGGCGGCATCAGAGTCCCAGCACCGCCTGCATGTCGTACAGGCCATTGTGCTTGTCTTGCAGGAAGCGCGCCGCGCGCACCGCGCCTTCGGCGTAGGTGGCGCGGCTGGCCGAGCGATGGGTGATCTCGATGCGTTCGCCGATGCCGCAGAATGACACCGTGTGGTCGCCAACGATATCGCCGCCGCGCAGCACCGAGAAGCCGATGGTGCCCGGCTTGCGCACGCCGGTATCGCCGTGGCGGCTCCAGGTGGCCACGTCGGGCAGGGCGACGTCCCAGGCCGAGGCGATGGTCTCGCCCATCTTGAGCGCGGTGCCCGAGGGGGCGTCGACCTTGTTGCGATGGTGGGCTTCGAAGATCTCGACGTCGTAGCCCGAATTCAGGATGCGGGCAGCCATGTCCAGCAGCTTGAGGGTGGCATTCACGCCCACGCTCATGTTGGGAGCGAACACGATGGCGGTTTTCTGCGCGGCCACTTCGATGGCGGCGCGGCCGTTGTCATCGAAGCCGGTGGTGCCGATGACGGCCTTCACGCCCAGCCGGGCGCAGGCATGCAGGTGTTCCAGCGTACCCTCGGGGCGGGTGAAGTCGATCAGGCAGTCGGCGTTGGCCAGCGCGGCCAGGTCGTCGGTGATGGCGACGCCGGTCTGCTGGCCTAGCGGAGCCCCCGCGTCCTGGCCCAGCGAGGCTGAACCTTTGCGGCCGAGGGCAACCGTCAGTTGCAGGCCGTCGGCGTTGAGGACGGCGTCGATCAGCATCTGGCCCATACGGCCGCCGGCGCCGGCGATAGCGATACGCATGAAGAAAGTCCTTGGGGTTAGCGCAGCGGCTCGGGCGCGTTGCCGGGCTGGCCGGGGTACTGGTTCATCGGGCTGGTGGGGGCGGCGGCGTCGCGCTTTTTCTGATCTTCTTCCTGCTTGAGCCGGGCTTCGTCTTCGCTCAGGCGCTTGTCGGCCTTTTCGTCGGCGGCGGCGCTGGGAGTGTTCAACTGATAGGGCTGCAGGTCGGGCTGCTTGTCGCCTTCCCAGCGGGTCAGCCGGTCGTTCTCGAACCAGACCGTGAACTTGCGTTCCTGGGCTTTACCGTAGCCGGGCTTGTAGTAGTAGGGGTAGTCCCAGCGATTGGCGTGCAGCACGCTCGTCAGGGTGGGGCTGCCCAGGGCGAAGCGGACCTGTTCGCGCGTCATGCCCGGCTGCAGCAGGGCGACCTGCTCCTGGGTGATCCAGTTGCCTTGCTGGACACCGGCCTTGTAGGGGAAGCCCCACTTGTCCCCCGTGCAGCCGGCGAGGGCGACGGCCAGGGCGGCGATGGCCAAACCGGTCTTGAGCGAGCGGGAAGGAATTCGTGCAATCATGGACACTACGCGCCCCTATTATTTGGAAGCAGACAAAACCGTTATCATAAAGGTTTCATAAGGATAGTTCTGCGGGGCGGCAGGAATTCTGGGGGAGCCGGCTCGCGGTGACCGAGTATCCTTGCCCATGCCCACGCGGACGGAGAGCGATTACACCATGAGCGACCAAAGCGAACTGAAAAACATGGGTTTGAAGGCGACTTTCCCGCGCCTGAAAATTCTTGATATCTTCCGTAAGTCGGACCAGCGCCACCTCAGCGCCGAAGACGTCTATCGTGCCCTGATCGGCGAAAACGTCGAAATCGGCCTGGCCACCGTCTATCGCGTCCTGACCCAGTTCGAGCAGGCCGGCATCCTCGCCCGTAGCCAGTTCGACAGCGGCAAGGCCGTGTTCGAGCTGAACGACGGCGACCACCATGATCACCTGATCTGCACCAATTGCGGCAAGGTGGTCGAATTCTCCGATCCGGATATCGAAAAGCGGCAGCAGAAGATCGCCAAGGACAACGGTTTCGCGCTGGAAAGCCACGCCATGGTGCTGTACGGCATCTGCGGCAGCTGCCTGAAAGGCCGCTGAGCGGCCGTCGCGCCGGACCGTGGCAGCGCTCGCCGCGGTGCGGTGAAGGCAAAAGCCCCTTCTTCAAGAAGGGGCTTTTTTTATTTCCGGACGCAATCCCGGTGCAGGAGATCGCGCCCGGCAAGGGCGGTGGGGGGAACGGATGACGCCTGCGCCCCGCCTCAGGCGGGCGCGCGGCCGACGCTTTCCAGCATCTCCCGCGCGTGTTCGCGAGTGGTGGCGGTGAGCTTGATACCGCCCAGCATGCGGGCGATTTCCTCGACCCGGGCGCTGTCGTCCAGCTCCTCGATGCGCGAGCGCGTGGTGCCGCGCGATTCGGTCTTGCTGACCAGAAACTGGTTGTTGCCGCAGGCCGCGACCTGCGGCAGGTGGGTGACGCACAGCACCTGGTGGCGTTCGCCCAGTTCGCGCAGCAGTTTGCCGACGGCTTCGGCCACGGCGCCGCCAACGCCGCTGTCGACCTCATCGAAGATCAGGGTGGGCACGCGCGCCGCGCGGCTGGCGATGACTGACAGCGCCAGCGAGATGCGCGACAGCTCGCCGCCCGAGGCGACCTTGGCCAGCGGTCGTGGCGTGGTGCCGGCGTGGCCGGCCACCAGGAATTCCACCTGCTCGGTGCCATGGGCCGATGGCGCGGCCGCCGCCAGTGTGGGTTCGAACTTGCCGCCCTGCATGGCCAGCGTCTGCATCGCCAGCGTGACTTGCTTGCCGAGATCCTTGGCGACCTTGCGGCGCGCCGTCGTGAGCTTGGCGGCGACGGCTTCGTATTGCGCCTGCGCCGTCTGCGCCTGGGCGCGCAACGCGTCGATATCGGCGGCCGCCTGCAGGGCCGACAGTTCGGCGTGCAGGCCGTCGCGCAATTCGCACAGGGCCTCGGGTTCGGCGCGGAACTTGCGGGCGGTTTCGAATACCGCGCTCAGGCGCGCCTCGACGTCGGCCAGCCGCTGCGGATCGAGATCGACGCGGCTGACGTAGTTGTTCAGGTCGGATACGGCTTCGCTAATGGCGATGCGCGCGGATTCGAGTTCGTCGTGGATATCCTGCAGGCCGGGGTCGTGCCGCAGCATCTGTTGGAGGCGATGGTTGGCGGCGGTCAGGCGGTGATGGGCCGAATCTCCCTCGCCGTCAAGGGCGTCCAGGATCTGCGTGGCGCCATCCAGCAGCGACTGCGAGTGCGACAGGCGGGTGTGTTCAGATTGCAGCGCATCCCATTCATCCGGCGCGAGGCCAAGGCGATCGAGTTCGTCGACCTGCCATTGCAGCCGCTCACGCTCGGCGGCCAGGCCGGCGGCGTCCTTTTCGGCCAGTTCCAGCTGCCGCGCCAACCCGCGCCATTGCTTCCAGGCGTGCGCCACCGCCTGACGCAGTTCGCCGTGGCCGCCGTGGGCATCCAGCAGGTCACGCTGGGCCTCGGGCCGCATCAGGCTCTGGTGCGCGTGCTGGCCATGGATGTCGACCAGGCTGTCGCCGAGTTCGCGCAATTGCGTGACGGTGGCGGGCGTGCCGTTGATGTAGGCGCGGCTGCGGCCCTGCGCGTCGATCACGCGGCGCAGCGCCAGTTCTTCGTCGGCGTCGAATTCGCGTTCGGCCAGCCAGGCGCGCAGGGCCGGCGGGGTGTCGAAGACGGCGGTGATGTCGGCGCGCGCGGCGCCTTCGCGCAGCACGCTGACGTCGCCGCGTTCGCCCAGCGCCAGGGCGAGCGCGTCGATGAGGATGGATTTACCCGCCCCGGTCTCGCCGGAGAAGACGGTGAAGCCGGGGCCGAAATGGATTTCGGTCTGCTCGACGATGACGAAGTCGCGGATGTGCAGGGTGCGCAGCATGGCGGGGCGCTTACTACTCTACGTTGTCGGTGGCCTGCGGCATCAGGTTCCAATGCAGCTTGCGGCGCAGGGTGGAAAAGAAGCTGTAGCCTTCCGGGTGCACGAATCGGATGGTGTACGGCGCGCGTTGCACCACGATGCGGTCGCCGGGCTGCAGGTCGGACCAGGTCTGCATGTCGAAATGCACGCTGGCGCCGACCTCGACGCGGCCCATGGCGGTGAGCGTCATGTTCAGCACGCCGGTGTCGGGAATGACGATGGGGCGGTTGGACAGGGTCTGGGGCGCCACCGGCACCAGCACCATGGCGTTCATGCCGGGGTGCAGGATCGGACCGTTGGCCGACAGCGCGTAGGCGGTCGAGCCCGTGGGGGTGGCGATGATCAGGCCGTCGGCGCGCTGGGTGTACATGAAGGCGCCGTCGAGTTCGACCCGCACTTCGATCATGCCGCCGCGCCCGGCGCGGTTGAGCACCACATCGTTCAGCGCCGAGGCCGCGTACATCTGCTGATCGCCGCGCCAGGCGCTGCCTTCCAGCAGCATGCGTTCCTCGATCTGGAAGTTGCCTTCCAGCACGCGCGTCAGGGCGCCGTGCGCGTCCTGCACCGGGATGTCGGTAATGAAGCCCAGATGGCCGTGGTTGATGCCGACCACCGGCACGCCGTAGGGGGCGAGATGGCGGGCGGCGCCCAGCACCGTGCCGTCACCGCCCATGACCACCGCCAGCGAGGCATCCTTGCCGATCTGCTCGTAGGTGGCGACCGGATATTCCGTGAGGCCGGTATTGCGGGCCGTGTCGGCGTCGACCAGCACCTGCCGCCCGGCCTGCGTGAGCGCGTGCGCAAGCGCCCTCAACGGAGTGGCCAGGCCGGCGTCCTGGTATCTGCCGATCAGCGCGACGATAGGAAAGTGCATGGTGGCGAGGCGAATCAAAAAACGGAATCGGCCCGGAATCGGGCCCGTTGGCCGATTATATGGGGCCGCATATCGGCTTGCGGGACAAAAATCGCCTTAATTGGAAAAGATTCCCTAAAATACGGGGTATGGATGACCGCGCACGCGCTTTACTGAAGGCGTTGATAGAACGCTACATCGCCGATGGGCAACCAGTCGGCTCGCGGACGCTATCGAAAGTCTTCGATCTGTCGCCCGCCACTATCCGCAATGTCATGGCGGACCTGGAGGAATTGGGGCTGATCCACAGTCCGCACACTTCGGCGGGGCGTATTCCGACGCCGCGCGGCTATCGCATGTTCGTCGATTCCCTGCTGGCGGTGCAGTCCTATCAGCTCGAACCGCATAACATGGGCGACATGCTGGCGGCGGCCGAGCCCACCCGCGCGGTCAATGCGGCGGCGGCGCTGCTGTCGAACCTGACGCAGTTCGCCGGCGTGGTGCTGACGCCCAAGCGCGCCCAGGTGTTTCGCCAGATCGAATTCATCCGCCTGTCCGACAAGCGGGTGTTGCTGATCATCGTCACCCCCGACGGCGACGTGCAGAACCGCATCCTGTTCGTGCAGCGCGACTATGCCGAGGCCGAGCTGCTGGAGGCCGGCAACTTCTTCAACGTGCATTTCGCCGGCAAGTCCTTCGACGCGGTGCGGCGCACCCTGTCCACCGAACTGGCCCAGTTGCGCGAGGACATCTCGCGCCTGATGCAGGCGGCGGTCGAGGCCAGCGCCGAGGCGGCCGAGGACGGCGACGCCGTGGTCATTTCGGGCGAGCGCAAGCTGCTCGACGTCACCGACATCGCCTCCGACATGGACCGGCTGCGCAAGATGTTCTCGCTGTTCGAAAAGAAGACCGATCTGCTGCAGTTGCTCGACGTTTCCAGCCGCGCCCAGGGCGTGCAGATCTATATCGGCGGCGATTCCCAGCTGGTGCCGATGGAAGAAGTCTCGGTGATCACCGCGCCCTATGGCGTGGACGGCAAGGTGGTCGGCACGCTTGGCGTGATCGGTCCGACCCGCATGGCCTACGAGCGCGTCATTCCTATCGTGGACATCACGGCACGGCTGCTGTCCAACGCCCTCAGTCACAACCAGTAGTTCCATTCGAACCGACATCCTCCTGGCGGAGGAAGGGGAGTTTTTGTGTTTCTTCGCCTGTTCAAGTATCTCTGGCCTGAACGCTACCTGCCCGAAACCGAGCAGGACGACCCCTTCAACGAAGACCCGCCGCCGCGCGCGGCGGCCAAGGTCGGCGTGCTGCTGGTGAACCTGGGTACCCCGGATACCCCGACCAAGCGCGATATCCGCAAGTACCTCGGCGAATTCCTCTCGGACCCGCGTGTGATCGAGATCCCGCGCTATCTCTGGAAGCCGATCCTGCACGGCCTGGTGTTGACCCTGCGCCCCAAGAAGTTGGCGCCGCGCTATGCCGGCATCTGGCTCGAAGGCGGCTCGCCGCTGATGGTCTACAGCCAGCGCCAGGCCGAGGGCGTGCGGGCCACGCTGGCCGCCGCCGGGGGCGAGGCGGTGGTGGAGTTGGGTATGCGCTACGGCAACCCGTCGATTCCCGATGCCATCTCGCGCCTGCGGGCGCAGGGGTGCGAACGCATCCTGACCGTGCCGCTGTATCCGCAATATGCCGCCAGCACCACCGCCACCGTGGTCGATGCCGTGACGCATCACGCCGGCCGGCTGCGCGACCAGCCGGAAATGCGCTTCACCAAGCGTTTCCATGAGGAACCGGCCTACCTCGATCCGCTGGCCGCCCGTATCGAGGCCTATTGGCGTGAACATGGCAAGCCGCAGCGATTGGTGATGAGTTTCCACGGCCTGCCGCGCTATTCCATCGAACTGGGCGACCCGTATTACCGCGATTGCATGGAGACCGCGCGGCTGCTGTCGCAACGCCTGTCGCTGCCGCGCGAGCAGATCGAAGTGACCTTCCAGAGCCGTTTCGGTACCGCCCGCTGGCTTGAGCCCTACACCGAGCCGACCCTCAAGGCGCTGGCCGCCTCGGGCGTTACCGAGGTGGATGTGGTGTGTCCGGGATTTGTGGCAGACTGTCTGGAAACCCTGGAAGAGATCAGCCTGGAGTGCCGCGACGCCTTTCTCGGCGCGGGCGGCCGGCAGTTCCGTTACATCCCGGCGCTGAATGACGATCCGGCCTGGATCGCGGGGTTGGCCAGCCTGGTGGAACGACACTTGCAGGGGTGGCCCACACATCCACGGACTTGAAGGAGAGGGCGCATGCAGCATGATCCCAAGACGGACAAGATTGTGAAAAAGGGGAACGTCAGTACCCCGGTGGACGAGGATCAGGTCGAGCACGAGCTGGACGAGGCGCTGGCCGAGACCTTTCCAGCCAGCGACCCCATCGCGATCAATCCTGAACCCGAAGATGATCCCGAGGTCGACCGGGCCCTGAAGGACTCCTTTCCCGCCAGCGACGCGCCGGCCCCGGCCCAGCCGGGCAAGAAGTGACCTGTCGATGATCGGAACGGGCGCCGTTTTGCGCCCGGATCCCGGAGGTCGAGGGGAATTTCCTGGAGGTTGAGCGCTTTTGGCCGTAGGTTTGGTCCCGCCGCAACGGTGGCCCGCGACGGGGAATATTTGCTCTCCCGGGCTTGAAATAGGGGTATTGGCCCCCATTCATGGTTGCGAAAGCCATTCTTTTTGGAGGATTCCCCATGACGGCACCCAACGAGCCTGTAGATCAGACGCCCGGATTCGGCGAAGACGCCGATGCGGCCCCCGCGGCCCAGGGCGCGGCACAGGCCGAGTTGAACGAATTGCGGGCCCAGCTGGACGCGGCCCAGGCTACCGTCAACGAGCAACAGGACCAGCTTCTGCGCATTCGCGCCGACGCCGAGAACGTGCGCCGCCGCGCCCAGGAAGAAGTCTCCAAGGCGCGCAAGTTCGGTATCGAGTCGTTCGCCGAAAGCCTGGTGCCGGTCAAGGACAGCCTGGAGGCCGCGCTGGCCCAGGCCGACCAGACCGTCGAAACCCTGCGCGAGGGCGTCGAAGTCACGCTCAAGCAGCTGGCGGCGGCCTTCGAGCGCAACCTGCTCAAGGAAATCGCGCCGGCCCAGGGTGACAAGTTCGATCCGCACCTGCACCAGGCGATTTCCTCGGTCCCGTCGGAGCAGCCCGCCAATACGGTGATCCAGCTGCTGCAGAAGGGCTACGCCATCGCCGACCGCACCCTGCGTCCGGCCCTGGTGGTGGTGTCCGCCGGCCAAGGCTGAACGGACGGCGCGCCATGACCGACCCCAGGTTCGACCCGGCCCAGGTTTTCGCGGTGTTCGGCATGCGGCATGTCGACACCGCGGGCTTCGATGCCGCCGTGGTCGAGGCGCCGGGGACGGACCTGCGCTGCGTATTCCTGTGGGGCCAGGATTGCTATAACTGCAATCTCTTCAAGCAGGCGGCGTTGCTGCACCAGGAATCCCTGCTGGACCTGGGTCTTGGCTGGTTCGAGGCCGACGTGTACGCCGATGAACCCTTGGGCCGCCGCTTTTCCCTGCATGGCGTCCCCACTTTTGTGTTCTACCGAGCCGGAAAGCGGCTCGGACGCATTACCGGTTGGCCCGGATTGCCCCAGTTCACGGCGGCGGTCCGGCGCCTGCAGGAAGCGCCGGCGGAAAATTCCAGCCAGGTGTCTTGAAAAACCCTGTAGGCAGCCCCAGTTATGTGGGGACAGGAAATTTCTCTCTAATTTCACAGATTTATCCAAGGTAACCCGACCATGAGCAAAATTATTGGCATCGACCTGGGCACGACCAACAGCTGCGTGGCTGTCATGGACGGCGGTCAGGTCAAGATCATTGAAAACGCCGAAGGCGCCCGGACCACCCCCTCGATCGTCGCCTACATGGACGACGGTGAAACGCTGGTGGGCGCGCCCGCCAAGCGCCAGGCGGTGACCAATCCCAAGAACACCCTGTACGCGGTGAAGCGCCTGATCGGCCGCAAGTTCGAGGAAAAGGCGGTGCAGAAGGACATCAACCTGATGCCCTATGCCATCGTCAAGGCCGACAACGGTGACGCCTGGGTGGAAGTGCGCGGCAAGAAGATGGCGCCTCCCCAAGTGTCGGCCGACGTGCTGCGCAAGATGAAGAAAACCGCCGAGGACTACCTGGGCGAGGAAGTGACCGAAGCCGTCATCACGGTGCCGGCCTACTTCAACGACAGCCAGCGCCAGGCCACCAAGGACGCCGGCCGCATCGCCGGCCTCGAAGTCAAGCGCATCATCAACGAGCCGACCGCGGCCGCGTTGGCCTTCGGCCTGGACAAGACCGAAAAGGGCGACCGCAAGATCGCCGTCTATGACCTGGGCGGTGGCACGTTCGACGTGTCCATCATCGAAATCGCCGACGTCGATGGCGAAAAGCAGTTCGAAGTGCTGTCGACCAACGGCGACACCTTCCTGGGCGGCGAAGACTTCGACCAGCGCATCATCGACTACATCATCGGCGAGTTCAAGAAGGAACAGGGCGTCGACCTGTCCAAGGACGTGCTGGCCTTGCAGCGCCTGAAGGAAGCCGCCGAAAAGGCCAAGATCGAGCTGTCCTCGAGCCAGCAGACCGAGATCAACCTGCCGTACATCACGGCTGATGCCTCGGGTCCGAAGCACCTGAACCTGAAGATCACGCGCGCCAAGCTGGAAGCGCTGGTCGAGGAACTGATCGAGCGCACCATCGAGCCCTGCCGCGTGGCCATCAAGGACGCCGGCGTGAAGGTTTCCGACATCGACGACGTGATCCTGGTCGGCGGCATGACCCGCATGCCCAAGGTCCAGGAAAAGGTGAAGGAATTCTTCGGCAAGGAGCCGCGCAAGGATGTGAACCCCGACGAAGCCGTCGCCGCGGGCGCCGCCATCCAGGGTTCCGTGCTGTCGGGCGACCGCAAGGACGTGCTGCTGCTGGACGTCACCCCCCTGTCCCTGGGTATCGAAACCCTGGGCGGCGTGATGACCAAGATGATCCAGAAGAACACGACCATTCCGACCCGGTTCTCGCAGACCTTCTCGACCGCCGACGACAACCAGCCGGCCGTGACGATCAAGGTCTTCCAGGGTGAGCGTGAAATCGCCGCGGGCAACAAGGCCCTGGGCGAGTTCAACCTCGAAGGGATCCCGCCGTCGCCGCGTGGCATGCCGCAGATCGAAGTCACGTTCGACATCGACGCCAACGGCATCCTGCACGTGTCGGCCAAGGACAAGGGCACCGGCAAGGAAAACAAGATCACCATCAAGGCCAACTCGGGTCTGTCGGAAGACGAGATCCAGCGCATGGTCAAGGATGCCGAGGCCAACGCCGAGGAAGATCACCGCGTTGCCGAGCTGGCCCAGGCCCGTAACCAGGCCGATGCGCTGGTGCACGCCACCCGCAAGTCGCTGACCGAATACGGCGACAAGCTCGAGGCGTCCGAGAAGGAAGGCATCGAAGCGGCCATCAAGGAGCTCGAGGACACGCTGAAGGACGGCGACAAGGCGGCCATCGACGCCAAGGTCGAAGCCTTGTCGACCGCTTCGCAGAAACTCGGCGAAAAGATGTACGCCGACATGCAGGCGCAGCAAGCCGCCGGCCAGCAGCAGGCCGCCGACAACGCGAAGCCGGTGGACGACAACGTCGTCGACGCCGACTTCAAGGAAGTCAAGCGCGACCAATAATGGCCGGGCGCTGACCTGCCTCTGCCGCCCGGTAGCCGGAGAAATCCGCCTACCGGGCGAACTCATTCTGTAGCACTGAAAAGAAGGCTCCTTCCCGGGCCCACCGATCATGGCAAAACGCGACTATTACGACATCCTGGGCGTGGCGAAAAACGCTTCGGATGACGAACTCAAGAAGGCCTATCGAAAGCTGGCCATGAAATACCATCCGGACCGCAATCCGGACAGCAAAGAAGCCGAAGAGAAGTTCAAGGAAGCCAAGGAAGCCTACGAGGTCCTGGGCGATGAACAGAAGCGCGCCGCATACGACCGCTACGGCCACGCGGGCGTCGACCCCAACGCCGCCGGCATGGGCGGTGGCATGGGCGGCGGTTTCGCCGATGCGTTCGGCGACATTTTTGGCGAGATATTCGGCGGCGGCGGTGGCCGTCGCGGGGGCGGCGGCCCGCAGGTGTACCGCGGCGCCGATCTCAAATATGCGCTGGAAATCACGCTGGAGCAGGCGGCCGCCGGCTTCGACACCGAGATCCGCGTCCCCAGCTGGGAACACTGCGACACCTGCCACGGGTCCGGCGCCAAACCCGGCACCTCGCCCAAGACCTGCCGCACCTGCGGCGGTTCCGGCGCGGTGCGCATGCAGCAGGGCTTCTTCAGCGTCCAGCAGACCTGCCCGACCTGCCATGGCAATGGCAAGGAAATCACCGATCCCTGCACGGCCTGCGATGGCGTCGGCCGCATCCGCCGCAACAAGACCCTGCAGGTCAAGATTCCGGCCGGCATCGATGACGGCATGCGCATCCGCTCCAGCGGCAACGGCGAACCGGGCATCAATGGCGGTCCGCCGGGCGATCTGTATGTGGAAATCCACATCAAGCAGCACAAGATCTTCCAGCGCGATGGCGATGACCTGCACTGCGAGCTGACCATCCCGTTCACCACGGCGGCGCTGGGCGGCGAGCTGCAGGTGCCGACGCTGGGCGGCAAGGCCGAGATCTCGATTCCCGAGGGCACGCAGTCGGGCAAGACCTTCCGCCTGCGCGGCAAGGGCATCCGCGGCGTGCGCGGCAGCTACCCGGGCGACCTGTACTGCCATGTGGTGGTCGAGACGCCGGTGCGCCTGAGCGACGACCAGAAGCACATCCTGCGCCAGTTCGAGGCCTCGCTGAACGACGGGGGCGACCGCCACTCGCCGCAAAGCAAGTCGTGGACCGATCGCGTCAAGGAGTTCTTCAGCTGAATCGCATGAGCTGATCGCCGCCCCGCGAGGCGCATCACGGCCCAGCATCCGGAGACTTCCGGGTGCTGGGCCGTTGTCCTTGGGCGTTCCTGCGCCGGGCAAAAAAAACCGCGGCTTGCGCCGCGGTTTCACTGCAGGTACTGCTACTTCAGACTTCGTACTGCTACTTCAGGTACTGCCACTTCATACTGCTACTGCGGGTACTGCTACAACAACCGCGTGGTGCGGCCTTATCCACGCGCCTGTTTTGCCGCTGTGGCCGAAAAAACCGACCCCGGGCCACGATGCCGCCCGAGGCCGGCCGGGCTACAGCAAGCAGCTCACCGGGTGATCGGGGGATACTCGAGTTCGCCGAAGGTGTATTGGCCGCTGGCCTTGGCCTGGGCCAGTTCCTGCTGGACTTCAGCGCGCGACTTGGCGCTGGCCGGAGCCGCGGCGACGGGCGGGTAGTCCAGTTCGCCGAAGGTGTATTCGCCGCTGGCCTTGGCCTGTTGCAGCTGGGCTTGCACGTCCTGCGAGCTCAGGCTGGTGGTCTGGGGCAGGGCGGGCGGGTAGTCCAGTTCGCCGAAGGTGTATTGACCGTTGATCTTGGCCTGTTGCAGTTCGGTCGCCACTTGGGCGCTCGACTTGGCTTGTTCGACACCGGCGGCCTGGGCGCCGGCTCCCGCCAGGGCTAGGGAAATCAGCAGGGTAGTCGTCAGGGTTTTCATAATGACCTCCAATATGTTGTGGGGCGGGGCCGCATCTGGCGGCTTGCCGTCGTGGTTCGTTGTTTGTTCCCGATGAATGAATTGTGCGCGGCATTTCACCTGGGATAAACCCGTATATCCTGAAAACATCTTTCCAAATAAGCATGCAATAAAAATTTGGATAAGAAATTTCCCCGTTTATGGCATGATCTTGGTGATGGTCGGCCCCTTTTTCTGTCGCCGGCATGCGCGGCAGGCGAAAAAAAACCCCTGCCGCAGCAGGGGTCGGAACAGCGGGAGGACGCGGCGCGTCAGGGCGCTTTTTTCTTGAAGTCACCGGCGACGGCGGTACTGAAGCCGTCGGGCCGCAGGTACTTGCGCAGCGCCGCGTTGACTGCCGCGGGCGTGAGCGCGCTGATCTTCCGGTCCATCTCGGCCGACCATTCGAAGCTGCGGCCGCGCTGCAGATAGTCGAGCCACGTGCCTGCCAGCACGTCGTCCTGGGCGCGCGCCAGGTTGCGGTAGTTCAGCAACGCGGTGATGCCATCCGAGATTTCCTTATCGCTGAAACCGTCCTTGAGCACGCGGGCGAGTTCTTCGCCGATGGCCTTTTCCAGGCGTTCGCGGTTCTGCGGCGCGTAGATGGCGTACATGGTCCAGCTGGCGCTGGGTTCGAACGACGAGACCGACAACGAGCTGCGCACGTTGTAGGACAGGCCTTCGGTTTCACGTACGCGGTTCCACAGGCGCGAGGTCTCCGAGGCGCCGAACAGATAGTTGGCCAGGTACAGCGCCGGATAGTCGGCATCCGTGTCCTGCAGCTTCAGCGGCATGCGCGAGATGTAGAACGCATTGGCCTTGTCGGGCGTCTCGATGTCGAACTGCTTGGCCGGGATGTCGCGGTAGGGGTTGGCGACGCGGGTATAGGCGGGGGCGCGCTTCCAGCCGGCCAGGCCATCCGCAATGGCCTTTTCCACCGCGCCGGGCTCGAAATCTCCCACCGCGGTGTATTCGATCTTGCCCGCGCCGTAGAACTTGGCGTGGAACTTGGCCAGCGCCTCGCGGTTCAAGGCGCGGATGCCGGCCAGCGACTCCTCGAACGTCGGCACATAGCGCAGATCGTTGGCCGGCCACGGATTGTCCTGGCGAGCCAGGGCGCGCGCGGCCAGGGCCTGCGGTTCGGTCATGGCGTTCTGGATCGAGGTTTCGAGTTGGCGTTGGTATTCCTCGATCTGTTCCTTGGGGAAGTTGGCGTTGCGCACGATGTCCAGCGCCAGGCGGGTCAGCTCGGGCAGGTTCTCGCGCTTGGTGGACATGGCGATCTTGAGCGTAGTGCCGCCGCCGCTGAAGCCCAATTCGGCCTGCAACTGGTCCAGGCGGTCCTGGATGTCCTGACGCGACAGCTTGGCGGTGCCGCGCATCAGCAGGTCGGCCACGGCGCTGGCGTTGACGCGCTGGCCGAGCAGGTCTTTTTCGTTGCCGAACTGGATCAGCATCTGCGCCTGCACGCGGTTACCGCGGGTGGCCTTGGGCAGCAGGGCCAGTTGTACCGGGCCATTGGGCAGGTCGAGCGTCTTGCGCTGAGTCAGGCGGTCGATGTTCTGCGGCGAAGGGTCGAAGGCGGAGGCGGCCTTGAAATCGGGGTCTCCCTTGTAGTCCTTGAAGACCTCGGTGAGATCGGCGCGCTGCATCTGCGGCGTGCGCACCGGCTTGTCGGTGGGGATGTAGCGGCCTTCGATGCGGTTGCTCTGGATCAGGTAGGTGGTGGCGGCCTGCTGCACTTCGGCCAGCGTGGCCTTGCGAGCGCGGTCGCGCTGCAGGAAGAACAGGCGCCAGTCGCCGGCGGCGATGGCCTCGGACAGCGCCACGCCGACCTGTTCGGGATCGCTGTAGGTCTGCTCCCAGGAGGTCAGCCACTTGCTGCGGGCCCGGTCAAGCTCCTGCTGGGTGAAGGGCTTCTTGCCCAGGCTTTCCAGCGTGTTGGTCAGGGCCTTCATGGCGGCGTCCTGGTTCTTGCCCGGCGTCAATTGCGCCGCGAACATCGCCAGGCCCGGGTCCAGGTTCTCCATGGTGAAACCGAACACGCCCGAGGCCAGCTTGGTCGGCACCAGCGCATGATAGAGGCGGCCCGACGGCGTATCGGCCAGGATGGTGGTGGCCAGGTCGAAAGGCACGAAGTCGGGGCTGCCGGCGGCGGGGATGTGGTACATCGCCGCGACCAGCGGCGTGCCGCCGGCGCGGCGCAGGGTGACGCTGCGCTCGCCGTCCTGGGCCGGCTCGATGGTGTATTCAGGCGGCAGCTTGCGGTCCGGCTTGGGCAGCTTACCCAGGGTGGCTTCGATGTCGGCCAGGGTGGCCTGCGGATCGAACTTGCCGGCCACGATCAGCACCGCGTTGTCGGGCTGATAGTACTCGTGGTAGAAGGCGCGCAACTGGCCGATGTCGACGTTTTCGACGTCGGAACGGGCGCCGATGGTGTTCTTGCCGTAGCTGTGCCATTGGTAGGCGGCGGCCTGCATCTTCTGCATGAGGATGCGGAAGGGGCTGTTTTCGCCGCTTTCCATCTCGTTGCGCACCACGGTCATTTCGGAATCGAGGTCTTCCTTGGCGATCAGGGAGTTGACCATGGCATCGGCCTGCCAGCCAAGGTACCACTTGAGGGTGTCGGGGTTGGCGGCGAAGCTGGCGAAATAATTGGTGCGGTCGCTGGAGGTCGAGCCGTTGGCCTGCAGGCCGCGGCGCGAGAACTCGCCCATCGCATTGCGGGTGGTGGAGGTGCCCTTGAACAGCATGTGTTCAAGCAGGTGGGCCATGCCGGTCTGGCCGTAATTCTCGTTGCGCGAGCCGACCAGGTAGGTCATGTTGACCGTGGTCGACGGCTTGGATTCATCGGGCACCAGCAGGACCCGCAGGCCGTTACTGAGACGGTATTCGGTAATGCCTTCAATCGAGGCGGCCTCCGTGACGCCATCCGGCAGGCTGGCGGCTCCGGCCTGGAAGGCCAGGAAGGATGTGAACAGCAGCGCGCCCAGAGGGCGCGGCAGCTTCGATATGGACAGGCGCATGGCGGACTATTCCTTTGGCATGGCAGAATCCGTTGGAGTGTATACGGTGTGAATGGTTCAGGGGCCCGCCCCTGGCGCACCGGCCTGTCGTTCCGTCTGGAAAAAACGCGCATGTCGCTATCCCTTGAAATTGAGACTCCCCGCTTGGTGCTGCGGCAGTGGCTGGCGGCCGACCGCAAGCCGTTCGCGGCCATGAATACCGATGCGCGCGTGACGCGTTACCTGTTGCCGCTGACCGCGCCGGAAAGCGACGCGCTGGCCGACCGGCTGGCCGCCGGCATCGATGAATACGGCTGGGGCTTCTGGGCTGTCGAGGCGCCGGGCGTCGCGCCGTTCATCGGGTTCGTCGGCATCAAGGCGCTGGCGCCGACGCTGCCGTTCGCGCCCGGCGTGGAAATCGGCTGGCGCCTGGCCGCGCCCTATTGGGGCAGGGGCTATGCCAGCGAAGCCGCGCAGGCCGCGCTGCGGGTGGGATTCGAGCAGGTCGGTCTTTCCGAGATCGTGGCGTTCACGGTTCCGGAGAACGAGCCGTCACGCGCGGTGATGCGGCGCCTGGGCATGCGCGAGGAAGCAGCGCGCTTCGCGCATCCGGCGGTGCCGGACGGCCATCCGTTGAAGACGCACGTGCTGTACCGGCTGGCGCGCGAGGCCTGGCATGCGCAGAAAAATAGTGACGCAGGCCCAGGCTCGGAGCCGTTTGCAGCGGCATAAGTACCGGCAGCCCCTGTCATGCCGACGTGTTGCGGCGCAACATCCTGGCGTGGCGCGGCCGATTTGAGGTCGGGACGGGCGCGGGTGTAAGCTTTGCAGAACGTAGTTGCTGTTGTCGACGGGACGCGCGACAGCCGTCTACAGGTTTCCCGTCCAACGCCAGCCGCCGCCTCGCCGGGTCGCAGACCGGCCCCATGCCGGATCGCGTCCCCACCCCGCGGGCGACGACGGTGCTTGTTGTTCGCGCCTTCGCCGCCGGCATCCTGCCGGCGCATCTTTCGGAGGAACGACCCATGCTGACCGAGATCGTCACGCGTGCCTTGTCCCAGTTGACCGGCAGCCCCATGAGCGGCGACCGCATCAAAGGACAATTCCAGTACGCCTATGCCAGTGATGACGGCCAATTCGTGGCCATACTGACCCATGACATGACCACCTACGTGGTGGATCTGCGCGCGCAGCGCTACTTCGCGGAGTGCGGCGGTTCGCCGCGCGGCTTTGCCGGGCACGTGCTCGAAATGGAGGGCGCGCAGGCCCGCGAACATCCCTGGCCCGCGGCCAACGACCTGTTTGACCTGGACATGGACGCCGACGAATTGTGCTGGCGCCAGTGCCCTGGCGTACGCGGCATGGCCGGGATCCCCCACCGATCAGTCGAGAGCCGCGCCGCCTGAGAGTGGCCAGAAGCGGCAGTCCCTTCACTGAACCGGCGATTACGCCGGTTTTTTTTGTCGCGGCATTGCCGCGGATCGCTACAATCCGCGGCATGACTACGCACGCTGACACGGGCGCCCCGCAGGGCGCCATCCTGGTCGATTGCACGCACGAGCGCCACGCGGACCAGATTCTGGCCATTTTCAACGAGGCCATCCTCACCTCGACCGCGTTGTATGACTACAAGCCGCGGCCGCGCGAGGCGATGCAGGGCTGGTTCCAGGCCAAGGCCGGTGGCGGATTCCCGGTGGTGGGTTTCGAAAACGCGGCGGGCGAGTTGATGGCATTCGCCAGCTATGGCACGTTCCGCGCCTGGCCTGCCTACAAGTATTCGGTCGAGCATTCCGTCTATGTCGACGGCCGTTTTCGCGGGCAGGGATTGGGCGAGGCATTGATGCGCGTGCTGATCGGGCGCGCCCGCGCCAACCAGGTGCATGTGATGATCGGCGGTATCGACGCGGCCAACCAGGGCAGTATACGGCTGCATGAGAAGCTGGGTTTCGTGCACGCCGGCACCATTCGCGAGGCCGGTTTCAAGTTCGGCCGCTGGCTCGACCTGGCGTTCTATCAGCTGACGCTGGACACGCCGGCGCAGCCGGTGGATGGCTGAGGCGCGACACCGCGGCGAGCGGCCGGCAGGTTACTTGGACAGCACCCGCATCGCCTGCTCCAGCCCCGCGACCGTCACCGGGTACATGCGGTCCTGCATGATGTCGCGCATCAGCGCGATGGACTGGCGGTACTGCCACGACGCGGTGGGCTCGGGATTGAGCCACACGGACTTGGGCCAGGCGTCCAGCAGCCGGCGCATCCACTGCGCGCCGGGTTCCTTGTTGTAGTGCTCGACCGAGCCGCCCGGCTGCAGGATCTCGTAGGGGCTCATGGTGGCATCGCCGACAATGATCAGGCGCCAGTCGGGGTTGTATTTACGCAGCACGTCCCAGGTGTCGAAGCGTTCGTTCTGACGCCGCCGGTTGCTCTGCCACAGGCTCTCGTAGGGGCAATTGTGGAAGTAGTAGACCTCGAGGTTGCGGAACTCGCTGCGCGCCGCGGAGAACAGTTCCTCGACGCGGCCGATGTGGTCGTCCATGCTGCCGCCGACGTCCAGCAGCATCAGCACCTTGACCGTGTTGTGGCGCTCCGGGACCATGCGCAGGTCCAGGTGGCCGGCGTTGCGCGCGGTGCTGGCGATGGTGTCGTCCAGGTCCAGCTCGAGTTCGGCACCTTCGCGCGCGAAGCGCCGCAGGCGACGCAGCGCGATCTTGAAGTTGCGCGTGCCGAGTTCGACCTGGTCGTCGTAGTCCTTGAACTGGCGCATGTCCCAGACCTTGACCGCGCTGCGGTTGCCGGCCGACTGGCCGCCGACGCGGATGCCTTCGGGGTGGTAGCCGCCGTTGCCGAAGGGCGAGGTGCCGCCGGTGCCGATCCATTTGCTGCCGCCGGCGTGGCGCTCCTTCTGCTCTTCCATGCGCTCCTTGAAGAGCGCCATCAGCTTGTCCCAGCCGTGCTTCTCGATGGCGGCTTTTTCTTCCGGCGTCAGGCTTTTCTCGAACTGCTTGATGAGCCAGTCCAGCGGGATGTCCTTGCCGGCCGGCAGCGCCGCCTCGATGCCCTTGTAGTAGGCGCCGAAGGCCTTGTCATAGCGGTCGTAGAGCGATTCGTCCTTGACCAGCGCAGTGCGCGCCAGGAAGTAGAAGTCGTCCAGCGTGGGCGTCATCAGGTCCTGGCGCAGCGCGTCCACCAGTGTCAGGTATTCCTGCACCGAAACCGGCAGTTTGTGGGCCCGCAAGTGGTAGAAAAAGTCGATCAGCATGGCGGCCGCCGTTGGGGGCGCGTCAGCGGCGCTGGGTGCCGCGGGTCATGGCGGCGAGCCGTTCCAGCAAGTGCACGTCCTGCTCGTTCTTGAGCAGGGCGCCCGCCATCAGCGGCACCGCGGTGGCGGTATGGGCGTCGATCTGCGCGGCGCTGACATCTTCGGCCAGCAGCAGGCGCAACCAGTCCAGCAGTTCCGAGGTGGACGGCTTTTTCTTCAGGCCAGGCGCATCGCGCAGGGCGAAGAAGGTGTCGAGCGCCGCGCGCAGCACGTCCTGCTTGAGTTCGGGGAAGTGCACCGCGACGATGTCGCGCATGGTGTCGCGATCGGGGAAGCGGATGTAGTGGAAGAAGCAGCGGCGCAGGAAGGCGTCGGGCAGGTCCTTCTCGTTGTTGGAGGTGATGATGACCAGCGGGCGGTGGCGCGCGGCGATGGTCTGGCGCGTTTCGTAGACATGGAATTCCATGCGGTCGAGTTCGCGCAGCAGATCGTTGGGGAATTCGATGTCGGCCTTGTCGATCTCGTCGATCAGCACCACCACTGGCTGCTCGGCCTCGAACGCCTGCCACAGCGTGCCTTGCACGATGTAGTTGCGGATGTCGCGCACTTTCTCGTCGCCGAGCTGCGAGTCGCGCAGGCGCGACACCGCGTCGTATTCGTACAGACCCTGATGCGCCTTGGTGGTCGACTTGATGTGCCACTGCAGCAAAGGGCGGCCCAGCGCGCGCGCCACTTCCTCGGCCAGCATGGTCTTGCCGGTGCCGGGTTCACCCTTGATCAGCAGCGGGCGTTGCAGCGTCAACGCGGCGTTGACGGCAAGCTTGAGGTCATCGGTGGCGACGTAACGATCGGTGCCATCGAAGCGTGTTTGCGGTGCGGAAGGAGCGGTCTGGGCAGCGGACATGGATCGGTGGGCTTCTCGGAGTTGAGGGAGATCAAGGCCATTTTCGGGTATTAATCCTAGACAATTATCGTACAATCAGGCGGTTTTGCAGTGGGGTTCGACCCGCAACGTGTTTGCCGGGGGCCTTTCCGTGTGAGCAGGCCCTAGTCCTCAAGCCATACCAAGAAGAGCCATCCCAATGAAGTTGCGATTCTCTCTGAAGTACACGGTTTCTCTGCTGACCTTGGCCTCCTGTGCGATCGCCGGCCAGGCAGCCGCTGCGGACGCGGCGCCGGTCGGCAACGTCCAGAATGCCCGTGACAAGGTCTCCATGTGCATCGGTTGCCACGGCATCGAAGGCTACAAGGCGACCTTCCCCGAGCTGTACCACGTCCCGATGATCGCCGGCCAGAACGCCAAATACATCGAGACCGCCCTCAACGAGTACAAGAAAGGCGCGCGCAGCCATCCCACGATGGACGCCATTGCCGGCAGCCTGTCCGACCAGGACATCGCCGATCTGGCCGCGTACTACTCGAATCTGAAATGACAGGGGGCAATCACATGAACCGCATCATGCTTGCCCTCGCGGGCGCGACGTTGGCCATTTCGGGCGCGACTGCCCAGGCCCAGGACCTGGCGGCCGGCAAGGCCGTGTTCGACAAATTCAATTGCGCCTCCTGCCATGGCGCCGACGCCAAGACGGCGGTGGACCCGGCCTATCCGACGCTGGCCGGCCAGCACGCCGACTACCTGGTGCATGCGCTCAAGGCCTACCGCCGTGGCGCCTCGGGCAGCGCGGCCACGGCCAACGTGCGCAAGAATCCCATCATGGGCGCTTTCGCCACTCAACTGTCCGACCAGGACATCGGCAATGTGGCGGCCTGGCTGTCCTCGTTGCCGAGCGACCTGGGCGTGCGCAAATAAGGCCGCGCGCCCCGGCGCAAACGCAAAAAACCCTCGGGTGACCGAGGGTTTTTCATGGGGCGCGGCAACGGCCTAGCGCTCGGCGCGCTGGCGGATCAGGTCGATGTAGGTATCGCTGTCCAGCGGCGTGCCCAGGCGTTGGGCTTCCCAGACCACCCGGCCCAGGCATTCCATGATCTCGTGCGCCGCCTGGTGCGCATCGCTGCGCGCCACCAGGCGCTGGTAGGCGTTGCGGATGCCTGGCGGGTGGTCGATGGACAACTGCTCGGCGATGGCCAGGTGCATCGACAGGTGCAGGAATGGGTTGGTGCGGCCTTTCTCCACCGCGTATTCGGCGCTCATGGCCTCGGGGCTTTCCAGGTCGGCATGGTATTCCTGGTGCTCGATGATCCAGTCCAGGGCCATGGCCTCCAGCGGGGTCAGGACTTCGTTGGCGCGGTGCTTGCGCCAGGTTTCGATGAAGAATTCGCGGACTTGGTCGCGGGAAGGGTTGAACATTGTCAGACGGTTGCCAGGCTGGCCAGAGAGGCCTTTATTTTACCGCCCGCCGGCACGTCGCCCGCCCGCCGGCGCCAATGCGATATAGAATTGGTTGCTATCCGCCATCCAGTGGGCGTTCGGCCAGGGCCACGCGGCCCGCGGCGCTCACGCCAGCCGATGCGGCGCGCGTGCAGAAAAACCACCCGGAGCAAATGGAGCATTCATGTCCTATCAACATATCAAGGTGCCCGCTGGGGGCCAGAAGATCACGGTCAATGCTGATTTCTCGCTGAATGTGCCTGATCAGCCCATCGTGCCCTACATCGAGGGCGACGGCACGGGCGCGGACATCACCCCCGTGATGATCAAGGTCGTCGATGCCGCGGTGCAAAAGGCCTACGGCGGCAAGCGCAAGATCCACTGGATGGAAGTCTATGCCGGCGAGAAGGCCACCAAGGTCTATGGCCCGGACGTCTGGCTGCCCGACGAGACCCTGGAGGTCGTCAAGGACTACGTGGTGTCGATCAAGGGCCCTCTGACCACCCCGGTCGGCGGCGGCATCCGTTCGCTGAACGTGGCGCTGCGCCAGCAACTGGACCTGTACGTCTGCCTGCGCCCGGTGGCCTATTTCAAGGGCGTGCCTTCGCCGGTGCGCGAACCCGAAAAGACCAACATGGTGATCTTCCGCGAGAATTCGGAAGACATCTACGCCGGTATCGAATACATGGCCGAGAGCGAGCAGGCCAAGGAACTGATCCAGTTCCTGCAGACCAAGCTCGGCGTCAAGAAGATCCGTTTTCCCAACACCTCGTCCATTGGCATCAAGCCGGTGTCGCGCGAAGGCACCGAGCGCCTGGTGCGCAAGGCGGCGCAGTACGTCATCGACAACGACCGTACCTCGCTGACCCTGGTGCACAAGGGCAACATCATGAAGTTCACGGAGGGCGGCTTCCGCGACTGGGGCTACGCGCTGCTGCAGAAGGAATTCGGCGCGCAACTGATCGACGGCGGCCCGTGGTGCAAGTTCAAGAATCCCAAGACCGGCCGTGAGATCATCGTCAAGGACGTCATCGCCGACGCGTTCCTGCAGCAGATCCTGTTGCGCCCGGCCGAATACGACGTGATCGCCACGTTGAACCTGAACGGCGACTACATCTCCGACGCGCTGGCCGCGCAGGTGGGCGGCATCGGCATCGCCCCGGGCGCTAACCTGTCCGACTCGGTCGCCATGTTCGAGGCCACGCACGGCACGGCGCCCAAGTACGCGGGCAAGGACTATGTGAACCCGGGGTCCGAGATCCTGTCGGCGGAAATGATGCTGCGCCACATGGGTTGGACCGAGGCGGCCGATCTGATCATCTCCAGCATGGAGAAATCGATCCTGTCCAAGAAGGTGACGTACGACTTCGCCCGCCTGCTCGAAGGGGCGACGCAGGTGTCATGCTCGGGCTTCGGCCAGGTCATGATCGAAAACATGTGACGGGATCTTTCCTTGTCGGCGTGCCACCTGAAAACCCGCAAGCCCTCTGGCCTGCGGGTTTTTTCAGGGCCCGCATGTTCTTTCCGGTCTGGCCTGCGCAACTGTGCGCGCTTTATGCGTCGGGGTATGACAAAAAGAAATAATTTGTGATTATTGTGACAGTATAATTACAGCGCTTGTAATACGGTAATCCCTTCAGCCCGCGTATTTTTCTTTGATATGGCACAACCCGCCCCCGATATGCCGCCTTACGATGCCTCGGCTTCTGTGCGTGGCTTGCGCGAAGCCAAGCGCATCGCGCTACTGATGGCGCCCAGGCTGGGCGACACGCTGTTGATGATGACGATGGCGCACAATCTGGCTGCGCATGGGCGCGAGGTCACCGTTTTTGGCGATTTTGCCTATGGCCTGAGGACCTGGTTCCCGGGTATGGACATCCGGCCGTCGCTGCCGAAGGAGCAGGCCGCGCAGGCGCTGGCCGGCTATGATTGCGCGGCGCAGATGCATATAGGCTGGCCATACGCCCTGCACGACGTTGCCGCATCCTATTTCTATTACGACGCGCACGTGGTCATTACGGGCAAGGGCTTCGTCAAGCTCAACCAGATCAGTGATTACTGCCGCGATGTATTGGAACTGCCTTTGTCTGGCACCGATATCGGCCTGCGGCCCCCGGTGGCGGGGCGTCATCGTGTGTTCGAAGCCCGGGTGGCGGTGCATCCGTCGTCCACGGGCGCCCAGCGGTGCTGGGCGCCCCGGCATTTTGTCGAGCTTGGCCTGCGCCTGCAGCGACAAGGGTATGAGCCGGTTTTCATTCTGGCGCCGCACGAGCGGGCCGAATGGGCCTGCCTGACGGATGCGGGCCTGCCCATCCAGCAGTCACCATCATTGGCTGATGTGGCCGCGTTCATCCATGAGTGCGGTTGGTTCATCGGCAACGAGTCCGGCATTGGCCACCTGGCTTCCAGCGTCGGGGTGCCAACCTTGACCTTGACGGGCCGCCCGACCCGTACCAAGGCCTGGCGGCCGGGCTGGTCGATGTCGCGCATCGCCTATCCCGCCTACATCCCGGGCGGCCGTTGGCGTGACCGGCTGTGGCGCGAGTGGTTGCGACCGGGCAGCGTCATGGCGGCGTTCGAAGGGTTGACGCGCGACTATAAAAAATCCATGGCGGCCTCCAAGGCCGTCCGTTCTTGACTCCGGACAGCGGTGCCGCGGTAAATGGTTGCTCGATTCCGCGCAAACCGTTGCTGCCTGTGCGCTGGCCAATTCCTATCCCTAGATGTGCCGACCGGTCGTCGCAAAGGCTGAGCTGAACCTATCATGTCCATTAATTGCTTGCGCAGCGTCGCATTCCTGACGTTGCTGATCCCCGCTCTGGCCCTGACCAGCGCCGTGGGCGGACCCGCCATTCTCTACCTGACGGCTGTGATCGCATTGACGGCGATGGCGATGAACCTGGTGCGCTCCGGCGAACCCTTTGCGTTGCGCGAACTGTGGCCGATGGCCGTGGCACTGATGGCGCCGCTGCTGGCGATGCTCGTCAGCAGCACCTACCTGGGGGTGTGGAGTTCTTCTGAAATCGAGAAGCTGCTGCGATTCGCCCTGGCGGTGCCGGTCTGCTGGCTGTTGCTGCGGGTGCCCCGCAACTGGCTGCAGCATGTGCAATGGAGCTTCCTGTTCGGTGCCTTCGCCGGTTCGCTGATGCTGATCTACATCGTGCATTCCCCGAGTCTGGGCCGTGGCGCGGTTTCCGATTTTGGCGGGCGCTATAACGCCGTGGCCTTTGCCGACCTGACGATTCTTTTCGGCCTGGGAGCGCTCCTGACGCTACCCTGGCGGTTGTCGCCCTGGCCTCGTCTCGAGGCGGGGCTGAAGATTGCCGCGGTGCCCCTCAGCATCTATGGCGTCTGGGTATCGCAGACGCGCAGCAGTTGGGCCTTGCTGCTGGTGTTCGGCCTGGTCTATCTGCTGACCAAGCGCCAGTGGCGCCTGCGCAGCAAACTGTTGTTCCTGGGCGGTCTGGTCATGGTGATGGCGGTGGTGGCCGCCGTGTCCTGGCATTCGAAGGAAAGCCGCTGGAAAGGGGTGGTGTCGGACCTGAACCGCTACGAGCAACATGATCGCGATACCTCGGTGGGAATCCGCATCCAGCTGTGGGAAGCCTCGTGGCTGATGTTCAAACAAAGCCCGCTGGTCGGTGTCGGCGTGCCGCACTTCCGGTCCGAACTGGTGAAGCTGCAGAAGCAGGGCATCGTGACGGAAGAGGTGGCGGTTGGTTATGGCGAGCCCCACAACGATATGCTGGGGGCGTTGGCCGGTTATGGCCTGCTGGGCCTGCTCAGCATCCTGGCGCTGTATCTGATTCCGGCGGCGATTTTCTGGCGCCGTTCCGCCAGCAACGACCCGGTGGTGCATGTCGGCTCGCAGATCGGCATGCTGTTCTGCCTGGGCTACTTCGTCTTCAGCCTGTCGGAAATGATGTTCCGTAACATGCGCAGCGTGCCGATCTATGCGTTGACCGTGGTGGTGCTGTATGCGCTGACCTCGGCTCGTACCGGACTGGCGCAGCAGCATCTGGCGGCGCGGCGCTAGACGGCATCGCCGCCTGCGCGGGCGGCTTGTCCGCAAAAAAAGCGAGGCTTGTATGGCCTTGCTTTTTTTTCGCGCGCGCGTTGCGCAACAAATGCCGAATGCGATTGACGTAGATCAAGCCAGCCTGCCCTCGTCGGTGAAAACCCCTGCTGCACCCTCGTATGCTGCTCGGACGCAACATATAAATAGTCACATTCCGCAGTCTTTGGTTGCGAGCGCGGAAGGACAGGACGAAGAGGGTCTATGAAGAATTCAAGCTTGCGCAGGGAGCTACTGTGGTTCGTGTTCGCCGTTGGCGCCGCCGTGCTCGCGTTGGGAGGCTGGGAAGCATGGGAGCGGCGTGGCGAGATGCTGGTCGACCGCAAGACGGAACTGCGCCATGTACTGGACCTGGCGGCCGGTATCGTGCGCAACGGCAAGCAACGCGCTGTCGACGAAGGCTTGTCGGTTGAGCAGGCCAAGCGCAATGTGGCGCAGCGCCTGGCGCAGTTGCGCTATGGCGCGGATGGCTACGTCGGGGTGTTCGATGACCGCTATGCGCTGCTGGTGCATCCCGATGCCAAGCTTGTGGGCACCCATGTGCGCGCGGTCAAGGACAGCGACGGCCTGCCGATCTTCGAGGAACTGTACGACCGTGGCAAGCAGGGGGGCGGCTTCATTGAATACCGCTTCCCGCGGCCGGGGGCGGATGCTGCCCTGCCCAAGATCAGCTATGCGGTCTACGATGCGGAATGGGGCTGGTTGCTGTTCACCGGGTTGTATGTGGACGACGTCGATGCGGCCTTCAGCGCCACGCTGTGGCGCCAGGGAGGGGTGACGGTGGGACTGCTGGCGGTGTTGTTGGCGGCGGCGCTGCGTTTTTTCCGCTCCCATATCATCCGTCCGCTGGACGAGGCGGTCGAGGTGTGTGAGCGGGTGGCGCGGGGGGATCTGTCGAGCGTCATCTCACGCCATCACCGGGGCGAGATCGGCCGGCTGTTCGGCGCCATGGCGCTGATGCAGGAGCGCCTGGACGTGGCGGTGCGCAGCATCGTTCATTCCACCGGCTCGATCGCCGCAGCCTCACGCCAGATCGCAGCGGGCAGCATGGACCTGCATGACCGCACCGAGAAGCAGGCGGCGGCGTTGGAACAGACCGCGGCCAGCGTTGAGCAGATCACCGCCACCGCCAGGCAGAGCGCGGAACACGTGCGCGAAGTCAGTTCGTTGGCGGGGCAGTCGGCGCAGCTGGCGCGCCAGGGCAGCGAGGAAACCCAGCACGCGATTGATGCGATGCGCGAGATATCGCAAAGCTCGCAGCGGATTGACGAGATCATCCGCCTGATCGACGAGATCGCGTTCCAGACCAATATCCTGGCGCTCAATGCGGCTGTGGAGGCCGCGCGCGCGGGCGAACAGGGCCGCGGGTTCGCGGTGGTGGCCGGAGAAGTGCGGGCATTGGCGCAGCGTTCGGCCACCGCCGCCAAGGAAATCAAGACGCTGATCGAGGCGTCCTCGGATTCCGTCGCGCGTGGCAGCCAACGGGTGGAGCAGGCCAGTGCCACCATGGGCAGTGTGTTGCAGTCGGCCGCGACCAGCGCGCCCTTGATGGGTGAGATCGCCACGGCCTCGGCCGAGCAGAGCGTGGGCATCGAGCAGATCAATCAGGCAGTGACGCATCTGGACGGCGTGACGCAGCAGAACGCGGCGCTGGTCGAGGAGTTCGCGGCGTCGGCCTCCACCCTGCACGACCAGGCCGACGACTTGGCGCGCGCGGTGGCCGTGTTCAAGCTGTCTGCAGCCTACTAGGAGAACCCTGTGCCACGCTCATGGCGCGTTGCAGGCGCGCGGTCAATTCGCGGCTGGCGCTGGTCATGGGCAGGCGCAATTCTTCGGCGATGAGGCCCTGCAGGGCCAGCGCGCGCTTGATCGGCGCCGGATTGGGCTCGGCGAACAGCAGGCGGATCAGGCCGCGCAGCGGTTCGAACAGATCGCGCGCGGCATCGGCGCGGCCGTCGCGCGCCAATTGCATGACTTCGACGAAGCGTTCAGGAAACAGATGCGCGGCGGCGGGAATGGCGCCCCGTCCGCCGGCCAGGAAATGGTCGAGCAGCGCCATGTCCTCGCCGCAGAGCGCCGCGAGGTGGCCGCGCGCGTTCAGCGCCATCAGCACCGGGGGATTGCATTCCTTGACGGCGCGGAAATTGGGCAGCAGCGCCAGCGATTCCATGGTTTCGACCGTCATGGTGACGCCAGCGCGCTTGGGAATGTTGTAGAGGATGATGGGGCGTTCGGTGGCCCAGGCGATCTGCCGGTAGTGCCACAGGATGCCTTGCTGCGACGGGCCCAGGTAGTAGGGCGGCGGCACCAGGTAGCCGGCGGGCGCGTACTTGTCCAGGCGGCGGATGGCGGCGGCCACGCCACGCGTGTCGACGCCGCCCGCGCCGAACACCAGCGGCAGGGCGTGTGGATCGCGGCGGATGGCCTCGATCATCTCGATCTTCTCGGGAATGGACAGCAGGTTGCCTTCGCCGGTGGAACCGAACAGCACCAGGCCGGCGATGCCGGCGTTGCGGTAGTAGCGCGCCAGCGCCTGGGCGGCTTCGCCATCGACGTAGCCGCCGCGCATCGGCGTGACCATCGGCAGCCAGAGGCCCTCGAAAGCGGAAGTGAGCGGGGTATCCATGGCTTACTGCACCGTGATGGCGCCCGCGGGGCGCAGCGGGCCGAATTCGGCCTGGGGCAGGCCGCACATCACCGCGTGCATCAGGGCGTCGACCTGTTCGCGGTCGCAGTGCAACTGCAGGACGCTCTGGCCATGAGCGTGATCCACCGACAACACGTAGACGCCGATCCGTTCGCCCAACTCACGGTGCAGGGCCAGCCGGACCTTCAAGGCGTCCAGCGTGTCGATTCTGACGGTCAGGGAGACTCTCTCCGCTGGCCGCGGCGCGAGGGCCTGGGCGGGGCGGTCAAACGAGGCGTGCGTGCTGCGTTCTTGGCGGGGAATCATGGGGGTTGGCGGGGCGCAGGCGGGCTTGCGCGTATCCGGTTGGTTGATGACGATTCCACTATAGAAAGCGGACCGTAAAACCCGCCAAAAAATGCGGGCGCGACGCGTAAAAAGCGCGTCAACGCCCGGGCGCCTCAGAATGTCCTGGTCACCGACAGCAGGCCGGTGGCACGGCCCATGTAGCGGCCACGGCTGTTGGTGTAGACGGCACGGTCGGCGTTCGTGTCGAGGTAGGCGAGGGAGATCGTCAGGCCCTGGCCGAAGTCCTTGGTCAGCCCCAGTTTCCAGTCGGTGTAGGCGCCGTCGGTGACGTTGCGCACCGTCTGGTGGCCGACGTGGGCATTGACCGTCAGGTCCCAGAAGCCGGTGTCGAAGTTGCCGCTCAGATCGAAGTACTGGCTGTACTTGCTGGCGGCAAAGCCGAACAGGTTGGTCATGGCGATCGAGTATTTGAACAGCACCGGACCGTAGCCCAGGCCGGCATACAGCTCGGTGGTGTCCGGACGGGTGTAGCCCGATGGGTAGTCGCCGGGGTAGTAGTACTGCAGCACGCCCAGGTCGAACGGCACGTTCGGCGCCAGATTGCCCTTGTAGCCGCCGTAGAAGTCCATTTCCACTGGCGCTGAGACCTTGCTGTTGCCGTCGTTGAGCCAGCTGATGCTGGAGTTCCAGTTGCCCAGGTACAGGCCGCTGGCGTGGGTGAAATCGAAGCCGCCCTGGATCGCGGGCTGGTTGTTGGTCTGCATCAGGCCGCGGTAGCGGTACTGGCTGGCCAGGGTGACGTTGGCGCTCAGCGAATACTCGGGGGCGGGTTCGCCGACCGTCGCGGGGGCGTCGGCCGCGTGGCCGGGGGCGGCCAGGGCCAGCAGCGCAAGCGCGGCCAGGGTGTTGCGGGACATGGAATTCTCCTGTGTTGGACGGGATCGCCACAATAGGAGAAGCGGCATAAACGGCGAGACAAGAGTGGCTCGGCCCGCGTAAAAGGCGCATCAACGGCGCCGCATGTCGCGCCTGCTTGCGCGTCGGGCTTCACCCCGCGAAGCGGTAGCCCACGCCAATCTCGGTCAGCAGGTAGACCGGTTGCGCCGGATCCGCCTCGAGCTTTTGCCGCAGGTGGCCCATGTAGATGCGCAGGTAATGATTGCTTTCCACATGCGACGGGCCCCAGACCTCGCGCAGCAGTTCGCGGTGCGTCATGACCTTGCCGCGGTGCGCCAGCAGCGCGGCCAGCAGCCGGTATTCCATGGCGGTCAGATGCACATGCTGGCCGCCGCGTTCGACCACGCGCTTGGCGAAATCCACGCGCACCTCGCCGAAGCGGATCTCGGCGGCGCTGCCGGCGCCGCCGCGGGCATGACGGCGCAGCAGCACCCGCAGCCGCGCCAGCAGTTCGCTGACGCCGAACGGCTTGGTCAGATAGTCATCGGCGCCCGCGTCGAGCGCGGCCACCTTGTCGGTCTCGGCGGTGCGCGCCGACAGCACCAGCACCGGCACTTCGGTCCAGCCGCGCAGTTCGCGGATCAGGGTCATGCCGTCCTCATCCGGCAGGCCCAGGTCCAGCACCACGGCATCGGGTTGGCGCGTACCGGCCTCGATCAGGCCGCGCTTGACGGTGTCGGCCTCGAACACGGCGCAGCCTTCGCTCTCCAGGGCCTGGCGCACGAAGCGGCGGATATTGGCGTCATCCTCGATGATGAGAACGGTGGGCTGAAAGTCGAACATGGTTCAGGCGATTTCGGGTTGGATCGGAGGCGGGCTGCCCAGGGGCAGGGTGAAGACGAACTGCGCGCCGTTGGGTTCTCCCGGCGCATGCTCGACCCAGATGCGGCCGTGGTGGGCGCTGACGATGGCCTCGCACACCGCCAGGCCGAGGCCGACGCCGGGTGTGGCGGACTCGCGTTCGCCCCGGGTGAATTTCTCGAAGATGCGGCGCTCGGCGCCGGGCGCGACGCCGGGGCCGTTGTCGCACACCGCCACGCGCAGCTCGCCGTCCCGCGCCATGGCGTGCACGCGGATGGCGCTGCCGGCCGGGGTGTACTTGGCGGCATTCTCCAGCAGGTTGCACAGCACCCGTTCGATCAGCACGCCGTCGCATTCGACCAGCGGCAGGCCGGACAGGCGGTCGACCGCAACGCGATGTGCCGCGAGCGGTTCGCGCATGGCGGCCAGCGAGGCGCCGACCAGTTCCTCGATCGATTGCCACTCGCGCCGCAGCGGCGTGTCGCGGCTCTGCAGCCGCGCCATGTCGAGCAGGTTGGCGACCAGCGCGTGCATGCGCTGCGCCTGGTCGCGCATGGCGCGGATGGTGTCCTGGACGTCGCCCGGCAGCGTGTCCTGGCGTCGCATGAGCGTGTCGGTCATGCCGACCAGGCTGGTGAGCGGCGTACGCAGGTCGTGCGATACCGCCGCCAGCAGCGAGTTGCGCAGCTTCTCGGATTCCATGCTGACCAGCGCCTGCTGCGCCACTTCCACATAGTGCAGACGTTCCAGGGCGATGGCGATGAGCGTGGCGTAGGTCTCGATCTGGCGGCGTGAGTCGGGCTGCGAGAACAGGCCGCGGCGCGGCGCGGCCAACGCCAGCACGCCGCGGGTGCGCATCGGCGCCTTCAGCGGCAAGTAAAGCAGCTCGCTGTTGGACAGCGTGGCGGTGCCGGCGCCTGCCGGTTGGCCATGGTCGTAGACCCACTGGGCCAGCGCCGATTCCAGCGGCGGCATGTCTTCGGCGGCCGGCGAGGCCAGCTTGAGGCGGTCGTCCAGGCCCAGGATGTAGAGCGCGCAGCGCGCACCGAAAGTGGCATGGACGAAGGCGCCGGCGGATGCGACGATCTGCTCGGGCAGCAGCGCGGACGACAGCTCGCGCGCGAATTCGTACAGGCTGCGCGCGTCGGCCTCGCGCTTGGCGGAGGCCTGGGCCTGCAATCGCAGGCCGGCGGTGAGCTGGCCGATCAGCAGACCCACGGCCAACAGCACGCTGAAGGTCAGCAGGTATTGCACGTCCGAGACCGCGAAGGAGGCCAGCGGCTGCACGAAGAAGAAGTCGAACAGCCCCACGCTGACGACCGAAGCCAGCGCGGCCGGGCCGCGACCGTGGCGCAGCGCCACCGCGACCACCGCCAGCAGGAACAGCATGACGATGTTGGTCTGGTGCAGCGCGGGGAACGCCAGCGCCGACAGCGCAGTGGCAGCCCCGCAATAGCACAGCGCCCAGGCGTAGCCGGCCAGCGCCAACGGGCCGCGTTCATCGGCCGGCAGGCGGCCGCGGCGGCCCAGCGTCAGCGGATCGCGGCCCGGCCCGCTGGCCGCGGGCAGCGGCGGCGCGCCCAGGCGGATGACGTCGATCTCCGGACAGCCGGCGGCCAGCATATCGGCGAAGCTGTGGCGGCGCCACAGCCAGCCGGGGCTGATGGCTGCGGTCAGCAATGCCGACAGCGACAGGCGCAGCCGTTGCAGGCCGCTGGCGCGGGTGCGGCCGACGATGGCCTTGGTGATGTTGTGGCGACGCACGTAGCGCACCACCGCGTCGACCATGTCGCCGCCGGCCAGGGTTTCACAGCGCGCGCCAAGCGAATCGGCCAGCGCCAGGCTGCGTTGCAGTCGCTCCCGTTCGGCTTGCGGCGGCGGCGCAGCGCGCGGCGCGTCAATGGTGACCACATGCAGGTCGCATTCAAGTTGCTGGCTGAGGCGGTGGGCGCTGCGGATCACGTAGTCCGCGTCGGCATCGGGGCCGACGCAGGCCACGACCGCTTCGCGCGTGCGCCAGACCGGTTCGATGGCGCGGTCGCGGCGGTAGGCCTGCACGTCATCGTCGACGTGCTCGGCGGTGCGGCGCAGGGCCAGTTCGCGCAGCGCGATCAGGTTGCCCTTGCGGAAGAAGTTGCGGGTGGCGTGGCGCGCCTGCTCGGGCAGGTAGACTTTGCCCTCTTTGAGGCGGCGCAGCAGTTCGTCGGCCGACAGGTCCACCAGGATGACTTCGTCGGCGGCGTCGAAGATCTCGTCGGGCACGGTCTCCCAGACCCGCACGCCGGTGATGCTGCCGACGGCCTCGTTCAGGCTGTCCAGATGCTGCACGTTGAGCGTGGTCCAGACGTCGATGCCCACCGCCAGCAGTTCCTGGATATCCTGCCAGCGCTTGGCGTGGCGCGAGCCGGGCGCGTTGGAGTGGGCCAGTTCGTCGACCAGCACCAGGTCGGGATGGGCGGCAAGGGCGCCGTCCAGGTCGAACTCCTTGAGCACGTGGCCGCGGTAGGCGACGTCTTTCAGCGGCAGGACCGCCAGCCCGTCGAGCAGGGCGGAGGTCTCGCGTCGGCCGTGGGTTTCGACGATGCCGGCGAGCACACGGGCGCCTTGCGCGGCCTGGGCGCGCGCCGCCACCAGCATGGCGTAGGTCTTGCCGACACCGGCCGAGGCGCCGAAGTAGACCCGCAACTTGCCGCGCACCGCCTGGCGCGCGGCCTCGTCGAGGTCTTTCAAGAGCGCGTCCGGATCGGGACGCTCGCCAGCAGTGTCAGCCATGAACGCGCAAATAGAGGGAGATAACGGCTGGCAATACTATACGCTGGCGCTTCATTTCACCGGCGCCTGCTGATCCAGCGCCAGGTTGAGCTTGAGCACGTTGACGACCGGCTCGCCCAGCACGCCCAGCCACGGTCTGCTGGTGTTGGCCTGGATCAGGGCGTCGACCTGGGCGCGGGTCAGGTGGCGGGCGCGGGCCACGCGCGCGGCCTGGTATGCCGCTGCCGCCGGGCTGATGTGAGGATCCAGGCCGCTGCCGGACGCCGTGACCAGGTCCACCGGCACGGGTGTGGGGTTGTCCGGATCGGCGGCCTTCAGGGCGGCGATCCGCGTCTGGATCGCCTGGGCCAGGGCCGGATTGCGCGGCCCCAGGTTGGAGCCGCCGGAGTTGGCGCCGTTATAGGGCATCGGCGACGTTGCCGACGGGCGGCCCCAGAAGTATTGGGGCGCGCTGAACGACTGGCCGATCCACTCCGAGCCGATCACCTTGTCGCCTTGCCGGATCAGCGAACCGGAGGCCTCGTGCGGGAACACGGCGGCGGCGATGCCGGTGGTCAGGAAGGGATAGGCCAGGCCTGTAACCAGGGAGAGGGCGACAAAGACCACCAGCGCGGGGCGCAGGATGCCGCCTTGGCGCGGCAGGGAAAGGGTGGGTTTCATGTGGCGTTCCTTTTTCGTTAGCGGGTAGGGGTCAGGCCCAGCCCAGGGCGGTCAGCACCATGTCGACCAGCTTGATGCCGGCGAATGGCACCAGCAAACCGCCCAGTCCGTAGATCAGCAGATTGCGGCGCAGCAGGATCGAGGCGCCCAGCGGCCGGTAGCGCACGCCCTTGAGCGCCAGCGGGATCAGCACGATGATGATGAGCGCGTTGAAGATCACGGCCGACAGGATGGCCGAGGCCGGCGTGGTCAGGCCCATGATGTTCAGCACATTCAACTGCGGGTACACCGTGGCGAATGCCGCCGGGATGATGGCGAAGTACTTGGCCACATCGTTGGCGATGCTGAAGGTGGTGAGCGCGCCGCGCGTCATCAGCATCTGCTTGCCGATCTCGACGATCTCGATGAGCTTGGTGGGGTTGGAATCCAGGTCCACCATGTTGCCGGCTTCCTTGGCGGCTTGCGTTCCGGAATTCATCGCCACCGCGACGTCGGCCTGGGCCAGCGCCGGCGCGTCGTTGGTGCCGTCGCCGGTCATCGCCACCAGGCGGCCTTCGCCCTGGTAGTCGCGGATCAGCTTGAGCTTGGCTTGCGGTGTCGCCTCGGCCAGGAAGTCGTCGACACCGGCCTCGGCCGCAATCGATGCGGCGGTGAGTTTGTTGTCGCCGGTGATCATCACGGTCTTGATACCCATGCGGCGCAATTCGGCGAAGCGCGACTGGATGCCGGGCTTGACGATGTCCTTGAGCTCGACCACGCCCAGGGCGCGGTTGCCGTCGCTGACCAGCAGGGGCGTGCTGCCGCGGCGCGCGACATCCTCGGCCAGCCGCAACACTTGCTCCGGCACGGTCGCATCCTGCTCGGCCAGCCAGGCGCACACCGCGTCGACCGCGCCCTTGCGGATGAGGCGGTCCTTCAGGTTGACGCCGCTCATGCGGGTCTGCGCGCTGAACGGCACGTACTCGGCGTCCGAGGCGTGCAGGGCCGGGGCGTGGATGGCCTTGTCGGCCAGCGCCACGATGCTGCGGCCCTCGGGCGTCTCGTCGGCCAGCGAGGCCAGGCGCGCCGCGTCGGCCAGTTCGCGCGGCGACACGCCGGGCGCGGGCAGGAAGGTGGAGGCCTGGCGGTTGCCGAAAGTGATGGTGCCGGTCTTGTCCAGCAGCAGCACGTCAACGTCGCCGGCGGCTTCCACCGCGCGGCCCGAGGTGGCGATCACGTTGGCGCCCATCATGCGGCTCATGCCCGCTACGCCAATGGCCGACAGTAGGCCGCCGATGGTGGTGGGGATCAGGCACACCAGCAGCGCCACCAGCACGGTGATGGTGATGACGGCGCCGCCGCCGGCGCTCGTGACCGCGTAGATCGAGAACGGCATCAGGGTCGTGACCACCAGCAGGAACACCACCGTCAGGCCGACCAGCAGGATGGTCAGCGCCAGTTCGTTGGGGGTCTTCTGGCGCTTGGCGCCTTCGACCATGGCGATCATGCGGTCCAGGAAGCTATCGCCCGGATCGGCGGCGATGCGCACGAAGATCCAGTCGGACAGCACCCGGGTGCCGCCGGTGACCGACGAGAAGTCGCCGCCGGACTCGCGGATCACCGGGGCGGACTCCCCGGTGATGGCGCTTTCGTCCACCGAGGCGACGCCGGCGATGACCTGGCCATCGCCCGGGATCGTGTCGCCGGCCTCGACCAGCACCACGTCATGGCGGCGCAGCAGGCCGGAAGGCTGGCTGACGGCGCGGCTGCGCCATTGCGCCGGTTCGGCATGGCTTGCGTCCTCCTCGCGAAAGCCCTTGAGCAGGCGGGCCTCGATGGTGGTGCGCAGGCCGCGCAGAGTCGCTGCCTGCTGCTTGCCGCGGCCCTCGGCCAGCGCCTCGGCGAAATTGGCGAACAGCACGGTGAACCAGAGCCATATCGTGATCGCGAGGGTGAAGCCTGCAGGGGCCTCGGCGTGGCCACCTAGCGCCATGAGCCACAGGATCGTGGTCAGGATGCTGCCCACATAAACCACGAACATCACCGGGTTCTTGAGCTGGGCCGCGGGCGAGAGCTTGCGAAGGCTGTCCAGCAGCGCGGGGCCGACCAGGGCGCCGGACCACATGCTGAATTTGCGTTCCGGCGGCACAGCCGCGGGTACGCGGGCGGTCGCGCCGCCGGCGCCTTGGGTAGACATTTCAATCTTGGCCATTTTCTTTCCTAGCCTGTTGTGTTCAGGGTTGCAGGTGTTCCGCGACCGGGCCCAGGGCCAGCGCGGGCACATAGGTCAGGGCGCCCACCAGAAGCACCGCGCCGATGAGCAGCACCACGAACAGAGGACCGGTCGTCGGCATGCCGCCGGGGCCGGCGGGCAGGCGGCGCTTGGGGGCCAGCGAACCGGCCAGCGCCAACACCGCGACGATCACGGCGAAGCGGCCGAACCACATGGCGGCGCCGAGCAGTACGTTGTAGAAGGGGCTATTGGCCGACAGGCCGGCGAAGGCGCTGCCATTGTTGTTGGCGGCCGAGGACAGCCCGTACAGAATCTCGGAGAAACCGTGGGCGCCGGGATTGAGCACGCCTGCCTGGCCGGCCGCCGCCGATACTGCCAGCGCCGTGCCGCCCAACACCAGCAGCGGCGTCGCCAGGATCACGATCGACACCATCTTCATGTCATGGGCCTCGATCTTCTTGCCCAGGTACTCGGGCGTGCGGCCGACCATCAGGCCGGCGATGAACACGCCCAGGATGGCGAACGCCAGCATGCCGTACAGCCCCGAGCCGACCCCCCCGTAGACCACTTCGCCCAGTTGCATCAGCAGCATCGGCGACAGCCCGCCCAGCGGATTCAACGAGTCATGCATGCCGTTGACCGCGCCGCAGGAGGCCGCCGTGGTGATGGTGGCGAACAGCGAGGTGGCGGCGATGCCGAAACGGGTTTCCTTGCCTTCCATATTGCCGCCGGGCGCGAGCGCGCTCATCGCGTTGTTGACGCCGGCTTGGGCGGCCATCGGATTGGGCTGCTGTTCGAAATAGGCGGTGCTCAGCGCGAACGCCGCGAACAGCAGTGTCATGGCCGCGAGGATGGCGATGCCCTGGCGCCGGTTGCCCACCATCTCGCCGAAAGCGAAGCAGAGCGAGGCGGGGATCACGAGGATCGCCAGCATTTCCAGAAAGTTCGACAGCGCAGTCGGGTTTTCGAACGGGTGAGCCGAGTTGGCATTGAAGAAGCCGCCACCATTGGTGCCCAGCATCTTGATGGCTTCCTGCGAGGCGACCGGCCCCATCGCCAGCGTCTGCGTCCGGGCGATGACCGGGTCGGTGACGGCCTGGCCGCTGGCATCCAGCACCGGCTGCCCCTGCGCGTCAACGCGTGGCTGTTCGTAGTGCAGGGCTTCGAGCGTCTGCGCTTCCTGGTAGGGGTTGAAGTTCTGGATCACGCCTTGGCTGACCAGCGCCAGCGCCAGCACCAGCGACAGCGGCAGCAGCAGGTACAGCGTGCAGCGCACCAGGTCTGTCCAGAAATTGCCCAGCGTGGCCGAGCCGTGGCGCGCCAGTCCGCGGATCAGCGCGAACAGGACCGAGATGCCGGTGGCGGCCGAGACGAAGTTCTGCACCGTCATGGCCAGCATCTGCGTCAGGTAGCTCATGGTCGATTCGCCGCCGTAGCCCTGCCAATTGGTATTGGTGACGAAGCTGATGGCGGTATTGATCGAGGAGTCGGGCGAGACCGCGCCCATGCCCGCCGGGTTCAGCGGCAGCAGGCCTTGCAGGCGCTGCAAGGCGTAGACCGCTATGACGCCCAGGATATTCAAGGCCAGCACGGCCAGGGCGTAGCGTTTCCAGCCCATTTCGGCCTGCGGGTCGATGCCCGCCAGCCGGTAGATGCCACGTTCGAGCGGGCGGCCCCAGGCGGTCAGCCGGGATTGCCGGTCTTCCATGACGATGCGGATGTAGCGCCCGAGAAAAGGCGCTATGGCAAGCAGGACCGCCAGGTACAGGACCAGCAATCCGATGAATTCGGCAGTCATCAGAACTTCTCCGGTTTGAACAGGGCGATCAACAGGTACACAAAAAGCAGCGCGGCCGTGACGCCGCTTAGCCAGTAAAGCGCGCTCATGATTGCGTTCCTGCAGACAAGGCTTCGCAGAACCGGACCAGGGCGCAGGTCAGCCCGGCCATGGCGGCGAAGATCGCGATATAGATGACATCCACGTTTTTCCTCCCGGGAGCGACGCTCCCTGCGAACGATGGGCCGGCGCGGCAAAAGGGATGCGGACCGCGCGGGCGTAATGACCAATCAGGACGCCGGCAGGTTACGGAGCGGGGGGTAAAAACGGGGTATAGCTTTGGCGTGCCGATGTAAACGGAACGTAAAGACGCGCGACTATCATTGCGGCCAGCGCATGCGCCGCCATGGCGCGGCAGGGCTGCCCGGAAAGCGGGCGCGGCGCGTGCCCGGAAGCGGGCGCGGCGGCGGCCGATTCTTGAGCCGGGCTCAAAATCGGGCGTGCCGGCGCGGGCCGAGGCAGTCTGGAAGTCGGGATTTGATGGGGAAAATCCCAGTATTTAGAATGGAAACACCAAAACGCACCAATATGGTGCGAGTAATAAGTAAATGAATGCGCCGAATTAGGGCATTCCCCTAGTGTGACATTCCCGCATCTGGTGCAGAATCTCTTCCCATGCAGGTGAGGAGACAAAGCCCTGCATGGGCAATTACCGGCGGCACCGGTACATAAAAAAAGTAGCAGTACTCAAAAAAAGCAAAACGCACAACGGCTGGCACCAGGCAGTGCCAGCCGTTGTCGCATAAAAAGCCCGAATTTCGTCCCGCCAGGCTTTTCAAGCGCCGCGTTTCGCGATATTCCTCAGGTTTCGCTCACGCCAGCTATGCCGGAATCCCGCGTTTCCTCCGAATCTTCCTCCCCGTCCCGCTATTGGCGCCGCAACGTGCGGCTGATCGCATTGCTGGTGGTCGTGTGGGCGGCGCTGACATTCATTCCATCCTATTTCGCTCGCGACCTGTCGTTCGACTTCATCGGCTGGCCGTTCTCGTTCTGGATGGCGGCCTATGGCGCGCCGCTGGCCTACCTGATCATCATCTGCATCTACGCCCGGCTCATGAACCGCGCCGACCGGCGCGCCGAAGAGGCCAGGGGGAATCGCTGATGCCGTTCGGCGGAGATACCCCGCAGGAATTCCGCATCCGGCTGCGCCGCATCTACGTGCTGTATACGGCCGGATTCGCGCTGATGATCCTGCTGATGGCGCTGGCCGAGATCCTGGGCCTGCCGCGCAACTGGATCGGCTATGTGTTCCTGCTGGTCACGGTAAGCCTGTATGCGGGCATCGGTATCGTCTGCCGCACTTCGGACCAGGTCGAATACTACGTCGCCGGCCGGCGCGTGCCGGCCATCTACAACGGCATGGCGACCGCCGCCGACTGGATGTCGGTGGCGTCCTTCATCGGCGTGGCCGGCACGCTCTACCTGACGGGCTACGGCGGGCTGGCGTACATCATGGGCTGGACCGGCGGCTACGTGCTGGTGTCGATGCTGCTGGCGCCGTACCTGCGCCGCTTCGGCCAGTACACCATTCCCGATTTCATGGGCGCGCGCTATGGCGGCAATCTGCCGCGGCTGGCGGGCGTGGCCTGCGCCATCCTCTGCTCGTTCACCTATCTGGTGGCGCAGATCTACGGCGTGGGCATCATCACCACACGCATGACCGGCATTTCGTTCGAGCTGGGCATCTTCGTGGCGTTGGGCGGCATGCTGGTCTGTTCTTTCCTGGGGGGCATGCGCGCCGTTACCTGGACCCAGGTGGGGCAGTACATCATCCTGGTCATTGCCTATCTGGTGCCCGTGGTGTGGCTGTCGATCAAGCATACCGACATGCCGGTGCCGCAGCTGTCGGCCGGGGTGGTGCTGCAGCAGGTGACGGAAAAAGAGGTCTATCTGCAGAACGATCCGGCCGAGATCGAGGTGCGCCGGTTGTGGCAGCAGCACGCCGATGAGATGGCGCAGCGGGTGCGCGACCTGCCGGAATCCTGGGCGCTGGAAAAGGACAAACTGCGTAGCCGCCTGGCCCAGCTCAATGCCAGCGATGCGCCCATGGTCGAGATCCGCTCGGTCGAGCGCGAACTGGCGACGTTTCCGCCGACGGTGGAGGACGCCCGTATCGCCTGGTCGCAGGCCAAGTCCACTTTCGAGGCGCGCGCCGCGCCGCTGACGCCGCATGCGGAGCCTTTTCCATCGGCCGATCCGGAAGAGCGGCGCAACATGCGCATCAACTTCCTGGCGCTGGTGCTGTGCCTGATGCTGGGCACTGCCGGCATGCCGCACATCCTGATGCGTTCATATACGACGTCGTCGGTGGTCGAGGCGCGCCGTTCGGTGTGCTGGTCGTTGCTGTTCATCCTATTGCTGTATTTCATGGCGCCCGCCCTGGCGCTGTTGGTGAAGTACGAGGTCTATACCCAGGTGGTGGGGTCGAATTTCCTCAGTCTGCCGAACTGGGTGCATGCCTGGAGCGCGGTCGACAGCAACCTGCTGGACGTGACCGACATCAACCGCGATGGCGTGGTGCAGCTCAGCGAGATCAGCATCGGCGCCGACGTGGTGGTGCTGGCCATGCCCGAGATCGGCGGCTTGCCCTATGTGATTTCCGGCCTGGTGGCGGCGGGCGGCCTGGCGGCGGCGCTGTCGACCGCCGACGGCCTGTTGCTGACATTGTCCAATTCGCTGTCGCACGACATGTGGTACCGGATGGTTTCGCCGCGCATGTCGGCGGCGCGGCGGGTGATGGTATCCAAGATCCTGTTGCTGGTGGTGGCCTTCGGCGCGGCCTGGGTGGCGGCGCGCAAGCCGGCCGATATTCTGTTCATGGTGTCGGCGGCGTTCTCGTTCGCGGCCTCGTCGTTCTTCCCGGCGCTGGTCATGGGGGTGTTCTGGCGCCGCGCCAACAAATGGGGGGCCACGCTCGGCATGGCGGCGGGGCTGCTGGCGACGTTCGCATACATGACGCATACGCATCCCTGGCTGCGGGAGTGGGTGCTGGGGATTTCGCGGACCGAGCCGGTGGACCTGTGGTGGGGCATCCAGCCGATCGCTGCCGGCGTGTTCGGCGCGCCGGTGGCGTTCCTGACGATCATTGTGGTGTCGCTGCTGACCCCGCGGCCGGATCGGGCCACGCTGGCCCTGGTGGACTACCTGCGCCAGCCGGGGGCGTCGAAGCCGCCGACGGAGAGCGCCTAAGGCGCTTCGCAGGCGTGGGCGTGCCGGTTGTGTGGGTCGATGCAGGTGTTCCAGGCCTGCCGGGGCATGGCCTGCAGCAAGGTGTGGATCTGTCCGGGCGCCCACAGCCATTGCACCCCGCCCGGCGTTTCGCCGGCGGCTTCCCAGACGCGCTTGCGTTGCGCGGCGCTCAGAATGAACTGAGCGCCGTTGCCGCTGTTGCCTGTGGCGAGCACCTGGGCCGGGTCGCGCTTGGCGGCATAGACATCGCTGGCGTCATCGGTCGGGGTGGGTTGCACGATGGCCCAGTCGTAGTGATAGGACTCCAATGCGGGCGGGCGCCACGCGGGGCCGGGCAACACCATGATGGCGTGCTCGCCCGGGCGGTCCCGATAGGGCGGACCCAACTGGGGACGGCCGTCCGGTTGTACCGAGACTTCCCGCAGATAGCGCGCCGCCGCGCGGCCATGCGTGTCAAATGTCGTCACCGCGACGGCATCGCCGGATTCGACCTGGTACGAGATGGTGCGCAGCAGCCTGCCGGCGGCGTTGTGGACGTAACGGCTGCTGGGCCGGGCGGCCGCGCAGTCGTTGGCGCCCACCTCCGCCAACCAGCCATATTCGTCGTAGCGCAGGCAGTAGCGCGCTGGCCGGCCCGCGACGCCGTTCCATGCGCGCGTGCGTTCCTCGTAGCCCGCCAGGCGGCCCTGCGCGTCATAGTAGTAGCGGGTTTCCGCTGCGGGACGGGGCAGGGTAGCGTCACCCGAGGCCCGCACCCGGCGCACCGTGTCGGCGGCGTATCGCGCGATGCCGCACAGGCGTGGGCGGCCATCGGCGCGGATTTCCCAGCGCAGCATGGTCACCCCGATACGGGCGCCCGGGGCGGCGGCGTAAACCGACCAGTCCACCTGTTCGGCCCAGATGACGGGCCTGGCGCGCGTGCCGGTTTCGACGGTCACGCTGGGCAGCCATGAGCGGATGCGCGAGCCATCCAACGCCAGCAGGGTGTTCTGCTCATCCAGGCTGATGTCGATGACCTGGGTGTGGCGCCGCGCGGACGCGGCGAGCGGTTCACAGGCCGCGTGGACGAGTCCGGGCACGACGGCCAGCAATGTCAGCGCCAGCCGGAGCGGAAACGAATCAATGCGCGGCATTGTGCAAGTAGGCGACCAAGCCCCAGAGTTCGGCGCCGATGCCGCCCAGGCGCGGTGTGGCGTCCTGCAGATCCATCAGCACGAAGGGGTAGGCATTGCGTTCCAGCTTGCCGGGGGGCGGCAGCCGGTAGGGCTTGAAGTGTTCCCCTGACAGGAGGTAGGTGTTGGTCATGTCACCGACGTCCACGTGCAGGTACCAGACCGTCAGTGTCGTAACGTCCAGGGCGGGGTCGCTTTCCGGGTACGGCCCTCCTTGCCCGGCGGGAATGGCGCTGTCCAGCACGGCCATGAGCACGGTGCGCGGGCCGGGCCGCGGAAAATAAGTGGTGCCGCCGGCGCGTTGCGTGAACGCCTGGCGGATGAACGCCGCGCCGCGCGAACCTGGCACGACCGAGCTGGCGAAGAGGGCGTCCAGTTCGGCTTCCGACAAGGGGCGGCGGATGGCCGCCAGCCGGTCCATGTCCTGTTTGAAGAGCGCCAGCCAGGCCCGGTAGCGCAACTGCTGCGCAGCCCGGTCGAATTCCTGTCCCCAGGCGTTGCCGGCCAGCAGCAGACTTAGCCAGGCCAGACATAGCCCTGCGGCCAGCCGGTGGCGCCAGGAGGCCGTCGAGGGCGCGGTTTGACGGATCAATGGGGCACGGACTTCGAGAAGACGTTCATCACCACCACGCCGGCGATGATCAGGCCGATGCCGATCAGGGCGGGCGTGTCCAGGTGCTGCTTGAAGAACAGGGCGCCGACGATGGAGATCAGCACGATGCCCACGCCCGACCAGATGGCATAGGCGATGCCGACCGGCACCTCGCGCAGCGTCAGCGATAGAAAATAGAACGAGATCGTGTAGCCGAATACCGTCACGAGCGACGGCAACAGGCGCGAAAAGCCGTCGGAGCTTTTCAGCGCGCTGGTGGCGAAGATTTCGGCGACGATGGCCACGCCGAGGTAGAGCCACTTCATTTGCGCGGCCCGTCCGACTGCCGCAGCAGCACCAGCAGGGCGCCAGCGCCGCCTTCGCGTTCGGGCGCCTCCGAAAACGCCAGCACCTCGTTTTTCTGCACCAGCCAGGTGCGGGCCTTGTCCTTGAGCACGGGTTCCAGCCCTTGCGAGCCGTAGCCCTTGCCATGCACGACGCGCACGCAGCGGATGCCGTGTTCCTGGCATTCGTCCAGGAATGACAGCAGGGCGTGGCGCGCCTGTTCCACGCGCAGGCCGTGCAGGTCGAGTTCGGCGCCGGCGCGCCATTGGCCGCGGCGCAGGTTGCGCGCGGTGTCGTGCGCGGCATCGCCGCGCACGAAGGCGGTGCCGCCTTCGGACAGCAGATGGGTGATTTCGCCGCCGTCCGAGACGCCTGCGTCGGCTCGCACGCTGGTCTCGCCCAGCGCATTGGCGCGGCGCAGGGCCGGCGCGGGCGGGGGCGCCGGTTTGTGCTCGACGCGCGCGACCTGGCGGATCGGCGTGACCGATTGCATGGAGCGCCGGAAGGCGGCCATGTCATCGGCCGGGTCCGTTTCGGCCGCGGCGGACGGCGCGGCTTGCTTGAGCGCGGCCACCCGCTGGGCGAGGGCGGCGCGCTCCCGCTCGGCCTGCAGGTCTTTCTTGAGGCGTTTCAGGTCGGCCGCGCCGACCTTATTGCCCCGCATTCTCCAGCCACCGTTGTGCGTCCAGGGCGGCCATGCAGCCCGTGCCGGCGCTGGTGATGGCCTGGCGGTAGACGTGGTCCTGCACGTCGCCGGCGGCGAACACGCCCGGGACCGAGGTCATGGTGGCCATGCCGGACAGGCCGCTCTTGGTGACGATGTAGCCGTCCTTCATTTCGAGCTGGCCCTGGAAGATCTCGGTGTTGGGCTGGTGGCCGATGGCGATGAAGGCGCCGGTGACCGCCAGGTCTTCGGTGGCGCCGGTGTCGACGTGGCGCACGCGCACGCCGGTGACGCCGCCGTCGTCGCCCAGCACTTCGTCCAGCGTGTGGAACAGCTTCAGTTCCATGTTGCCGTTCTCGACCTTGCTCATCAGCTTGTCGACCAGGATCGGTTCGGCGCGGAACTTGTCGCGGCGGTGGATCAGGGTGACCTTGCGGCAGATGTTGGACAGGTACAGGGCTTCCTCGACGGCGGTGTTGCCGCCGCCGACCACCACCACGTCCTGGTTGCGGTAGAAGAAGCCGTCGCAGGTGGCGCAGCCGGACACGCCACGGCCCATGAAGGCCTCTTCCGAAGGCAGGCCCAGGTACTTGGCCGAGGCGCCGGTGGCGATGATCAGGGCGTCGCAGGTATAGACCTTGCCGGTGTCGCCGGTCAGGGTGAAGGGGCGCTTGGACAGGTCGACCTTGGCGATGTGGTCGAACAGCATTTCGGTATTGAAGCGCTCGGCGTGCTTCTGGAAGCGCTGCATCAGGTCCGGACCCTGCACGCCCTCGGCGTCGGCCGGCCAGTTGTCGACGTCGGTGGTGGTCATCAGCTGGCCGCCTTGGGCCAGACCTGTAACAAGGACGGGGCTCAGATTGGCGCGTGCCGCATAGACGGCCGCCGTGTAACCGGCGGGGCCGGATCCGAGTATCAAAACTTTAGCGTGCGTAGGCGTGGACATGGGCGGGTATCTTTAGGTTAACGCCCAATTATAATGAGCCGCATGCCGCGTATCTCGACTGCTTCTCCGCGCGCCTCGCGCAATACCCGCAACGGGCCCTCGCCCCTGCAAACGCGTATTTCCGCGTTGCTGCGCGAGGCCCGCTGGATCCTCTTCGCCGCCCTGGCGGCCTGGCTCACCCTGGTGCTGGCCACCTGGAGCGCGGCCGACCCGGGCTGGTCGCATTCCGTCCCCGCCGGGGTCATCCACAACAAGGGTGGGACGCTGGGTGCCTACCTGGCGGACATCCTGCTGTATCTGTTCGGTTTTTCCGCCTGGTGGTGGGTGGTGCTGCTGCTGCACCGGGTGCGGGCGGGTTATCGCCGCCTCGCCAGCCATCTTCGCGTTACAAATGGTAAGCAGCCAGAGGTGTTGCCGCGTGTCCACTGGGAAGAGGGCATCGGGTTCCTGCTGCTGCTGGTCGGTTCGCTGGGGATGGAAGCGCTGCGTCTGGCCAGCCGCGGCACCCATCTGCCGGGCGCCTCGGAAAACGCCAGCGGCGCGGGCGGCGTCATCGGCCATACCCTGGCCGATCTGATGAGCCGCAGCATCGGTTTCACCGGCAGCACGCTGGCCTTCCTGGTGATGCTGGCGATCGGCCTGAGCCTGTTCTTCTCGTTCTCGTGGCTGACCGTGTCCGAGCGGGTCGGCGCCTGGCTCGAAGGCCTGGTGCGCCGGGTGCGCAACTCGTATGCCGCGCGCGAAGACCGCAAGGTCGGTGAAGTCGCCAAGGCCGTACGCACTGAACAGGTGGTGGCCAAGCAGGAAAAGCTGGTGCACGAGCAGCCGGTGCGCATCGAGCCGGCAATCACCGTGGTGCCCAAGTCCGAACGGGTCGAAAAGGAAAAGCAGCAGTCGCTGTTCTTCGCGCCGCCCGGCGGCGAAGGCGACCTGCCGGCCATCAGCCTGCTGGATCCGCCGCTGGCCAACCAGGAAACCGTGTCGGCCGAGACCATCGAATTCACCTCGCGCCTGATCGAAAAGAAGCTGGCCGACTTCGGCGTGTCCGTCACCGTGGTGGCGGCGCAGGCCGGTCCGGTCATCACGCGTTACGAAATCGAGCCGGCCACCGGCGTCAAGGGCAGCCAGATCGTCAATCTGGCCAAGGATCTGGCGCGCGCGCTCAGCCTGGTCAGCATCCGCGTGGTGGAAACCATCCCCGGCAAGAACCTGATGGGCCTGGAGCTGCCCAACCCGCGCCGCCAGATGGTCAAGCTGTCCGAGATCCTGGGGTCGCAGACCTATCACGCCAGCCATTCGGTCGTGACCATGGCGCTGGGCAAGGATATCGCCGGCAATCCGGTGGTGGCCGACCTGGCCAAGATGCCGCACCTGCTGGTGGCGGGTACCACCGGGTCGGGCAAGTCGGTGGGGATCAACGCCATGATCCTGTCGCTGCTGTACAAGGCCGATGCTTCGCACACCCGTGTGATCCTGATCGACCCGAAGATGCTCGAAATGAGCGTCTACGAAGGCATTCCGCACCTGCTGGCGCCGGTGGTCACGGACATGCGCCAGGCCGCCAATGCGCTGAACTGGTGCGTGGGCGAAATGGAAAAACGCTATCGCCTGATGAGCAAGATGGGCGTGCGCAACCTGGCCGGCTACAACACCAAGATCCGCGACGCGATCAAGCGCGAGGAGCCGATTCCGAATCCGTTCTCGCTGACGCCCGACCAGCCCGAGCCGCTGTCGCCGCTGCCCACCATTGTGGTCGTGATCGACGAACTGGCCGACCTGATGATGGTGGTGGGCAAGAAGATCGAAGAGTTGATCGCCCGCCTGGCGCAGAAGGCGCGCGCGGCGGGCATCCACCTGATCCTGGCGACGCAGCGTCCCAGCGTCGACGTCATCACCGGCCTGATCAAGGCCAACATCCCGACCCGCATCGCCTTCCAGGTGTCATCCAAGATCGACTCTCGCACCATTCTCGACCAGATGGGCGCGGAAACCCTGCTGGGCCAGGGCGACATGCTCTACATGCCGCCGGGCACCGGCCTGCCGGTGCGCGTGCACGGGGCCTTCGTCAGCGACGATGAAGTGCACCGCGTCGTGGAAAGCCTGAAGGCGCAGGGCGAGCCGAACTATGTCGAAGGCCTGCTGGAAGGCGGGCTCGAAGGTGACGGCGGCGAAGGCGCCAGCAGTGTCACCGGCATCGGCGGCGACGCCGAGTCCGATCCGATGTACGACCAGGCTTGCGAGGTGGTGCTCAAGCATCGCCGCGCCTCGATCTCGCTGGTGCAGCGCCATCTGCGCATTGGTTACAACCGTGCGGCGCGGTTACTGGAACAGATGGAGCAATCGGGTATCGTGTCGGCGATGCAGTCCAATGGCAACCGGGAAATCCTGGTGCCCGCCGCCGCCCGAGAGGAAGCATGATGAAGACGTTTCGCGGCCTGGCCGCCACCCTGGCCTTGTGCGTGGTTCCGGCCCTGGCGCCGGTTTCGGCCATGGCCGCCAGCGCGCAGGAGCAGTTGCGCGCGTTCGTGAGCACGGTGACGGCGGCGACGGGGTCGTTTTCGCAATACACCGTCAATACGCAGGGACGTACCCAGCCGGCGCAGACGGGCGTGTTCTCGTTCCAGCGGCCGGGCAAGTTCAAGTGGGCGGTGCAGAAGCCCTATGAGCAATTGGTGATTTCCGATGGCAAGCAGGTGTTCCAGTTCGATCCGGATCTGGCGCAGGTGACCGAGCGCAAGGTGGACGCGGCAATCGGCACGTCGCCGGCGGCGATCCTGTTCGGGTCGGGATCGCTGGAGCAGTCGTTCGTGGTGACGGCGTTGCCGTCCAAGGATGGCATCGATTGGCTGCGGGCCAAGCCGCGCACGGCGGATGCCGGGTTTTCGCGGGTGGATATCGGAATGAAGGACAATCTGCCGGTGCGGGTTGAACTGCTGGATTCTTTCGGGCAGACGACGCGGGTGGATCTTTCGGGGATCGTGCCCAACCCCAAGCTTGGCGAGGGGGAGTTTCGGTTTGTGGCGCCCAAGGGCGTGGATGTCGTCAAGATGTAGGGAGTCCAGCGGCGTCTTTGCTGGCTTGCCTTTGAGTTCTTGAGTATTTGTTTCTTGCTTGGTGCGGTGGTTGCTTCGTAGGCCGCCCGTCACGGGGCGCGCAGGCGGTGAGCGCGCCAACGATTGCGGTCCGGAGCGTTCGCTCCGGACTACCCCATCCTCATCCTCGTTGCCGCCTGCGGCGGCTGCCTTCGGATTCCGTCGGGCGCATCGACGGCGCGCTCACCGCCTGCGCGCCCCGCGGGCGGCCGATTCCGGCATACGTGATGTCTTGCGGCGGGGTGGTGGTCGCTGCGCGCTTGCTAGGGGCTTGATGGGCGATGTCGCCCGATGCGCGCAGCGAGCGGCTTGGGCTGGGAGGGTCGCCCGGCCGCCCGGCCGCCCGAAGGCCGGGCAGCCCCCTCGGGGGGCAGCTAGCTCACGCAGTGGGCGCGGCGTGGGGGCGCTTATACGCCACACAGTCGATTTCCACCTTCGCATCCACCATCAGCGGCGACTGCACGCAGGCGCGGGCGGGGGGATTTTCGCCGAAATATTCCTTGAAGACCTTGTTGAACGACGGGAAGTCGCGCGCGTCGTCGAGCCAGACGCCGCAGCGCACGACGTGCTCGGGGCCGTAGCCGGCTTCCTTGAGGATGGCGAGGACTTGCTGGATGGCCTTGTGGCATTGGGCCACGGTGCCGCCTTCGATGACTTCGCCGTTTTCCATGGGCACCTGGCCCGAGACGTAGAGCCAGCCGTCGGCGGCGACGGCGCGGGCGAAGGGCATGTGGGAACCGCCCTGGCCGGTGCCGCCGGCAACGCCGTAGCGGGTGATGCCGTTGTTGTCGGGGGTGGGGATGGTGCTGCTCATGTCAGGGCTCCTTGGGGGCAGGGGTTGAGGCGGCGAAGCTGGCGCGCAGGTCGCCGTTGCGGGGCAGCCAGCGGCCGGCGCGGTCGCCGGTGGGTTGGCCGTGGCGGTAGGACAGCACGCCGTTGACCCAGACGGCTTCGATGCCGGCGGCGGTCTGGACCGGGGCGGCGAAGGTGGCGCGGTCGATGACGGTGGCGGGGTCGAACAGCACCAGGTCGGCATGAAAGCCTTCGCGCACCAGGCCGCGCTCGGCCAGGCCGAAGCGGGCGGCGGACAGGCCTGTCATCTTGTGGACGGCCTCGGGCAGCGGGAACAGGCCGACGTCGCGGCTGTAGTGGCCGAGCACACGCGGGAAGGCGCCCCACAGGCGCGGGTGCGGCATGGGGTCGTTGGGCAGGCCGTCGGAGCCGACCATGGTGAGCCGGTTCGACAGCACGCGGCGCACGTCGTCCTCGTGCATGTTGTGATAGACCGCGCCGGCTGGTTGCAGGCGCCTGGCGGCTTCCAGCAACGATGCATTCCAGTCGGCGGCGATGGCGGCGAGTTTGCGGCCGGCCTGTTCGGGGTGCGGCACCGACCAGGTGATGTCGATATCGAATTCGTCGGTGACCTGCTTGAGGTCGAGCGTGGACGAGCTGGCCGAGTACGGGTAACAGTCGCAGCCCACGTGTTGCATGCGGCCGGCGTTCTCCAGCTTGAACAGCACTTCCTTCGTGCGGCCCCAGTTGCCGGCCCCGGCGCATTTCAGGTGCGACACCACCACCGGCACGCGCGCATGCAGGGCGATGTCGAAGGCTTCCTGCATGGCTTCGAGGATGGCGGCGAATTCCGAGCGCAGGTGGGTGGTGTAGAGCGCGCCGAACTCATCCAGGACCTCGGCCAGCAGCTTGACCTCGGCGGTGTCGGCCTCGATGGCCGAGCCGTAGGCCAGGCCGGTGCTCAGGCCGATGGCGCCGTGCGCCAGGGCCTCGCGCAGCTGTTCGCGCATGGCCATCACTTCGTCGCGCGTGGCGCTGCGGTCGAGGCGGTCCAGGTAATTGTTGCGCAGGGCGGTATGGCCGACCAGCGCGGCGACGTTCACGGCGGGTTGCGCGGCCTCGATGGCGCGGGTGTAGTCGGCAAAGGTCGGGTAGGCAAAGTCCTCGCGCCGGCCCAGCAGGTTCATCGGGTCGGGCGGCTCGCCGCGCAGCGCAACCGGCGCGGCGCTGATGCCGCAATTGCCTACCACCACGGTAGTCACGCCCTGCGACAGCTTGGGCAGCATGCCGGGCGTGCGGATGACGTTGGTGTCGTCATGGGTGTGGACATCGATGAAGCCGGGCGCCAGCGCCAGGCCGGCGCCGTCGATGACCTGGCGCGCCGCGGTGCCGGACAGGTCGCCGATGGCGGCGATGCGGCCGCCGGCCAGCGCCACGTCGGCGGCATATTCGGCAGCGCCCGAGCCGTCGAGCACGCGGACGTTGCCGATGAGGGTGTCGTACATCTTGGTTTCCAGGGTCAGTCGCCCAGCGGCAGCCGGTTCGGGCCGCCGCGGTATTCGTCCAGCGCCAGCTTGATGCGGCGCAGGCGTTCGCGGTTTTCTTCTTGGTTCAGCATGGCCAGCTCGGTCGACAGCAGATCGATCGCCAGCATCATGGCGTAGCGCGAGGCCGAGGGCTTGTAGATGAAGTCGGTTTCGTCGGTGCGTATCGGCAGCACCACGTCGGCCAGCTTGGCCAGTTCCGAGGTGGCGTCGGTGACGGCGACGATGCGGGCGCGGTACTGCTTGACGATGCGCGCCGCGCCGACGATCTCCGGCGTCAGGCCCGAGGCCGACAGGATCACCACGGCATCGCGCTCGTCCAGGGTTGCGGCCACCATGCGCAGCAGCACCGCGTCGCTGTAGACCGCGATCGGGTAGCCCAGGCGCACCAGGCGCGACTGCACTTCCTGCGCCAGCACGGCCGAGGCGCCGCCCATGCCGAATACATACACCATGCGGGCGCCATCGACGATGCCGGCGGCAGCCTCGAACAGCGGCTCGGTGAAGGTGGGCAGATGGGCGCGCAGCGTGCTTTCGATGTCGGCGTAGATACGCGCATAGAACGTGCTTTCCTCGGCCGGCGCGCTCGGGTCCAGGAAGCGGCTGCCCACGGTGCTGGCCTGCGCCAGTTTCATCTTCAGGTCGCGGGTGTCGTCGCAGCCCACGGTGCGCGCAAAGCGCGAGATGGTGGCGATGCTGACGCCGGCCTTGGCCGCCAGTTGGTCCACCGTGGCGCTGGCGCTCCAGATGATGTTGTCCAGGATGGCGTCGGCGACCTTGCGTTCGGTGACGCTCAGGTCGTCGCGGCGGCTGCGGATCTGGAAGACGATGTCGCGGATGATGTTCATGTGGTATTCCTGGGTCGAAGCGGGCGGAGCCCTTTACACGGCCAGTTCGGGATCGCCGAGGCGCGAACAGGCCGCGAAGTGGCCAGGTCCGACACTGACGTCGCGCGCTTCGGTGATGGCGCAGGCCTCGATGGCGTGCGGGCAACGGGTGCGGAAGACGCAGCCGGAAGGCGGATTGACCGGGCTGGGAATATCGCCCTTGAGCAGGATACGCGAACGCGGCGCACGCGGATCGGGCACCGGCGCGGCCGACAGCAGGGCGCGGGTGTAGGGATGGCGCGGCCGCGCGTAGACCTCGCGGGTGGGGCCGCGTTCCATCACGCGGCCCAGGTACATCACCACCACTTCGTCGCAAAGATAGTCGACCACCGCCAGGTCGTGGGCCACGAACAGCATGGTCAGGCCCAGGTCGCGTTGCAGGTCCTGCAGCAGGTTCAGCACCTGCGCCTGCACCGACACGTCCAGCGCCGACACCGGTTCGTCCGCCACGATGAAGTCCGGCTCCACCGCCAGGGCGCGGGCGATGCCGATGCGCTGGCGCTGGCCGCCGGAGAACTCGTGCGGATAGCGGCGGCGGTGATCGGCGTTCAACCCGACGCGCTCGAGCAGTTCGCCGATGCGGGCCGCGCGGCGGTGCTGGGCCAGCTCATGGGTGTCGAGCGCCTCGCCCAGGATCTCGGCCACGGTCATGCGCGGGTTGAGGCTGGCGTAGGGGTCCTGGAACACGATCTGCATGCGGCGGCGCCACGGCAGCATCTCTTTTTCAGACAGGCGGGTGAGGTCGTGGCCGTCGAACACCAGGCGGCCGGCGGTGGGCGCGAACAGGCGCAGCAGGGCGCGCCCGGTGGTGGTTTTGCCCGAGCCGGACTCGCCCACCAGGCCGACGATGGTGTTGCGCGGCACGTCGAAGCTGACGCCGTCGACCGCTCGCACCACCGGCGCGTTGCGCGCCTGCGAGGTGGGGAAGTGGACCTTCAGGTCCTCGATGCGCACCAGGGGTTCGGCGGCGCGCGCGGGTTGGGGGCTTGCGGTCATAGCGGGGTCACCTTGATGCAGCGGGCGTGGTGCCGGTCCTGCACCGCCACCAGTTCGGGCACGTCGCGGCGGCAGTTGTCGTCGGCCAGCGCGCAGCGCGGCGCGAAGGTACAGCCGGCGGGCAGCGACAGCACGCTCGGCACGTTGCCGGGAATGGCGCGCAGGCGCTCGCCGGCGGCCAGCAGCGCGGCGGTCGGCAGGCAGGACAGCAGGCCGCGCGTGTACGGATGGGTGGGCTTTTCGAACAGGTCGTAGACGCCGGCGTCCTCGACCACGCGGCCGGCATACATCACGGCCACGCGATGCGCGATCTCGGCCACCACGCCCAGGTTGTGGGTGATGAACAGGATGCTCATGTTCATCTCGGCCTGCAGCCGGCGCAGCAGGTCCAGGATCTGCGCCTGTACCGTCACGTCCAGCGCCGTGGTGGGTTCGTCGGCGATCAGCACGGCCGGGTTGCAGGCCAGCGCCAGGGCGATCATGACGCGCTGGCGCATGCCGCCGGACATCTGGTGCGGGTATTCGTTGACGCGCCGGTCGGCCGCCGGGATCTCGACCCGGTCGAGCATGTCGCGGGCGCGCTTCATGGCCGCCGCGCGCGAGCCGCCCTCGTGCTGCAGCACGGCCTCGGCGATCTGGTCGCCCACCGTGTACAGCGGGTTCAGGCTGGTCATGGGCTCCTGAAAGATCATGGCGATCTCGGCGCCGCGGATGCGGCGCAGCGTGGCCGGCGAGGCATGGGCCAGGTCGTGTTCCTGCCCGCGGCGGTCGCGAAAGCGGATCTGGCCCGCTTCGATGCGGCCGGCCGGCTTGGGCAGCAGGCCCATGATGGACAGGCTGGTGACGGATTTGCCCGAACCGGATTCGCCGACGATGGCCAGCGTTTCGCCGCGCGCCAGGTCGAAGGTGACGCCGTCCACCGATTTGGCGATGCCGTCGCGGCTGTGGAACCAGGTCTTCAGGCCTTCCACCGACAGCACGATGTCACGGGTGCTTGCGGTCATGATTACAGCTCCTTGCGCAGGCGCGGATCGAGCACGTCGCGCAGGCCGTCGCCGACCAGTTGCAGCGACAGCACCGAGAGGACGATGGCGATGCCGGGGAAGATCATGATCCAGTCGGCCGAGCCCATGTACTGCTGGCCGGCGTTGATCATGGTGCCCCAGGTGGGAATGTCGGGCGAGACACCCACGCCCAGGAACGACAGGCCGGCTTCGGCCAGGATCGCGTAGGCGAAGATGAAGGTGCCTTGCACCAGGATCGGCGACAGCAGGTTGCGCAGCACGTGCACGGTGACGATGCGCCAGGTCGATACGCCCAGCGCGCGGGCGGCTTCGACGAACGGCAGCTCGCGGATCACCAGGGTCGAGGCGCGCACGATGCGGGCCAGACGCGGCGTATAGACAATGCCCAGCGCGATCACCACGTTCACCAGCGACGGCCCCAGCGCCGCCACCAGCGAGATCGCCAGCAGGATGTCGGGAAAGGCCATCATGGCGTCGATCAGGCGCGAGACGAACTTGTCGGCCGAGCGGAAGAAGCCGGCGATCAGCCCCAACGCGATGCCCAGCACGCTGGACAGGATCACCACCGAGAAGCCCACCATCAGCGACAGCCGGCCGCCGTAGATGACGCGGCTGAACACGTCGCGGCCGAAATCATCGGTGCCGAACCAGTGCGCGGCGCCGGGCGCCTTGAGCCGGTTCATGATGGAGAGCTTGAACGGGTCATAGGGGCTGAGCCACGGCGCCAGCAGCGCCGCGGCCACCAGCACGACCAGCACGATCAGGCTGACCAGCACGGTCTTGCGCGCCACCAGCAGGCGCAGCACCTGCCAGCGGTCCGTGCCGGCGTCAACTGTAGTCGGATTAGTCATTTCGGTCGTTTCGTTCGCAACACTTCCAAGCGGGGCCACCGCGGAGCCGGCTTTGCCGGGCCGCCGGTGGCGTCCCCTTGAGGGGGAGGCGCCGAAGGCGCGTCGGGGGTGGGTTCATCATCAATAGCGTACGCGCGGATCGACCAGCAGATACAACAGGTCGATGAACAGGTTGATGAGCACGTAGATGGCCGCGATGATCAGCAGCGCACCCTGGATGACGGGGTAGTCGCGGCGCAGCACCGCCGACACCACCAGGCTGCCCACGCCGGGCAGGCCGAACACGGTCTCGGTGACCACGGCGCCGCTGATCAGCAGGGCGGTGGTCAGGCCCAGCACCGTCAGGATCGGGATCAGCGCGTTGCGCACGGCATGCTTGAGGATCACGCGGCTTTCCGGCAGGCCTTTGGCCCGGGCGGTGCGCACGTAGTCGTCGCGCAGCACGTCCAGCATGCTGGCGCGGATGAAGCGGGTGATCAGCGCCGAATTCACCAGTCCCAGCACCACCGCCGGCAGCACCAGGTGCGATACCCGCGTGGCGAACGAGGCATCCGGGCCGCCATAGCCCGACACCGGCAGCCAGCCCAGCTTGACCGAGAACACCTGCATCAGCAGCAGCCCGAGCCAGAAGCTCGGCACGCTGGAGGTGAACATGGAAAACGACAACACCGACTGGTCCAGCGTGGTGCCGCGCTTGACCGCCGACAGGATGCCCACCGGCAGCGCAATCAGCGTCGCGATGCACAGCGACATCAGCGTCAGCAGCAGGGTCGGTTCGGCGCGGTCGGCCAGGGCCGACAGCACCGGCTTGTTCATGAAGATGGACTGGCCCAGGTCGCCCTGCGCCAGCTTGCCCAGCCATGAGAGGTACTGCACGGGCAGGGGCCGGTCCAGACCCAACTGGTGTTCCAGCGCGGCGATGTCGGCCTGGCTGGCCTGGGGACCGAGCATCACGGCGGCGGGATTGCCGGGCGTGACGCGGATGATGACGAACACGATGGTCGCGACGATGAACATCACGGCCACCAGCCCGACCAGCCGGTTCAAGAGATAACGCAACACAGTGGCATCCTAGGATGGGCGCGCCAGTGCCGGCGCGGTGGTTCGGGCGGGGCGGGCCCGAGGCGGCCCGGCCCCGCGCCCCGGCTTACTTCGGCGTTTTCCAGGCGTTCCAGAAGAACGGCCACGGCGCCGGCTTGACGCCTTGCAGCGACGGCGAACGGGCGGCCTGGGCGTTGAAGTCGCCGACCTTCACGAACGGCACTTCGTCATACACGGCCTGCTGCACGTCAGCCCAGCGCTTGACGCGTTCTTCCTGCGTGCGGGCCTGGTTGAAGGCGTCCATCACTTGCGCGCGGCGCGGCGTGTCCCACCAGCCCGGCGCATCCTTGGACGGAAAGTCGATCAACGCGGGCTCGGGCAGGAACACGCTGTGGGTGATGAAGATGTCCCACACGGCCGGGTCCTGGCGACGCTGCGTCAGCGTGGCCCAGTCCACCACCTGCATGTCGACGGTGAAGCCGGCGGCCTTGAGGTATTCCGCCGCCACCAGCGCCATCTTGTAATGGAATTCGTATTGCTGGCTGGTCAGGATGCGCACCTTCTTGTCGGCCACGTTGGCGCTGTCGAGCAGTTTCCTGGCCGCCGCGGCATCCCCCTTGTTGTAGACCTTGCCGCCCAGCGACGTGGCCCACGGATAGCCTTCCGGATAGAGGTCGCCATTGAGCTTGTAGAAGTCCTTGTTGCCGAAGGCGGCGTACAGCATGTCTTCTTCGTTCAGGGCCAGTTGCACCGCCTGGCGCACCGCCAGGTTGGACATGATGCCCTGCTTGGTGTTGAGCACCAGGCGCGGCCAGCCGAACGGCTTGAGCATGATCGGGTCGGAGCGGCCGCCCTTGAGCTTGTCCAGCGCTTCCACCGGCAGCGAATCGACGTAGTCGAACTGGCCCGCGGCGGCGGCTTCGGACCGGGTGTTGGCGTTGGCCACCGGCACGAAACGGATCTCGTCCAGGTATTGCTTGCGTGCGCCGCCGTAGCCGTCGGGCTCGCCTGCGCGCTGCTTGTAGCCTTCGAAGCGGGTCAGCTGGATGTACTGGTCCGGCACGCGCGCCTTGAGCTGGTAGGGGCCGGTGCCGACGATCTCGGTCAGGACCGGGGCGATCTTGCCCTTGGGCATGATCACGGCGGCGGCATTGTTCATGGCCAGCAGTGCGGTCAATGGCGCGTAGGGCTGCTTGAGGGTGATGCGGATGGTGTTGGCGTCGGGCGCTTCGATGCTGGCGATGACCTTGGCGGCCATCTTGCCGCGCGTGGCGGTCTCGGTCCAGCGCTTGAGCGAGGCCTGCACGTCCGACGAATCCATCTTGGAACCGTCATGGAAGGTGATGCCCTGGCGCAGGGCGATGGTGTAGACCAGGCCGTCCGGCGTCACCTCGGGCATCTTGTCGGCCAGCAGCGGCGTCAGGTTCCACTTGGCGTCGAAGGTGTACAGCGTTTCGAAGAAGTGCTGCGTCAGGATACCGACCAGATCGGCGGTGCTGCTCATCGGATCGAGGGTGGGCGGCTCGCCGATGGTGGCCACCGAAATCGTGCCTCCCTTGACCGGCGTGGCACAGAGGGCGGGGGACGACAATGCGGTCAAGCCAATCGCGCCGGCCACGAGCAGGCTTTTCAGCCCGCCGCCTTGCCGGGAGGTACGGAAGTTCATGATTCTCTCTCCAGAGGGTCAAAAACAGGGTGTCGCGTGATTCGGTGAATGCGGGTAAGGCGCCGGAGGCCCGAGTACTTTCTTGCCCCCCCGGGCGTGAGGCTTGTCGGTATTGCAACGGACCGCGCGGCAGGCCGCGCCGCCGGAATCAGAAGAAGGTGTCGGCCACGTCGATGACGCGGTACTGCTCGTCCACCAGCAGGACCTGGCGCCACTTGTCGAACGTCAGGCAGGGGTGGGAGATGTCGAAGGCGATCATGTCGCCGACCTGGATGTCGTCGGCGTCGCCGATCTGCATGAAGGCGTGCTGGTCCATCATGGCGGTCAGCTTCCAGTGCGCCGGCGCGGTGCCGGGCGCGCGTTGCCCGGGGCGGAAATGCAGCGACGGCACCGGCAGGCCGGCGTCGAAGGCGGCATCGCGTTTGCCCAGGGCCACGATGGCGCGGCCGGATTCGGGCAGCGACTGCACATAAGCCCAGACCTGCAGGGCCGGCTGCAGGCCCGGTTCCATGTCGTGGGCCACCGGATTGTGGGCGTTGATGCGTTCGGCCGCGGTGCGGTACACGCCGACGTCGTGCGACAGGTAGCAGCCCGGGCGCAGCACGATTTCCAGCGGCGCGCCGATGTCCAGTTGCGAGAATTCCTCGGCCACCACGTCGAACCAGGCCGAACCGGCGCCGGAGATCAGGGCGGGGCCGTTCTTGCGCAGGCGGCCGGCCGTCGCCAGGCGGCGCAGCGCGTCGGTGGCGCGGCGCAGGAAGGCGCGGATCGCGCTTTCCTCCTGCAGCACGCCTTCGTAGACCTCGATGCCTGCCAGCGCCAGGCTGGGCCAGCGGCCGATTTCCTCGACCACGGCCTGCAATTGCGCGTCGTCGCGCACCCCGGTGCGGCCGCCGGCCGGGCCCAGTTCGATCAGTACCGGCAGCACCAGGCCCTGCTCGCCGAAGTAGCGGCCCAACTGGGCGGCATTGGCGGCCGAGTCGACGATACAGAAATAGGTGAACGCCGGGTCGCGCAGCAACGTGGCGATCAGCGCCATGTTGGCGCGGCCGACCAACTGGTTGGCCATCAGCACCCGGCGGATGCCGTGGTGGTAGGCCGCCACCACCTGCGGCGCGGTCGCCAGGGTGATGCCCCAGGCGCCGTTGTCGATCTGGCGCTGGAACAGCGCCGGGCTCATGGTGGTCTTGCCGTGCGGCGCCAGCTTGACGCGGTAGGCTTCCATGAAACGCTGCATCCATTGCAGGTTGTGGCGCACACGCGCCTCGTACAGCACGGCCGCCGGCAGGCTGACGTCCTCGGTCAGCAGATTCCAGTTCAGCGCGGCCACGTCGGCGTTGGTATAGGCGGCGGGAAAGGCGCCCAGGCCTTTGCCGTTGGCATCCAGGAGGGCTGCGGTGGTCGAGGAGTGGGGCATGGCGGCGGTTCGTTTTTGGAAAATATTTACGGTAAATCCGTTTTTTTTAATTATCCTGAAAGAAATTTACAAGCGGGAGTTGGGAGTTACCCGTAGTCGCTGCCGGCCGCGGGTTGGCGCGACAATAGGAAACCGCGCGGCGCAGCCCGTCCGTCGCCCCACACACAAGGAAGATTCATGCTGAAAGTTGCTTTGGGCCAGTTCGCCGTCAGTCGCGTCTGGGAAGAAAACGCCCAGGTCTGTGTCGACCTCATGGCGCGCGCCAGCGCGGGGGGCGCGGGCCTGCTGGTGTTGCCCGAGGGCATCCTGGCGCGCGACATCACCGATCCCCAGATCGTGCTGAAGGCCGCGCAGCCGCTGGACGGCCCTTTCATGACGAGTCTGCTCGAGGCCAGCCGGGGCTCGTCGCTGGCCACCATGATGTGCGTGCACGTGCCGGCCGGCGACGGCCGGGTCTGGAACACCCTGGTCACGTTGCAGGATGGCCGCATTGTGTCCCAGTACCGCAAACTGCACCTGTACGACGCCTTCACCATGAAGGAATCGACCAACGTCACGCCCGGCAACGACATCCCGCCGCTACTGGAGATCGGTGGCCTGAAGGTCGGCCTGATGACCTGCTACGACGTGCGTTTCCCCGAGCTGGCCCGGCGCCTGGCGCTGGACGGGGCCGATCTGCTGGCGTTGCCGGCGGCCTGGGTGCGTGGCCCGTTGAAGGAAAGGCACTGGGAAGTGCTGGTGACGGCGCGCGCGCTGGAAAACACGTGCTACGTCGCCGCCACCGGCGAGTGCGGCGAACGCAATATCGGTTGCAGCATGGTGGTCGATCCGTTGGGCGTGGTCACGGCGCAGGCCGGCGAGGCGCCGGCGCTGGTGTTCGCCGACATCGACCCCGAGCGCCTGGCGCATGCCCGCAAGGTGCTGCCGGTGCTGGCCAACCGCCGTTTTTCCAGGCCGGAACTGGCCTGAGGGGCGGGTTGCGCCCCGGCCCGCCGGGCGGGGCACGGACGCCCGTTGCCAGCCGGGGCTGCGGGCGCGAAGGGCGGCCGGACATGTTGTAATACTGGCTTGATTTCCTCGCCGTCTTCCCTCATCTGCTGCCAATGAGCAATGATCTCTTCGCGGCCGATCCCGCCCATCGGCCTTACGTGCCCCTGGCCGAGCGCCTGCGTCCGCGCACGCTGGCCGACGTGGTCGGCCAGTCGCACCTGCTGGGGCCGGACAAGCCGCTGCGCGTGGCGTTCGAGTCGGGCCGCCCGCATTCCATGATCTTCTGGGGGCCGCCGGGCGTGGGCAAGACCACGCTGGCGCGCCTCATGGCCGACGGCTTCGATGCCCAGTTCATCGCTATTTCCGCCGTCCTGGGCGGCGTCAAGGACATCCGCGATGCCGTCACCGTGGCGCAGGTGGCGCAGGGCCAGGGCCGCCGCACCATCCTGTTCGTCGACGAGGTGCATCGCTTCAACAAGGCGCAGCAGGACGCCTTCCTGCCCTACGTCGAAAGCGGGCTGTTCACCTTCATCGGCGCCACCACCGAGAACCCGTCGTTCGAGGTCAATTCGGCGCTATTGTCGCGCGCCCGGGTCTACGTGCTGCAATCGCTCACGCCCGAGGAACTGCAGCAACTGGTCGACCGCGCCATCGCGGCGTTCAACGACGGCCACGAAGAGGGCGCACGCATCCACATCGACGCCGACGCGCGCGAACAACTGGCGGCCTGGGCCGATGGCGACGCGCGCCGCCTGATCAGCGCGGTCGAGGTGGTGGCCGAATCGGCCCAGGCCGCCGGCCGCGATACCGTGGACGCGGCCTGGCTCGAGATCTCGCTGTCGCAGAACCTGCGGCGTTTCGACAAGGGCGGCGACGCCTTCTACGACCAGATCAGCGCGTTGCACAAGTCGGTTCGCGGCTCCAACCCGGACGCTGCCCTGTACTGGTTCTGCCGCATGATCGACGGCGGCGCCGATCCCAAGTACCTGTCGCGCCGGCTGGTGCGCATGGCGGTCGAGGACATCGGCCTGGCCGACCCCCGCGCCACCGACCTGGCGGTCAACGGCGCCGACATCTACGAGCGGCTCGGTTCGCCCGAGGGCGAGCTGGCGCTGGCCCAGGCAGTGGTCTACATGGCCTGCGCGGCCAAGTCCAACGCCGTCTACAACGCCTACAACCAGGCGCGAAAGTTCGCCGCCGAACACGGCAGCGCGCCCGTGCCCATCCACTTGCGCAACGCGCCCACCAAGTTGATGAAGCAACTGGGGCACGGCAAGGCCTACCGCTATGCCCACGATGAGCCGCATGGCTACGCCGCGGACGAGCAATATTTCCCCGATGGACTCAAGCCTTCCTTCTACCGGCCGACCGATCGCGGCCTGGAGGCTAAAATCCAGCAGAAGCTGGCATTCCTGCGCGAGCTGGACGCGCAGGAACGTGCCAAGAAACGGTAACGGGCGCCGCCCGTTGCTCCCCGCAATCTCACCGATATCACCATGCTAGACCCGATACTGCTGCGCAAAGACCTGCAAACCGTCGTCGACCGCCTCAAAAGCCGTGGCGTGTCCTTCGACACGGAACGGTTCAACGAGCTGGAGTCTCGCCGCAAGGCGGTCCAGACCGAAACCGAATCCCTGCAAGCCCGCCGCAACGCGCTGGCCAAGCAGATCGGTCAACTCAAGGCCAAGGGCGAGGACGCCAGCGCCGTCATGGCCGAATCGCAGGCCGTGCCCGAGCGCCTGAAGCAACTGGAAGAAGAGCTGGCCGCCCTGCAGCAGCCGCTCAACGAACTGCTGATGTCGGTGCCGAATCTGCCGCACGCCAGCGTGCCGCTGGGCGAATCCGCCGACGACAACGTCGAAGTGCGCCGCTGGCTGCCCGCCGCGGCCGGCGCCGACGGCAACCCGCCGCCGCTGCCGTTCGAGGCCCGCGACCACGTCGCCTTGGGCGAACCGCTGGGCCTGGATTTCGACACGGCCGCCAAGCTGTCGGGCGCGCGCTTCTCGTTCATGCGCGGCCCCATTGCCCGCCTGCACCGCGCGCTGGCGCAGTTCATGCTGGACCTGCAGACCGGCACGCATGGTTACACCGAGTGCTACACCCCGTATATCGTCAATGCCTCGACGCTCTACGGCACCGGCCAATTGCCCAAGTTCAAGGACGACATGTTCGCCGTCTCCAAGGGCGGCGGCGATGACGATCCCAAGCTCGACGAGCACGGCAAGCCGTTCGTGCGCGAAGACCAGTACCTGATCTCCACCTCGGAAATCACGCTGACCAGCGTGGCCCGCGACACCATCCAGGCCGCCGCCGACCTGCCGCTCAAGCTCACCGCGCACACGCCGTGCTTCCGTTCCGAAGCCGGCAGCGGCGGGCGCGATACGCGCGGCATGATTCGCCAGCATCAGTTCGACAAGGTCGAAATGGTGCAGATCACGCAGCCCGACCAATCCTACGAGGCCCTGGAAGACATGGTCGGCCACGCCGAGCGCGTGCTGCAGTTGCTGCAGCTGCCGTACCGCGTGGTGTTGCTGTGCACCGGCGACATGGGCTTTGGCTCGGCCAAGACCTACGATCTGGAGGTCTGGCTGCCGGCGCAGAACACCTGGCGTGAGATCTCGTCGGTGTCCAACTGCGAAACCTTCCAGGCCCGCCGCATGCAGGCGCGTTTCCGTAACGCCCAGGGCAAGCCGGAATACGTGCACACGCTGAACGGTTCCGGCCTGGCCGTGGGCCGCGCGCTGGTGGCCGTACTGGAAAACCATCAGCAGGCCGATGGCAGCATCCTGGTGCCCGAAGCGCTGCGCCCCTACATGGGCGGCCTGACGGTCTTGAAACCCTGACGCCTGGCGGCGTTCGGCAATGAAAAACGGAGCCCGCGGGCTCCGTTTTTCATACATCGTCCGGTCCGGGCACGCTGCTTGCTGATCGCGCAAGTCCGCCATACGGCGGATGGGGCGGCACGCCCGGCTTATTTATGATCGAGACATAATTCTGTCGTCTGCCCGCATTATCTTGACGACGTGAGTGCTTGATTTTGATGTGAGCAATTGTGTATTTTCAATAAAAGGGCCGGATAGTTCGGCACAATACGCCTGCGTTCTACACGCTTCATTCACTTATATAACAAGGAGTTGTCCATGACTTCAAGAATGATTGGAGATTTTCGTGTGAGATGCTCTGTGGCTCAGGACGATGAACAGGGCTTCCGCGTGCAAATATGGACCCGCCGGGTTGGCGGAACCGCACCGGAAAAATGCTGGACCGTGCCCGGACAGGCGCCGTTCACCAGCTTGCATGAAGCGGAACAGGAAAGCCGTCAATTGTTTGAAGAAATAAATGGTGTTCGTTTCAATGGTGAACCGGAGTTTGCGCATGCGTCCGCATAATGGTTGGTGGCGGGCGTCGAGTGCTCCCCGTCGCTGGATTGATCTGGTCCAGGAATCGTCGCGTTGGGCTGCGGGTAAACCCGTCCCGGCGCCGCAGCAGCCGCCCGCCGTTGCGACGGAAAAATCCGTCCAGGGCCCCGCGGCCTGATTCGTTTTCAACGGGGTACCGGAACTTGCCCCGCAGAAAAAAAAGGCCACTCCCAGGAGTGGCCTTCTTTTTTTCGAGGGGTAGTGGCGCCGGCGCGGCTCAGCGGTGCCAGCCGCCACGGCCGTGGTGGTAACCGCGGTCCGGACCGCGCCAGTGGCCACGATTGCCCCAATATCCGCCGCCGCGGATATATACCGGCGCCGGATACACCACCGGAGGCGCCACGTAGACGGGAGCCGGGCGGTAGTAGACCGGGGGCGGGGGCGCGTAGACCGGGGCCGGCGCCACATAGACGGGCGCGGGCGCCGCATAGACCGGCGCCGGGTACACCACGCCGGGCAGGCCGATGGAGATACCGACATCCACCCGGGCCAGCGCGACGCTGGAGAGCAGCAGACCCGCGACACCCGCTCCTGCGATGAGCCATTTTTTCATTTTGCACCTGCCTGCCGCGTGACGCGGCCAAGTTGAGTATTCGTTGACGCTATTTTCGGTCTTTTCGGCAGGGCAGGCGTAAGCGGGGGCCGTCCAATAGCGACAATCCGCAACGGTCGCGCAGCCGGGCGTCGATACCATGCTGCGGCGCCGCAACCTGAATTCCACCCTGGCGTCCCCCATACTGAAATCGACTGAAATAGGGTGCGATGGCATGGCGCGGGGACGCAGGGTTACAGCTCGTCACCATCACGCCGCCCGATTTCTCTGTCAGCCATACCGGTACGCCTGCGCCAGGCGCGAGGCTGGGACGGCCATGGCCGCCCCGTTTACCTAAGTCTCGTCCGGCTGCTGGCAGCGGAATTCGACCACCCATACCCAGGGGTTGGCGGCCCACGCATGCGCGCCGTAGCGTTCGCACCAGGTCAAGGCAAACGCGGTCTGCAAGGGCACGCCGGGCAGCAGCGCGGAGGCATGGTAGAGCGCCTGCGTGCCCTCGGCGCGGGCATCGGCCTCGGACAGCTTCTGCAGCCGCTGGATGCGCACCCCGACGATGACCGCCGTGGCGAAAGGCTGGCCGTTTTCATCCTCAAGCACGATGCTTTCACCCGATTTTCCGTATGGGCAACTGATCCAGGGGGAGGTTTTGCGCAATTCACCGGCGCCGTCCTGGGCCGGCCCCATGGCCACCCATTTGCCGGAATCGGCCGCGTCGGCGTACCAGGCGGTGGTCGGCTTGGTGGGTTGAGGCTTGACGATACGCCGCGTCTGCACTTTTCGGCCATCCAGGATGGCTTGCTTGAGCGGCTCGCTGAATTGGAGTGCTTGCCTTTTCATGGCGGTGTTATTCCCCTCACGTTCGACCCTTGCATCCCTATGGTGTTGCGGCCGGGTCGACGCGTGCCAACATGTGGCGGGCTACTGGAAGCTCCCAAGAAACAGTATGACGTGTGACTCCCGTCATGTCAGGCTAAGGGTTACCAGTGTGTCTTTTTGAATACGGCGCGGCGTTGTTTGTATACTCGGAACATGAATACTGACCTGCACGATCTCAAGCCCGGCTACTACTGGTACACCATGGCCAATGACCCGCTGGCCGTCATCCATATCCACGACGACGGCGGCGCCACCTTGATGGGCACCGACTATCGCCTGAGCGCCGAAGGCGTGGCGGACATGATCCGCCAAGGCGAGCGTTTCTTCTGGATCGAACCGCCCCAGCAAGCCTGATCTGGCGCTGCCGGGGCCCGAGACGCCGCCGGCCCGCGCCCGAGGAAGCCCATGACCGACCTGTTGTTGAACAACGTTCGCCTGCCAGACGGCGAGGTGGCCGACGTGCTGATCTCCCGTGGCCGCATCGAGCGCATCGGTCCTGGCCTGGGCGCGCCCGCCGGCGTGGCGCGCGAGGCGGGTGATGGGGCGCTGCTGCTGCCCGGCCTGGTGGAAGGGCATACCCATCTTGACAAAACCACCTGGGATTCCCCTTGGTACGTGAACCAGGTGGGTCCGGCGCTGACCGACCGGATCAATAACGAGCGCGCCTGGCGCGCCGCCAGCGGCCATGACGCAGCCGCGCATTCACGCGCGCTGGCGCTGGCTTTCCTGCGTGAAGGCACGACGCGCATCCGCAGCCATGTCGATATCGATACCGAGGCTGGCCTGCGCCATCTCGAAGGCGTGCACCGCACGCGCGAGGCCCTGGCTGGCCTGGTCGAGATTCAGACGGTGGCGTTCCCGCAGTCGGGCCTGCTGGTGCGGCCGGGCACCGCCGCGCTGCTGGACCAGGCGTTGGCGCAGGGCGCGGATGTGCTGGGCGGGCTCGATCCCTGTGCCATCGACCGCGACCCGGCGCAATCGCTGGACCTGCTGTTCGGCCTGGCCGACAAGCACGGCAAACCCATCGATATCCATCTGCACGAACCGGGCGAGCTGGGCGCGTTTTCACTCGACCTGATCCTGGATCGGGTCCAGGCCTTGGGCATGCGCGGCCGTGTCGTCGTCAGCCACGCCTTCTGCCTGGGCGGCGTGGATGCCAAACGGCTGGATGGGCTGCTTCAGCGCCTGGCCGCGCTGGACGTGGCGCTGCTGACCACCGCGCCGCCGTCGCGGCCGGTGCCGCCGTTGCGGGCCTGTCGCGAGGCCGGCGTGACGCTGTTCGGCGGCAACGATGGCATCCGCGACACCTGGACCCCGTACGGCAGTCCCGACATGCTGGCGCGCGCCATGATGATCGGCTTGCGCAATGACTTGCGGCGTGATGACGAGATCGGCTGGGTCTTCGACTGCGTCACGACCGCCGCGGCCCGTGCCTGTGGTTTCGCGGATTATGGGCTGGCGCCCGGTGCCCGCGCCGATCTGGTGCTGGTGGCGGCCAGCGGCGTGGCCGAGGCCGTGGCGCAGCGCGCGCCGCGCCGCCTGGTGATCTCCGGCGGCACGCGGGTGGCGCGCGAGGGCCGTCTGCTGGGCAACCTGGCCGAGCCTGCGGCGCCGGGGGCGTCAGCGGAACGGCCGGCGTAGCCGGGACCGACGGCGTCGCCATCGCTGGCGCCGCCGTCAGCGCGCCGCGGTGTCGCTTTCCGCCAGCGCCACGAACACCCGCATCAACTCCGAGCGCACGCCCGAGCGCGGCCAGATCGCGCCCACCGTGCGCACCGGGCATGGCGCCGGCAGCGGCCAGCGCTTGACCGGCGCCGAGACCCCGGTGGTGGCCCAGTCAGGCAGCAGCGCAACCCCCAGCCCTTCCGAGACCAGCTTGGCGATCGAGTCGATGCCGTCCAGCTCGAAGCGCACTTGCGGCCGCAGGTCACGGGCGCGCAGGTAATCATCGGCCATGCGGCCGCCCACCACGCTGCGGTCGTAGCGGATGTAGGGTTCGCGCCTGATCACCGCCAACGGGTCGCGCACGATCATGTCTGCCGGGGTCACCAGGACCAGCGGCTCGCGCCGCAGATCGCGCCAGACACAGGATTTGGGAATCGCGAACAGCGGATGCACCAGCAGCGCGCCGTCCAGTTCTCCCGCCAGCACCTTGCCGTAGAGCAGGGTGGTGGGCGCCGGCTCGATATAGATCTCGATGTGGGGATGGCGCGCCGCCCACGCGCGCAGCACCGGCGGCATGATGCCGGTCAGCGCGGTGGGCGTGGCGCCCAGGCGCAGCGGGCCGGCGGGCAGGTCGGACTCGGTGGCGGCCGAGCGCAGATCGCGCAGGTCGCGCAGCAGGTTGCGGGCCCGTTCCAGGATGCGGGTGCCGGCGGCGGTAGGCTTGACCGTGCGGCCCGAGCGGGCGATCAGCGCGCTGCCCATGTCCGCCTCCAGCGCGCGCAGCCGCTGCTGCACGGTCGCCGGCGTCAATCCCTGGTGGCGCGCGGCCTGCGCGATGGAGCCCAGTTCCACCACATGCACATAGGTCTGCAGAAATCTCGAATCCATGTCGCGACACTCAAAAGATGTTTTTTACATATTCTAAATATGGTTAAGCATAATTGTTTGTTTCTTTAGGGCCAGCAAGAATGCGTCTGAGCGTTGCGCCGGCGCAAGGCGCGCCGGCAGCGCAACGCGCACTATTCCCGTTATCAGGAGCCAGCCGTGCCCATCATTGAATCCATCGACGTTTGCGCCGCCGCGGTGCCCTTGGACAAGGTCACTTCGTTTTCGAACCGTACCGTCTCCACCCGCCACTACGGACTGGTGAAGGTCCGCAGCGCCGACGGCGTCGAAGGTATCGGTTTCTGCTACGTCGGCAGCGCCGGTGGCGCGATTTTTGAGGCGGCGGTGCAGAGCCTGCTGGCGCCGGTGCTGCTGGGCAAGGACTCGCACGCGGTCGAGGGACTGTGGCAGGCCATGTACCAGGAAGCCCTGCTGCAGGGACGCCAGGGCACGGTGATGCGCGCGCTCAGTGCGCTGGACATTGCGCTTTGGGACCTGAATGCCAAGACCGCCGGCCTGCCTTTGCACAAGTTCCTCGGCGCGGTCGAGCTGGAGTCGGTGCCGGCCTATGCCAGCGGCGGCTACTACCTGGACGGCAAGACGCCGCAGCACCTGGGCGAGGAAATGGCCAGCTATGTCGCCAAGGGCTTTTCCGCCGTCAAGATGAAGACCGGCCGCCTCTCGCCGCGTGAGGAGGAGGCGCGGCTGAAGGCGGCGCGCGAGGCCGTCGGGCCGGACGTCGAGCTGATGATGGACTGCAACAACGCCTGGCAGGACGTCACCCAGGCCATGCAGTACATCCGCCGCTTCGAACAGTACGAACCGTACTTCATCGAGGAGCCGTTCGGTCCTGACGACATCGACAGCCATGCCAAGCTGGCGCGCCTGACGCATTTGCCCATCGCCACCGCCGAGATCGGCTATGGCCGCTGGTATCACAAGGAATTGCTCGACAAGGGGGCGGCCGGCATCCTGCAGACCGACGCCGCGGTATGTGGCGGCATCACCGAGTGGAAGCGCATCGCCGCCACCGCCGCCAGCCATGGCGTGGTGGTGTGCCCGCACTGGTTCCACGACGTGCATGCGCCACTGGTGGCCGCGACCCCCAATGCGCGTTACGTCGAGTTTTTCTGGGACGACCAGGTGCTGAATTTCCGTAGGCTGGTGGACCGCCAGTTGACTCATAAGCAGGGCCGCGTGGTGTTGCACAAAGAGCCGGGTCTGGGATTCGGTTTCGATGAACGCATGGTCGAGCGCTACGGCAGGTGGACCCGCCTCGGCCGCTGACAGGAGATCCTTCATGAGCAAACGTGCCGCTGACCGGCCCCAAGGCGTCTATTCCCCGGTCCTCACCCCCTTCAATGCGGACCTGTCGCCGAGCGTGCCGCGCTTCGTGGCGCATTGCCGCGCCCTGCTGGAACAGGGGGCCGGCCTGGCGATCTTTGGGACCAATTCCGAGGCGAATTCGCTCAGCGTGGCGGAAAAGCGCCAATTGCTGGACGCCTTGCTCGATGCCGGCCTGCCTGCCGCGCGCATGATGCCGGGCACTGGCGCCTGCGCGTTACCGGATGCGGTGGCGCTGACCCGCCATGCCGTCAGCGCCGGCTGCGGCGGCGTGCTCATGCTGCCGCCCTTCTACTACAAGGGGGTCAGCGACGAAGGCCTGTTCCGCGCCTATGCCCACGTGATCGAGCAGGTCGCCGACGAGCGTCTGCGCATCTACCTGTATCACATCCCGCCGGTGTCGGGCGTGCCCATCAGCCTGGGCCTGATCGAGCGGCTGCTGGGTGCGTTTCCGGGCATCATCGCCGGCATCAAGGACAGTTCCGGCGACTGGGACAACACCGCGGCCATGCTGCGCGACTTCCAGCCGCGCGGCTTCGACGTGTTTGCCGGCACCGAGACGGTGCTGCTGGAGACGATGCGGGCGGGCGGCGCGGGCTGCATCACCGCCACCGGCAACGTCAACGCCGCGCCCATCGTCGCCTTGTACCGTTCCTGGCACGAGGCCGGCGCCGAGCAACGGCAGCGGGCCCTGAACGAAACCCGCGCCATCTTTCAGTCGTATCCGATGATTCCGGCCATGAAGGCCACGCTGGCACAGCGGCAGGGCGATCCGGTCTGGGCCACGGTGCGGCCGCCGCTGGTGGAGCTGGGCGCCGCCCAGGCGGCGCAACTGGCCCAGCGGCTGGTGGTACCCGCGGCCTGAGCCGCATTGCAGGACCCCGCGCCGTGGGCCGGCCGCCAACCGGCGGCTGGACGGCGGACGCGGCAGGCTCAACAACAGTCACCGGGCACGAACCCGGTGCGCGAGGAGACAGATATGCAACGCAGGGATTTCATTGCCGGCGCCGCGGCGCTAGGGGCCGCGCTCGTCCTGCCATCGGCCCGGGCGCAGGATCTGCCGGCGGGGCCGGTCAAGATCGTGGTCGGCTTTCCGGCGGGGGGCGGCACGGATGTGCTGGCGCGCCTGCTGGGACAGAAGCTGGGTCTGCTATGGAACATGCCGGTCATCATCGAGAATCGCGCCGGCGCGGCCGGCATCATCGCCGCCGAGCAGGTGGCGCGCCAGCCGGGTGACGGCAACACCCTGCTGATGGCCCACATCAACAGCCACGGCATCGCGCCGGGCCTGCATCCCAAACTGGCTTACTCGGCAGAACGCGATTTCTCGCCCATCGCGCTGGTGGGCAAGACGCCGACGCTGCTGATCGGCGGCGCGGCGCAGCCGGCCAAGAGCCTTCCCGAGCTGGTGGCGCTGTGCCGCGCGCAGCCGGGCAAGATCATCTTCGGGTCGGCCGGCAGCGGCTCGGCGCAACACCTGGCGCTGGAAATCTTCAAGGCGCGCGCCGGCATCGATGTGCTGCACGTACCCTACAAGGGCTCGGCGCCGCTGATGAACGATCTGCTGGGCGGCCATGTACAGTACTGCTTCGAGGGCATGACCACGGCCACCCCCCTGATCCGGGCCGGCAAGGTGCTGGCGCTGGCGCAGACGCTGCGGCAGCGCTCCCCCAGTCATCCCGGCGTGCCGACGGTGGCCGAGCAGGGCTATCCGGGCTTCGAGGCCAGCATCTGGTTCGGCATGGTCGGCCCGGCCAACATGCCGGCCGACATGGTCGCGCGCATGAATCGGGACATCGACCGGGTGCTGGCCATGGCCGATGTGCAGGAAAAGCTGGCCCAGGTGGGCGCCGAAGACGGCGGCGGCAGCGCGCAGCGTTTCGCCGACTTCATGCGCGATGAGCAGCGCAAGTATGCCAAGACCATCCAGGACGCCGGCATCGTCGCGCAAGGGTGACGGCTCACCGCCAGGACGGGGCCATCACCCCGCGCCTTGCCGGTGGGGCCGCGCAAAGAAAAAGGCCAATCCCGAGGGATTGGCCTTTTTTGAATACTGGCGGAGAGGGTGGGATTCGAACCCACGGTACGGGGATACCGTACGCCTGATTTCGAGTCAGGTACATTCGACCACTCTGCCACCTCTCCGTGGCTGGATTCCGTAACGGCGAAATTCCTGGTCAAGCACCGGCAGGTTCTGGCCTGTCGAGGTTTTTCCGGGTTTCCCGCAATCAGATCCCTGGTCGGAAGAATCTGCGTTGTCGGAGCAGCGAAGCCCGCAATTCTACAGCAAAAAAAAGTTTTGTGTAAAGCCCTTCGATATCGAACGCTTCAGCGGGTTTCATCTGCTTCCCAGGCAAGTCATCCTTGCTCAGAATCGGATTGTTCCGATCCGCCCGTTCCGCGCCGATGAACCTGATCCTGATCCTGTTGCTGGCCGCCGTGCTGTGCGTGCCGCTGACCCAGCGGCTGGGCCTGGGTGCCATTCCGGGCTACCTGCTGGCCGGCGTGCTGGTGGGGCCCTCGGGCCTGAAGCTGGTGACGGACGTTCCCGACATGGTCAATGTGTCGCAGTGGGGCGTGGTGATGATGTTGTTCATCATCGGCCTGGAGTTGGCGCCCAAGCGCCTGTGGGCGATGCGCCACGAGGTGTTCACGCTGGGGGCCGCGCAGATGCTGGCTTGCGGCCTGCTGCTGGGCGTGGTGTTCGGGGCCGCCTTGCGTCACATGGCGGGCATGGCGTGGCAGGCGGCGGTGTTGTGCGGCCTGTCGCTGGCGCTGTCATCGACGGCGGTCGCCTTGCGGCTGCTGGAGGAACGCGGCCTGACGCGCACGCCGATGGGGCGCTCGGCGCTGGGGGTGCTGCTGTTCCAGGATATGGCGGCGATCCCGATGCTGGTGGCGGCGGGCCTGCTGGGATCGGGCGGCACCTCGGCCCCCTCTTTCAAAGAGGCATTGATCGCGGTGGCGGTGGTGGCCGCGGCCTATCGGCTGCGTCTGCTGGGCTGGGCCGCCAAGGCCAAGTTGAAGGAACTGTTCACCGCGGCGGCATTGCTGCTGGTCGTGGGCACGGCGCAGTTGTTCGATTACGCGGGCCTGTCGGCTGGCCTGGGCGGTTTCCTGGTCGGCGTGTTGATGGCCGAATCGCGCTATCGCCATGAACTGGAAAACGCGATCGAGCCCTTCAAGGGCCTGTTGCTCGGCCTGTTCTTCGTGGCCATCGGCATGTCCATGAACCTGCACGTGGTGGCGGAACACTGGAAGTTCATCGGCGCGGGGGTGGCCGCGCTGCTGGCGGTCAAGGCGCTCGTGCTGTACGGTTTTGCGCGCCTGCTGGGCTTGCCGCGCTATCACCGGCTGTTGTTCGCCATGGTGCTGGCGCAGGGGGGCGAATTCAGCTTCGCGATCTTCAACGAAGCCTGGGATAACCACTTGGTGGATCTTGGGCAGCGCGATGTGCTGGCCGTGGTGGTGGCGGTGTCGATGGGGGTGGTGCCGATCCTGATCAAGCTGCTCGAACGTATTCCGGAACGCCTGGGGGGCATGGCGGACTTGCCGACCGATCCGCGTGCCGCGCGCGCGGACCCGGATTCGTCCGATTCCACCTTGCCGGAGGCGCCCATTTCCCGCGTCGGCCCGCCGCCGCCGCCGCCCCGCGCTTGACCCCGCAGGGCGTGGGGGCATGGCATGATGGGCGTCTTGCCGGGCGGCTACACTTGACGCGATTTTTCAGTCCGTGTTTCGCCCACGGCGCCGGCCGGCGCGTTCCGGCCGCCGTCCGCATTCCGCGCCCCGCCACAGGAGAACATCTATGCTCAAAGGAAAAGTCGCAGTCGTCACCGGTTCCACCAGCGGGATCGGCCTGGGTATCGCCACCGCGCTGGCCGCGCAGGGTGCCGATATCGTCCTGAACGGCTTCGGCGACGCCGCCGAGATCGAAAAGGTGCGCGCCGGGCTGGCCGCCCAGCATGGTGTCAAGGTGCTGTACGACGGCGCCGACCTGTCCAAGGGCGACGCCGTGCGCGGCCTGATCGACAACGCGGTGCGCCAGATGGGCCGCATCGACATCCTGGTCAACAACGCCGGCATCCAGCACACCGCCCTGATCGAGGACTTTCCCACCGAAAAATGGGATGCGATCCTGGCGCTGAATCTGTCGGCCGTGTTCCATGGCACGGCCGCCGCGCTGCCGCACATGAAGAAGCAGGGCTTCGGCCGCATCATCAACATCGCCTCGGCGCACGGCCTGGTGGCCTCGGCCAACAAGTCGGCCTACGTCGCCGCCAAGCACGGCGTGGTCGGTTTCACCAAGGTAACCGCGCTGGAAACCGCCGGCCAGGGCATCACCGCCAACGCCATCTGCCCGGGCTGGGTGCGTACCCCGCTGGTCGAAAAGCAGATCTCGGCATTGGCCGAAAAGAATGGCGTCGACCAGGAAACCGCCGCGCGCGAACTGCTCAGCGAAAAGCAGCCGTCGCTGCAATTCGTCACGCCCGAGCAACTGGGCGGCACGGCCGTTTTCCTGGCCTCCGATGCCGCCGCGCAAATTACCGGCACCACCGTCTCCGTCGATGGCGGCTGGACGGCGCGCTGATCAAAGGAACCTCCGCATGCTGTTTCTGCTTTCCCCCGCCAAGAAGCTGGACTACGACTCGCCGGTGCACATCGAGACGCACACCCAGCCGCTGTTCGTGGACCAGGCCGCCGGCCTGATCAAGGTCCTGAAGACCAAGACCGCGGACGACATTGCCGCACTGATGAGCCTGAGCCCGGCGCTGTCCGAGCTCAACGCGCAGCGCTACGCCGAATGGAAGCGCACCTTCACCCAGGCCAATTCGCGCCAGGCCGTGCTGGCCTTCAATGGCGACGTGTACGAGGGCCTGGACGCCGCGACCCTGTCGGCCAAGCAACTGGATTGGGCCCAGGATCATGTGGCCATCCTCAGCGGCCTGTATGGCGTGCTGCGGCCGCTGGACCTGATGCAGCCGTACCGCCTGGAAATGGGCACGCGCCTGCAGACGCCGAAGGGCAAGAACCTGTACGAATACTGGGGCAGCGCCATTGCCGACTATCTCAACGAACGCCAGGCCGGGCAGAAGGCGCCGGTCATCGTCAATCTGGCCTCGGAAGAGTATTTCAAGTCGGTCGACCTGAAGGCGCTCAAGGCGCGCGTGGTGCAGTGCGTGTTCCAGGACTGGAAAAACGGCGCCTGGAAGATCATCAGCTTCCACGCCAAGCGCGCGCGCGGCCTGATGGCGCGCTACGCCATCCTGCACAAGGTGTCCAAGCCGGAAGGCCTGCAAGGCTTCGACCTGGAAGGCTACCGGTACGACGCCTCGGCCTCCTCCGACGACAAGCTCGTGTTCCGCCGCAAGCTTTGAACGAACCGCTGGCGGCCATGAGAAAGCCGGCCTCTCGCGAGGCCGGTTTTTTATTGCGGCAAGGGTTCAGGCCGGCGCCGCCACCGGCGGCGCATGCAGCGGATCCGCCAGCGCCTGCAGTTCCTGCCGGATCATGTGCGAGGCCTTGATCATCTGCTTGACCGGATACACCAGCGCCGCCTGCTCGCCCGCGGTGTCGAACTGGGTCGGCAGGTCGGCGGGTGCCTGGGCGCGGTTCTGGTCCAGCAGTTCGACCATGCCGGCCAGCGCCTGTTGCACCGCCTGCGGCGTGGCTGGCAGCGCGGCCAGGATCGGAATGGCCGCGGTGATCTGCGAGGCCAGCACGTGGTTCTGGATCAGCAGGTTGTTCAGTTCCGGCACGCTGACCTGGTGCGACTTGGGCTCGCTCATCATGCGGTAGAACGCCTCGGCGAAATTGCTGAAGGCAATGTGCACGTTCTTGCGCGCCAGGCGCCAGGCCAGGTCGGCGTCGGTGACGGCGGGCGTGGCGTCGGCGGCCGCGCCCACCGGTGCGCCATGCGCCTGCATCGCTTCCACGTAGCGCATGCCGGCCATCAGGTACTCGCGGTTGGCGCGGGTGGCCGCCGCCGCCAGCGGCTTGAGGTAGCGCGCTTCCCACCACGGCAGGATGTAGCTGCATACCAGCGCCAGGGCGCAGCCGATCAAGGTGTCGATGGCGCGTTCGCCGATCACCGACATCGACACCGTGCCGGGCGAGACGAAGTGGAACACCAGCACCACGAACAGCGTGTTGAAGATGGCGCTGGCCATGTAGTTCAGCTGCACCATGCTGTTGCCCATGATGCAGGCGCCCAGCAGCACCGCGAACAGGATGCCGGGCCGGTCGGTGACGTTGAACAGCAGCAGGGCGCAGATGCAGCCGATCAGCGTGCCCATCAGGCGCCAGCCATTGCGCTGTCGGGTCAGCGCAAAGCCCGGCTTCATGATGATGACGATGGTCAGCATGATCCAGTAGTTGTGCGCCGAGAACGCCGGCGACAGCCATTGGCTGGCCAGCGTCATGGCGATGGCCGCCGCCGCCGTCACGCGCAGCGCGTAACGAAAGTGCGGCGAGTCCAGCCGCAGGTTGCTGGTGAGCAGGCCGACGCGGAATTCCTGGCGCGAGATGAAGCGCGTCAGCGACTTATTGATGCGCAGCACGTCGGTGGGCTTGGCATCCGGCGAGGCGGCGGTATGGTCGGCCAGGCGGTCGACGATGCGGGCCGAATTGCGCAGCCGGCGCAGCACCTGCACGATCAGCGCCAGCATCTCGGGCTCGCGCTCGCCCAGGCCCTGCTGCTTGAGCTGCTCGATCTCGTATTCGATGGCGCGCAGTTCGGCCTTGGCGCTGCTGCGGTACTGCACCTTGCGGCCGCGCGACACATCCAGCGCGATGCGGTTCAATTCCAGGGACATCTTCACCAGCGCGTCGCGCATGAACATCAGGCAGTCGTTGCCGGCCAGCGCGCGCCGCAGCGCGGCGTAGTCGGTGTGGGTGGCCACCAGCGTGTCCAGCAACTGCAGCATGTCGACGAACATGTTCCAGATCATCACGCGCTGGCGGTCGCCCAGGCCCTTGCCGCGCGGCAGGGCGCGCAGCACCATGTCGCGTGCCGCCTGGTGCTTTTCGGTCATGATCGACTGGCGCTGGATCAGGGTGCGGTAGGCCTCGTCCAGGTCGGCCGTTTCGTCGTAGAAGGTGGCGCGCGCGGCCACGTAGTCGGCGGTGGCGAACAGCGCCACCGACATGGCCTGCTGTTCCTCGCGCAGCCAGAACAGCCGTGAAAATCCCAGACTGAACGCCACATAGAACAGCGCCCCGCCCAGCGTCGCGGCGGCATGTCCCAGCACTGCCTGCGGTTCCAGCGGCGAATGCATGGTCAGCGTCATCAGCAGCAGGCCGGCAAAGCCGATCAGGCCGCCGCGCTTGCCGAACACCGTGAACATGGAATAGACGAAACACTGCGCGATGACCACCAGCCAGATCAGCACGGGGTGGGTCGAGGCCAGGCCGGTGATGACGACGGTCAGCGTGCCCAGCGCGGCGCCGCCCAGCATCTCGTTGGTGCGGTGCCGCTGCGGCCCGCCGGGCTGGTCGATGATGGCCAGGCACTGCGCGCCGAAGGTGGCCACCAGGCCGGTGGTGTAGTGGCCGAACAGCCCCCCCAGCACCAGCACCGGCAGCAGCATGCCCACGCCCTGGCGCACGCCGCCGAAGAAGTAGTGGCTGTAGAGGAAGCGGCGAATGCTGGCAATGCGCAGATCCATGGGCGCGGGACTCGAATCCGGGTAACGCGACAAGTATAGAGAGGCTGACCGTGTTTTAGGGGCCGGATGGTTACCGAACTTTCCCGCAGGCGCCGGCGCGACTTCCGTGCAACGTCCGCGAAACCTCGATTTGCTACGTTTGCCGCAACGCGGTAAATTGCTCCACTTGCGCCGGTCTGCCTATCCGAAACCGGCGCGATGAGGCGGATGGCCAGGGTCACCTCCCAGCCCTCCTGCAGCAGATACTTTTGCCGTTGGCCGCGCCACAAGCGTGTGTTGCCAAGGCTTCCATTTCGACCTCCAGCGTCCCCCAGGGGCGTTCGCACTGCGTTCTGTCGAACGTATGCCGGGTCGGCAGGGTGTCCGGGTGGCGTGGCTCCGTGAGCCGCTAAGCGCCGGATCATGTTGCCGTGGCCGGTATGGGTTCCGTTGCCGCCGTATCCGGGCGCGCAGCAGTCAGGGTTGCAGGGCCGGTTTTGAAAGGAATGACAACATGGAAATGAATGGCGCCGATATCGTCGTGCGCTGCCTGGCCGATGAGGGCGTGGAACACGTTTTCGGCTACCCTGGCGGCGCGGTGCTCTACATCTACGACGCGATTTTCAAGCAGGACAAATTCCAGCATATCCTGGTTCGTCACGAGCAAGCCGCCGTGCACGCGGCCGATGCCTACTCGCGCTCGTCGCAGAAGGTCGGCGTCTGCATCGTGACCAGCGGTCCGGGCGTGACCAATGCCGTCACCGGCATCGCCACCGCCTACATGGATTCCATCCCCATGGTCATCATCAGCGGGCAGGTGCCCACTGCGGCCATTGGCGAGGACGCCTTCCAGGAATGCGACACCGTCGGCATCACCCGTCCCTGCGTCAAGCACAACTTCCTGGTGCGTGACGTCAAGGATCTGGCCGAAACCATGCGCCGCGCGTTCTACATCGCGCGCACCGGCCGTCCCGGCCCGGTGCTGGTGGATATCCCCAAGGACATCACCGTCGCGCAGTGCAAGTACACCCCGCCCAAGGGCGAGATCTCGATGCGTTCCTATGCGCCCGTCAACAAGGGCCACCAGGGGCAGATCAAGAAAGCCGTGCAGATGCTGCTGGCCGCCGAACGGCCCATGATCTACACCGGCGGCGGGGTCATCCTGTCGAACGCCGCGCCCGAGCTGAACAAGCTCGTGTCGCAACTGGGCGCGCCCTGCACCAGCACCCTGATGGGCCTGGGCGGCTTCCCCGCCAGCAGCGGCCAGTTCGTCGGCATGCCCGGCATGCACGGCACCTACGAGGCCAACATGGCGATGCAGCACTGTGACGTGCTGCTGGCCATCGGCGCCCGGTTCGATGACCGCGTGATCGGCAACCCCAAGCACTTCGCCCAGAACGCCCGCAAGATCATCCATATCGATATCGACCCGTCGTCGATCTCCAAGCGCGTGCGCGTGGACGTGCCGATCGTCGGCAACGTCAAGGATGTGCTGGCCGACCTGAGCGCGCAGTACGAGGCCGCCTCGGCCGAGCACAAGCCCGCTTCCATCGCCAAGTGGTGGGAGCAGGTCGAAGTCTGGCGCGGCAAGGAATGCCTCAAGTTCGCCAACTCGGACGAAGTCATCAAGCCGCAGTTCGTGGTGGAAAAGCTCTGGGAAGTGACCGGCGGCGACGCCTTCGTCACCTCCGACGTGGGCCAGCACCAGATGTGGGCCGCGCAGTACTACAAGTTCGACAAGCCGCGACGCTGGATCAACTCCGGCGGCCTGGGCACCATGGGCGTGGGCCTGCCGTACGCCATGGGCGTGCAGATGGCCAATCCGGGCCAGGACGTCGCCGTGATCACCGGCGAGGCCTCGATCCAGATGAACATCCAGGAATTGTCGACCTGCCATCAGTACCGGCTGACGCCCAAGATCGTCTGCCTGAACAATCGCTTCCTGGGCATGGTGCGGCAGTGGCAGCAGATCGACTACGGCTCACGCTATTCCGAGTCGTATATGGATTCGCTGCCCGACTTCGTCAAGGTCGCCGAGGCCTATGGCCACGTGGGCCTGCGCATCGAGCGCCCGGCCGACGTCGAACCGGCGCTGCGCGAAGCGTTTGGCAAGCACAAGGAGCGCCTGGTCTTCCTGGACTTCATCACCGACCGCACCGAAAACGTGTGGCCGATGGTCAAGGCCGGCCGCGGGCTGACCGAAATGCTGCTCGGCTCTGAAGACCTGTAAGGAGGCCACCATGAAGCACGTGATTTCCGTCCTCCTCGAAAACGAGCCCGGCGCGCTGTCGCGCGTGGTCGGCCTGTTCTCGGCGCGGGGCTACAACATCGAGACCCTGACCGTGGCGCCGACCGAGGATGCCACGCTGTCGCGCATGACCATCGTCACGACGGGCTCGGACGAGGTCATCGAGCAGATCACCAAGCACCTGAACCGCCTGGTGGACGTGGTCAAGGTCGTGGACCTGACCGAAGGCGCGCACATCGAGCGCGAGCTGATGCTCGTGAAGGTGCGCGCGGTCGGCAAGGAGCGCGAGGAAATGAAGCGCATGGCGGACATCTTCCGCGGCCGCATCATCGACGTGACCGACAAGTCCTACACCATCGAACTGACCGGGGTGCAGGAAAAAGTACAGGCCTTCCTGGAGGCCCTGGACCGCAGTGCCATTCTGGAAACCGTGCGCACCGGCGTGTCCGGCATCGGCCGCGGTGAACGGATCCTGAAGATTTGACCGGCCTTCCAGGCCAAGCCGCACCCTACATACGAACCAACGAATAATCCAAGATATCTGGAGCACCCCATGAAAGTTTTCTACGACAAAGACTGCGACCTCTCCCTCATCAAAGGCAAGACCGTCGCCATCATCGGCTACGGCTCGCAAGGCCATGCCCACGCCCAGAACCTGAACGACTCGGGCGTGAAGGTCATCGTCGGCCTGCGCAAGGGCGGCGCCTCGTGGGACAAGGCCGCCAACGCCGGCCTGCAGGTCAAGGAAGTGGCGGAAGCCGTCAAGGCCGCGGACATCGTCATGATGCTGCTGCCCGACGAGAACATCGCCTCGGTCTACAACAAGGAAGTGCACGCCAACATCAAGGCCGGCGCCGCCCTGGCGTTCGCCCACGGCTTCAACGTCCACTACGGCCAGGTCGTGCCGCGTGAAGACATCGACGTCATCATGATCGCCCCGAAGGCCCCGGGCCACACGGTGCGCAACACCTACAAGCAGGGCGGCGGCGTGCCCCACCTGGTCGCGGTCTACCAGGACAAGTCGGGCGCCGCGCGTGACGTGGCCCTGTCGTACGCCAGCGCCAACGGCGGCGGCCGTGCCGGCATCATCGAAACCAACTTCCGTGAAGAAACCGAAACCGACCTGTTCGGCGAGCAGGCCGTGCTGTGCGGCGGCACCGTCGAACTGATCAAGGCGGGTTTCGACACGCTGGTGGAAGCCGGCTACGCGCCCGAAATGGCCTACTTCGAGTGCCTGCACGAACTGAAGCTTATCGTCGACCTGATCTACGAAGGCGGCATCGCCAACATGAACTACTCGATCTCGAACAACGCCGAATTCGGCGAGTACGAGACCGGCCCGAAGATCGTGACGGACGAGACCCGCAAGGCCATGCGCCAGTGCCTGACGGACATCCAGACCGGCGAATACGCCAAGAAGTTCATCCTGGAAAACGCCGCCGGCGCCCCGACGCTGACCTCGCGCCGCCGCATCAACGCGGAATCGCAGATCGAAGTGGTGGGCGGCAAGCTGCGCGCCATGATGCCCTGGATCGCCGCCAACAAGCTGGTGGACAAGTCCAAGAACTGATTCCGGTGTGCGCGCGGGGTTTGCGCCCCGCGCGCGCCGGCCGAAAGCGGCATGCCTGGCGAAGGCATGCCGTTTTTTTTGTGCCGGCGCGGGCATGGCCCTTGCTGCGGCCCGTTGCGGGGCCAGATGAGTTAACCTTTCAATGTCTGTCGTAAGTAATTGAGACCATGCCCAATTTTTCCATGCGCGATTCCGAGAACCGCCACCGAAGCATCTACCTGCTGCCCAATGCATTCACCACCGCGGCCCTGTTCGCGGGGTTCTATGCCGTGGTGCAGGCCATGAACAACCGCTTCGAGGTTGCCGCGATCGCCATCTTCGTGGCCATGGTGCTGGACGGCATGGACGGCCGGGTGGCGCGCCTGACCAATACCCAGTCGGCCTTTGGCGAACAATACGATTCGCTGTCGGACATGACGTCGTTCGGCGTGGCGCCGGCGCTGGTGATGTACGAATGGATCCTGAATGACCTGGGACGCTGGGGCTGGCTGGCGGCATTCGTCTACGTGGCCGGGGCCGCGCTGCGCCTGGCGCGCTTCAATACCAATATCGCGGTGGTGGACAAGCGCTTCTTCCAGGGCCTGCCGAGTCCGGCGGCGGCGGCGCTGGTGGCCGGCTTCGTCTGGCTGGCGGTCGATAACAAGCTGCCGATCCACGACAGCGTGATGGCCTGGGTTGCGTTCACGCTGACCATGTACGCCGGCATCACCATGGTGTCGAACGCGCCGTTCTTCAGCGGCAAGAGCTTTGCCCTGGGCCGCAGCGTGCCGTTCTGGGGCATCTTGCTGGTGGTGGCGGTGTTCGTGTTCGTGTCCAGCGATCCCCCGGTGGTGCTGTTCGGCCTGTTCGTGCTGTATGGCCTGTCGGGCTGGATCACCTGGGCCTGGCGCTGGAACCGCGCCCGGCGCTTGCAGCAGGAGCGCCGCGGCCAGTCGTCCTGACCGAACGTGTGGCGCCTCACGCAAAAAACCCGCCGCGAGCGGGTTTTTTGCTGGGCAGGCGGCGCAGGATCAGCGCCACATATCAGCGCCACATGAAGCGGTCATCGTCGTACATCGGGTCCGGGCCGGGGTGGAAGTGTGTCACCCCGTTGCCGTCGCGCCCCATGTAGACATACATCAGGGAATTCCAGACGCCGTTTTCCTTGTAGCGGTACGACCACACGACCTCGCGTTTCTCGCCCAGGCCGGCTTCCTCGATGCGGGCTGGCGGGCCGAACTCGCAGCGCACGCGGTCCGGGCCCCATTGGCCCTGTTCCAGCACTCTGAAGTGGGCATCGGTCAGCAATGGCATGACGCGGTCGACCCGACCGTCGGCGCCGACGTTGGCGCCCCAGGCGTACTGGCCCATGGGCTGCTGCGTCCAGATCACGCGGCGACCGCCGTTGGCCTGCGGGCATTCGAAATTGGGCCGGCCGAACTGGGTCTGGACCTCGGCCAGCGGGGTGCCCGGGGCGACCTGGGCAAGATTGGCACAGGCGGCCAGCCCGGCGAGGGCCGCGGCGGCCAGGGTGGTGCGGGCAACTCTGTAATAATTTGACATATCGTGGCTCCTGATGCCTTGCGGCGGGGCAGCGGTGCGATGCCTGGCGGCGGGCCGGCGCTGTCTCTGGGGTAATTCTAGCGAATCGGCTATAATCGCCGGGCTTTATCAAGTGTATTGATTTTGCAAGATGCTTTGCGCCGGCAACGGGGCTGGGCTGGATGGGAATCCAACAGGGCGCTGGCCCGGGATTTCCGGTGTTTCCAGGGTGGCCCCGAAGCAGCAGTGAGAACGCAATAATGCTTTTCGCCGGCAGCGATTTTTTTTCAAACCACGTCAGGGCGCCTCGGCCCTGTCGCATGTCCGAAGAGGTCATCCATGTCTGTAGCTGACATCAAGAAATCCGATATCGTTGCGCAATTCCAACGCGCTCAAGGCGATACCGGTTCCCCCGAAGTCCAGGTGGCTCTGCTCACCGCCCGTATCAACGAACTGACCGGTCACTTCAAAGAACACATGAAGGACCATCACTCGCGCCGCGGTCTGCTGCGCATGGTCAGCCGTCGCCGCAAGCTGCTCGACTATCTCAAGGGCCGCAATCCCGACTCGTACCGCGCACTGATCGAAAAACTCGGTCTGCGCAAGTGATCGACGGGGCTGGCTCCCCATGACGCAACCGTGGTCGGTGCGACGCATGTCGCGACGGCCACGGTTTTTCATTTGTAAGGAATAATCGTCATGTTCAACAAAGTGACAAAATCGTTCCAGTACGGCCAGCACACGGTCGTCCTGGAAACCGGCGAAATCGCTCGCCAGGCCTCCGGCGCCGTGGTGGTGTCGATCGAGGACACCGTCGTCCTGGCCACTGTCGTGGCCTCCAAGAAGGCCAAGCCGGGCCAGACGTTCTTCCCGCTGACCGTCGACTACATCGAAAAGACCTACGCCGCCGGCCGTATCCCCGGTGGTTTCTTCAAGCGCGAAGGCAAGCCGTCCGAAAAGGAAACGCTGACCTCGCGCCTGATCGACCGTCCCCTGCGTCCGCTGTTCCCCGAAGACTTCTACAACGAAGTCCAGGTGGTCATCCACACGCTGTCGGTCAATCCTGAAATCGATCCCGACATTCCCGCCATGATCGGCGCGTCCGCCGCGCTGGCCATCTCGGGCATCCCCTTCAATGGCCCGATCGGCGCCGCCCGCGTGGGCTACATCGACGGCCAATACGCCATCAACCCGACCGCTTCGCAGCTCAAGTCCTCGGCGCTGGACCTGGTGGTGGCCGGCACTGAAAACGCCGTGCTGATGGTGGAATCGGAAGCCGACCAGCTGTCCGAGGAAATCATGCTGGGCGGCGTGGTCTACGGCCACGAGCAGATGCAGGCCGTCATCAACGCCATCCACGAACTGGTCAAGGACGCCGGCAAGCCCGATTGGGACTGGCAGCCGCCCGCCAAGGACGAGGCCCTGATCGCCGCCGTCACCGCGGCCGCCCAGGAAGGCCTGAACGCCGCCTACCAGATCCGTGAAAAGCAGGCCCGCACCACCAAGCTGCGCGAAGTCTACGCCGACGTCTCGGCCAAGCTGAACGCCGCCGCCGCCGATAAGGGCGAGCCGGCGCCGGACGCCGTCACGGTCGACAACATCCTGTTCTCGCTGGAATCGGCCATTGTCCGCGGCCAGATCCTGAACGGCGAACCGCGCATCGACGGCCGCGATACCCGCACCGTGCGTCCCATCAGCGTGCGCCTGGGCGTGTTGCCCCGCGCGCACGGCAGCGCCCTGTTCACCCGTGGTGAAACCCAGGCGCTGGTCGTGGCCACGCTGGGCACCAAGCAGGACGAGCAGATCATCGACGCGCTCATGGGCGAATACCGCGACCGCTTCATGCTGCACTACAACATGCCTCCGTTCGCCACCGGCGAAACCGGTCGCATCGGCGTGCCCAAGCGTCGTGAAATCGGCCACGGCCGCCTGGCCAAGCGCGCGCTGATCCCGCTGCTGCCGGCTCCGGAAGACTTCCAGTACACCATCCGTATCGTGTCGGAAATCACCGAGTCCAACGGCTCGTCGTCGATGGCTTCGGTCTGCGGCGGCTCGCTGGCCATGATGGACGCCGGCGTGCCGGTCAAGGATCACGTGGCCGGCGTGGCCATGGGCCTGATCCTGGACGGCGGCAAGTTCGCCGTGCTGACCGACATCCTGGGTGATGAAGATCACCTGGGCGATATGGACTTCAAGGTCGCGGGCACCGAGAACGGCGTCACCGCGCTGCAGATGGACATCAAGATCCAGGGCATCACCAAGGAAATCATGCAAGTGGCGCTGGCGCAGGCCCGCGAAGGCCGCCTGCACATCCTGGGCAAGATGAAGGAAGCGCTGGACGGTTCGCGCGGCGAGCTGTCGGCTTTCGCCCCGCGCATGCTGACCATCAAGATCAACCCCGAGAAGATCCGCGACGTGATCGGCAAGGGCGGCGCCACCATCCGCGCGCTGACCGAAGAGACCGGCACGCAGATCGACATCTCCGACGACGGCACGATCGTGATCGCCAGCGTCGACGAAGCGCAGGCCAAGGAAGCCCAGCGCCGTATCGTCGAGCTGACCGCCGACGTCGAAGTGGGCCAGATCTACGACGGCTCGGTGCTGCGCCTGCTGGACTTCGGCGCCATCGTGCAAGTGCTGCCGGGCCGTGACGGCCTGCTGCACATCTCGGAAATCGCCAATTACCGCATCGCCAACATCAACGATGTGCTGAAGGTCGGCCAGCAGGTCCGCGTCAAGGTCATCGAGGCCGACGACAAGGGCCGCCTGCGCCTGTCGATCAAGGCTATCGGCGGCATCGAGCAGCAGCAACCTGCTGCCGAAGCCGCTCCGCAAGCGGAACCGCAAGCCGAATAAGGCCGGCCTTTCCGCGTGAGTAAAGCGGCGCCGTCAGGCGCCGTTTTTTTACGCCCGGCTGCGGCCTTGATTCATCTTCTTTCGTCTTCGAATACCGGGTATCTCCCATCTTCGCGCGCCTTACGGTAAAGTCTTGCGCGTGATACCAACGCCAGCACGGCGCGAGCCGGCAAGGGCGCCACGAAAAGGGGGATTCGGATGGGTCGAGCATGACGCGAGGGCGAGGATACGCCACGCTGGCGGCCGTGCTGCTGGGATCGCTGTTGGCCGGATGCATGTCCGCGCCAGGGCCGGGCCAGGGGTCGCCCAAGGGCGAAAGCATGTCGGCTGACCAGTTCGTCCAGACCGATTTCAACCGTACCGTCACCCTTGAGGTGCGCGACAACCTGGCCAGCCTCTACAGCCTGCTGGACAAGCTCTATCGGCGCAATCCCCGCGAATGGCGCAAGACCGGCGTGGCCGACCATGCCACCGCGGTGGCTCGGGTCAAGCATGCGATCGAGGTGCGCGTCCCGCCGGCCGATCTGGCCGGCCTGCATGACATCCAGATCCTGGCCGTCTCGCTCGATCCCAATTACAGCGGCGACCGCGTCGGCGCCTTCATCTACGGGCTGGCCGACACCATTATCGCCGCGCACAACGGCAAGACGCGCCTGTATGCCACCGACGCGCTCGACGGGCAGCGGGTCTACAATGCGGCACGGAATGTCGAGGCGGCGGCCTGGTTGCTGGCGTCGCGCCGCAACAGCCTGGGCGAACCGCTGTTGCTGGCCAACGAGATTTCACCGCAGGCCACCAACCTCAGCTTCGAGCGCGAGTTCGGCGCCATCATCGGCCGGCTCGATCTGATCGCCAACCTGCTTGGCGAGAACTCGCGGCGCATCGGCATCAATTACGCGCAAGGGCTTTTGCTGTTCAATTTCCTGCCGGTGCGCTAACAGGATTTTTTCATCGTGATCGATATCGCTTCCATCCAGACCGCCCGCGAGAACCTGCGCGGCCAGGTGCTCAAGACGCCGTTTACCCTGTCGCGCACGCTGTCCGACATCTTCGGCGCCGAGATCTGGCTGAAGTTCGAGAACCTGCAGTTCACCGCCAGTTTCAAGGAGCGCGGCGCGCTCAATCGCATGCTGACGCTGTCGGACGAGGAACGCCGCGCCGGTGTGATCGCTGTGTCGGCCGGCAACCACGCGCAGGGCGTGGCCTACCACGCGCAGCGCATGGGCGTGCCGGCGGTGATCGTGATGCCGCGCTTCACGCCGACCGTGAAGATCGCCAACACGCGCCGCTTCGGCGCCGAGGTGGTGCTGGCCGGCGATACCTTCGATGACGCCAAGGCGCATGGTTACGAATTGGCCAGGCAGCGCGGGCTGATCATGATCCATCCCTATGATGACGAAGCCGTGATTTCCGGGCAGGGCACGGTGGCGCTGGAGATGCTGGAAGACCAGCCGCAACTGGACACGCTGGTGATCGCCATCGGCGGCGGCGGCCTGATCGCGGGCATCGCCACCGCGGCCAAGGCGCTCAAGCCGGGTATCGAGATCATCGGCGTGCAGACCGAACGCTTTCCCGCCATGTACGCCGCGGTCAAGGGCGTATCGATGGAACAGGGCCAGTACACCATCGCCGAAGGCATCGCGGTCAAGTCGCCCGGCGCGCTGACGCAGCCGATCGTCAGCCAGTTGGTCGACCAGATCGAACTGGTCAGCGAGGCCGACATCGAGCATGCCATCGTGGTGCTGCTGGAAATCGAGAAGACCGTGGTCGAAGGCGCGGGCGCCGCCGGCCTGGCGGCTTTGTTGCGGGCCCAGGAAGCGGGCAGCGAACAGTTCAAGGGCAAGCGCATCGGCCTGGTGCTGACCGGCGGCAACATCGACCCCCTGATGCTCGGCGAGCTGATCGAGCGCGGCATGGTGCGCGCCGGGCGCCTGGCGCGCATCCGCGTCGACCTGCGCGACCTGCCGGGCGCGCTGGCGCACGCCACCAAGCTGATCGCCGACGCCCAGGCCAACATCACCGAGGTGCATCACCAGCGCGCGTTCACCTCACTGCCGGTGCGCAACGTGGAAGTGGACTTCGTGCTGCAGACGCGCGGCCCGGAGCACATCCAGGAAGTGATCGATATCCTGAATGCGGCCGGTTTCGCGGCCAGCAACCACGACCATTGAGTCACGCGCGGCCCAGTTCCGGGTCGCGTCCCACCTGGTTCTTGAGCCGGTACAGCCGCTCGCGATGCAAGGTCGCGGCCAGGGGCTCGGGGTCGCGCCCCAGTGCGACGTAGTCCGCCGGAATCTGCGCGATGGCCGCGCGCATGCGCTCGGCGCCGTCCTGCCACCACTGCGCCAGCATGCGGTCCGGGTTGTACACGTCCAGCCCTTGCCGGCGCAGCTCCGAGCGATTGAAATCCTTCAGGTTCCAGGTCAGCACCTGCACCACGGGTGTTTGTGGCAGGCCGCAGCGCGCGCGGCGCGCCAGGCCGGCGGCGATGACATGGAAGTCCTTGGGGTCGCTGTAGCGCAGCGCGGCTTCGTAGACCTGCGTGTCGCGCTCGCTGGCCTGCGGGAAGCGGGCGTTCATCTCGGCCCAGAATTCGGCCATGACCTCGGGCGGAATGTCCCAGATGCGGCAGGCATTGCGGCGCCACTCCTCGCCGATGCGTTCGGTCCAGACCGGCTGGAACACGCCGGCCTCGGCCAGGCGCAGCAGCAGGCGGCGCAGGATGCCGGACATGAGGACGCAGGCGTCCAGGACGATGAAGGGCGGAGTGGCGTTAGGAATGGTCAAGGCAGGCGAAGCGTTCGGAGCGGCCGGGATGCGGCCGCGACCGTGCAGTGTAAGCGCTTGCGCTGGGTGGCCGGTCTTCAAGGCTGAATCGCGATTTCCAGCGCGCGTTCCAGCGACGCCCGGATCATCTCGCCGTGGCCGAACTGCGGGAAGGCTTCATAGCTGGCGTCGGCGCCCGCCGACTGCAGGCCCTGGGCCATCTCGCGCACGGCGGCGCGCGGATCTTCGCTCGTGGCGGGCACAGCGCCGCCGGGCGTGGGACGGCTGGGATCGCGCGGCTTGGTGCCGACCAGGATGGCCACCCGCTTGCCGGCGGCCTTGCGGGCGTCGAACCGCCGCCATTCCTGGATCAGCGCGCCGTCGTGCCACCAGGCCGAGGGGTCGCCGACGATATAGCGGGAGAAGGCCCGCGGCTGCGTGAAGAGCACGTGCAGCGCGAAGAGCCCGCCGTATGAATGGCCCCACAGGTATTCACGTTCCGGGTCGATGGCGGCGCGTTCGCGCACCAGCGGTTTGACCTGGGCGCGGATGAACGCCAGGAAAATGTCGGCGCCGCCGCCGACGCGGCCGCGCACCACGGGGCCGGGCACCGGCTTGCCGTTCTCGAATACTGGCGGGGTGTAGTCATAGGCCCGCGACACGACGTCGTTGCGCGTGTCGACGTCGTAGCCCAGCGCGACCAGCACCGGCGCGTGGCCCTGGCCCAGCTTGTCCAGGTCGGCCGGCGTCAGCGTGGCCAGGGCGGCGTTGCCGTCCAGCATGTAGAGCGCCGGGCTGCCCCCGCTAGCGGGGGCCTTTCTGGGGATGGCGATCTGGATACGGTAGTGGCGCTTGCCGTCGTCCGATGCCAGATTGTGTGTTTCGTAGCGGTAGACCGCCGAGGGACGATCGGCCACGGTTTCCCCCAGTGGCTGCATGCCCGGACGCAGCGGCGCGTCCGGCGCGGCCGCCGGCGCTTGCGCGGCTGTGGCCAGGATGCACGCCAGCACGGCGGCGGAAATCGGATGCGGGATCTTGTTTTTCATGAGAGGCCTACCAGTTGTAGTTCAGGGTCGCCGAGATAGTGCGCCGCGCGCCGTAGTAGCAGCTGGCGCTACCCGAGCAGCTTGCGAGATATTCCTTGTCGGTCAGGTTGCTGGCGTTGAGGGAGAATTTCAGGCCCTTCAGGCTGGGAGATACCGCGCCCAGATCGTAGCGTATGGCGGCGTCGATCAGGTTCACCGAGGGGCTGCGGTACTCGTTGGCGGTGTCGCCGTAGCTGCTGCCGGTATGGCGCAGGCCGGCGCCCAGGCTCAGGCCCGGGGCGATGTCCTGTGGCAGGCGATAGTCCAGCCACAGGTTGTAGCTGCGGCGCGGCACGCGCGGCAGTTCGTTGCCCTGCTCCGTGCCATTGCTCTGGGTGACTTCGCTGCGCATCAGGGTGGCCGAGGCCACGACCGTGATGTTGTCGGTCAGCGCGAAGTTGCCTTCCAGCTCCAGGCCGCGGACGCGGCCTTCGCCGGTCTGGACCTGGCATTGGCGGCCGTTGCACAAATGCGTGGGATCGGGGTCCGGTGTGGTGAGGTTCCGCTGCTTGATTTCATACGCCGAGAACGTGATCATGCTGCGCGAACCCGGCGGTTGGTACTTGATGCCGACCTCGGCCTGTTTGCCCTCGGTCGGCTTGAAAGGCCGGTCCTCGAAACCGACCCCGTTGACCGGCTCAAACGACGTGGCATAGCTGGCATAGGGCGCCAGGCCGTTCTCGAACAGATAGACCGCGCCGGCGCGCCACGTGGTGGCTTCGTCGTCGTAATGCGTCTTGGCGCCGGTGGCGCGCACCAGCGAATTGTCCCGCGACCAGTCGTGGCGCAGGCCCAGCGTGGCGGCCCATGGACCCCAGCGGATCTGGTCCTGCGCGTAGATGCCGGTCTGCTCGCTGTCGCTGCGCCGGCTGGGCGTCATGGCGCTCATGACGACGGGGCTGCCGTAGACCGGGGCGAAGACGTCGAGCGAGGAAGCCCGGCCGGACGCTTGCGCCACGCGGATAGTCTGGGTGCGATAGTCCAGGCCCGTGAGAAGGGTGTGTTCGGTCCGGCCCAGGCCGAAATCGAACTGGGCGTTGTTGTCGGCCGTGAAGCCTTCCGAGCGGATCTGGTTGCTGGACGCCGTGCGCCGCAGCGTGCGGCCGTCGGCCTGCAGGTCGCCCTGGCGCGAGACGCCGGCGTTGTCGGTATCCACCCGCATGTAGCGCAGCTTCTGGCCGAGCTTCACCTGATCGGTCAGGGCGTGGCTGAATTCATAGCCGATGGCATATTGCGTGCGGTCGTAGCGGTTGAAGCCGGGTTCGCCCAGGAAGCGGTCGGAACCGAAGCGGCCGTAGGCGGTCGCGTGATACGTGCCGTGGGAAGGCAGGAACTGGTAGGTGCTGCCGCCGCGGTCCTGCTGATAGTTGGCCAGCAGGGTCAACGACGTGCGCGCCGACGGCCGCCAGGTCAGGCTGGGCGCCAGCATCACGCGGTTCAGTTCCACGTAGTCGACCTGGGTGTCGGCGTGATAGGCGGTGCCCACCACGCGGTACAGCCATTCGCCAGAGTCGCCCATCGGTCCGCTGACGTCGGCGTTCAGGCGGGCCAGGCCGTCGGTGTCGGTGCCGACTCCGATCTCGCCGCGCGCGTAATCGGTGGGCCGCTTGCTCACCACGTTGACGAGCCCGCCCGGCGCGATCCGGCCGTACAGCACCGATGAGGGGCCGCGCAGCACTTCGACCCGATCCAGGCCGAAGCCGTCGAACTGGGTGGCCGAGGCGGTCGCGCCGCTGCTGCTGCCCGGCGGACGCAGGCCGTCCAGGTAGAGGTTGTTGGCGAAGCTGCCCGTGCGGAAGCCGCGCACGGAAATCTCGTCGACGCGGCTGTCCACGCCATACGAGCCTACCGAGACGCCGGCGCTGTAGCGCAGGGCTTCGGCGGTGTTCTTCGCGCCGATCATGTCCATCAGCTCGCGGTTGACCACGGACACGGATTGCGCGGTCTCGATGAGTGGCGTGGCGGTCTTGGTGCCCAGGCCGCTGTCCAGGGCCAACGGGCCGATGTCGCCCATGCCCTGGCCGGACACCGTCACGCTGGGCAGTATGGCTGTGCCCGCGCCCACGGGCTCGGGCGCGCGTTCGATGCGGTAGCCCTCGCCATTGGCGTTGGGCACGGCCCGCAGCTTGCTGCCGCGTAGCAACTGTCGCAGCGCGTCCGCCACCGATCCCTGCAGACGCATGGCCGGCGCCTGTTTGCCGGCCGTGAGCGGCGGGGCGCTGATGATGGTCACGCGGGCGGCCTGGCCCAGGCGCAGGAGCGCGTCCTGCAAGGACAGCGCTGGCAGCGTGATATCCACCGGGGCGTTTTCCGCTGCCCGCGCAGGCGGCGTCGCGGCGAGCGCGGCGGCGCACAGAAGCAGGCAAAGCGCGGCTGGCTTGAAGCGGCGGATGCGGCCGCCGTCAGGAGAGAGTCGTTGGGACATCGGTATGGGTTCTTCGGTTGGGGCCCGCGCAGCGGGCTTCAACTTGTCCTAACGAGCGGGCGTCGGGAACCTGCCGGAGATTTACATGTTGTTTCAGAATCAAGCCGGTTCGACACGGACCCAGTAGCGCGTGCGATACCGCACCCGCAGGCCCAACGTGACGGCCAGCGCCTCCAGGACCTGGTCCGTATCCTGGAGGCGGAAACTGCCGTTCACGCGCAGGGCGGCCACGCGCGCGTCGCATTGGACCAGGCCCGGCCGATAGCGCGCCAGTTCCGCGAGAAACGCCGCCAGCGGCATATCGTCGGCGATCAGCATGCCGTGCACCCAGGCGAACTCGCGCCCGGCCCAACCGGCCTCGTCTTCGATGCGGTGCGCCGAGAAGCGGCGCACGTCGCCTGCGCGCAGGTTCAGGCTGAGATCGCCTCGGGTGGTGAGGACGGCCTCTCCCGCATCGAGCGCCACGCGCGTCAGCGGGCCTTGCGCGCGCACCGCCAGGTGCGCGCGCGTCGGCACGATGCAGCCGCCGCGGGTCAGCACGCGCAGCGCCGAGTCAGCGGCGCGGGTGTCCAGCATGATCTCGCCGTCGTGCAGTTCGATGTCCAGGCCGCGTTCGTCCTGCCTCAGGTCCAGCGCGGTGCCGGTGTTCATCATCAACGCCACTTTGTCGTTTAGCGCCAGGTTGCGCTGTTCGCCGGTTGCGCTGCGGTAGGCCGCGAACCAGCCGGCTCCCTGTGCCTGGCGATAGAGCAGCGGGCTGCCCATCGCGATCCCGGCGCCGGCCGCCAGCAGCTTGAGCGTGCGCCGGCGCGCGTGGCGAAAGTCGATGGCCCCGAGCGCGGCGGCAGCGGCGTCGCCGCTCGCGGGCACGGCATCCTGCAGCAGCGCGAAGCGCCGCCAGACCTTGGCGTGCGAGGGCGACGCTTCGTACCAGCGCTGCCAAGCCTGCCGCGTGGCGGCGCTGCCGTCCTGTTCCAGGCGCACCAGCCAGCCGGCGGCCTGCGCGACCACGTCGGGCTGGCGCCTAGACATCGAGCGCGTGATAAAGGCGTTGCCAACCCTGGACCATGTCTTTCTGCACCACGTTGACCGTGATGTGCAGACGGCTCGCGATCGCCTCGTAGGACAGGCCCTGGAGGCGCGCCAGCAGGAACACTTCGCGCATGCGCCGCGGCATGCGGTCCAGCACCGCGCACACGGCCAGCAGTTGCTGCGACACCTGGGCCAGCATTTCGGGAGACGGGGAGAGCGGCTCGGGCTGTTGCGCCAGCGCGGCCAGGTAAGCGGTCTCCAGTTCGCGGCGCCGGTGGCGGTCGATCAGCAGGCGGCGGGCGATGGTGGCCAGGTAGCCGCGGTTCCAGCCGCGCGATTCCAGGTAGGTCTGGCGCAGCAGGCGTTCGAAGGTGTCCTGCACCAGGTCCCAGGCGTCGGCCGGGTGTCCGCCCGTCTGGCGCCGCATGAAGGCGAACAGCCAGGCGTGGTGTTCGCGGTACATCGACGCGACCAGGTTGGGATCGGCCGCCGCAGGATTTGAGGGCGCTTGCACGATGATGAAAAAGATTTGCGAATAGGAATCAGACGCAATTCTATATTTAGCGTACCTGCCTGGAAAGCGGGCCAGGGCCGGATGTCCACGGGGGAAGAGGAATGGGGGCGGCAAGGACGCGCAAGCGCGGGCCGACGGAGGCGTGCGATGGTGCCCGAGACCGGAATCGAACCGGTACGGCCTTGCGGCCGAGGGATTTTCGTACCACTTCGGCTTTCGCCGCCGGCGCGCGCGGCGCCGTTCGTGGTCTGGAGCACGCCTTCACCTTAGCCTTGCGGCCTTAGGTGCCCGCCGTCTGCTCTCTACACCTTCCCGGTTCTCGCGAACCGGGCTTGGCTCGGCGTTGGCTCGGAACGGGTCCAGGGCATTCGCCGAGTTTGACGGGCTACACCTCTGGAGTTTCCTCCGGAGGGCTCAAATGGATTCAAGTCCCTTGTGTCTACCAATTTCACCACTCGGGCATTGGGATTCCGACAGGAAGCCACAATGGGATACCTGGTGTGCGGCGCGAGCGCGCTGCGGTATCCGGCGGGCGAGACTATACCATCAGCAGGCGGGCGGCCCGTCATGCAAGGCCGTCCCCTGGAAAACTCAGCCGCTGAAACGCACGGTCCGGCGCTCGCGTTCGTCCACCTCCAGGGTGAAAACGTCGGGCCGCGCATAGTGGCCGACCACGTCGAAGTCATAGCGCGCACGCACCAGCTCATCGATATCGACCGTTGCCGTCAGCAGGCCGGCCTGGCCGTGCAACGGGCCGGCCAGCACGTCGCCCAGCGGCCCGACGATGAGCGAGCCGCCGTTGATGAGCGGGCGCTGCGGATCCCAGCCGGGCACGTCCAGGCCCAGCTCGGCGGGCGATGGCTGCACCTGGCAGGCGCTGATGACGAAGCAGCGGCCCTCGTGGGCGATGTGGCGCATCGAGCACTGCCAGATGTCGCGTTCGTCGACCGTGGGCGCGCACCAGATCTGCACGCCCTTGGCGTACATGGCGGTGCGCAGCAGCGGCATGTGGTTTTCCCAGCAGATGGCGCCGCCGATGCGGCCCGCGGCCGTCTCCAGCACGGGCAGTGTCGAGCCGTCGCCCTGGCCCCAGATCAGCCGTTCGGTGCCGGTGGGCATCAGCTTGCGGTGCTTGGCGGCCAGGCCGGTGGCGGGATCGAAGTACAGCGCGGTGCAGTACAGCGTGCTGCCGGCGCGTTCGATCACGCCGATCACCAGGCTGGCCCCGGTGCGTTGCGACAGCGCAGCCAGCGCGTCGGTCTCGGGGCCGGGCACGTCGATGGCGTTCTGGTAATAGCGGGCGTAGGCTTCGCGCCCTTCGGGCAGGCGGTAGCCGAGGCGGGTGCCGAAGATCTCGCCCTTGGGGTAGCCGCCCAGCAAGGCCTCGGGCATGACCACCAGCGCGGCGCCCGAGGCGCTGATCCCGGCCTCGAAGGCCAGGATCCGTTCCAGGGTGGCTTCCTTGCCTTCGGGCGAGGCGCCGATCTGCAGCGCGGCGACGGTGGTGGCGGTCATGGGGTTTCCTTTTTCACAGGGGAGTTGATGCGTCCTAGTGTCGGGGGCGGCCTAAAATCAATCAATCCTGCCTGGCGATAAATGATATGAACCAGATCGATATCGAGTCGACCGACCTGAACCTGCTCAAGGTGTTCGAGGCGATCTACGACGAGGGCGGCGCGGGTCGCGCCGCGCTGCGCCTGGGGGTGACCCAGTCGGCGGTCAGCGCGGCGCTGGCGCGGCTGCGCGTGCTATACGCCGACCCGCTGTTCGTGCGCACCGGGCGCGGCCTGTCGCCCAGCCTGCGGGCGCGCGAACTGCGGCCGATCATCGGCGAGGCGCTGGACAAGTGCCGGCAGAGCCTGTCGTTGGCCCGGCCGGGCGCGGCGGGATTCGGCGGACGCTCGGTCACGCTGGGGCTATCCGACGATTTCGAGGTCGCGCTTGGGCGCGAGGCGATCGCGGCGCTGGCCGGGGCGGCGCCGGGGCTGCGGTTGATCTTCCGCCAGACCCACAGCCGCGTGGCCGCCGACATGCTGATGGCGCGCGAGGTCGACCTGGTGATCGTATCCGGCGGCCTGACCGCACCGGCGTTGCAGCGCGTCACCGTGGGGCAGGGCGGCTATGCCTGCCTGGTTGATCCGGCCAGCCTGGCGCCGGGCCAGGATGCGTTGTCGGTGGAGAATTTCACCCGGCGTCCGCACGTGCTGGTGTCGTCGGGCGGCTTCATCGGCGTGGTTGATGAAGTGCTGCATGGCCTGGGCCTGAGGCGCCGGGTGCTGGCGTCCACCACGCATTTCTCGGCATTGGCGTTCCTGCTGCGCGGCGGCGATGCGCTGGCTACCCTGCCGGCGCACGCGGCGCGCGGGCTGGCGGCGGTTGCCGGACTGCGGCGGTTGCCGTGCCCGATTGCCATGCCGGACTACACCATCGAAATGGGCTGGCGCGCCGATGCGCTGCGCGACGAGGCGGTGGCGGTGGCACGCCGCTGCCTGTTGGGCTTGCTGCAGGGCTACGGTTGGGTGACCGCGCCGACGCAGCCAGAGTGATCGCCGGCATCGTCTCGGCCACGCTATTGCAGCCGCCGGCTCGTCCGACGCGGCACGCCATCCTCGACGTCTACTTGCGGCCGAACAATCGCCCCAGCAGGCCGCGCGGCGCGTTGGCCTGCCGTTCCGCCGCGAGGGCTCTTTCCAATGACAGCGCCTGATATTGCGGCTTGCCGTTCTGCTGGTAGGCCGCGGCGGCCTGGCGGAATGCCGAAGCGGACTCCGCATGGCGTGCCATGGCACCGAAGATCTCGCCGCGCGAGAATAGGGTCCAACTGCGGAACTCCGGATCCATCGCGATCAGGCGGTCACAGGCCACCAGGGCCTCGTCGTGGCGGCCCGCGGCGATCAGCGCGTTGACGGCGTCGGCCTGCAGCCTGCTGTCGTCGGGCCAGCGTTGCAGCGCGCGTTCGGCATCGGCCACCGCCTCCGGGCCGCGGCCCAGATGGGTCAAGGCGTCGATGCGCACGCGGCGCCATTTGAGCCAATCGGGGTCCAGCGCGATCGCCACTTCCGACAGGGGCAGGGCTTCGTCGTAGCGTTCCAGGCGGGTGAGCATGTCGGCGGCGTTGCCGGGCAGGAAATCGTCGTCCGGCGCCAGTTCGTAGCCGCGCAGGTAGTACGCCAGGGCCTGCTCCCACTCGCCTTGGTCGCGTTGCGCGTTGCCGGCCACGAACAGCAATTGGGTGTCGTCGCTGGTCAGCGGATCCAGCCCGCGCAGGGCTTCTTGCGCCACCTCGGGGTGGCCGCTGCGCACATACTCGCGGGCCTGCTCCTTGCGGCCTTCCCAGCCGTTGTCCGACAGGGCATCCAGCTTTTGCCACAGGGGGGCGGCCTCGCTGGCCCGGCCCAGGCGGTGCAGCGAGCGGGCCTTGCCTTCCAGCGGCCAGTCCCAGTCGGGTTCGCGGCGCAGCAGGCTGGTCCATTCTTCCACCGCGTCGGCATCGCGGCCCAGCGCCTGCAGGCATGAGGCACGGTTGTGCTGGATGGCGTTTTCCTCGCCCAGGATCGCCCGCGCCCGGTCGAACAGGGCGATGGCTCGGTGCAGGTCGCCCAGGCGGCGATAGGTGTTGCCGGCGTCGTACATGAAGCGGCCGTTGTCCGGGGCGAGCGCGATAGCGCGTTCGAAGTAGGGCACGGCTTCTTTGTGGCGCCCGGCATTGGCCAGGTTGGACGCGATGTAGCAATGCGGCGCGCCGGCCTGCGGGCGCCGCTGGATCGCGCGTGTCCAGCAGCCGATGGCATCCTGCAGGCGGCCGTCGTTGATCAACAGGTAGGCTTCGGCCAGCAGCAGCCCGAAATGCCCAGAAGTGCGCTGGCTGGCGGCGCGCAGCAAGCGCCAGGCCGCTTGCGGGTCGCCCTCGTCATAGCGCGCGGTGACCTGCACGGCGATGGCGTCCGGGCAGTGGGGATCGAGCGTCAGCGCCCGCGCCAGATCGGCGTCGCGCGCGACCGCGGCGCGGCGCCTGGCATGGCAGCGGGCGCGCAATGCCCACATCTCGGCGGCGTTGGGCTGCTCGCGCAGGCCTTGGTCGCACAGCGCGAGCATGCGCGTCGTGTCGCCGGCGTCTTCCGCGCGCAGGATGGATTCGATCAGTGTGGACATGCGGATTCCTGGGGCGATGCGTGGGCGATCAAGGGGCGGCGGCGCCAGCGGCGTGGCGGCACCCGTAGGGGCGGTCGCTCACGGCGATGTCGTCACTGCCGCATTGCCAGCGGCGCAAGCCCCCGCCTTTTCGATCCGCGCGCAATTCGGGCAGATAGACCAGGTGCTTGCCGGCCAGCGGCGAAGCGCCGTCGGCGTCGGCGGAACCGGCAATGGTGAAGCGCAGTACGCCATTCACCGGGTTCAACTCCAGATTGGAAAAGCCGCTGGAGGCCAGCGATTCGCGCGTCAAGCCCAGGTCCTGCAGGGTCGCGGCGAACTTGCCGGTGCCGCGGTAGTGGTTTTCCGCCAGCATCCGGACCGGCTGCGACACCAGGTCCAGGTGCCGCACGTCGGCCACCACGGGGTTGTCGGCATCGCGCGGACCCAGCGTCAGCGCCGCCAGCACGAAACCGGCCAGCACCAGCACCACCGCGCCCGCGGCGAACAGCAGGAACTTGCCCGCGCCGGTGATCGAGCGCGTCTGGCCCAGGGCCGCCTGGATCGCGCGCGGATCGGCGCGGCTGGAAACGACATAGGTGCCGGCGGCCCAGTTGTGCATGGCGCGGTTGCCGAACACGGCCTGCTGGATGTGGTGGAACACGCCGGGCAACGCCAGGTTCAGGGGGAATTTCATCAGATGCCGCCACAGGGACCGTAACAGGCCGGGACTTTGCCCGTCGCGCTTGACCACGCGCTGCTTGAACAACTGCTTGCCGGGCGAGCCGGCGCCCCAGGCGTCCATCAAGGCGGGCAGCAGCAGGCCCAGCAGGCCGGCCGCCAAGGTGAGCGCCTGGGGGCAAGGCTGGTCCAGCAATGCCTGGTAGCCGAGGGGCGTAGCCCAGGAGAAGGCGAACATGGCCGCGATCATGGCGGCCGCATCGACCCCGCTCGCCGCCAGCCGCGACCAGATGCCGGGGATCGCGGCCACGTTGGCGTGCGGCGCGCGCGGGGCCGCTGGCGCGGGCAAGGGCGCGTGGCAGCTGAAGCATTGGGTATGAGAGGCCGGATTCTGCCAATTGCACTGGGGGCACTGCATGATGCGCGTCTTATTCTGTGGTTGCCGTTCAAACGGAGGGCGTTCTGCGGCGCGCGGGCCGCCGCGCGATGGCCAGGCGCAGTGTATCGGACCCGTGACGGTCTTGCTGGGGAAAACCCCGATCCCTGCCGCGCCGCGCAACGCGGGACACTTGCCGCCATGAAGCGTCCGTTGCCCGCCCCGTCCCATTCGCGCGATATCGATCCGGTTTCCCTGCGCCTGTTCCTGGCGGCGCTTGAAGAAGGCAGCCTGGCGCGCGCCGCGGCGCGCGAGAACATCGTGCCCTCGGCGGTCAGCAAGCGCATGATCGAACTGGAGGAAATGCTTGGCGTGCCGCTGCTGGCGCGCGACGTCAAGGGCGTGCGGGCCACGTCGGCGGGCCAGGCGCTGGCTGATCACGCCCGGCGGGTGCTGCAGCAGATGGAACGCATGCGACGCGAGATGGCGGGTTTCGCCACCGGGGTGCGCGGTCGCATCCGGCTGGCCGTCAGCGTGGCGGCGCTGTCAGGCGACCTGCCGGCGCAGATCCAGTCGTTTCGCAGCGCCCATCCGCAGATCGAGATCGCGCTGGAGGAGAGCACCACGCAGCAGGTCTTCCAGGAAGTGTTGCAGGGCCGCGCCGATGTGGCCGTGGGCTCCGACTTCGGCCACGATGGCCTGCAGGTGTTTCCTTGCGGCTATTGCGAATTGGCGGCGGTGGTGCCGGGGCAGCACCTGCTGGCCGACAGCGAGATCCTGGACTATGCGCAGTTGCTGCCCTATGAGCAGATCGAGCTCAACCGCGACAACGGCATCAGCGCGGTGTTCGAGCAGGCGGCGCGCGAGGCCGGCGTGACGCGCCGCATCAGCGCTCGTGTCAGCTCGCACGAGACCATCTGCAATCTGGTGGCGCGCGGCATGGGCGTGGCGGTGGTGCCCATGTATCTGCAGCCGCGCCACGCCAGCCAGGATATCCGCTTCATCGCCCTGTCCGGGCCCTGGGCGGGCACGCCGTTGTGCATCGCGGTACGCGAACTGGACGCGCTGCCACCCGCCGCGCGCGTCCTGTTGGCGCACCTGGGCGCGGCGCCGTGGCCCTAGCCCCGCATTCCTAGGGCTAACCCGGACGTTCCGAAACGAGAATGCCCCGGTGCTGAAAGAGCGCTTTTCCCGCGACGCCGCGTCCGCGATGATGGCTGCGTGCCGCTCGGGCCACTGGCGCCCGGGCCTTCGATCCACGACGCAGGCCAGAGGAAAATGTCGATGACCGCAGCACCGGCTTCCCCCTTCATGAACCACGACGAATTGCCCTTGCGCGGCATCAAGGTGCTGGAGCTGTCCCATATGATCATGGGGCCGGCCGCCGGCCTGGCGCTGGCCGACCTGGGCGCCGAGGTGATCAAGCTGGAGCCGATCGACGGCGACCGCACGCGCCGCCTGAAGGGTTCGGGCAGCGGCTACTTTCCCGTCTTCAACCGCAACAAGCAGAGCCTGTCGATCGACCTGAAATCGGCCGAGGGACAGGCGCTGGCGCGGCAACTGGCGCTGCAGGCCGACATGGTGGTCGAGAATTTCCGCGACGGCGGCCTGGCGCAGTACGGGCTGGACTACGCCTCGTTGTCGGCCGAGAACCCGCGGCTGATCTACGTGTCGCTCAAGGGCTTCCTGTCGGGCCCCTACAAGCACCGCACCGCGCTGGATGAAGTGGTGCAGATGATGGGTGGACTGGCTTACATCAACGGCGGCGCCGATACGCCGCAGCGGGTGGCGGCGTCGGTCAATGACATCCTGGGCGGCACCTTCGGCGTGGTGGGCGCGCTGGCCGCGCTGCATGACCGCCACGTCACCGGGCGCGGCCGCCATGTGCGCTCGGGCCTGTTCGAGAACAACCTGCTGCTGGTGGCGCAGTTCATCGCGCAGTACCAATTGACCGGGGCCGCGCCCAAACCCTTCGGCGCCGAGCGCAAGCCGCCCTGGGGCGTGTACGACGTGTTCGAGACCGCCGACGGACGGGTGTTCGTGGCGGTGGTGGGCGATGCCCAGTGGCGCAATTTCGCGCAGAGATTCCTGCCGCCCGAATGGGCCGCCGATCCGCGCCTGGCCACCGCCGTGGACCGCGAGGCGGCGCGTTCCTGGCTGGTGCCGGGCGTGGGCGCGATCCTCAAGACCTGGAAGACCGACGAATTGTGCGCGGCGCTGGAGGCCGCCAACCTGTCGTACGGGCCGATCCGCCAGCCGCACGACCTGCTGCACGACGAGCACCTGAACGCCGGCGGCGCGCTGCTGGCCACCGCGCTGCCAGATGGCGGCGCGATCGCGGCGGCGGCGTTGCCGATCGAGTTCGATGGCCTGAAGGCCGGCAAGCGCTTCGATCCGCCGGCCCAGGGCCGCGATACCGAAGCCATCCTGCGGGGGCTGGGGCTGGATGCCGAGCGCATCAAGGCCTTGCGCGCCGCGGGCGTGGTGCATTGCGAGGAAAAAGCATGAGCCGGCCGTAGAGCCGGTCCCCGTCGAGGCGGCGCCAGACCGCCAAGACATTCACCAAAGAGGAGACTTTCCGATGATCCGCAGACTCTTGGCGGTGGCCGCGATGGCCGTCGCCTGCGCGGCGCACGCGCAGGACTATCCCAGCAAGCCCATCCGCATCATCATCCCGTCCACGCCGGGCGGCGGCACCGACTACATCGGGCGCCTGATGGGCAACAAGCTGCATGAACTGAATGGCTGGTCCGTGGTGCCCGAGAACAAGCCGGGCGCCGGCACGGCGCTGGGACTGGCCGAGGCCGCGCGCGCGCCGGCGCAGGGCTATGACCTGGTGATCGGGCAGTCCGACAACGTCACGTTGATTCCGCTGTTGATGAAGGTGGCTTACGATCCGGTCAAGGATCTGGTGCCGGTGGCGCTGGTGGCCACCACGCCGATGGTGCTGCTGGTGTCCGACAGCTCGCCGTACAAGACCCTGCCGGAAGTGATCGAGGCCGCGCGCAAGGCGCCCAACACGCTGTCGTACGGCACCTCGGGCACCGGCGGCGGCGTGCACATCGCCATGGAAATGCTGCAGCACGAGGCCGGCTTCAAGATGCAGCACGTGCCGTACAAGGGCTCGGCGCCGGCGCTGGCCGACCTGATGGGCGGGCACCTGCAGTTCGCCGGCTCGTCGATCTCGTCGGCGGCCTCGTTGATCAAGGCGGGCAAGGTGCGCGCGCTGGCGGTGACGTCGCCCAAGCGCAATCCCGCGCTGCCCGACGTGCCGACCGTGGCCGAGCTCGGCTACAAGGATTTCAGCGTGGTGACCTACTACGGCGTGCTGGCGCCGGCCAAGACGCCGGCCGCCGTGGTGGCGCGCCTGAATGCCGATTTCAACAAGCTGCTGGCGCGCCCGGATGTGCGCGATGCGCTCGCTGCGCAGGGGCTGGAGGCCGACCCGGTGTCGTCGGAGCAGTTCGCCGCGCTGATCCGCTCGGACATCGGCAAGGCGCGCCAGACCATCGCCACCGCGGGCATCGTGGTGCAGCAATAGCGGCCGGCGCATTCGACCAGGAAGACGACATGGACCAGGCAGTGAGATTGTGCGAAGTCGGCCCGCGTGACGGCCTGCAGATGGCGCGTGGCATGATGGCCGCCGCCGACAAGCTGCGCTGGATACGGCAGCTGGCGGCGGCGGGGCTGCGCGAGATCGAGGTGGGCAGCTTCGTGTCGCCCCGGCTGGTGCCGCAGATGGCCGACACGGCGCAGGTGCTGCCCGAGGCATTGGGCATCGACGGCCTGACCGTGTGTGCGCTGGCCTGCAACCTGAAGGGCGCCATCGCGGCGTATGAGGCGGGCGCGCACGTGGTCGCGATTCCCGTTTCGGTCAGCGACACGCATAGCCACGCCAACGTCGGCAAGGGCACGGACGCGCAGGTCGAGACCGTGGCCGCCATCGCCAACTGGCTGCGGGCGCAGGCGCGGCCGGTGCGGCTGGATGTGGCGGTGGCCACGGCCTTCGGCTGCTCGATGGAAGGGGCGGTGCCGGTGCGCCGCGTGGCCCAGGTGGCCGCGGCGGTGGTGCGCGCCGGTGCCGACGAGATCGCGCTGGCCGATACTGTCGGCTACGCCCATCCGGCAGCCGTGCGCGAGGCTGTGCGCGCCGTCCAGGATGCCATCGGCGCGCGGCTGGTGAAGCTGCACCTGCACGACACCATGGGGCTGGGGCTGGCCAACGCGCTGGCCGGCCTGGACGAAGGCATCCGCGCCTTCGACGCCTGCCTCGGCGGACTGGGCGGTTGCCCGTTCGCGCCGGGGGCGTCGGGCAACATCGTCACCGAAGACCTGGTGTTCATGCTGGAAAGCATGGGCTACCGCACCGGCGTGGACCTGCCGCGGTTGCTGGCCGCGCGCGCCCTGCTGGCGGCGTCGCTGCCGCAGGAGACCCTGCGCAGCGGCGTGGCCGCGGCCGGCATTCCCAAGACCTACGTCGCTCCCCTGGCCGCCTGAGGCGAGGCTGGCGCGGGCCGGCCTGGACCGCGTCGGCAGTATCATGTGCCGTCCCCGTTCTGGCGGCCGGCCGCCGCGCGCCCATGGCTCTCGCTTCCACTCCGCTTCTCGACCACCTGCTTGCCGACGGCGTCATCCGCCCGGATCATCACGAGGCCGCGCGCCGGCGGCTGGGCGACGCTACCGTGGAACCCTGGACCACGCTGGGCGAGGCGCTGTTCTGGCTGGTGGATGAGGGCATCGTGTCCGACGCGGAGCTCGGGGCCATCGGCGAACTGTCGCTGACCGAGGGCGCCTTTGCCGGCAATGCCACGCGCCGCCAGGCGCTGGCCGAGATGGATGCGCTGATGCAGCGCAAACTCGAGGAATACGAACGGCAGATCCGGCAGGTCGCGCTCAAGAGCGCCTTTCCCGGCCCGCGCTGGGCCTGGCTGGGTGGCGGCGTGATCGCCGTGGCCGTGGCGGGCTGGTATCTGTTCACGCCGGCCACGCCGCCGCAATGCGATGACGCCGGCGTGCAGAAAACGCTGCGCGCCAGCCTGTTCACCACGCGCATCCAACAGATGTCCCGCAATCCGCTGGCCGGGGGCGCGGCACCCGCCGATCTGTACCTGGCGACGTTTTCGGATGTGAAGGAAGTCGGCTACATCAAGCCGGAGCGGTCGCGCGGCTGCATTGCCACGCTCAAGGCCGGCGAGGCCGGCTCCGTCCTGGCCTATACCATCGGTCCGAACGACAAGGGCGAGATGATGATCGCCGGCGCGGATCCGCGCGTGGTGCGGGCCCGTTACGGCCAGCTCGATGCCGATGGCAAGCCGCGCGCCGTCGGCCAGCCGGCGGGCGCGGCGCGACTGGCCGCCGCCTTCGAGCAGGGCGCGGCGGTTTTCGACGAGCTGACCCGGGGCGCGGCGCGCAAGGCCGCGTACGACCGGCAGCGCGAGCGCATGGGCCTGCCGCCGGAAACCGATACGTGCACCGTGCGCAATGTGCAGCCGCTGGGCGACTGCAAGGACCTTGGCGGCGGCCGGTGGTCGTGCCGCCTGCAGGCCGAGTATCGCGATCGGCTGATGTCGGCCATCGGCCGCGCCGACTGGAAGGTATTCGAAGGTGATTTCGAGTTCTTGCAGGAGGGCGACGCTTGGCGCGTTGGCGAACCTTTCACGCGCCAATACATGGATGCGGTCGTGCGCGGCCGGGTGGCGGAGATGAAGGGCGACGAGGCGGCGCAGCGGCTGGAGCAGATCCAGCGATAGTAGTCATATATCGGGCTTTCGTGGATTCGACAGGCCGCATATATGGCTTTGACAACCCGGGCAATTCAATCCAAGTTTCTTGACGTATCGAATGACTCACATTGCTATAAGTGAATTGCAAATGTATCCATAAGAGTTATGATGTTTTTATTTGTCACTAAACTATCACGCAATAGGAGTGGGCATGAGTGTTACGATTCGTCAGATTCACATTGAAAATTTCCGCTCTATTCAACGGTTAACTATACCGACAGACAGATTGTCAATATTCGTTGGAAAAAATGACAGCGGAAAATCCAATATTCTTCGGGCGCTCAATCTTTTTTTCAATGGAATAACTAATCCCGGAAGGCAGTTCAACTTCGATGAGGATTACAATTTATTCGTCCCCGAACGTGCGAAAACGGCAAAAGAAGTAGTTGTTCGCGTAGATCTTGGGATACCCTCCTCTTATCATGAAACGAATGGAGAGCTAATTACCTGGGAAAAGCGATGGCGTGCTGGAGGTCTTCATTCCGAGACGTATTGGGGAAATCGGATTTCCTTTAATCGCCGTCGGCGTGAAGTTAGAACCGCTCTTGATATACCTGAACGTTCGAATGCTCGCGCTTTGCTGCGACAAATTGAATTTGAGTATGTTCCCGCAATCAAAGATGCTCGATATTTTGATGATTTGCGAGGACGTATTTACAGCACGATAGCTGAGGTGGCAACTCGCACATTTCGCACGTCTAGCACAGCTTTTGAGGAGTCGATTGGCGAACATCTTAGAGATCTGACGGAGGGCATTGGGAGTTCGCTTGGCTTTGAGACGCGCTTAGCACTTCCGCGAGACTTAAGTCACATTTTCCAGCGGCTGGATTTTTTAAGTGGAACAAAAAATATCTCGCTTGAAAGCCGTGGCGATGGAATTAAGACTCGGCACATTCCCCTTATCTTGAAGTTCATGGCGGACAAGAAGCGATCGCTTCAAGGGAGGGGGGGGCGGCTCCTTATAGCTTCATCTGGGCGTATGAGGAACCGGAAAATAATCTTGAGTTCGCGAGCGCAGTTGAGCTAGGAGTTGAGCTTTCCAAGTTTTCCCAGGATCGGGTTGCGCAGATTCTTCTGACGACTCATTCACCCGTGTTTTACGATCTTAGTGAGAGTAGTGGTACTGCGGTGGTATGTGCTCATGTTTATCGTGATACTGATGAACGGGGCACTGAATTCAGTCCGTCGGGATGTGAAGTAGACGAAAAAATGGGGACCATGGCTTTACTTGCTCCTCGTGTGAAACAGCTCGTTCAGGATGTACGTGAACAAGTGCAGGCAAGACATGAGGCTGAGCTACTTGCTAAACAGCAACGGCCAAAAATTTTTGTCGAGGGGGAAAGCGATCGAATCGTGCTCCAGCGTTGTGCAAGCGTATTTCATCCTCAGAGGGCTGCGAGAGTCGATTTCGAGACAAAAAGAGATGGTGCCGGCCATAGCTATGTCATCGATATGTTAAACGCTTGGCGATGTCAGCATAAACATAACCCAAATGGTCCTCGAGCAGTGGGTATTCTTGATGGGGACGCCGGTGCGGCGAAGCGCGAATGGAATGAGATCGACGGAAATACAAATTCGGCTAAAGCTTTTTGCTATCCTAAGCCGGCGCATGCTGTTGCTGCTTTACAAGCGCACTTCCGGCTGGCTGTCACTCTGGAGGTTTTGTACCCTATTGAAATATGGAATTGGGCAGAGAGGCTGCAAATGCTGGAAGATCGATCTCGCGCGGACACATATCCTCCTGATATGGTGGAGCAGATACTGAAAGGAGAACTCGAGAACTTCGTTATAGATGAGGCGTATCGACCCTATGTCACTCGCCAGTTTTCTACGGGGACAAAAATCACTTGCGCCCAGCATGTCGCGCGCATGTCGGACGCGCACCTTCGTGCACATTTTGATCGCCTGGGAGCGCTCATTGGTGATGCATTGGACTACCTTTTGCCGGCTGAAGCGTGAATCTACCTAGTCCTAGCATTGAGTGAAAAGGGCGCGCTCATTGATTATGTCAATCGAGCGCAGTTCTCAGTATGCAGCCTAGGGAAACATCTGCCGGTTATTCTAACCTCGCGGCGAACTCATAGTCGCTATCGCCGGATATGCGTCGAGCGACATCGCCTAGCTGCTCTCCGATTCAATTACGCGCTGTTGTTCGGATATAGGAATTTAGAAGATTCACTCATTCCACGGGATTGGCCAGTCGCCTCTAACTTTTTAAAGTCCAGAAGAGCTGGCCGAACGTGAGCGCGTGGTGGTACTTGTCGTGCATCGGAGGGCGCAGCTTTCCGATGCTGGCGAGCGCGTTGATGTGCGCGGGGGGAAAGGGCGCGCGTTCGGGGTGGGGCGTTGTAGCCATGAGTAAGCCGCCGGGCTTGGGCACGGCGTGGCCTTACTCCAGGATGCGTTCGCAACCGACCTGTTCGTTTAGGCCGCTGGCTATCACCACGTCGAAATAGCCTAGCTCGTAGAGCGCCGCTCTCTCGGTGGCGCGGCCGGGCACGCGGTAGCGGGCCTGTTCCGGATCCATGTCGAGAGAATGGAACTCCGGCTTCCGCAGCTGCGGATAGTGCCAAGTGTATTCGCCCATGCCCAGGAGCAGGCAGCGCCCCGGTCCTTGCGGGGCCGTCCGCCTGGCGGTTGAGATAGTCGAAGATCTGCTGTTCCAAGACTGCCCGGTTCGGTGCCCGCAGCGGAAACTGCCGCCGCAGTGCGCGGCCAAGGCGTGCGACGTTGGTGTACCAAACGGGATGGGCGCAGTGGGCGGTCTTCTGGCGGAAGCGGTGAGATTCGAACTCACGAACGGTTGCCCGTTGCCGGTTTTCAAGACCGGTGCAATCGACCACTCTGCCACGCTTCCTGGTCCCGCACTGTACTGCGGAGACGGCAATCCGGCCGCCAGGCAAACACTCTACCCGACGACAACGCGACTTGCCGTAAAGGGCGCAATAATAATCCATTTGCTGCGAAGGAGGCACGCGATGCACTGTGTAGAAATCTCCCGCCCGGGCGGCCCCGAGGTCCTGGTTCTCGCCGAACGTCCCACGCCCGAGGCCGGCCAGGGCGAAGTGCTGATCAAGGTCAGCGCCGCGGGCGTCAACCGTCCCGACGTGTTCCAGCGCAAGGGCAACTACGCGCCGCCGCCCGGGGCGTCCGACCTGCCGGGCCTGGAGGTGGCGGGTGAAATCGTCGGCGGCGACCTGGCCGGCAGCGGCTTCGCGCTGGGCGACAAGGTGTGCGCGCTGGTCGCGGGCGGCGGCTACGCCGAATACTGCGTCGCGCCCGCGGCCCAGTGCCTGCCGATTCCCAAGGGCCTGTCCGATATTGAAGCCGCCGGCCTGCCGGAAACCTACTTTACGGTCTGGAGCAACGTGTTCGATCGCGGCAGCCTGGCCGACGGCGAGATCCTGCTGGTGCACGGCGGCGCCAGCGGCATTGGCACCACGGCCATCCAGCTGGCCCGCGCCATGGGGAACACGGTCTACGCCACGGTCGGCAGCGATGAACGCGCCCGCGCGGTGGAAGCCCTGGGCGCCGCGCGCGGCATCAATTACAAGACGCAGGACTTCGTCAAGGAAGTGAAGGATGCCACCGGCGGGCGCGGCGTCGACGTCATCCTGGACATGGTGGCCGGCGACTACATCGCCCGCGACATGCAATGCCTGGCCGACGATGGCCGCATCGTCATCATCGCCCAGTTGGGCGGGGCCCAGGCCGCCGTGGATACCAGCCAGGTCATGCGCCGCCGCCTGACCATCACCGGTTCGACCCTGCGGCCGCGCCCGGTGGCGTTCAAGGGCGCCATTGCCCAGGCGCTGCGCGAGCGCGCCTGGCCGCTGCTGGAGCAGGGCGCGATCAAGCCGATCGTCCACGCCACCTTCCCCTTGGCCCAGGCTGCCCAAGCCCATGCCATGATGGAAAGCGGCGAGAACATCGGCAAAATCATCCTGACGATGTAAGAAACGCGCGGTGTTCGGCGCGCGGCCGCGCAACAGGATACAATCACGGGTTTCGCCTGGAATTATTTCCAGGCCAGCCCGTGGGCGGGTGCTTTTCCCCCGGGTTCACCCACTCTGACATTTGCGCCATGACTTCAGTCGAACACCGCGCCCGCCTCGTGCTGGGCAACTGGAAGATGCACGGCAACCTGGCCGAGAATGCCGCGTTGCTGACCGAACTGCGCGCCGCGGATGCCGCCAGCCATTGCGAGATCGGTGTCTGCGTTCCTTTTCCGTATCTGGCCCAGGCCGCCTCGGCCCTGACCGGCAGCGCCGTGTCGTGGGGCGCGCAGGACGTCAGCGCCCACGACAAGGGCGCCTATACGGGCGAAGTCGCGGGCGCCATGCTCAAGGAATTCGGCTGCCGCTATGCGCTGGCTGGCCATTCCGAGCGCCGCGTGCTGCACGGTGAAACCGACCAGATGGTCGCCGACAAGGCCCGCGCGGCCCTGGCCGCCGGCCTGACGCCGGTGGTCTGCGTGGGCGAGTCCCTGGCCGACCGCGAAGCCGGCGACACGCTGGCCGTGATCGAGCGCCAGCTCAAGCCGGTGCTGGCGCTGGGCGCCGAGGCCGTGTCGCGCATGGTGCTGGCCTACGAACCCGTCTGGGCCATTGGCACCGGCCGTACCGCCAGCCCCGAGCAGGCGCAGGAAGTCCATGGCGCCATCCGCGCCGCCCTGGCCGCGCTGGGCGCGGCCCAGGTACAGGTTTTGTACGGCGGCAGCGTCAAGGCTGCCAATGCCGCCAGTTTGTTCGCCATGCCTGATATCGACGGCGCCCTGGTCGGCGGCGCCTCGCTCGTGGCCGAAGAATTTTTGCGAATCGCCGCCATCTAAGTTTCCGTTCCGGAGTCTGTAATGCCCTTGATGCTCAAACTTCTGCTGGCCGTCCAAGTAATTTCGGCGCTGGCTATCATCGTGCTGGTCCTGCTGCAGCAGGGCAAAGGCGCCGACATGGGGTCCGCCTTCGGCAGCGGCTCGGCGGGCAGCCTGTTCGGCGCCACCGGCGCGGCCAATTTCCTGTCGCGCGCCACCAAGTGGGCGGCGGTGGTCTTCTTCGCGTCCACGGCCGGCCTGGCTTATGTCAGCCACAAGGGGTCGAGCGCCACGGCCGTCGATTCGGGCGTGATGCAGAACTTCCCGGCCGACCGCTCCGTGCCGCAAGTGCCGGGCGCTGCGCCCGCGCCGCAAGGCGGCGGTGCGTCGTCGGTTCCGGGCGCTTCGTCCGTGCCGGGCGCCGCCTCGTCGGTCCCGGGCGCCGCCTCGGTTCCCGCCCCGGCGGCCGCGCCCAAGCCGGATGCGTCGGTGCCGTCGGCCCCGGCCGCCGCGCCTGCCGCGGGCGACAAGCCGGCCGAAACCCCGGCCAAGTAAGGGCCCGTATCAGCATGAAAAAAGCCGGCGTCAGCCGGCTTTTTTTTCGTACAAACCGCGCGGCAATCTCATCGCCGCGCCTGGCGCGCTCAGGCGCCCGGCAACATGTGGCGCGCGGATACGGCGAGGATGCGCTGGGCGGATTCGCGCCACTGGCGTGCTTCGCGGTAGGCTCGCAGGGACACGACGGCATCATAGCGGCGTGCGCTGCGCGGGCCGGCGAGCAGCGTGGGGCGGCGGGTCAGGATCGGGGATATCAAGCGTTGCATGGTGGAGCCCTTCCGTGGGCCTCTGGGGCCCTGTTTGTTGTGTATGGCTGGCATCGTAAGCCGGCCCGGCATGCGCGCCAACGACTTCCCGTGCATATGGATATCCGGGGGCAATCGCCGGGGCGGCATGGCGTTGCCAGTATCGCCGGCCGAGATGACAGTGTGATGCCAGCGACAGATTTACGCCTATCGGTAATTACGTGATAGAATGTTCGACTTTCCAGGAAAGCACGCCTTTTCTGGTCAAAGCCGCCGACGTGGTGAAATTGGTAGACACGCTATCTTGAGGGGGTAGTGGCGAAAGCTGTGCGAGTTCGAGTCTCGCCGTCGGCACCAGGAATTCCTTGTAAAACGCCCGCTGGAACGCAAGTTCCAGCGGGCGTTTTGCTTGGCCAGCGCACTGCGGCGAAGCCTGTGCCAGCTGGCGCCCCTCTGGGCTCGCCAGCCCGGTGCGCCGCCTCGATAGCCATGCCATCCTGATGCCGCCAATGGTATTCAGCTTTTGTTCATAAACCTTTCATTTTGCTGTTATTGCTGCGTCATGTTCGGGAACGATGATGCCGCCAGGCTGGCTCGCGGGTGTGCCAGTCGAGAACACCGACAATGACAGGAAAAACTGATGAGCTCTTCGGATCAGGACGACATCGCGTCCAACCCTTCCCAGGCCGTGCATTTCAATGAAGTGGTGCGCCGCGCGGTGTCGCGCCGGGGCTTTCTCAAGGCGGGCCTGGGCGCTGGCGCCGTCGGCTTCATGGGCGCGGGCCTGACCGCCTGTGGCGGCGATGATGATGGTGATGGCGATTCGTCCGGCGCCACGCCCGGCGGGGAAAATCCGTCCAAGCCGGTCGCACTGAATTTCAAGGCGGTGCCGATCAGCACGGCCGATACCGTGGTGGTGCCCGAGGGCTACCAGTTCGCGGTGATCAACCGTTGGGGCGATCCGCTGTTCGCTGGTGCGCCGGCCTTCAAGGCCGATGCCAGCAATGGCGGCGACGATCAGGCGCGCCAGCTCGGCTACAACCACGACGGCATGCATTTCTTTCCGATCGATGGCACCGACAGCGCCAACGGCAGCAGCGTGGAAGGCCTGATGGTCACCAACCACGAATACACCACGCCGGAGTACTTCTATCCCGTTGGCGTGCAGCCCGGCAATGCACAGTGGAATCTGGACTGGGTGCGCAAGTCACAACATGCGCACGGCGTGTCGGTGCGCCATCTGCGCCTGAGCAATGGCCAGTGGGAGCCGGTGCTGGATTCGCCTTTCAACCGCAGCGTCAATGCCACCGTCGCCATGCAACTGGTGGGGCCGGCCGCGGGCAATCGCCTGGTCCGCACCAACGCCGATCCGTCGGGCACGCGCTGCTTCGGCACGTTTGGCAATTGCGGCAACGGCTACACGCTGTGGAATACCTACCTGACGTGCGAAGAGAATTTCACCGACTACTTCGGCGTCGGCACGGCCGACCCGACCACCGTGAACTACCCGGATGCCGAGTACCAGGCGCACATGGAGCGCTACAAGGGCGCGGGCAAGACCTCCAGCGGTTCGTACCGTTGGGACCATTACGACGACCGCTTCAACTGGGCGCTGGAACCCAATGAATACAACCGTTGCGGCTGGGTGGTGGAAATCGATCCGTTCGATCCCAACTCCACGCCCAAGAAGCTGACCGCGTTGGGCCGATTCAAGCATGAGAACGCCGCCCTGACCCTGGCCGACGACAAGCGCGTGGTGGTCTACATGGGCGACGACCAGGTCAGCGAGTACATCTACAAGTTCGTCTCCGACGGCAAGTATGATCCAGCCCGCCCGGCGCTGAACCGCCTGTTGCTGGACAAGGGCACGCTGTATGTTGCGCGTTTCCTGGACGGCGCCGCGCAGGGCGACGCCATGGGCGTGGGCGAGTGGATTCCACTCAAGCTCGACACCCCGGCGCAGGCAGGCGGCACGCTGGGCGCGCTGTTCAACCAGGACATGGGCGAGCTGCTGGTCAAGACCCGTCAGGCCGCCGACGCCGTGGGCGCCACGCCAATGGACCGGCCCGAGTGGATCACCACCCATCCGACCACCCGCGAAGCATATGTCACGCTGACCAACAATAGCGCGCGCGGCGGCGGCGGCACCCGCTACCCGGGCGGTCCCCAGCATCCGGGCGCCGACGACGCCAATCCGCGTACCGCCAACCAGTACGGCCAGATCGTGCGCTGGCGCGAGCAGAACGGCGACCCGGCGTCGCTCACCTTTGAATGGGATATTTTCGTGCTGGCGGGCAACCCGACGCTGTACCCGCGCACCGATCTGCGCAGCGGCTCGGCCAACATCACCGCGGACAACACCTTCAACAGCCCGGATGGCCTGGCCTTCGACAAGCGCGGCCTGCTGTGGATCGAGACGGACGGCAATTACTCCAATACCGGCGCCTACGCCGGCCAGGGTAATAACCAGATGCTGGTCGCCAATCCGGCCACCAAGGAAATCCGCCGCTTCATGACCGGTCCGATCGGTTGCGAAGTGACCGGGCTGACCTGGACGCCCGACCAGAAGTATCTGTTCATCAACATCCAGCACCCGGGCGAAGGCCCGAGCGTGACGGATGCGCAGAACAACCCGCTGATGGCGTCCAAGTGGCCCGACGACGCCACTGCCAGCCGGCCGCGTCCGGCCACCGTGGTGATCTGGAAGCAGGACGGCAGCGCCGTCGGTACCTGACGGCACTGCGCAAGAGGGCGGCGGACCGCGCGCCCGCCGCCCTCAATGCAGGTGGTGGCCGAACAACATGGCCGCCACCACGAAGGCCGCCGCGCCGATGCCCGCCAGCCAGTAGGCGCGCCGGGCCGCCGCGGCCTCGTTGCGGCCAAAAGCCACCAGCAGCGCGATGAGCGACCAGATGCCGGTGAAGGCGAGCAGGGTAAGCGTGTAGACGAAGCCCGACAGGTCATAGCCACCGCCGCCAATGGACGGATATTCCGGGCTACGCGGCCAGAGCAGTGCCACATGCGACAGGGTGACCAGCGCGAATACGGACAGCCAGATCAGGAAGCGGCGGTCTTTCAGCATGGCAGGCTCCGAGTGAGGGAAGTCGTAGTCTGACACCATTTTCATCCACCCACGTACCTGCCCACACTCCGGAATATTCCGCTTTCCCGCAGCGCCCTGTCCGTCATCGCCGCCGTGCGCAGCGCAGCGTCGCACACGCGTCGGCCGGCGCCGCCGGTCGCAGGCGGTCGAGCCAAGCCAGGCGGTCGCGGCCTCAGGGGCAGGCCGCCGGCGCGACAGCGGGCCTCACATGGCGGCCGCCGGCTCGGCCTGGTAGGCGCGGTGCAGCAGCGCGATGAAGTCATGCGACAGGGGGAGCACCGCGTCTCCCATCCGGCTGACGGCAATGCCCGGGGTCCACGAGTTCATAACCGCCGCGCCCTGTTGCCGGGCCATGTCGGCCGGCGTCATGGCGCGGATGCGCTGCGGCACGCCCAGTCGCGTCAATTGGCGTTGCACGATGCCCTGGGTGGTGCCGGCCAGCATGTCGGCCTCGGGCCACGTCACGGCATCGCCGTCCCAGAACGCCAGGTTCCAGATCGACGCTTCGCTCAGGCGCCCCTGGCGGTCAGTGAAGGCGACATCATCGTAGCCCTGCGCGGCCGCTTGCCGCAGGTAATAGGTCTTGGCGGTCTCACCGACGTGCTTGATGGCGGGCACCACGCGCTCGTGCGCGATGACGGCCAACGCCAAGGGGCCGGCGGGGCCGTCGGCGGGCGGGGCGGTGCGCACCAGTACCCGCGGCAGGATCTCGGGACCCGCCACGGTGAATTCGCCGGCCGGCGAGTACACCGTGGCCGTCAGGGACAGGTCGGCCGGGCCGGCCTGGATCGCCTGGCGCAGGTAGGCGCGCAGCGTGTCGTCCGGCAGGGCCACGCCGTACAGCGCCAGCGATGCGTCGCGCAGGCGCCGCAGGTGCAGGTCCAGGCCACGCACCTGGCGGTCGCGCACCTGCATCGCGGTGAAATGGGCGTAGCCGGCGAACGCCAGTGGCGCCAGGTCGGTGGCGCTGGCCGCGTGGCCGTCCAGTTGGACTACGAAGGAAGCCGTGTCTGCCGGCATGGAATGCTCCGGAAAGGTCGTCGTGGCGGGCCGCGACGAGCCGGGTGAGGGGAATGGACCGCCGCGGAGGCGGCTGGCTTGTGGCGTTCACTATCCGGGATCGCGCGGCCTTCGGGAAACGAATGTTTCTTGCGCGATCTTCAAGCGCGGCTTGAAGATCGCCGCTGTCCAAGGCGGTGCCAAGGTGGGCGCCAATCGCCGCACGCGGCTGGGTGTCCGAGGGCATTTGCTCCAAAACTGGAACAGTTTGTTCCGCGAAAAATCGCCCTTTTTGGCCGCCCGGCGGTGGTCGCCCGCGATGCCGGCCAGTAGAATTTGCTCACTCTTTACCCCTCTATCTACCAGTCGAAAGGCATATCCTCATGAGCAACGCATACCTCGACGCACTGAAGAAGCGCCGCACGCAGTATTCGCTGGGCCGCAACCTGTCCGCCTCGAAAGAGGAACTGGCGACCCTGATCCAGGAAGCGATCAAGCACAGCCCCTCGTCGTTCAATTCGCAAAGCTCGCGCGCCGTGATCCTGTTCGGCGCCGAAAGCGACAAGCTGTGGAACCTGGCCATCGAGGAAGTGCGCAAGGTCGCCCCGGCCGAAGGCTTCGACAAGACCGAAGCCAAGCTCAAGAGCTTTGCCGCCGGCGTGGGTACCGTGCTGTTCTTCGAAGACCAGGACGTGGTGCGCAGCCTGCAGGAGAAATTCGCCCTGTACGCCGACAACTTCCCGGTGTGGTCGGAACAGGCCGGCGGCATGGCGCAATTGTCGGTCTGGTCCGCGCTGGCCAATGCCGACGTGGGCGCCAGCCTGCAACACTACAATCCGCTGATCGACGCCGCCGTGGCGCGTGAATGGAACGTGCCCGCCAGCTGGAAGCTGCGCGCGCAGATGCCGTTCGGCTCCAACGAAAACGGCTTCGGCGAAAAGGCCTTCATGGACGACGCCGAGCGTTTCCGCGTGGTCGGTTGATGCGGGCGTCTGGCGCGCGGCGCCAGACCGGATCGCGAAACCCGCAGGGCCCCGGCATGGGGACTGCGGGTTTTTCATTGGGCGGCCGGAGCGTTACGAGCGGGGCGGCGGGCCGGCCACGCCGCGCAGGCGGCGCGGCGCGCGAGCGCCTGCGCCGCGGGCAGGCATAATCGTGGGTTTTGTCCGTATACAGAAAGGCCCTGCCGTGAACGACGCCGCACCCATCAGCCAAGCCGACTACGATCTGCCCCTGGAGACGCTCGAAGCGCATCTGCTGGCACAACGCCAGCGCGCCGCCGATGTGGTCAAGGCAGCAACACGCAACTGGACCTGGGTGCGTCATGGCGCCTTCCTGACGTCCATCGTCATCGTCGGCATCGAGAAACTGGTCACTGGCAAGGTGGGCGCCCATACCGCCGTCTTCGCCAGCGTGATGCTGTTGATGGCGCTGAGCTTCATTGCCGCCGCCAAAACCCGCCGCATCATCAAGAGCCTGGGCAGCGGCCAGCCGACGCCCAAATGGGTGCTCAAGCGCATGATCCGCAAGACGATTTTCAAGGGCGCCAGCAGCCTGAAGGGAACGGCGCGTTTCTATCCCGAGCGTTTTGTGCTGGACCAGAACGGCATCCATTTCGAGTCCGAATACGAAAACGACAAGATCGCGTTGATCGCCTTGACGCCGGATTATCTGCAGATCATTCCGGTACAGCGCCAGGATGTGCCGGACGAGGTGTATTTCATCCCGCTGGCGCAGGTCAGCCAGCCGGAGGCGTTGCTGAACTTCCTGGGCGGTAAGCCGAATTATGTGGATGCGGCCTGAAGCGACACGAGCCGTTATTCGTAAGCCTGTTTCGCCGCCGACCACCTGAACGTGCGCTTCCATTTGCCGCCCTGCTGGCGCAATTGGATGTCGAAGTAGCCGGCGGTCTTGCCCGGCAGGATCACCAGGGAATTGCTGGCATCGGATTCGTCGTGTTCACGCGTGCCGTCGGGGTTCCAGTCGCCGGCGATGCTCTTGACGAACGCCATGGGTTGGGCGAACACCACGCGCAGGGCCGCGCCGTCGAGGCGGAACAGGTACAGCGCCTCGAAGTCGGCGCCGCCGCCCGCGTAGCCTTCGCTCCAGCCGGCGCGCAGGCCGAATGCCGTGTTGCCGGGCGCGATCCGGTAGGGCGCCAGGTCGAAGCGTTTCCAGCTTTCGGGCGTGGCCAGCATCGGCGCGCCGGCGTCCTGCATGGTCAGGCCCATGGGCGGGTCGATATCGGTGTCGCTCCAGTCGGTGGGGGTCGTCACCGGGGCCTCGGTGCGCGCCAGCAGCCGGGGCGCGGCGCCGGGCACCGACTCGAACACGCCGATCCAGACTTCGTTGTTGTCCTGGTCGCGCGACAGGGTGGCGCAGTCGCCGCCGCCGAACTGCTTGAGCCGTTCGGCGCGCTCGGCGCTGGCCGCCAGGCACACCAGCGCTACATAGGCGCCCGGGCGTTGCGGCCAGGCCTTGGCGCCGGCCAGGAGCAGGCGGTTCGGGTTCCGGCCGGGCGCCAGTTGCTGCAACAGGAAGGCGTTGGTGAAGCCGGCCGGCAGTTGCGTGCCCAGGCCATCAGGCTGTGGCGCGCCGCTCATCTGGCTGTCGTACATCCTGCGGGCGTCCTGCGTCTTGATGGCGCCGGGCACCTGGTCGAGGGATTGCACCCGGGTGTCGGCCCGTGCCAGCGCGGTGTGCAGGGCAAGGGCCAGGGGGCAGAGCAGCAGAGCGGCGTGGATACGCATGGGCGTGGCCTCGGGGCGGACCGGGCGCGAGTCGTGGCGGTGTCTGATTATCGCCGAACGTAGCGCCGAACGCCGCTGCCAGGCGGCCGGCCACGTCGTCCCACTGGCCGGTCTGGCCCGCGCCGGCGATCGCCATGACCTTGGTGCCTGGCTTGAGCAAGTCCTTGCAGTCCCGGATGTTTTTCGGTTTGACCGGCGGATGGGCAGATGGGGCGCGGCGCCGTTGCGGCAGCGGGCCCTACTGGTGTGGACGTCGGGAAGGCGGCGAATATTCCATCGATTTCCGTCTATAGTGCCCGGTTGACGGCGATGAACCGAGCAGAGAGAGATCGATGGACAAGCGACAAGACCTGGCTCCCCTGGCCCTGCAGGAGGGCGCGGCGCATGCCGCCGGGCCGGCCGGCCCGGCGCCGGTCGCGCTGGACGCCCTCACGATCGACATCGAGGCCGATCCGACGCTGGGTTACGCGTCGATCCAGAACGCGGTGCCGGTGCTGCGGTCGCTGCGGTTGACCAATCGCTCGCAAGAGACCTTCGAGAACGTCGAAATCGCGATCCGCTGCAATCCGGCATTCGCCCAGGGCGCGCGGCTGCGCTTCGACATGCTGGTGCCGGGCGAGATCCGCCGCATTGCGCCGCTGGACCTGGCGCCTGACCATGCCTACCTGGCCGGACTGCAGGAAGCGCAGCGTGCCGCCATCGAGGTCACGGCGCTGGCGGCCGGCCGGGAAGTGGGCCGCGCGACGCAGTCCGTGGCCGTGCTGGCCTATGACCAGTGGGCCGGCACGCGCGCCCTGCCGGAATTGCTGGCCGCGTTTTCCATGCCCAACAATCGGGCCGTGGATGCGCTGATCGGCAAGGCCGCCCGGCTGCTGCGCGAACAGCAGGCCGACCTGACCCTGAACGGCTATCAGTCCAAGCGCCGCGATGTCGTGTGGCAGCAGGTGTCGGTGATCTACAGCACGCTGGCGGCCGAAGCGTTGCATTACGCCGAGCCGCCGGCCTCCTTCGGTGTCGATGGCCAGAAGATCCGCACGCCGGAGCGCATCCTGGAGGCCCGCGTGGCCACCTGCCTGGATCTGGCCATGCTGTTCTCGTCGTGCCTGGAGCAGGCCGGGCTGCGCCCCGTGATCCTGATGAAGGAAGGCCACGCCTGGGTGGGGGTGTGGCTGCATCCGGCGAGTTTCCCCGATCCCCTGACCGACGATGTGCAGGCCGTGCGCAAGCGCGTGGACAGCGGCGAGTTCCTGGTGTTCGAGACCACCGGCATCGCCCAGCATCCGAGTTTCCGACCCTCCTTGCGGCTGGCGCTGGAGCAGGGCGCGGCGCACCTGCGCGAAGCGGATACCTTCCGCTATGCCATCGACGTGCATCGCGCGCGCGAATTGCAGATCAAGCCCTTGCCGGCGCGCGGCGCGGGTCTGGCGCCCGAGGCGGCGCCGGCCATCGAAGCGCCCGCCGCCATCGAACCGATGCCTGCTCTGCCGCCGTTGGATCCGGAGTTCGTCATCAGCCTGGAACCGGCCGACGACACGCCCGAAGGCCGGTTGGCCAGGTGGAAGTCGCGCCTGCTCGACCTGACACTGCGCAACCGGCTGCTGAACTTCAAGCTCACCAAGTCCACGCTGCCGCTGGTGGTGCCCGATTTGGCACGGCTGGAAGATGCCATTGCCGAGGGCAGTGAGTTCCGCATACGGCCCCTGCCGGCGGCCTTGATGGAGGGCAGCGACCCGCGCGTGGCGCAGGTGCATGTCGACCGCGGCGGCCGCGCGCCGCTGGACGACATGGCGCTGGAGGCATTGGCCAATCATGAACTGATCGCCCGCGTGCCGCAGGAGGCGCTGGACGCCAACCTGTTGAATATTTTCGGCGCCGCGCGCACCGGCCTGGAAGAGGGCGGCGCCAACACCCTGTACCTGGCGCTGGGCATGTTGCGCTGGACCGAGCATGCCGCCGCCGAAAGCGCGCACCTGGCGCCGCTGATCCTGATGCCGGTGTCGCTGCAGCGCCAGTCGGTGCGCAGCGGTTTCCGGCTGGTGCGCCACGACGATGAGACCATCATCAATCCCACCTTGCTGCAGATGTTGCGCAACGAGTATGAGTTGCGCATTCCCGGCCTGGACGTTCTGCCGAGCGACGACAAAGGCGTGGATGTGGCGCGGGTGCTGCAGGCGTTCCGGCTGGCGGTGCGCGAGATCGCCGGCTGGGAGGTGCTGGAGCAGGTGCACCTGGGGATTTTCTCCTTCACCAAGTACCTGATGTGGAAGGACCTTCAGGACCGCAGCGGCCAGCTCAAGGCCAACCGCGTCGTGCGGCACTTGATCGACCATCCCGGCCAGGCCTTTGCGCAGGAACCCTGGGATCCGCGCCTGGAGCGCCTGGACGAGAACTACCGGCCGGAAGACCTGCTGACGCCGCTGCTGTCGGATTCCTCGCAATTGAAGGCGATCTGCGCGGTCGACGCCGGCCGCGACCTGGTGCTGGAGGGGCCGCCCGGCACGGGCAAGAGCCAGACCATCACCAACCTGATCGCGCACCTGCTGGCGCGCGGCAAGACCGTGCTGTTCGTCTCGGAGAAAATGGCGGCGCTGGAAGTGGTGTATCGCCGCCTGGCCCAGATCGGCCTGGGGCCGTTCTGCCTGGAACTGCATTCGTCCAAGGCGCGTAAATCCGAGGTGCTGCAGCAGTTGGGCCAGGCGCTGGAGCTGGGCAGCCAGCGCACCAGCGAGCAATGGAACCGCGAAGCCGAGCGCCTGGGCGTGCTGCGCCAGGCACTGAACGGGCTGGTCCAGGCCCTGCACCAGCGGCACCCCAATGGCCTGACGGTCTATGACGCCATCGGAACCAGCATCCGGCACGCCGGTCAGGAAGCATCGCCCATGTTCTGGCCGGATGCCCAGTCGCATGATGAAAAAGACCTGGCGCGGCTGCGCGAGGCGGCGCGGCGCATGTCGACGCTATCCGGCGAGTTGGGCACGCTGCATGGCCACGCGTTGGCGCATATCGGCATGACCGAGTGGAGCCCGAGCTGGCAGGACGCGCTGCTGGCGGCGGCGCAGGCGCTGGATCAGGCGGTGGCGGCTTTCAAAACGTGCGCGGATGCCGCCGGCGCGGAGCTAGGCGTGCCGGCCGCCGGGCTGAGCCTGGATGCCTGCGCGCGCCTGGACACGCTGATCGATGTCTTGCTGGCCGCGCCGCGCGTGCCCGCCGGCCTGGCCGCGCAGGCGCACGATCCGGCCGCGCGCCTGCGGGTGCAGGCCCTGGCCCGCCATGGGCTGGCCCGCAATGCCTGCTGGGCCGAGGTCGGAACGGGCTGGCAGGCCCGGCTGGCGGACCTGGATGCCACGGCGCTGCGGGCCGAGTGGCAGGCCGCCTGCGCCGCCTGGTGGCCCAAGTCGGTCTTCGCCAGGCGCGGCGTGCGCAAGCGGCTGGCGGCGTATCGTGCCGACGCGCGCCGTCCGGACGACACCGCCATCGCCGCCATGCTGGAGCCGCTGGCGCGCGTAAACGCCGAAGACCGTGAACTGGCGGCCTTGAAGGCCGACGCCGAGCGCCTGCTGCTGAATGACTACGCCGGCCTGGCAACGGATTGGGAGCAGGTTGGGCGCCATGAGCAATGGGCCGAGCGTTTTGCCGAAGCGGTCACGCTGATGGCCGGCGATCCGGCCGCGGCCACCGCGCTGCGCACGCGCCTGCAACCGCTGGTGGGCGAGAACCGCGCCTTGCTGCAGCCGGGCGCGCCGCTCTGCCAGCGTTTGCTCGACACCCGCGATGCCTGGCGCGCGCTGCGCGACCAGCTTGCCGCGCTGGAGGCGCTGGCGCGGCCCACCATGCCGCTGGCAGGGGCGCTTGGTGATGACGGCGCGCTCGAACGCATCCAGGCGGTGCTGGCCGCTTGGCGCCTCAATCGGCAGAGCCTGATGTCGTGGTGCGTCTGGCGCCAGGCGCGCGAACAGGCGGTCGGCATGCAGTTGCAGGGCCTGGTCGCGACGCTGGAATCGGGGCGCGTGCCGCTGGCCGGGGTCGAGGCCCATTTCGAATTCAGCTACCGCAATTGGTGGGTCAAGAAGGTCATCGACCATTCGCCGCTGCTGCGTTCGTTCTCCAGCGCCGATCACGACCGCAAGATCCGCGAGTTCCGCGAGGCCGATGAGCGCTTCCAGCAACTGACGTGCGCCCATATCGCGGCGTTGCTGGCGGGCAAGGTCCCCGCCAGCAACGCCGTGCTGGTCAGTCCCGACAGCGAGCTGGGCCTGTTGCGCCGCGAGCTGCAAAAGAAGACGCGCCATGTGCCGGTGCGCCAGTTGATGCAGCGCCTGCCGTCTTTGCTGCCCCGGCTCAAGCCCTGCCTGCTGATGTCGCCGCTGTCGGTCGCGCAATACCTGGATGCCGGCCATTCGCAGTTCGATGTGGTGGTGTTCGACGAAGCTTCGCAGATCCCGGTGTGGGATTCGATCGGCGCCATTGCGCGCGGCCAGCAGCTGGTGGTGGTGGGCGACACCAAGCAGTTGCCGCCCACCAGTTTCTTCAGCAAATCAGCCAACGAGGATGATGGCGCCGGCGATGATGGCCTGGTGGAAGACCTGGAAAGCATCCTGGACGAATGCCTGGGCGCCGACATGAACCGCCTGCGCCTGCAGTGGCACTATCGCAGCCGGCACGAAAGCCTGATCACCTTCAGCAACGTGACCTACTACGACTCGCAGCTCATCACCTTTCCGTCGCCGGTCACCGACGATGTGGCAGTGCGGCTGGAGCGCGTGGCCGGCGTCTACGACCGTGGCGGCAGCCGCACGAACCGCGCCGAGGCCGATGCCATCGTCCAGGGCATCGAACAGCATTACCTGGACCCGGCGCGCCGCCGCCAGAGCCTGGGCGTGGTGACGTTCAACCAGCCGCAGCAGTCGCTCATCGAGACCCTGCTGGACGCGCGCCGCCGCACCAATGCGGCGCTGGACAGGGCCATCGCGGCGCAGGGGCGCGAACCGCTCTTCATCAAGAACCTGGAGAACGTGCAGGGCGACGAACGCGACGTGATTTATTTCTCGATCACTTACGGCCCGGACGCGGCCGGCAAGATGACGATGAACTTCGGCCCGCTCAACGGCGAAGGGGGGCACCGCCGCCTGAATGTGGCGATTTCGCGGGCCCGCGAAGGCGTGGTGATCTACAGCACGCTGCTGCCGGAGCAGATCGACCTGTCGCGCGTGCGCGCCGCCGGCGTGCGCGACCTGAAGCACTACCTGGAGTTCGCCCTGAAGGGGCCGCGCGCGCTGGTGGCGCAATCGCTGCCCAGCGGCCGCGAGCCGGACAGCCCGTTCGAGACGCAGGTCATCAAGGTCTTGCGCGAGCGCGGCTGGGTGGTGCATCCGCAGGTCGGCTGCTCGGGCTACCGCATCGACATGGGCGTGGTCGATCCGCGCGCGCCGGGACGCTACCTGCTCGGCATCGAGTGCGACGGCCGGGCCTATCACGCCGGCGCCACCGCGCGCGACCGCGACCGCCTGCGCCAGGTGGTGCTGGAAGGGCTGGGATGGCGCCTGCACCGGATCTGGTCGACCGACTGGTGGATCAATCCCGGGCGCGAAGAGGAAAAGCTGCTGGCGCGGCTGGACGCGGAACTTGCGCGTAAAGAGGAAGAGGAGGAGGCGCCGCAGGAACCCGAACTCCCGCCCGAAGAAGAGGGCGCGGCGGACGATGGCGTGGCCTTCGCCATCACCACCGAGGGCGGCATGCCGCCAGGCCCGTCTGAGCCGGCGGGCGGCATCGATACCTATCCGGTGACCGACCTGCCGGCGGGCGACGCGCAGGCGTTCTACGCGCGGGCCAGCAACGAGCGGTTGAGCGCCGACTTGCGCCAGGTGATCGAGACCGAAGGGCCGCTTCCCGAAAGCGTGCTGTATCGCCGGGTGGCGCGGGCCTGGGGCCTGGAGCGCACCGGGGCGCGCATCGTCGAGCGCTTGCGCCTGCTGACGCCCGCCGATATTGGCCGCACCCGCGAAGGCGAGGTCACTTTCCTATGGCCGGCGCAGGCGCAGCCCGCGACCTGGGCGGGATTTCGTGGCGCGGGCGAGGACGAGGCCACGCGCCGCCGCGTGGACGACGTCTGCCTGGAGGAACTGGCCAATGGCATCCTGCGCGTGCTGGCCATGACCGGCAATGCGCCGCGCGCGGACGTGGTCAAGTCGGTTTGCCGCCTGCTGGGCCTGTCGCGCACCCTGGCGGATGCCGAGGCGCGCCTGGGGCTGGCGTTGGCGGCGCTGCTGGCGCAAGGCCGGGTGCGCGAAGCGGCCGGCATGCTGCGGGTCGATTGACGCGACGCGGGCGCGCCATCGCGATGGATGGCGCGTCTCAATGCTGCAAAGATCCGCATCACTGCGCAGCATCGTTGCGCCGGCCGGAGCGCGTGCGTGTCAGAAAGTAATTGCCCGAAGGGCGGCGATCCATTCGCCCCGGGCGCTGGAATCGCTCGTGCGGTCCCGGGGGAAGCGAGCGATCTGGTGGGCGGAAGATGACTTCGCGCGTTCAACGACGTGGCAAGATTTTGATACGTCCCAGGACAGAGCCGGTCTGTTTCGTCCATGCCGCGGACGTAGAATCCGGGTTTTTACCAGTGCCTTCCGGCTGATAGGAAAAGCCCATGAAAAAAACAATGCTCCTGGCGTCCGTCTGCGCCGCGCTGCTGCAGGCCTGCGCACCGGTTTCCACTCCTGGCGAAGGATCGTCCACCATGCCCCGTTCTTCCTCCACGGCCGCCGCGAATGCGCTGAGCCTGCCCGCGTACTACTGGCGACTGGTGTCGGCCACCGATGCTTCGGGCAAGTCCATTCCCGCCTTGCAAAAGGGGGTTGAACAGCCCCTGCGTCTGTCGTTCACGGCCGACGCCATGAACGTGCGCGGCGGCTGCAATGCGCAGTTCGGCGGCTATACCTACAAGGACGGCGTGTTGCACGTGGCCAACCTGGCTGCCACCATGAAGGCCTGCGAGCCGGCCCTGATGCAGCTGGACGCCGCCATCGGCCAGCGCCTGAAGGGCGACCTGCGCGCCACCCTCGGCGGCGATGCCGCCGAGCCCGAGCTGGCGCTGGTGGCGGCCGACGGCAGCGTGCTGACGTTCGTCGGCGAACCGACGCCGGAAACCTTGTATGGCAGCGCCGGCGAGATCATGTTCCTGGAGGTGGCGCCCCGGCGGGTCGATTGCAGCCATCCCATGATCCCGCGCTATCAGTGCCTGATGGTGCGCGAGCGCCGCTACAACGACGCCGGCGTGCAGTTGCCGCCGCAGGAAGACTGGCACCCGCTGTACCAATCGATCGAAGGCTACGACCACCGCGACGGCGTGCGCACGGTGCTGCGCGTCAAGCGCTACGACTGGAAGAACCCGCCCGCGGATGCGCCGTCGAAGGTGTATGTGCTGGACCTGGTGGTCGAGCAGGACGCTTCGGGCAAGCTGAAGTAGGTCTGGGTCGCGTCCGCATGGACGCGATGCGTTACGCGGCCGGCGTCGTGAGGCGCCGGCCGGATCGGGCGGGGAGCGGCAATTGAACGTCCGCATCAATAATGATTACAATTCCCATTCCTGAAATTCACAAGGCGCTGATGCGACGGCCATGTCGTCCACGGAATCCCTGGAACACCGCGAACTGGGCAGGCTGTACCGCGACCACCATGGCTGGCTGCGCGGCTGGCTGCTGCGGCGCCTGAGCGTGCCGACCGAGGCCGCCGACCTGGCCCAGGACACCTTCCTGCGGCTGCTGGCCTCGCCGGCGTCGATGGCGCAATTGCAGGGCGTGCGGCAGCCGCGCAGTTTCCTGGCGACGGTGGCGCAGCGCACGCTGGTCGACCATATCCGGCGCCAGGCGCTCGAGCGCGCCTGGCTCGAAACGCTGGCGCAGCAGCCCGAGGCCAGCGCCATGTCCCCCGAGACCCAGGCCATCCTGCTCGAAACCATCCGCGAGATCGACGCCATGCTGCACGGTCTGGGCGACAAAGTGCGGCGCGCCTTTCTGATGTCCCAGCTGGAAGGGGCCAGCTATGCCGAGATCGGCGTCCGCCTGGGCGTGACGGTCAGTTCCGTCAAGAAGTACATGGCGCGCGCCACCGAGCATTGCCTGGTGTACGCGCTGGCCAGGCCGTAGGCGGCCATGGCGGACAAGACCATCGCCGCGGCGGCGCAATGGTACGCACGGCTCTGTGCGGACGATGTCAGCGCGGCCGACCTGGCCGCGCATGGGCGGTGGCTGGCGGCCGATCCCGAGCATGCGCGCATCTGGCGCCAGGTCGAACGGCTGCGGGGCACGCTGGGGGCCGCGCCGGCGCGGCTGGCCGCGGACACGCTGCACCGCGCCGACCGGCATTTTTCGCGCCGCCGCGCCGCGCTGCGTAATGGCCTGGGCGTGGTGGTGCTGCTGGGCGCGGGCGGCCTGACGGCTTGGCGCGCCTTGCCGATGGAACGGATGCTGGCCGACTACCGTACCGCGGCCGGGGAGCGCCGCGAGCTGCGGTTGGCCGATGGCACCCTGCTGTGGCTCGACAGCGCCAGCGCCGTGGACGTCACGGTCGATGCCGGCCAGCGCCGCATCGTCGTGCATGCCGGTGAAATCCTGATCGACACCGAACATGCCCGGCCCGGCCTGCCGCCCCTGCGTGTGCTCACCGTGCATGGCGCCGTGCGGCCCTTGGGCACCCGCTTTCTCGTCACTCGGCTGGACAGCATGACGCGGGTCGCAGTGCTGCGCCATGCCGTCGCGCTGGCACCCGCCAACGGGGGCGCGCCCTTGATCCTGCATGCCGGCGAGCAAGGCACGCTGACACTATCGGGCGCGCAAACGACGGGCGTCATCGTCGGCGAACCCGATGCCTGGACCCGCGGCCTGCTGGTGGTGGACAACTGGCGGCTGGACGACTTCATCGCCCGCCTCGACCGCTATCGGCCGGGCCTGTTGCAATGTGACGAAGCGGTGGCGGGGCTGCGGCTATCGGGGGCGTTTCCGGTTGACGACACCGACCAGGCCCTGGCCGCCGTGGCGCGCGCCTTGCCGGTCCGCGTGTCCCGTTTCACCCGTTATTACGTCCGCATCGTCGCCCGGCGCTGATTTTTTCCCCACGGCATTGTCCTTTTTCCGCCCTCGTCCGACTTAGCAGGGATTACGTCGGATCTGCCACACGGAAACCTGAGTCCATGCCTTCTGTACCCTTGCTTCGCCATCCCCCCGCCTTCGCTTCCCTGGCGCCTGCCGTTCTGATTGCCTTGACAGCCTTCGGCGCCGCGCCGCCGGTGCTGGCGCAGGCCGTGCCCAGCGTGCAGGTATCGCGCCATTACGACCTGCCCCCCGGACCGTTGGGCCTGACACTGAGCCGCTTTGCCGCACAGGCCGGCGTGGTGCTGGCGTTCGACGCCACCCTCACCCAAGGGCGCCAGAGCGCCGGCCTGCAAGGCGACTATGGCGTGGCCGCGGGCCTGGCGGCGATGCTGTCGGGAACCGGCCTGGAAGCGATCGACCAGGGAGGCAATCGCTATGGCCTGCGCGTGGTCAACGCGCAGATGCTGGCGCCGGTAGAGGTGCTGGGGGCGCGCGAGCCCCTGCCCAGCGAGGCGACCGATTCGTACACGGTCGGCGTGTCGAACACCGCCACCCGGCTGCCGATGACGCTGCGCGAGACGCCGCAATCGGTCTCGGTGATGACGCGCCAGCGGCTTACCGACCAGGGCCTCAATACCCTGGAGGACGCCATCGTCAATACGCCGGGCCTGGTTTTCAAGAAGAAGGGCTCGGCGGACGACAACGAAAAAGGCCTGTATGCGCGCGGCATGGAGATCACCAACATGCAGGTCGACGGTGTGCCGACCCACAAGGACTTCAATGCCCTGGGGCTGGATACCGCGTTGTATGACCGCATCGAGGTGGTGCGGGGTTCCACCGGCCTGCTGAGCGGGGCGGGCAACCCGGCTGCCTCGATCAATCTTGTGCGCAAGCGGCCGACTCGCGAGTTTGAGGCCGGCGTCGGCGCCCGCGTGGGGTCATGGGACTACCGCCGCACCGAGTTCGACCTGGGCAGCCCGCTGGATGCAGCAGGCAAGCTGCGCGGGCGGCTGGTGGGCGCCTGGCAGGAGGGCGGCTCGTTCATCGACCGCGTCAAGCAGGATTCGCGACTGCTGTATGGCGTCATCGAAGCCGACCTGAGTGAACGCACCCTGTTGACGCTGGGCGCGGAATACCAGCGCAAGACATGCACGGCGTGCTCGTATTTCGGTTTTCCCGCCTATTACGCGGATGGTTCCAAGACCGACTTTCGCCAGCGTTTCAATTCCGCCACCAACTGGAGCCGCCAGGAACGCACGCGCTACAACGTCTTCGCCACGCTCGACCACGAATTCACGCCGTCATGGAAAGGGTCGCTGACGCTGTCGCGCACCGGCGATGACAATGACCGCACTTATGGCTGGTTCAGCAGCAACGGCTGGGCCAATCCTCAAACCGGGCAGGGCGCTTCGCTGTGGGTCGCCAAGTGGCCCATTCCAAAGACCCAGAATGCGCTGGACGCCAGTCTGAGCGGCGCCTTCGACGCGCTGGGCCGGCGCCACGACCTGGTGCTGGGCGTGAGCCTGTCGCGCACCCGGGGCGACTACGATACCTACCCGCTGTGGGCCGCGCCGGGCTACGACCCGGCCATCCCGGACGCGCGCGCCTGGGATGGCGACATGCCGGAACCGCAGTGGCAGGTCACCGGCAAGCGCCACTACACGGAGAAGCAGCGCGCGATCTACGGCGCGCTGCGCCTGCGCCCGACCGATGCGCTGTCGCTGGTGCTCGGCTCGCGCGTCACCTGGTGGGACCAGCAGGCCTCCTATAACTACAACGACGGCTCGGCCTATCCGGACAACATGCGCGAGCACGGCGTCTACACGCCGTATGCCGGCGTGGTCTACGACCTGACGCCGACGCTGTCGGCCTACGCCAGCTACACCAGCATCTTCCTGCCGCAGCAGGCGCAGACCGTGTCGGGCAGCGGCATCGCGCCGATCGAGGGCAACACCTACGAGATCGGCCTGAAGACCGCCTGGCTGGACGGACGCCTGAACGGCGCGCTGGCGCTGTTCCGCACTCGTCAGGACAACTATGCCATGCTGGACGGCGACAAGCTGGCGCCCAATGGCGACAACGCCTACGTCGCCGCCAATGGCGCCGTGCTGCGCGGCGTGGAAGCCGAGCTCAGCGGCGAACTCGCGCCCGGCTGGCAGATGCAGTTGTCGTATGCCTATGTGGACCGCCGCCTGCCAAGCGGATTCTCGACCCAGGTCGGGTTGCCGCGCCACATCGCCAAGCTTTACACCACCTACCGGCTGCCTGGCGACTGGAGCGCCCTGACGGTAGGGGGCGGGGTGCGCTGGGAAGGCGCCAGCGGCTTCACCAGCCGGGGGCCGGGTGGAAGGCAGTTGGAATCGTCGCAGGGCAGCTACGCTGTGCTCGACCTGATGGCGCGCTACCAGGTCAACCGCCAGTGGTCGGCCACGCTCAACCTGAACAATGTGCTGGACAGGAAGTACTACGCCAGCACCAACGTCTACAGCAACTACTACGGCGCGCCGTTCAGTGCGATGCTGGGGGTGAACTACCGGTACTGAGCACTTTGTCGTGGACGCCGAATCGGCCGATCAGCGTGGCGCTGGCCTGGTTCAGCCCACGCACGTCCACCCGCACTCCGCCGCGCCGCAGCTTGATCACCACCTTGTCCAGCGCGCCGACGGCGGAGATGTCCCAGAAATGCGCGGCGGACACGTCCAGCACCACGTGGCCGACCGGTTCCTTGAAGTCGACCGACTCCGCGAACCGGTCGGTGGACGCAAAGAACACTTGCCCCGCGAAGGCGTAGGTGCGGGTGGCTCCGTCCGCGGACAGGCTCGATTCGACTGTCAGCAGGCGCTTGACCTTGGCGGCGAAGAAGACGCCGCTGAGCAGCACCCCCACCAGCACGCCGCGCGCCAGGTCGTGGGTCCACACCACGACCACGACGGTGGCGAGCATGACCACGGACGATTGCCAGGGATGGCTGCGCAGGTTGCGTAGCGAGCGCCAGCTGAACGTGCCGATGGACACCATGATCATCACCGCGACCAGCGCGGGCATGGGGATCTGGGCGACCAGCGGTCCCAGCACCACGATCAGGAACAGCAGGAAGGCGCCGGCGACGAAGGTGGACAGCCGGGTCGATCCGCCGGACTTCACGTTGATGACGGACTGGCCGATCATGGCGCAGCCGCCCATGCCGCCGAAGAAGCCGGTGACGAAGTTGGCGATGCCCTGGCCCTTGCATTCGCGCCGTTTGTCGCTGGGCGTGTCGGTCATGTCGTCGACGATCTGGGCGGTCATCATCGATTCGAGCAGGCCCACCGCCGCCATGGTCAGCGAGTAGGGCAGGATGATGCGCAGCGTGTCCAGCGTAAACGGCACGTCCGGCAATTGGAAGGAGGGCAGGGCGGAGGGCAGCTTGCCCATGCTGCCGACGGTATTGACCGACAGGCCGCCCAGGATGCTGAGGGTTGTCAGCACAATGATCGCGACCAGCGGCGAGGGCACCACCCGCGTCAGCAGCGGGAACAGGTAGATGATGGCCAGGCCCCCCGCCACCATGGCGTAGCTGACCCAGGTGACGCCGGTCAGTTGCGGCAGTTGCGCGATGAAGATGAGAATGGCGAGCGCATTGACGAAGCCGGTGACGACCGACCGCGAAACATACTGCATCAGCAGGTCGAGCCGCAGGAATCCGGCCAGGACCTGGATGACTCCCATCAGGACGGTGGCGGCGAACAGGTAGTCGACGCCATGCTCGATCACCAAGGGCGCGACGACCACCGCCACGGCGGCCGTGGCGGCGGAGATCATGCCGGGACGGCCGCCGACCAGCGAGATGATGACGGCGATCGAGAACGAGGCATACAGGCCGGTTTTGGGATCGACGTGGGCGATGATCGAAAAGCCGATGGCTTCCGGGATGAGGGCAAGGGCAACGACGATGCCCGCGAGGATGTCGGCGCGGGGACTGGCGAGCCAGTCACGGCGGAACGAGGAAACAAAAGACATGGTTTGGCCAACTTGAAGTCAGCAAGCGCGGCATCGCAGCGAAATGCTATGTCGAGTCTGGAGCGAGCCGTAAGTCGCTTGGGATTGTCCGAGGGATAGGCGCCCGGCCGAGCCACCCGGCGATGCCGGGTCCACGAAGATCGCTGTCGTAGCGATGCGCATCCGTTGCAGATGCGTCGAGGCAGGATTTTACACAGGTTGGAGTGCGGAGCAAGGCATGCCGGGTGGCGCGGCGCCGGCGCGGGCTAACGTGCTTCGAGGGCCACGGCCGACCCGCCGTGGCAGACCGCGCCGGCCACGCCGGTTCAGCCGCGATGGATCGACACGCCGCCATCCACCAGCAACGCCGTGCCGGTGGTGAAGCTGGAGGCGTCCGAAGCCAGGTAAAGCGCCGAACGGGCAATCTCCTGCGGGGCGGCCAGGCGCTTGAGCGCATGCAGGTTTTCGACGTAGCGGCGCGCCTCGGGCGTGGGCATCGACGCGCGGCCCATCGGCGTGTCGGTGCCGCCGGGCAGCAGCGCGTTGGCGCGGATGCCGTGCGCGCCATACTCCGAAGCAATGGTCTGGGTCAGCCCGATCAGGCCGGCCTTGCTGGCGGCATAGGCGCCCATGCCGGCCATGCCGGCGGTGTGGCCGACAAAGGTGGAGGTGAAGATCAGCGACCCGCCGCCGCGCCGCAGCAGCGCCGGGATCTGGTGGCGCGCGCCGAGAAAGGCGCTGCCCAGGTTGGTATCGAGGATCTCGCGCCAGGCTTCGGGCGAGACCTGGTGCAGGGGCAGGGCTTCGCCGGTCATGCCGGCGTTGTTGAAGGCGATGTCCAGGCCCCCGTAGCGGGTTTCGGCCAGGCTGACGGCGGCCTCGGCCAGGGCCTCGTCGCGGACGTCGCCCGCTAGCGCCACGGCGCGGCCGCCATCGGCTTCGATCTGTGCGACCCGTGCTTCCAGTTCGGCCTGGCGCCGTGCCACCAGCACGAGGCTGGCGCCCTCGCGGGCGAACAGCTTGGCCGCTTCATAGCCGATTCCCGAGCTGGCGCCGGTGATGATGGCGACTTTGCCGGTCAGTTGCTGCATGATCGTTCCTGTGAGTGAATGACACGGCCACGATAGGCAGCTCCGACCGGCCCGGCTATCCGTTTCTTGCCGTGGGCCGCCGGACGCGGCAATGCCGGCGGCTAGCGCGCCAGCTTCATCGACACATCGGTGTGCGAACCGCGATCCAGATCGACGCCCAGAGGCGTGCTGTTCACGGGCAGCGAGAGCAGTTCGCGACCCACTTCCCCCGTCTCGATCCGGCGCGCGATATCGTCGAGCAATTGTGTGCGGGAGGCGAATCCCTGGCCTTTGAGGTCCTTGGCATACAGGCGGTAGCTGAGGTTGGGCTCACTGCCCTTCATGACGCCAAGTTCGTGGATTTCGCCCTGTTCATTGCGGATCAGCAGGTGGCCCGGGCGGGCATAGATGCGATAGATGCGCCAGGGCGAGGAAATCGCCGCGTGGCCCGGGCGTGCGGCGACGGCGCCGCCATGCGAGGCAGCGCGCGGCGCGGGGCTGGCGGGCGGGCCGGATGGCCGGGGCAGCAGCTTGACGCAGGCGTTGGCGAAACGCGCGATCGACCGCTTGAGCGCGCTCAAGCGCGCGCTGCCGAAAGCCCGAGGCCAGGGCGGGTAGCGGGGGGAGAGTGCGAGGTCATGGTGGTGCTCCTGTACATGGCGATGCGGCGAGGATCGCGCGGTCAAGCACCATCGGGACAGCATACGCGCTTTGGCGTCCCTGCGCGGGAAAGCGCGCCGGTTGCCAGGCGCGAACGGCGTATTTCGTGAAAAATCAGCGGTTTTCCCGGTCACAGCGGGCCACGGCCAGCGCGCAATGGCGAGCGAGGCGCTATTTGGAAACGGTGGTTGACTTTATGGTGGCTAGCACCCATAGTGGGATAGAAGCTTTTCGAGCATCGTGATCATCGTCCGGTCTTGCTCCTCTTTCGAGGGGCCTCATTGTTCGCCGTCCTTTCCTTGACTGGCTCACTTCGCGGGCTGTGCCCGTTATCCACCAAGGAAAGAAACATGGAAACCGGAATCGTCAAATGGTTCAACGACGCCAAGGGCTTTGGCTTCATCATGCCCGAGAACGGCGGCAAGGATCTCTTCGCCCATTTCTCCGAAATCGTCAGCGATGGCCACAAGGTGCTGCTGGAAAACCAGCGCGTCAGTTACGTCACCGCACAGGGCTCCAAGGGGCCGCACGCGACGCAGATCCGCGCATTGTGAAAGAAAGGCCCGCGCAAGCGGGCCTTTTGCTTAACGACGGAGGGCTTATGCTCCACAACAACATGGTTTACAAAGGCTACCGGCTGACCGCGAGCGTGTCCCGCGTGGCCGCGGGCGGATCGAATGGCCCCGCCTTCACGGCGACGGTCGCGGTGGAACTGGCCGGCGATCAGGACCGGCTCGGCGAACCCTACGCCGTGCCGCTGTTCGCGGCGGGTGGATCCGTCTCCAGCCCCAGCATGGCGGTGGATGCCGCAATCCATCACGGCCGCATCGTGGTCGATGCGCATGCCAGGCCCGCTTGACCGCCAGGCCCGGCGACGGGTCCGCGCGGCAAGCGCCGGCGCAAACGACATGGCCGCCCAGGGCAACCGGGCGGCCATGTCGTTTGCGCCGGCATGCGCGAGCCGCCTTGCTCGCGTTGGCGCCGCTGCCGCGGCCCGGTTTCCCTGACGTTCATTCAAAACCCATAAACTGGCGGAAAAGGTATTTCCTGGAGGACACGAAAGTGCCTGAATCGAACGAAGCCCGCATTCTGCTTTTCTCCTACGGCACGTTGCGGGACAAGGCGGTGCAACGCGCCAACTTCGGCCGTGAACTCGACGGCCGGGAGGACGCCATGACCGGCTACGTGCAGCATTGGGTCGATATCACCGACCCTGAGGTCATCAAGACCAGTGGCCTGGCACGGCATCCCATCGTCCATGCCACCTACGACCCCAAGGACGAAGTGCCGGGCATGGTGTTCGAGGTCACGCAGCAGGAACTGGAGGCGGCCGATCGCTACGAGGTGTCCGATTACAAGCGCGTCGCGGTGCTGCTCAAGTCCGGCGTGCACGCCTGGGTGTACATCAAGGCCTGAACGCCTGGCCGGACTGCCGCGCCAGCCCCGCATCGAATCCGTATACGATGCGGGGCTGGGGCCAATTTTCAGGCTGGAGCAATCATGGACACACTCGATCAGCAATTGCTGGGCCTGTTGCGTGCCGATGCACGCGCAACCGTCGCGACCCTGGCCAAGAAGCTCGACGTGTCGCGGGGCACGATCAACAACCGCATCGCCCGCATGGAAGACGAGGGCATCATCGTCGGCTATACCGTCCGGCTGCGCCCCGAATCCCAACCCGACCAGATCGGCGCCTGGATGAATATCGCCGTCGACGGCAACGAAACCCGCCGCGTCGTCAGCATCCTCCTGGGCGACCCCGCCGTCGTCGCCCTGCACGACACCAACGGCCGCTGGGACCTGCTGGCCGAACTGCGCGTCGCCAACATCGAGGAAATGTCCCGCGTCCTGGACCGCGTTCGCCTCATCAAGGCCATCTCCGCCACGGAAACCAGCATTCACCTGAAAAGCTACAAGCTCGATTGAGCTGGCTACCGATCTTCGCACTACCGAACGTCCACAACGGCCGCCCGCGCGGCCGCCTTGGGCGACCCTGCAAGATCTTCCATCGAACAAACCTGCGTCGCCACGAAGGCCCAAACACCGCCAGGGCGACAGCACGAACCACCCGTTAGAGGTTCCTCCCCGGTTGCTCCAACCCACACCACGTTCCGAAAATTGGCGGGCGCCGCCATCACCCGCGCCCTTGCCGCGCTATTGCTGCGGCCCAGGCGCGGACGGTGCGGCCGAGTCAACGCCCGCCGACGCCTGTGGCGCGTGCACCGGTGAACCCATCGCCTGGAACAGCGCCGCCGTCTCGGTCAGGCGGGCGTTGGCGTATTCCACCTCGCGCACGCGTGCCGCGACGTAATGCTGTTCGCTGGCATGCGCGGCGTAGGGGGGCAGCGCCCCCAGCCGCACCCGGTTGGCGGTATTGCGGTGCGACTGCTCGGCGGCCCGTCGCGATGCCTCGGCCGACGCCAACGCCTGGCCGTCCGCGTCCAGCCGCGCCAGCGTGTCGGCCACGTCGCGGAAGGCGGTCAGCACGGTCTGCTTGTATTGCTGGGTGGCGGCGGCATAACGCTCCCTGGCGGCGCGGCGCTCGGCCAGCAAGGCCCCGCCGTGGAAGATCGGCTGCGTCAGGGACGCGCCCAGCGCCCAGATCGAGCCCGCGCCGGACAGCGCCGCCGGCCAGTTGAACCCGCCCTGGCCCATGGAGGCCGACAAGGACAGGCTGGGAAACAAGCGCGCCGTGGTCATGCCGACATCCGCCGCGGCGGCCTGCAGGGCGGCGTCGGCGATTCGGATGTCCGGGCGGGCCGCCAGCAATTCGGAGGGCACCAGCACCGGCACTTCGGCCGGAACGGTCAGGGCGCCGAAGGCCAGGTCAGGCGGGGCCTGGTCCGGGGTGCGGCCCATCAACACTGCCAGCGCATGGCGCGTCGCCTGCCATTGCGCGCGCAGTCCCGGCAGGGAGGCCGCCAGCGTGGCGGCATCCTGGTCGGCTTGCAAAGCATCGTTCTGCGAGGCCGCTCCCAGTTCGTAGCGGCGCTGCGTGTCGCGCGCCACCCGGCGTGCCAGCACGACTTGCTTTTCAGTCAAGGCCACGCGCTCGGCCAGCGAGGCCGAGGTGATGGCGCCGGTGACGATATTGCCGGCCAGGGCACGGCGCGCCGCCTCCAGCCGGAACGCCTGCTGCGCCACCTGCGCCGCGCCCGAGCGGTTCTCGAAGCGCGCTGCGCCGAACAGGTCCAGCTCGTAGCGGGCCTGGATCTGTCCGGTGAAGACGTTATAGAGCGCGGTGGGGTCGCGCATTTCCGGCATGGTCAACGCGCGCTTGCGCGACCCCTCGGCGCCAGCGTCGATCGATGGCAGCAGCGAGGCATTGACCTGGCCGCGCAATTGCTCGCGGGCGCCAGCCAGGTTGCGCTCGGCCGCGGCCAGGTCGGGGCTGTTGGCCAGACCTTCCTGCACCATGGCGTTGAGCGCGTCCGAACCGTAGTGCTGCCACCACTCGGGCACCGGGTGGGCATCGCGCGCATAGCGTTGCGCCACGCCCTGGGCGGGGACGCCGTTGGCCGGCAGCGGTTCGACGCCATATTGCGCGGGTTGCGCCATCGCCGGTGGCCTGCCGTCGGGGGCGAAGGCGCAGGCGCCCAGCGCCAGCAGCAGCGGCAGGGTGCCCAGGCGCCAGGCCGGGGTCGGGAGACGGGGGGACATCGTCAGGCTCCTCGTTCTACGTTGTCGCCGGCGTGGGCGCCGGGCGGTACGCCTTCGGGCGTTTCGCGCTCGTCGTGGCGCACACGGAACCAGGCGGCATACAGCGCGGGCAGGAAGAACAGCGTCAGCACCGTGGCGCTGGTGATGCCGCCCATCAGCGCGGTGGCCATGGGGCCGAAGAAGTTGCTGCGCAACAGCGGGATCAGCGCCAGCACCGCCGCCGCGGCCGTCAGGGTGATGGGGCGGAAGCGCCGCACGGTGGCGCCGACGATGGCGTCGATGCGCTTGTGCCCGGTGCCGATGTCCTGCTCGATCTGGTCGACCAGGATCACCGAGTTGCGCATGATGATGCCGAACATCGCGATCACGCCCAGCATGGCGACAAAGCCGAACGGCTTGCCGAACAGCAGCAGCGCGGCCACCACGCCGATCAGCCCGAGCGGCGCGGTCAGCACCACCATCAGCACGCGGGCGAAGCTCTGCAGCTGCACCATCAGCAGCGTCAGCACCGCGACAATCATGATGGGCATCTGCGCGTTGATGGAGGACTGGCCCTTGGCGCTTTCCTCGACCGGGCCGCCGACTTCGATGCGGTAGCCCACCGGCAGCCCGGCGCGCAGCGCGTCCAGCTTGCGGTCGATGGCATGGGTGACGTCGATGCCTTGGGCGCCGGCGGTGACGTCGGCCTGCACCGTGATGGTGGGTTGGCGGTCGCGTTCCCAGATCACGCCGTACTCCAGGCCGTAGCGCACCTGGCCCAGGCTGCCCAGCGGCACCGGGCCGTTGGGCGTGGGCATGGCCAGGGTCGCCAGGCGGCCCGGATCGACCCGCTCGTGTTCGGGCGCGCGCAGGCTGACATTGATCAGTTTGTCGCGTTCGCGGTACTGCGTCACGGAGTAGCCCGACAGCGTCAGCGCCAGGAAGCTGGAAATGTCGCTCGAACTCACGCCGACCTCACGCGCCTTCTGCTGGTCGATATCGAAACGCACCGAACGCTCGGACGGCTCGTCCCAGTCGAACTGCACGTTGACCGCGCGGCTGTCGGCGCGCACCTCGGCGGCGACCTTTTCGGCCACCTGGCGCACTTCGGGGATCTTGTCGCCGCTGACGCGGAACTGGACCTGGAAACCCACCGGCGGGCCGTTCTCCAGCCGCGACAGGCGGCTGCGGATCGCCGGGAACTGCTCGCGCAGCACCGGTTCCAGCCAGTGGGCCAGCTTGTCGCGGTCCTCCACCGAATTGGCGGTGATGACGATCTGGGCGAAGTTGGGCGTGGCCAACTGCTGGTCCAGCGGCAGGTAGAAGCGCGGCGCGCCGGTACCGACGAAGCTCACCGAATGGGCGATCTCGGGCCGGCCCGCCAGCACCTTTTCAAGCCGTTCAACCTGGCGCAGCGTGGCCGCGAACGAGGCGCCTTCCTGCAGCCGCACGTCCACCAGCAGCTCGGTGCGGTCCGAGCTGGGGAAGAACTGCTGCGGCACCAGCCGGAATCCGGCCATCGCCACGATGAACACCAGCAGCGTCGCCAGCAGCACGCGCCAGCGGCGGTCCACGCACCACGCGACCCAGCCGCGCAGGCGCCGGTAGAAGCGGGTGTCGTAGATGTCGTGCTCGTGGTCGTCGGGCAGGTGCGCCTCGCGCTTGCGCTCGGGCAGCATGCGGTAGCCCAACAGCGGGATCAGCACCACCGCGGCGAACCACGAGGTGATCAGCGCGATGGCCGACACCTGGAAGATCGAGCGGGTGTATTCGCCGGTGCTGGACTTGGCCAGCGCGATCGGCAGGAAGCCCGCCACCGTCACCAGCGTGCCCGTCAGCATGGGGAAGGCGGTGCTGGTGTAGGCGAAGGCGGCGGCGCGCGCGCGGCTCCAGCCCTGTTCCAGTTTCACCGCCATCATCTCGACCGCGATGATGGCGTCGTCCACCAGCAGACCCAGCGCCAGCACCAATGTGCCCAGCGAGACCTTGTGCAGGCCGATGCCGAACAGGTCCATGAACAGCGCCGTCACCGCCAGCACCACCGGAATCGAGATCACCACCACCATGCCGGTGCGCAGGCCCAGCGACACCAGGCTGACGATCAGCACGATGGCCACGGCCTCGGCCACCGAGCGCAGGAACTCGTCCACCGAGAACGACACCGCCTTGGGCATGCTCGACACTTCGGTCAGCGTCAGGCCGGCTGGCAAACGGGCCTTGAGTTCGCCGAACTTGGCGTCCAGCGCCTTTCCAAGATGCACCACGTCGCGGCCCGGCTGCATGGTGATGCCGATGCCCAGCACCGGCTGGCCGCCCGCGCGCATCTGCTCGATGGGGGGATCATCGTAGCCGCGGTGGATGGTGGCGATGTCGCCCAGCCGGATCGACTTGCCATCGACGCGGATCAGCGTCTCGGCCAGCGCGCGGATATCCTGGAACTGGCCGCTGGGACGCACGAACACGCGGTCGTCGGCGGTGCTCAGCGTGCCGGCGCTGGCCACCGCGTTCTGGCTGTTGATGGCCTGGGCGATCTGCTGCGGCGACACCCCCAGCCGTGTCAGCTGGGCGTTGCTGATCTCGATGTAGACGTGTTCGGGCTGCTCGCCGAAGTAGTCGACCTTGGCCACGCCCGGCACCCGTAGCAGCACGGTGCGCAGGCTGTCGGCATAGTCGCGCAGTTGCGCGGGCGAAAAGCCGTCGCCCGCCAGCGTGTAGATGTTGGTGTAGACGTCGCCGAATTCGTCATTGAAGAACGGTCCCTGCACGCCTTGCGGCAGGGTGGCGGCCATGTCGCCGACCTTCTTGCGCACCTGGTACCACTCATCGGCTACCTCGCTGGCCGGCGCCGAGTCCTTCATGGTGAAGAAGATCAGCGATTCGTCGGGGCGAGAGTAGCTGCGCAGGAAGTCGGTCGAGGGCGCTTCCTGCAGCGTCCTGGCGATGCGGTCGGTGACCTGCTCCTGCATCTGTTGCGCCGTGGCGCCGGGCCAAAGGGTCTTGACCACCATCACGCGAAAGGTGAAGGGCGGGTCTTCCGACTGCGCCAGGCGCGAATACGACAGCACGCCGAACAGCGTCACCAGCGTGATCAGGAAAATCACCAGTGGCTGGTGCCGCAGCGCCCAGGCCGACAGGTTGAACCGGCCTTCCTCGTGCCGCGGCGACGCGCCTTGATTGTCAGGAACGGGCGCGCTCATGAGGCGAAGTCCTCGGGGTGCAGCGGCGGCACCGCGCGGACTTTCTCGCCGGCCGACACGGCATGCACGCCCTGCCATACCACGCGCTCGCCGACCTGCACGCCCTGCGACAGGGTGACGCTGCGCGCGTCGTAGCGCAGCACCTGCACGCGGCGCAGTTCCAGCGTGTCTTCCTGCGGCTTGATGACCCAGACGGCCGGTTCGGTGCCGTCATGGAACAGCGCGGTCGCCGGCACCGTGTAGGTGGTGGCGCCGTTGGCCTGGCGATTGTCGAAGCTGATGCTGGCGGTCATGCCCAGGCGCAGTTCGGGCGGGGGCGATTCCAGCGTCAGCTTGGCGCGGTAGGTGCGGCTCTGCGGATCGGCGGCCGGCGCGATCTCGCGCAGCACGGCGCTGAAGGTCTTGCCGGGCAGTGGCGCCAGCGTGACGGTGGCGCGCTGGCCGACGGCCAGGCCGGCCAGCACGCTTTCGGGCACGTCGCATAGCGCGTCGACCTCGCCCGACCAGGCCAGGTTGTAGACCGCCTGCCCGGCTGCCACGTTCTGGCCGGTGTCGGCCTGTTCGGCGGTGATGACGCCCGCATGGTCGGCCGTCAGGGTGGTGTAGTTGAGCTGGTCGGCCGCCAGCGCGGCCTGTTGCGCCGCCTGGTCGCGCTGCGCCAGGGCCGAGGCATAGGCGTTGCGGGTTTGTTCGAGCTGATTGGCGGCGATCAGGTTCTCCCTGGCCTGGGCGCGATCGCGATCGAGTTGTTGCCTGGCGTAGTCCAGTTGGTGCCGGGCCGCGGCCAACTGTGCGCGGGCGCTGGCCGCGTTCTTGGCGGCGTCGGCGGGATCGAGCTTGGCGACTACCTGGCCGGGCGCGACGCGATCGCCCAGCCGTACCGTGCGTTCGATGATCTTGCCGCCCACGCGGAACGACAGTGGCGTGCTGTAGCGCGCCTGCACCTCTCCCGGCAGGATCCAGGCCGGCAGCGCGGCGTCGGCCTGGGCGGGCATGGCGACCACGGGGCGCGGCGCAGGCGCTTCGGCCTCTTGGCTGCCGCAGCCGGCCAGTGCCAGGGCCAGCATCAAGGCCAGAACGGGCCGGGCGCCGCGCGGAGGCGACGGGGAGTGTGCCGCGCGGGCGGCGGGATTGCGCGCGACGGCGGACGCGCAAAGACCAGGAAGATTCACGAAACACCTCGCGACGCGGGCAGGGAAGAAGGCAGGGAGTACGGCGGACAGCGATGTCGTACTCGGGCGATCAAATATGCGATGGATTCTAATTCATATATGTATTCAGATACAAGAATGAATCTGAAATAGTGGCCGATGCTAGAATCGGCCCATGTCAAAAGTCCGCCTTACGCGAGAGCAAAGCCGTGACCAGACGCGCCAGCGTCTGCTCGATGCCGCGCAATCGATCTTCCTGGCCAAGGGTTTCGTCGCCGCCAGCGTCGAGGACATCGCCGAACTGGCCGGCTATACCCGCGGCGCTTTCTATTCCAATTTCTCCAGCAAATCCGAACTTTTCCTGCAACTGCTCAAGCGCGATCACGAGAACGTGATGGGCGACATGCGCGCCATTTTCGAAGGCGGTGAAAGCCGCGAGCAGATGGAAGAGAGCGTGCTGCGTTACTACAGCAGTCACTTCCGCGACAACGAGTGCTTTCTGTTGTGGATGGAAGCCAAGCTGCAGGCGGCGCGCGATCCCGAATTCCGGGTGGGCTTCATCGCCTGCATGGGCGAATTGCGCGACGCCACCACTGAGTACATCCGCCAGTTTTCGCTGCTCGTCGGCACGCCTTTGCCGCTGCCGGCCCGGGAGCTGGCCATTGGCCTGCTGGCGCTGTCCGATGGCATGCAGTTCAGCTTCGCCTTCGATCCGCAGGGCGTGCCGGCGGAAACGACCGAAGCGGTACTGGCGGGATTCTTCCGCCGCGTGGTGTTCGGCGAGCGCGATTCCGGCTAGCGCCGGGCGTCAGCCATGGGCCCATGACCGCCTTGCGCGGCGGCGGCACTGGCGGCCATTGTTGTCATGGCCGCCCACAACATGTTAGTAATGATGCGGCGCGCCGGCTGGACTGAGGGGGCCAGCGCCGCAGCCTTTGGTATCCCTCGGGCGAAAGGAGCGGCAGCATGTCTTCAGAAACCCGACCACCCACCATCAATCGCCCGGTTTTCTATCCGGCGGCGGTGTTCACGCTGTTGCTGGTGGGTTTCGCGATCAGCGCGCCCAAGGCCGCGCAGAGTCTGTTCGAGTCGGTCCAGGCCTGGATCCTGGGCAATGCCAGCTGGTTCTATATCCTGGTCGTCGCCATCATCCTGTTGTCGGTGGTGTTATTGGCCGTCAGCCGCTACGGCGACATCAAGCTGGGACCGGACCACAGCGAACCCGACTACCGCAATTTCACCTGGTTCGCCATGCTGTTCTCGGCCGGCATGGGCATCGGCCTGATGTTCTTCGGCGTGGCCGAACCGGTCATGCACTTCATGTCGCCGCCGGTCGGCGCGGGCGGCAATGCCATCGCCGCCCGCGAGGCGATGAAGATCACCTTCTTCCATTGGGGGCTGCACGCCTGGGCGATCTATGCCATCGTGGCCTTGATCCTGGCGTTCTTCAGCTACCGTCATGGCCTGCCGCTGACCTTGCGCTCCGCGCTGTATCCGCTGATCGGCAATCGCATCTACGGCCCGATAGGGCACGCGGTCGACATCTTCGCCATCCTCGGCACCGTGCTGGGCGTCGCGACGTCGCTGGGACTGGGCGTGGCGCAGATCAACAGCGGCCTGAATCATCTGTTCGGCGTGCCGGTGGGGGTGCCAACGCAGATCATCCTGATCATCGTCACTTGTGGCCTGGCGACGCTGTCGGTGGCGAGCGGGCTGGACAAGGGCATCCGTATCCTGTCCGAGACCAATCTGGTGCTGGCCGCCGTGCTGCTGATGTTCGTGCTGGTGGTCGGCCCCACCGTATTCCTGCTGCAGACCTTTGTGCAGAATACTGGCGCCTATCTCTCGGATATCGTCAACAAGACCTTCAACCTGTATGCCTACGAGCCGACCGATTGGATCGGCGGCTGGACCCTGTTCTATTGGGGCTGGTGGATCGCCTGGTCGCCGTTCGTGGGGCTGTTCATCGCCCGTATTTCGCGCGGCCGCACCATTCGCGAATTCGTCAGCGGCGTGCTGCTGGTGCCCGCCGGCTTCACCCTGTTCTGGATGACGGTGTTCGGCGATACCGCCATCCATCTCATCCTGGTCGATGGCCTCAAGGATTTCGCGCAGACGGTGCAGGGCGACAGTTCACTGGCCCTGTTCGCCTTTTTCGAGCAATTGCCATGGAGCGGCGTGATTTCGCTGGTGGCGATCGCCATGGTCGCGGTGTTCTTCGTGACGTCAGCCGACTCCGGCGCGCTGGTGGTGGATCTGCTGGCCTCTGGCGGTTCCGACCGCACGCCGGTATGGCAGCGCATCTTCTGGTCGTTGCTGATGGGCGCGGTGGCCATCGCGCTGTTGCTGGCCGATGGCTTGACCGCGCTGCAGACCGCGACTATCGCCAGCGCCCTGCCATTTTCCGTGATCCTGCTGTTGTCGCTGTGGGGGCTGTTCAAGGCGCTCAAGCTGGATGCGACCAAGCGCGGCATCCGGTTTCAATCGCTGACGCTGTCGCGCCCGGCGCGCGGCGGTCAATCCTGGGAGCGGCGCCTGCGCAACATGGTGATGATGCCGCGGCGGGCCCATGTGATGCGCTTCATTGCCGATGTGGTGCAGCCGGCGCTGGAGGATGTGGCTGACGAGCTGCGCAAGCAGGGCTACGCGGTCGTGGTCAAGGAAGGCGAAGGCGAGGGCGACATCATGCTCGAAGTCAATCACGGCGAACACCTGGACTTCTTCTACTCGGTGCGGCCGCAGGCCTTCGTGCGCCCCAGCCTGACGCCCGAAGAGGCCGCCGACGAGGAAGAGCGCAAGTACTTCCGCGCCGAGGTCCACTTGCGTGAGGGCGGGCAGGATTACGACATCATGGGCTGGAGCCGTGATGCCGTCATCGGCGACATCCTCGATCAGTACGAGCGCCATCGCCATTACCTGCACATGGTCCGCACCTAGGACGGACTTTCCCGGGACTGGCCCCGCGCCAGCCTGTTGTTGCCCGAACCGCCGGCATTCGCCGGCGGTTTTTTTTGGCCATTTGCCACCGATAGGCTTTCTCAATCCTCAACATTACTTTAGGTTTTTTGACTTCGTCTGATTTTTCAAGGATTATCCAAGCCGTTACTTTGATAAATGGCGAGAGAATCATGAAGTCGAAATCGGGCGCGTGGGCGGCGGGGCTGCTGGCCCTGGCGGTGATAGGGGGCGGCGGGCTGTATTGGAAATTCGGCCGCGGCGAGCAACGGGGCGGCTGGGCCATGGCCCCGGCCAAGGTGGCGGTCGCGCCCGTGCAGCAGGCGGACTTTCCGGCGGCGCTGTCGGGCATCGCCACGCTCGAGGCGACGCGTCAGGTGCTGGTGTCGGCCGAAGCCGATGGCCGCGTGGCGCGGATCCTGTTCACGCCGGGCGAGCGGGTGCGCGCCGGCCAATTGCTGGTGCAACTGAACGACGCGCCCGAGCAGGGCGAACTGGCGCGCCTGCAGGCCCAGGCCAGGAACGCGCGCGCCTTGCTGGAGCGCACCCGCCGCCTGGTGCCGCAACAGGCCGCCACCCGCGAACAACTGGAGCAGGCCCAGGCCGACTACGACCAGGCCATCGGCGAGATCAAGCGGATCCAGGCGCTGATCGACCAGAAGCGCGTCAAGGCGCCGTTCGACGGCGTGCTGGGCGTGCGTCGCGTCAACCTGGGCCAGTTCGCCCGCGCCGGCGATCCGCTGGTGTCGCTGACCGATGCGGCCAGTGTCTACGCCAACATCACGTTGCCGGAGCAGGCGCTGGGCGTCCTGCGCCCCGGCCAGCCGGTCACCGTGACGGTCGATGCCCATGCCGGCCGGGTGTTTGACGGCGCCGTCACCACCATCGAACCGCAGGTCGATCCAGGCACGCGCACCGTGCGGGTACAGGCCACGCTGGCCAATGCCGACGGCGCCCTGGCGGCGGGCATGTTCGCCCACGGCCAGGTGGTGCTGCCGCCGCGGCCGGGCGTGCTGACCGTGCCGGAAACCGCCATCAGCTACAGCGCCTATGGCGATTCGGTCTATGTGGTGACGCCGCCCAAGGCCGGTGATGCGTCGGCGCCGCCCACCGTGACCCAGGCCTATGTGCAGACCGCCGAGCGCGTGCGCGGCCGGGTGGTGGTGACCAAGGGCCTCAAGCCCGGCGACCGCGTGGTGACCTCGGGCCAACTGCGCCTGCACAACGGCGCGGCCGTCGAGATCAGCACCCAGGATACCGTGGCGCTGGACGCCGCGGCGCCATCCGTGGCGCAAGCCCGCTGAGCCCGCGGAGCCGATCATGAAATTCACCGACCTGTTCGTGCGCCGGCCGGTGCTGGCGCTGGTGGTCAGCACGCTGCTGCTGTTGCTCGGGCTGCGCGCCCTGAGCGGCCTGCCGATCCGCCAGTACCCGCTGACCGAAAGCACCACCATCACCATTACCACGCAGTACCCGGGCGCTTCGCCCGACCTGATGCAGGGCTTCGTCACCCAGCCCATCGCGCAGTCCGTCGCCACCGTCGAAGGCATCGACTACCTGTCTTCGTCTTCGACCCAGGGCCGCAGCGTGATCACGGTGCGCATGAAGCTCAACGCCGATTCCAATAAGGCCATGACCGAGGTCATGGCCAAGGTCAACGAAGTCAAATATCGCTTGCCGCAGGACGCCTACGACCCGGTGCTGGTCAAGTCGGCCGGCGAGGCGACGGCCGTGGCCTACGTGGGCTTTTCCAGCTCGACCATGTCGCTGCCGGCGCTGACCGACTACCTGTCGCGCGTGGTGCAGCCGCAACTATCGTCGATCGACGGCGTGGCCAGCGTGGAACTGTACGGCGGCCAGAAGCTGGCGATGCGGGTCTGGCTCGACCCAGACCGGCTGGCCGCGCGCGGCATCTCGGCCGGCGAGCTGGCCGAGGCCCTGCGCCAGAACAACGTGCAGGCCGCGCCCGGGCAGGCCAAGGGCCTGTACGTGGTGGCCAACATCAAGGTCAACACCGACCTGGTCAACGTGGCCGAGTTCCGCGACATGGTCATCAAGCGTGAAGGCGACGCCATCGTGCGCCTGGGCGACGTAGCCACTGTCGAACTGGGCGCGGCCTCGACCGACTCCAGCGGCCTGATGGACGGCGAGCCTGCCGTGTACTTCGGCCTGAATGCCACGCCGGTCGGCAACCCGCTGGTGATCGTCAAGCGCCTGAACGAGCTGCTGCCCGGCATCAAGCAGAACCTGCCGCCCGGCACCAGCGTGCAGGTGCCGTTCGAGCTGGCGCGCTTCATCAGCGCGTCGATCGACGGCGTGGTGCACACGCTGATGGAGGCCGTCGTCATCGTGGTGGCGGTGATCTTCCTGTGTCTCGGTTCGCTGCGCGCGGTGCTGATTCCGGTGGTCACCATTCCGCTGTCGATGCTGGGCGGCGCAGCCATCATGGCGCTGTTCGGCTTCAGCGTGAACCTGCTGACGTTGCTGGCCATGGTGCTGGCCATCGGTCTGGTGGTGGACGACGCCATCGTGGTGGTCGAGAACGTGCACCGCCATATCGAAGAGGGCAAGTCGCCGGTGCGCGCGGCTCTGATCGGCGCGCGCGAAGTGGCGGGCCCGGTCATCGCCATGACCATCACGCTGGCGGCGGTGTATGCGCCGATCGGCCTCATGGGCGGCCTGACCGGTTCCTTGTTCAAGGAGTTCGCCTTCACGCTGGCGGGGGCGGTGGTGGTGTCAGGGGTGATCGCGCTGACGCTGTCGCCGGTAATGAGTTCGTTCCTGCTCGACAGCCAGGTGTCCGAAGGCCGGATGGCGCGCCGCGCCGAACACTTCTTTGCCCGCTTGGGAGACGCCTACGGCCGGTTGCTGGACGTGTCGCTGCATCATCGCTGGGTCACCGGCCTGGTGGCGGTGGGGGTGATGGCCAGTTTGCCGTTCCTGTACAACGCCGCCCAGCGCGAACTGGCGCCGGTCGAGGACCAGTCCACCGTGCTCACCGCGATCAAATCGCCGCAGCACGCCAACATCGACTACGTCGAGAAGTTCGGCCAGCAGTGGGACGATGTGATGGCGACGCTGCCCGAGCAGAAGGGCCGCTGGCTCATCAACGGCTCGGACGGCGTATCCAATAGCATCGGCGGCGTGGACTTCGTCGACTGGCACGAGCGCAAGCGCTCGGCCGACCAGATCCAGGCCGACATGCAATCGATGGTCAACCAGATCGAGGGCAGCAATATCTTCGCTTTCCAGTTGCCGCCGCTGCCGGGCTCGACCGGCGGCCTGCCGGTGCAGATGGTCATCATGAGCGCGGCCGACTACCCGGTGGTGTACGAGGCCATGGAAAACCTGAAGCAGGCGGCGCGCGCCAGCGGCCTGTTCATGGTGGTCGACAGCGACCTGGACTACAACAACCCGGTGGTGCAACTGAAGGTGGACCGCGCCAAGGCCAACAGCCTGGGGGTCACCATGAGGGCGGTGGGCGACACGCTGGCGGTGCTGGTGGGCGAGAACTACATCAATCGTTTCGGCATGGACGGCCGCTCGTACGACGTGATCCCGCAGAGCCTGCCCGAGCACCGCATCTCGCCCGAATCGCTGGCGCGGTACTACGTCAAGAGCGCCAGCGGCGCGCAGGTGCCGCTGTCGAACATCGTGTCGGTGTCGATGGGCGTGGAGCCCAACAAGCTGACCCAATTCAACCAGCTCAACGCGGCTACCTTCCAGGCCATCCCGATGCCCGGCGTGACCATGGGCGATGCGGTGCAGTTCCTGACGCGCCAGGCGCAGCAGTTGCCGGCCGGCTTCAGCTACGACTGGCAATCGGACGCGCGTCAGTTCAGCCAGGAAGGCTCGGCGCTGATGATCACCTTCATCTTCGCCATCATCGTCATCTACCTGGTGCTGGCGGCGCAGTACGAAAGCCTGCGCGACCCGTTCATCATTCTGGTGAGCGTGCCGCTGTCGATCTGCGGCGCGTTGATCCCGCTGGCGCTGGGCATGGCGACCATCAACATCTACACGCAGATCGGTCTGGTGACGCTGATCGGGCTGATCAGCAAGCACGGCATCCTGATGGTGGAATTCGCCAACGAGATGCAGATCAGCCATGGCCTGGACCGGCGCGGCGCCATGGAGCACGCCGCCCGCATCCGCCTGCGTCCGATCCTGATGACTACCGCCGCCATGGTGGTGGGCCTGATCCCGCTGCTGTTCGCCAGCGGCGCCGGCGCCCACAGCCGCTACAGCCTGGGCCTGGTGATCGTGGTCGGCATGCTGGTCGGCACGCTCTTCACGCTGTTCGTGCTGCCCACCGTCTACACCTTGCTGGCGCGCGACCACCGCGCCGCCAACGACACGCCGCGCGCCCGCGAGCTGGCGCAGGCGCAGGCCGAGGACGCGCGGTCGGCCGCCGCGCCGCGCCCCGCCGCAACGCACTGAGGAGCCGACCATGAAACATCCCGATCTGTCCCAACGCCTGCGCCGTGGCGCCACGGTGCTGCTGGCCGTGCTGGCTACCGCCGGCTGCGCCGTCGGTCCCGACTACCGGAAGCCGCGGGCCGCGCCGGTGGCGCTGGCCAGCCCCGAGCAGGCGCTGTTCTCCACCGACCGCGTGCAGCAGGATTGGTGGAAGCAGTTGCAGGACCCGCAGCTGGACCGCCTGGTCACCCTGGCGCTGCAACGCAACCACGACATCCGCATCGCCCAGGCCCGCCTGGCCGAGTCGCGCGCGGCGCTGGACGAGAAGGAACTCGACCAGTTCCCCACCGTCACGCTGGGCGGGCGCTTCGAGCGCAGCCTGTCGCAGGCCAACCCCGGCGTGACGGGCGAGCGCAACCTGGCCAAGAGCTACCGCGCGGGCTTTGACGCCACCTGGGAGATCGACCTGTTCGGCCGCCTGCGCCGCGCCGCCGAAGGCGCGGCCGCGCGCAGCGAGGCCCAGGCGGCCGACTTGGCGCAGGCCCGCATCGTGGTGGTGGCCGAGGTGGCGCGCAACTACTTTGAACTGCGCGGCGCCGAACAACGCCTGGCGGTGGCGCGCGCCAACCTGGACAGCCAGCGCGACAGCCTGCGTGTGATCCAGGCCATGGTGTCGGCCGGCCGCGGCGACGAGGGCGACCTGGCCAGCGCCCGCGCCGAGTTGGAAACGGTGCAGGCCAGCGTGCCGCTGCAGGAAACCGCGCGGCGCCTGGCGCGGTACCGCCTCGCGGTGCTGGCCGGGCTGCGGCCGGTGGAGCTGGGCGAGCTGGACGCGGCCACGCCGCAGCCGCCGCTGGCGGCGCGCCTGCCGATCGGCGACGTCGGCGCCTTGCTGGCGCGCCGTCCCGACGTGCGGGCGGCCGAGCGCAACATGGCGGCGGCCAATGCCGACGTGGGCGTGGCCACGGCGGAACTGTATCCGCGCATCGACCTGGGCGGCTTCCTCGGTTTCGTGGCTCTGCGCGGCGCCGACTTCGGCAGCGCCTCCAGCCGCGCCTTCAGCGTGGCGCCCGGCGTCAACTGGCCGGCCTTCCACCTGCCCACCGCGCAGGCGCGCAAGCGGGCGGCGCAGGCGCGTTCGCAGGGCGAGGTGGCGCGCTACGAGCAGACCGTGCTGCAGGCGGTCGAGGAACTGGAGGGGGCGCTGACGCAGTACGGCCAGACCCAGCAGCGGCTGGGCAGCCTGGCGCAGGCGGCCGCCTACAGCGGCCGCGCGGCGGAACTGGCGCGCCTGCGCTACCGCGAAGGCAGCGCGCCCTACCTGACGGTGCTGGACGCGCAGCGCACGCAGCTGCGGGCGCAGGACGCGGTGGCGGTGGCCGAAACGGCCTCCTATACCAGCCTGGTCGCGCTCTACAAGGCGCTGGGCGGCGGCTGGGAGGCGCCGTTCGTGGCACCATAGGGGCTTAGCGCCTTACCGACCTTCCATGTCCGACGACCACCTGTCCCACCCTATTTCCTGGCAGCCGCACCAGCCGGCGGACCGCGTGCTCATGGCGCTCAAAACGCGCGGCCCGCAATCGGTCGCGGTCATCGCCAAGGCGCTCGACGTCACGGCCGAGGCGGTGCGCCAGCAGATGACGCGCCTGCACGCGGACGGGTTGGTGGATTCGGAAAGCCGCAGCGCGGGGCGCGGCCGGCCCACCCAGATCTGGTTCCTGACCGAGGCCGGCCAGCGCCGTTTTCCCGACACGCACGCCGACATGACGGTGCAGATGATCAACGCCGCGCGTCAGGTGTTCGGCGAAGAAGGCGTGGACAAGCTGATCCTGGCGCGCGAGGCGGCCATGCGGGCCAACTACCTGCAGGCATTGGCCGGCGCCCGAGACCTGCCGCAGCGGCTCGAGCAACTGGTGCGGGTGCGCTCGGCCGAAGGCTACATGGCCGAGATGCGCCGTGACGGCGATGACTTCCTGTTCATCGAGAACCACTGTCCCATCTGCGCGGCGGCCCAGGCCTGTATGGGCTTTTGCCGCAGCGAGCTGGCGCTGTTCCAGCAGGTGCTGGGCCAGGATGTGCGGGTCGAGCGCGAAGAGCACATCCTGCTGGGCGCGCGCCGCTGCGCCTACCGCATCAGCGCGCGCGCCTGACCTTGCGGCGCGCCCGGCATCGCCGCGAGGTCGGCCTTGCGTCAGGATGCCGGCGATGAACCGTCGTCCCAGCCCCCCAGCGCCTTGTACAGCTCCACCGCGTTGACCAGCCGGCGCTGCTGCAGCCGGATGTATTCCTGTTCCGACTCGAACAGGCTGCGCTGTGCCTCCAGCATCTCCAGGTAGTTCGCCACCCCGCGCGCATAGCGTCGCTCGGCCAACCGCTGGCGTTCGCGGTCGGCGTCGCGCACTTTGCGCTGGGCCGCGATCTGGTCGCGCAGCGCATCGCGCGCCGACAAGGCGTCGGCCACATCGCGGAACGCCGCCTGGATGCTGCCTTCGTACTGCGCCACCGCGATGTGCTTGCGGGTCTCGGCCAACGACAGGTTGGCGCGGTTGCGGCCGGCGTTGAAGATCGGCAGCGTCAGGCGCGGCGCGAAACTCCAGCCGCCGCTGCCGCCGCTGAACAGATCCGAGAAGCGGTCGGCGGTGGTGCCAATGTCGGTGGTCAGTTGCACCGACGGGAAGAACGCCGCGCGCGCCGCGCCGATGTCGGCGTTGGCCGCGCGCAGCGCCTGTTCCGCCTGGCGCAGGTCGGGGCGGCGGGCCAGCAGTTCGGACGGCAGGCCAGCGGCCAGCGGCGTCAGGGCCTGGCTTTCCAGCGGCGTGGCATCGACACCGACCGGCAGTGCGAAATCGCCCGCCAGCAGGCCCAGCGCATGCCGCGCCAGGTTGGCCTCGCGGGTCAGCGCGGCGAGCGTGGCGCGCGAACTCTCCACCAGCATCTGCGCGGTGCGCAGGCCAATGGCCGTCTCCAGCCCGGCGTCGTAGCGGCGCTGGGTCAATGTCAACGTGGTCTCGCGCAATGCCAGCGTGTCGGCGGTCAGGCGCAGTTGCTCGGCCAGCGAGCGCTGGTTGAAGTAGGCCGTCGCCGTCTCCGCCACCAGCGCCAGCGTGGCGGCGCGGTGGGCTTCTTCACTGGCCAGATAGCGCGCCAACGCGGCGTCCGACAGGCTCCTGACCCGGCCGAAGAAATCCAGCTCGAAGGCGGTGATGCCGACAGCCGCGCGGTAGCGGTTGGCCACCGGCATGCGCGGCTGGCCGGGCTCGGCCGCGCGGCCGCGGCTGAATTCGCCGCTGGCGTCGATGGCCGGCAGACGTTCGGACTGCTGCACGCCGTACAGCGCGCGCGCTTCCTCGATGCGCAACGCCGCCACCCGCAGGTCGCGGTTGTTGGCCAGCGCGGCCGCGATCCAGGCCTGCAGCGCCGGGTCGTTGAAATAGGCGCGCCAGTCCTGTGGCGCGGCGGCCTGGCCGGGCAGTGCCGGCGTGTCGTACTGCGCCGGCACCGGCGCCGCGGGGCGCTCGTGGGTCGGCGCCAGCGAGCAGCCGGACAGGGCCAGCGCCAGCAAGGTCATTGCCACGGTTTTCATGGCGTCGTCTCCAGCGTTTCGCGGCCTGCGGGGCGCGCGGGGCGGGCGCGCATGCCGACCATGCGCCCCACGATGAGAAAGAACAGCGGCACCAGGAAGACCGCCAGCACAGTGGCGGTGATGATTCCGCCGAGCACGCCGGTGCCGATGGCGGCCTGCGCGCCGGACGCGGCGCCGCTGGCCAGCGCCAGCGGCAGCACGCCCACGCCGAAAGCCAGCGAGGTCATTACGATCGGCCGCAGCCGCAGCCGCGCGGCCTCCAGCGTGGCCGACAGCACGCCCTGGCCGTCGCGCACCAGGTCCTTGGCCACTTCCACGATCAGGATCGCGTTCTTGGCCGACAGGCCGATGGTGGCGATCAGGCCGACCTTGAAGTAGATGTCGTTCGGCATGCCGCGCACGGTTACCCCCAGCAGCGCGCCGATCACGCCCAGCGGCACCACCAGGATCACCGCCAGCGGAATCGACCAGCTTTCGTACAGGGCCGCCAGCGCCAGGAACACAATCAGTACCGATAGCGCGAACAGCACCGGCGCCTGGTTGCCCGACAGCCGCTCTTCGTACGACTGGCCTGACCAGTCGAAGCCGATGCCGCGCGGCAGCTCGGCCGCCAGCGCCTCCATGGCGCGCATGGCTTCGCCGCTGCTGTGGCCCGGCGCCGCCGAGCCGTTGATGGTAAATGACGGAAAGCCGTTGTAGCGGTTCAACTGCGGCGGTCCCATTGACCACTTCAAGGTCGTGAAGGCCGACAGCGGCACCATCTGGCCTTGCAGGTTGCGCACGTGCAGGCGCGAGATGTCATCCAGGTCCACGCGACGTTTGCCATCGGCCTGCACCGTCACGCGCCGTACCTGCCCGTTGAGCATGAAGTCGCCGATGTAGTCCGAGCCGTACATCACTGCCAGCGCGGTGTTGATCTCGTCGATCGGCACGCCCATGGCCTGCGCCTTGTCACGGTCGACGTGCAGCTGCAGTTGCGGCGCTTCTTGCTGGCCGGCGAACACCACGTCCGTCAGCGCCGGATGTTCCGCCGCCTTGGCCAGCAGTTGCTGGCGCGCCCGCGTCAGCGCTTCATAACCGACGCCGCCGCGGTCCTGCAGGCGCAAGTCGAAGCCCGAGGTCGAGCCCAGATCGGGCAACGGCGGCGAGTTGAGCGCGAACACCATCAGGTTCTTGCGCGCGGCAAAGACCTCGTTGATGCGCTTGACCACTGCGTCCACCTGCAACGCCGGGTCGCGCCGCTCCTTCCAGTCCTTGAGCGTGACGAAGAGCATGGCCGAGTTCGGGCCGCTGCCGTACTGGCTGAAGCCGTTGACCGAGTACACGTACTGCACCGGCTCATGCTCCATCATGTAGCGCTCGACATCCTTGACCACGGCCATGGTCTCGGCCTGCGGCGAGCCTTGCGGCAGGATCACCATGGCCATGAAGCTGCCCTGGTCTTCGTCAGGCAGGAACGATGAGGGCAAGCGCGCGAACAGCAGCGCGGCCACGCCGATCACCAGCGCGTAGGCCAGTCCGAAGCGCAGTGGCCGCGCCAGCACGCCGGCCACCTGCGCCGTGTAGCGCGTGGTCAGGCGCGCGAAGGCGCGGTTGAACCCGCCGAAGAAACCGCGCTTTTCGTGGTGGCCGGCCGGGACCGGCTTGAGCAGGCTGGCGCACAGCGCCGGCGTCAGCGACAGCGCCAGGAAGGCCGAGAAGGCGATGGACACCGCCAGCGTCACGGCGAACTGGCGGTAGATGTTACCCACCGCGCCGTCGAAGAATGCCATCGGCACGAACACCGACACCAGCACCACCGTGATGCCGACGATGGCGCCGCTGATCTGGCCCATGGCCTTGACCGTGGCGTCATGCGGCGACAGGCCCTCTTCGGCCATGATGCGCTCGACGTTCTCGACCACCACGATGGCATCGTCCACCAGGATGCCGATGGCCAGCACCATGCCGAACATCGTCAGCACGTTGATCGAATAGCCCAGCCCCAGCATCACCCCCAGCGTGCCCAGCAGCGCCACCGGCACCACCAGCGTCGGGATCAGCGTGGCGCGCAGGTTCTGCATGAACAGATACATCACGCAGAACACCAGCGCCACCGCTTCCAGCAGGGTCATCAGCACCTTCTTGATCGAGATCTCGACGAAAGTGGAGGTTTCATACGGAATGTCCCAGCTCACGCCCGGCGGGAAGTACTGGGCCAGCTCGCGCATGGTCTCGCGGATGCGGCGGGTGGTCTCGACCGCGTTCGAACCCGGCGCCAGCTTGATGCCCAGGCCGGTGCCGGTCATGCCGTTGACGCGCGACAGGTACATGTAGTCGGTGCCGCCCAGTTCCACCCGCGCCACGTCCTTCAGGCGCAGCGTGGCGCCATCGGGTTGCGCGCGCAGCGGGATGTTGGCGAACTGTTCCGGCGTATGCAGCGATTCGCCCGCCACGATGCTGGTGTTCAGCGGCGCATCCTTTGGCACGGCCTGGTTGCCCAGCTCGCCGATGGTGACACGCGCGTTGTGGCTGCGCAGGGCCGAGACGATGTCCCCCGGCGTCAGCGACAGGGCGGTGAGCTTGACCGGATCGGGCCAGATGCGCATCGCCGCTTCCGCGCCGAACGACTGCACCTTGCCCACGCCTTCGACCCGCCGCAGCGCCTGCAGCACATTGGAGGCGGCCAGTTCGCCCAGTTGCATGTCGTCCAGGCTGCCGTCCGACTTCAGCGACACCACCAGCTGGATGTTGTCGGCCGCCTTTTCCACCCGCACGCCGTCGCGCCGCACCGATTCGGGCAGGCGCGGCTCGACCGCCTTCAGGCGGTTCTGCACTTCCACTGCCGCGATGTCGGGGTTGGTGCCCTGCTTGAAGGTCAGGTTGATGCTGGCCCAACCGGTGGAATCGCTGCTGGAAGCGGTGTACATCAGCCCCGGAGCGCCGTTCATCTCGCGTTCGATGATGGCGGTGACGGCTTCCTCGACCACCTTGGCCGAGGCGCCCGGATAGCTGGCGCCGATATTCACTACGGGCGGCGCGATGTCCGGATACTGCGCCACCGGCAGCGCGCGGATCGACAACACGCCGACCAGCGCGATCAGCAGGGAGATCACCCACGCGAAGACGGGGCGATCGATAAAGAAACGCGCCATGGCGGTTTACCTTTTTGCTTGTTTTTCCCCGGTCGCCGCGGGCGCGCTTGGCGCGGCCCGCTCGACCGGTTTGATTTTCTGGCCGGGGGCCAACTGCGCGGCGTTTTCCACCACCACGCGTTCGCCGCCTTGCAGTCCCTCGGTGACGACCCAGTTCGGGCCCAGCAGACGCTGCGCGGTGACCGGCACGCTGCGCAGTTCGCCGTCGTCCCCCGCCACCAGCAGATGGGCGCCGCCGGCATTGCGCAACAGGGCATCGCGCGGCACCAGATAGGTGTCGCGGTTGACGGCCTGCTCCAGCCGCACCCGCACATACATGCCCGGCAGCAGCGTGCGGTCGGGGTTGGCGAACAGTGCGCGCATGGTCACGTTGTCGGTGCCCGGGTCGACCGCCAGGTCGGCGAACGACAGCGTGCCGCCCTGGCCGTACTCCGAGCCGTCCGGCAGCAGCAGGCGCACCCGCATCTTGTCGGGCGCGACGCCTTCCAGCGCGCCGGCACGGATCTGCTTGCGCAACTGCATGACCTCGGCCGCCGGCTGCGCGAAGTTGACGTAGATCGGATCGAGCTGCTGCACCACCGTCAGCGGCGTGGCCTGGCCTTCGCCCACCAGCGCGCCCTCGGTGACCAGCGCGCGCCGCGCGCGGCCGTCGATCGGCGAGGTGACGCGCGCGTACGCCAGCCGCAGCCTGGCACTTTGCAGATTGGCCTTGGCCAGCGCCACCTCGGCGCGCGCCTGGCGTTCCTCGGCCACGCTCTCTGCGTGATCGCGTTCGCTGATGGCGCGGTCCGACACCAGGTCGGCGTAGCGGCGCAACTTGTCGGCCGCGGCCGACAGGTTGGCCTGGGCTCTGGCCAGGGCGGCGGCTTGGGAATCGTAGGCCGCTTGCAGTGGCGCCGGATCGATCTGGAACAGCGGCGCGCCGCGCGCCACCTCCTGGCCCTCGTCGTACAGGCGCTGAATGACGATGCCGGCCACGCGCGCGCGGACTTCGGCTTCGCGATAGGGCTCCAGCCGGCCAGGCAGTTCGCTGGCAACGGGGGTGGGGGTGGGCTTGGCCACGATGACGCCGATTGCGGCGGGCGCCTTGGCGGCTTCCGGTGTTTCCGGCTTCGAACAAGCTGAAACAAGAAGCAATACGGATGCGAATGCGAGCGTTCTTAGTGGGACTCGGTACGACATTTTTTAGAAGTTATTGTGGGGGTGCCCATGGCGGGCGAGGAGGGAACGTGCGCGGGTTTTCCCTGTGGGGAACGCAGTCTATCATTTAATCCGTCACGCTTGATTAATTGTTTTGTTAAAAAGTATGCTGGCGGCTGCATACTTTTTTACAGTGCGCAGACGGCGGCCCCCGCAAGGCGGGCCGCCGTTTTCATGTCCATCCGTTCAACCCATTTCTACAAGGAGATCTTTGTATGGCCCGCAAGACGAAAGAAGAATCCCAACGCACCCGCGATCGCATCCTGGACGCCGCCGAGCACGTGTTCCTGTCCAAAGGGGTGGCCAGCACCACGATGAGCGATATCGCCGACTTCGCGGGCGTGTCGCGGGGCGCCGTCTAAGGCCATTACAGGAACAAGATCGACGTCTGTATCGCCATGTGCGACCGCGCCCTGGGCGAGGCGGTGTCGCTGACCCGGGTCTCCACCGAGGGCGAGGCGCTCGAAGCGCTCTATGCGTCGATGCGCCAGTACGTGCAGATTTATGCCGAGGAAGGCTCGGTGCAGCGCGTGCTGGAGATTCTCTACCTGAAATGCGAGCGCAGTGACGAGAATGCGCCGCTGTTGCGCCGCCGCGATCTGTGGGAACGCCACGCCCTGCGCACTTCCGAAAAACTGCTGCGCGCCGCCGTCAGCCGCGCCGACCTGCCGCCGGCCCTGGACGTGCGCCTGTCCAATATCTATCTGCACTCCCTGGTCGAGGGCGTGTTTGGCACCATCTGCTGGTCCGATCGCCTCAAGGGCGATATCTGGCCGCGCGTCGAGCGCATGCTCCGCGCCGCCATCGACACGCTGCGGCTGTCGCCGCAACTGAGGACGCCGCTGGCCGTGTAGCGCGCCAGGTTCGTGCCCCTACAATCCGGGCATGACCCTCAAGCAACTCGAAGCCTTCTACTGGGCCGCCACCTGCGCCAGTTTCGCCGTGGCGGCCGAGCGCCTGCACCTGTCGGTGTCGTCGCTGTCCAAGCGCATCGCCGAACTCGAGGAAACGCTCGGCCAACTGCTGTTCGACCGCAGCGGCCACAAGGCGGTGCTGACCGACGCCGGCCAGCGGCTGCTGCCACAGGCGCGCGAACTGCTCGCCGCGGCCGACCAGATCCGCGCCTCCATGACCGAAACCCCGAGCCTGCGCGGCCGCTGCCGCTTCGGCGTGGGCGAGCTGACCGCGCTGACCTGGCTGCCCCGCCTGATCGGCGTGGTGCGCGCCGCCTATCCCGATCTGGTGTTGGAGCCTTATGTGGACATCGGCCAGGTGCTGGAGCAACGGGTCGCCGATGGCGAACTGGACTTCGCCGTCATCGCGGGCCGGTCGTCGCGTCCCGGCATTGCTTCCACGCCGATCGGCGAGGCGGCATTCGCCTGGGCCGCGGCGCCGTCCGTGCTGGATGGCGCCACCGCGATGTCGCCCGAATTGCTGGCCCGGTTGCCGCTGGTGACCCTGCCGGCTGGCGCCGGCACCACCCGCATCATCGATGATTCGCTCGCCGGGCGTGGCGGCGCGGGCGAGCGCCTGTGCTGCAACAACTGGGGCGCTATCGCCGGTCTGCTGATCGAGGGGACCGGGGTCGGCTTACTGCCGCGCCACTGGGCCCGGGCGCTGGAGGCCGAGGGCAGTTTGCGGGTGCTGCGCTGCGACCCCGAGCCGGCGGCGCTGCCGTATTCGTTCCAGTGCCGCCGCGATGATGTCCGGCCGCTGGTTGCCGAGCTGCGTGCCGCGGTTGGCGCGGCGGTGGATTTCTCGGCGCCTTGCCGGCTGCCTTGAAGGTGGGGCTGTCAGCCTCCCTCGGCGGCCCCTCCTAGGCGGCCCCTCCTGTCCGCAAGGCGGTCGGTGGGGGCGCGGCGCGGAGGGGCGAAGGCCATCGCTCTATACAATCGGCGCGCGCCTGGCGCAGAATCCGACAAGAACGTGCGCAACGGGGGATGGACCCGGCGATGCGGCACGACCGGGGGCTGTTCCCTCGATGCCGGGCGGCGCGCCACCGGCGCGCGGGGAAGCGGGCCTTCGGAACCGACGGAGATCATTCATGCGTAAACTTTGCCTCGCCATGGCCGTGGCGGGAATGTTGGCCAGCGGGCTGGCCCAGGCTCAATCGACCTTGCGGATCGGCCTGCAGGACGATCCGGACGTGCTCGATCCGGCCCGTGCCCGCACCTTCGTCGGCCGCATCGTATTCGCCTCGCTGTGCGACAAGCTGGTCGACATCACCCCCGACCTGAAGTTCGTGCCGCAACTGGCCCAGTCCTGGAGCACCAGCCCGGACAACAAGACGCTGACCTTCAAGTTGCGCACCGATGCCGTGTTCCACGATGGCACGCCGATCAATGCGGCGGCGGTCAAGGCCAATCTCGACCGCGCCCGCACACTGCCCGACAGCAACCGCAAGAGCGAACTGGCCACCGTGGCCAGCGTTGACGCGCCCGACGCCAGCACCGTGGTGCTGCACCTTTCCGAACCCGATGCATCGCTGCTGTCCCAGTTGTCCGACCGCGCCGGCATGATGATCTCGCCCGCCTCCTTCGACAAGGACCCGGGCGGCAAGCCGGTCTGCTCGGGCCCGTACCAGTTCAAGGAACGGGTGCAGAACGACCGCATCGTGCTGGAGAAATTTCCCAAGTATTGGGACGCCGCCAACTATCACTTTGACCGCGTGGTGTTCACGCCGATCCCGGACAACACCGTGCGCCTGAACAATCTGCGCGCCGGCGACCTGGACATCATCGAGCGCGTGGCGCCCAGCGACGTCAAGGCGGTCAAGGACGACGCCAACCTGCGCCTGGCCCCGGTCACCGGTCTGGGCTTCCAGTCGATCTCGGTCAACCTGGGCAATGGCGCGCGCGCCAACAACCCCCTGGCCAAGGACAAGCGCGTGCGCCAGGCGCTCGACCTGGCCATCGACCGCGACGTGCTCAACCAGGTCATCGGCGAAGGCCAGTACCAGCCGGCTTACCAGCCGTTCCCGCCGGCCAGCTTCGCCTACAACAAGTCGTTCGAGCACACCGGCCGCGATCCCAAGAAGGCCCGGGCGCTGCTCAAGGAGGCGGGCTTCGACCGCGTCAAGTTCGAGATCACCTTCGGCAACAACACCACCATGCAACAGGTGTTCGAACTGGTGCAGGCCATGGGCGCCGACGCCGGCTTCGACATCACCTTGCGACCGGTCGAGTTCGCCTCGCTGCAAGCGTCGCTGGCCCGCGGCGATTTCGAAGTGGGGCAGAACGGCTGGTCGGGCCGGGTCGACCCCAGCGGCAATATCCACCAGTACCTGAGCTGCAAGGGCAACCTGAACGACGGCAAGTTCTGCGACCCGCAGGCGGACAAGCTGCTCAATGAGGCCCGCGCCGAGTCCGACCCCGCCAAGCGCCGCGCCCTGTATGACGAGGTGCTGTCGGTGATGCAGGAGCAGCGCCCCATCATCTACCTGTTCTACCTGCCCTGGACCTTCGGCGCCCAGAAGAAGGTGGAGGGCTTCGTGCCGTATCCCGATGGCCTGATCCGCCTCAAGGGCGTCAGCCTCGCCAAGAAATAGGCATCAAGACTGACACGGGACCCGGCTGCGGGTCCCGTTTTTACATGTTCTCGCGGCCACCGGCCCCGCGCCGTCCGCAACAGGATCGCACCATGTTTACGACTCGCCCGGAAATCCTCGGCACCTTCGGTGTCGTGACCTCCACCCATTGGCTGGCCAGCTCGGCCGGCATGTCGCTGCTGGAGCGCGGCGGCAACGCATTCGACGCCTGTGTCGCCTCGGCTTTCGTGCTGCAGGTGGTCGAGCCCCACCTGGTCGGGCCGGCCGGAGAAGTGCCGGCGGTGTTCTATTCCGCCCGCACCGGCCGCGTCGAAGTGCTGTGCGGCCAGGGCACCACGCCCGCCGCCGCCACGCTCGAACGCTACCGCGCCGAAGGCCTCGAACTGATCCCCGGCAATGGCCTGCTCGCCACCGTCATTCCCGGCGCCTTCGATGCCTGGATGCAGTTGCTGCGCGACCACGGCACGATGCGGGTGCGCGACGTGCTGGAGCCGGCCATCTATTACGCCGGGCATGGCCATGCGCTGATGCCGCGCATTTCCAACACCATTGCCGGCCTGAAGGATTTTTTCCAGGCGCACTGGCCCACCACCGCCCAGGTCTACCTGCCGGGCGGCAATGTGCCGCAGGCCCGCAAGCTGTTCCGCAATCCCGCGCTGGCCGCCACCTGGACCCGCGTGCTGCAGGCCGCCGAGCAGGCCGGCGGCGACCGCGAGCGCCAGATCGAGGCGGCCCGCGATGCCTTCTACCGCGGCTTCGTCGCCGAGGCCATCGACAAGTTCGCGCGCGGCAATGAGGTCATGGATGAAAGCGGCGCGCGCCATCGCGGCGTGATCACCGCCGACGACCTGGCCGGCTGGTCGGCCAGCTACGACCCGCCCGCGACCTATGACTACCATGGCTACACCGTGGCCAAGGCCGGCGCCTGGAGCCAGGGACCGGTGTTCCTGCAGACCCTGGCGCTGCTCAAGGACATGGACCTGGCCGGCGTCGGCCCGACCAGCGCCGAGTTCGTGCACCGCGTCACCGAAGCCATGAAACTGGCCTTCGCCGACCGCGAGGCCTACTACGGCGATCCGGCCTTCGTCGACGTGCCGCTGGCGCAACTGCTGTCCGACGAGTACAACGACGCCCGCCGGGCCCTCATCGGCGAACGGGCCTCGCAAGACCTGCGGCCCGGCCAGATCCCCGGTTTCGAGGCGCAGGTGGCGCGGGTGATGGACACCCTGCAACGCCTGTCCAAGGTGTCGGACCCCGGCAGCGTGACGCGCGAGCCGACGCTGGCCGACATGCGCGCCTCGGTCAAGCGCGGCGACACCACCCACGTGGACGTCATCGACCGCTGGGGCAACATGATCTCGGCCACGCCTTCCGGCGGCTGGTTCCAGTCCTCGCCGGTGATCCCGGAACTGGGCTTCGGCCTGAACACCCGCGCCCAGATGTTCTGGCTGGAAGCGGGCCTGCCAGGCACGCTGGCGCCGGGCAAGCGGCCGCGCACCACGCTGACGCCGTCGCTGGCGCTGCGCGAGGGCCGGCCGTACCTGGCGTTCGGCACGCCGGGCGGCGACCAGCAGGAACAATGGCAACTGCTGTTCTTCCTGCGCCATGCGCACCATGGCCTGAACCTGCAGGAAGCCATCGATCTGCCGATGTCGCACACCATGCACTTTCCCTCTTCGTTCTACCCGCGCGACCGCAAGCCGGGACACCTGGCGGTGGAAAGCGGCTTCGGCGCCGAGACCATCGCCGCCCTGCGCGCCCGCGGCCACCAGATCGAGGAAGTGCCCCAATGGTCGGTCGGCCGCCTGACCGCCGCCTCGCGCGACGCCGACGGCCTACTGCATGCGGCCGCCACGCCGCGCTTGATGCAGGCCTACGCGGTTGGCCGTTGAGCCGCGTGCCGGCGCGCCCGCCGGGCGGGCGCCGGCACGGTTGCGGCGATTTGCCGCCATGGGCTATCTTTTGCCCATGACGCCTATCCAGCAGAGCCCGGCGACTGGGGCTCCTCCCCTTGCGGGACACGAACCTCTCTTCATCGTCCTGAACACCGGCTCCGGGCGCGGCGACGCGCAAGCGCTGCAGGACATCATCCGCCGTGTGCTCGACGAGGCTGGCCGACGTTATCAACTGATGCCGGTCGACGATCCGACGCGCCTGGCCGCCACCGCTCGCGACGCCGTGGCGCAGGCGCGCCAGGCCAACGGCATCGTGGTCGCCGCGGGTGGCGACGGCACGCTCAACGCCGTTGCCGGCCAGGTGTTGGGGCAGGGCGTGCCGTTCGGCATCCTGCCCCAGGGCACCTTCAATTATTTCGGCCGGCGTTACGGCATCTCGCAGGACACCGAATCCGCGCTGCGCGGCTTGTTGGGCGGCGAACTGCGGCCGGTGCAGGTCGGCCTGCTCAACGGCCGCCTGTTCCTGGTCAATGCCAGTCTGGGCCTTTATCCGCAATTGCTCGAAGATCGCGAAGCCTACAAGCAGCGCTTCGGCCGCAGCCGCATGGTGGCGCTGTGGTCGGGCCTGGTGACACTGCTGCGCGCGCCGCGCCAGCTCAGCCTGCGGCTCGACTACGAAGGGCGGATGCGCGACCTGCGGTCGCCGACCCTGGTGGTGGGCAACAACCGTTTGCAGCTGGAACACATCGGCATCGATCCCTCGGAACTGGACCGCAACCGCCTGGTGGCGATGGCGGCGCGCCCGGTCGGTACGCTGGCGCTATATGGCCTGCTGCTGCGGGGCCTGTTCAGCCGCCTGGGCGATGCCGAACATGTCGTCAGCTTCGCCTTCGATCGCCTGATGGTCTCGATCCGCGGACGGCGCCGCGTCAAGGTCGCCATGGATGGCGAAATCTCGTGGATGCAGACGCCGCTGGAATTCAAGGTGTCCGACGTCCCCCTGCCGCTGGTGGTGCCGGTCAAGGCCCCGGACCAGGAGCGGTCATGACGCGCATCCTGCAGTTCTCGGATACGCACTTCGGCACCGAGCGCAAGCCGGTGCTCGAGGCCGCGCTGGACCTGGCGCGCACGCTGGCGCCGGACCTGGTCGTGATCAGCGGCGACATCACCCAGCGCGCCCGCCGCGGCCAGTTCGCCGCCGCCCGCAAATTCATCGAGCGCCTGTCACTGCCGGTGCTGGCGGTGCCAGGCAATCACGACATTCCGCTGTTCAATCTGTTCGCGCGCGCGCTCAACCCTTACGGCAACTACAAGCGCGCGCTCGGCGCCGTGCTCGAACCGGTCTATGAGACCGGCGGCCTGCTGGCGATCGGGGTCAACACCACGCGGCCGCGCCGCCACAAGGACGGCGAAATCTCCGACCCCCAGATTGCGCGGGTGGCGCAGCGCCTGCGCCAGGCCCGGCCCGGACAGTTGCGGGTGGTGGTGGCGCACCATCCGGTACGCGCCAAGGTCGAATCCGACCGCTTCAATCTGCTGATCGGGCGCGAGCGCGCGCTGGCCGCGTGGGCCGAGGCCGGCGTCGATTTGATCCTGGGCGGCCATATCCATCTGCCCTATGTGCTGCCGGCCAGCGCCGATCCGGCCCTGGCGGCCGGCTGGGCGGTGCAGGCTGGCACGACCTGCTCGCGCCGGGTGCGCGGCAATATTCCCAATTCGGTCAATGTGATCACCCGCCAGGGCGAGGGCGAAACCCGGACCTGCCATGTCGAGCGCTGGGACTATGCCGACGCGACCCACGCCTTCGCGCCGGTCGATAAGACCCTGGTGACGGGGTAGGGCGCGGCGATGGGGAGCGCTGCGCAGTCTGCGCTGATCGATGCCTGCGCGGCATGGGTATCGGCCCACGCGCTGCTGTTGTTCCTGCTGCTGCCGCTGGGCGCGGCGGCCGTGGCGGTGGCCATGGCGCGCGTCAGCGCGCGGGCCGCGCCGGCGGTGCGCGCGGCCGGCTGGGGCG
>NZ_CADIJV010000002.1 GCF_902859765.1 Achromobacter pulmonis
CCCAAGCTGGGCGTGGTGCCGCGCGAGGTGACGCTGCTGCCGCGCCACTGGGACTGGCTGGCGGCACAGCCGGGCGGCGCCTCGGTGGCGCTGCGCAAGCTGGTCGAACAGGCGCGACGCGACAACGAGGCGCGCGACCGGCAGCGCCAGCGGCAGGAAGCGGCATACCACTTCATGTCGAGCATGGCAGGCGATCTGGCGGGCTTCGAGGAAGCGACGCGGGCGTTGTACGCCGGCGATCACGCGGCTTTCACGCGCCAGGTCGCTGCGTGGCCGGCCGATGTCCGTGAATACGCCCTGGCGCTGGCCTGGGCGGATGACGCCGCCTGAGCATTGCAGCGCCAGTCGCTGGTAAGCTGTACGTCATGGATACGGATAGCGCCCCCCGCAACTTCCTGCTGTACGACGGCGATTGCCCCTTCTGCACGAACTACGTGCGGATGGTGCAGTTGCGCAAGGCCGTCGGCCCCGTCGCATTGCTCGACATGCGCGAGCATCCCGAGCTGGTGGCGCACTACCGCGACCGCGGCTACGACCTGAACGAAGGCATGCTGCTACGGCTGGACGGGCACGTCTACTGGGGTGCCGATTGCATCAACCGGCTGGCGCTGATCAGCTCGGACAGCGACCTTTTCAACCAGGTCAATGCCGCGATCTTCCGCCGCCCCTGCCTGTCGGCGGCGCTGTATCCCTTCATGCGGCGCGGCCGCGCGCTGACGCTGGCGCTGCTGGGCAAGAAGAAGATGCCGGCCTGACGTCGTGCCCGGATCATTTCCCCGCGCTGACGCGGCGGCCGCGATCGCAGGCCTGCCGTTCGCCGAACAGGCGGCGGCATGATCGCAAGCCTGCCCTTCGTGCGCAGGCGGCGCTCCTCATGTCCATCGTTCGACTCCGGCGCAGGTTCCTCGCCACCGCGCTGCTGGCCATGGCCGAAGGCGGCGCCGCCGCGCAAGGCGATGCGGGCGCCGAGCTGCTGCGCGCCACAAGCCAGGACGACCCCGCGCGGGTCCAGGCGCTGCTGGCGGCCGGCGCCCGCTGATCCGCAAGGTGCCGGGATCAGGAAAACCCCAAAAGTGGCCGATTCATGTCCACGGCATGGACACCACGCCTGGCAGAATATCGCATATCTGATAAATTTCTCATCGCACTGGCTCGTGCCGGCGAGCTGTTGTGCTTGTTGTTGTATGTTTTATCCGGCCTTCGGGCCGGATTTTTTTTGCTTGCGCGACAGCGCTGCTGGCGCGGGCAGGCCGCCGCGGCCACATCCGCCTTTATCGGCCGGCATTTCCCACCAAACCGCGCCTTATTCGTCGATCCGGATCGACAGGCCGTCACCATCGACCACGATTGATCGCACCTGCACGTTCCAGCCGGCATTGATCGCTACTTCCTGGTCGTCGAACACGCCGTATTCGGTCACGGTGACCGCGCCGCGCAACGCGCGGCCATCGGCCCCTGGCCCATGCGCTTCGATCACCGGCAAATAGCCGTCCTGTATCCGCACCGCGCCGCGCGTGATCTGAAAGCCGTTGATGTTTTCCATGTGACGTCCAAGGCTGTGAAGGCACTCATCGTAGCGCGATGGCGGCCGCCCGGCCGGCGCCACTCGCGCCGCACGGCCGCCCGGCCCCTCAACACGGCCCCGCGTCCCCGGCCTGCAATTGCGTGCGCAGGCTGGCGATGAAGGCCTCGGCGGCTTGGGGCAGTACGCGGCCGGCCAGGGTCTGGACCTCGAAGTGGCGTTCGTTCATTTCCCGATCGCGCAGCGGCACCGCCACCACCTGCTTGCCCTGCAGCCGATAGCGGATCGCCAGTTCACCACAGAACGCCACGCCGCCGCCGGCCCCGGCAAACGCCACCAGCGCATCGACGCTGCGGCTGGAAAACACCGGTTCGCATTGCAGTTGCTGGCGGCTGCAACTGATGTCGATCAATTGCCGCAAGGTGGAATCGGCGTCCGGCAGCGCCAGGGGATAGGCCATCAATTGCGCCAGCGTTACCTCGGTCTGGCGCGCCAGCGGATGGCCGGCGGCCACCACCGCGCGCACCGGCGCCGGCATGCGCAATTCCACGCGCACGTCGCGATGCGAGGTCAGGCTGAGGGTGATGCCGACATCGGCCGCGCCATCGCGCACCCGGGCCGGCACCTCGCGCTGCGAACATATGTCCAGCGTGAAGCGAATGCCCGCGTATTGCTCGCGGAATCGCGCGATCGCGGCGGGCACCACGTCATGCACGAAGCCTTCGGTGCAGACGACCCGCACCAAGCCTTGGCGCAGGCCGCGCAGCCCCAGGATGTCGCCGGCGACGCGGTCCACGTCCTGTTGCGCGCGCCGGGCGTAAGCGGCCAGCAGCTCACCGGCCGCGTTCAGCGCCATGCCGCGTGAACGGCGCTCGAACAGCAAGGTGCCCAGTTCGCGTTCGAGGCGGGCGATCTGGCGGCTGACCGCCGACGGCGCCACCTCCAGCTTGTCCGCCGCCACGCTGACCGAGCCGCAGCGCGCCACTTCCAGGAAGTAGCGCACCGCCACTTCCTGCAGGATTTGCGGGTTCATCGGGTTTCCCCTTGGTTTGCGTAAAACGCAACGAATGATTCTAACAATTCATATTGCAGCAATACTAAGGCCCCGCCTAGGATGTGACCATCCGACGACGCTTTCCTTTGCAGCCACGGCATGATCCCGTCCCACGCCTCCGTTTCGTCCTTGTCCTTGGCGGCGCTGCGCGCGGCGCGTCCCGTATTGTGGACCCGCCCCGATCAGGCCGCGCCTGCCGCCGCCGCGCCCTATGGCATGGCCGACGTGCGCGCCGCCCATGATCGCTTTGTGCGGTTCGCGCCCTTGTTGGCGCAGTTGTTCCCGGAACTGGAGGCCGCGGGCGGCGTGATCGAATCGCCCCTGCTCGCCGCGCCCGCGATGCAGGCGGCATTGGGCCTGCCGGACACGGCCGGACGCCTGTGGCTCAAGGCCGATCACGCGCTGCCGGTGGCCGGCTCGATCAAGGCGCGCGGCGGCATCCATGAAGTCCTGGAGTTCACCGAAAACCTGGCGCTGGCGCAGGGCCTGATCGCCCCGGGCGACGACTACCGCCAGCTCGGCACGCCCGCCGCGCGCGCCTGCTTCGCGCAATACCAGGTGGCGGTGGGTTCGACCGGCAACCTGGGCCTGTCGATTGGCGTGATCGCCTCGGCGCTGGGGTTCCGCGCCGCCGTGCACATGTCGGCCGACGCCAAGGAATGGAAGAAGGCGCGCCTGCGCGCCCGAGGCGTCGAGGTGGTGGAGCATCCGGGGGATTACGAAAAAGCCGTGGCTGCCGGGCGCCGCCAGGTGCAGGCCGATCCACGCGGCTATTTCGTCGACGACGAACGCTCGGCCTCGCTGTTCCTGGGCTACGCGGCGGCGGCCCTGACCCTGCGCGACCAGATCGCGCAGGCCGGTCTTGTGGTGGACGCCGAGCATCCCTTGTTCGTGTATCTGCCTTGCGGCGTGGGCGGCGCGCCGGGCGGCATCGCCTTCGGCCTGTCGCTGCTGTTTGGCGCGCATGTGCACTGCTTCTTCGCCGAACCGGTGCAGTCGCCCTGCTTCCTGCTGCGCATGCTGGCCGGCCATGGCCAACTGCCGGGCGTGCCGGTGCCGCCATCGGTCTACGACATCGGCCTGACCAACCAGACCGAAGCCGACGGCCTGGCCGTGCCGCGCGCGTCCGACCTGGCCTATAGCGCCGTCGGCCACCTGCTGGCCGGGGTCTACACGGTGGCCGACGACACGCTTTATGGCGATCTGGCCCGCCTGCACGACAGCGAAGGCCTGCGCATCGAGCCATCGGCGGCAGCCGGATTCTCTGGGCCGCGCCATCTGCTGGGCAGCGTCGCCGGCCAGCAGTGGCTGCGCGCGCGCGGCCTGCTGCCGCATCTGCCACGGGCCACGCACCTGGCCTGGACCACCGGCGGACTGTATGTGCCGGCCGAAGCGTACGACCGATTCCTGAGCCGCGGGCAACGACTCGCGGCCGCCCATCAGGCGCAGACCAATGCGCCTTTCCTCCACCATCCCTCTTATCGAGCATGACCATGAAGACTGCCTTGATCGCCCTTGGTGTCGCCCTGGCGGGCGCCCTCGCCGCCGCCGCGCCGGCCAGCGCCCAGTCCGGCTACCCGACCCGTCCCGTTACCCTGGTGGTACCGTACCCGCCCGGCGGCGCCACCGATGTGCTCGGCCGCGTCATCGCGCAAAAGCTCGGCCAGGAGTTGGGCCAGACCGTCGTGGTGGAAAACCGCGCTGGCGCCGGCACCGCGATCGGCGCCGGCTATGTCGCCAAGGCCGCGCCCGACGGCTACACCCTGCTGGTCAGCTCCGGCACCACCTTCACCGTCAATCCGGCGATCCAGAACAAGCTGCCCTACGATCCGGTCAAGAGCTTCGAGCCGATCGGCATCGCCGGCCGTACCGGCCTGGCGCTGCTGGCCAACCCGCAGGTGCCGGTCAAGAACCTGAAAGAGCTGGTGGCCTACGCCAAGGCGCGCGACAAGGAGCCGCCGGCCTATGGTTCGTTCGGCGCCGGCACCACCGCGCATTTCGTGGGCGAGGCCTTCCTGGCCGCCGCCGGGATCAAGATGATCCACGTGCCCTACAAGGGCAGCGCCCCGGCCATGACCGACCTGATCGGTGGCCAGATTCCGTTCTCGGTCGACACGGTGGCCGCCGCGCTGCCGCAGAGCAAGCAGGGCAAGGTGCGGGTGTTGGCCGTGTCGGCCCCGGCCCGCTCGGCCTTCCTGCCCGACGTGCCCACGTTCGCGGAACAGGGCTACCCATCGGTGGCCATGGACACCTGGCTCATGTTCGCCGCGCCGCGCGGCCTGCCGGCGGACGTGAAGAGCAAGCTCGAAGCCGCCTTGCGCGCCACGGTCGAATCGCCCGACGTGCGCAAGAGCCTGGAGGCGCAAGGCTTCGAGGCGGCCTACTCCAGCGCGGCCGAGGGCGAAGCGCTGATCCAGAAGGAATTGCCGCAGATGCGCGAAGTCGCGCAGCGCGCCAACATCAAGATCGATTGAAGGAAACCCTCATGACCCTGGACGATTCCCTCGTCTGCCTATCGGCGGTGGAACTGCGCCGCATGATCGGCGCGCGCCAGTTGTCGCCGGTGGAACTGCTGGAGGCGTGCATCGCGCGCATCGAGGCGGTCAACCCCTACATCAACGCCGTCACCGCCACCGCCTTCGAGCGCGCCCGCATCGAGGCGCGCGCCGCCGAACAGGCGGTGATGGCCGGCGACGCGCTCGGCCTGCTGCACGGCCTGCCGCTGGGCGTCAAGGACCTGGAGCCCACCGCCGGACTGCTCACCACCTTTGGCTCGCCGATCTACCGCGACCACGTGCCGGCCGAGGACGTGACGCTGGTGGCGCGCCTGCGCCGCGCCGGCGCCATCGTCGCCGCCAAGACCAACGTGCCGGAAATGGGCGCGGGCGCCAACTCGCGCAACACCGTGTGGGGCGCGACCGGCAATCCCTTCAACCCGAATTTGAATGCCGGCGGTTCCTCGGGCGGCTCGGCCGCCGCGCTGGCCAGCGACCTGTTCCCGCTGTGCACCGGCTCGGACACCGGCGGCTCGCTGCGCATCCCGGCCGCCAAGTGCGGCGTGGTCGGCTTCCGGCCCTCGCCCGGCGTGGTGCCGAGCGTGCGCAAGCCGCTGGGCTGGACGCCGATCTCGGTGGTCGGCCCGATGGGCCGCACCGTGGCCGACGCCTGCCTGCAGATGGCCGCCAGCGCCGGCCCCGACGCTGGCGACCCGCTCAGCTATCCGCTCGATCCGTTGCAATTCCTGGCCCCCGGCGTGGCCGACCTGGGCCGCCTGCGCGTGGCCTATACCGAAGACTTCGGGCTATGCGACGTGGACGACGGCATCCGCGCCACCTTCCGCGCCAAGATCGCCGCCATGCGCCATCTGTTCGCGGCCTGCGACCCCATCGAGATCGACTTCGGTGAGGCCCACCGCTGCTTCGACGTGCTGCGCGCCGAGGCTTTCGTGGCCGGCATGCGCGACGCCTACGAGAAAGACCCGGCCAGCCTCGGCCCCAACCCCCGCGCCAATTTCGAGATGGGCGCGGCCATGAGCCTGAAGGACTGCGCCTGGGCGCAGGCCGAACAGACCCGGCTGATCAAGCGCTTCCAGCGCGCCTTCGACGACTACGACCTGATCCTGTCGCCGACCACGCCAGTGTCGCCATTCCCGTGGACGCAGTTGTATGCCGAGGCCATCAACGGCAAGCGCCAGGAGAACTATTACCGCTGGCTGGCGCTGACATATGTGATCACGCTGACCACGCATCCGGCGCTGACGCTGCCTTGTGGGCGCGATCACAAGGGGATGCCGTTCGGCTTGCAGATCGTGGGACGGTTTCGCGGGGATCGCGAGGTGCTGGCGGCGGCGCAGGGAATGGAGTCGGCGTTTGCGGGGAATGAGGAACTGCGGCGGCCAAGGCCGGATCTGGCGGGGTTGAAGGCGGCGGAGCCGGCGTTGACGTCGATCGTGACGGCGCCGCCGGGGCGGGCCCAAGGCGATGCAGCGGCGGCCGTGTCAGCGGTGTAAGCATGGCGCGGCTGCGGACGCCGCAGGCCTGACCGGCGAGCGGGCTCGCCGGGACGCAGGCATAATCCCGACCGAACCACTTCCCTGGCCCCGCCGGCGATGCCGGTCTTCAAGGACACCCATGCGCGCATTGCCTCGCATTCTCCTCGCCGGCGCCCTCCTGGGCCCGGCCTTCGCCGCTCAGGCCGGCGAGGTCGATAAAGAAAACTGCACCTACAACGGCATCCCGCTGCACGGCGCGGTCGAGATCGTCACCGCCTTTCCCGACATCAGGGTAGAGGTCGTCAACGCCTTCGCCGACATCCGCGTGCAGCGCGTGGACGCGTTCGCCGAGCGTTGCGGCGAGTGGAAGATCGTCGACACCTTCCCGGACTTCACGATCCAGCTGGTGGACTCTTTCCCCGACGTGACCGTGACGTGGGTCGACGCGTTTCCGGGCACGGACTGACGCGCGCCCGATACCGGTCGTCCCCTTGCCATGCTTTCCTCATTGAAGTGGCCTAGGGAAATCCCGTAAGCCATTGAAATAACGCGAAGTAATGAAAGGGCATAAGGAAATCCCGATTAGGGAATTTGCTTATGCCCTTTAATTATTTGTACGGCGCATACTTGATACGCAAGAATTCGTCCTTGGCATAAAGCAAGAAAGATGGAACTTCGTCAACTCGAGGCCTTCGCGGCCGTCATGTCCACGGGCAGCGTCACCGCTGCCGGGCGCTTGCTTGGCCGCTCGCAACCGGCCATCAGCCGCCTGCTGCAAGAGCTGGAGGCCGAGATCGGCTATGCGCTGTTCGCCCGCAGCGGCCCGCGCGTGACGCCGACCGATCAGGGTTTCCTGCTGTACGACGATGTCGAACGCGCCTTGTCCAGCCTGCGCCAGATTCGCGAACGCGCCGAGGAAATCGCCCGGGGCCAGGCGCAGCCGCTGCTGCTGGCGGCAACCTCGGCCCTGGCTGCCGGCTTGGTGCCGGCCGCCCTCAAGCAGGTGGAAACGCAAACCTCCTGCCCGCGCGTCGAGCTGCGCAGTGCCTCGCCCGAGCGGGTGGTGCACGCCGTGCTGAGCGGCGCGGCGCAATTGGGCGCGACCAGCCTGCCGCTGGAGCACCGCGGCCTGACGGTGCACTGGATCGGCCAGGCGCCCTGCGTGGTGGCGTTGCCGGAGGACGATCCGGCCGCGCGCCATGCGGTGGTGCCGGTGGCCGAACTGGCCGGGCGCCGCGTCGTCACCATGGCCAACCCTTACCGCCTGCGCCGCCGCCTGGATGCGGCCCTGCCGCCCAACGGCCACACGCTCGGTCCAATCGAAACCAATTCGTCCGTCAATGCCCTGGCCGCCGTGCGCGCCGGGCTGGGCGTGTCGGTGCTGGAACCCATCACCGCCTACGGCGCGCCGATGGCGGGCGTAGCGATCCGCCCGATCGACCTGGACATTCCTTTTTTCTTCGGGGTCATTACCTCGCAGTCGCAAGCCCTGACACCCGCCTGCCAGGCCATGGCCGACGCGCTGGCGCAGGCCGCCGCGCGCCTGCTGCCCGGCTTCGTGCTGCACGACGCCGGCCAGCACGGCGCGCTGCTGCAGTCGATCTACGGCGATGACACCCCTCTTACGGACCCCTCCGCATGAATCACTCCCTTGCCCCGGCCCCGCAGGGCCTGGCCGCGCTGGAAGCGCGCCTGCGCCAGGACCTGTCCTGGCTGGAACTCCCCGCCAAGCCCTGGGTGCCGCCGCGCCTGGCGGACGGCCAGCCGGTGCTGGACGTGGCCATCATCGGCGGCGGCATGGCCGGCCTGGCCGCGGCGGCCTCGCTGACGCATCTGGGCATCGCCGCGCCGATCTTCGACCAGTCGCCCGAGGGCTATGAAGGCCCGTGGGCCACCACCGCGCGCATGGAAACCCTGCGCTCGCCCAAGCAGTTGACCGGCCCGGCGCTGGGCCTGCCGGCGCTGACCTTCCGCGCCTGGTTCGAGGCGCAGTTCGGCGGCCCAGCCTGGGATGCGCTGGACAAGATCCCGCGCCTGCAATGGATGGACTACCTGCGCTGGTACCGCCGCGTGCTGAACCTGGACGTGCGCAACCAGCACCGCGTGCTGGCGGTGCTGCCGCGCGCCGATCAACTGGTGCAACTGGACATCGAAGCGCCCGCCGGCCGCCACACCGTGCTGGCGCGCCGCGTGGTGCTGGCCACCGGCCGCGACGGCCTGGGCGGCGCCTACGTGCCGGACTTCGCGCGCAAGCTGCCGCGCGACCGCTGGGCCCATTCATCGGACGTACTGGACTACGCGACCCTGGCCGGCAAGCGCGTCGGCGTGGTGGGCGCGGGCGCGTCCGCCATGGACAGCGCCGCCACCGCCCTGGAAGCGGGCGCGGCCAGCGTCGACCTGCTGATCCGCCGCAACGACATCCCGCGCATCAACAAGGGCAAGGGCGCCGGCAACCCCGGCCTGACCCATGGCCATCTGAACCTGCCCGATGAATGGAAGTGGAAGATCCGCCATTACATCAACGCCGCCCAGGTGCCGCCGCCGCGCGGCAGCACGCTGCGCGTGTCGCGCCACCCGAATGCCCGCTTCAACCTGGGCTGCGGCGTGCAGGACCTGGCGCTGGTCGATGACGCGATCCGCGTCACCACGCCCAAGGGCGTCTTCACGCTGGATTTCCTGATTTTCTCGACGGGATTCCGCATCGACTGGACCGTGCGTCCGGAATTCGCCGCGCTGGCGCCGCACGTGCGCGCCTGGGGCGACCGCTACGTCCCCGCCCCCGGCGAGGAGGACCAGGAACTGCATGACTCGCCCGACCTGGGCGCGGCCTTCGAACTACAGGAAAAGACCCCGGGCGCCTGTCCCGGCCTGGACCGGGTGCACTGCTTCTCGTACCCGGCCGCGCTGACGCATGGCACCGTGTCCGGCGACATCCCCGCCATCAGCGAAGGCGCCAGGCGCCTGGCGCAAGGCATCGCCGGCCTGCTCTACCGCGAGGATGTGACGACGCACTACGCCAATATGGAAGCCTTCTCGGAACCCGAGGTGTTCGGCGACGAATGGACGCCGGCCCCGGCGCCTGGCGTGACCCGGCAGGCGGAGACCGCGCAATGACCGCTTGGCTGCTCCGCCGCGTGGCGCAGGCCGCGGTGGTCGTGTTCCTGATGACGCTGATCGTGTTCGTCGGGCTGCACGCCATCGGCAACCCGGTAGACATCCTGATCGGTCAGGACGTCGATCAGGTCGACCGCGCCCGCATCATCGCCGAACTGGGGCTGGACAAGCCCCTGTGGCAACAGTACCTGGGCTTTCTGAACGGGGCGCTGCATGGCAACCTGGGCAACAGCTTCGTCTACAACATCCCCGCCGTCGAGCTGGTGATCCAGCGCCTGCCGGCCACGCTCGAACTGGCCATCGCCGCGCTGCTGCTGGCGGTGATCATCGGTCTGCCGCTGGGCCTGCTGGCCGGACTGTATCCGGACAGCCGCTTCTCCAAGCTGGTGATGGCGGGCAGCATCGTCGGTTTCTCGCTGCCGACCTTCTGGGTCGCGCTGATGCTGATCATGACCTTCAGCGTGTCGCTGGGCTGGCTGCCGGCCAGCGGCCGCGGCCAGACAGTGGAGTTCCTGGGCTTCCAGTGGTCCTGGTTGACGGCCGACGGCTGGCGCCACCTGATCCTGCCGGCGCTGAACCTGTCGCTGTTCAAGATCTCGCTGGTGATCCGCCTGACCCGTGCCGGCGTGCGTGACGTGGTGCCGCTGGACTTCGTCAAGTTCGCCCGCGCCAAGGGCCTGTCGCCCTTGCGCGTGGTCTGTGTGCACGTGCTGCGCAACACCATGATCCCGCTGGTGACGGTGCTGGGCCTGGAGCTGGGCTCGACCATCGCCTTTGCCGTCATCACGGAGAGCATCTTCGCCTGGCCCGGCGCCGGCAAACTGATCCTGGACAGCCTGAACGCGCTGGACCGCCCGGTGATCGTGGCCTACCTGATCGTGGTGGTGTGCCTGTTCGTGACGCTCAACCTGATCGTCGACATCCTGTACAAAGTGCTGGACCCGCGGGTACGGCTGGAGGCCGCGGCATGAGCGCGCCGAACATTCCCCAGGCAGAGGCCATGCAACCCGCAACGCCCACCGCGCCCGTCCTGAAGCGCGAATCGCCCTGGCGCCGCAACCTGCTGGAATTCCTGTCGTCCAAGACGGCGGTGTTCGGGCTGGTGATCGCCACCCTGCTGATCCTGGCCGCCATCCTGGCGCCGTGGATCTCCCCGCAAGACCCCTACGACCTGCTGCAGATCGACGTGCTGGACGCGCGCCTGGCGCCAGGCACGATGAACGGCCTGGACACTTTCCACTACTGGCTCGGCACCGACGGCCAGGGCCGTGACCTGCTGTCGGGCATCCTGTACGGCCTGCGCATCAGCCTGATGGTGGGCGTAGGCTCGGCGCTGATCGCCGGCGTCATCGGCACGCTGCTGGGACTCTTGGCGGCCTACGCCGGCGGCAAGGTCGACGCCCTGATCATGCGGCTGGTGGACCTGATCCTGTCGTTTCCGTCGATCCTGGTGGCCATGATGATCCTGGCCTACCTGGGCAAGGGCGTGGGCAACGTGGTGCTGACGCTGGTGATCCTGGAGTGGGCCTACTACGCCCGCACCGCGCGCGGCCAGGCCCTGGTCGAGCGCCGCCGCGAATATGTCGAGGCGGCGCGCTGCCTGGACATTCCCAACTGGCGCATCATGCTCAAGCACATCCTGCCCAACTGCCTGCCGCCGCTGATCGTCATCGGCACTTTGCAGATCGCGCGCGCCATCACGCTGGAAGCCACGCTGAGCTTCCTGGGCCTGGGCGTACCGGTGACCGAGCCCTCGTTGGGGCTGCTGATCTCCAACGGCTTCCAATACATGCTGTCCGGCGAATACTGGATCAGTTTCTACCCCGGCATCGCGCTGCTGATCACCATCGTCGCCATCAACCTGGTGGGCGACCGCCTGCGCGACGTGCTGAACCCGAGGACCCACAAATGAGCGCCGTCCGCCCCGTCGCGGCCCCGGCCGCCCCCACGTTGGAGGTGCGCAACCTGCGCACCCACTTCTTCACCCGCGCCGGCACCCTGCCCGCCGTGGACGACGTGTCCTTCACGCTCGAACGCGGCAAGATCCTGGGCCTGGTCGGCGAGTCCGGCTCGGGCAAGTCGGTCACCGGCTTTTCCATCATGGGTCTGGTGGACGCCCCCGGCCGCGTGGTCAGTGGCCAGGTGCTGTTCCAGGGCCGCGACCTGACCAGGCTGCCCGCGCGTGAACTGCGCCAGTTGCAGGGCAACCGCATCGCCATGATCTTCCAGGATCCGATGATGACGTTGAACCCGGTGCTGCGGATCGACGTGCAAATGATCGAAACGGTGCGCGCCCACAACCGCATGAGCAAGGCGCAGGCGCGCGAACTGGCGCGCGACACGCTCGACATGATGGGCATTCCCAGCCCCGAAGAGCGGCTGCTGGCCTATCCGCACCAGTTGTCCGGCGGCATGCGCCAGCGCGTCGCCATCGCCATCGCCATGCTGCACCGGCCCGACCTGATCATCGCCGACGAGCCGACCACGGCGCTGGATGTCACCATCCAGGCGCAGATCCTGTCCGAAGTGCAGAAGCTGGCGCAGCAGCACGGCACCAGCCTCATCTGGATCACGCATGACCTGTCGGTGGTGGCGGGCCTGGCCGACGACGTGGCGGTGATGTACGCCGGCCGCATCGTCGAGCACGGCAAGGTCGACGACGTGCTCGACCGCCCGCAGCATCCTTATACGGTGGGCCTGATCGACAGCCTGCCCAGCAACAACCAGCGCGGCCAGCGCCTGCGCCAGATTCCCGGCATGACACCCAACCTGCTCACCCTGCCCGCCGGCTGTGCCTTCGCGGCGCGCTGTTCGCGCGCCACGGCGCAATGCGGCCAGCAACCCGCCATCACCGACGTGCTGCCCGGCCATCAGGTGCGCTGCTTTCATCCGTCGCGGCAACTGCGCGAGGTGGCGGCATGAGCCAGACGACGATTCCGGATATCCGCGACCAGGTGGGCGCCGGCGCCCATGCCGCGCCGGCCAGCGCCGCCACGCCGCTCATCGACCTGCGCCAGGTCAGCAAGCGCTTCGGCGATCGCCCCGTCGGCGCCGCCGGCCGCGCCATGCAGCGCCTGGGCCTGTCCAAGCCGCCCGCCGTCACCCGTGCGGTCGATCATGTCGACCTGCTGGTGCGGCCCGGCGAAGTGGTCGGCCTGGTCGGCGAGTCCGGCTGCGGCAAGTCGACCCTGGGCCGCATTGCGGCCGGCCTGTTGACGCCGTCCGGCGGCGAGGTGCTGATCAACGGCCAGCGCCCCGCCGACATGACGCCGGCCCAGGCCCACGCCGCGCGCCTGAAGGTGCAGATGATCTTCCAGGATCCGTACGCCAGCCTCAACCCGCGCCTGCGCGTGGACGAGATCGTGGGCGAAGCCGCGCGCATCCACGGCCTGATCGGCAATGGCGACTTCGATGACTACGTCAGCGCCCAGCTACAGCGTGCCGGCCTCGATCCGGCGCTGCGCCAGCGCTATCCGCATCAGTTCAGCGGGGGCCAGCGCCAGCGCATCGGCATTGCCCGCGCCCTGGCGGTGCAGCCGTCGATGCTGGTGTGCGACGAGGCCGTGGCAGCGCTGGATGTGTCGATCCAGGCGCAGATCCTGAATCTGTTCATGGACCTGCGCGAACAGCTCAACCTGACGTACCTGTTCATCAGCCACGACCTGGGCGTGGTCGAACACCTGTCGGACCGCGTCGTCATCATGTACCTGGGCCGCGTGGTCGAGACCGCGCCGGTCGAGGACGTGTTCCGCCGCCCCAACCACCCCTACACCCAGGCGCTGCTGGCCGAGATCCCCAATCTGAAATCGCGCCACAAGACCTTCACCGCCATCAAGGGCGAGATCCCCAGCCCGCTCAACCCACCCGGCGGCTGCCACTTCCACCCGCGCTGTCCGCATGCGATGGCGCGCTGCAAAACCGAGGTTCCCACCTTGAAGGGAATCGCCATCAACCACCTGAGCGCCTGTCACCTGAACGACATGGCCTGACGCAGTTCCCCCTCACCAAGGACCCCGAACATGAAACGCCTGATTCTCTCGACCCTGACCGCCGCCATCCTCGGCGCATCCGCCGCGGCCGCGGCCGACAACCTGGCGATCGGCTTTGCCGACCCGCTGTCGTCGCTCGATCCGCAACTGAACAACCACGCCGGCGACCGCTCGGTCGATCTGCACTTCTGGGACCTGCTGGTCGAAAACAAGTGGAACAAGCTGCAGCCCGGCCTGGCCGTGAGCTGGAAGCCGCTGGACAGCACCACCTGGGAATTCAAGCTGCGCGAAGGCGTCAAGTGGCAGGACGGCGTGCCTTTCACGGCCGATGACCTGATCTATTCGTACACCCGCGCCCGCGCCGTGCCCGGCAGCGTCGCCACCTTCGCCGGCTACCTGCGCACCATCGAGTCGATGAGCGCCAAGGACCCGCTGACGCTGATCGTCAAGACCCGCGCCCCGAACCCCGACCTGCCGTTGAATCTGGCGTCGGTGCACATCGTCAGCAAGCACGTCGGCGAAAAGTCCACCACCGAAGACTACAACTCGGGCAAGGCCATGGTCGGCACCGGCCCCTACAAGTTCGTGTCGTACACCCCCGGCGACCGCGTCATCATGGAACGCAATGACGGCTACTGGGGCGAGAAGGCCACCTGGGACAAGGTCAACTACCGCTACATCAACAACGCCGCCGCCCGCACCGCCGCGCTGCTGGCCGGCGACGTCGACGTGATCGATAAGGTCTCGGTGTCGGACCTGGCCAAGCTGCAGAAGTCGCCCGGCATCTCCGTGTTCCCCTATGACGGCCTGCGCGTCATGCTGCTGCAGCCCAGCTTCAACCCCGCGCCCAACCCGTACATCACCGACAACAACGGCAAGCCGCTGGACAAGAACCCGCTGCTGGACGTGCGCGTGCGCCAGGCGCTGAACCTGGCCATCAACCGCAAGGCCATCGCCGACCGCATCCTGCAAGGCGCCGCCACCGAGGCCAACCAATGGATGCCCAAGGGCACCTTCGGCTACAACCCCGAGGTCAAGGACATCCCCAACGATGTCGCCCAGGCCAAGAAGCTGCTGGCCGAAGCCGGCTATCCCGAGGGCTTCAAGCTGACCATGCACGTGCCCAACGACCGCTACCCGCAAGGCCCGGAAACGGCCCAGGCGGTGGCGCAGTTCTGGACCCGCATCGGCGTCAAGACGCAAGTGGAAGTGGTGCCGTGGGCCGTCTACTCGGGCCGCGCCAACAAGAATGAATTCGCGGTCAGCATGCTGGCCTGGGGCAACGGCACGGGCGAAGCCAGCTACGCGCTGGTCAACATCCTGGCGACCGTGGACGCCAAGAAAGGCCTGGGCGCCTCCAACTGGGGCCACTACAGCAACGCCAAGGTCGATGCCGCACTGGACCAGTCCACCTCGGAATTCGACGTGGCCAAGCGTGAAGCCATCCTGCGCGACGCCGTCAAGATGGTGTCCGACGACGTCGGCATCATCCCGCTGTTCCACTACAAGAACATCTGGGCCGCCAAGAAAGGCCTGAAGGTCACCCCCATGACCAGCGACCGCACTGCCGCCATGATGGTCACCAAGGACTCGGCCAAGTAAGGCGCGCACATGGTACCCAGCCTGAGCATCCAACCTGCCGACGCGCTCATCGACGTGCCCCGCCAGATCCGGGTGGAGCACGCCGCGCCCGGCCAGACGGTGGAGATCACCGCCCTCACCCGCCGCAACGGCGTGCTCTGGCAAAGCCAGGCCGCCTTCATCGCGGGCGAGGACGGCGTGGTCGACCTGACGCGCGATGCGCCCGTCTCCGGCGACTATAGCGGCCTCGCGCCCATGGGCCTGGTGTGGTCGCAGTCGCCCGTGGACTCGCCCAGCCGCGAGCCCTTCAACCACCCGGTGACCGAGCCGCTGGTCACCGAGGTGGTGGCGCGCGTGGCCGGCGCCCAGAGCGTGGCGCGCTTCACCCAGCGCCTGGCGGCTGATGGCGTGACGCGCCAGGACGTGCGCGAGGACGGCCTGGTCGGCACGCTGTACCTGCCGCCCGGCGCCACACCCGGCTCGCATCCGGCTGTGCTGATCCTGAACGGCTCGGGCGGCGGCATCAACGAACCGCGCGCCGCGCTGTACGCATCGCGCGGCTACGCCGCCTTCGCGCTCGCTTACTTCAAGGCGCCCGGCCTGTCGGATTACATCTCCAACACGCCGCTGGAATACTTCCAGACCGGCCTGCGCTGGCTGCGCAAGAAGGTCCAGCCCAAGCACGACTTCGTCGCCATCAGCGGCCAGTCGCGCGGCGGCGAACTGGTGCTGCTGCTGGGCGCCACCTTCCCCACGGAAGTCTCGGCCGTCGTCGCCTACGTGCCCGGCGCCGTGGTCCACAGCGGCCAGAACGCCTGCGACCCCAAGATCGGCCGCGAAGGCCCGACCTGGCTGCTGGGCGGCAAGCCCCTGCCGCACGTCTGGGAGAACAACCGCACCGCCACCTGGGCGCCGTTCGACGAAGGCCCGTCGCCGCACCGCCACGAAAAGGCCATCCTCACCGCGCTGCAGGACCCCGACGCCGTGGCCCGCGCCCGCATCAAGGTCGAGGACATCCAGGGCCCGGTGATGCTGCTGTCGGCCACCGACGACGGCTCGTGGCCGTCCAGCCTGTACTCGAAGATGGTGCGGGACAAACTGGCGGAAGTGCAGCACCCGTACCCGGTTCAATGGCTGGACTACGAGAACGGCGGCCACTCGATCCTGTTCCCCTACGTGCCCACCACCCAACTGGTCTACGCCCACCCCGTGTCCGGCAAGATCAGCACCAGCGGCGGCAACCCCAAGGACAACGCGCGCGCCGACGAGCAATCGTGGGAAGGCGTGCTGAAGTTCCTGGACGCCGCGGTCAAGGCGCGCGGACAAGCCGCCCGCTGAACGACATCCAAGGAGATTGATTCAATGGCACACCCCCCCATCGTCTACGACGCCGCCCGCGACCTGGTGGACCAGCTCGTCGGCCTGCAGCCCGACAGCGCCACCTACGCCGTGCGCCACCAGCGCGACAAGGTGGCCGCCGCCACCCAGGGCAGCTACGACGCCCTGTTCGACCCGGCGCTGCCCGGCCTGACGCTGGCCGAGCGCCTGCTGGTCGCGCTGTACGCCGCGCGCCTGACGCCGTCGCCGGCGCTGGCCGCGCACTACCGCCAGCGCCTGGCCGAAGCCGGCGCCAGCGCCGCCGACATCCAGGTGGCCGAGTCCGGCACGCCGGCGGACGCCGCCGATCCGCGCCTGGCCGCCATCCTGGAATTCACGCGCAAACTGATCGAAAAACCGGTCGAAGGCGACGAGGCCGCGCTCAAGACCCTGCCGGCCGCCGGCGTCTCCACGCCGGCCGTGGTCACGCTGTCGCAACTGGTGGCGTTCCTGTCGTACCAGGTGCGCCTGATCGCCGGCCTGCACGCCATGCAGGCGCTGGCGGCCACGCCCCTGGCGGCCGGCGTCCCGCCCGCGCCCTTCCCGCCCAACACCGCCGCCACCGAGCCCGGCGCCGTCATCAAGGCCCACGGCTTCACCAACGAAGTGCTGGAATGGAAGGCGTGGCTGGACGTGGTCCAGGTCGACAGCGCCACGCCCGAGCAGATCGCGGTGCTGGAAGAAAGCCACCCCAAGGCCAAGGTCTCGGATTACTACCTGTTCCTGGTGCACCAGCCGGAAATCCTGCGCCAGCGCTCCACGGCCTTCAACGCCATCATGTACGCGCCCGGCGGCCTGTCGCGCGCCGAGCGTGAGCTGGGCGCGACCGTGGTGTCGCGCGTGAACGGCTGCGTCTACTGCGCCTCCGTGCACGCGCAGCGCTTCGAACAGCTGGCCAAGCGCAATGACGTGATCGCGCAAGTGTTCGAGGACCCGGCCACCGCCGGCACCACCGCGCGGGAACGCGCGATCAGCCAGTTCTCGATCCAGATCACGGACGCGCCGGCGTCGGTGGATGCGGCCAGCATCCAGGCGCTGAAGGATGTCGGCCTGAGCGACGGCGAGGTGCTGGACCTGCTGCACTCGGACGCGATCTTCGCCTGGGCCAACCGCTTGATGCTGAACCTGGGTGAACCGGTGCTCGTGCAGGTCTGACGCCGGCGTTTTCGTTAAACTGGCGCTTTCCGCCTATTCATGCGCCCCGCCCCACGCGGGGCGCATTGCCTTACCCCCATGTCCGAGAAAACCCACGACATCCGCCCCGGCCAGTCGATCGAACTGCTCAAGGCCCTGCACATCCTGACCCGCGACGGCAAGATGAACCAGGACAGCCGCCGCAAGCTCAAGCAGGTCTACCACCTGTTCCAGTTCATCGAACCGCTGCTCAAGGACGTCCAGCAACAGCGCGGCGCCGTCACCCTGGCCGACCATGGCGCGGGCAAGTCGTACCTGGGCTTCATCCTGTATGACCTGTTCTTCAAGGAACAGCCCGAGGCGCAAAAGGCCGGCTCGCACATCTACGGCATCGAGACCCGCGAGGAACTGGTCAAGTCATCGGAAGAACTGGCCAAGCGCCTGGGCTTTGGCGGCATGTCGTTCCTGAACCTGTCGGTGGCCGAATCCATCACCTCCGACAAACTGCCCGCGACCATCGACGTGGTCACGGCCCTGCACGCCTGCAACACGGCCACCGACGACGCGATCCATTTCGCGCTGGAGAAAAAGGCCAAGTACATCGTGGTGGTGCCCTGCTGCCAGGCGGAAGTGGCGTCGGTGCTGAGGAAGAACAAAGCCAAGGCGCTGGCCGATCCGCTGGCCGAGATCTGGCGGCATCCGCTGCACACGCGGGAATTTGGGAGTCAGATCACCAACGTGCTGCGGTGCTTACAGCTGGAAGCGCATGGGTACCAGGTCAGCGTGACGGAGCTGGTGGGGTGGGAGCATTCGATGAAGAATGAGCTGATCATCGCGCAGTACAAGGATCTGCCGCGTAGGAAGCCGGCACAGCGGCTGACGGAGATGCTGGATCGGATTGGGTTGCAGGAGTTGAAGGATCGGTTTTTCCTGCCGGAGCCCGTGGCGACGTCCTGAATGCGGCGACAAGGCCACGCCCGGGATCAATCCCCCGAGCTGCGGCGCAAGCGATCCGTCGACTGCTTGTTCAGCCGCTTCGCTTCGGCCTCTGCGTAGTCTTCCTCGCCCTGTTCGTATTTTCCTTCATACATGCAGCTGCTGCGAACCAAGCCGCACTCGCCGATGATTGAAGAACAGCCCGAGCTCAACGCGGCGAGAAATAGCACGACACCGTAACGGCCCAACGTGTGAATCGACATATGGCTCCTTGAGGAATCGCCGTAGTGTACCGGCGAGGATGACAGCCCCAGCCCAGGGCTGGGGTAAAAAATGGTGTCAAACGACGGCGTGCGCGCTCCGGTGGCCCCGGGTTGAGTGAACTGCCGGCAAGGCTGCGCGCCAGGCTACCGCGTCCGACCACCGCCGCCACGACCTAAGCCCCCCGACGCCCCGCGCTCCCCCGCCGCCTGCCGCAGACTCTGCATCAGTTGCGCCGCTACCGCCGTCGGCGTGCTCTCGCGCAGCGTGATGATCCCCACGCTGGGCAACTCCACTTCTACCGCCAGCCGCAGCACGGCCAACGTGCCGGCGCGTTCGAGTTCGCGCGCGGCGCTTTGCGCCATGAAGCCCACCGCGCCGCGCCGGCGCACGAATACCCCGACCGTCTGGTACGACCAGGACTCGATGATGTCCTCGGGCGGCTGGACGCCGTGGCGGTAGAACTGCTGTTCCAGCTTGACCCGCAACGAGGCCCACGGTGGCGGCATCACGCAGGGCATGGCGGCGATCTGCGCCCAGGTCGGCTTGCGACGGCGCGCCAGCGGATGGCCGGGCGGCGCCACCGCGACCATGGGCTCGGCGTAGAGGGCCTCGGTGGTCAGGTCGGGCGAGGCGTAGCCTGGTTCCAGGCGGCCGACGAAGCAGTCGATCTCGCCCAGCCGCAGCTTGGGCAACAGCCCGGTCAGGTCACCGGTTTCGATTAATACGGTGGCGCGTCCGCTGCGCTGCTTGAGCAGGTCCACGGCGTCGGCCAACAACGGCGACAAGGCGACATCCATGGCGCCCACGCGCACCCGGCCGGCGGCGCCGCTTTCGAGCGCGCCGATCTCGTCGCGGGTGCGCTCGTACTGAGCCAGCACCGAGCGGGCAAAGCGCACCATGGCGGCGCCGGCAGTGGTGGGCTCGGTGCCGCGCGTGGACCGCAGGAACAGGGTCTGTCCCAACATCGATTCGATTTCGGTCAGCATGCGCGACACGGCCGGCTGGCTGACGGACAGGAATTCGGCGGTGCGGCCCAGGTGGCGGAACTGGTCCAGCGCCACCAGCAATTGCAGGTGGCGCAGCTTGATGTTGCTGCGCAGGACGCGGTCGATCTGGGCCATGGGGATCTCTACTTAATGTCCATGTTATGTAGCAATGCCATTTTTTGATTGGAAGGTTATATAAACCGCCGCCACAATGCAAAGCAAGTCCGAACGCCAGAGTCGGGCCGAACCGAAAGCGAGGAGACAATGAAAGAACGTTTTGCGATGCAGCCGCTGCGGCGGACATTGCTACTGGGCGGCGCGGCCATGGCCGGCGCCGCGATGCTGCCCCGGGCCGCGCGCGCGGCCGGCTTCCCCAGCCGCCCCATCACCTTCATCTGTCCGTGGGCAGTGGGCGGCACGGCCGACCAGTCGATGCGGGTGTTGTGCCAGGCGGCCAGCAAAGTGCTGGGACAAACCATCGTGGTGGAAAACCGTGCCGGCGCATCCGGCATGATCGGCGCCAAGGCGCTGGCCAACGCCAAGCCGGACGGCTACACCATCGGCCAGATTCCGATTTCGGTGACGCGCTTTGCGCAGTTGGGCATGCTGTCGGCCGACCCGCGCCAGGACTTCACCTACATCGCGCGCACCTCGGGCCAGACCTTCGGCATCGTGGTCAGGGCCGATTCGCGCTTCAAGTCGCTGGCCGACATGGTGCAGTACGCCAAGGCGCATCCCGGCATCGTGACCTATGGCCACGCGGGCGTGGGCGGCGCGACGCATGTCGGCATGGAGCAGTTCGCCCTGGCGGCCGGCATCCAGTTCAACGCCATCGCCTACAAGGGCGGCGCGCCGGCGCTGCAGGACCTGATGGGCGGGCAGATTGACCTGCTGGCCGATTCCAGTTCGTGGGCCACACAGGTTCAGGCCGGCAATCTGCGGCTGTTGGCCACCTGGGGTGCGCAGCGCACGCCGCGCTTCAGCGATAGCCCGACGCTCAGGGACCTGGGCTATGACGTGGTGGTGGACGCGCCCAACGGCGTCGGCGCGCCCAAAGGCCTGGACCCGGCCGCCGAGAAAGTCCTGCGCGACGCCTTCCGCCAGGCCGTGGCCAGCCCTGAATTCAAGCAGGTCGCCGACAGCCTGGACGCGCCGGTCATGTACCTGGACGGCCCCGACTACCAGCGCTTTGTCGCCCAGGTCTATGGCCAGGAAACCGAACTGATCGAGCGCCTGCACCTGAAGGCCATGCTGCAACAGAGCTGAACCATGCCATCGCCGCTTATCCGCCTGCATCCCGACGACAATGTGCTGATCGCCCGCGACGGCCTGGGCCTGGGGCAGTCCCTGCCGGACCTGGACCTGCGCGTGCGGGCCCAGGTGCCCGCCGGCCACAAGATCGCCGCGCGCCGCATCGCGCAGGGCGAGACCATTCGCAAGTACAACGTCGTCATCGGCGTGGCGGGCCGCGATATCGAAGCTGGCGACCACGTGCATACGCACAACGTCGAGCTGGCGGACTTTCAGCGCGATCCGGGTTTCTGTCTGGACGCGGTGCCGGTGGCGCCGGTGGCGCCCGACGAGCAGGCGCGCTTTCTCGGCTACGTGCGGCCCGATGGACGGGTCGGCACACGCAACTTCATCGGCATCCTGGCATCGGTGAACTGTTCCGCCACCGTCATCAAGGCCATCGCGGCGCACTTCGACGCGCAGCGGCTGGCAGCCTATCCGAACGTGGATGGCGTGGCGGCGTTCGCGCATACCAGCGGTTGCGGCATGTCCTCGCCCAGCGAGCATTTCGACGTGCTGCGCCGCACGCTGGCCGGCTATGCGCGGCATCCCAACCTGGCCGGCGTGCTGATCGTCGGGCTGGGCTGCGAACGCAACCAAGTCGATGCGCTGGTCGATACCCAGGGGCTGGCGCGCGATCCGCGGGTGCGCACGCTGGTGATGCAGGACAGCGGCGGCACCCGAGCCACCATCGCCGCCGGGATCGCCGCGATCGAAGCCATGCTGCCGGCGGCGAACGACTGCGCGCGCAGCGAAGTATCGGCGCGGCACTTGAAGATCGGCCTGGAGTGCGGCGGTTCGGACGGGTTTTCCGGCATCACGGCCAATCCGGCGCTGGGCGCGGCCATGGACATCCTGGTGCGGCATGGCGGCACCGCGATCCTGTCGGAGACGCCGGAGATCCATGGCGTCGAATACCTGCTGACCCGGCGCGCCGCCAGCCGCGAAGTGGGCGAGAAGCTGCTGGCGCGGCTGGCCTGGTGGGAACGCTATGCCGCCGGCCAGAACGCTCAGTTCAATGGCAAAGTCGGCCACGGCAACCAGCAAGGCGGGCTGGCGAACATCTTCGAGAAGTCGCTGGGATCGGCCATGAAAGGCGGCAGCACGCCGTTGCAGGCGGTCTACGAATACGCTGAGCCGATCGACCAGCCCGGCCTGGTGTTCATGGACTCGCCCGGCTACGACCCGGTGGCGGTGACCGGTCAGATCGCCAGCGGCGCGAACCTGATCTGCTTTACCACCGGGCGCGGCTCGATGTTCGGCTCCAAACCGGCGCCGACCCTGAAGCTGGCCAGCAACACGCCCATGTTCCGCCGCCTGGAGGAAGACATGGACATCAATTGCGGCCCCGTGCTCGACGGCGAACTGAGCGTGGCGCAGATGGGCCAGCGCATTTTCGAGCAGATCCTGCTGGCCGCCTCGGGCCGGCGCACCAAGAGCGAATTGCTGGGCCTGGGCGATCACGAATTCGTGCCGTGGCACCTGGGCATCGTCAGTTGATCCATGGCGCCGCGTCCGCGGCGCGCTTCCTTCACGTCATTTGTCATAGGCGCTACTCATGCCCGCCCTGAATCCCTTCAAATCCGCGCTGGCGTCCGGCACGCCGCGCATCGGCCTGTGGCTGTCCATGGCCGACCCTTACCTGGCCGAAGTGGCCGCAACCGCCGGCTTTCACTGGCTGTTGATCGACGGCGAGCACGCGCCCAACGACCTGCGCAGCACCTTGCAGGCGCTGCAAGCCGTAGCCGCCTACCCGTCGCAGCCAGTGGTGCGGGTGGTCGACGGCGATCCGTCACGCATCAAGCGGCTGCTGGACATCGGCGCGCGCACCCTGCTGGTTCCCATGGTGGACACCGCCGAACAGGCCAGCGCCCTGGTCGCGGCCACGCGCTACCCGCCCCACGGCGTGCGCGGGGTAGGCAGCGCGGTCGGCCGCGCCTCGCAATGGAACCAACGCAGCGACTACCTGGCGGTGGCCGACGACGAGATCTGCCTGCTGGTGCAGGCCGAGACCACCACCGCCCTGCGCAACCTGCCCGCGCTGTGCGACACCGATGGCGTGGACGGCATCTTCATCGGCCCGGCGGACCTGGCGGCCTCGATGGGCCACCGCGGCAACCCCGGCCACCCCGAGGTGCAAGCCGCGATCGAAGCGGCCATGCGCACCATCGTGGCCTCGGGCAAGGCCGCCGGCACGCTGACGTCCGACCCGGCCCTGGCCCGGCGCTACCTGGAACTGGGCTGCACCTTCGTGGCGACCGGCGTGGACATCCTGCTGTTCGCCGGCGCCGCGCGCAAGCTGGCGCGCGATTTCGATTGCTGATCCGACCGGCCGCGGCGGCGCGGCCTACCTTCTGCCAATTCCCCCGGCCCGCCAACGGCCACGGAGCCTGAACGACATGACCACCCATGCCGACGCATCGGCGCTGTTCCAACCCGACAATTTCATCGACGACGCCTGGGCGCCGAGCCAAACCGGGCGCCGCTTCGAGGTGACCGACCCGGCCACGGGCGCGATCATCGCCCACGTTCCCGACAGCGGCCCGCAGGATGCCCGCGCCGCCGCCGACGCGGCCGCGGCCGCCCTGCCCGCCTGGCGCGCGCGCCTGCCACGCGAACGCGCCGAACTGCTGCGGCGCTGGCATGCGCTGATCCTGGCGCGCCAGGAGGAACTGGCCGCCCTGATCTGCCGTGAACAGGGCAAGCCGCTGGCCGAGGCCCGCGGCGAGGTGGCCTATGGCGCGTCGTACGTCGCCTGGTTCGCCGAGGAAGCCACCCGCATCTATGGCGACATCATCCCCGACCAACAGCGCGGCAAGCGCATGACCGCCATCAAGGAGCCGATCGGCGTGGTGGCCGCGATCACGCCCTGGAATTTTCCGCTGGCCATGATCGCGCGCAAGATCGCGCCGGCGCTGGCCGCCGGCTGCACGGTGGTCGGCAAGCCGGCCGAGGACACGCCGCTGACCGCGCTGGCGCTGGCGCGGCTGGGCCAGGAGGCAGGCTTTCCGCCTGGCGTGCTGAACCTGATCACCGCATCGCGCGCGCAGGCCGCGACGGCGGTGGATACATGGCTGGCGGACAGCCGCATCCGCAAGATCACCTTCACCGGCTCGACGCCGGTGGGCAAGCACCTGGCCCGCGAATCCGCCGCCACCCTGAAGAAGCTGTCGCTGGAACTGGGCGGCAACGCGCCCTTCATCGTGTTCGACGACGCCGACCTGGAGGCGGCGGTCGATGGCGTCATGGCGGCCAAGTTCCGCAACGGCGGCCAGACCTGCGTCTGCCCCAATCGCGTCTATGTGCAGGCGGGTGTGTATGATCGTTTCGCCACCCTGCTGCGCGACAAGGTCGCGGCGCTGCGCGTGGGGCCGGGCACCGACCCGGCCAGCCAGATCGGCCCCATGATCAACGCCCGCGCGGTCGACAAGATCGCCCGCCACGTCGACGACGCCCGCGCCCAGGGCGCCCGCGTGCTGACCGGCGGCGAGCGCCTCACGCACCTGGGGCCGCATTACTTTGCGCCGACCGTGTTGGGCGGGGCCCACGCCGGCATGGCGCTGTGCGGCGAGGAAACCTTCGGGCCGGTGGTGCCGCTGTTCCGCTTCGACGACGAAGCCCAGGCCATCGCCGCCGCCAACGACACGCCCTTCGGGCTGGCGTCGTACTTCTACACGCAGGACGTGCGCCGTATCGAGCGGGTGTCGCGCGCCCTGGAATCGGGCATCGTCGGCGTCAACGAAGGCGCCTTGGCCTCGGAGGCCGCGCCGTTTGGCGGCGTCAAGGAATCCGGCTACGGCCGCGAGGGTTCGAAATATGGCTTGGACGATTACTTGTCGATCAAGTATGTGTGCCAGGGCGGGTTGGGGTAAGCCGCCCGGGGTGCGGATCCGGCGCAGTGACCGGCCGAGGCGAGGCGATGAACCGCGTCACCACTGATACGCCACCTTCAGATTCACCACCCTCCCCGCCCCCGGGAAGCACCCGCCCATCGTCTCGTCATAGCAGCTCGCGATATGCCGCTTGTCGGTCAGATTGGTGACATTCAACTGCACCCGCGCGCCCTTCAGGCTCGGCACCTGCCGGCCCAGGTCGTAATGCAGCTGCGCATCCACCAGCGTGAACGCCGCCGTGCGGTACTGTTCCAACCGGCCGTCCCCCACCCAGGTCCCGCCGTTGTGCCGCACCCCCAGCGCCGCCCCCAGGCCAGACGGCGCATCCCACGCCAGCCAGACGCCGCCGAAGCGCTCCGGCACGCGCGGCGGGGTCTTGCCGATGTTGGCCGGATTGCCCTTGGTGTATTCCACGTTCTGCCACGTGTAAGCGGCGATCACGCTCCATTGCGCGCCGAGCTTGGCGCGCGCCTCCAATTCCAGGCCGCGCGAGCGCAACTCGCCGCCCTGGATGCTGAACGCCACGTTGGCCGGGTCGGCGGTGAGCAGGTCAGATTGCGTCAGATTGAAGACGGCGACGGTGAGCAGCGCGTCCCAGTGGTAGGGCTGGTACTTGAGGCCAGCTTCGATCAGCTCGCCTCGGCTGGGCTTGAACGGCTTGCCGCTGGATGACAACTGGTTGGTCGGCTGGAACGACTGCGCATACGTGACGTAGGGCGCCAAACCGTTCTGGAAGTGGTAGAGCGAGCCGACGCGCACGGTGGTGGCTTCGTCGTGCTGCTTGAAGCCGCCGCGCCCGAGCAGGTCGATCGTGTCGATGGTGGACCAATCGTGCCGCACGCCGAGCGTGGCGGTCCAATTACCCAGCGCCAGTTGGTCTTGCAGGTAAAGGCCGGTCTGCGTCGAGCGCACGCGATTGTTCGTGTACATCATCGGCGCGCCGGTCACCAACGCGCCATGGACGGGCTGGTACAGATCCAACGGCGATGCCGCTCCTTGGGAATAGTCGCCGCGGCCGCGCATCTGCTCCCAACTGATACCGGCCAGCAAGTCGTGTTGCAATGGGCCGCTCGTGAAACGGCCTTTCACCTGATTGTCCAGGGTGATGGCGTGATAGGTTTCCTCGGACAGCGAGGTATTGCGGTTCAGGGTGCGCAGATCCGGCTGCAAGCCATGGCCGATGACGACGTCGCGGTGCATGGAAATGCCGCTGTAGCGGCCGCTCGACGTTACCCACCAACCGCCGGCCAGGCGCTGGTCGACGCGAAAGCCGGCCACGCGTTGCTTGCGGGAGAAGGCGTCGTAGGACGGCTCACCGATATTGGTGTAGCGCGGAACGCGGCCATTGGGGTTGGGTAATACGCTGCCGGCGACGGGCACGGAGCCCAGCGAGCCCAGGGAAGGATCGTCCTGGTAACGCGCATACAGCGTCAGGCGCGTCGCGGCGCTCGGCTGCCACACCAGCGACGGCGCAACCGCGCGGCGCCGCGCGGGGAATCCGTCCACCTTGCCATCGCTGTTCCAGACGGTGCCGGCGATCCGGTAAAGCCAGGCGCCGTCGCGGTCGGCGCGGCCACCCAGGTCGAAGGAGCCGCGTCGATAGCCGCGCGTGCCGCCTTCCAGCTCGACCAGCCGGATCGTTTCATCGCGAGGCAATTTGCTAGTCAGGGCCAGCACGCCGCCCGGAGTGGCCATGCCGTACAGCACCGATGCGGGACCGCGCAGCACTTCCATGCGTTCCAGCAGGAAGGGATCGACCTGCTGCGCGCCGTAGACGACGCCTCCAGTCTGGCGCAAGCCATCGAGAAAGGTGTCGGCGCTGCCATTGCCACCGGTAAATCCACGGATGGTCAACTGATCAAAAGCCGTGACACCGCCCCATTGCTCGGTGGCGATGCCGGGCGCGTAGCGGAAGGCTTCGTTGATCGAGCGGGCGTCTTGCGCGTCCATCTGGGCGCGGGTGACCACGGAGACCGATTGCGCAATCTGGCCCAGCGGCAGGTCGCTGCGCGTGGCCGAACTGGCGCGGCGGGGCACAAAGCCGTCGTCCTCGACGCTGCCGACGACCTCGATAGACGGCAGCGTCGGCGCCTCGGCGGCCTCGGCCGCCAGCGCCGCGCCCGGCTGGGCCCAGGCCAACAAAAGCAGTTGAAATCCGACGGTAAGAACCCGGGGCGTTGTGCATCTGGCGCGGGATTGGAAGATCATGAGCGTGGTCCGGTTGTTTGAAGGCATACATCCCCTGCCACGGCAAGCGCCGTCGGCGCAATGTATGAACATTCCCTTGGGGCAACCGTATTTGATGGTGCGTCTCATTCCCTAAACTACCCGGATCGGGTCAATCACCCGCATCGGTTGCCTGTCCCACCGCCCGAATGAAATTCCAAGACTCCCTGCCGCCCAGCGCGGCCCGCGCCCTGCCCGAAGCGTCCACGACCGCGCTATGCGATCCGGATTACGTGGCGCGCCTGCTGCCGGAGCAGCAGCACAAGCTGGTGTGTCTGCCGGCCGGCGACGGCGTCGAGCTGTGCTACTGGCAGAGCGTGTTCGATCAGCCGCTGACCGCCCGCGTGCGCGACGCTGGCGACCGCGTCATTCTGTCGTACCAGTTGCGCGGGACAACACATTGCTGGCTGGAGGGCGGCCCCGCTGGCGGTGAAACGCAGCTGCGCGAGACCTCCGGCAGCATCTTCTTCGCGCCGGATCGGCGCGGGCACTTTTGCCAACAGGGGTTGTGCGAGAGCCTGTCCGTCGCAGTACGGCCCGACGTATTGCGAAAGTGGCTCGGACACGACACCCATCAGCCTCTGGAACGGTCGTTGGCGTTGGGCAGCTGCCTGCATGCCGGGTATCGCGGCGAAAAACTGCACCAGGCGGCACTGGCAGTCAGCCGGGATCTGAAGCACTTGCCCCCTCGATCCAACGAAACACGCGGCACGCGCTTGATCCGCGAGGCGCAGGCGCTGACGTTGGCGGGATTGTTCCTGGAAGACGAATACACGACCGGGGCGCGGGGCAATGCCGCCACGCCGCACCGCCAGCGCCTGCTGGCGGCGCGGGACTATCTATTGGCCGATCTGGCCCATCCCCCCACGCTGGCGCGCATCGCGGCCGAAACCGGCTTGAGCGCCATGCGCATCAAGCGCGGCTTTCGCGAGCTGTTCGGCCACAGCGTCTATGGCTTGTTCCAGCAGGAGCGGATGCGTGACGCGCAGCGGCGGCTGCGCGCGGGCGGAGTGACGGTGATGGAGGTGGCGTTCGACCTGGGGTATTCGAACCCCAGTCATTTCGCGGCGGCATTCCGCAAGGAATTCGGGCTGGGGCCGGGCGAATTCAAGCGCCGTGCGGCCGGCGCATGACGCGCCGGCATCGCCACGCAGTGCCGGCCCCATCCCGATTACCACTGCGCCCAAGCCCGGTGGCGCCCCCCACGCCAGCCAGACGCCGCCGAATTGCGCCGGCACGCGCACGGGCCGCTTGGCGACGACTCATGCGCGGCGCCGCAGCCAGGCGAGCCAACCGGCGATGCTATAGAAAAAAATGGCCGATCCAATGAAGCCGACGCCAAACACCGCCAAGATCAGGAACCAGTCGATGGGACCGCCAGCCCTCGGCAATCCGGAAGCAGACACATATGTCACGAGCGCCAGCGCGCCCGCGCCGCCAAGCAGCCCAAAGGCTTGCGATTGCTTCCACCTGCCGGCCATGATGCCATTTTCCCGGAACAGCAGCGCCGCGAACAGCACGGCGCATAGCATGACAAGAGCCAGCAGCACCCACAGCGCGAATCCAAGCATTTCGTGCAGCACGTAGAACATTGTCCAGGCATCGAAGTTCTTCATGGCGGTGGGCGGCTATGCGCGGCCGCGCAACATGCTGAGGTAAGTCGGCTTCAACGCGACCGTCTCCATTACCCAGCTAATCCACAGTTCCTCCAACGGCGCGATCACGCCCGGAAAAGATGGCGTCAGGTTATTGCGATAGTCGAACTCTACCAACATCGCCCGGCCCAGGCCGGTGATGAGCGGGCACGAGGTATAGCCCGTATAGAACGCATCGGGAAGCGCTCCGGCGATCTGCGAAACGAGATGGTTGACGGCGACGGGAACCTGCCATTTCACGCTGGCCGCGGTCTTGCCCTTAGGCACCCCGGCCACGTCACCCACCGCGAATACATTCGGGTAGCGCGCATGACGCAGCGTGCGGGGGTCCACCTCGACCCATCCCTCGGCTTGCCAAGGGCCGCTTTGCCAGGGCAAGGGGCTGTTGCGGATTGCCTGCGGCGCGCGCATCGGCGGCACCACATGGATGAAGTCATAACCCTGATCCTGCAAGCCCTCGGGCGTGTCGAAGGTGGCGATGCGCCTGGCGGGGTCGATGGCCCTGAGCGTGCGCCGGTAATTGACGCGGATGGCCCGCGACTCAAACAGCATCCGCACCTTTTCCGACACGATCGGAACGCCGAAAAGCGCATCGTTATGCGCGTTGTAGGTGATTTCGGCCTTGTCCCGCGTGCCACGGCGTCTCAGGTAGTCTTCCGTAATGAAAGCCATCTTGAGCGGCGCGCCGGCGCACTTTATCTCGGTCGCCGGGCGCGTAAAAATGCCGCGCCCGCCCTGCCCGACAAAAGCGGACATCATCCGCCAGGTGGCTTGCGCCGCCTGTGGGCCGTGATACACGCTGCCCACACCATGGCTGCCGATCAGGCCCGCATCCATCCCCTCTATCAGCCCATACTCGAGCGCCAGGCCAGTGGCGATGACCAGATAGTCATAGGCAATGGCCTGCGACCCGGTATGGACGCGCTGGCTATCCGGGTCGAACTGTGTCACGTGCTCCGGTATCAATTCGACGCCGGGCGGCAGGTATTCGGCAGTGCGGGAAATAACGTAGTCCGCCGGTTTCAGACCCGCCGCGATGAGCGTGAAACCCGGTTGATAGAAATGCTCGCGTCGCGGATCGATCAGGATGATGCGCGCGCCGTCGAGACTGGCCGCGAGCCGGGACGCGGTGGCCAGGCCGGCGGCGCCGGCCCCCACGATAACGATGCGGGCACGGGTTTTCACCGTCGTGGGCTGCTCGGCCACAGCCAGGCGCGGCAAGGCTGCCGCGCCGAGCGCGGCCAAGGCCAGCAGCGCCTGGCGGCGATCGATTGACCTGGCCTCGGCGCCGGTACGCGGCAACGTGCCGGCCTGGCGGATGCTCATGGTGTGCCCCTTCTTATATCGACGCGCAGAATAAGTTGATCTTGCGTCAAAAGACCTCACCCGCCCATGCGTTTGGTCAATATCGGCCCCGCTTGTCTTCTACCGGGCGGGCGCCTTGGCCACGAGCGCTATCCCACAGCGGCTCGGCACCGCCCGACCGACGGCCCCCAACGCCATCTCACTGGCCCAGCGCCCGACTGATCCGATGCCGCCCCACCGTCGTCTTCGGCACCTTGAACGGAAACCAACTGCGCACGTCCTCGTCCAGTCCGATCCTGTGCATGTAGTTGTAGATCGCCTTCTTCAACGCCCGCCCCAGCGCGTCGTGATCCACCCCGGTCGGGTCGTCGAAGCCGATGTCGTTCTTGGCGAACGTCACCTCCGGCAGCGGCCGCAGCGTCACGCCGTATTCCTCCGGGTTCAGCCCCACCGGCGAATGCACCGTACAGGCGAAGCGGTGGAAGAACCCGCTCTGGATACAGCCGTTCTCGAACAACTGGCGCACGTATTCCAGCGCGTCGACCGTATCCTGCACGGTCTGCGTGGGAAAGCCGTACATCAGGTAGGCGTGCACCAGGATGCCGGCGTCGCTGAAGGCGCGGGTGACGCGCGCCACCTGGTCGACGGACACGCCCTTTTTCATCAGATTCAGCAGGCGGTCCGAGGCGACCTCCAGGCCGCCCGAGACGGCGATGCAGCCGCTGTCGGCCAGCAGTTCGCACAGCTCGGGGGTGAAGGTCTTTTCGAAGCGGATGTTGCCCCACCACGAGATGCCGGCGTTGCGGTCGATCAGCTCGGTGGCCAGGGCCTTGAGGGACTTGGGCGGGGCGGCCTCGTCGACGAAGTGAAAACCGGTCTGCCCGGTTTCCTGCACGATGGCCTCGATGCGGTCGGCCAGCACCGTGGCCGACGCGCCTTCGTAGCGGCCGATGTAGTCCAGGCTGACGTCGCAGAAGCTGCACTTCTTCCAGTAACAGCCGTGCGCCACGGTCAGCTTGTTCCAGCGGCCGTCACTCCACAGGCGGTGCATGGGGTTGAGCATGTCCAGCAGCGACAGGTAGCGGTCCAGCGGCAGGCCGTCCCAGGTGGGCGTGCCGACTTCGGCGAAGGCGACGTCGGGCTCGACCAGGTTGACGTAGCGCACCGCGCCGCTGTCGGCGTCGCGCAGGAAGGTGCGCACCAGGCGCTGGCGCGAGCGCTTGCCTTGGACGTGCTCCAGTAGCGCCAGCAAGGGGCGTTCGCCGGCATCCAGGCTGACGAAGTCGAAATAGTCGAAGACGCGCGGGTCTTTCAGTTCGCGCAGCTCGGTGTTGACGAAGCCGCCGCCCAGCACGGTGATGATCTTGGGATCCTGCGCCTTGATGGCCTGGGCGATGCGGAAGGCGGCGTAGACGGCGCCGGGAAACGGCACCGACAGCAGCACCATGGTGGGCTGGTGGCGCGCCAGGGCTTCCAGGGTCAGGGCGCGCAGGGTGTCATCCACCAGGTTCAGCGGCGCGGCCAGCGCTTCGGCCAGCGGGTCGAAGGTCGGCTGGCTGCCGGCCAGCGATTCGGCATAGCGCACGAATTCGAAACGCGGATCGATGGCGTCGCGCAGCACGTCGGCCAGGTCGTTCAGGTACAGCGTGGCCAAATGCTTGGCGCGATCCTGCAGGCCCAGGGCGCCGAAGGCCCAGCCCAGCGGGTCGCCGCCTTCGTCGTCGACATACACGTCCAGCGAGGCAAAGCGCGGGCCTTCGGGCAGGAAGTGGCGGCCGACGATGCGGTGCGCCAGCGTCGAGTCACGGCCTTGCAGAAAGGCGATCACCGGGGCGATGGTGGCCAGGTAGCGCGGCTGCATGGCGATGAAGGCCTGGATCGCCGGGGTGTGCTGGTCCAGCGGCAACGCCTCCACCTTGGCCGCCACGGCGCGCAGGCCGTCGGGCGACAGCAGGCGCAGGACCAGCGCCAACGCCAGGTCTTCCTGGGAGGCCGTGACGCCGCGTGAGCGCAGGAAGCCAGTCAGGTAGGCGGTGGACGGGTATGGCGTATTGAGCTGCGTCATCGGCGGGATGACGGACAGCACGCGTAGGGGGGTGGCGGACATGGGACACGGCGGGAAATGCCGTCAAAGCGGGGATCGAGGGGGGATTATAGGCAGCGCGATGACAAGCGCCGATACCCGGAGGCAAATCCGGGTATCGGCGACACGTGCCATACGACTAATCCGCGTGGTTGGGGATATCGCACTTCCCCGTAGGATATCCAGCGCCGCTGAGCTGATAACTGACCGTGCCTACCGGCTCTACCGGCTCGCGCACCACCGTGCTGGACGGAGAAAGAACGAGCTGTTGAAGGCGGATATCGCAATTGCCGGGCGCGATATCGATGCGCAACTCGTATTGCTCCCCCTGCCTGGGCACGAAAACAGGAAACCGGCATTCGCTCGGTCGCTTTGCATTGATCTCTTCGTTGACCATGCCTGCCCCCACCGGATTCAGCACAAACAGCGTAGAGCCGAGGGAGAGCATCGTGACGAACCATTTGGGCACGATCGCGAACGGCTCACCCACCGGAATGCGCCGCTCCAGTATGCCGTCCTTGACGGGCGGGGCGCCATCAAGCATACCCACCCTGACAGCATCCTTCTGGGCGCCTTGGCTGAGAAAGCCGACCTGTGAACGCAGCTGGCAGGTGCGAGGGTCCAATTCCCCCAGCAGCAAGCCATAGTCATCCGGGTTGCCTTGCACCACCCGTAACTTGGCGGAGGATGACTCATCGGGCTGGATATAGGTGTTGTTGGCCGCGCAGCCGGCCAAGCTCGCGACGATCACGGTCACGACCAACCGCCGGGACAGGCTGGACAACGACGGGAACGTCGCTGACGTTCTCGCGGCCGCTGCCTGGAAGACCACCGGCAGATCAGACGCACTCATTGGAAGGGCTCCGCTTGGTTGACGAATGCAGGTTCGGAGATCGCGCGGAAATTGCCGAGCGGTGGATGCCGCGCTGCCCGACCTGTCTCCCTTGATGAAGCGCCGGCATCAGAGCTTCAACACGTCTCGCGCCAGCACTTCCGCGCATGCCACGGAGGCTTTGTCGAGATAGCTCTTGAGCAGCTCCGCATTGTTCTCCAGCAACTGATCCTTGGTCGGTGGATTCTTGTCGTCACCTTGCACCGAGGCGCAAGCGGACTGGGCCACGACCGTCTTGGTCACTGTGTCGATCAGTCGCAACCGCGCGTTGTAAGTCACGCGGTAATGTGCCCAGTCGGTCGGGTAGTAGTTGAACATCCAGCTCAGCGTCTTCACGTCCAAAAGAAAATCACTACCTGGATTGGCGGCCACGACTGTGGCAATGTCGTCTTTCTTGAGCACCGTAGTGGAAGCCATCGGCGTTGTGCGCTTGGCGGCGGCAAGCTTGCCCTGCAAGGCCGTTGAAATGGCGATTGCCGGGTCCTCGATGGCGTTCTCTTTCACAATGGTGTTGCCCTCCGAGATCATCGCGGCGGCACCGATCATCGCGAAAGCGGCCTTTCCAGCGGTGAATGCTGCAAAATCGGGGCGTTCATAACTCACAGTGGCCACTGATCGACCTTCCAACTTGTCCAGCGAATCCTGGGAAATGGGTGAGTGCTTGACGGTGGTGCAGGCCCCCAGGGTCAACGCAAGCGCAATTGCAGTACCGAACCGGAACATCGAGACTCTCTTTGAACGTGATAAAGGAAAATTTGCTGCCGCGAGCAAGCTTGCATGCACATGTCTCCCCCTCGGCATCAATACGGAACACAGGGGTTCTGGCCTCGCTTGCTCCCGAAATGTCCAGGAGAACCCCGCAAGCTACGCCAAAGCCCGCGGATATTACTATCAGTTAAGAAACAAGACAAAATAATTTCAATGCACCACCTGCGCACTTTTCCAACCTGACGTTGCAGGAGCATTCCGTGCTGAATCGAGACCGACATAAGGGCCGCCTGATTGACCACATCGGACTCGTCGTGCGAGATCTGCCGGCGAGCAAGAAGTTCTATACCGCGGTATTTGAAGCGCTGGGAATTCCGATCGGCGGGTCGGACGACAGGAATTTCTGGGCGGATGAGTTGTTCATTTCCACGCCGGATAGCGATGAGGTGCAGGGGCAGTTGACCGGGCGCCTGCATCTGGCGTTCCAGGCGCGGGACCGGGACATGGTGGATGCGTTCTACCAGGCGGCGATAACCAATGGCGGGCAGGATAATGGCGCGCTGGGGGAACGGGCGTACCACAAGGGGTATTACGCGGCGTTCGTGCTGGATCCGGATGGGAACAATATCGAGGCGGTTTGCCGGGATTCGGCGGTACGGAGTGCGGATTCTGTTGTAGTTAGGTATTGAGCTAGGCTAAAGCCGTGCCTAGGCATGCCTTGACACGTCCAATAAATTCCTCAAACATCGGCCATCCGCCTGCAATTTCAAAAGACTCTAAAAAAATACCTTAGATGCCGCACAAGAAGATCGTCTCAGATGCAATCAGCAGCTATCAGGAAACACTGAGCGAAGCGATCACCATCGCCCGCACTCTCACGCTGGAACCATTTTTCGAACTGAGTTTCAACACCTCTGCCGTTTCGAGAGAATGGACAGAGTCCAAACTTCAAGATCTGAGAACGGGCTACGCGCGGCCCGACAAGCGAAAGTGTGCCCTGTATATATTCAAACTGGACAATCCTCAACAAAGCAAGATCGTTCTCAGCGAAATCGAACGAGCCAAAGGCGGACAAGGCACAGACGACGGAAAGAAAAATCTCTGCACATTTAATCGTCAGTTCGATGGCTCTGAAACTCTCTACGTGGGTCGCAGCTTTACTCCTCGATCGAGAATAAGCCAACACCTGGTTTCGTCAAAAAGTGGCACCTACGCGATGCATTTGGAGGAATGGGCGAAACCGCTCGCATTGAACATCAACTTAACCATTTATGACGTCCCCCAATACAACGACGAGGTTGAAGTCGAACGAGCGATGAGCGTTCTGGAAACAGGTGTATGGGACCATCTTAGGCCACTCCTTGGGCGCAGGGGCGACAGGTGATCCAAGAAAATCAGCGACAAGGATTCCGATTGAAATAGCTTGTGAAGATTGCACCCCACGGACCTAGCCCCCTCCAAACAAATCCGCCCCCCGCGCATCCGCCGGCTCCACCACATACCCGATCTCCCCCGCCACCTCGCGCAGAATCCCCTGCGCCAGATTGAATGCGGTATTGGCCGCCGGCACGCCCGCGTAGATCGCGTTCTGCAGCAGCACTTCCTTCAATTCATCCGGGCTCAGCCGCGAATCGTCCTTGGCGGTCAGCGCGGCGCGCACGTGCAGTTCGAATTCTTCCCAGCGACCCAGCGACAGGGTCACCGCCAGCACCATCATGCGCCGCGCCTTGTGCGGCAGACCAGGGCGGCTCCAGATGTCGTGCCAGGCGTAGCGGGTGATCAGGTTCTGGTAGTCGGCGGTGAAGGTGGTGGCGCGGTCCAGCGATCGCTGCACCCACTCTTCTCCCAGTACGGCGCGGCGGTTGGCCAGGCCGCGCTCGAAATCGTCTTCCCGGCTCATTGCGGCATCTCCCAGAGTGCTTGCGTCGACCCGGCGGGCGGCGATGCCGCCCGCCGTGGGGCGATCAGTTCACCGTGATGTTATTGGTTTTCACCACCTCGGCCCAGCGAACCTGCTCGGCGTCGACGAACTTGGCGAAGTCGGCCGCGCTGCTGCCGACCGGCGTCAGGCCGAGCTTGGAGAGCTTTTCGCGGGTCTCCGGGCGGGCCAGGGCCTTTTGCACCAGGTCCTGCAATTTAGCGACGACTTGCGGGTCGGTGCCCGCGGGCAGGAAGAAACCATTCCATTCGACCACGTTGAAGTCCTTGATGCCGCTTTCGCTGACCGTGGCCACGTTGGGCAGTTCCGGCATGCGCTTGGCCGACGACACCGCCAGGGCCTTGAGCTTGCCGCCGCTGACGTAGTTCAGGCTGGAGGCGGCGTTGGCGAAATAGACGTCGACCTGCCCGCCCATGACGTCGACGATGGCGGGCGCGCCGCCCTTGTACGGCACGTGCACCACATCGATCTTGGCGTCTTTCTTGAGCAGTTCGGCGGCCATCTGCGCCAGGCTGCCCGGGCCATAGGAGGCAAAGGTGTAGCGGCCGGGGTGGGCGCGCGCCGCCTTGATGAAGTCGGGCAGATTGTTGAAGGCCGAACCGGGCGCGGCCACCAGGATGTTGGGCACGCTGACCGCTTGCGAAACCGGGATGAAGTCCTTCTTGGCGTCATAGGGCAGCTTGCGCAGCACGGGATTGATCGCGAAGGCGGACGCGTCATAGAGCACGGTGTAGCCGTCCGGCTTGGCGCGCGCCACATAGGCGGCGCCGATGGAGCCGCTGGCGCCGCCCTTGTTCTCGATGACGACGCTCTGGCCGGCGACTTCGCCCATGCCCTGGGCGATGATGCGGGCCGCATTGTCGGCGCCGCCGCCGGCGGAATACGGCACCACCACGGTGATGGGCTGGTCCGGATAACCGGCGGCCTGGGCCGCGCCCAGGGTGCAGGCCAGGCCCAGGGCGGCAGCGACGGGACGCAGTGCGGCCAGGGCCGCGTGACGGGTTTTCTTCATGTGTGCTCCTCACTTCTCCCCTGCGGGGATGTTGAATCGATCAAGGATCGCGGCGCGATCCGCCCGAGGTCAGACGGTCGCGATGGGGTTGACCGGCGCGCCCACCAGACCGGGCACGTACATTGGCGCGGCGGTCAGGAAGAAAGCGTGGCGGCCATGCTGGCGCAACCATTGCGCCAGCGGGGTCAGGTGCCAGAGTTCGCCCAGCGGCAGCCCCAGCTTGAAAAGGCATTGTTCGTGCAGCGGCAGCAACGGCCCGCTGCCCGCATCCAGGTGATGGTTGCGCAATTCGACCGCGTGGTTGTCGGCGGCGATGGCGGCGATGCGGCTGTCCTTGATCCAGGCCAGCAATTGCGCATCGGCGCCGTCCAACACGCAGCAGCTGGTCTTGAGGCGTTCCTGTTCATCGTCGCCCAGGGACAGCGCCAGGTCGGCCAGACCCGTATGCAGGCACAGGATGTCACCGGGCCGCGCCTGCACGCCGTCGGCGCGCATCACGTCCATCAGGTCCTGGTACGAGACCTTGCGGTGCGCGTCGCCGAAGTGCGCGCGCAGGTCGACCATCACGCCGCGCCCCTGGATGCCGTGCCGCGCCATTGGCGCGATGGACAGGTCCTGCGTGCCGGTAAAGCCTTCGGCGCGCGCTTCGCTGACGGCAAAGCCGTTGTAGCCGGTGGGCTGGGCCTGGCCGGTGCCGTGGGCGTCGTACATCGACCCCACGTGGCCCAGGGCGTCCCACTGGGTGGAGTATTGCGGCGACAGGGTGACACGGTCATCGCTGACCACGTCGGTGGCGCCGGGCACGTCCCGCGCCAGCGGATAGCGGTAGACCGGCACGCCGTTCTTTTCGGCGGGCTGGATCAGTGGCCCCTTGCGCCGCGGGTTGAGCACCGGCGCGCGCGGCACCGTCAGCGGCAGGCTCAGCGAAAACGACAAGCCCTCGCGGATTTCCGCGATAGCCGCCAGGCGCGCCTGGCGGTCCAGGTGATTCAGGGTGCCGAGCTGGTCGTCTTCCCCGAAATCGCCCCAGTTGGAGCCCTCGGGGCGGTGCAGATAGCGTGCGGGCATTCGGTTGTCTCCCCGTTCGTTGGCGGATGAGTCTTATTTTGTCGTGGCGGCTATTGCACCACCGACGACTGCAACAATTGGCGGATTTCCGGTTCGCTGTATCCCAGGGTGGACAGAATTCCTTCGCTGTGTTCGCCCAGGCCCGGCGCACCCCGCCCCGCCGCCTGGCTGGCCGCCGGTTTTTCGGCGGCGGCCCCGAAGTGCGCCCACTGCCCCAGGCCCAGGTAGCCGCCGGCCTGCGGGTTGCGGTAAGGGCGCATCAGTCCCATGGCCTCGACCTGCGGGTGGTCGAACATGTCTTCGACCGGGCGCACCTCGGCGCAAGGCACGCTCTGGCCGAAGCGCTCGGCCCACTCGCGGGCCGAAGCGCGCGACAGCGCCTGGCGCACCAGGGGCACCAGCACGGCGGCCTGCGCCGCGCGCTTTCTCACCGAGTCGTAATCGGGGTGGTCAGCCAGTTCGGGCAGGTTCAGGTGGCCGCACAGCGCGCGCCAGAAATGCGGCGTGTTGGCCGACAGATACAGATAGCCTTCGCGGGTGGGATGGATGCCGGTGATGCCGCCCGAGCGCATGTCGCGTTCGACGTGGCGCGGCTCGCCATCGGCCCAGACCAGGCGGGCCGATTGCATCGCCAGGGCGCTGCCCAGCAGCGAGACGTCGATCGCCTGGCCGCGCCCGGTTTTCTCGCGGCGGTAGAGGGCCGCCGCCACGCTGTTGGAGATCAGCGCGGCGCCGTAGTAATCGACCACCGAGCCATACAGCACTTCGGGCGGGCCGTCGGCCTTGGCCTGGGCCGCGCACATGCCGGTCATGGACTGCAGCACCTGGTCGTAGCCGGCGTGGCGCGCCATCGGGCCGACCGCGCCATAGCCGGTCATGGCGCAATAGACCAGGCGCGGGTTGACCGCCGACAGCGTGGCGAAGTCGATGCGCAGCCGTTCCGGCACGCCGGGGCGGAAGTTGTGGACCAGCACGTCGGCCTCGCGCACCAGCCGCAGCAGGACCTCGTGGCCGGCGGCTTCCTTCAGGTTCAGGCACAGGCCGCGCTTGTTGCGGTTGATGCCGAGAAAGGCGCGGCTCTCGGTCTCCAGCGTGGAGGGGTATTTGCGCAGGTTGTCGCCTTCGGGCGGCTCCACCTTGATCACGTCGGCGCCCAGGTCGCCCAGCAGGGCGCAGCCGTAGGGACCGGCGATATACGCGCTCAGGTCCAGGACCTTGATGCCGGCCAGCGGCAGGTCGGCGGGGGATTCTTGCTGCATGTCTTGATTCACTCGTTATCGGTCTCGTGGCCGGTTTCAGGCGGGGCGACCGGCGGCCAGCAAAACGTCCTGGGCGCGGCGCACGAAGGGGGCATCGATCATCTTGCCGTCGAGCAGGAACGCGCCGACGCCTTCGTGCTCGCGGCTGGCCGAGACGATGCGCTCGGCCTGGGCCACCTCTTCGGCGCTGAAGCCGAACACCTCGTTGGCGATGGCGATCTGGCTGGGATGCACGCAGGACTTGCCCAGGAAACCGAGCGAGCGCGCCAGTTGCGCCTCGGCCCGGAAGCCGTCGCCATCGCGCACGCGGGCATAGGCCGCGTCCATGGCGTACTTGCCGGCGCAGCCGGCGGCCAGGCGCAGGGCCAGCATCACCGCGCGCAGCGTGTCGGGCTGGTAGCGCTCGATGCCAAGCGGCTCGAACAGATCGGCCAGCCCCAACTGCAGGCCGGCGACACGGGGATGGGCGGACGCCAGTTCCGCCGCGCCGGCCAGCGCGCGCGGGGTCTCCACCGTCACCAGGAATTCGCCGGCAAAGCCGGCATCGCTGGCGTCGTCGATGGCGGCGCGCAGCGCGGCGGCGCTTTCGACCTTGGGCAGGTTCAGCAGGTCGATCGGCAGGCCCGGCAGCGCGGCCAGGTCGGCGGCGTAGTCGGGGGTGTCGGCGCCATTGATGCGGACGATAATTTTCTTGGCATATTGTGCACGGGCGCTGGCGAACGCCGCGCCCCCCAGCCAGGCGGCCAGGCTGGCGCGCGCCTGCGGCTTGCGGGCCGGCGCGACCGCATCTTCCAGGTCAAAGGACAGCGCATCGGCCTGACTGGCCATGGCCTTGTCGAACAGTTCCGGGCGCGAGGCCGGGACGAAAAGCTTGCTTCGCATTGATGTCTCCTGGCCGCATTGTGGCGTTGGAGACGGCCGACTGGGGACAGCCAATTTACGATAAGACGATAGAATATCTATCATCATGAACACTGACTTCCTGCACACGCTGGCCGCCGTGGCACGCCACGGCTCCATGGCCGAGGCCGCGCGCCGCCTGGGGCTGACCCACGGCGCGGTGGCGCAACAGATCCGCAAGCTGGAGCAGGACCTGGGCGTGGCGCTGGTGGCGCGGGCCGGCCGCACCGTGCACCTGACGGCCAAGGCCACCGAACTGATCGGGCCGATGCGCGAGGTGCTGGAGCGCATCGAGAAGATCCGCTATCTGGCGCGTTCCGACGAGATGATGGGCGAGTTGCGGCTGGGCGCCGGCAATACGGCGCTCAATTCCATGGTGCCGGCCATCCTGGAACACCTGGTGCGGCGCCATCCGCTGATCAACGTCGAGATCCAGCCGGGCCATTCGGCGCGCTTCTATCCCGCCATCGAGAGCGGCGAACTCGACGCCGCCATCGCGCTGGAGGCGCCCTACCCGCTGTCCAAGAGCCTGGGCTGGCAATTGCTGCGCGAGGAACCGTATGTGCTGGCGGCAGCGCCGCGCCATGCCGGGCGGCATCCGCACAGCCTGCTGGCGACGGAACCCTTCATCCGCTACCAGCGCAGCGACTGGGGCGGACGCTATGTTGACGACTACCTGCGGCGCGTCGGCATCGCGCCGCGCGAGCGTTTCGAGTTGAATGCCATCGAGTCCATCGCCGTGATGGTCAGCCGCGACCTGGGGGTGGCGATCCTGCCGCGCTCCACCAACGGCGCGATCGAACGGCTCGGTCTGCTGGCCCTGCCGCTGCCCGAACCCTGCGAGCCGCGCCGCTTCGGCCTGATCTGGTCGCGCGGCTCGCCGCGGCTGGCGCTGATCCATGCGTTCCGCGAGATCGCCGTGGTCGCGTACGGCAACGCCGGCGCCTGACCCGCGCCCCAAGGAGCAATCATGTACAAGACCCTGCTATCGATGTTGTCCGGCCGCCCCTTGACGGCGCTGCCAGCGGCGGCCGGCCGCGTCGTGCGCACCGGCTATCTCGGCCCGGCGGGCTCGTGGACGCACCAGGCCTGCCTGGACCTGTTCGGTCCCGATGGCCTGGTGGCGCTGTCGCGCGACGAGCTGTTCAAGGATTACCAGCGCAGCCGGATCGAGCGTGCATGCGTGCCCGTGACCACATCGGTGGTGGGCGTTACGCCGTACCTGGACGCGGTGCTGGACTTGCCCGAGGTGACGGTGGTGGCCGAGTATCCCAAGATGCTGAGCTACAGCCTGCTGGCCAAACCGGGCGCGCGGCTGGCCGACATCACGGAAGTGCTGGCCCACCCGGTGGCGTTCGAGGAGGTCAAGCCATGGATCGAGCGCGAAATGCCGCGGGTCAGGCGTACCGAAACCACGGGCGGCGGCGCCGCCGCCAAGGCGGTGGCCGACAGCCCAGGCCATCACAGGGCATCGTTCGGGCCGCGCATCGGCGCGGCGATCCACGCGCTGGAGCCGCTGGTGGACGGCATTGAGTTCGGGCCGCACAACGTGACCCGCTGGTGGGTGCTGGGCCGTGACCTGCCGGCGCCAACGGGGCGCGACAAGACCTCGCTGCGGGTCGATGCGTCCGACGACACGTTCAACGCCACACTGGCGGCCTTGGTGAACGCCAAGGTGCCGGTGCTGACCATTTACGAGCGGCCCAGCGGGAAGACGCTGGACACGCACCGCTATCTGATCGAGGTGGCCGGCCACGCCCTGCAGGAGCCGCTGGCATCCGTCCTGGCCGCCCATCCGCAGATGCGGCTGCTGGGCTCGTATCCCCGCCAGTGATCCCGCGATACGCATGGCCGGCGCCGCTCCCCGGCTGATCGGTCAGCCCGGCCGGACCGGCCGGGCTTGCCCTCAATACTGATACCGCATCGTCAACGTGGCGCTGCGCCCCGCCGCCCACGCGCCCTGGCTGTAGAAGCCGATCTGCGAGTAGTACTTGCGGTCCATCAGGTTGTTGATGTTCAACTGCGCCGACAGGCCCTTGTCGAACTTGTAGCGCGCCATCAGGTTGACCAGGGCGTAGCTGCCCTGCCCCACCCGCTCGCTGCCATTGGGACCGTTGGCAATCGTATAGACATGGCTCTGCCAGTTGACGCCGCCGCCCACCGTCAGCCGGTTCCAATCGCCCGGCAGCCGATAGGTGGTGAACAACCGCACCAGGCTGCGCGGCTGGTCGGTCTGGATCGGGCTGCCGTCGCCATCGCGCGCGGTCCAATGCGACCACCCCGCCGCCACGTTCCAGCCCGGCGTGACTTCTCCGGACACTTCCAGGTCGAACCCGCGGCTGCGCGTGCCATTGGCGGCGCGCGAGGCCTGGTTGAGCGTGCCCGGCACCAGGTAACCGACGTCGTCCTGCGCCAGATTGTCCTGGTTGATCTGGAACACCGCGGCCGACGCGTTCAAGCGGCCGTCGAGGAATTCACCCTTGATGCCGGCCTCGTACGCCTTGCCCTCCAGCGGATCGAGCCAGTTGCCGTTGCGGTCCTGCTTGTCCTGCGGGTTGAAGATCTCGGTGTAGCTGACATACGCCGTGTAGTTCTCGTTGATGTCGTACAGCAAGCCGGCGTACGGCACGAACGCGTCCTTGTCGAAGGCCTGCCTGCTGCTGCCGCCCCACCCCACCGCGTCCGTCTTCCAGGTACTGTAGCGGCCGCCGACGATCAGCTTGAGCGGATCGGCCAGGCTGAAGCGCAGCGCGCCGTACCAGCCGGCCTGCTTGGTGGTGTAGCGGCTGGCCAGGGTGGAGGTGTCGCTCCACTGCGGCTCGGGGTACGAGCCGTCCCAGTCCAGGAAATTGCCAACGGCGGCCGGCGACACAGCGCCACGGTTGCGGAAATCGGCGTACTGGCGCGTGAAGCTGGCGCCGACCACGGCTTCGTGCTGGCGGCCGAACAGGGTGAAGGGGCCGGAGGCCTTGAGATCGAGGCTGTTCTGCTTGCGGTCGCCGTAATAGCGTTGGGCCGATGCCCCCATGCCCAAGCCCGTGGTGCGATCGGGCCAGCCGGTCAGGTAGAGCAGCTTGCCGTCCATTTCGTGCTTGGAATGCGAGCCCACGGCCTGCACGCGCCAGCCATTGTCGAAGCGATGCTCCAGACTGGCGAAGGCGCCTTCGGTGGTGCTGGCCCATTGGGTCCAGTCGGCGCCGGTGTTGAGCGAGCGCTTCCAATCGGTGCGGCCGCCGTCGGCGTACCACAGCGGGAAGCCGCCCCAGCTACTGCGCTGCGGCGCATTGTCCTGGTAGTTGAAGCCGACGCTCAAGGTAGTGCGCGCGGTCAGGTCGGCGTCGACCACGCCGTAGAAGACCTTCTTGCGGTTCTGGTAGCCGTCCAGGTATGAATGATTGTCCTGGTAGGCCGAGACGATGCGGCCGCGCACGCTGCCGCTGGCGTTCAGCGGCGAGGACAGGTCGGCGGTGGCGCGGTAGGTGTCCCACGTGCCGGCGCTGACGCTCAGGTCGGCGGTGAATTCGCGGCTGGTGGCGTGCTTGCGCACCAGATTGACCGAGGCCGAGGGGTTGCCGGTGCCGGTCAACAGGCCGGTGGCGCCGCGCACCACTTCGACGCGGTCGTAGATGATGGGGTCGATGGAGGACTCGCCCGCGGCATAGCCAGTGTCGAAGCTGGTGGGAACACCGTCGTACAGGTAGTTGCTGATGGCGAAGCCGCGCGAGCTGAAGCTGTAGCGCTCGCTGTCGTAGTTCTGCACCGAGATGCCGGGGGTGTTGCCCAGGACGTCGGTCAGCGAACGCATGTCCTGATCTTCGATGCGCTGGCGCGTGACCACGGTGACCGATTGCGGGGTTTCGCGCAGCGACAGCGGCAGGCCGGTGCTGGCGGACGTGGCGCGCGGGGTGTAGGCGCCGGTGCCTTCGGTGGTGGTCGGGTCGCCGTCGGCCTGGACCTGCACGGCGGGCAAGGTGGCGACGCCCGCCTCCTGCGCCACGGCCGTACCGCTGGCAAGCGCCATCAGCACCAGGCCGGTGGTGCGCCGCAGGGCGAGGCGTGGACGAATGGCGGGGCGGATACCGGTGGGCCGCGGGTCTTGCATAACGGACTTCCTTGCTAAAAGGGTTAGAAATAATTAGCGAATAAGTGTAATGCGAACTTTTCTCATGCGCGTTTGTGTTGCGAATGCGCACATAGGTATTTCCCTTATAGCGGCGAACCTTGCAGCGCGTGTCGGACCGTGTCACGCGCCCGCGACGGGTGCTGCCGCCCGCCCTGGCCTGGCGTCCGCGTGCACCGCGGAAGTTTTCCGATACAATAAAAACGATTCTCAATATCGAAATTCAGTCTTCCTTTCCCCCTTTTCTCCATGACTGCCCGCCTGGCACCGGATCACGATCACGTGTGCGCACTCTATGCGGACCATCACCACTGGCTGGTGACCTGGTTGCGACGAAAGCTGGGCTGCGGCTTCGATGCCGCCGACATCGCGCACGACACCTTCCACCGCCTGCTGGTCCAGCCAGAGCGCGCCCGCGCCCTGCATGAGCCACGCGCCTACCTGACAACACTGGCGCACGGGCTGGCGGTGGACCACATCCGCCGCCGCCGGCTGGAACGCGCCTACCTCGACGAAATCGCCCTGCTGCCAGAGGAACATGCGCCGTCTCCCGAGACGCGCGCGCTGCTGTTCGAAGCGCTCGTGCGCATCGACCGCATGCTGGATGGGCTGAGCGCGAAGGCGAAAAAGGCTTTCCTGATGTCGCGGCTGGACGGCATGACCTATCCCGACATTGCCGCGGCGCTGCGCGTGTCGCTCAGTTCAGTGGAAAAATACATGGCCACCGCCATCCGCCATTGCTACGAGCTGCGCTATGGCTGATCGGGCCGTCGTGCTGGAACGCGCCATTTCCTTCGCCGTACGGCTCAATTCAGGCAACGCCGGCGCGGCCGACCACGACGCCTGCCGGCGCTGGCGCGAGGCCGACGCCGAGCACGAGCGCGTCTGGCGGCAATTGCAAGCCATCGAGACGGATCTGCGGACAGTATCGGAATCGCCCGCGGGACCGGCCGCCGCATCGGCCCTGCGCGCCGCGCCCAGTCAGCGGCGACGCCAGTTGCTGGCCATGCTGGGCCTGGGCGCGGCGGGCGCGGGGCTGACGCTGGCGTGGCGCGACGGCGCATGGGAACGCTATGCCGCCGATTACCGCAGCGGGGTGGGAGAGCGCCGCCGCTACGCGCTGGCCGATGGCGCCGAGCTGTGGCTGAACACCGATTCCGCGGTGCGGGCCGACCCGGGCGGCTTGCGGCTGACCCTGCTGGCGGGTGAAATGCGCATGGACACCGGCGCGAACGCGACCTGGGAAGTGCGCACGCGGCAAGCCTGCTTCAGCGGCACGCGCGCTCGGTTCCTGCTGCGCCAGTTGGACAACGCCACTTTGCTGGAATTGCTGGGCGGCGAACTACGCATCGCGCCCGTGCGCGGCATCGAAACACTGGCCGAACCCGGCGGCCGCTATCGTGTGAGCGACCACGCTGTGGGGCGGCAGCCGGCCGCGCCATTCGACGCCGACGGCTGGGCCAGGGGCGTGCTGACGGTGCGCGGCATGCGGCTGGCGGACTTCCTGCAAGAACTATCCCGGTACCAACACGGCTGGATCAGTTGTGATCCGGCGGTGGCCGACCTGCGCGTTTCCGGTGCCTTTCTCTTGGATGACCTGCCCGGCGCCCTGGACACCCTGGCGCGCGTGCTGCCCATGCGGGTCCAGCGCTACACCGGACTGTGGACCCGCGTGCTGCCCGCCTGACCGGCGTTACAAATTTCCCGCACTGCACGTTACGGGTTTCGGCGACCTCGCTCGACATAGGGAATGACAACCCCAGTTTGAACCAGGATCGCACCCGCCATGTCCCGCCCTGCCCGCGTCATACCTTATCGCCTGTTCCGCCTTCTGCCGCTGTGCGCCGCACTGGCGTTCGCCCCCACCCTGCACGCCCAGTCCGCCTCCATGGCGTTCGAGCAGGCGGCCGCGCCGCTCGATGCCGCCCTGAACCAATACGCCGCCACCGCCCGGGTAACGCTCTCGTTCGACGCGTCGCTCACGGCCGGGCGCCAGGCCCCGGCGCTGCGTGGCACGTATTCGGTCGCCGACGGGTTCGCGGCCTTGCTGGCCGGCAGCGGCCTGATCGCGCAACAGACCGGAGAACGCCACTTCATCATCCGCCCTGCCGCCCCGTCGGTCAGCACCCTGTCGGCCGTCACCGTGACGGCCGATGCGACCGCGGACCGCTACAACCCGCCCACCACCGTGGGCTCGAAATCGGCCCTGACGCAACGGCAGATTCCCCAATCCGTCAGCGTGGTGACACAGGAACGCATACGCCAACAGGCGATGCAGACGCTGGACGACGCCATGCGCAATACCGCCGGCGTCACGGTCGAACGCCGCGACAACAGCCGTTCGATCTTCCATTCGCGCGGCTTCGACATGACCTCCTACCAGGTCGACGGCATCCCCACGCAATACGACTGGCGCATGCTGTCCTCGAGCGACCTGGCGGTATACGACCGCGTCGAAGTGCTCAAGGGCCCGGCCGGCCTGTACAACGGCGCGGGCGGACTGGGCGGGGCCATCAACCTGGTGCACAAGCGGCCGGAGAAAGCCTTTGGATTCGAGGGCAGCGTGTCGGCAGGCTCGTGGGACAACTACCGCTCGCAGGTGGACCTGACCGGCGGGCTGAACGCCGATGGCTCGCTGCGCGGCCGGCTGGTCGGGGTCTACCAGGACCGCCGCTTTTTCTATGACAAGACCAACGAGAAACACTCGGTGCTGTACGGCGCGCTGGCCTACGACTTCACGCCCGCCACCACCCTGACGGTGGGCGCCAGCAACCAGAAGCGCGACATCCATGCATCGATGTGGTCGCTGCCGGCCACCATGACGGTGGGCGCCAACGGCCAGCCCAGTTTCGCGCTGGCCGACATCAAGCGCTCGACCTTCATCGGCGCCGACTGGAACCGCGACCAGTTCACCACCACCGAGGCCTTCGCCGACCTGGAACACCACATGGCCAGCGGCTGGACCGCCAAGCTGTCGGGGCGCTATGCCGAGAACAAACTAGACCGTGAACAGGCCTATGGCTGGGGGCCGGCCAATACCGCGAATGACCTGATCCAGCTGATGTCGGCCAAGGGCCCGACGCGGCAGACGCAATCCTCCTACGACGCCTATGCCGACGGCCCGTTCCAGCTTTTTGGCCGCACGCACAACCTGACGCTAGGCGCCAACTACACCGATTCCCGCTTCGACAGCGAGTGGAGCTACCCCACGCCCGCCTGGGCGCCGCGCATCGACATCACCCAGCCGCGCTCCGACTTCGACCGCCTCGACTATGCCTTCAACAACAGCACGCACGCGCGCACCCAGCAATGGGGCCTGTATTCCAGCCTGCGCCTGCGGCTGGCCGAAACGCTGACACTGGTGGCTGGCGGCCGCTACAGTTGGTGGGATCTGACCTCCACCCAGCGCACCGTGTCCACCGAGAAAACGCAGGATGCGAGGTTCAATGGCAAGTTCACGCCGAACCTGGGCCTGATCTACGACCTGAACGACACCTATTCGGTCTACACCAGCTATTCCGAGATCTTCTCGCCGCAGAACGGCTACTCGACGGCGGACGGCAACATGCTCAAGCCGCTGGAAGGCAAGCAGGTCGAGGCCGGCATCAAGGGCGAATACCTGGATGGCGCGCTGAACGCCTCGTTCGCGGTATTCGAGATCCGCGACCAGAATCGCGCCACGCTGGCCGCCGACTCCACGACCCAGTACACGGCCAACGGCAAGACGCGCAACCGCGGCTTCGAACTCCAGGTCAATGGCCAACTGCGTCCGGGCTGGAATGTCTATGCCGGCTATACCTGGCTGCAGGCGCGGGTGGACCAGGGCGCTTCGTACGATTCGAACGTGACCGCCATCGCGCCGCGCCACCTGCTGCGCCTCTGGACCGACTATCGCCTGCCGGGCGACTGGCATCGCTACACCGTCGGCGGCGGCGTCAACGTGCAAAGCGGCACGTATGTAGCGCTGCCCCAGTACAACGGCGCGCGGCTCGAACAAGGCGGTTTCGCCACCGTGGACCTGAAGTTCGGCTACGAGATCAGCCGCAACCTGAACGTGGCGCTCAACATTACCAACCTGTTCGACCGCAAGTACTACGCCACCATCAGCTCGCCCCGCTCGCAAAACGTCTTCGGTGAGCCGCAGGCCTTCCTGCTGACCTTGAACGCGAAGTACTGAGGACGCGATGGCAGGCGCGGCACGCCCGTTCTGGGTGCGCGTGCACCGCTGGGCGGGGCTGGCAACCGCCCTGTTCCTGTGCGTGGCAGGCCTGACCGGCAGCATCCTGGCCTTCAAGGAAGAGCTGGATGCGTGGCTCAATCCGCAGTGGTTCCTGGCGCCCGGTGACGGACGAGCCATGCTGGACCCATTCGCGCTGCGCGAATCGGTGCGCCAGCAACTGCCCTGGGCCGTCGTCGACCAGGTGCCGTTGCGGCGCGAGGCCGACCGCGCGGTGGTTTTCCGGCTGTCGCCACAACGGGATGCGGCCAGCGGCCGCGCGCTGCCGCTGGCCGCCACCCATGCCTTCGCCGACCCCTACAGCGGCAAAGTACTGGGCTGGCGCAACGAGGGGGTGGCATCGCTGGCACGCGAGAACCTGCTGCCCTTCATCTACCGCCTGCATCTGGACCTGACGCTGCCAGGCATCTGGGGCCGGCTGCTGTATGGCGTGGTGGCGCTGGTCTGGACCCTGGATTGCGTCGTGGGCTTCTACCTGACGCTGCCGGCGCCGGGCGCGCGGCGCCAGGGCTTCTGGCGCGGCTGGCGGCCCGCCTGGCTGATCAAGCGCGGCGCCTCGACGACGCGCCGCACCCTGGACCTGCACCGCGCCTTCGGCCTGTGGCTATGGGCGCTGCTGCTGGTGTATGCCTGGTCCAGCGTCATGTTCAACCTGCGCGACCAGGTCTACCAGCCGGTGATGTCGACCATCATGCCCTTCGACACGTCCTGGCGCGGCGCACCCGCGCGGCCGACGCCGCTGGTGACGCCGGCGTTGCAGGGGCCGGCGGCGCTGGCCGCGGCGCGCCGCGCCATGGCCGACCTGGCGCGCGAACGCGGCTTCACCGTGGACGGCGAGGAAATGCTGATGCTGGACCGCCGCCGCGGCCTCTACGGCTATCTGGTGCACAGCGATGCCGACCTGCGCCGCCACGTTGGCAACACGGCCATCCTGATCGACGCCGACAGCGGCGAACGCCGCGGCGTCTACCTGCCGACGCGGGGCGCGTGGGGCGACACTTTCAGCAACTGGCTGGGGGCGCTGCACATGGCCCATGTGTTCGGGCTGCCTTACCGGATCTTCGCGTGCCTGCTGGGGTGGGTGGTGGTGATGCTATCGGTGACGGGTGTTCTGGTGTGGCGCCGCAAGCAACTGGGGCGGACACTGGCGAAATCGCGGCGGCCCCCCTGAGCAGGTTCCGCTGGGTCAATACATGTGCCCCTCCCGGGCCAGAAATATGCTGATCCGCCGATAACCATACCGGGGATACTGGGCCGAGAGCGCCTTCATCCTCGCCACGACCGGCGCGTCCGCGCTCGCCTTGCTCGGCTCATAACGCAAACCCGAACGAGACACTTCATACAGCGTACAGGCCCGGCGCTGGGAAACCCCAAGCGAGCAAACCAGACGGGCTTGCTCCTGCCGAACCTGTACGCTCACCACTTTCGGCGATTGACCTCCTTCATCGCCTCGATCTCCAGATCCCGCTCGACCAGCAGCTTGCGCAGCCGAGCGTTCTCGGTCTCTATTTCCTTGAGCCGGCGCACCTCGTCCACCCCAAACTCCCCGAAACGCTTGCGCCAGCCATAGATGCTCTGCTCGCTCACTCCGTGCCGCTTGGCCACGTCGGCCACCGGGTCTCGGTCGGCCTCCCGCAGTATCCGAACTATCTGCTCTTCGCTGTACCTTGCCTTCTTCATCTCGCTTCCTTCTCGCGTCAGAAGCTATTTTCTCAAATACCCGGTGGTACGAATTTCTCAGAGCAGGTCAGCCCGGCGCCGTCGTAGTAGCGTGCGTCCAGCAGCAGTCCGCGCGCCGCAGCCCTTAACCCCGCGCTCCTGACACAAAAAAAACCCTCGGTACTACTACCTAGCGAGGCTTCTCTATTGCTGCCGCATCAAACGTAGTCTGACACGTTAATTTAAAGAATATTATTCAGCTTGCTTATACATCGCTCTTCATAGATGCACCCCAGCACTCTGACCGGATAATCTATCCAGTAAAAAATTGACGGCCTACTTTTATCATTCACCTGACCGATCCGTTTTTTTCGCTAGACCCCATAAGCCACAAAAACTATAAGAGCGCGAGACCATCTTTTGGCGAAACATTAAAATCAGACCAAAAAATATGAAGCCCCTTCATTATTACACCGTATTTTCATAAATCAATGAAAATCGGATGACGGCTTCGACTTACACTCCTTAAAAACACCCTCTGCCAAAATGACCATTGCCCTTCGCTTCAATTCCTCATTGCTCATTAAATAGACTCCATCCAAGTCATCTTTGTCGAGATCGTTTATTTCCACAAGATCTGGAAACTTTGAGAAATAAGATCTCGCTTGGCTCTTATCCAAATCGGAAATCATCTCGTCGCCCAAAAAATACCCTAACGCATCCACACGCAGAAAGCGATTTAAAAAAACTATATCACTATAACCCGCAAGCTCCTCTATACAACGCGATGCATCTGGTCTAGGAGAGACTCGCCGCATCAACTCAACCCATTTTTTTGAGTCAAACCCCTCCCACACGTATGGAGCACCCATAATAAACTCCAATACGTAAACATGAGAGTAAGTAGCCATATGCAGAGAAATCACTTCAATTGGATCATACAACAGTAAACTATTTTTGAATTCCAACAAATATTCCACACCATATTTTTCGGAAACGCCATACCCATCGTATATAAAGTCCGACAACTCTACTAAGGAAGGTGTATTTTTCATTTCTTTTGAATCTCATTAATCATAAGCGTTCTACCTATCACAAATCCATCCGCATCCGAATGGGATTCCCAAGCCTGGAATCTTGTATCCTTTAGATTCACACCCAACCTTCTGAACAGTTCTGGAAATTTCATTGCTTCAGACACCGACGGACGGTAATGGCCAGATTGATTATCAATGACCCTCAACCGGCCATCCCCGGTAATTTTTAGCTGTCCCGCCGCCAATACATCCCTCTTATCTGCGAGAGTCATGTGACTTCTTCCCAACAACAATCTATTGTCAGTTGAAATCACAAAATCTGCCGCTGTCGGGACATTCCGCCCTGGGCCGAGTGTCACTTTCCCATCTACCACGACCACTTCCCCAAATATCTTTCCTTTTGAATCGAAAGGGTCATTGGGGAATTTATTCGTAATATAGCTTGCTGCGGCGTCTACAGACGCGGGGAGGAAGTTCCCTCCGCCAATACCACCGAGACGGAACGAAGCGGAAGATGGCACTGCGCTCAGCATGAAGCCCGACTTCGCCATGCGGTAATCAATTGCCGATGCTAAGATCTGTCCCGTACGCGACGCTCCGAAATCCTCAACCGCAAGACGTAGTCCCACACCTGTGCTTCGCACTGCTTGCGTTGTCATAGGAGCGATGCCCGGCAAAATTCGCGTCGCCCCAGCCGCACCACCCGCCGCATTCAGCGCCATCGACCCCCACAATGCCTGCGCACCACGATAGTCACCGCTGGCTTCAAGCTGCATGGCGCGGTCGATCTGGAAGAAGTCGCGGACTCCTTGGTAGGCCTCATCCACGCCCATATTGAAGGTGGCTAGGCGCAATCCGGAACCAGCTATTCGCTCTCCAGCATTCCACAACATTTGACCGCGGACCCTGTTCCTGGAGACTGCGTAACCAAACTCATCGAAGTTGGCAGAAAGCCGCCCTCCCGATACAGCGTCTGCGGATGTCAACACCGAGTCGTAAACGTAGCCGACCGCTCCTCCAGCTATGCCGGCAGTCATGTCGACCATTCCGAGCATTCGCTCTCCCAGCTCGGATAGCACGCCGATCCGAGGCCGCGGCAGTTGTGCCTGATTCACCTTAAGGCCGACCAATTCGGCATAGCGCGCACCGTCGGCCGCATCTAACTCCTTCATTGCCAGACTGACTGATTGAGAGTCGAAACCAGTACTCGAAGCCACCGTCACGGAGCCACCAAATCTCCTCTGCTCCCGCGGATAAAATGCATCCACTACCGCATCAACATCCGCTTGAGCAGGCGGATCCTGCAAGGCTCCCCAATTCACCTCTCGCTGCGAATCGTGGAAGGCGGGAATGGAGGACATCTCGCCCTGAGGACGATACGAAGCAGGCATCAGTGAATCAAAGGACCCCAGCATTTGCTGCCCGGACCTTGCACTATCGTTCACCCTAATGGGTTGCGACGATGGCCCCGACATCCCAGCCATCTCGTCCAGTACGGAATTGCCCAAAGCGTTCCCAAATGCGTCAACGGCAATCTGCATGTAGTTCGCCTTGCCGCCTGAGAGCACCGAAGCTGCCACCCCACCCACAGCGCCAGACACGAATCCACGAGTCAATCGTTCACTGAAATCCGACGCGTTCGGGAACACCTGCGCTCCAACAGCCGAACCGACACCAGCGCCGATGCCGGCGGCCGCTACGTTCGTCCAGTTGAACTGCGACTGCAACCCCGTCGCCACCCCAATACCTTGGCTGATGACGGAACTCATCACTGCACGGCCTGCCATTCCCCACGCGCCAACGGCCGCTGTACTCGCCGCGTTATTTACAGTGAAGAAGCTGCCAACGCCCATGCCAGTTCCCACACCCGACGTCACGCCAGCCGCCGCCGCACTGACGGCGACACCCTTCCAATTGAACTTGGACTGTGCACCAATGGCCATGCCAACGCCTTGGCTGACAACACTACCTATGGCGCCGGCGGCCACGCTAAGGCCAATCGCTGCCATGCCCGATATGCCGGTCGCGGTTCCTGTGAGAATCGCCGCCCCCGTCATCATCGTCCCGGCCAATCCTCCCGCAGTGCCCGCAGCGCCGGCTGCTGCCGCGGCCGCGGGCGCCAACGCCCCCGCCGTCAACACCGTCGCCACCACCGCCACCACTGCAACGATGATCATCCCGATCCCGCCACACCCACCACCGCCGCCACCGCTATCCGGCTTCGGCACAGGCATCGTCGGCTGCGTATCCCCGATCAGCTTGCCCGGGTCATACGGCTTGAACGTCTTGTAGTCGTTATGGTTGCCCGACACCCGGTTCGGGATCGTGACCGTCGCCCCAACCCGCAAATCCCGGTCGCTGGCAAGACCATTGGCTTCTGCCACCAGGTACCACAACCGGCTATCCCCATACGCCTGCTGCGCGATGCTCTGCAGCGTGTCGCCCGCCTGGATCCGGTACGAACCCGGGCTGGCCGACGGGTTGCCGCCGTCGATCGGCCGGAACGCTGGCGAGAAATCGTCCGCGCCCACCGCCGGCCCGGTCGTCCCCAACAGCTCGCCGTTGACCACCAGCGACCGAATCGTCTGGCCGTTCTGCACGCGTTGCAGGATCTTGCCGCTGGCGTCGTTCACCAGCGTCTGGTTCTTGCTGCTGTCCTTGGTGTCCACCACCCCGATCAGGTTGCCGTTGACGTCGTACTGGTACGTCGTCTGGCCCGGGTCCAGCGCGGTGCTGGTGCCGGACAGGGTGGCCTCGCGGTAGCCTTCGTAGCGGGCGTGCGTGTAGGTGTAGGTGTTGGTGTACGGCGAGCCGTCGTACACGTCCATGCGGTACTGCGTGACGTTGCCCGCCTGGTCGTAACCCGAGTAGGTCGTCGCATAGCCGCCGGACAGGCCGGCCGCCGTCATCTTCAGCACCCGCGCCGAATACAGCCGCCCAGCGCCGTCGTAGACGTTGCGGCGCTGTTCGCCCGCCAGCCCCGACCGGTCGAAGAACGCCTTGCCCAATGACCCATCGATGCCGCTGAGCACCACCCGGTCGGCCCCGTCATAGTAGCGCGCATCCAGCAGCAGTCCGTCGCGCCGCAGCGTGGTCAGGCGGTTGATGGCGTCGTAGGTGTACCGTTCCGTGGTGAAGCCGGCGGCCGTGCCTCCATCGGCGTAGATGACCTTGTCCCAATACGTGTCGGACAGGCGGTTGCCGTTGGCGTCGTAGTCGATGCTATGGCGCAGGTAGCCGTCGGGCACTTCACGCAGGCGGAATCGTGCAGTGACCTTGCAAGGAAAAAATCATAACCAGAGTAAATAACTGGCTTGCCCCAACCGGACCTCAGCACATAACAAAAACCCCGACTACAATTTTTCGGCCAGGCATTCCTAAATACTGTCGAATTAAACGTAGCCTAGCACGTTAAATTACCTTCTTTTTTACAATTAAACGCAGCCAGACATGCCAACTTGTTAAGAAAATTCCTTAATGTAGTTTTCTTTTGCCTCATCATTACCAATCATATAAACAACAAAGGCGCAAAAGTCTCGCTCTTTATCCTCGGGATATCCATAAGCAGGGGAAGCAAGAGGAAATTTTTTCCACCAAGATTCGTAAATAATTTTTTCAGAGCCACCGGCACCAGAGATATAGAATTGAGTACCCCCCCATCGATATGCTCATACTTAACAACCAAAGAAGAATCCAATACATCCACTATTGTATTCTTTGCCAGTATAAAAATCTTCGCATTCTTCACATACAGCGCAACCAGATCCTCACCAAAAAAATCTCCCTCTCCAGATAAAATCTGGCCATCCCCCAAAGAAAAAATCTCCTTGGCCGCACCTCCCATCCCGTTAACTTCGATAAATGATTCTTTATTGAACCTTTTAAATATCATCACCAGCCCCTATGAACATCGTCAATCCCAAGAAGTTTATTCAATGCCGGATCTTTCCGCATCGAGCTGGAAATAACATCTTCCCAACTTCTCGATTTCCGGAAGCCATTAACACCAGACATCAACGAGGTTACGTCACCTGTCATCATACCAACGCCTTCCGCACCGCTTCTCGGCCGGGCGGTAATAAGTTCGGACAAGTAGTCGCCGCCACCGCTTATCCTATTCTGTACATCCGAAACATCCATACGAAGCAAAGCTCCGCTCATTTCCAATTCGGCCTGAGCTTGCCCCACTGCGCTTTGAATTAAAAGCGCACCCGCAAAACCGGCTTTATTATTCCGCAAGCTTTTTAGATTGCCTGCGGCAAAGCCAAGAGGATTTCTCACTACCTCCCCGGCGGGACCATCAAAGCCTGAAGCGGTAATTGCCGGCAAACTACTATCCAAAACAGCAAACCCGCCGCCTAATGCTACGGCTGCTTGCTGGGCATACGGATTAATTTCGGTACCATCTGCCAGGAAGGTTGTACCAAAGCGAGGCGAATATCGATCGATGCCGAAGGCAAAGACGCCGCTGGCATTTGTCTCCTTGGCTTTGTTGAAGGCCTCCAGCGTGATTGATCTGGTATCCGACTCATCGCCACCAGCATCGTCGTTTGCCGCGAGTAGCACTTTCTGTCGACCGAAGCCCTCTCTCTCTTCCCTTTGCCATTCGGCATGTGCTTGCTTCAGCTTTCGATCCTGCTCTTCCGTCAAATGACGCGCAGCTCGATCCGTCGCCTCCGAAACAATCGAATTCCCCAACGCATTCCCAAACGCGTCAGTGGCAATCTGCAAGTAGTTCGCCTTGCCGCCTGACAGCACCGATGCAGCAACGCTGACCTGCTCGGATTTTTCACACCACCGGGATTTGGAATTTAGCTTCGGTTAGTAATCCTGATGCAGCGACCTGGGCGGCCTGCTGCGGTGTCAAATAGCCCAGACTGGAATGCGGCCTGACAGTTAATGCTCGCGCCAGTCTTCGATCACGATGCGTGCCTCGGTTCGGTTCCGGAACCATTCCATATTCAAGCACTCGTCGCGCAGCTTACCGTTAAAACTCTCGGTCGTGCCGTTCTGCCAGGGCTTGCCCGGGTCGATCAGCGCCGTCTCAATGCCTTGATCCGCAATCCATTGCAGCAAGGCGCGCGAGACGAACTCCGGGCCATTGTCCGAACGCAGATATCGGGGAGCTCCGCGGTCACTGATGACGCGGGTCAATATCTCGATCACTCTGCGTGAGCGGATTGACCCGGCCACATCAATAGCCAGGCATTCCCTCGTGTACTCATCGACCAGCGTCAGGCATTTGATCTGCTGACCGTTGGCGCACGCGTCAAAGACGAAATCATAGGACCAGACCTGGTTGGCTCGCGCCGGCGTCAGCGGTCGCGGGCGAGAAGCTGCCACGCGGCGCCGAGGCCGTTTATGGGGCACTTGCAGCCCCGCCACGTTCCACAATCGCCACGCGCGGGACATACTCATCGTGTGCCCCTCCCGGGCCAGAAATATGCTGATCCGCCGATAACCATACCGGGGATACTGGGCCGAGAGCGCCTTCATCCTCGCCACGACTGGCGCGTCCGCGCTCGCCTTGCTCGGCTCATAACGCAAACCCGAACGAGACACTTCATACAGCGTACAGGCCCGGCGCTGGGAAACCCCAAGCGAGCAAACCAGACGGGCTTGCTCCTGCCGAACCTGTACGCTCACCACTTTCGGCGATTGACCTCCTTCATCGCCTCGATCTCCAGATCCCGCTCGACCAGCAGCTTGCGCAGCCGAGCGTTCTCGGTCTCTATTTCCTTGAGCCGGCGCACCTCGTCCACCCCAAACTCCCCGAAACGCTTGCGCCAGCCATAGATGCTCTGCTCGCTCACTCCGTGCCGCTTGGCCACGTCGGCCACCGGGTCTCGGTCGGCCTCCCGCAGTATCCGAACTATCTGCTCTTCGCTGTACCTTGCCTTCTTCATCTCGCTTCCTTCTCGCGTCAGAAGCTATTTTCTCAAATACCCAGTGGTACGAAATTCTCAGAGCAGGTCACTGCGGGTAAAGATCCGCGACGACGGCGGGGTCAGCAATCGGGCGGTGTACTTGCCGCTGGGCGTGCAGGCCGATGGTAAGCGCGACGTACTGGGCCTGTGGGTCGAGCAGACCGAGGGGGCCAAGTTCTGGCTCAAGATCTTCAACGAACTCAAGACCCAAGGGTGCTAGGACATCCTGATCGCCGTGGTCGACGGCCTGAAGGGCGTGGCCGCCGCCCTGCACCCGGTTTACGCTGCCGCCAGCGCACAAGCGGCCGAGCACGCGCCGCAGGCGTTCGCCGATGGGCCCTGGGGAATCAAATACCCAACGATCCTCGCGGCCTGACAGCGAGCCTGGGAGAGCGTCACGCCGTTCTTCGTCTTACCTCCGAACACAAGGCGCGTGATCTACACGACCAACGCCATCGAGAACTTGAACATGCAACTAAGCAAGATCAGGCATAACTCCGGCGAAGATGTTCGATGCCGGCAAGACGCAGCATCCCGCTCCGCAGGACGTGTTCGCCGAGGCTGCTTGAGAAAACGCCGGCTTGGGGGCCGATGTCAGTTCAATACTGTCTCACTACAGCTCAGGCACTCCCACCGAGCACCGCCCCCCTTCTACATGAGGATCTCTCATTTGCCAGCACTGGCACCGATAATAAAAATTTAGGCAGAAATTCTTTATTAAAATTTCCCAACAAAAAACCAATCAAAGACATTTTCAAACCAAAATCTGCGTGAAATCAGGAATACGAGCAGCCACGTCTTGAATTGGGGCATCGAAAGAAAGAAAAGGGGCACCGGGCGGTATCGCCACCCGAGATAAGTTTGCGCCTTTATTGCAATTCACACACCACATCGCCACATATCCTATACGACTCCCCCCATCACCCACATACTGAAAATCCACAGAAGTGGACCCACACTCCGGGCAGATTAAAGGTCCGGCATCACTCGCATTTTCATATATCTTCTTATACAAATCCAACCAGTCTTTAAGCATTATCTCCCTCCATTCAAACGCCAGTATTTAACGAAAGAGTCTTCAATCCCATAAGCCGCTCTCTCATTTAAATTCAACTCGACCGAGCCATTAGGACGGCCAAAAATTCTAGCCTGATATAAATGAGTTCTTTCGTGACCAAGGGTGCGGACCAATTCTTCTGGGCTACTAAACGCATCGGGATACAACTCTAGCGTCTTGCCATTGGGATGAGCAAAACCAGTAACTCCTCTGCCCACCAAGCCTTCATCGCGTAGGATCTTAACCTTGATTCCGGTCAGACCAACACCAGCATCTTCTGCATATCGATGTACCGTCCTCAAATCCATGGTGACCGGCAAATCTGCGAACGCACCTTGATTGGCAGTTCTTCTGAACATATCAAGAGCATTCGGCGAAACAGCGTCAGCACCAATCCAAAACTTCGAATCACTAGGCAACAAATTCGGTGCCAACCCCTGCCGACTAAGAGTGCCCTCGACGCGATTCGCCAACGCGTCGCCCACCCAGTGCCCGCCTCCCACAATCGCATCCCCGGCTATACTAGCGCCGCCCTTCACAAGCTTTCCTGCTACGCCGCCCAAAGCCAATTCCGCAGCGATTTCGCCCATCTGCTCTGGGTTTCTATTCACAACGGCCCGCAGCGGACGTGCAACCATACCGTCCACCATCTCGAGACCGTACTTTGCAGTGGTCAGGCCTGACGTCACCCCCGTTTCGCAGCAGTTGAAAACTAGAATTCGGTCGGCTCAGGCAGGCTGACCTGCTGTGTTTTGGCGTATTCACTCGGGGTCAGCATGCCGAGCGAGCCATGGGGTCGGTGGTCATTGTAATCAGCACGCCATGCTTCAATGACCGTCTTCGCATGCTCAAGCGATAGGAATTCATGCGCGTTCAGGCACTCATCCCGTAGCCGGCCGTTAAACGACTCGTAAAGGCCGTTATCTGTGGGTTTGCCCGGCCGAGTGAAGTCCAGCAACACTTTGTTCTCCCAAGCCCATAAATCCAGTGCTTTGGACGTGAATTCTGTTCCATGGTCGACGGTGATACTGGCCGGCAAAGCAACCCTCTTGGCGACTCGATCGAGCGCCTGAACCACGCTGTCACCGGTTAGCCGAAAACCCACCTCCAACACGGGACTCTCACGGCTCCAGTTATCCACGACGGTCAGCACCCGAAACGCTCGCCCGTCAGCTAATTGATCATGCACGAAATCCATGCTCCAGCGCTGCCCAGCACCTGTTGCTTGCGGTGCGGGCCCCCGATGCAGACTCAACCGCTTATTGCGGCGGACGCGCATCCGAACCTGCAGCCCTTCCAGGCGGTACAGGCGATGGACTCGCTTGAGATTGACCTACCAACCTTCTCGGCGCAAAAGGATATGAATCCGCTCATAACCAAATCTCGGTCTGCTCATCGCGATGTCTCGAATGCGCATCCGCAATGCCGACCGATCTCGCGCGCTGCTTTTGCGATACCAACTGCCGCTGGAAAATTGACCCAGCCGACACGCCCTCTGGACACTTACCTGATGCACGTCCAGGATCCATTGAACCACCTCCCGGCGGCGTATCGGCGTCAGACCTTTTTTCGGATCACGTCCTGCAGAATATGCTTGTCCAAAGTCAGGTCGGCCACAACCCGCTTGAGCCTCGCGTTTTCCTCTTCAAGCTGGCGCAGCCGACGAATCTCGCTAGCCGCAAGATCGCCGTACTTCTTCCTCCAGTTGTAGAACGTCGCCTCTGATATCCCCAATCCGCGGCAAACATCCGATACAGGCGTACCGGCTTCTGCTTGGCGCAGTGCGTATGTCACTTGCGCCTCGGTGTAGCGTGACTTCTTCATCGCGTCCTGCTCCTTCTTCAAAAAGAGCCTGAAGCGACCTTACTCTAGTTTTGAGATACCCACGTTTTTTGGGAGAACGTCAATCCGCGCAAATATAGTCCCTAAGATTTTTTGGCGCGCGCAGCCATCCGCCTGCGCATTTCTCTCATAGCATTTTCATCTTCGATAACAAGCATATAGTGCTCGAAATTAGCCGGACACTGAAGACCATGCAAGGGCATCCCTGGCTTCCACTCTTCGGGAACGGTTTTTAAAATCTCCCCACATACAGGACACTGCAATTGCTGCCCCTGCCTTATGAGCTGTATCGCTTCATCACCAGACATGTTCTTTGCACTTATGAGATTCATGGTTTAACTCCGAATGGATATTTTCCTTGCGGCAAATGTGGATAGAGAGATTGAACGTCATTCCATATCTCCAATCGTTCCGCAAGCGAAGGCCTCACCCCATTTTGAAATAACATTTCATTTCTGAAAGCTTGATATTCCGAGAATTGCGCATTCTGTGGCCTACCTTTGTAGAAACCATTCTGATGAGTAGCCTCGTGCACGATTGTAGACGCAGCTTCTCTAGCGGAGAAATGGCGTGTAATGACCCAGTGAAAACCTGCTCACGTCATAATCGAGGGAATTGACGATGAGCATGAAGATGGAAGACGACATCAAACGCTGGACGGCCAAGCGCAAGAGCGCGCTAGTGCTGGACATCATTCAAGGCAAGACCACCGTCGCAGAAGCCAGCCGCCAATACGACCTGTCGCCCTCAGAGGTCGAACAGTGGGTCGACGATGGCAAGCGGGGCATGGAGAATGCCTTGCGGGCCAATCCACAGGACGTGCGCGAGCAGTACGAGCGCCAGCTCAAGGACCTTCAAGAGGCCTACGGCGAGGCGATGCTGGAGCTTCGCGCGAGAAAAAAATTGCAGTCCCTGCTGGGCGAGGACGAGAAGTGATCGAGACTCGGCGTCCCCGACGATCCACCAGGGACTGCAAGCCGACGGCATCACCGTCTCGATCGCCAAGCTGTGCCGCTGGTTCGGTGTGCCGCGCCGCACGGTGTACTACAAGCCAGTGAAGTCCGCGCCGAAGGTTGATCCGAAGTTCGCCTCGCCGATCAAGGCGATGATCAAGGAGTCGCCGTCGTTTGGATACCGGACCGTCGCGCACCTGCTGGGGTTCAACAAGAACACCGTGCAGCGCGTGTTCCAGCTGATGGGCTGGCAGGTTCGTAAGCGGCCGATCGGCTTCAGGCCGCGGATACAGGCGCTGCCATCGGTGGCAACGATGCCTAACGAGCGCTGGTCCACGGATATGTGCCGGATGTGGGCTGGCCGGGACGGTTGGCAACGCTGGCGCTGGTGATCGACTGCCACACGCGCGAACTCTTAGGCTGGCACCTGTCTCGCAGCGGCAAGGCCGGCACCGCGGGTAGCGCCCTGGAACATGCCTTGATTGCGCGCTTCGGGACGTTGGGCCGCGTGCCGATGCCGTTTCTGTTGCGCTCGGATAATGGGCTGGTGTTCACGTCGCGCAGCTACACCGCACTGGTACGCGGCTATGGGTTGCGCCAGGAGTTCATCACGCCGCATTGCCCTCAGCAGAACGGTATGGTCGAGCGTGTGATCCGCACGCTCAAAGAGCAGTGCGTGCATCGGCATCGCTTCGAGACGATCCAACATGCCAGCCGCGTGATCGGCGACTGGATACGCCTCTACAACGACCGACGACCACACCAAGCGCTCGGCATGAAGACACCGGCTGAGGCATTTGCTTTAGCCGCTTAACCTGAGCAGGTTCCGCTGGGTCAATACACCAACGCACAAGCGGCCGGGCAGGCGCTGCAAACGTTCGCCGATGGGCCCTGGGGAACCAAGTAGCCTATGATCGTCGCTGCCTGGCAGCGGGCTTGGGAGCACATCACGCTCTCCTATGGCTGGCGCTACGCAATGTGCTGGCCAAGTCCGTGAGGGCGACCTTCGACTGGAAAGTCGCAATGAACAAGTTTGCTATCCTGTTCGACGAACGGTTTGCGGCGGGGCTGGGATAACAACTTTTAAAACGCCTCGCCCACAAAAATACGGACAGGCTCACTTTTCTTCCGTGGTCATACGTACTCTCCGGATCATGCAACAAGTAGGGGTACCCGTTTCATAACCCGGCTTGGGGTCGTATGACCACGCCCCAACGTGGTCAACTGTCAGGTGAATACTGTCTCAGTACAGCATACCCATGATCTTCAGTCCTCATGATATGCCTCGCAAAAAAAATCACGGACAGGCCCGAAAGCCTCGACGCAACACCCAGTCGGGGTTTTATTTATTGCACCAAAAGAATGCAAATATCACAACACACAAACTAAGCCGCACCGAATCCTATCCTGTTAAACGTAGTCTGCCACGCCAACCCCCCATATACAGCACTACCGAACCCTTGGTATGCCCGGACGATAATCATCATGGGACTCTCCAAGAAGAATTATATCGAAGGTCTTATAAAGCGTGTATGCCATCTGACGCACGAGTTCGTTATCTTTCGAATAAGGCGCTTCGTTCTCAAGAATTTTTGCAGTGATATAGAGATCATTTACTATCTGGCGTGGCAATTGCTCAGCCCCCCTTAACAATATTGCTAACTCCCTGGAAGCCCTATCCAGACGCTCGAATGCCTGCTGCTTAATCTCTTTGGTGGACTGCAACGCCATCACCAGTTCTGCCCCACTACTCCGCAACTCTGCGGCCACACCTTCAATACCACTCATCAATTTTCTCCAGATCTAAATGTACCAATCCCGCCGGTGAGCAAGCTTCTACGCATGATTGGGGCTAACTGCTCTTGGTTCAATGGGGCCATCGGAGTGTAGACGGCCTGCGAGGAAATTGACCGAAATACGGTTACCTCCTCGGCCCAGATGGAACGATGATAGGCCATCGATTCACCCTATATATTCGACCGAACCGCGCCCCTCCAGACCTCGACCTGGTTTGCTGCGGGTATACGGCTGAGATTCACTGCAACAATGCCGTTTCCACTGCCGTACCCCACTGTAACGTCGAAATCTCGAGTAGTCGAGGTCCAAGGGCTGTTCAAAATAGAGCACCACCCCGGCCCGGACCAAAGTTCAACACATGTTGTTCAGCAGTCCAATCGCTGTTAAGCGCCTTTCCCTGGATACCCACTCCGCTTTCCTGTGATTTCGCGTCGGCGCTATTCAATGCGCGATAGGATGTGTTATTTAAGACACGGTTTTCCGCCAAGCGGAGCCCTTGGCCCAAGGATGCCACACCGCCGACAAAGGGAATGGCTTGATCTACGCCCCGAGCAATCAAAGGAGAACCCGTAAGTTCCTATGCTGTTTGATAGGTCAATGTGGTGCCATCTCCATTGCTGAAGATGCGGTTCAATCCCGCACCGATGTTATCGCCACCGTGAAGCGCCAAAGGCGCGGCCACTACCGCGCCGAGCCCCGTTGAACTTAAACCAACTGCGCCAGCGGTAATCCCCCCATTTTTAGCGATTGTGGATTCAGACGGTCAGTGCAACTGACCCTAACCCAGTTTTTAGTACCGATCTAAATTAGAGAAATCCGGCATGATTTCACCATATGGAATAGGAGCCGTGCCGTGAAGAGATCGAAATACACCGAAGCGTTTCCAGCGTGGCCGAGCGCCTCTCGTCGTTCAATAGGCGGCTCTGGTTGCGCTCCGAGAACGCCTGTAGCGCGTCATGCAGGCCAGCTTCCACCTGGCCGCTTTCGCGCAGGTTGTAATGCATGATCGGAGTGGGCCACAACCATTGGATTTCGCGGGACATGGATAAACCAGGCAAGCACACGCGGCGCGCCTTTCGCGCCGCTACATTCCTAAGTTATCCCCCCGGCTCGAAATCAGTTTAGGGGTGGAAATCAAATATTTCTCCAACCACGGGAAAAGGCGTCGCGAGCGCTTGCGGACTCCCAGAGCGGGAGAAAACCTACCGATCCACCGACTTCATATCGCAGGTCGTCTCCTGCACATCGCAAAGCCCCCGGAACCACGCGCGCCCGGCCAGTTGTTCGCCCTGGGCGCGCGCGACAATCTCGTCCTGCGGCGAGCGCTTGCGGTCCACCAGGTAATCGAGCAGCACCCAGTTTTCATGGCAGGCGCGGATGCCTTGGACCTTGCCTACTTCGGTCAGCCAGTCGCTGCCCAGGTCCAGCACGCGCTGGCTGGCGGCGTCCGGCCGCAGATAGCCGCGCGCCGACTGGATGCCGACGCGCGCGTCATCGGCGCGGATCCAGCCTTCACCCTTGTAGACCTTGCGCGGCGGCAGGTCGGGATATTCTTCCTCGTTATAGGCGTCGCTGGCGTTGGCGATCCTGAGCCAGCCGTCCTGCGCCTGACGCACGTCGAAGATGACGCTGTAGGCGTATTCGGGCTCGCCGGCCGCCGGTCGGGTGGGAATCCGGCCCAGCACCTTGGCGGTGGCGGCGGGCGCCGCATGCACGGTGATCGACGGTTTGTCATAGTTGGCCCAGGCGCCGAAGGCGCAGGCGGTTGCGCCGGCCGCAAGTTCGGCCTGCGGCGCGGCGGCGCGGGCCGATGGCGCGGCAAGCAGCGCAAGGGTGGCGAGCGAAGCGGCCAGGCGGGCACGAACAGGCATGAAGACTCCGGAGCGCTGACTATCTGAACCCTGCCGGTCTTGCCGGCAGGCGTTTTCATTGATCGGGCAATGCCGCGACTGTAGCAAATACGCCCGGCCCGCCGCCCTACCGGAACCGCAGGTGCCGCCGCTGCAGTTCGCCCACCGTCCGGCAGCCCATCAGCTTCATCGCGCGCTCGATCTCCACGCGCATCTGCTCCAGCGCCCGTTCCACGCCGGGCCGGCCGGCGGCGGCCAGCGGGAACAGGTAGTAGCGGCCCAGCCCCACCGCCTTGGCCCCCAGCGCCAGGGCCTTGAGCACGTGCGTGCCGCGCTGCACACCGCCGTCCATCATCACGTCGATGCGGTCGCCGACGGCGTCGACGATTTCGGCCAACTGGTCGAAGGCGCTGCGCGAGCCGTCGAGCTGGCGGCCGCCGTGGTTGGACAGCACGATGCCGGTGCAGCCGATGTCGACGGCGCGCCTGGCGTCCTCGACCGACATGATGCCCTTCAGGCAGAACTGGCCGTCCCACTCGCGCACCATGGCCGCGACGTCGTCCCAGGTCATGGCAGGATCGAGCATTTCGGTGAAGTAGCGGCTGATGGACATGGCGCCGCCGCCCATGTCGACGTGGCCGTCCAGCTGCGGCAGGCGGAAGCGCTCATGGGTGAGGTAGTTGATGGCCCAGGCGGGCTTGAGGGCGAACTGGGCGATGCCGGCCAGGTTCAGGCGGAACGGGATAGCGAAGCCGGTGCGTTTGTCGCGTTCGCGGTTGCCGCCGGTGATGCTGTCCACGGTCAGCATCATGACCTGCACGCCCGCGCTCTTGGCGCGCGCCATCATGTCGCGGTTCAGGCCGCGGTCCTTGTGGAAATAGAACTGGTAGACCTGGGGGCCGCCGCTGATGCGGCGCGCCTCTTCCAGGCTGACGGTGCCCAGCGACGAGACGCCGAACAGGGTGCCGAACTTGCCGGCGGCGGCGGCCACGGCGCGTTCGCCGTCGTGGTGGAACAGGCGCTGCAGCGCGGTGGGCGAGCAGTAGACCGGCATGGCGAGCTTCTGGCCCATGACGCTGACGGACATGTCGACGTCGGCCACGCCGCGCAGCACGTCGGGCACCAGGTCGCAAGCCTTGAAGGCCCCGGTGTTGCGGCGGTAGGCGGTTTCATCGTCGGCGGCGCCGTCGATGTAGTTGAAGATCGGGCCGGGCAGCCGCTGGCGCGCCATGCGGCGGAAGTCGTGGAAATTCAGGCACTGGTTCAGACGCATCGGGGGACCTTTGTCTACGCTGCACGTACAGACGACATACCAGGCGCCGCCTGGCCGGCGGCGCAAACCACTGCTGGCCCGATGGCGGATGCCGGATCGTCCGGGCGCCAGGGCTTGGAGCGGGATTGTAGTCCGGGGGGGCCGAAGTCCGGCCAGGTTGTGCGTATCCTGGACAGGCCGATTGTGCTCCCAACCGGCACGCCGCGGAGTCTGATACCGTTGGACCTGTTGCCGATCACGCCCTGCCTTCATGTCTCCCCGTTCCGACCTGTTCGCGCCGCCCGCCAAGCGACGCGCCGCCCGCGCCAATTCGCTGCTGTGGATCCTGGACCCGCTGGAACGCGACCCCGGCTATCTGCGCCGCAAGATGTTCGGTTGCGATGCCGCATATCTGGACGACGTGCTGTATTTGGTGGTGGCCGACCGCGAGGAACCCTGGAATGGCGTGATGGTGTGTACCTCGCACGAGCGCCAAGCGGCGCTGCGGGCCGAACTGCCGGGCCTGCAGCCGCATCCGGAACTGGGCAAGTGGCTCTACCTGCCGCAGACCGACGCCGCCTTCGAGACCCTGGCCGCGCAGTTGGTGACGCTGGCCCTGGCGCGCGATCCCCGGCTGGGGGTGGCGCCCAAGCCAAGCAGCCGCCGGCGCAAGTCCTGGCGGCCCGGGCAATAGCGCAGTGGCCCGCAAGGCGCCGTCCCGTGGCGAACGGCGCGGCCCCTGTGCGCCATGATGGCGAACGGCAAGGCCGCCTCGCCAGCTTGCATTCGATTCAATCCGCGGCGGCGCGTTCGACTTCCAGGGCTGCCTCCAGCCGGTTGCCGCCCAGCGACTTGGCGCGGTACAGCGCCAGATCGGCACGCGCCAGCGCATCGGCCAGCGGCGGCACGTCCTCGTCGAAATAGGCCAGGCCGATGCTGACCGTGGCGGCGATGCCCAGGCCGTCGGCCGGATTGGCGACGCCGGTGGCGAAGCGCCGCGCCGCCGCCGCCCCCAACGGGTGGGCGCGGCGGGCGTCATCGCCCGCCAGCAGCGCGGCGAATTCCTCGCCGCCCAGGCGCGCCAGGATGACCTGCGGTCCAAGCACGTCGCGCGCCGCGGTGGCGAACGCCGCCAGCACCAGGTCACCGGTGTGGTGGCCGAAGCGGTCATTGATGGCCTTGAAATGGTCCAGGTCGAAGGCCAGCACGGCGATAGGCTCGCGCCCGGCGTTGCTCGCGATGAGGCGCGCGCCCTGCTCGAAGAACCAGCGGCGGTTGCCGAGCCGCGTCAGGTAGTCGGTCTGCGACTCGTGCACCAGCTGCACATGGGTTTCCTCGCGGATCAGCTTGATCAGCGTCATCGGCAGCAGCACCGAATACAACACCCCTTCGTACATGGTGATGTTGCTGGCCAGCAGGTGTACCGAGGGGCCGTCGACGGCGACCCACCAGGGCAGCAGGAAGGCCCGGCCAAAATAGATCAGCGCGTGCACGCCGGCCACCGCCACGGCGAAGTTGCGGGTTTTCAGCATGCGCATGGAATCGCAGCGCAGCAGTTCCCACGCGGTCAATGCGCTGACGATGGCAATGGGCAAGGCGCTGACGTATTTCCAGACCCGCTCCTGCCCTGGCACGCCGGCCGCCAGCCAGATCAGCGCCATGACAACCAGCAAGCCCGCCGAACGCTTGCGGTAATGGCGCCCGTTCAGCGAGGCGACACCGTTCAGCACCAGCAGATAGCCGCCGAGAATGACCAGGTTGCTCAGCGGCGCGCCGATCGCGGCCGGCATGTCGGCGCGGAACAAGGCGCAGATACAGCCCACCGCCAGCGTGGCGAAGCCGGCCGCCAGGATGCCCAGCGAACGGCTGCGGTTGGGGTGGGTCCGATGCTCCCAGAACGTCAGGCCGGCACTGGCCAGCAGCGTTCCGATAGTGATGAAGTAAAGGGTGAGGAGATCGACGTGCATCTCGGCCGGAAAGAGGGGGCACGCCAGGCGATCGCGGCGGCGTTCGCAATTTTAGGGGCAAATCCGCCGCGAAAATGTGACGGAGGCGCGGCCGCCGGGAAGCAATAAGTCCCCAATTAGGCCGCGCGTCCGCCCATCAGGATCAGAATCGATATGTCACGCTGCCGACCACCGTGCGGCGGGTGCCGAAGAAGCAATCGCCGCGGGCCAGGCAGGTGCCCACATACTGCTTGTCGAAGAGGTTGGTGACGTTCAGCGCAAAGCGCATGGGGCCCGCGTCGTAGGCCAGCACGGCGTCGTACAGCGTGACCGCGGGCACGCCGTTGTGGCCAGTGCCGTCATCGCTGCTGCCGTTGTAGCGCACGCCCGCCCCCGCCAGGAAACCCGGGGTTCCCATGACGCTGAAGCGGTAGTTGGCCCAGAACGACGCCATGTGCCGGGGAATGCTGGCCAACTGGCGCCCCTGTTCGGCCGGCGTGCCCTTGGCGACCTTGGCATCCAGGAAGGTGTAGGTCGCGACCAGGTCGACATTGCCCAGCGATGCCAGGGCTTCCAGTTCGGCGCCCTTGGTGCGCACCTCGCCCACCTGCACCGTGTCGGCCAGGCCGTTGACCACGCCCGCGACCTTGCGGTTTTTCTCGGTCATGTCGAACACGCTGGCGGTGACCGTCAGGTTTTCGCCCGGCGGCTGGTACTTCAGGCCAACCTCCCACTGCTTGCCCCGCAGCGGCTTGTACGCCTGGTTGGAGCGGTTGAAGCCGGCCTGGCCCTGGAACGATTCCGAGTAGCTCAGATACGGATTGAGGCCGGCCTCGGAGCGGTACATCAGGCCGAAACGCTTGCTCACTTCGCTGTCATCGCGCGACCCCGAAGGCGTGTCGTCGACCGACGCGCGCGAACGGTCATGGCGCAGCCCCAGCATCAGCAGCCATTTTTCCCATTCAAGCTGGTCCTGCATGTACAGGCCCAGTTGGTTGCCGCGCGAGGTCGGCGCGTTGACTGTCCCGGTGGGCGGCGTGAAGTTGCCGTACACGGGGTTGTGCACGTCGATCGGCGCGACCGTGCCGCCCACGCCCTGGCGCGCATCCAGCACGGAGCGCTGGTAATCGATGCCGGTCAGCAGGGTATGGCGGATCGGGCCGGTCTGGAACTTGAACTGGCCCTGGGTATCGACCGCGAACTGCTTGAGGGTCGGCTGGTTCTGGTACATCACGCGGCGCAGCAGCGTATCGCTGCCCGGCACCCAGCCGTGGCCGGCGCCGTTGAAGCCGGCGGTGTAGATGCTGCGGTAGTCCACTTCGCTGTGGGTGTAGCGCAGGTTCTGGCGCACCGTGACCGCGTCGTTGAAGGCATGCTCGAACTGATAGCCGATGGCGCTCTGGCGCGCGGTGTATTTGTCGAAATCCGGTTCGCTGACGAAGAAGTCCTGCGGGATGCGGCCGGCGGGCGTGCTGGTGAGCGTGCCGCGCCAGGGAAAGAACCCGACCATCGAACCCGTGTTGTCCTTCTGGAAATTGGCCAGCAGCGTCAACGAGGTGGCGGCGCTGGGCCGGTAGGTCAGCGACGGCGCGATGAAATAGCGGTCGTCGTCGACGTGCTTGACCGAGCTGTCGCTGTCGCGCCCCAGCGCCACCACGCGGTACAGCCATTTGCCGTCGGCATCGATCGGGCCGGTCAGGTCGGCCTGGATCTGCTTGCGGTTGTGGTTGCCGTAGCTGACGCCGATCTCGCGCATGGCCTCGGGCTGCGGCCGCTTGCTGACCTGGTTGACGATGCCGCCGATGGCGCCCTGCCCGTACAGCATGGCCGATGGCCCGCGCAGGATCTCGATGCGTTCCAGCGCGTACGGGTCGGGCCGGGTGTTGTTGTAGGAGCCGACCGCGTTGAGCAGGCCGTCCAGGTATTGGGTGGAGTCGGTGCCGCGGATCTTGATCGAATCGCCGCGGTTGTCCGGGCCGAACGCGCCGGCGGTGACGCCCGCGGTATAGGCCGCCGCCTGCTGCACCGACTGGGCGCCCTGCAAGGTCATGCGATCCTGCGTGATGATGCTGATCGACTGCGGCGTTTCCATCACCGGCGTGTCGGTCTTGGTGGCGGTGACGGCGCGGTTGGCGACGAAACCCTGCACCGGGCCGGTGGCGGTCTGCTCGACATCCGCGCCGGTGACGGTCACCGCGGGCAACTGGATGTCGGCGGCGGCGGACTGGGCGGCGCCGTTCGTGGCGACGCCCAGTCCGAAGACGATCAAGGGAACATGCCGGGCACGGGGAAACACCAGGCGCAAGCGAGACAACGGGCGGGCAACCATCAACACTCCATTCCAATCATATTCGAAGTAAGAATTAGTCTTATTCTTTGAAAGAAAGGAATTATAGCCACGACTGTTCAGGGGAATGCCAGGAAATGCGGCCATCGGGAAGACTGTATTGCCCGCGTATTCCCCAATCAGGGGGGCTGGCCGCGCATCGCGCGATGGATAAGCCAAGCCTTGGCTCGCCAGGAACCCGCATGGCGTGACAAATCCGTCACTCATCTACAATCCGGGATCCCCTTGACCGGCCCGCATGGCGGCCGGCTCGCAGCCCCCAGGTAGCATGACGCGCGCGAAGAAACCCGTTCCCAGAAAGAGAAGCTCTCCCTCCCGCTCCCCTTCCCGCTCCCGTTCCGCCGGCCGCGTGCCGCGTTTTCTGCGGGCGCTGGTGATCAGTTCGCTGGCCAGTTTCGGCGCCGCCACCTATGTGTTGCATCCCCAATGGCAGATGCCGGCCGCAGTCGGCGACATGCTGTCGCGGCTGCAATGGCCATCGCTGCAGCGCAGCGCGCCGATGGCGCTGCCGGCGCCCAACGCGGCGCTGGTGCAGACCACGTTCGACGCTTGTCCGCAGTTCTTCCCGAACGCGCGGGCGCCGGCGGTACCTGCCGCGCAACGTTTGCGCGAGGTCTGTTTTTCCTCATTCGCCATTCTGCACAACGGCCAGACCAAGACGCCGGTGTTCGTGGCCGAGCGCCTGAACCGCCAGAATCTGATGCAGGCCAAGGGGCAGCACCGGACCGACAGGTTCTATGCCGAGGCGCGGGTGCCGCGCGCCGAGCGCGCGGAGTTGGACGACTACCGCGGCTCGGGCTATTCGCGCGGTCATATGGCGCCGGCCGGCGACATGGCCACGCCCGAGGCCATGGCACAGAGTTTTTCGCTGGCCAACATGGTGCCGCAGGACCAGCGCCACAATGCCGGCCCCTGGAGCCGCATCGAGCAGGACACGCGTCAGTACGTGATGCGCGCGGCCGGCGACGTGTATGTCTTTACCGGGCCGGTCTACGCCGAGCGTCCCAAGACCATCGGCGCCGGCGTGGCGGTGCCCACCTATCTGTACAAGGTCGTCTACGACGCCACCACGCACCGCGCGTGGGTGCACTGGCAGGCCAACCGCGCCGACACCAAGGCCGGGCCCCCGATCGGCTATGACGAATTCGTGAAGCGGACCGGCTTGCGGCTGCTGCCGCCCTGACGCCAGGCCGGAACCGCGCCGCGCCATGCACCGCGATACATCGTGACATGCGCTTGCGGCGCGCCCGACGGTATGATGCGCGCCGCATCCATGCATACTGGGAGAACCATGAAGCACGTCATCCGGATGGGCCGCCTGAGCGCGGTGATATTGTTGGCCAGCCTCGCCGGCAACGCGATGGCGGCATCCTCGCCCGCTGCCACGCCAGCCGCCGCCCGCCCCGGGGCGTCCTCCAATCTCACCGGCGCCGGCAACCTCGGCCCGATGGGCGAGCCGGAATACATGACCCGCATGGAAGCCGCGTTCAACAAGCAGGACATCAACGCCGACGGCTACCTCAGCCGCGGGCCACTGCTGCAGGAAGCCACGGCCGAACAGATCACCGCGATGGACACCGATGGCGACGGCCGTATCAGCAAGGCCGAATTCCTGGCTTTCGCGCTGAAGAATTTCAAGAGCCGGCCCAAGTTCGAGCAGAACATCAAGCGATAAACCGCCGCCACGGTCCCCGCACCCGGCCCCGCCGGCGGTTAACTATTGATACACAAGACGGAATCGGCAATCAAGCGGCCGCGCGCGCGTGCTAAGTTACGAGCCCGTCAGCGCCCTCGTCCCGCGGGCGCCGATCCCCTGCGCTTCCCCTTCCTTTCTTCACGACCATCATGCACAAGAAACAAGATCGCGTTCCGGCCCAGGCTGGAAAGAAACGGATAGCCGGCCTGATTGCAGTGGCCCTGGCTTTGGCCACCGGCGCCTCGCTGGCGGGCGACCTGCCGCCTCGTGGCGGCGCGGCGGCGCAGACGCAGGCGCAGCCGCGGGACGAAGGCCGCCTGCCGCCACGCGGCGGCGCGGCCCAGCAGGCGCCGGCCAGCGCGCAGGCCCCCACCCAGGCAGCGGCCGCCGGCACCGAACAAAAGACCGAGATCAAGAGCCAGGCCGCCTACGAACGCCTGCTGCACAACAGCGGCATCAGCGTGCAATGGCTGTGGACCGATGAGCGCGGCAAGTTGAACGCGGTCGACGACAACGACGTGGTGCGCCTGGAAGGCGGCCACAGCAACGCCAACGGCTCGGTGACGATCAAGGGCCGGGTGCTGTCGATCTCGGCCGACCGCTTCACCTTCCGCGGCACCATCCTGATCGTGGACGCGCCGGACAAGGGCCGCCGCTGCGAACGCACCGGCGACTATGAATTCCGCGCCACCGGCAAGCGCAAGTACTGGCGCCTGCAGCAGATGGAAGCGTGCGGCGGCCTGACCGATTACGTCGACATCTACTATTGATCAATGCGCAGGCCTCGATGCGGCGCCCCCCGAGGCCGCCGCATCGGTATCAACGCCCACGTTTCACAGATGCCGGTGGCTGCACGCCATCGGCTGGTCGACCATCTGGCCGATCGCCCGCGCCAGCGCCTCGGCGCTGCCCTGCTCCAGACAATTGGCGCGGATCATGCGGAACCCCAGCGCCAGGCTGTAGTGCCAGTCCAGGTCGAACAGATGGTAATCGCGCCCGTTCGCCGGATGGCGCCAGCGCACGGCCGGGTCTTCATACGCCGCGCCGATGAAGTCGACGTGCGAACCGAAAGGCGGCATGGCCTCCAGGGGCTCGTCCGAACCCGGCAGGCTGGGGGCTTGCAGGTTCTCGCCCACGCCGACATAGGGCTCGGGGCCGTCGAAGGCCAGCATGATCACGCTGAACCCGGCCGGGTCGGCGTCGTAATACGCGCGCTGGCCGGGATTCAGCAATGCGCGGGCCGCCGGGCCAAGGCAATAGTGCGGGCTGCACCAGCTGCTGTGCTCATCGTCCAGCGTAAAGTCGGGCACGATGCCGTGCGCCGCCAGCAACGTCAGTGTCTCCTGCATGGTGTCGTGATGACGCACCGGCACGGCAGCCGGCACGTCGCCGGCGGACTGGTACAGCGCGACCACATCGCCGGTGGTGCGCAGGCCGTCGCGGTACTGGAACGAGCCTTCGCGCAACCGGGCCAGCCCGAGGCTCAGCGTGTCCAGGGCCTCGCGCGGCACGCGGTCGCCGCGCGGCTCCAGCAGGTAGCCTTCGGCCAACAGGCGCGCCTGCAGTGCCGGCCAGTCGGGCGGCGGCAAATGGGGATAACGGGGAAAGATGAACTGATGGTGTTGGGACATCGGATAGGCGCCGTGTATTGGCGTATTCTCTGGTGCTGAGGCAATCGACAGGATATCCCGAATGAGTTCGACAGTGATCAAGTGGGTGGCCAGCATCGGTTTCGGGCTGGTCATCGGACGCGCCGCCTTCAGCATCGTGAACCCGTTGATGCAAGCGGTGTTCGGCCTGGATGCGCCGGCCACGCAGCCTTACGTGCCAGTCGATCAGGCCGTGGTGGACCGCATGCTGATGGCAACCGGCGGCCTCTGCCTGATGATCGCCATCGCGGTGGCCGCAGCGCTGCTGCGCGTCGGCGACAACCGCCGCCTGGCGGCCTGGGGCTGCGCGATATTGGGCGTGGTGCTGCTGCTGACGCTGCCCATGGCGCTGGTGAGCATGGAACCCACGCCACAGGACCCGGCCGGCGCCCGCGACGTCAAGACGGCCATGTTCTTCTGGTGGATGATCTTCGGCCTGCCCTATCTGGCCGCCGGCCTGGCGCTGACGATCGGCGGCGCGGTCATGCTGCGCAAGTTCCGCAAAGCGGCGTGATCGCCGGCCCGCGCATACCAGCGCAAGGGCCTCACGCCCGCGGCGCCGGGGCCGCGTTCAACGCCACCGCGGCGCGGATCAGCGCGCTGAATGCCGATTCGTCAAGGACATCGCCTTCATGGATATCGATGGCACGGCGGACCTTGCCTTCGAGGCTGGCGTTGAACAGCCCGGCCGGATCGGCCAGCGCGGCGCCCTTGGGAAAGGTCAGCTTGACCGCGCGCCGGTAGGCTTCGCCGGTACAGAGGATGCCGTCGCGCGACCATACCGGCACGCGCCATTTCCATTCCTCGACCACCTCGGGGTCGGCCGCCAGGATCAACTGGCGCACCCGCGCCAGCACCGCGCCGCGCCAGTCGTTCAGTTCGCCGATGCGGGCATCGATCAATTGCGACGGCGACGGGCTGGCGGATTTGAGGGTCGTCATGAAGGCTCCTGATGCGGAACACCGGAAAAGGCGGCTGGCGGTCTTTATACCCAAGCCGCGTCGGGACGTCCATGCGCCGCCCGGCCACGCCGGCTCGAGTTCCTTGCAGTCTGACACCATTTCCAAGGCGCCGATGCGCGACGCCCACCGGGCCATGCCGGTACAATTTCCCCGCGTTTTCCCCTGCCGTTCCACCTGTCGTCCAAGCGTCTCGTCCATGTCCAATCTCATCGTCCACGGCGGCACGCCGCTACGCGGCCGCGTCACCCCGTCGGCCAACAAGAACGCGGTGCTGCCCATCCTGTGCGCCACGCTGCTGACCGACCAGCCGCTGCGGCTGCATGGCGTGCCCGACATCACCGACGTGCGCAAGATCCTCGACATCTTCCGCACCCTGGGCAGCGAGGTACGGCTGGACGAAACCACCCGCACGCTGGACCTGCACCATCGCGACACCACATTCGACGCCACCCGCCACCGCCTGCCGGAAGAGATGCGCTCGTCCATCATGCTGGTCTCGCCGCTGCTGGCGCGCTTCGGCGTGGCGCGGCTGGAAGACAACGTCAAGGGCTGCACGCTGGGCGTGCGCGAGATCGATCCGCACGTCGACATCTTCCGCTCGTTCGGCGGCGAGGTCGAACGGACCAGCGGCTCGCTGCTGGTGCGCAGCGCCGGCCCGCTCAAGCCAACCCATCACTGGCTCGACTACGCCTCGGTCACCACCACCGAAAACTTCGTGCTGTGCGCGGCGGCCGCCGCCGGCGAATCGACGCTGACCAACGCCGCCTCCGAGCCGCACGTGCAGGAATTCTGCCGCTTCATGACGATGATGGGCGCCCACATCGACGGCATCGGCACCTCGCGCCTGGCGGTGCGCGGCGGCGCCACGCTGCGCGGCGGCGAGTTCACCTTCGAGGAAGACTTCCACGAGATCACCACCTTCCTGGCGCTGGGCGCGATCACCGGCGGCGACGTGGTGGTGCGCAACAGCACGCCGTCCAACTTCCCGCTGATCGACCGCACCTTCGCCAAGTTCGGCGTCCGGATCGTGCACGAGAACGGCTGGTCGCGCGCGCTGCGCGATGGCCCGCTGAAGGTGCAAACGCCCTTCACCAGCAACGTGCTGACCAAGGTCGAAGCCGCGCCCTGGCCGTATTTCCCGGTGGACCTGCTGCCCATCTTCATCGCCCTGGGCGTGTGCGCCGAAGGCAACGCGATGTTCTGGAACAAGGTCTACGACGGCGCGCTGGGCTGGACCGGCGAGCTGTCCAAGTTCGGCGCGCACGTGTTCTCGTCGGACCCGCACCGCGTCATCACCTTCGGCGGCAACCCGCTGACGCCGGCGGTGGTGGAAAGCCCCTACATCATCCGCGTGGCGATCGCGCTGTTCATGGTCGCCAGCAGCATCAAAGGCCGTTCCGAGATCCGCAACGCCACGCCGATTCGCCGCGCCCACCCGCGTTTCGTCGAGAACCTGCGCAGCCTGGGCGTGCAGGTCGAATGGACCGCCGAGGAATAGCGCCGGCGGTTTCCTATAATTCCGGGATTGCCTCGAACGGCGCCGCCGCGCCCGTTTCCTTTTGCCTGCCAGGATCGTTGAATGCCGTCGATTGCCAGCCACGATGTCCATGTGCCCACCCAGCAAGGCCGCCTGTTCGCACGGCGCTGGGATCCCGCCGGGCGGGATGCGGACGCGGCGCCGATCGTGCTGCTGCACGATTCGCTGGGCTGCGTCGAGCTGTGGCGCGACTTCCCCGAACGCCTGGCCGAGGCCACCGGCCGCGCCGTCATCGCCTATGACCGGCTTGGCTTTGGCCGCTCCGATCCCAACCCCGCCACGTTGGCCACCGGCTTCGTCGAGGCGGAGGCCAGCGACGGCTTCCAGGACTTGCGGCGGGCGCTCGACATCGGCCCTTTCATCGCCTTCGGCCACAGCGTCGGCGGCGGCATGGGCATCTGCTGCGCCGCGGTCCACCGCGAGGATTGCCAGGCGCTGATCACCGAGTCCGCCCAGACCTTCGCCGAGGACCGCACGTTGGACGGCATCCGCGCGGCGCGGCGCAACTTCGCCGAGCCCGGCCAGTTGGACCGCCTGAAGAAATACCACGGCGACAAGGCCGCCTGGGTACTGAGCGCCTGGGTCGACACCTGGCTGTCGCCCGCCTTCGCCGACTGGAACCTGGACGACGCGCTGCGCCGGGTGCAATGCCCGGTGCTGGCGTTGCACGGCGAAGAGGACGAATACGGTTCGACCGCCCATCCGGGCATCATCGCGCGCCTGGCGGGCGGCCGGCAGGCGCTGCTGGAAAACTGCGGCCACGTGCCGCACCGCGAACAGCCGCACATCGTGCTGGACCTGGCCAGCCAGTGGCTGCGAGGCGCGTTGCCGGCCTGATCCCCCCGGCCCGCACTGGCCCCATCGGGCACGGCGCCCTGCCGCCGCGCCCGTTTGCCGGCGCGCGCGTCATGCCTTCTTCAGCCCGGAAGGGAAAACCCCAGGGGCGTATTGGCGCAAAGGTTGTATACACTCTTTGCACACCAGAATACGCGCCAGGCTACGTCCAAGTGTTGCTGCTGTATTGGTCCGCCCGGCTTCCTTCAAGACCATGCCCACCCCTGGGTCAGGGAGCTAGCCATCGATATCCGAAATCCTTCGCCTGGTCTCTACAACGAGGACCTGGCCCCCACCAAGGAGCGCCGCTGGGGCGCCTTCAGCATCTTCAACGTCTGGACTTCGGACGTGCACAGCCTGTGGGGCTACTACCTGGCCGCCAGCCTGTTCCTCTTGTGCGGTAGCTTCGTCAACTTCCTGATCGCCATCGGCCTGAGTTCGCTGGTGATCTTCTTCCTCATGAACCTGATGGGTTATGCCGGCGAAAAGACCGGCGTGCCCTACCCGGTGCTGGCGCGCGCCTCGTTCGGCATCTGGGGCGCCAACCTGGCGGCGCTGGTACGCGCGGTGGTGGCCTGTTTCTGGTACGGCGCGCAGACGGCGGCGGCCTCGGGCGCCATCGTGGCGCTGCTGGTGCGCAACGACAGCCTGCTGGCCTTCCACCAGAACACGCAATGGCTGGGCCATTCGGGGCTGGAGGTGATCTGCTATGTCGGGATCTGGGCGCTGCAATTGCTCATCATCCAGAAAGGCATGGAGACCGTGCGCCGGTTCCAGGACTGGGCCGGCCCGGCCGTGTGGATCGCCATGCTGGTGCTGGCGGTGGGGCTGTGCGTGAAGGCCGGCGGGTTCAGCATCGATCACGGCATCCCGATGGACGTGCTGCTGGACAAGACCCGCGACGCAGGCGTGACCGGCGCGCCGGGCAGCTTCTGGGCCCTGATGGCGGTCGGCGCCACCTGGATCACCTACTTCGCGGCGCTGTACCTGAACTTCTGCGATTTCTCGCGCTATGCCCGCGACAAGCAGGCCGTCAAGCGCGGCAACCTGTGGGGACTGCCAGTGAACCTGGTGGCGTTCTCGCTGGTGGCCGGCATCACCACCATCGCCGCCTACAAGGTCTATGGCGAGGTGCTGCTGCACCCCGAGCAGATCTCCACCAAGTTCGACAGCTGGGTGCTGGCGCTGCTGGCCGCGCTGACCTTCGCGGTGGCCACGCTGGGCATCAACGTGGTGGCGAACTTCGTGTCGGCCGCGTTCGATATCTCGAACGTGTTCCCCAGGCGCATCAGCTTCAAGCGCGGCGGCTACATCGCCGCGTTGATTGCGCTGGTGCTGTATCCCTTTGCGCCCTGGGAAGGCGGCGCGGCGCATTTCGTCAACGCCATCGGCGCCACCATGGGGCCGCTGCTCGGCATCATCCTGGTCGACTACTACCTGGTGGCCAAGGGCCGCATCAATGTTGCGGCGCTGTATGACGAGCATGGCGAATACCGCTACCAGGGCGGTTGGAACATCAACGCGCTGATCGCCACGGGCATCGGCAGCGTGTTCTCGACCATCCTGCCGAACTTCACCGACCTGCTGCCGGCCTGGTGGGGCACCTATGGCTGGTTCTTCGGCGTCGGCATCGGCGGCGCCGTCTACTGGGTGCTGGCCACGCTGCGCCCGCGCGCCGTCGCGGCCATGGCCTGACACGGCCGCGCCCCTGCCGGCCGCCAGATGCCGGCACGGGCGTGCGCAACTCGACGCCCGGACCGGGCTCGCGCTACCCTGCATGCGATGCTTGCCCTCCGCGACATCGCGCCCATGCATGGAGACCCGCCCCCATGAGCCACCTGGTCCTGCTTCTGCTCGGTATCGACTATCTGCACAAACGCGCCCGCGCGCTCATTATCGGGGGTTGGCTGATGCTGGCGGCCGGCGCCTTCGTCTTCATCGACGCGCTGGACAACGCACTCTATTTCCCCCTGAATTTTTTTGCCGCGCTGCTGGTGGCCGAAGGCATCGCCACGCTGGCCATCGCCAAGTCCGGCGTCGGCGGCCAGCGGGTGCTGCGCTACACCAAGGGCGTATTCGTGCTGCTGGCGGGCACCCTGGTGCTGGCCGGTCATCATCACGGGCATTTCGCGCTGTCGATGATCTTCGGACTGCTGTTCCTGGTGGACGGACTGATCCAGTGCATCGCCGCCTACGTGGTGCGCTACCAGCGCTGGCGCGTGGTGTTCGCCTCGGGCGTGGCCGAGGTGCTGCTGGCGATCTTCTTCTTTCAGCCCTATCCCACCCACTACGTCGGCACGGTGCCGTACTGTATCGGGCTGTTCCTGGCGATCTCCGGCGTGAAGCTGCTGTGGCTGGCGCGCCGCGTGCGCAATCTGCACGCCAACCCGGCACTGGCCGCCAACCCCGATCCCGCCTTCATGCCGACGCGCGCCGACGGGCCGGCGCAGAAGGTGTTCGATGGCCCGCCGCAAGCCAGCGAGCGCGCGTTGACCGTGCATGTCTGGACGCCGTCGGGCTCGGCCAGGACCGAGACGCGCAACTACCCATTGATCGATCGCTACATCGCGGCGGTGGACATCAACGGCGTGGTGTCCACCGGCCATGCCGCGCTGGAATCGCCCGAGGGCATCTACATCAGTCTCTATCCGGCCGTGGAAATCGACCACTCGCCCGAGCAATTCGGCACGCTGCTGCGCGCCACCGCCGAGAACAACGTGCCGGGCGTGTACCAGCCCGACTACGCCACCGAGTCCAAGGCCTGGTGCCCCTCGACCATGCAGGTGCGCATCCGCAATTACGACGCGGCCAAGTTGCGGGCCTTCTGGGATGAGTACCGCAAGACCGAGATCTACAACCTGACCCACCGCAACTGTTCCAGCTCGGTATCGGCGGCGCTGGAAGCGGCGCTGGACGGCGTGGTCGGCCGCCTGCACGGCCCGCAGGCCGGCTGGGCGGTGCTGTGGCGTCTGTTGCTCACGCCCGAATTGTGGGTGGCGGCGCAGATCCGCAAGCGCGCCCTGACCATGGCCTGGACCCCGGGCCTGACGCTGGACTATGCGCGCGCGCTCAGCATGCTGGCCGATCCGCGCCCGTTCGGCTGGTGGAAGATGTCGCAGGCGGCGCTGCGCCAGATCGCAACGCTGCGCGCCGCTTGGCGCCGGCAGGACCGCGAGGCGGTCGCCCGCAACGCCCAGACCCAACCATGACGGCGCTGCTGGCGGCCGTGGTCGTGGCCGGCGCCCTGTGGGGCGCGCTGGCGCTGTGGTTCCAGGCGCCCGGCCGGGGCCGCGCACGCCTGCTGGCGCCGCTGGCCTGGCTGGTATTGGCCGCCGCCGCGCTGGCCGGGCTGGCCTGGGGTTACCGGCTGCCGGCCGCGGTGTACGCGGCGATGTTGCTGGTCATGCTGGCCTGGTGGGTGTGGTGCATGCGGCCGTCCAACGAGCGCGACTGGATGCCCGAGGTCGCCCGCAGCACCTACGGCGAGGTGGACGGCGACCGCCTGACGCTGCACAACGTACGCAACTTCGACTGGCGCTCGCGCACCGACTTCGACGCGCGCTGGGAAACCCGCCGCTACGACCTGTCGAAGCTGGCATCGGTGGACCTGGCGCTGTCGTACTGGGGCCGGCCGGCGATCGCGCATGCGCTGGTGTCGTTCGGCTTCGGCGACGGCCAGTATGTGGTGTTCTCGGTGGAAATCCGCCGCAAGCGCGATGACACGTTCTCGGAGATCGGCGGCTTCTTCCGCCAGTACGAACTGTCGGTCTTGGCCTCGGCCGAGGAAGACAGCCTGCGCGTGCGCACCAATGTGCGCGGCGAGGACGGCTACCTGTATCGCGTTCGCATGCCGCCGGGCGCGCCGCGCCAGCTGCTGCTGTCGTACGTCGACACGGCCACGCGCCTGCGGCGCCAGCCGCGCTTCTACAACACGCTGACCGCCAACTGCATCACCATCGTGTACCGGCTGGCCGGCAGGATCGTGCCCGGCCTGCCGCTGGACTACCGTTTGTTGCTGTCGGGCTATCTGCCGGAATACCTGTACCGGCTCGGCGCTCTGCAAGGCGCGGACAGCGTGCAGGCCTATCGCGACGCGGGCCGCTATACCGAGCGGGCGCGCGCCACGCAGGATGCGGCGCAGTATTCGCGCAATATCCGGCAAGGCGTGCCGGGCGTGCCGCCGTCCGAAGCGGACGCATGACCGGGGCGCCGGCCGCGCCTCAGGTCAGGTTCAAACCGCCGTCCGACAACAGGATCTCGCCCGTCAGATAGTCGGACTGCACCAGCCACGCCACCGCCTGGGCGATGTCGTGCGGCTGCGCAGCGCGACGCATCGGCGCCCGTTCGCGCCACAGTTGCTGCGCCTGGGTCCAATCCCGCGTCAACGGCGTATCCACCAAGCCGGGCGCCACCGCGTTGACGCGGATGTCCGGCGCCAGCGAGACCGCCAGCAGACGCGTCACATGGTTCAGCGCCGCCTTGGCCGCCGCATAGGGAATCGACGCGCCCTTGGGCCGCACGCCGGCATGCGAGCTGACATTCACCACGCACCCCGGCCGGCCACGCGCCGCCGCGGCCGACAACGCCGACTGCGCCTGGGCCACCAGGCGGAACGGCGCGACCACGTTGACCTCGTGCATCTCGTGCCAGACCTCGGGCGTGGCCGCGGCCAGGTCGCCATGGGGAATCACGCGGCTGATGCCGGCGTTGTTGACCAGCACGTCCAGCCGGCCCCACGCCGCCACCGCCTCGCTGACCAGGCGCACGCGGTCGCCATCCTCGGCGAGATCGGCCTGTACGTATACGGCCGAGCCCAGCTCGGCGGCCAGCGCCTTGCCCGCCGCGGCCGACTGGCGCGAATGCAGCACCACGGCATAGCCATCGCGCGACAGGCGCCGGGCAATGGCGGCGCCAATGCCGGAAGTGGAGCCGGTCACCAGGGCGACAGGAAGGGAAGCGGTCATGTTGTCAGCCGTCAGGATAGGAGCGGGCAGCCGCCCAAAGACCGGTCATCTTACTCCCGCGCTGGAGCCCGCGCGCGCTGCGGCGCGGAGCACCGGAGGCTACGCGCGGGCCTGCCGGCGCGCCGGTTCGGCGCTTCGCCCCAGGCGGTCGAGATACGCGCACAGCATGTCGGCCAGCGCGTCCGCGTAGGTCGCTATCTCGGCCTCGGTACGCGGGCTTTCCGAGAACTGCTTGCCGACCGCGCTTAGCGTATGGGTGATGAGTTCGCCAGCCAGGGCGCGCGTGGCGTCGGAAGCCGCCGGCAGGGCTTCGCCGAGAAAGGCGAGCACGATGCGGCCGCCCTCTTCCTTGGTGGCGCGCGCCTCGGGCGCATCGCGGTAGAGCGGCGCGGCGTCGTTGAGGGCGATGCGCATCACCGCCTCTTCGCATTCCGAGCGCACGAAGGCATGCACCAGGTTGCGCAAGCGCTGCGGCGGCGGGTGGCGGGCGTCTTCGAGCAGGCGGCGCAGCAGGTCCGAGGTCTGCTGCCATTCCTGCGTCTGCAGGCGGTACAGGATGGCCGCCTTGTTGGGAAAGTACTGATAGAGCGAGCCGATGCTGACGCCGGCTTTCTCGGCAACCCGCGCGGTGGTGAAGCGCGTCGCGCCTTCGCGCGCCAGAACCTGAGCCCCCGCTTGCAGAATGGCCGCGACCAGCTCGGCCGAGCGGGCCTGCTGGGGCTGTTTTCTCTCGGACAGGCGGGTGCTGCGGCGTGTGGTCATGGCGGCGCGCGAAATGCGAATAGAGAAATGCGATGGATTCGTCGTATTCTAAACCGTGCCCTCGCCGCGCCCACGCAACGTTTTCGCGCCCCTGGACGGCGGGCAATCCGGCCTGTCGCGGCCTCGTCAGCGGCCGCCTTGCGCCCCTATCCCGACTGGAAACCCATCTCCATGACCGACACCCTGACCTCCTCGCCCCTGGCCCCGCTGCTGGACCGGCTGTTCAAGCAGGCCGACGCCTCGTGGTCGAACGCCGACCCCGCCCTGGCCAACATGTCCGCCGCCGAACAGGCGCGGCTGATGCGCAGCAAGACCGATTACCGCGAGTTCTACGGCCGCATGAAAGACCTGCCGCTGGCCGTGTCGCCCGCGACCGGCAAGCTGCTCTACATGCTGGCGCGCAGCACGCGGGCACGCGCCATCATCGAGTTCGGCGCCTCGTTCGGCATTTCAACGCTGCACCTGGCGGCGGCGCTGCGCGACAACGGCGGCGGCCGGCTGATCACCACCGAATTCGAACCGGCCAAAGTGGCGAGAGCCAACGAGAACCTGGCCGAGGCCGGCCTGGCCGACCTGGTGGAGCTGCGCCAGGGCGACGCGCTGCAAACGCTCGCTACCGAACTGCCGGAGCGCATCGACCTGGTCCTGCTCGATGGCGCCAAGGCGCTCTATCCGGACATCCTGACCTTGCTGGAAAGCCGCCTGCGGCCCGGCGCGCTGATCGTGGCGGACAATGCCGACCACAGCCCCGAGTACCTGGCGCGCGTACGCTCGCCGGCATCGGGCTATCTGTCGACGCCGTTCGGCGACGACGTGGAACTGTCGATGCGGCTGGGGTAGGCCGCCGCGCGCGGGCGTCAGGCCCGCGCCGCCGCCGCAACCGTTCGCGCCTCGGACTTGCCGAGGAACAGGAACACCACCAGCGCGGTCAGCACCGTGATCGCCGCGAGGATCCAGAGCAATGTGGCGAATGCCTCGGCGCACGCCTGCGCCAGCACCGCGCGGCCGACGCCGGGCAGTATCGCGGCCAGCGCGTCGAAGTCCCCGGCGACCAGTCGCTGGGCCGCCGGCGTTGCCCGCGATGCGGCGCCCGGTAACGCCGTGGCGAGATGGCGCGCGGTCAACGCCGTCAACAGCGCGCCGACCACGGCCAGCGCCACGCCCTCGCCCGCCACCCGCGTCGTGCTGAAGATGCCGGCGGCCATGCCGGCGCGCTCGGTCGGCACCACACTGACGGCCAGCCCATCCATCAAGCCCCACGGCAGGCTAATGCCGATGCCGATCAGCAGCATCGGGCCGACCCGGGCCGTCACCGGCCCCGCCGTCATGGCCAGGCTGAGCCAGGCCAGGCCGGCGGCGGCCAGCAGCAGCCCCACCCCGCAGATCGGCGCCGGCGCCAGCCAGCGCGTCAGCTGACCCGCCACCACGGGCAGCAGCAACAACGGCGCGGACAGCGCGATCATCATGCGGCCGGCCGCGATCTCGCCGAGACCGTCGACGGCGATGAAGTGCAGCGGCAACAGGATCAGCAACACCACGAAGGCATAGGCCGGCGCGGCCGCCAGCAACTGCACGCCCAGAAAGCGCGGATAGCGGAACAGCGTCAGGTCGAGCATCGGCCGGGCCGCGCGCAACTCGATCATGCCGAATAAGGCGAACAGCGCCAACGACGCCGTCAGCAGCGCCAACGTGGCAGGCTCGCCCCAGCCGCTCTGCGGCGCGCGCATGATGCCCCAGGTCAGCAGCGCCAGCGCCGCGCTGAAGGTGGCCGCGCCGGGTAAGTCCAGGCGCCCCGCCGCCGGATCGCGCGATTCCCGCAGGCAACGCGTGCCCAGCGCCAGCGCGATGGCGGCCAGGGCGATCACCAGCAGGAAGATGCTGCGCCAGCCGTAATGCTCGATCAGCAGCGCCGAGGCGATCGGCCCGAACGCCAGCCCCGCGCCAAAACTGGCGCCCAGCAGGCTGAAGGCGCGCATGCGTCCCGGCCCGTCGAACGCCTGCGCCAGCGCCGCGGCGCCGCCCGAGAAGATAGCCGCGCCGCCCAGGCCCTGCGCGGCGCGCAGCAAATCGAAGGCGACGATGCCCGGCGCCTGGACCAGACCGACGGAAGCCGCGATGAAGATCGCCGCGCCCGCCAGGAACACGCGGCGGCGCCCGTAGCGGTCGGCCAGTGCGCCGGCCACCAGCAGCGTGCTGCCAAACACCAGCATGAAGGCATTGGTGATCCAGTTCAGCGCGACCGGGCTGCCGCCCAGTTCGCGCGCGATCGCAGGCAGCGCGATGGCCGGACCGGTGAACGTGAACGGCATGGCCGCGCATGCCAGGCACACGGCCACCAGGATCAGGACCCTGCGGGCGGTTGGCAGCGGCGGGGAAGCGGAAGACGACATGGCGGGCATCAATGCGAAATGGAAACAGCATTGAAGATACTTACGCGCGATATTTTGATAAATAGGCTAAAAATCCACATACCAAGGAATTAAATTCTTCAATGGAATCGCCATGGACCGCTTGAGCGGCTTGTTACCGTTTGTCCGCAGTGCCGAGCTGGGTAGCTTTGCCGCGGCCGGCCGCGACCTGGACCTGTCGCCCTCGGCGGTCGGCAAGGCCGTGGCGCGGCTGGAACAGGACCTGCATGTGCGCCTGTTCCAGCGCAGCACGCGCCGCATGCAGCTGACCGAGGAAGGCCGGCTGTTCTACGAGCGCTGCAAACGCATCCTGGAAGACCTGGACGACGCGCACGCCACACTATCGCAGACGCTGCGCGAACCGCGCGGGCGCCTGCGCGTCAGCGCGCCGCTGGTGAGCTACCACTTCCTGCTGCCGGTGCTGCCGGCTTTCGCGGCGCGCTATCCGGGCGTCGAACTGGACATGGATTTCAACGACCGTATCGTCGACCTGATCGGCGAGCGCGTCGACGTGGCGATCCGCAGCGGCGACCTGCCCGATTCGCGCCTGACGGCGCGGCCGCTGGGCAGATTCCGGCTGCGCCTGTACGCCGCCCCCGACTACTTGGCGCGCCACGGCACGCCGCAGCGGCCGCGCGACCTGGAACGGCACCAGGCGGTGCGGTTCCGCTACCCGAACGCCGGCACGCTGCAGGAATGGCCGCTGGCGCTGGCCGCGGGCGAGGCCGCGCCACGACTGGCGGCCGCGTTCACCTGCAACAACATGGAGGCGCTGCTGGGCGCGACCATCCAGGGGTTCGGCATCGCTTGCATGCCGGATTTCCTGGCGCGCCAGGCGCTGGCGGCCGGCAGGCTGAACACGGTGCTGGACACACAGGTGAACGGCGCTGGCCGCTTCCAGGCGCTGTGGCCGTCCAATCGCAACCTGTCGCCCAAGGTCAGGGTGTTCGTCGACTTTCTGGGCGAACGGCTGTTTCGCGACAGCCCGCCCTAGAACCGGCTCACGCCACGGGCATGCGCTCGCACAGCGTGCCGATCGCCGCCAGGTCGCCCAGCCGCGCCAGGCGCTGCACTTGCAGGCTGAAGTCCTTGAAGGCCGGGTCGCGCGCCTGGATCGCGCGCGCCCAATCCATCAGGTCCGAGATACCGCCGATGTCCAGCAGGCGCCGCACTTGTTCCAGTTCGGCGCGCGACAGGCGCGGCAGCGGCGCCGAGCCGGTCGCCGCCTCGCTGGCGGCCTGCTGCGTCGACAGATGCAGCAATCGGGCCAGCACGTGCCGCAATTCAACCAGGTCGATCGGCTTGAGCAAGCTGGCGTCATAGCCGGCGCCATCCAGCGTGGGCGCCTCCTGCGGGGTCGCCGATACCGCGACCACGGGCAGGTCCGGCCAGCGCGCGTGCGCGGCCGCGAGCACGGCCGCGCCGTCGGCGCCTTCCATGCGATGGTCGGTCAGGATCAGATCGGGCCGGCGCGCGTCATCGGCCCGGATGCGCGCCACCATGCCACGGCCATCCGCCTCGCTTTCGACGGCAAAGCCCAGGCTGGCCAATTCCTCGACCAGGAATTCGCGGATTTCCGGCGTGTCCTCGGCCAGCCAGATGCGCTTGCCCGCGCCGTCCAGCGCGGGCAGCACGTGCGCGGCGGCGGCAATGTAGTGGTGCGACACGCGCGACTCGTCGACCTGCCTGAGCGGCAGCGCCACGCTGATGGTGGTGCCCTGGTCCACTTCGCTGTCGACGTGGATACGGCCATTCATGCGCTGCACCCACTGCTGGACGATCGCCAGGCCCAGCCCGACGCCAGGCTGGCTATCGGCCGACGACAAGCGCTGGAACGGCTCGAAGATGTGCTGCCGGTCTTGCGGCGCAATGCCGCAGCCGGTGTCGCGCACCGCCAGCGCCAGCCAGCCGGCGGTCTGGCCGGCGCCGGCCGCGGTGTAGTCGGCCGTCAGCGTGAGCACCCCGCCGCGCGTGAACTTGGCGGCATTGTCGATCAGGTTGAACAGCACCTGCCGCACGCGCTTGCCGTCCATGTCCAGAACGGCCGGCACCGTTTCCGACACCCGCAGCTCGAAGCGGTTGTCCTGCCGGGCAGCGATCGGCGCGGCTTCCTTGGCCGTCGCGTCGAGCAGGGCATGCACATATTCAGGCGCCAGCCTCAGCGCCTGGCCGCCAGCGCCGGCGGCGTAGTCGATCAGGTCGTTGACCATGCTCAGCATGTGATCGGCGCTGCGGCGGATGATGGCGCCACGCGGCGCATCGTCGCGCCCGCCCGCCTGGATCAGGTCGGCAAAGCCGATGATCGAGGTCAGCGGGGTGCGCAAGTCATGACTGATACGCGCCAGGAAATCCTGGCGCACGCGGCCGGCCTCGTCGGCCCGGATCAGCGCGGCCTGCAGCGCGCGCGTGCGCTCGGTGACGGCCTGGTCCAGGCGCTGGTGCTCGCGCTCGCGCGCCAGCGCCAGCTCGCGCTGGGCCGCCAGCCGTTCCTGGCGATGTTGGCGCGAGCGCCCGTACAGCAGCACGGCCAGCATCAGCGAGATCGACAGCAGATCCCAGGCGACTTCCGGACCGCCCTGCCAGCGGCCGGGCAGCAAGCCCTGAATGTAGGCCACCCGCAGCAGCAGACAGCCGCAGTAGACAGCAAAGGACAGCAGGAAAATGCGCGCATTGGCATGGCCGCGGCGCCAGCCATCGGCCATGGAGACGAGCCAGACCACGGCCCACAGGAAGATCAGGCCGATCAGCGCCTGCGCGGCCTCGCGGTAATCGCCCAGCGCCGCCCACACCGCGCCGGCGAATCCGGCGGCGATCAGCCCCAGGTAGACGCCGCGCCACATGCGGATCCGGTGCAGGCCGGCGAACAGCATCGCCATGCCCCCGAACAGCGACGCCGCCACCGTCGCCAGCACGCTGGGCGCGCGCAGCACCATGTCGCCGCCGCCCGTCAGGACGTAGCGATACAGCAATCCCTGGAATGAGAGGCTGTACAGGATCTCGACGAAAATGGCCGCGGACAGCAGCAGATACACCGGATCGCGGTGGACCACGCCAAGCAGGCCGGCATAAATGCCCACCATCACCAGCGCGCCGACCAGCAGCGCCACCAGCATGGTGTTGCGCTGGGTCACGCCGACGAAGGCCGCCGGCGTGCGCAAGGCGGGTTCCATGTTGATCGCCGAGCGGCTCTGGACCCGCACCAGCACCGTCATCCGCTCGCCAGGCTCCAGCCGCAGCGGCGCCACCGACACGGTGGACGGCACCTCGCGGGTGGCCAGCGGCTCGCGGTTGCCCGCCAGCAGGACCTTGGCCGGCTCGCGGCTGCCCTGGGGGAACAAATAGAAGCGCACGTCCTCCAGCCGCGGCACGCCGAATGACAGCCAGCGCTCCTGCGGGCTGTCGCTGGCGTTGCCGATCTCCAGCCGCAGCCAGAACGCCGACGTGGAGTATCCCCGGTTCAGCCAGCGGGGCGACACGGGCTGCCATTCGTCATCCAGGATCTGGCCGGCCTGGCGCGCGCCGGTCGGGTCCTCGATGCCGCGCAACTGGCTGGCCAACGGCAGGTTGACGCGCACCGCGCCCAGGTCGACAACGGGTTGGACGTCCTGCCCGCGCGCCGGCAGCGCCACGCAGCACATGGCGAGCCACAATAGCCACGCCAGCCAGCCCGCGCGGCCGCTAGCCATGCGGATCCTGCTCCTGGCGCAAGGCCGTGGGCGCCATGCCGAAGCGTTCGCGGAACGCGGTGGAGAAATTGCCGCGGTTGCCGAAACCCACCGCCTGCGAAATCGCCTGGATGTCCAGGCCGGTCTCGCACAACAGGCGGCGCGCCTCGCGCATGCGTTCTTCGCGCAGGAATTCGAACACGGTCGTGCCGGCGCAACGCCGGAATGCCTGGTTCAGCCGCCGCGCGTTGGTGCCCAGCGCCTGGGCCAGGGCCACCAGTTCGGGCGTGTGGTCGAGGCGTTCGCGCAGCAGCTTGCGGGCGGCGCGGAACAGCACCCCGTCGAGCGAGCTGCCGGCAGCGACGGCCGAGGTGCCGTCGTTGACGGCGGCGGCCGGCGCGAGCGCGGGCGTGGGCGTCACCCGCAGGTGGATCAACAGGCGCAGGCGCACTTCCTCGAAGTCGAACGGCTTGGCGACGTAGTCGACCGCGCCCGCCGACAGGCCGGCGACCCGCTCGCCGGGCAAGGACGCCGCGGTCAGAAAGAGGATGGGAATGGCGCGCGTGGCCTGGTCGGCCTTGAGCAGGCGACAGGCCGCGAGGCCATCGCAGCCCGGCATGTTCACGTCCATCAGGATGATGTCCGGCTGCACCAGCTGCGCCTTGCGATAGCCGTCGTTGCCGTCCTCGGCCACATATACCCGGCAGTCCTGGCTGGTCAGGAAATCCACCAGCAGCATGCGGTCCTCGGGACGGTCCTCGACGACCAGCACGCGCAAGCCGGCAAGCTGGCCGGGAACGGGCGGATAAGAGGCGTCATTCATGCCGCGCATTCTTTCATGCCGGCCGGTCCGCGCGTTGGTAACAGGCGACAAAACCGTGCCGGTTTTGTGAATATTTTTCCTTGCGGCAAACGTGCCGTGCATTCCGGCAAACCTCATAGGCGCAATCATTATTCACACATGATAGTGTTTGTTACATGAAGCTACGGGCCCGTCAGGGTCCTGGCACCCCACGGCTGGGCGCGGCCCAAGCCGCCTCGCCACCCGCAGGAAACCGGCATTTCCACCAGCCAAAGCGCGGGCAAGCATCCCGCAGCCCGCCGAATGTGTAAAGAACTTTAGAAAGACTGTTTATAGAAGTCTACAAAATATATCAAAAAATCTCATTTAAATCTGATTGTAACGACTCGCTACCCGAGCACCCATGCGCCGCCTACCCCATTCCCGCCGTCCCGCCGTTTCCTGCCAGCTTCCCTCCTCCCTGCGCGCCGGCTTCGTCGCCGTGCTGCTGGCGTTAGCCGCCGGACCGGTGGCGGCGCAGAACGCGCCCGTCCAATTGCCCTCGGGCGCCGAACCCGGCCGCCAGTTGCCGCAACCGGCCATGCCGCAAAGCACCCCCGGCGCCGCGCCAGTGACCGTGGAACAGGGCAGCGCGACCGAAGCGCCGGCCGGGGCCGACAAGCTGCGTTTCACGCTGACTGACCTGCGCGTGGAAGGCGTGACCCGCTATCCCGCCGACACGCTGCGTCCGCTCTACCAGGACCTGCTCGGCAAGACCATTACGGTGGCGGACGCCTTCAAGGTCGCCAACGACATCGAGCTGCGATACCGCAATGACGGCTACGTCACCACGCGCGTGATCGTGCCGGCGCAGACCATCGAAGGCGGCCAGTTCCGCATCAGGGTGGTCGAGGGCTATATCGCCGACGTGAAGTACGACGGCGACATCGGTCCGGCGCAGGCGGCAATCGAGAAACTGGTGCAGCGCCTGCGCGGCGTGCGCCCCATCAACGTGGCCGAAGTAGAACGCCAGCTGCTGCTGGCCAACGACCTGAATGGCCTGACCGTGCGCGCCTCGCTGGAAGCCTCTCCCACCGAAGTGGGCGGCTCGGTGCTGGTGGTGCGCAGCGAGCGCAAGCCGGTCGACGCGCGCCTGGGCATGGACAACCGCGCCTCGCCCTACCTGGGCTGGAGCGAAATGACCGGCCAGGTCACGCTGAACGCGTTTGGCGCGCGCGCCGACAGCCTCACCCTGACCGGCCGCGTGGGCTTCCCGGCCTATCGCAGCAAGGCGGTGGGCGCCAACTACGACATGCTGGTCACCGACAGCGGCATGACGGTGGACATCGCCGCCAGCTACGCCAAGAGCGAACCGGGCCGCGAGTTGGCGCCCTTGAACGTGGCCAGCGACGTGCAGGCCTATTCCGCCACCGCCACCTACCCGCTGATCCGTTCCCGCCTGCAGAACCTGCGGGCTTTCGGCATGCTGGACGTGCGCAACGTCACCACCGACATCACCGGCATCCCGTTCACGCGCGACCGCCTGCGCGTGCTGCGCGCCGGCCTGAGCTACGACCGCACCGACAGCTGGAACGGCATCACGGCTGTGCGCGGCACGGTGCACCAGGGCCTGGACGCCATGGGCGCCTCCAAGGAAGGCAACGAACTGGCTTCGCGCGCCAAGGGCCGCCCCGACTTCCTCAAGCTGACGGCCGAACTGACGCGCCTGCAGCAGTTGTCCGAGCGCTTCAGCCTGGTGGCCACCTTTGCCGGCCAGTACAGCGCCAGCCCGCTGCTGGCCAGCGAGGAATTCGCGCTGGGCGGCCCCAACTTCGGCCGCGGCTATGACGACGGTGAAATGTCCGCCGACTCCGGCGTGGCCGCCTCGCTGGAACTGCGCTACGCGGTGTCGTCCGACCGCTTCCTGCCGCAGGGCGCGCACGTCTACACGTTCGTGGACGGCGGCCGCATCTGGTCGCGCAGCGAAAGCGCGCCGCTCACGCGCGCCAAGCTGTCCTCGTATGGCGCCGGCATGCGCGCCAACCTGACCAAGAACCTGTACGCCACGCTCGAAGTGGCCAAGCCCATGAGTTCCGATGTCCTGACCCAGGGCAACAAAGATCCCCGCGTGTTCTTCAGCCTTTCGGCCCAGTACTAATCCGCGACAGAAAAGCGACCGACCATGACCCGTCATTCCCGCAGCCTCGCCCCCTCCGCCCGCCGCCAGCCCCTGAAGAATGCCCCGCCGCTGCCCGCGCTCACCACGCTGGCCGTGGTGATCGGCTCGCTGGCCTCGGGCAGTGTCCATGCCAATCCCACCGGCGGCAACGTGGTGGCCGGCTCGGCCACCATCAACAACCGCGGCAACGGCACGCTGGACATCAACCAGTCCACCGGCAAGGCCATCATCAATTGGAAAGACTTCAGCATCGGCGCCAACGAGACGGTCAATTTCCGTCAGCCGGGCAGCAACAGCATCACGCTGAACCGGGTGGTCGGCAATGACCCTTCGGCCATCTTCGGCCGCCTCAACGCCAACGGCACGGTGATGCTGGTCAACCCGAACGGCGTGCTGTTCGGCAAGGGCGCGCGCATCGACGTGGGCGGGCTGATCGCCACCACCGCCAACATCAGCGACAAGGACTTCCTGGCGGGCAAGTACAAGTTCAACCAGGCGTCGTCCAAGGCCGGCGCCATGATCGTCAACGAAGGCACCATCAGCATCAAGGACAGCGGCCTGGCTGTGCTGGTAGCCCCGGCGGTGCGCAACTCGGGCGTGATCGAGGCCAAGCTGGGCCGCGTGGCGCTGGCCGGCGCCAAGACCGTCACGGTCGACTTCCAGGGCGATGGCCTGTTGAGTTTCGACGCCACCTCGGCCGTCAGCGGCCTGCCCAAGGACACCGACGGCAAGCCGGTATCGGCCCTGGTGGCCAACAACGGCGTGATCCGCGCCGACGGCGGCACGGTGTACATGACGGCGCGCGCGGTCAAGGGCGTAATCGATAATGTGGTCAACACCGATGGCATCATCAGCGCCAAGGCGGTGGGCACGCAGAACGGCAAGATCGTCCTGTCCGGCGGCGACGCCGGCACGGTCAATGTGGCCGGCACGGTCGACGCCACCGGCGCCAACGCCGGCGAGCGCGGCGGCAAGGTGGTGGTGACGGGCGAGCACGTCAATGTGGCGCGCGGGGCCGCCATCGACGTGTCCGGCGCGGCCGGCGGCGGCGAGATCGCGCTGGGCAGCCAGGGCGTCGCGCCCGACGACGGCTCGGCGGCGTTCAGCGGCAAGTCGTCCAGCGTCAAGGTGGCGGCGGGCGCCACGCTCAAAGCCGACGCGCTGGTCAACGGCAACGGCGGCAGCATCACCATGTGGTCCAACGACGCCACCGCCTTCGCCGGCAGCCTGTCGGCGCGCGGCGGCGCGCAGGGTGGCGACGGCGGCTTCGCCGAAGTCTCCAGCAACAAGAACATTGGCCTGACCGGCTCGGCCGACCTGCGCGCGCCCAAGGGCAAGACCGGCCTGCTGCTGATCGACCCGACCGACCTGCGCATCGTCGATTCCGGTAGCGGCGGCGGCTCGCAGGACGGCGCGGCCGGCGATGGCGTCATCAACGGCGGCGATGCCAACACCGCCGACAACACCGTCTCGCGCGGCCTGCTGGAAAGTCTGGCCGGCACCACCAATATCAAGCTGGAAGCCACCGGCCAGATCACGGTGGCCGACATGGCGGCGATCAATCTGCAGACCACCGCCGGCCACAGCTTCACGATGCGCTCGACCCAGACGGGCGGCATCCGCTTCGAGAATTCGAACACCGAGATCAGCACCCAGGGCGGCGCCATCACGCTCGAAGCGCTGGGCGTGGGCAGCACGCTGGACAACATCGGCAAGCTCACCAGCCGCGGCGGCGCGATCACGCTGAACGCCACCGGCGACATCAACCTGGCCAACCTCATCGACGCCGGCAGCGGCACGGCGCTGATTCGCACCAGCGCGGGGTCGATCCGCAACACCGGCGGCGCCAGCCAGGGGGTGGCCGGCAACACCGTCAAGCTGGATGCCAGCGGCGGCAGCATCGGCGACCTGGCCGCGCCGGTCAACACCCAGACGGCGCTGCTGTCGCTGGCGACCGGCGGCAACCTGGCAGTCGCCAACCGCCAGACCCTGGCATCGCTGGACATTACCAGCCGCCATGCGCAGCCGGGCGTCAACAACAGCTTCCAACTGACCTCGCCGGGCCTGGCCTTCGCGCTGCAGGACAGCAACGGCTACCAGTTGAACACGGTCAACCAGTCGGGCCTGAACTTCTCGTTCACCGGCGACCGCACCATGACCGTCGGCGACGTGAACCTGGGCACCGGCACGCTGGCCCTGGCCTCGACGGCCGGCAACATCCTGGGCACCGCTGGCGGGCTGCTCAATGCCGGCCAGATCACGCTGAGCGCCGCCGGCAGCGACGGCCGCAGCGGCGCGATCGGGTCGTCGGCGCAGGCCCTGCGCATGCAGACGGCGGCCCTGACCGCCACCAGTGGCACCGGCGGCATCTACGTGAACGGCGAGGGTTCGCTGAACCTGCAGGCGATCGACACCACCGGCAATCTGGCCACCCAGACCACCGGCCACCTGACCCTGGGCAACATCAAGACGGGCGGCAGCGCCGTGCTGACCTCGGTGTTCGGCAACATCGTGGACGACGGCAACGACGCCACCAGCATTGCCTCCTCGTCGCTGACGCTGTCGGCCGAACAGGGCATCATCGGCAGCGCCACGCGTGCCCTCAAGACCAATGCCAGCACGCTCTCGGCCAGCGCGGGCGCGGGCGGCGTGTACCTGGACAGCACCAGCGCCAACCTGAACATCACGCAGGCGCAGGCCAATGGCGGCCCGATCGCGATCACCGGCGCGGGCAGCGTTTCGGCCAACAACGTCAGTTCCGGCGGCGGCGCGATCTCCCTGACCGGCAACAGCATCGCGGCCGGCCAGGTCAATGCGGGCACGGGCAATGTCACGCTCACCGCGCGCGCCGGCAGCATCACCGGCACCTCGGCCTCGCTCATCACCGGCAACGTCGTCACGCTGCTGGCCCCGGCCTCCAACACCAGCTACACGGTGGGCACCTCGGGCACCTACCTGCGTACCGCCGCCGGCGTGCTCAACGCCACCGGTGGCAGCATCTACCTCAACCAGGCACAGGGCTCGGTGCTGCTGGACGACTTGAAGGCCAGCAACGGCATCTACGTCACCGGCGTGGCTAACCTGAGCGGCAACATGCTGGATGCCGGCAACGGCACGCTCTGGCTCAATGCGCAAGGCGGCAGCATCGTGCGCGCCAACGCCGACAGCGCGCTGGCCGGCAGCAGCATCATCCTGCAGGCCCAGCAACACATCGGCACGGCCAGCGACCAAATTAAGACGGCCACCACCAGCCTGACGCTGGGCAGCGGCGGCGACATCTATGTCGACAATCCCGCCAAGACGCTGACCTATCTGGCCATCACCAATTCGCACGCCGACCCGGCCCGCCGCAATACGCTGCAGGTGGCCGCGCCGTTCCTGAACTTCGACATCAACGACGACCTGGGCAATGCCTACGAACTCAAGCAGGTCTACAGCTCGCTGCTGAGCCAGTTCTCGTTCACCGGCGACCAGAGCCTGAAGCTGGGCAACATCCGCGCCGGCAGCAACGTCACGCTGGTCTCCAGCCAGGGCAGCATCCTGGACGACGGCATCGCCGAGACACGCGTCACCGCCAATAACGTCAGCCTCAGGGCCGCCCAGGACATCGGCACCAGCGCCAATGCCGTCGCCGTCAATGCGCCCGGCCTGACGCTGGACACGCGCGGCAACCTATACGCCACCGACATCGCCGACCTCAATTCGTTGACGGTGTACGCGCGCCACAAGGACACGGACGACCGCTATACGCTGGACGTGCGCGCGCCGTCGCTGCTGTTCAACATCACCGACGACGTCGGCGGCCACACGATCCATGAAGTCCGCGACAGCAACTGGGTCAACTTCAGCTTCACCGGCGACCGCGACATCACCGTCGGCAGCATCGATGCCGGCTACAGCGGCAGCATCACGCTGAACGCCGCTGGCGATCTGCGCGACGACGGCGACAAGCAGACCCGCCTGCTGGCCAATTCGGTCAACCTGAACGCCGGCAAGGCTGTCGGCGCGACCGGGCCGGATTACATGGACGTGCTGACCGGCTACCTGAGCGGCGCGGCGAACAATGGCGGCTTCTATGTGCAACTGCCCAATCCGACCGGCTCTGGCAATTACGCCGGCATCGTTACGCTGAACAACATCACCGCCACGGGCGATGTGCAGATCGACACGCGCCAGGGTGACGCGCTGCTGGCGGGCACGGTGCGCAGCTGGAATGGCACGGTGGCGCTGAACGTGGCGAACGGCTCGCTGTTCGGCAATGGCAGCGGCAACGTCTACGCTGGCGCCAACGACATCTCGCTCAATGCCGCGGGCGCGATCGGCGGCGTATATGGCGGCGCCCTGCGCTATGTCGGCGTGGGCGGCGCCGGCCAGGTCAATGTGCAGGCAACCGCCGGCACCGACCTCTACCTGAACGGCACCAGCGGCAACATCAATCTGACGCGCCTGGAGGCCGGCACCGGACAGATCGGCTACACCCAGTCGTACGGCCTCACCACCATCGGCAGCCTGAGCGCCGGCGGCGCGGCCACGCTGGCCAATAGCGGCGGCACGCTGCAGGACGACGGCGACGCCGCCACCCTGATCCGTGCCAGCCGCATCGCCCTGACGGCGGGCGGCGCGATCGGCGCGGCCGGCGCGGCGCTGACGCTGCAGGCGCCCGACGTCAGCCTGACCAGCGGCGGCGACATCGCCGTCGACAGTCTCACCGGCCTGACGCGGCTGGACGTCACGCGCAACGGCACCGCCAATGGCGCATACCGCATCACCGCGCCCAACCTCACGGCCTTCACCGTAACGGATGACGGCCTGGGCATCCACCTGGCGAACATCGCCAGCTCGGGCAACCTGGACTTCGGCTTCACCGCCAGCGACAAGAACCTGTTGGTCGGCAACATCGACGCCGGCGCCAACGGCAAAGTCAGCCTCGAGTCCGGACTGAACATCGCCAACGACGATCCGGCCAACCCCGGCGCCATCCGCGCCGCGAGCGTGGCGCTGACGGCGGGTTCGGGCGGGTCCATCGGCTCGGCCGTCACCGGCGGCGCGCTGGTCCTGAACGGCACCTCGGCGCTCAGCCTGACCGCCGGCAACAACATGTACGTCGGCAGCGACACCGTGCTGCGCAGCCTGGCCATCAACAGCCTGAAATCCGCGGGCAGCGCCGCCAGCTTCGGCATCGGCGGCGGCGCCGGCCAGGTCATCACCCTCAGCGACGATGGGGCCACCCAGTATCTGGAGCAGGTCACGGGCGGCCTGACCGACTTCAGCTTCAGCGGCCGCAAGAATATCCAGGTCGGCACCCTTACCGCCAGCAACTCGATCAGCCTGACCACCGCGGGCGGCGGCGTCAATTCCAGCATCACCAGCGACGGCGGCAACGGCCGCATTACGGCCAGCAGCGTCACGCTTTCCGCCACCGGCTCTGACAGCTATACCGCGCGCGACGCCCACACCGGCGCCATTGGCGCCAGCAGCCGCGCCCTGCGCCTGAGCGCCAGCAATCTCGCCATCGCCAACAACGGCGACATCAACCTGAACAACGGCGGGTTGGCGCTGAACAGCCTGAACCTGTACCTGTCGCGCCGCGACGCCGGCAGCAGCACTAACTTCGACACCAACAGCTACGCCTTCGGCGGCCTGGGCAGCCAGACGCTGACCATCTCCGGCGGCACGAACCTGTCGATCGGCGCCAGCATGAGCGGCGCCGCGCTGACGGTCAATACCGACACCGCCATCACGTCGAACACCATCAACACCGGCAACGGCTCGGTATCGCTGACGTCGCGCTACGCCAACACCGGCCTGGCCCCCACCATCGGCGGCTCGGGCCTGATCACCGGCAACACCGTCAGCCTGAGCGCGCTGGGCACCAACGGCAGCGTGTCGGCCCAGACCAGCACCGCCAACCTGGCGGTCGCCTCGGCCGGCAATGTGTCCGTCGCCAACAACAAGCAGCTCGATTCGCTGGCGCTGACGGCCAACCACAGCAGCAGCAGCGGCTCGGTCAACAATACGTACAGCATCAGCGCCAGCGGCATGACGGCGTTCTCGCTGAGCGATTCGACCGGCGTTGCCGGCCTGACGCTCAGCAACATCACCAACACCGGCAACCTGGCGCTGTCGATCTCGTCGGACCGCTCGCTGACCGTCAACAACGTCAGCACCGCCGCCGGCGGCTCTGTGAAGCTGGCCAGCAACGGCACCATCTACGGCAATAGCGCCAGCGCCAGCGCGCCCAACATCGCCACCGGCGCGCTGACGCTCAATGCCGGTTCGGTCACCGGCACCTACGCCACCTACCAGCCGCTGTTCGTCAGCGTCGATTCGCTGTCCTCCGATGTGCGCGGCAGCATGTGGGTGTCGAACAACAAGAGCCTGACGCTGCTGGACAACAGCGCCGCCGGCTCGGCCCAGGTCAACGTGACCAACGGCTCGATCACGCAGGGCGCCGGCCGCTTCGTCACGCCGGTGCTGACGCTCACGGCCACGCAGTCGATCGGCGCCGCCGGCAACGCGATGCAGACCGACACCCGCCAGCTCACCACGCAGTCGGGCGGCGACCTGTACATCAACAACGCCAGCGACCTGTTCTCGCTGAACATCACCGCCAACCACGCAAACAGCGCCGTGGACAACGTGCTGCAGGTGGCGGCCAAGGGCCTGACGTTCGACGTCACCGACGCCGGCGTCTATACGCTGACGGCGGTCAGCGACCTGACCGGCCTGAACTTCTCCTTCAATGGCGACCGCACGCTGTACATCGGCAACGTCGACGTCGGCCCGGCCAACACCGTGAGCCTGAATGCCTATGGTTCGGGCGCCAACATCCTGAACCTGACGCCGACCTCGCACGTCACGGGCGATGTGGTCACGCTGGGCACCAGCGGCCAGATCGGCGTGGCGTCGGGCGACAACTCGGGCTCGATCCACACCACCACCGGCGAGCTGTACCTGACGGCCGGCAGCCACGTCTACCTGGACAACGACCGCGACCTGGCCAGCCTGTCGCTGTACGCCACCGGCTCGTCGGCGGCCACCTACCAGATCCTGTCGAACGAACTGCTGTTCGATGTGGCCCATAACGGCAGCCGCCTGCAGGTCAACGAGGTGCGCGACAACACCGGGCTGAACCTGATGCTGTCGAGCAACGTCGGCCAGGACATCGGCGTCATCGACACCACCCAGAGCGGCACGGTGCGCCTGTCGAGCAACAACAGCATCCTGGGTAGCGCCGACGACAGCCAGCGCGTCACTGCCGCGCAGGTGTGGCTCACCACCCAGGGTTCGGGCGCCATCGGCGCCGTGGGCCGCGAGATCAACCTGTCGGCGCCGCTGGTGAACATCCAGAATGCCGGTGACGTGTACATCGACTCCGACCGTCACATCGACGCGCTGACGCTGTATTCCACCGGCAACAGCGCCCGCAGCTATGGCATCACCTCGCCCACCCGCGACGGCGGCAACATCGTGTTCCAGGCCGCGGACGGCGGCAGCGGCAGCAGCGCCGGCCTGGTCCTGACCAAGGTCGAGGACAGCGGCGGCCTGAACCTGAGCGTCACCAGCGACCGCAGCATCACCGTGGGCGCCGTCAACGTCGGCTACGACAACGTGGTGCTGAATTCGCGCGGCGGCTCGCTGCTGGGCGACGGCGATGCCAACACCAAGATCGACGCGGCCAGCCTGACCCTGACGGCGGCCAACGCGATCGGCGCCGCAGGCGCCGGCAATGCCATCGACACCCGCGTCAGCACGCTGAGCGGCCGCGCCGACAACGGCGGCGCGTTCATCACGGTGGAAGGCAACACCAACCTGCCGAGCCTGACCTCGACCGGGGCCAGCGCGGTCAGCAACACCGCCGGCGACATCGAACTGGGCACGGTCAACACCAATGGCAACGCCTTCACCGTCAACAATACCGGCGGCTCGATCCTGAGCGGCACGATCAACAACGCCACCAACGTCAGCCTGACGGCCAACGGCTCGATCGGCAACCAGAGCGCCATCCGCACCTATGCGCTGAACGGCGGCACCACCACCGTCACGCTCAACGCCACCAAGACCGACCGCGCCGACGGCAGCATCGCGCTGACCGAGACCTACGGCCTGCAGGCGACCTCGGTCACCGCGCCGGGCGACATCACCCTGATGGCCGACACCGGCAACAGCGGCCGCAACCTGACCGTGGGCACCGTCACGTCCACCGACGGCGCGGTCACGCTGTCGACCGCGCGCGGCAGCATCACCGGCATTGACGATAGCAACCTGGTCAGCGGCAAGAGCGTCAGCCTGACGGCCAACTACGGCACGGCCTCGAAGATCGGCGCGTCCACCTCGGCGCGCCTGCATCTGAACACCGAGAAGCTGACGATGGCCACGCCCGGCAGCATCTACGTGGACAACCTGGCCGACCTGTCCGACCTGACCATCATCCGCAACAACGCGCAGGGCTCGAACCTGGGCAGCGCCGGCTCCCTGGCCATCGACGCCCAGAACCTGACGTTCAGCGGCGCCGACAGCAACAACGCCACCGCGCTGACCATCGTGCGCGACACGACCGGCCTGAACTTCACCTACCAGGCCATCGGCGCGATCAACGTGCACGACATCGACGTCACCCAGAACGGCTCGGTCAACCTGTCGACCAACCCGTACTACTACACGGGCGGCTCGATCCAGGGCATGAACGCGTCCTCGAAGATCGTCGCTGGCGACCTGACGCTGTCCACCGGGTCGGGCGACACGCCCAACACGATCGGGTCGGCCAGCCTGGCCCTGAGCACCCAGGTCAAGAACATCGCCGCCACCGCCTCGGGCGGCATCTGGCTCAAGCAGACCGGCTCGATCAACCTGGGCAACCTGCGCGCGGGCGGCGACCTGTCGGTCACCACCACCACCGGCGACATCCTGGTCGGCACGGTCAGCTACGGTACCGGCAACGTCCTGACCCTGAACGCCCAGACCGGCAGCATCCTGTACGGCGGGGGCACGCTCTCGGGCGCCGGCGCCGGCGCCATCACGCTGACGGCGCAGAATGGCATCGGCACGCGCGACGCGGCAATCAGGATCGCCGCGCCGAACAGCCCGGTGTCGGCCACCGTCACCGGCGACGGCTCGCTCTACCTGGACAGCAGCGGCAACCTGCTGGGCGGCCTGACGACCTCGGTCGCCAATGGCGAAACGCGGATCAACGGCAACGGCAGCCTGGTGCTCACCAGCGTCACCTCCGGCACCGACGCCACCGGCAACGACATCTCGGTCAAGACCACTGCGGGCAACATCACGGTCAAGAACGTGCAGGCCGGCGCCAATCACGGCCAGGTCACGCTCAACGCCGAAAACGGCTCGATCCTGGCCGACGCCGCCGGCGCCACCGTCAAGGCCTACGGCGTTGCGCTGAACGGCGCCAACGCCGTCGGCGCCGCCAGCGGCCGCATCAACGCCACCGGCCAGCGCGTCGAAGTCACCACCAATGGCGGCATGTACCTGGCGGCAGACAACAATTCCGTCTACTCGTACCTGTCGGGCAACACGATCGACATCGCGGCCGCCGGCAATCTGCAGATCGCCAACGCCGTCGCCAGCAACGGCCTCATCAAGATCGTCGGCAACGGCACCAACAGCCAGTTGGTCGCGGGCAACATCGACGCCGGCGCCGGCAGCGTCAACATCGACTTCAGCAAGACCGGCAGCACCATCGTCGACGACCGCGAGGAATCGACCCGCATCATCGGCAACAGCGTCACGCTCAAGGCCGGCTCGGGCATCGGCGGCGCGGCCGGCTCGCCCGACAACCTGCAGACGACCGCCGCCAACATCATCGCGGAAGTCACCGGCAGCGGCTCGCTCTACCTGAACGACAACCGCGCGGCCGGCACCACGCTGGCCTCGATCATCACCCAGGACGGCGCCATCGGCATCACCAGCGCCGGCCCGACCCTGGTCACCAGCGCGGTCAGCAAGACCAGCTCGGCCAACAACGGCATCTCGATCGCCACCACCAGCGGTGACCTGTCGATCAACACGATCGACGCCAAGCTCGCCGGCAACGTCACGCTGCAGGCCGACGGCTCGATCAAGGGCGCGCTGGCGGGCAACCTGATCACCGGCAACAGCCTGACCGCCATCGCCGGCGGCAGCATCGGCTCGGCCGCCTACCCGGGCAACGGCACCGGCGGCATCGCGCTGCGCACCAACCTCGGCGCGCTGGGCAACCTGTCGACCTCCGCCGACGGCGCCGTCATCGTAATCAACAACGTCGGCACGCGCGCGCTCTCCGCCAACAGCGGCAACATCCAGCAGGCCGGCGCCCACAGCTCGGTCTACCTGACCACCGCCGGCGATCTGGACGCCAGCGGCGGCATGTCCAACAGCGCCGACAATCTGCTGCTGTCCTCCGGCGGCACGCTGACGCTGGCCAGCACCGGCGTGCAGGCCAACGGCACCCTCACGCTGCGGGGCACGCAGGACGTGGTGGCGGCCGGCGCCACGCCGCGCACAATCGCCGCCAAGGGCACCACGGTCAGCTTCAGCAGCGGCGCCGCGGGCGGCGACACCAGCCTGGTGACCGAAGCCAGCACGGTCGCGGCCAGCCTGACCGGCACCACCACGGCGGCCGACCTGACGCTGAGCAACACCGGCGCGCTCGACGCTTCGCTGAGCACCGCCAATGGCGATATCAATGCCACGGCCAGCGGTTCGCTGACGGCCTCGGCCACCGCCGCCGGCAGCAACCGCAGCATCACGCTGACCTCGCAGCACGGCGACGTCGAGATCGACACCGTCAATGCCGGCGCCGCCAGCGGCACCGTGGTCCTGAGCGCCGCCGAAGGCTCGCTGCTGGGCCTGGGCAACAGCCTCACGGCCAACAGCCTGGACCTGACCAGCAAAACCGGCATCGGCACCTCGACCAGCCACGTCACCACGGCAGCCCGCAATCTCAAGGCCAACGTCCTGGGCAACGGCGACATCTACGTGGACGGCAGCGGTGCGTTGACGTTGGGCCGCGTCGCCACGGCCGACGGCAACATCGGCATCACGTCCAGCGGCAACCTGACCAGCGCAGTCGGCCTGGCGGCCGGCAACAACGGCGATGTCACGCTGGCCTCCGGCGCCGGCAACGTCACCGTCAGCCACGACATCGCCAGCACCGATGTGCATGACCTGTCCGTGAGCGGCACGGCCATCGCCATGGCAGCCGCCAACACCAGCGGCAGCCAGACCTATACCGGCAACATCACCCTCAACGGCGACCTGACCGGCAGCGCCATCGGCATCACTGGCGACACCACGCTGGCCGGCGGCAAGCGCACCCTGACGGCCAACGGCGCCAATGGCGGCGTCACCCTCTCGGGCACGCTCAACGGCGGCGCCCAGCAGGCGGTGATCGTGGCCGAACACGGCGACGTCACGCTGGGCGGCAATGCCTCCAACCTGGCCAGCCTGACCATCAGCGGCGACAGCATCGACCTGCGCCAGGTCGCCAGCACCGGCGCCCAGCTGTACAACGGCGCCACCACGCTGCGCGGCGCCTACACCACCACCGACGGCGCCTTCGGCGTCGATGGCGCGACGACGCTGGCCAGCGCCGTCAGTGTGGCCACCGGCAGCGGCGCGGTCGCCTTCACCGGCGGCGTGTCGGGCGCCAACGCGCTGACCGTCACCAGCAGCGGCGCCACCACCTACGGCGGCGCGGTCGACATCGCCTCGCTCAACCAGGCGGGCAGCGGCGGCACGGCCATCAACGGCGGCAGCGTCACCACCAGCGGCACGCAGATCTACAGCGGCCATGTGGACCTGGGCGACGATGCAGTGCTGACCGGCACCACCATCACCCTGGCCAACGGCGCAGACGGCGCCCATGCGCTGGAGATCGACGGCACGGCCTTGCTGACCGGCGCCATCGGCGCCACCACTAAGCTGGCCAGCCTGACCCTGGACGGCAGCGCCACGCTCAACGCGGGCAGCATCGCCACCACCGGCAACCAGCAGTACAAAGGGGCCACGACCCTGGGCCGCGATCACACGCTGTCCACCACCACCGGCGACGTCGCGTTCGACGGCGCGCTGGACGGCACGCACGACCTGCACGTGGCCTCGACCGCCAGCGGCGACGTCAGTTTTGCCGGCGTGGGCGACAGCGGCCAGCGCGTCGGCAACCTGACAGTCGACACCGCTGGCACGACCACCTTCAACGGCACCGTCTACGCCGCCTCGCTGCAGACCGACGACCCGGGCGCCGTGACCATCAACGGCGACCGCATCGACACCACCGGCACCCTGCGGTTCGGCGAACGGGTCACGCTGGGCGCCAACGTCGCGCTCAAGGGCGCCACGGTGACGCTGGCCGGCGGCGCGAACTCGACCGACGAACAGCAGGGCCTGACCATCGAGAGCCCGGCCGTAATCGGCGGTCCGATCGGCAACGGCGCCAATGGCCGCCTCGCTTACCTGACCCTCGAGGGTGACGCGCAACTGTCCGGCGGTCCGATCCAGACCGTGGGCGATCAGTCCTACCAGGGCACGGTGCTGCTGACCGGCGCCACACAGATCGGCACCGGCGGCGGCAAGGTGACGTTCAACGACACGGTCACCAGCAGCAACGGCAGCGACCTGACGGTCAGCAGCGGCAGCGGCGACGTGCGCTTTGCCGAACAGGTCGGCGATGCCACCACCGGCCGCCTGGGCAACCTGGCCGTCGACAGCCAGGGCGCCACCACCTTCGAGAAGGCCGTGTACGCCGCGTCGGTCAACACCGACGTCGGCGGCACCGTGGCCATCAACGGCGGCCTGGTCGACACCACCGGCACCCAGTCGTACGGGGAGCGGGCCGTGTTCAGCACCGACACCGTGCTCAAGGGCAGCACCGTCAGCCTGCTGGGCGGCGGCGACGGCGAGCACGACCTGACCATCGACGGCAACGCCGTGCTCAAGGGACCGCTGGGCGCCAACGACCCGCTGGCCAGCCTGACCGTCAAGGGCAACGCCACGCTGGGCGCCGGCAGCATCGTCACCAACGGCGAGCAGTCGTACCAGGGCAATGTGACCGTCGGCGGCGACGTCTCGGTAACCAGCCGCCAGGGCGACATCGGCTTCGACCAGGCGGTCGATGGCGGCCACGGCCTGACGGTCGTCGCCAATCAAGGCGAAGTGACCTTCTCCGGCCCGGTCGGCCAGGGCTCGCGCCTGGGCGACCTGAAGGTCAGCGCGGCCGGCGACATCGTGCTGGACGGCCCGGTGCGCGCCGCCTCGGTGCAGACCGGCGGCAACGGCGACGTGCTGATCAATGGCGGCTCGGTCGACACCACCGGCACGCAGCAATATGGCCAGCACGTCATCCTGAGCGGCGTGGACACCACGCTGACCGGCAGCACCGTGCAGCTCAAGGCCGGCGTCGACGGCACCGAATCGGGCGAGCAAGGCCTGATCATCGCCGGCAACGCCGACATCCAGGGCGACGTCGGCGCCACCACGCCGCTGCGCACCGTGGCCGTCACGGGCGCCACCACCCTGAGCGGCGGCAAGACCCGCACCACCGGCGACCAGGTCTACAACGGCGCCGTGACCCTCAAGGGCGACCGCGACCTGGCCAGCGACACCGGCTCGGTGATCCTGGGCAGCAAGCTGGACGGCGGCAATGGCAACAATCTGAACGTCAACGCGGCCAGGAACATCCAGGTGGCGGGCGACGCCACCGGCCTGGGTTCGCTGACCCTGCGCGCCGTCGATACCATCGTGTTCAACGGCGACGTCAGCGCCTACCGCGTGCAGCAACTGGAAGCCAGGACCGCCAGCTACAACGGCGCGCTGCGCGCCTCCGGCCCGGACGGCATCGATCTGTCCGGCGGCACGCTGTCGTTCGGCAAGGACGTCACCGCCGACACCGGCGCCATCCGCATCGCTAACACCAGCGCGACCGGCACCACGACGTTTGGCGGCGGCAGCACGGTCAAGGCGGCCACGGGCTTCACCCAGACCGGCGGCGCCGGACTGACGCTGCCGGCGCAATTGCTGGTGACGCAGGGCCCCATCAACCTGGGCGCGCCCGCCAGGCTGCAGGGCTCGAATGCGACCATCCGCACCAACGGCGACATCACCGCTGTCGGCCTGAATGGCCCGCAGACCTCGCTGACGCTGGCTTCCGGCGTGGGCGCCCTGCGCATCGGCCAGAATGACGCCAATCCGGACCACAAGCTGAATGTGGCCGCGCTGATCGTCCCCAACGCCGGCTCGGCCGACCTGTGGGGCGCGATCGGCGGCAAGACCGGCTCCATGGCCGCCACCACGATCCGCAGCTCGCTGGCTGGCGCGCCGTACTATATGAACGGCGCCGCCTGGGGCCAGACGGACGTGATCGACCGCCTGGCCTCGGTGACCGCGCCGCGCACCGTGATTCCGACCACGCCCAGCGCCAACCCGCTGTTCCAGGGCACGGTGCCGCCCCAGGGCTTCGGCCCCAACGCGCTCGGCGCATACGCCGATCCGCAGGTGCTGACGGTGGCCTCCGCCTTTTCCTGGCAACTGCCGGCGGGCGACAATGCGGTGTTGACGGTGCCCAATGGCAACAACCCGGTGCTGCAAACGACCGGCGCCCATCCGCAGCGCCCGGCCGTCGAAGGCCGTCCGTCATCCGATGACGCGCGCCGCGACACCGATAACCAATCCCTTACTCTCTGATCCAGACACCATGACGACGCAGACCTCGCTTCCCCTGTTCTACGAACAACCCCGTCCGCTCGCCGCCGGCGTACACGCCAACCTGTCGCTGGCCGGCAATACCGGCTTCGGCTACGCGGCCAAGACCAACGCGGTGCCGCTGGTGGCCACCGAACTGCCGACCGCGTGCCGGCACTTCCCCATCGTGTTCACCGATGGCGAGCAGCCCACGCCGGTCGCGGTGCTGGGCGTGCGCGGCCAGGAGAACCTGTTCGTCAACGCGCAGGGCCAATGGCGTGCCGGCACCTACATCCCGGCCTACGTGCGCCGCTATCCCTTCATCTTCATGGAGAACGAAGACCGCAGCCAGTTCACGCTGTGCGTCGACGAGAAGGCCGCCGCGGTGGTCGAGGGCCGCGACAATCCGTTCTTCGATGAGGCCGGCGAACCGACCGCGCTGGCGCGCAGCGCGCTGGAATTCTGCCGCGACTACCAAAACCAGCACGCCTACACGCTGGAGTTCGCCCGCGCCCTGGCCGAGGCCGACCTGCTGATCGAGAACCGCGCCGACATCACCCTGGCCGACGGCCAGCGCCTGGCCATGTCCGGCTTCAAGGTGATCGACGAAGCCAAGTTCAACAAGCTGCCGGAAGCGGAATTCCTGCGCTGGCGTGCCAACGGCTGGCTGCCGCTGGTCTATTGCCACCTGCTGTCGATCAACACCTGGCCCGCCCTGATCGATCACGTGCAACCGGCGATTGCAGCCGAGGAAACCGCCGAGGCTTGATTTGCCGGCTGGCCCGCCGGCCTGCCGGCGCCATCACGGCCCCGCCGGCCTCGCCGGTCGGGGCCGTGTGCCTTATTGCCCAGGCCCGGCCGCGCGCGCCAGGAATTCCAGCACCGCGCGATAGGCGCCCTCGTTGCCGGCGGCGTTGGCCGACGGCGTGCCGCCCGCGTCCAGCAACAGGCCGGACATGGGATGCGGTTTGCTGATCAGCGTGGCTGGCAGGCAGGGATATTGCACGTGGTGGCCGGCGCCCGAGCACACGTAGTGCGAGGTTGGCAGGCCATGCGCCTGGCGCTGGCGCATGACGATCTCGCAATACGCGGTGCTGGGCCAGAAGCCATCGTCCGACGCGCTCACCAGCAGGACCGGCCCGCGATAGCGTTCCACCGGAATGCGCGCGCGCTCGAAAGCGGCGGCGTCGCGGCTGGCGCTGAGAAAGGCATGGGTCTGCCGGTACGGCGGGTCCGAGGCATAGGCCGCCTCCCAATCGGCGCTGGCGTTGTCCTGCCACAGGTGCGACAAGGGCTCGCCAGCCTTGCGCCAGACCTGGGCGTTGCGCCCGGTGCCTGGCTCGCCCGCGCTGACCACCCCATGCATCACCGGCGACGGCACATAGGCCACCACCGCGCTGACCAGATCCGGATAGTGCGACGCCACCAGCAACGACGTCTCGCCGCCCCGGCTGATGCCGGACAGCGCCACGAAGCCGTCGCGCGGCTTCAGTTCGGCGCGGGCCCAGCGCAGCGCCTGCTCGAAATACTCCAGCGGCATGTCATTCAGGTACTTGGGGCGGCCGTCGTAGTTGAAGATGGCCAGCGCCAGGCACTGGTAGCCGTGGGCCGCGAACAGGGCGGCGCGCGGCGCATTGACGCCGCCGGACGAGCCGTTCATGTAGATCACCAGCGGATGCGGGCCGGGCCCGGCGGGCGTATAGCATTCGCCCGACAGCGTCATGCCGCCGACCTGCTCGCGCACGGCGCGGTGCGTGACGCCCTCGGCCACGAAGGTCTGCACCAGCCGCGCCGTCGCCTCGTGGCGGCCGTCGCTGGCGTGCAGTTCGATCGCCAGCGGCTCGACGCGATCGGGCGGAAACACCACGCGGTCCATCTCTTCGCATGTCATCGACCACACCAGCCCCATGGCGGACGGCTCGGCATAGCTGCCGGACACGGGGCAATCGCGCGCCAGATCCAGGCTGCCGTCGTGGCCGGCCAGGAACACCGCCTGCGAACGCCACGGCACGCCGCACATGCGCATGCGCGCCGTGACGGTGACGAAGGCATAGGCGGGAAAACCGTCGATGCGGATCGCGCGCGGCACGTCGATCAGCGCCGTTTCGGGATGAACGGTGATGCGGGCTTGCTCGGTCATGGCGCGTCCTCAGCCTTTCAGGTCGGTCTTGGGCACGTTGTTGGCACGGATCACCCCGGCCCACAGTGCCGATTCCTCGGCGATGACGCGCTCCAGATCCGTCGACGAGGTGAACGCCACGGTCACGCCCTGCTCGGCGAACTGGCGCACCAGGGCAGGATCGCGGGCGCCTTCGCGCACCGCGTTCTCCAGCGTGGCGGCCACCGCCGCCGGCATCGCCGCCGGGCCCGAGATCATCATGCGGGTGTACAGCTCGAAACCCTCGACGCCGGCCTCCTTCATGGTCGGCACGTCGGGCAGACTGGACAGGCGCTGGTCCGCCGTCACCGCCAGCACCTGCAACTTGCCCGAATGGATGTTGGGCAAGGCCGAAGTCGGGAAATCGAAGGTGCTCTGCACCGTGCCGGCCATCAGGTCCAGCAGCGCCGGGCCGCTGCCCTTGTACGGCACATCCTGGAACTGCGTGCCGGTCTTGGACTGGAAGTGCAGCAAGGCCAGATGGTTGATGACGCCGCGCCCGGCATGCGCGCAGGTGATGTCACCGGGCTTCTTCTTGGCCAAGGCGATGAATTCCTGCACGTTCTTCACCCCCAGCGCGGGATGCACGATCAGCAGCATCGGCGACTTGCCCATCGAGCCCAACTGCTTGAAGTCGGACCGCCGGTACGGCAGGTCGTTGTACAGCAGGGGATTGAGGATCATGCCGTTGGTGCCGACGAAAGCCAGCACGTAGCCGTCGGGCTCGGCCCGCGCCACCGCCGCGGTGGCGATGATGGTCTGGCCGCCCGGCCGGTTCTCGACCACCACGCTGCCCTTGAGGATCTTGCCCATGCGCTCGGCCAGTGCGCGCGCGGCGATGTCGGTCAGGCCACCGGGCGCGAAGCCGACCAGCAGGCGCACCGGACGGGTCGGAAAATCGGCCTGCGCCCGTACAAGACGGGGCATCAGCGGCAACGCGGCAAGCGTGCCCAGGGCGTGGCGGCGGGTGAACGGCATAAGGCTCTCTCCAGACAGGCGCGCGGCATCCGCATGGCTGAGAGCCACGCGGGCCATGCAATGGATGATGGGGAAGCAGGCACAGGCCGCCCGCCCGACGGCGGGGGTCTCATTGACAGTATTCTGTATTCAATATGCGATGCGGGCTATCTAGGGATATCCCGCGCCCGCGGCCACGCGATGCCGGCCAGGCCCCTGCCGCTCAGGGCTGGGTCATCAACCGCCGCCAGCCTGCCAGGCCCAGCCGCTGCATCGTCCCGATATTCTTCTCGTAGATCTCGGCGGCGTCCGGAAACGACTCGACCGCGCGGTCGATGCTGGCCTCGCGCAGCAGGTGCAGGATGGGGTACGGCGACCGGTTGGTGTAGTTCTCGATGTCGTCCGGCTGGGTATCGGCGAACTGGAACTGCGGATGGAACGTGGCCACCTGCAGTTCGCCCACCAGGCGCATGCGCTTGAGCAAGCGGTCCGACAGGTCCTCGAAGTCGTTGAACTCCAGGAAGTCGTCGAGCGCGTCGGGAACGATCAGCAAGGTGGTGTCGATCTTGTCCGGATCGGCCTCGGCCAGCAACGCCAGCTCGTCCTGCAGGTCGGTCAACACGCCTTCGGCGTCGGTCGCATCGCTGACGGCAAAGCGGATCTGGTCCTTGACCTGGACCGCTTTGGCGAACGGACAGAGGTTCAGGCCGATCACGGCCCGATCGAGCCAGTGGCGGGTTTCGGCAACCACGTTGGCATAGGCATCGGAAGTGGAAATCATGGTGGGGCAATCCTGGAAAAAAGCGAGTATAGGCGACCGTTTCGCGCGCCCTGCCGGCGCCGGGTGGCGCGGCAGCCGCCGCCGCCTCGATAACATCGGATCATTCCGAATTCACCGCCGCCCCCGCGGCATGCCCGCGGGCCACGGTAGAGTGGCATCGCGACTGCCACGGGAGGAACGGATGGACATCGCGCTCACCTACTTCTTGAACCGTCTGTCCGACGACGACCTGGCGGCCCTGCTGCGCCGGCGCAAGGATTTCTACCTGGAGAACATTACCGCCATGGACGTCCTCACGACCCGCCTGCAGGCCCTGCTGGCGGCGGACGGCTTGAGCAGCGTGGTGCAGGAACCGCCGCGGGGAGGCACTCTCGGCGATGACCTGCTTCCCAACGTGACCACGGGCATCATCGCCCTGCTCCACCTGCTGTGGATGCTGCTGCGCCTGCTTGCCCGGCGCCCCGCCCGCCGCCGCCGCGACGTGATCCTGCGCATCACGTCGGATGCGGCAATGCACGTCATATTCCGCCCCCAAGCCCCCGAACACCGAGGCATGAAGGCATCATGATCGGCGCGGCGAAAGCCGAACGCCCTCCCGGTTCGCCAGGAGGGCGTTGCAACATGCAATCGTCCGGTCATGCGCCCGAAGGCGCATCAATCGGGGAGTTCGCCGATCAGGCCGCCGGCATCGCCGCCATGGTCTGCGCCACCGCGGCCGTCAGCTTCTTGCCGTAAGGCACGTGCAGGAATTCGTTGGGGCCGTGGGCGTTGGACTTGGGACCCAACACGCCGCAGACCATGAACTGCGCCTGGGGGAAGCCCTTCTGCAGGATGCTCATCAGCGGAATGGTGCCGCCCTGGCCAATGTAGCCGCAGGGCGCGCCATAGTATTGCTGCGAGGCGGCATCCAGCGCCTGGGTCAGCCACGGCACGGAGGCCGGCGCGTTCCAGCCGGTGGCGGCGCCTTCATTGGCCTTGAAGATGACCTTGGCGTTGTAGGGCGCGTCGGCTTCCAGCAGGGCCTTGATTTCCTCGGAGGCGGCAACGGCGTCCACCAGCGGCGGCAGGCGCAGCGACAGCTTGAACGCCGTGCGCGGCCGCAGCACGTTGCCGGCGCTGGACAGCGGCGGCAGGCCTTCGGCGCCGGTCACCGACAGGGTCGGGCGCCAGGTGCGGTTCAGCAGGGCCTGTTCCGGCTCGGTGGTCATGGGCAGCACGAAGCCGCCCTCGGCGCCGCAGCTCCAGGGGAACCGGCGCCAGACTTCGTCGCCCAGGATGCGGGCGGTGGCGTGCACCTGTTCGATGCGGTCGGCAGGGATTTCGCAGTGCAGGCTCTGCGGCAGCAGGCGGCCGGTGGCGCTGTCTTCCAGGCGGTCCAGCAGGTGGCGCAGGATGCGGAACGACGACGGCACCACGCCGCTGGAGTCGCCCGAGTGCACGCCTTCGTCCAGCACCTGCACTTCCAGCGTGCCCGAGACCATGCCGCGCAACGAGGTGGTCATCCACAGTTGGTCGTAGTTGCCGGCGCCCGAATCCAGGCACACCACCAGGGCCACGTTGCCGAGGCGGTCGCGCAGCGCGTCGACATAGGGCAGCAGGTCGTAGCTGCCGGACTCTTCACAGGTCTCGACGATGCCGACGCAGCGCGGGCGCGGCACACCCTGCTTGTCCAGCGCCATGATGGCTGTGAGCGAGGCGTACACGGCGTAGCCATCGTCGGCGCCGCCACGGCCGTAGAGTTTGCCGTCTTCATACTTGGGGGTCCAGGGGCCCAGGCCGGCGCGCCAGCCCGAGAATTCCGGCTGCTTGTCCAGGTGGCCGTACAGCAGCACGGTGTCGCCGTTGTCGCTGCGGGTGGCGGGCGCGTCGAAGAAGATCACCGGGGTGCGGCCCGGCAGGCGCACCACTTCCAGCTTCAGGCCCGAGACCTTCTGCGCTTCGACCCACTGCGCCGCGTCACGCACCACGCGCTCGATGAACGCGTTCTTTTCCCAGTCGGCGTCGAACGCCGGGCTCTTGGCCGGGATGGCGATGTAATCGGTCAGCGCGGGGATGATCTCGTTGTCCCACTTGTCGTCCACAAAAGCCTGCAGGGCCTTCGGATCGAGGGTGGGAGGAAGGGCGTCGTCGGGGATGCGTGCGTTCATGGCGCGGGATCCTGTGGTCGGGAAGCGAAATAATCCACCATTCTATGCCTGCCGGACGCGCTCGGCATCTTTCGTCCCTGTTTGTCCGGCGGCCGCGGGAAAACGGTGCCGGCAGGTGGCTCCCGCTGCCCGCGCCGCCCCGCCCTAACGCGCCGCGTAGGCCTCGATCCGGCTCCAGACCTGGCGCGCCAGCGGCTTGGCGTGGTCCACCGACTGGTACAGCCGGATCTCCATGTGGATGTCATTGCGCGCGCTGTCGGCCCGTACCAGGGTACCGGCGCGCAAGTCCGACTCGACCAGGGTATGCGGCAACCAGGCCAGCCCGAACCCCTGGCGGGCCATGGCGTGCAGGGCGTCGGCCAGATCCGATTCGTACAGGGTCTGCAACTGCGCCGTCACGCACAGGCCGCGCAGCCGGTCGCGCAGGATGCGGCCCAGCGACATGCTGTCGGCGTACGCCAGGAACGGCACGGCCGGGTCCGAGGCCAGTTTCGGCACCGCATGGCGAGGATGCCGGCCGCCCGGCGCGAGCGGCGCGCTGACCGCCACCAGCTTGTCGGCGCCGACCCGGCGGCAGCGGTAATTGGGATTGTCGATCTGCGCGTACAGCGGCTCGTGCGCGTGGCACAGCAGGAAATCGACCTCGCCGTCGGCCAGCATGTCGATGCCGTAATTGAGCGTAGTGGTGATGACCTTCAGTTGGAACGGCGGCACGCCCCGCTGCACGCTGGCAATCAGCTCCGGCAGCATCGAATGCGCCAGCGTCTTGCCCGACGCGATGACGATGCGGCGGCTGCGTTCGAGTTCCGGCTTCTGCAAGCCCTGGCGCGTCTCGCGCAGAATGTCGAGCACATCGATGGCCGCGGCCAGCATGCTGCGCCCGGCCGCATTCAGGCTGGTCACCTGATGACCGCGCTCGACCAGCGGCACACCGGCCCAGTCCTCCAGCGCCTTGATGCGGCGTCCGAAAGCCGGATGCGTGACATTGCGCGCCTCGGCCGCCTGGAACAGATTGCGCACCTTCGACAACGCGACGAAGTCCTCCAGCCATTTGATGTCCATCCCGTCCGCCCCTTCCGGTCTTGCTGTGCCGTATCGGCACAGCCTCTGCACATTTTGCACAAACTAAACGATTGTTACAACTAGTATGGCGATGTTCCCCTGGAGATGCCGATGCCCGAGTCCCCGATCCTGTTGAAGTCCCTGCGCAGCCACTTTCTGGGCGGACACGAGGTCGCCGCCAACGGCTTGCCGGTGCTGCGCAAACAGGTCGTGGGCAACGGCGCGGCGCGCGCCATCGACATGAACGGCAGCTACTGCGCCGGCCAACTCTATGTGCAGGAGTACCGGCTGGCCGAGCCGCGCCATCCGCATCCGGTGCTGCTTTGGCATGGCGGCGGCATGACCGGCGCGCAATGGGAAAGCACGCCCGACGGCCGCCAGGGCTGGCTGTGGCGGCTGCTGCAATCCGGTTATGACGTGTTCGTGGCCGACGCGCCCGAGCGCGGCCGCGCCTCCTGGGCGATGTACCCGCAGGTCTACGATTCGGCGCCGATCTTCCGCTCCAAGGAAGAGGCCTGGCACCTGTTCCGCATCGGCCCCGCGGACGGCTATGCCGCGCGCCGCACCCACCCGGCGCAGCAATTCCCGGCCGAAGCCTTCGATACCTTCGCCAAGCAGTTCGTGCCGCGCTGGCTGGCGCATGAGGCCATGGCGCTGGCCGCCTACCGCGCGCTGCTCGACCTGGCCGGTCCCTGCATCGTCATCGGCCACAGCCAGGGCGGCGGCTACGCCACCCAACTGGCGCGCGAGTGCCCCGGCCCGATCCGCGCGCTGGTGGCGGTCGAGCCCACCGGCACGCCCGGGCGCGTCGACGGCCCCCTGCCGCCGCAATTGCTCGTGTGGGGCGACCACGTCGACCAGCACGACACCTGGCGGCGCTATCGCGCCCAGACCGATGCGTACTGGCAGGCGCTGCAACGGGCCGGCCGGCGCGCCGACGTGCTGGACCTGCCCGCCACCGGCATCGCCGGCAATTCCCATTTCTGCATGCTGGATCGCAACAGCGACCGCATCGCCGAACTGATCGTCGACTGGCTCAACAGCCTCGACTAACCTTCGCCTGGAGACATCATGAAACTGACCAAAACCGCAATTGCCGTGGCGTTGCTGAGCGGCGCCTCGCTGATCGCGGGCGCCGCCTCGGCGCAGCAGGCCGACTACCCCAACAAGCCCGTGCGCCTGATCGTGCCGTTCGCGCCCGGCGGCACCGCCGACATCATCGGCCGCGTGTTCGCCGCGCAGCTGGGCACCGAACTGGGCGCCACCGTGGTGGTCGAGAACAAGGCCGGCGCGGGCGGCTCGATCGGCACGCGCTTCGTGGCCGATTCGGCGCCGGACGGCTACGTGCTGCTGCTGGCCTCGTCCAGCACCCACGGCACCAACCCGGCGGTCTACAAGACCCTGACCTACGACGCGGTGCGCGACTTCACCGCCATCACGCAGTTGGTGACGGTGCCGGGCGTGCTCAGCGTCACCAAGGACTTCCCCGCCACCGATCTGAACGGCCTGATCGCCGCCGCCAAGGCCGATCCGGACAAATACACCTACGCCTCGTCGGGCGCGGGCGGCCTGGGCAACCTGGCAATGGAACTGATGAAGTCGATGACCGGCGCCAAACTCATGCACATCGCCTATCGCGGCGCGGGGCCGGCCTTCACCGACGTCATCAGCGGCCAGGTGTCGATGATCTGGGAACCGGTGCCGGCCTCGCTGCCGTATATCAAAAGCGGCCAGATCCGCCCCCTCGCCATTGCCGCCGACAGCCGTTCACCGGAACTGCCGGACACGCCGACCTTCAAGGAAGCCGGCCTGCCGCGCTACGAAGCCAACGCCTGGAACGGCCTGTTGGCGCCCAAGGGCCTGCCGGCCGACGTCACGCAGAAGCTGCATGATGCCTCGGTCAAGGCGCTCAACAACCCCGAGGTCAAGGCCAAGCTTGCCAGCCTCGGCGGCACGGTGGTGGCGGGCACCTCGGAGGCGTTCCAGAACGTGATCGCCAGCGACGTCAAGAAGTGGAAGAACGTGGCGGCCGACGCCAAGATCCAGCTGGACCAGTAAACGCGCTGTCCGTCCTTTGGCTCGCGCCCTCCCCGCCGCATCACGCGCGGCCGGAAGGGCGTGGTCCCTGCGCTTAATTGAACCGTGTCAGGTGAATCAGCATCGTGCGATCCGGATTGGCGCGCAGCAAGTCGGTCAGGCCCTGGCCATAGTCAGGCATGATCAGGTTCTGGAATACCGTCCTGCCGCCGCCGACGCACATTTCGAAATTGGCTGTCGTGTCGCCCACCTGCAAGGTCGGAATGCCCACATGGCCGCCCATGCGTTGCGGCACGATCGCGGCAATGATAGCGCCCTGGCCGACCGAGGCCACCGAGCATTCCGTGTTCACCGTCGGCTCGAACAGCAGACCGCCGAAGCCTTCCTGATCCTGTTGGCTGAGCTTCTTCGGATCGATGACGAGGATCGCGGTGTTGAACATGCGACCCGACAATACCTGGGCTGAGGGCGCGGTCAACTCCCCCTGCCGTTCCGCGGCGACGGAAAAACAGCCCCGGGCGGGATTGTGGGTGAGCAAGCGAACAATCCGCTCAAGGCGGACGGGATCCTCAAGATCCTGCGCCGAAACACGCACCAGGTTATTGCAGACGACGTGGCTGCTCGACTCGTCGGCACTGACGATGGCGCGCGGGCCCAACGCGCTGCCTGGCAGCAATCCCTCCGCGATGCGGCTGCTCAACGCCGATGCCGTGGGCACGGTGAACGTCGACGTCGACGCCGCCACGCCATCACTCCGGGGAACCTGGATATCCCCTTCCGCCCGCATGTTATCCAGGGCCTGCCGGGGATCCCGCACTGGCGGCGGCACGTTCGGCGCCTCGGCCTTCAACTGGCCGATCATGTCCATCAACGCGGCGTTGGCCTGGAGCACTATCTGGTGGCGGTCGGCCATGGCGGAAACGTCGTCGCTCACTTCCTGCAGATGGCTGCGCAGCCGGGTCGCATCCTCGACGGATGGCGTATGACCATGCCGGACCAGCGCCAAGGCGTCGCGCAGGCGATCGTTGACGCGATCGAGCCGTTCGCCGTGGGCTTGTTCGTCTTCGCTCAACGCGCCCACCAGGGACAGGCATTCATAGACCAAGCGCTGCTGCCGCAGGATCTCGTCGGCTCCCTTGGCGACTGCCTCGTCATTCCTGGCACCGGACTGGAACGCCGTAGGGTACTGCGCCTCCAGGTTGGTCCGGTGTGCCTGCTTGGAGGCCGCGATGCCATCCAGCAGCTGCGCCAGCCGAACGTAATTGGTGGCGGTCTTGGCATGGTCTTCCTGCAAATCAGTCACTTCGTGCTGCAAGTAATTCGCGCCTGACCGCAAGGCTGCAATGTCGTTCATGGAACCCCTCCGCGCATCGTTGACCACGGGCAGGAAGCTGCCCGCACCCCAGTAAGTAACGACGCAGCCGGCGCGGTTCCCTCGCCTGGCGCATTGCGCGCGGCGCCCGGCGCATGGACGCGGATGCCGGCGCCCACGCGTGTCAGGCGTCCCTATTTCAGCCGCCCAGCAGCGCCGGCTCGCCCGCGTGCCCCAGCGCCGGGGCTTGCGCCTCGATCACGCGGCCGCTCTGCAGCTTGAAGATCGCCACCGCTTCGCGCAGGCGCTGCGCCTGGGCTTCCAGCGAAGCCGCCGATGCCGCCGCCTGTTCGACCAGCGCGGCATTCTGCTGCGTCACGCTGTCCATCTGCGACACCGCCTGGTTGACCTGCTGGATGCCCTGCGACTGTTCTTCGGAGGCGCTGGAGATTTCGTTGATGATGTCGGTGACGCGGCGCACCGACGCCACGATTTCCTGCATGGTGGCGCCAGCCGCTTCGACCTGGTCGGAACCGATCGAAACCTTCTGCACCGAGTCGTCGATCAGGCCCTTGATCTCCTTGGCGGCCTGGCCGCTGCGCTGCGCCAGCGCGCGCACTTCGCTGGCCACCACCGCGAAGCCTTTGCCCTGCTCGCCGGCGCGGGCCGCTTCCACGGCGGCATTGAGCGCCAGGATATTGGTCTGGAAGGCAATGCCGTCGATCACGCCGACGATGTCGGCGATACGGTTGGAGCTGTCGGCGATGGCGCGCATGGTGCCGACCACATCGCCCACCGCCTGGCCGCCACGGGTGGCCACATCGGAGGCCGCCGTCGCCAATTGCGAGGCGCTGCGCGAACTGTCGGCATTGTTTTTCACGGTGGACGACAGCTCGTCCATGCTGGCGGCGGTTTCCTCCAGCGAAGCGGCCTGCTGCTCCGTGCGCGAAGACAGATCGATGTTGCCGGCCGCGATCTCGCGCGAGCCGGTGTGGATCTCTTCGACGCCCTGGCGCACGGCGGCCACGGTGCGCGCCAGGCTGTCCTGCATGCGCTTGACCGCCGCGTACAGTACGCCGATCTCATTGTTGCCGCGCTGCTCGATGCGGTTGGTCAGGTCGCCGCCGGCGATGCGGTCGAACAGGCGGCCGGCCTCGTGCAACGGCCGGAACACCGAGCGGGCAAACACCACGTACAGGCCCACCACCAGCACCGCGACCACGCCCATCAGGCCGACCAGGAAGGCAATGGCGCCGTTGATTCGGGTATTGGCGTCGTGCGCGACGCGCTGGCCGACCTGATCGGCGTAATCGACGTACTTCTGGATCGCCTGGGTGAAGGCAATCCCCAGCGGCGTGACCTTCTCCAGGTTCAGGCGGCTGGCATCCTGGGCCTTGCCGGCCCGGATCGCGGCGATCATCGGCACGATGGCATCGCGCTGGTAGACCTCATAGGCCGCCAACGCCTCATCGAACAAAGGCTTGCCGACCGCCGACTGCTCGGGATTCTGGCGCGCGGTCTGGATCAGGTCGGCGGCCTTCTTGGTGTATCCGTCCAGCCGCTGCATGCTGGCCAGGTTGGCGATGCTCTTGCCTTCCAGCAAGGTGGTCTGGGCGGCCAGCAGCACCAGACGCGCGCGCAGCAATTCGGCGCCGGCCGCGTCCACGGCGTTGGCGCGCACCAGGTTGGTGTCCAGCATCACCTCGATGGAACTGCGGTTGGAAGTCAATTGTTGGTACACGGCAATACCAGTGACCAGGAAAAGGACGAAGAAAATACAGAGCGCGGTCGTCAGGACGGCGCGGATACTCAGATTCTTGAACATGGGGAGGGGGAGCGACTCGGGGTTTGCGGAGGGCAGCCGTGGGCGACTGTCGAGGTGTTTACGGCTTCTTGCAATGAAAAGTTAAATATGTCATTGGGTTACACCCCGCTTCCCGCGCGCGATACGCACACGCTTGCGAACCCAGGAGACGAAAAAAAACCCCGTTGGTGCCCAACGGGGTTTTTCGCATCTTGCAGCAGGCGCCAGGCGCGCCGCCGCATGGCCTGCGCATCGTCTTTATTTCAGCCAGACACGCGCATTGCGGAAGATGCGCATCCACGGGCTGAACTGGCCGCCGCTGTCGGCGTTGCCCCACTTCTCGGGCGCCCACGACATCATGACGTTGCGGGTCACCCGTTCCGGGTGCGGCATCATCACGGTGAAGCGGCCGTCGGCGGTGGTGACGGAGGTCAGGCCGCCCGGGCTGCCGTTCGGGTTGAACGGATAGGCCTCGGTGGCGTTGCCACGGTTGTCGATATAGCGCGCCGCCGCCAGCACGCGGCCGGCATCGCCCTGCTGCGAGAAGTCGGCATAGCCTTCGCCGTGCGCCACCGCGACCGGAATGCGCGCGCCTTCCATGCCGGCAAAGAAGATCGACGGCGACTTGGCCAGCTCGACCATCGACAGGCGCGCCTCGTACTTCTCCGACAGGTTGCGGGTGAAGCGCGGCCAGTGCTCGGCGCCCGGGATCATCGGGGCCAGCGCGGCCATCATCTGGCAGCCGTTGCACACGCCCAGCGCGAAGGTGTCGGGACGGGCGAAGTACGCCGCGAACTGATCCGACAGCTTGCTGTTGAAGCGGATGGTGCGGGCCCAGCCCTCGCCGGCGCCCAGCACGTCGCCGTAGCTGAAGCCGCCCACGGCCACCAGGCCCTGCACCTGCGCCAGGTCCACACGGCCCGACAGCAGGTCGGTCATGTGCACGTCGACCGCGTCGAAGCCGGCGGTGTCGAAGGCCCAGCCCATTTCCACCTGGCTGTTGCAGCCCTGCTCGCGCAGGATCGCCACGCGCGGGCGCTTGCCGCTATTGATGAACGGCGCGGCCACGTCTTCCTGCGGATCGAAGGCCACGTTCGGGCTCATGCCCGGGTCCTGCGTGTCGTTCCAGACGTCCAGCTCGGCCTGGGCGCAGGCGGGGTTGTCGCGGCGCGCCATGATGCGGTAGGACACCTCGCTCCAGGCGCGGCCAAGCTCGGCGCGCGGCTGGCCCCAGACCTTCTTGCCGTCGCGGTAGAACTCGACCTCGTCGGCGCCGTTCAGGCCGCCGATGACGTGCGAGTGGGCCGACAGGCCGGCGCCGCGCAGCACCTGCATGACGGCGTCGCGCTGGGCGGCCGGCACCTGGATGACGGCGCCGGCTTCCTCGGCGAACAGCGCCTTGAGCGTCAGTTCGTCGCGCTGCACCGCCACCTGTTCGGGGCGGATCTTGTAGTCGCCCCAATCGGCCGATTGCGGGTCGAAGGTCAGCATGTCGAGGTTGACCGAAATGCCAGTGCGGCCGGCGAAGGCCATTTCGACCAGGGTGGCGAACAGGCCGCCGTCGGAGCGGTCATGGTAGGCCAGAATGGTGCCGGCCTCGGCCAGGGTGCGGATGGTGACGAAGAACGCGCGCAGCGCTTCCGGCGAATCGATGTCCGGCACGGTCTCGCCGACCTGGTTGTAGGTCTGCGCCAGGATCGAGCCGCCCATGCGGTGCAGACCACGGCCCAGGTCGATCAGGATCAGCACGCTGTCGCCGGCGTCGGTGCGCAACTGCGGCGTGAGGCTGGCGCGCACGTCGCCGACCGGCGCGAAGGCCGTGACGATCAGCGACACCGGCGCCACCACCTGGCGCTGCTCGCCGTCCTGTTCCCAGGAGGTCTTCATGGACAGCGAATCCTTGCCCACCGGGATCGACAGGCCGGCGGCCTGGCACAGCTCGCTGACGGCCGACACGGTGTCGTACAGCGCCGCGTCCTGGCCGTCCACGCCGCAGGCGGCCATCCAGTTGGCCGACAGCTTGATGTCTTCCAGGCGCGCCACGTCGGCGGCGGCCAGGTTGGTCAGGGCCTCGGCCACGGCCATGCGGCCGGAGGCCGGCGCGTTCAGCATGGCGATGGGGGTGCGCTCGCCCATGGCCATGGCTTCGCCGCGGAAGCCCTGGTAGTCGGCCAGGGTGACGGCGCAGTCGGCCACCGGCACCTGCCACGGGCCGACCATCTGGTCGCGGCTGGAGAGGCCGCCGACGGTGCGGTCGCCGATGGTGATGAGGAACGACTTGTTGGCCACGGTGGGGTGGCGCAGCACGCGGTAGGCGGCTTCCGTCAGGTCGATGCCGGCCAGGTCGAGCGGCTCGGACACGCCGGGCAGGCGGCGCACGTCGCGCGTCATGCGCGGCGGCTTGCCCAGGATGACGTCGATCGGCACGTCGACCGGACGCACTTCGGCCTCGCCTTGCGGACGGATCGTGTCCAGGCCGGGCAGCCCCTCGCCGTCGACCACGCGCAGTTGGCGTTCTTCGGTGGCCACGCCCACCACCGCGTAGGGGCAGCGTTCGCGGCGGGCGATGGCGTCGAAGCGTTCCAGGTCCTTGGGCAGGATCGACAGGACGTAACGTTCCTGCGATTCATTGCTCCAGATCTCGGCGGGCGACAGGCCGGATTCTTCCAGCGGCACGCGCTTCAGATCGAAGATAGCGCCGCGGCCGGCGTCGTTGACCAGTTCCGGGAAAGCATTGGACAGGCCGCCCGCGCCGACGTCGTGGATGGCGATGATGGGGTTGTTCTCGGCCTGCTGCCAGCAGCGATCGATCACTTCCTGGGCGCGGCGCTCCAGTTCGGGGTTGCCGCGCTGGACCGAATCGAAATCCAGTTCAGCCGAGTTGCTGCCCATGCTGATGCTGGAGGCCGCGCCGCCGCCCATGCCGATGCGGAAGCCCGGGCCGCCCAGCTGGATCAGCAGCGCGCCGGGGGGAATCACGTCCTTGTGGGTCAGGCCGGCGTCGATGCTGCCCAGGCCGCCCGCGATCATGATGGGCTTGTGGTAGCCCCAGCGCGTGCCGCCGGCGGTCTGCTCGAACGAGCGGAAATAGCCCAGCAGGTTGGGACGGCCGAATTCGTTGTTGAAGGCGGCGCCGCCGATGGGACCGTCGATCATGATGGACAGCGGCGAGGCGATGCGGTCGGGCAGGCCGTGGTGGTCGGCTTCCCAGGGCTGCGTGGCGTCGTCAAAGCGCAGGTGCGAGACGGTGAAGCCGGTCAGGCCGGCCTTGGGTTTGGAGCCGCGGCCGGTGGCGCCTTCGTCGCGGATTTCGCCGCCGGCGCCGGTCGAGGCGCCAGGGAACGGCGCGATCGCGGTCGGGTGGTTGTGCGTCTCGACCTTCATCAGAGTGTGCACGGTGGTGTCGCGGCGGATGTACTTGGCGCCCTCGACCCCTTCGCCCGTGACGCCCGGCACGCCGGCCTGGAAGCGCTGCGCCGGGCCGCCGGCCATGATGGCGGCGTTGTCCGAGTAGGCGACCACGGTGCCTTCGGGCTGGGCCTTGTGGGTGGCGCGGATCATGCCGAACAGCGTGTTGGGCTGCTCCTGGCCGTCGATCACCCACTGGGCGTTGAAGATCTTGTGGCGGCAGTGTTCGCTGTTGGCCTGCGCGAACATCATCAGTTCGACGTCGGTGGGATCGCGGCCCAGGTCGCTGAACGACTGGGCCAGGTATTCGATCTCGTCATCGGACAGGGCCAGGCCCAGGCTGGCGTTGGCCTCGACCAGCGCGGCGGCGCCGCGCGCCTGCACGTCGACGGTGCGCATCGGCTTGCCGGCCAGCGGCTGGAACAGCGCCTGGCCGTCGAAACTGGCGTCGACCACGGTTTCGGTCATGCGGTCGTGCAGGCAGTCGGCCGCGCGCGCCAGCATGTCGGCGTCGAACGACTTGGCGCCGAGCAGGCCGCGTTCGGGGGTGATGACGTAGCGCACGCCGCGTTCGATGCGGTGCACGGCCGACAGGCCACAGTTGTGGGCGATGTCGGTGGCCTTGCTGGCCCACGGCGAGATCGTGCCCAGGCGCGGGATCACCAGCAGCGCCAGGCTCTTGGCCGGCGCCTCGCCGCTGGCGGGGGTGCCGTAGTCCAGCAGTTGGCTCAGTTGCTGCTGCTGTTCGGCCGTCAGGGCGGCGTCGGTGCTGACGAAGTGCTCGTAGCGGGCGGAAATGTCGGCCACCGGCAGGCCGGCTTCCTTCAGTTGCGCCAGCAGGCGGTCACGACGAAAGGAGGACAGGACGGAGGAACCAGGCAGATGCTGAACAAGGGACACGATGCGGGCGCCGTATAAGGAGGGGAGCAAAAGCGGGATTTTACCTGTTTAAGGGGTTTTCCCGGAGCGTGGCGTGCCGTGGCCCCGCTGCGGCACGATTTCGTCCGGCTTCGGCTGTTGTTACAAAAGAATTCCGCGACGCAAGGCCCCGCCTGCTGCGAAGCAATATGACGTCCAACCCCAGCCAGCCTCTCGGTTTATCGCGCGTCGGCCGGCTGTTCGCGCACGCCCGCTATTGCGATGCACCATGTTGCGGCCATACCGCAGCGCGGGAAAACACGAACACCCCTGCCCTCGCCCCGACGGTAGGATGCAGCGACCCCATACCTGAAAAGCGCCCCCGCCGCGCTGGCCGTTGCCTCACATGTCACGCCCCGAAGCCCCCGCCGAGCCCGTCGAACCGATCATCCCCGCCGAAACAGACCCCGCCGTGAAAGTGCCGCTGGCCATCGAAGACTGGCTGGCCGTAATCCTGTTGGCGACGCTGGCCATCATCACCTTCCTGAACGTGCTGGTGCGCTACTTCACCGATCAGTCGTTCGCCTGGACCGAGGAAATTTCGGTGTTCCTGCTGATCGTGCTGACCATGGCCGGCGGCAGCGTGGCGTTTGTGCGCAACCATCACATCCGCATCGAGATCCTGGCCGACAATGGCTCGCCGCGGCGCCAGCGCATCCTGGCGCTGATCGCCAACGTCTTCGTGCTGGCGTTCTTCGTGCTGCTGACGGTGCTGTCGGTCAAGCTGGTTTCCGACGAATTCATCTACGAAGAGACCTCTCCCGCCATCGGCGTGCCGACCTGGTGGTATTCGATCTGGCTGCCGGTCATGGCCGCCGCCATCTCGCTGCGCACGCTGGGAACGCTGCGGCGCCTGTGGCGGGCGCCACAGGCCCGGACCGACCGGGGCCGGGCATGATCGCCGGTATCCTGTTCGCCGTGTTCGTCGCGCTGATGCTGATCGGCGTGCCGGTCGGCGTGGCGCTGGGCATCGGCGGCACCGTGGCCATCGTGCTGTCCAACCTGGACACGCCCTGGTATGGGCTGCTGGCCGTGCCGCAGAACTTCTACGCCGGCCTGGCCAAATACCCGCTGCTGGCGATTCCCATGTTCGTGCTGGTGGGTTCCATTTTCGACCGCTCCGGCGTGGCCAAGCGGCTGGTGGACTTCGCCATCGCCATCGTCGGCCGCGGCCCGGGCATGCTGCCGCTGGTGTCGATCGCGGTGGCCATGTTCCTGGGCGGCATCTCGGGCTCGGGACCGGCCTGCGCGGCGGCGGTCGGCGCGGTAATGATCACGGCAATGTCGCGCGCCGGCTACCCCGGCGCCTTCTCGGCCTCGGTGGTGGCCGCCGGCGCGGCCACCGACATCCTGATCCCGCCCTCGGTGGCCTTCATCATCTATTCGGTGCTGGTGCCCGAGGCCTCGGTGCCGGCCCTGTTCGCCGCCGGCATGGTGCCCGGCATCCTGGCCGGCCTGGCGCTGATCGTGCCGGCGGTGTGGCTGGCGCGCCGGCACAAGATGGGCATGCTGGAATCGCACCTGCCGCGCCCGCCCTTCTGGCAAAGCCTGCGCGAGGCCGCCTGGGGCCTGGCCGCGCCGGTGCTGATCCTGGGCGGCATGCGGCTGGGCTGGTTCACGCCCACCGAAGCGGCCGTGGTGGCCGTGTTCTACGGCCTGTTCGTGGGCATGTGCATCCACCGCACCATCAAGCTGCGCGACCTGTACGTGATCCTGCGCGAAGCCGCCGAACTGTCGGCCGTCATCATGCTGGTAGTGACGCTGGCCGGCATCTTCGCCTGGGCCTTGTCCACCCTCAGCGTGATCGACCCGATCACCCACGCCATCGTCAATTCCGGGCTGGGCGAATGGGGCGTGCTGGCGTTGCTGGTGCTGTTGCTGATGACGGTGGGCATGTTCCTGGACGGCATCTCGATCTTCCTGATCTTCGTGCCGCTGCTGACCCCCATCGCCAAAGCCTACGGCTGGGACCCGGTGTGGTTCGGCGTGATCCTGACGCTCAAGGTGGCGCTGGGCCAATTCACCCCGCCGCTGGCGGTCAACCTGATGGTGTCGTGCCGCATCGCGCGCGTGCCGATGGAGTCGACCGTGCGCTGGGTCGTGTGGCTGCTGGGCGCGATGTTCCTGGTGCTGGTGGCGGTGCTGGCGTTCCCGCAACTGGCGCTGTGGCTGCCGCACAAGCTCGGTTATTGAGGGAGCCGGACGACCCCGCCCGGCGTGACATTCACGACAACAACAGACAGACCCGCAAAGAGAGGAGACGCAACATGAATTTCCGCAAACTGATCGGCGCCACCCTGTGCGCCGCCGCCGTCGCCGCCATTCCCCTGGCCGCGCAGGCGCAGAACTACAAGTCCGAATACAAGCTCTCCATCGTCGTCGGCACCACCTTCCCATGGGGCCAGGGCGCCGAGATCTGGTCCAACCTGGTGCGCGAGCGCACCCAGGGCCGCATCAACATCAAGGTCTATCCGGGCACGTCGCTGGTGCAGGGCGACCAGACCCGCGAATTCACCGCCATCCGCCAGGGCGTGATCGACATGGCGGTGGGCTCGACCATCAACTGGTCGCCGCAGGTCAAGCAGCTCAACCTGTTCTCGCTGCCCTTCCTGATGCCCGACTACGCCGCCATCGACGCCCTGGTGCAGGGCGACGTGGGCAAGGAAATGTTCAAGCTGATCGAGAAGGCCGGCGTGGTGCCGCTGGCCTGGGGCGAGAACGGCTACCGCCAGCTCAGCAACTCCAAGCACGAGATCAAGCGGCCCGAGGACATGAAGGGCATGAAGCTGCGGGTGGTCGGCTCGCCGCTGTACATCGACACGTTCACCGCGCTGGGCGCCAACCCGACCCAGATGAGCTGGGCCGATGCCCAGCCGGCGCTGGCCAGCGGCGCGGTCGACGGCCAGGAGAACCCGCTGTCGATCTATACCGGCTCCAAGCTCTACACCGTGGGCCAGAAATACCTGACGCTGTGGAACTACGTGGCCGACCCGCTGATCTTCGTGGTCAACCGCGAGGTCTGGAATTCGTGGTCGGAAAAGGACCGCGAGATCGTGCGCCAGGCCGCGCTGGACGCCGGCAAGCAGCAGATCGTGATCGCGCGCAAGGGCGTCACGCCCGAAGACCCGTCGCTGCTCAAGGAAATCGAGGGCCATGGCGTCACCGTGACCACGCTGAGCCCGGCCGAACATGACGCCTTCGCCAAGATCACGCAGCCAGTCTACGACAAGTGGAAAAAGCAGATCGGCGTGGACCTGGTCAACCTGGCCGAGAAGTCCATCGCTGCGCGCAAGAAGTAACCCCACCGCGACCACGCACCGAACAAGCAGCAAGCCCCAGGGGAACGGCGGCGCAAGCCGCCAACCGAGGCAGGGACGTCAGATCCCGCCCACCAAAAGACGGGCGCCGGCCACAAGCCGGCGCCCGTCGCCTTTTGGTCCGCCTGTCGGGGTCCGGGAATCGCGCGCTGGCACGCAAGACAGGCCATCGCCCGGCAGCAGGCCCGCAAGCCGCCGCCTGGCGGCCCCTAGTCTGGATACCGCACTTCCAGGATGTCCAGTTCCTCGATCCCGCCCGGGGTGCGCAGCACCACCGTGTCCCCTTCCCGCGCCTTGATCAGCGCCCGCGCCACCGGCGAGATCCAGCTGATCTTGCCGGCCAGCGGCTCGGCCTCGTCGACCCCGACGATGGTGACGGTGTGCTCCTGGCCGGCCTTGTCGGAATACAGCACCGTGGCGCCGAAGAAAACCTGGTCGCGGTTGGGCTGGGCGGCGGGGTCGACCACCTCGGCGATATCCAGCCGTTTGGTCAGGAAACGCATGCGGCGATCGATCTCGCGCAGGCGCTTCTTGCCGTAGAGATAATCGCCGTTCTCGGAACGGTCGCCGTTGGACGCCGCCCACGACACCACCTGCACCACCGATGGCCGCTCCACGTTCATCAAGTGCGTCAGCTCGCCGCGCAGGCGTTCGTAGCCTTCCGGCGTCATGTAGTTCTTGGTGCCGGCCGGCAGGGCCTGGGCCAGCGGCAGATCGTCGTCGTCCTCGTTATCGGATTCTTTGACAAAGGCTTTGTTCATGGCGGCAGCGCCCTTGGCGCGCGATCAGTCAGTTCAAAGGATGGCACGGACACGCCATGCCGGGAGCCGGGCGGCCTCGCGCCGCCGCGCTAGAACCAGTCGTGCCAGACCGGCTTCAGGTCGGCCGGCAGCGGCGGCAGCCGGCCAAGGTCCATGCGGCTTTCCTTGGGGCTGTGGAAGTCGGAGCCGCGCGAGGCCAGGAAACCATAGCGGCGCGCCACTTCGGCATACTGGCGCGCCTCTTCGACGGTGTGGCTGCCCGTGGTGACCTCGATGCCCTCGCCGCCCAGTTGCAGGAATTCGTCGAACAGCGCGGCGAACTGCAGCGGCGTGTATTTGTAGCGCCCCGGATGCGCGATGACGGCGATGCCGCCGGCGCCGCGGATCCAGCCCACCGCCTCGGCCAGCGTGGCCCATTGCATGGGCACGTGGCCCGGGCGGTCGTCGCCCAGGTGCTTGGTGAAGACAGTCTGCACGTCGGGACAGTAGCCGGCCTCGACCAGATAGCGCGCGAAGTGCGTGCGGCTGATCAGCTCGGGATTGCCGGCGAACGGCAGCGCCCCTTCATAGGCGCCCGGCATGCCCATCTCGGCCAGGCGCTCGCCGATGCGGCGGGCGCGCTCGGCGCGGCCCGAGCGCGTCTTGCGCAGGCCTTCGACCAGCGCGGTGTTGGACGGATCGAACCGCAGGCCGACGATGTGCACCGTCAGGCCGGCCCAGGTCACCGAGATCTCGACACCCGTGGCAAAGCGCATGCCGAGTTCCCCCGCCATGGCCGCGGCCTCGGCCAGGCCGCTGACCTCGTCATGGTCCGTCAACGCCCAGACATCGACGCCGTTGGCGTGCGCGCGCTGCGCCACGTCGCGCGGCGCCAGGGCGCCATCGGACACGGTGGAATGGCAATGCAGATCGATATTGAGCGCGGGCGTAGTCATGCAACCTATTGTAGAGAAGCACCGCGCCCCTGGGTAGCGGCGCCGGCCGGCGGCGTCCCCAATATGGCGGAGGCGGTGGCGCGCCGGCCACCGCGAGCCGGCATCGAAGGGGGACGCGAGCGGCGCCGCGAACGCCGCGGGCGGCCGTCAGGCCAGCAGAAAGTCGGCCACCGCCGTGACCTGATCATCCGCCATCAACGTCGGCGCATGGCCGACGCCACGCACCTCGTAGACCTGTGCGCGCGGATTGCGCTGGCACATTTCCTCGACGGTGGCGCGGGTCAGCAGATCGGACTGCTCGCCCCGCACGATCAGGATCGGGCAATCGACCGCGTCATAGGAGCGCCACAGGATCTGCTCGCCGGCCGCCAGTTCGTCGCCGGTCTGCTGGGTCATCGGTTGGGCCAGCGCCAGGTCGTAGTGCTTGACCCATTGCCCGCCCTGCTCGGGATAGACGAAGCGCGCCAGCGCTTGCCATTGCGCGTCGCTATGCGGGCCGAAGGTCTCGGAATTGGCGCGCATGGCGGCCACCGCCTCGGGGAACGAGGCGAAGACGCCCGGCTCGCCCACATACTGCCCGATGCGCGCCAGGGCGACGGTCTCCAGCCTCGGGCCGACGTCATTGAGCACCAATCGCGACAGGCGGATGCCGTCTTGCGGCGGCAGCATCCCGGCATGCGGGCGCAATGGCAGCATGGCGCGCGCGAACGCGGCGGCGCCGGCCAGCCCCAGGCCGATCAGTCCCCCCATCGAGGTGCCGATCCAGGCCAGCGAGGCCGGTCGCAGCCGCGCGATCAGCGTCACCATGTCGGACACATACTGGGGCACGGTATAAAAAGCCGGATTGGCCAACCAGTCGGAGCGGCCGCGGCCGACCACATCCGGACAGACCACGCGGTACTGGCCGGCCAGGCGCCGCGCCAGGGTGTCGAAGTCGCGCCCGCTGCGGGTCAGGCCGTGGACACAGACCAGCACCCGATCGTTGGCCGGATCGCCCCATTCCCAATAAGCCATGCGGTGCAGGCCCGCCGGGCTGGCACAGGTGACGAATTCCAAACGGGGTTCCAGGCTCGCATCCAGCATCGTTATGCTCCAAAAGACCGGGGCGCGCCGCGATCGCGACGCCGCGCATGGGCGCTATCTTATCGGATGCGCCGCCCGCCCCATGTCCGGCTGTCCGATATCAACGACACCATTCCCGCCAGGGTCTTTGGCCACGCCGTGGCCCGGTTGGTGGCAGGATGCGCCTGGGCCTTGCGCAGCCGCATACGTTGGTTAAGATTGGCGGGTCCCGGTTCGGCGGCCGCGGTGTCACGGCGCTGACACCCCGCTGAAATTACGATTGCCTATCGAGTCGATTCAATCATTAAATTGGATTCCATCCGCCGGTCCGGGCGAGAGTTATGCGCTTCGAGCATTGCCAGATCAGTCAGTCCAGAATTGATATGGAGCCACTATGCACCAAAGCAGTCCGACTACTCAGCTGAGTCCCTCGCGTCCGGAGGCCGCCCCGCCTCCCGAACCGCCCAAGGTCCTGCAGGACGTGTTGAGCCGCGCCGACGTCCGGATCAACGGTTCGCGCCCCTGGGACATCCAGGTCCATGACAAGCACATGTACGAGCGCGTCTTCGCCAGCTGGTCGCTGGGGCTGGGCGAATCCTACATGGACGGCGAATGGGATTGCGAACAGCTCGACGAACTGTTCACCCGCCTGCTGCGCGCCGACATGGGCTCGGCAGCGCTGGGCCTGGCGCGCGTCAAGCTGATCGCCGAACACCTGCGCCACAAGCTGTTCAACCTGCAGTCCAAGAGCCGCGCGTTCGAGGTCGGCGAACAGCACTACGATGCCGGCAACGACGTGTTCGAAGCCATGCTCGACAGCCGCATGATCTATTCCTGCGCCTTCTGGGAACAGGCCGACACGCTCGAAGCCGCGCAGCAAGCCAAGCTCGACATGATCTGCCGCAAGCTGCAGCTCAAGCCCGGCGAGACGCTGCTGGACATCGGCTGCGGCTGGGGCGGGCTGGCCAAGTTCGCGGCCGAGCGCTATGGCGTCAAGGTCACCGGCGTCACCGTCTCCAAGGAGCAGCTGGCGCTGGCGCAGGAACGCGTGCGCGGCCTGCCGGTGGAGCTGCTGCTGCAGGACTACCGCGACCTGCAAGGCAGCTTCGACAAGGTGGTGTCGGTCGGCATGTTCGAGCACGTCGGCCCCAAGAACTACGACACCTACTTCACCAACGTGCAACGGCTGATGGCGCCTGGCGGCATCTTCCTGCTGCACACCATCGGCATCGCCTCGACCAGCCAGAGCACCGACCCCTGGATCGACCGCTACGTCTTCCCCAACGGCAAGCTGCCCTCGGCCCGCGAGATCAGCGCCGCGGTCGAAGGCCGCTTCATCATCGAGGACTGGCACAACTTCGGCGCCGACTACGACCGCACCCTGATGGCCTGGTGGGACAACTTCCAGCGCGCCTGGCCGCAGTTGCAGGAACGCTACGGCACGCGCTTTTACCGCATGTGGCAGTACTACCTGATGTGTTGCGCGGGCTTCTTCCGCTCGCGCGAAGGGCAACTGTGGCAGGTGATCCTGACGCATCCGCAGCGCCAGGAGATGTACCGCTCGCTGCGCTGAGACGGATTCCGGCAGCTGCGCCGTCCGGGGGGCCGCCTGCCGGACGGCGCCGGCTGGATATCGTCGCGCGGGCGCCGCGCCTGAAATGCCGAGCCTGCGTCCCTCCTCATCCAACGCGCCCCACCCGGATCACCATGGACGCGTCCCCTCCCGGTCACGTCACCCATTCGGCGGCCCGCAGCTCGACGCCGACGCCCACCGCGTCCTCCAGGATCATCTGCGCCGCCCGCTCCGCGATCATGATGGTCGGCGAATTGGTGTTGCCCGACGTGATCGTCGGCATGATCGACGCATCGGCCACGCGCAGGCCTTGCAAGCCGTGCACGCGCAGCCGCGCATCCACCACCGCGCCGTCATCGGCGCGCCGGCCCATGGCGCAGGTGCCGACCGGATGGAAGATGGTGGTGCCGATCTTGCCGGCCGCCTCGCGCAGCTCGGCCTCGCTCTGGTAGGCCGGGCCCGGCAGCCACTCCTCGGGCTGGTAACGCTGCAAGGCCGGCGCCGCGCTGATGCGCCGCACCAGGCGGATGGCGTCGGCCGCCACCTTCAGGTCCTGCGCTTCCTTCAGGTAGTTCGGCGTGATCACCGGCGGCAGCGCGCCGTCCGCGCCCTGCGCGTGCACGCTGCCGCGCGACACCGGCCGCAGGTTGCAGACGCTGGCGGTGAAGGCATCGAAACCGTGCAGCGGCTCGCCGAACGCGCCCAGCGACAAAGGTTGCACATGGAACTCCAGGTTGGCGCGCGCCTGGCCCGGATCGGACTTGGCGAACGCCCCCAATTGCGACGGCGCCATGCTCATCGGCCCGCTGCGGTTCAGCAGGTACTCCAGCCCGATGCCAGCCTTGCCCCACCAGGTCGAGGCAACACGGTTCAGCGTCTTGACGCCGCGCACCTTCAGGATGACGCGCAGTTGCAGGTGATCCTGCAGGTTCTCGCCCACGCCCGGCAAGGCATGATGCAGCGCAATGCCGCTTTCGCGCAGGCGCGCCGGCTCGCCGACCCCCGACAGCTCCAGTAACTGCGGCGTGTTGACGGCGCCCGCCGCCAGCACGACCTCACGCGCCGCGCGGACGCTGACGGACTGCCCCGCCCGCAACACCTGCACGCCAACACAGCGGGTGCCCTCGAACAGCAGGCGCTGTGCGTGCGCGCCCGTCATCACCTGCAGATTGGCCCGTTGGCGCACCGGCCGCAGGAACGCCTTGGCGGTGTTCCAGCGCCAGCCGCGGCGCTGGTTCACGTCGAAATAGCCGACGCCGAAATTGTCACCTCGGTTGAAGTCCTGTACCCGCGGAATGCCCTCCTGCCCCGCTGCCTCGGCGAAAGCATCCAGGATGTCCCAGCGCAGCCGCTGCGCCTCGACCCGCCATTCGCCGCCCGCGCCGTGAAATTCGTCGCCCCCGCGATAGTGGTCTTCGCTGCGCTTGAACACCGGCAGCACCTGGTCCCAGCGCCACGACGGATCGCCGGCGATCTCGGCCCATTCGTCATAATCCTGGCGCTGGCCCCGCATGTAGATCATGCCGTTGATCGACGAGCAGCCGCCCAGCACCCGGCCGCGCGGATAGATCAGCGAGCGCCCGCCCAACCCCGGCTCCGGACCCGTGCGGTACATCCAGTCGGTGCGCGGATTGCCAATGCAGTACAGGTAGCCCACCGGGATGTGGATCCAGTGGTAGTTGTCGCGGCCGCCCGCCTCCAGCAGCAGCACGCGCGTGGCCGGATCGCGGCTCAGGCGGTTGGCCAGCACGCAGCCAGCCGACCCCGCGCCCACGATGATGTAGTCGTATGTCTCCATTCGCGCTTCTTCTTTTTGAGTCTCAAGGGGCTGCGCCACTGTCGCGCAGCCGGCCGTCCCTGTCCAATGAATTGTTGAAAAGCGCTTTATAAGACTCTTTAATAATGGGTATCGCCCTGACAGGACCGGAGCCATGGACCTCAAGCACATCCGCACCTTCGCCGCCGTGGCGCGCGTCGGCAACCTGACGCGCGCGGCCGAACACCTGCACCTGACCCAGCCCGCGCTCAGCCTGCAACTCAAGAGCTTCCAGGAAGCCCTGGATCTGCCCCTGTTCACCCGCACCGCCCAGGGCCTGGCGCCCAATGCCGATGGCCGCGCCCTGCTGCCCTCGGCCCAGCGCGTGCTGGACGCGCTGGAGGATTTCGAGCGCGCCATCGGCGCGCTGCGCACCACGGTGCAGGGCGAACTGCGCCTGGGCACCATCCTCGACCCTGAATTCCTGCGGCTGGGCGCCACGCTGCAATACCTGGTGCAGCACTATCCCAAGATCCGCCCCACCCTGCGCCATGGCATGTCCGGCTCGGTCGGCCGCCAGGTGCGCGCAGGCGAGCTGGACGTCGGCTTCTTCCTCGGCCCGCGCGACATGGCCCGCGGCCAGCCGGCGCTGCACGCACTGCCGCTGGCGGGCTTTTCCTATTACGTGGTGGCGCCCAAGGGCTGGGGGCCACAACTGGCGGGGCGCGACTGGCGCGACATCGCCGCGCTGCCCTGGATCTGGACGCCGCCCGACTCGGTCCACCATCGCCTGCTCGCCGCGAAATTCGCCGAACTGGGCGTCACGCCCAACACCGTGGCCGAAGTCGACCAGGAGGCCTCGATGCTGGACCTGGTGCGCTCCGGCGTCGGCCTGACCCTGGCGCGCGACTCGATCGCGCTGCGCGAATCGCAGGCCCACGGCCTGGCGCTGGCGCCGGACCTGTCGATCCAGGCCGAGCTGGCCTTCATCACGCTGGCGGCGCGGCGCGAGGAGCCGTTGGTGATGGCGGCATTCGATGCGGTGCGGGCCGCGTTTGGCTAGGCTGGGCGGATGCGCGCCGGCCTCGCCCCCGCCGAGCGCGCCACGCGGGTATGCTCGCTTTCACATCCTGCCGGCCACGCCGGCGCCGCCCCTGACCGGAGACCTGCGTATGCGTTGGCGCATGCTTGCCTGTAGCCTAACCCTCACCTTGGCTTGCACCGGGTCGCCCGTGTTCGCGGCCGCGCCCGCCAACCAGGCCGAGTGGAGCCGGGCCGTGCAGCGGCACATGATCAGCAGCTTCATGTTCCCGCCCGAAGCCCGGCGGCTGGATGGCCCGATCAGCCTGTCGCTGAAGATCATCGTGCTGCGCGACGGCAGCATCGCCCATATCAGCGTCGATCGCTCGTCCGGCGACGACGCGGTCGACCTTGCCGCCACCCGGATGGTCAAGCGCGCCGGGCCGCTGCCCGCCTTTCCCGCCGACATGACCGGCGAAAAGACCACGCTGAGCCTGCCGCTGCGATTCCAGCAGGCGCAAGCCGAACCAGCGGGGGGCCGCGCGGAGGATCGGGGCCCGCCCGTCGACATCGTGCCGCGCCGCTACGCCGACGCCGCCAGCGGCCTGGCCGTCACCGTGCCGTCGCCCTTGCGGGCCGGCCCCGCGTCGGAACGCGGGCGCTTCGACGCCTTGATCGAAATCTCCGGCCCCAACGGCTTCCCACCGCGGGCGCAAGACGCCAAATACCTGTGCCGCGTCGGCTTCCTGGCCGCGCCCCCCTTGGCACGGGGCGCCAAGGCGCCCGCCGCGCCAACCTGGCAGGCACAGGTCAAGGCCGCCGAGCGCCGGCAGCGCCAGCGCCGCGCGAGCATCGAGCTGTACGACCACTACATGCTGGCCGGCCGCCAGGGCATCGACTACGTGGTCGCGCCCGGCGCCGGCCCCGGCCACGCCGACACACTGGAGTACTACGCCGAGCTGCCGTTGCCGCAGGGCCGCATCCGCATGGCCTGCGCCACCCAGCGCGACGCCATGCCGGCCGCCCTGGCGATGTTCAGGCAGGTACGCGACGGCATTGCGCTGGCGCCGCGCTGACACGCCGCCCGTCGGCCGCGCGCTTCAACGTGGCGGCACGTTGTCGGACGCCAGCCGCTCGGCCATGGTGAACCCATCGATGTAGTCGCGAAAGTGCGTCAGGAAGGCGGTTTCGGCGGGACTACGTGGCGCATCGCGATGCCACAGCAGGTGCAGGTCGACCGAGCAAACGCCTTCGCCGGGCGGCAGGCGCCACAGCCGGCCCTCGGCCAGATCGCGCCGCACGCTGTGCTCGGGCAGGCAACCGATGCCGAAGCCCGCGATGAGCAGGCGCTTGACTTCGTCATGCTGCGTCGACGTCGCCACCACCCGCCCTGAAAAGCCGCGCTGGTCACGAAAGATCGTCAACGGCGACAGGCTGTCGCCCAGCGCATCGCTGGCAAAGGACACGAAGTTCTCGCCCATCAGGTCTTCGATGCGCAGGTCCTGCCGTCCGAACAGCGCATGGTTGCGGCCGCAGAACAGCGCATAGCGCTGCTGCAGGAATACCTTGTTTTCCAGGCGCTTGGGCATCTGCCGGCACAGCGCGATGCCCGCCGTGGCCGCCCGCTGCTGCATCAGCGTGACGATCTCGCTGCTGGGCAGCACGTCCATCTGCACCTCGATGCGCGGATAGGCCTGGTGGAACCGCGCCCAGAAGTTGTCATAGACCTGCGAATGAATGCGGCTGGCCACCAGCAGGTGGATACGGCCGGTCGCCTCGACCTCCGTCTGCGACACATCGGTCAGCAACTGCGCCACGTTGCCGTAGATGGCCTCGGCCGCGCGGCACACTTCCTCGCCAGCGTTGGTGACGGTGAAGGCCTGGTTGTGCCGTTCCACCAGGCGCCGGCCCAGTTGTTCCTCCAGCCGCTTGAGCGCCTGGCTGACGGCCGACTGCGTCAGGTGCAGCTTGGCGGCCGCGCCGCTGATGCTGCGCTCCTGCACGATCACCAGGAAGGTGCGCAACAGATTCCAGTCCAGGCGGTCGCCGCCGCGGACGTCGGGGTGGGTGTTCTTCATCGGAGCCTTGCGCTGAAATTGCCAAAACATCAATTCTACTTAAGTGAAAAATTAAAAATCATAAATTGACGTTATATCTAGGCGGGAGCGATAAACACGCCTTCGAACAACGAAAACACCCCAAGAGGAAAACCATGACCGCTTCCGCCCCTGCATCGGCGGCGCGCCAGCCCGTGCGCGCCGCGACAGCCGCCTTCGTCGGCACCACCATCGAGTGGTATGACTTCTACATTTACGCCACCGCCGCCGCGCTGGTGTTCGGCAAGGTGTTCTTCCCCACCGCCGACCCGTTCGTCAGCACCATGGCTTCTTTCGGCACCTTCGCGGCCGGCTTCCTGGCGCGTCCGCTTGGCGGTGTCGTCTTCGGCCACCTGGGCGACCGGGTCGGCCGCAAGACGGCGCTGATGGCCACCCTGGTCATCATGGGCCTGGCCACGGTCGGCATCGGCCTGCTGCCCAGCTACGCCAGTGCCGGCTTGTGGGCGCCCGCCCTGTTGCTGTTGCTACGCCTGGCGCAAGGCCTGGCGGTCGGCGGCGAATGGGGCGGCGCGGTGCTGATGGCGGGCGAACACGCCTCGCAACGCCGCCGCACCTTCGCGGCCTCGTTCGCGCAACTGGGCAGCCCGGCCGGCCTGATCCTGTCGCTGCTGGCCTTCCGCCTGCTGACCGCGCTGGACGAGGCCGACTTCGTCAGCTGGGGCTGGCGCGTGCCGTTCCTGATCAGCGCGCTCCTGCTGCTGGTCGGCTACTTCATCCGCATCGGCGTCAACGAATCGCCCGACTTCGCCCAAGTGCTGGAACGCCAGGAACGCGCGGAGATCCCGGCCAAAGAAGTGCTGCGCACGGCCTGGCGCACCGTGTTGCTGTGTATGGGCGTGTGCACCGTGGCGATCGGCGGCATCTACTTCACCAACACCTTCATGCTGTCGTACACCACCCAGACGATGGGCCTGGACCGCAAGCTGATCCTGGACTGCCTGTTCGTGGTCGCCATCATCCAGTTCTTCGTGCAACCGCTGGCGGCCTGGCTGGCCGACATCCTGGGCCCAACCCGCGTGCTCATCACCGCGGCGGTCTGCTCGGTGCTGGCGCCCTACCCCATGTTCATGCTGGTCACGCAAGGCACGTCCTACAGCATCGTTGCCGGCATCGCCATCGTGCTGGTCTTCATGGCCGCGATCTACTCGGCCATGGCCGGCTACATCAGCGCGGCGTTCCCGGTGCACGTGCGCTATTCCGGCATTTCGCTGTCGTACCAGCTGTGCGGCGCGGTCGCCGGCGGCATGACGCCGCTGATCGGCACCTGGCTCACCTATCACTATCCCGGCCAGCGGCTGCCGCTGGCGATCTTCTATTCGACGCTGTCGGCCATCACGCTGGTCTCCATCTGGGCACTGGCGGGCCACAAGCGCCGCCTGGCACTGGACACGCCGCGCGCCGCGCACGCGCCGGCCGCTTGATTCCGCATTCGACCACTCAAGGAAACACGATGACGCAAGCCACCTCCACCACCCCGCCGGCGCTTTCCGAGGAGCAGACCTGCCGCATCCTGCAGGCGGTCGACGCGCAATTCGATGCGCAACTGGCCTTCACCCAGGAACTGGTGCGGTTTCCATCGCTGCGCGAACAGGAGCATACCGCGCAGGACTTTCTGTTCGAGGCGATGCGCGGGCGCGGCTTTGCCATGGACCGCTGGAAAATCGACGTCCGCGACATCGAATCGCATCCCGGCTTCGGTCCGGTGACCGTGTCGTACGAAAACGCCTTCAACGTCGTGGGCACATATCGTCCCGAGCGGCAGACCGGTCGCTCGCTCATCCTGAACGGACACATCGACGTGGTGCCGACCGGACCGGCCGACATGTGGAGCCGCTCGCCCTGGGACCCGGCCATCATCGACGGCTGGATGTACGGCCGCGGCGCGGCCGACATGAAGGCCGGGCTGGTCGCCAACCTGTATGCCTACGATGCCGTGCGCGCGGCCGGCTATGCGCCCGGCGCCCCGATCTATTTCCAGTCGGTGGTCGAAGAGGAATGCACCGGCAACGGCGCCCTGGCGGCGCTGCTGCGCGGCTACCGCGCCGATGCCGTGATCATTCCGGAACCCGAGGAGAACATGCTGGTGCGCGCCAACGTGGGCGTGCTGTGGTTCAAGGTCCGCGTGCAGGGCCATCCTACCCACACCCGCGAAATGGCCAACGGCTTCAATGCCATCGATGCCGCCTACGCGGCCATCGAAGCGCTGCGCCGCATCGAGGCCAAGTGGAACGCCGAACATCACTGCCACCGCCATTTCGAGCACCTGGATCATCCGATCAACTTCAACATCGGCAAGATCGAGGGCGGCGACTGGCCGTCGACGGTGCCGCCCTGGTGCGAGTTCGATGTGCGCGCCGCGATCTATCCCGGCACCACCGCAGACGAGGCCCGCGCGCAGATCGACGCCTGCCTGCGCGACGCGGTCGCCGATCCGCGCCTGGGCGGCACGCCGCCGCAAGTCACGTACACCGGCTTCTACGCCGAAGGCTACGTGCTGGAAGAAGGCAGCGCCGCCGAGAACACCCTGCGCGCCTGCCACCAACAGGCTTTCAAGAGCGACCTGCAGAGCTTCACCACGCCTGGCTATCTGGATGCCCGCGTGTTCGTGATCTACGGCGACATGCCGACGCTGGTGTACGGCCCGAAGTCACTCGATATCCATGGATTCGACGAACGCGTGCACCTGGAGTCGCTGCGCCTGATCACCAAGACCATCGCGCTATTCATTGCGCAGTGGTGCGGCGTGAGCGAAGCGGCTGTCTGAGGCGCTTGCGGGGCGTCGAGCGCGGTGACACCGACGATGCGCCGCGCCCTGCCCGGGCGCCAGCCCGCCTCCCCCCGGCCCATTCAGCGCCCGTGCCAATAACGCCGCTCGCGCTCGCGCTGGGCCCACACCTGCAGCCCGTCCGCGCGCGACTCGGCCATCACCGCGCCGTCGCGGTCACTGCGCCAGAACGCGGCGCCGGCACGCAGCCAGCGCCGCTGCACCGCCGGCGCCGGATGGCCGAAGCGGTTGAGGTAGCCGCATTGCGCGATCGCGTGACCGGCCCGCGATGCCATCACCAGCTCGCGGCCTGAGGACCCGCCCGATCCGTGGTGCGGCGCCAGCACGATGTCGGTCGGGGGCAGTCCCAGCGCCGCCAGCTCGCGCTCCTGCGCCACGCCGATGTCGCCGGTCAGCAACAGCGAATGGCCGGCTCCTTCCACCCGCAGCACGCAACTGCTGGCGTTACGATCGCCGCCCGGATCGGCGGCACCCGCCGCTGGATGCAGGAACGTGAAGGTCACGCCATCGATGCGCCAGCCATCGCCACGTTCGCAGCGCAGCATCTGCGCAGGCGGCACATCGCGCACGGCGGAGGGCCACAGCCGGGCATCGCGGCGCAGCCATGCCGCCAGATCGAACGACGCATAGCTGCGCGCCACCGGCAGCGCCGCCAGCACCGAGCGGGTGCCGCCCACATGATCCAAGTCCGCGTGCGACAGCACCAGCACGTCGAGCCGTCCGATGCCGCGCGCCAGCAACTGCGGCCCGATCACGCGTTCGCCCGCGTCGCCCCCACCGAAATGACGCGGCCCCGCATCGAACAACAGCGACTGGCTGGCGGTTTCCACCAGAATCGCGCTGCCCTGGCCGATATCCATCGCGCTCATGCGCCAGTAGCCCGGCTCGGGCCGCTCCGGCCGCCAGCACAGCAGTGGCAACATGCACAGCCACCCCAACCGGCGCAGCGGCCAACCCGGCGCTTGCAAGGCCCAAGTCATGCCCGCGACCGCCCACGCCAACCACGGCCACGGCGCCGCCGCCACCGTGAAACTCGCCCAATCGGCGTGGGCCACGCGCGCCACCACCACCATGGCCGCGCCGAACACGCCCGCCCCCGCCTGGCCAGCCAGCGCGGCCACCGCCGCCATGCCCGGCGTCGCTGACAACAGCGCGCACAACAGCGCCAAGGGCGTGACCAGGAAGGTCACCGCGGGAATCGCCACGGCGTTGGCCAATGGCGACCCCAGCGACACCTGGTGCACCAGGAACGCCAGCAGCGGCGTCAGCCCCAGCGTGACGGTCAGCTGCAGGCGCGCGGCCTGCGCCAACGCCGCGGCCCAGCGCTGGCGCCAGCCGGCCTGCGCATCGCGCGGCGCCTGCGCCACGCGCAACAGGATCGCCACGGCGCCGAACGACAGCCAGAAACCCGCCGCCAGCGGCGCCCAGGGATCCAGCAGCACCACTGCCGCGGCCGCGAACGCCAGCACCCGTCCCGCCGAGACTCGCAAGCGCGACCCCAGGGCCGCCAGCACCAGCAGCAACATGAAGAAGGTGCGCCGCGACGGCACGCCCCAACCTGCCAGCAGGCAATACGCCAACCCGACCACGGCCGCCGCGGCGCCGCCCGCGACGCGGGCCGGCACGAACTCGGCCAAGCCCATGCCGCGCCAGCGCGCGCGCCGCCACCAGGCCGCCAGCAGCCAGGCCGCCAGGCCGGCGATCGAGGTCACGTGCATGCCGCTGATCGACACCAGATGGGTGATGCCGGCGCGATTGAAAACGACCCAGTCTTCGCGCGCCACGCCCGCCTGGTCGCCGATCGCCAGGGCGATCAGCACCGGCGCGTAACGGTGGCCATCCAGCGCGCGCCGCATGCCCTCGCGCACCCGGTGGCGAGCCCGTTCGATGGCAATGCCGGCCGACGCCCATGGCCGGTCGTCCAGCAGACGGGGTTGCCCGCGCACCGTGCCGGTGGCCCGCAGGCCGCGCGCGAACAGGCGCGCCTCGCCATCCGGGGCGTCCGGGTTGAGCGGCGCGTGCGGCCGGCGCAGCACCAGCGCCATGCGCCATATCTGCCCGGGAATCACGCGCGGCGCGCCCGGCGTTACCCGCGCGGGCAGGCTTTGCGGTCCGCCCGGCCGCCCGCCCACCGGCGCGCCTTGCGGCGCCAGCCACGAGACCAGAATGCGTCGGGGAATTCCCGGCTGCGCCGGCCCCACCTGCTCGGCGGTGAAGCGCACGCCGCGCTCGTCGTCGTCGGGCAGTTCTACGACGCGCAGCGCCAGCCGCGCCACGGCATTCTGGTGCACGTCGGCCAGCGCGTCATCCAGCCGCCGCTGCGCCTGCCACGCGGCATCGAACGCGCCGAGCAGCAGGCCCAGCCCCAGCGCCGCCGCCACCCCTGACACCCGCCCTGGCCAGCGGCGCGCGGCCAGCGGCAACAGCGTGCCGGCCACGCCCGCCGCAATGTAGAACCCCACGCCCGGCAGGGCCGCCAAGCCCTGCACCGCCCCCGCGCCCGCCACCACGGCCAGACAGAATATGCGCCCTTTGATGTCCGCCTCCTGCAATACGGACCAGCATAGGGTCGCGGCGCACGCGACGGATCAGTCAGTGAACGGCTTTATCCACCCCGGCCGGCCGCAAGCGCGCGCCGCGCCGCCGCCGCGCGGGACGTCATCGCCACGCTTCAACGCGCTGTCCGCGCCGCGCCAGCCAAGGTCCGCACTTCCGCCAGCGCTGCGCCCACCCCGCCGGCCGCCAGGGTTTCGACCAGCCGCGTGCCCACGGCGACCAGGTCCGCATGGCGGCCCACCGCCCGCGCCTGCTCCGCGGTACGCACGCCGAAACCGGCCGCGATGGGCAATGGCGTGCGGGCCCTGACGCGCGCCAACGCGTCCGCAATGGTGGCATCGGCCGGCAGCGCGGCGCCCGTCGTCCCCGCCAGCATGACGTGGTAAATGAACCCGCTGGCGCCGGCCAGCACGCGCTCCAGGCGTTCGTCCGGCGTGGTCGGCGCGGTCATCCTGATGACGGCGATGCCGTGCCGCCGCGCCAGCCGTTCGATGCCGGCGGCGTGCTCGGGCGACAGGTCCACCAGGATCAGGCCATCGACGCCGGCCCAGGCGGCGTCGGCCATGAAGCTGGCCGCTTCGTAGCGCATCAATGGATTCATGTAGCCCATCAGCACGACCGGCGTGTGCGCGTCGTCCTCGCGGAAGGCGGCGACCAGTTCGAGCGTGCGCCGCAACGTCTGCCCCGCCTTCAGCGCGCGCGCGTTGGCCCGCTGCAGCACCGGCCCGTCGGCGATCGGATCGCTGAACGGCATGCCCAGCTCGATCACGTCCGCGCCCGCCGCGGGCAGTCCTTTCAACAAGGCCAGGCAGTCGTCATAGCAAGGATCGCCCGCCGTGAAATAGGCGGCCAGGCCCGCCCGGCCGGCGCTGCGCAGGCTGGTCAAGGTTCGTTCAAGACGGTTCATCGCGCTTCCCCTGTGAATTGCAGCACCGAGTCCATGTCCTTGTCGCCGCGTCCGCTCAGGCAGACCACCAGCGACTGGTCGCGCGCCATGTGTGGCGCGAGTTTGCGGGCGTAGGCCAGGGCATGCGCGCTTTCCAGCGCGGGAATGATGCCCTGGCGCCGTGTCAACCAAAGAAATGCATCGACCGCCTCGGCGTCGGTGACCGACTCGTAAACCACCCTGCCCGTGTCGTGCAGCAAGGCGTGCTCGGGCCCGACGCCCGGGTAATCCAGGCCCGCCGAGATCGAATGCGCGTTCTGGATCTGGCCATCCGCATCCTGCAGGAAATAGCTGCGGCAGCCATGCAGGACGCCCGGAGATCCCTCGCCAATGCTGGCTGCGTGCTCGGCGGTATGGGTGCCGCGTCCGCCCGCCTCGACGCCGAACAACCGCACGCCGGCGTCGTTCAGAAAGGGATGGAAGAAGCCGATGGCGTTCGAGCCGCCGCCCACGCAGGCCACCATCGCGTCCGGTAGCCGCCCTGTCTTCTGGACGATCTGCGCCCGGGTCTCCTCGCCGATCACCTTCTGCAATTCACGCACCAGCCAGGGATAGGGGTGCGGACCGGCGCCGGTGCCCAGCAGGTAGTAGGTATCGTCCGGATGCGCGATCCAGTCGCGGATGGCGGCATTCATCGCGTCCTTCAAGGTGGCGCTGCCATCGCGCACCGGCCGCACTTCGGCACCCAGCGTCTTGATGCGCGCCACATTGGAAGCCTGGCGCGCCACGTCGACGGCGCCCATGTAGACCACGCATTCCAGGCCATACAGCGCGCACACCGTGGCCGTGGCGACCCCGTGCTGGCCCGCGCCGGTCTCGGCGATGATGCGGCGCTTGCCCATGCGCCGGGCCAGCAGTGCCTGGCCCAGGCAATTGTTGATCTTGTGGGCGCCGGTGTGGTTCAGGTCTTCGCGCTTGAGAAACAGGCGCGCGCCGCCCAACTCATCGCTGATCGCCCCGGCATACAGCAGCGGGCTGGGGCGCCCCACGTAGTCGGCCAGCATGGCGCGGTACTCGGCCCAGAATCCGGGGTCTTCCCGGGCGGCGCGATAAGTGCGTTCCAGCGCGTCCAGCGCCGGGGCCAGGGTCTCGGGCATGTAACGGCCGCCGTAGCCGCCGAACTGCCCCGACGCATCGGGAAATTCTGGATGTGAAGTAAAAGACATGGTTTCAGCCCTTCGAGAACGTGGCAACCATGTTATCCAGGGAAAACTGCGAAATAAATCATAGATTTCTTGCGCATTAATGTTAGATTTTCTAATATCAATCGCATGCGAAACCTGCCCTCGATGAACGCCCTGCGCTTTTTCGACAGCGCCTCCCGCCACCTCAATCTTTCGCTCGCCGCGCAAGCGCTTGGCGTGTCGCACAGCGCGGTCAGCCAACAGATCCGCCAGCTCGAGCGCTGGCTGGGCAGCAAACTGTTCGAGCGTCATTCGGAAGGCGTGCGGCTCACCACCGCCGGGCAGGACCTGCAACGCGCGTGCCTGCCGGCGTTCGACATGCTCGAACAGCGGCTGGCCGAACTGCGTGGCCGCCCGGCATTGCCCCATGTGGTGGTGGGCGCGCCGGCCAGCCTGCTGTCGAACTGGATCATCCCCAGGCTGGAGCATTTCGAGCGCGACCATCCTGGCATCCAGGTGCGGCTGCAGACCGCCACCGATATTGCCCTGCTGGAGCGGCGCGTCGTCGATGTGCTGATCGTGGCCGACACCCACCAGTCGCCCGCCATCGAGGCGCTGCCGCTGTTCCTGGAAGCCATCGGGCCGGTCTGCACGCCGGACCTTGCGCGGCGCATCCGCGAACCGGCCAATGTGCTGGAGGCGCCGCTGCTGCATACCGCCTCGCGTCCCGCTGCCTGGGACCACTGGGCGCAGGCCTGCGGCGTAACGCTGGACCCGCTCCAGCCGGGGCGCCGGTTCGATCAGCTGGGCCACATGCTCGAAGCCGCGGCGGCGGGCCTGGGCATCGGCATCGCGCCCCGCGAGCTCGTACAGGCGGACATCCGCGCGGGCCGGCTGGCCGCGCCGCTGGGATTCCGGGAAACGGGCGGCCGGTTCAGCCTCTATGCCCGGGCCGACGCCCCCGATCGCGTGAACGACCTGCGGCGCTGGTTCAAAGCGCAAGCGGTGTCCGGCGCGGCCTGACGCGCGGCGCGGACCCGTCTGACCGAAACGGCGCGGGACGCGGCGCCGCAACGCCGGCCCGCTTCCCAGGGCCATGCGAGGCGCCCTCGGATCAATCCGGGATTCAGGCGTTAACCGAGACGGCCGGCCAGTCCATGACTAGCATTTCCGTCTTGCATTGGAGTCGCGCATGCCCTCGATCAGAACCCAGACCCTGTCATTGCGGGCACGAAGCCAACTGGCCAAATCGGAATCGGCGCAGGGCGTGGCGCTGGAACGCCTGTCCTCCGGGCTGCGCATCAATCACGCAGCCGACGATGCCGCCGGCAACGCCGTCGCCAGCCACTTCACCGCCCACATTCGCGGACAGCACCAGGCGGCGCGCAACGCCAATGACGGCATCTCGCTGGCGCAAACCATCGAAGGCGCGCTGGGCGAAATGGGCCATAGCCCGCAACGCATCCGCGAACTCGCCGTACAGGCGCAGAATGGCAGCAATTCCCCCGGCGATCTGCAGGCCATCCAGGCCGAGATCGACCAGCAACTGGGCGAGATCGAACGCATTTCCCACCAGACCCGGTTCAACCAGCTGGAGGCCCTGTCCCAGGACGCCGACCTGACGATCCAGACGGGTGCGCATGACGGCGACACCATCGACATCAAGACCCGGCGCATCGACACCCAGACCCTGAACCTGGACCGGCTCGACGTGGTGCACGATCCCCGCCTGGGCGCCAGCACCGACAAGACAGTCATCAGCGCCCACGCCGAGCCCGCGCCGCCCGTCGCCGCGCCGCCGCCCGCGGGCGCCTTGCCGCCCGTGGCGGCGCCCCCGGCGACCACCACCGCCACGCTGCACATCCGGATCGGCGCCACCGTCTTGACCGGGCTCAACGCGCACGTGTTCCGCTACGATTTCAATGGCGCGCCGCGCTATATCGTGCAAGAGCATGGCGCCATCGCGCCCCTCAGCGTCACCAACTACCGTCTGGACCCGCTGCCCTTGCCCACCGGCGGCGTGCTCGATATCGACCTCGCCGCGCTGCCCGCCATCGATCTCGCGAAACTGAGTCCGGCCGAACAGGCGGCGCTGGCCACCGCAACGGCCCATTTTGCCGGCACGGCCATCACGGTTCCGGCCGCGCCGGCGGCACCGCCCGCGCCGCCGGCGGCGCCGCCTCCCGCCCTTGCGCCCACGGCCGATGTCGTCCAGAAAGACACGCCCATCCGGCTGTTGGATTTCCGGCGCAGCCTCGCGCCCGTCCCCACCGCCGAAGACGGCCGCCCCCTGTTCGACGCCGACACCAAGGTCCACTACCTGATGAACGCCAGCGGCCAGGCGAATGGCGAATATGTCATCAGCGGCAGCGACGGCAACTTCTACGACATCAGCATTGCGCCCAGCGGCGAGGTGTCCTTCAAGCCCAAGGACGCGCCCCCGACCGTCAACGTCAAGGTCGCCCCCATGAAGCGCGTGGCCCACGCGCTGGCACAGGTGGACAGCCTGCGTGGCGAGCTGGGCGCGGTGCAGAACCGCCTGGGCTCGGTCATCACCAACCTGACCCACACCGCCGATATCCTCATCCAGGCGCGTGGCCGCATCGAAGACGCGGACTTCGCCGTCGAAACGTCCAACCTGACGCGGCAGCAAATCCTGCAACAGGCCAGCAAGGTGGCGCTGACGCAGGCCAACCAGCTGGCGCAGAACGTGTTGGCGCTGCTGCAGGAGGATTGAGGCGTCATTGGCGCGGACCCGAACGCGCGGCGAAGAAAAGCCGGCGCCCCACCCCATTGCCGCACCGGCACATCGGCGCCGCTTTGCAAATGGCTGATGCAGGCCATCCAGGCCAAGGGTTCCCCTTTCACCGCATGCCGCTTATAGCAGGGCATGCTCATATCCTGCGGTCTGCTCGCCATATCCAGAACGGCAAGGACTCATCCTGTGCGCCGGGCATCGGACCGTCAACGATGACACGCCGTTAATCCGTTTGAGCCCCCGTGCGTGCAAGCCGCGCCACCGCAGCGACGCCGCGCCCGCTCAGTCAATCGCCAGATACGCCTGGCCACCCGGCTTGAGGTACGGCCGCAACGCCTGGAACGGCACGCGGCCGTGCGTGCCCAGGCAGGCGCCCGAGGCGTGGCCCACGCCGGACACCGACAGGCTCAACGCGCCCGGCGAGGTGGCGCCCAGAGCCAGGTATTGCGGCCAGAGGTCGGCGCAATCGTCGAGGCTGGGATGCTGCTCGGCCTGGCTCCCTGATGGACCGGCCTTGACCACCTGCTCCACCAACCTCGACAGCGCGGCGCTGGGTTCACGGCCGAAGGTTTGTTTGCCCGGTGCGTAGGCGTCGAACACGCGGTTCCAGTCCAGGTATTCGCCACGCAGCAGGTCGAAGGTATACGGTTCGAAATGATTGAACGGATGTGCCCCGCCGCAATCCAGACTGCCTGCTTCGGTCACGGTCATCAGCGCGCGCGACAGCCACGTGACGTTGATGTCTTCCTCGTCGAAGCCGCCCAGGGTGCCCGCGCCGGGATTCGCGCTGGTATAGGCGGACGCCATGCATTCCAGCGCGCCCAGGCTCTTGCGCCAGTGGCGCTGTTCCAGCAGGTCATTGACGCGCCGCATGACCTGTGCATCGGGATGACGGCTGAGCCGCGGGTAGGCGAACCGGGTGCGCGGATCCACCCACATGTGGTAGGCCACCGCGCCCGCGCCGACATCCTTGCCCACGGGCTTGGCGTGACCGGCCAGCTTCAGCGTTTCATAGGGCGCGCGGGTGGCGTCGATGCCGGCCTTGAGGTCGATGTCGCCCAGATCGGTCTGCGCGGCGCGCGCCTGGGCGCGGTCGCGTTCGAGTTGATCGGTGTCGTAAGCAGCCACTCGTTGCAGGTCGAAGCGGCGTTGCTTGCCGGTGCGCGTGTCGGTCCACTGACCGCGATAGCCCTTGGCATCGCGCGCGCCCTGCCAGCTTGCCGCGCGGTCGGCCGCGTCGATCGTGGCCTGGTCCGAGGCGGGCGGCCGCGCCGGACGGGGCTTGGGCTCGTACAGAAGATCGCCCGTGCCGCGCAAGGGAATGTCGACGCCGCTCCGGGGATAGAAGTAGCGACCGCTCACGACCCCGTCGGCGCCAGCTGTGTCGTCCAGTTCCAGCACCACTTCGCCGGCGCCTTGCAACGTGCCCTTGTAGACGGTGCGCTGGGCGGCATGGACGTCCAGCATGGCAATTGAAAGGACGGCCAGGGCCAGTACGGCAGGGCGGAAACGACGAAGACAAGGGGCAGGCAAGCGCATCGGGATTATCAGCCGCAAGAGTCGAATCTGCGCACTATACCGGAGCGCCGGCGAGCCTCTGAGCGCTCCCGTCCGCGCCACCGCCCTGGCGCCACACCGTGGCACTGATGGCCTGGCGCAGCGCGGCCAGGTCCAGCGATGCCGCGCCCGCGGGGCCTGCGCGATGTGGTCGCTGATGCTGCCGCCCACATGCCGCGTGATGTCCAGCGCGGCCAGGCCAGCCAATTGCAGCGGCGCCAGCGCGGCCTTCAGACGCCGGCGATCCATGACGACAGCGGCCATGAAAGGCACGCCGGTCTCGGGACCGCCCATCCTGCCGCTCAAAGTTACGTCCATGGGACCTTTCTTTCGGTTTGTCGAATCCGCATGGCGCGCCTCATTTCATCGACACGACATTCAGCGCCCTTAGGCGCCTGGGCAGAGCCATGCGGGCCGCCGCGCCCTTGTCGCTGAGCGTGCCGGTACTGTCGCCGCCGCCGTATCGACGCGGCGCGGCCGCGATCTTGAGCATCGCCACGCGAAGCGATAAATTTGCTCCAGCGAAATCGTTACCGTGGCCTGCCGGGCAGGCCCGTCGTTGGAGTCGCACGCATGGATATCATCGAAACGATCGCTTCGCACACCGCGGCCCTGCGAATGCCGCTATACGCCGTGACGGCCAGCGCCATCCGCAAGGCCGACACGCCGCTGATTCTCACGCTTCACTGGCATGGCTTTCACCGTGATGGCATGGCCGAAGGCGGACTGCGCGCCGTCGCCGGTTCGGCGGTGCAGCTCAACCTGCGCTGGCACGAGTTTGCCGTGCTCGACCGCGCGATCATCGACGCCGGATGGGCGCTCGGCGCCTGGGACGTCGAGCGCGTGGCACGCCCCCCCTGGTGGCGCCTGAACGCGCCGGTCGCGGAAGCCGTGGCCGGCCACCGCGCCTTCGCCGACTATTCCGACCTGCCGCCTGCGGACGACCCGGTCGTGGTGGAAGCCCCCGACCAACGGGACCTGATCGCACTGGCCGCGCGCAAGGGCTACGTGCGTTGGCTGTTCAGGCCGCGCAAGGGGGGACTGTGGCGCCAGCTGGACGGCGACGACAGCACGCTGGACGCCGACGGCGGACGCACCCTGCCCTGCCCGGTTCCGCTGCAACCGGACGGCCGCGAACTGCGCCGCAAGGTGCTTTACCGGCTCGGGCGCGGGAATGGATTTTTGATTCTTTAAGTTGCATTTTGAATCATTTTTGGCTCTTGAAGCGCTTTTGGCGCGCCCATAGATTTTTTGCGCATCCCGATCGCGGATGCCCGGCGCATGACGGCGCGATGTCGTGGCGATGCGCCGGCGTTCACTTTTTGATGATCAAGACTTCAGGAGATAGAGTCATGAAGATCCGTCCCCTCTACGACCGGATTGTCGTCAAGCGAATCGAACAACAACGCCAGACGGCGTCCGGGATCGTCATTCCCGATTCGGCCGCCGAAAAGCCCGAGCAAGGCGAAGTCCTGGCCGTCGGGCAAGGCAAGCGCAACGCCGACGGCTCCCTGCGCGAGCCCGAACTCAAGGTGGGCGACCGCATCCTTTTCGGCAAGTACGCCGGCCAGACCGTGAAGGTTGACGGCGAAGAACTGCTGGTCATGCGCGAAGACGATGTCTTCGCCGTGCTCGCGCCGCAGGACAAGCAACTGAAGAAGGCCGCCTGAGGCCCGGCCATCGCGAACTGAGGAGCAAGACATGAGTGCCAAAGACGTCAAATTCCACGATAACGCCCGCACCCGCGTGGTCAAGGGCGTCAACATCCTGGCCGACGCCGTCAAGGTGACGCTCGGCCCCAAGGGCCGCAACGTGCTGCTCGAACGCAGCTTCGGCGCGCCCGTCATCACCAAGGACGGCGTCTCGGTCGCCAAGGAAATCGAACTGAAGGACAAGTTCGAGAACATGGGCGCGCAGATCGTCAAGCAGGTGGCCTCGAAGACGGCCGACGTGGCCGGCGACGGCACCACCACCGCCACCGTGCTGGCGCAGGCCATCGTGCAGGAAGGCATGAAGTACGTGGCTTCCGGCATGAATCCGATGGACCTGAAGCGCGGCATCGACCAGGCCGTGTCCGGCGTGGTCGAGGCGCTGCGCAAGCTGTCCAAGCCGATCTCCACCAGCAAGGAAACGGCGCAGGTGGCGGCGCTGTCGGCCAACGCGGACGAGGCGATCGGCAAGATCATCGCCGACGCGATGGACAAGGTCGGGCGCGAAGGCGTGATCACCGTCGAGGACGGCAAGTCGCTGGACAACGAGCTGGATATCGTCGAGGGCATGCAATTCGATCGCGGCTACCTGAGCCCCTACTTCATCACCGATCCCGAGAAGCAGGTGGCGCAGCTCGACGACCCGCTGGTGCTGCTGTACGACAAGAAGATCTCCAACGTGCGTGAGCTGCTGCCGGTGCTGGAAAGCGCCGCCAAGGCCGGCAAGCCGCTGCTGATCGTGGCCGAGGATGTCGAAGGCGAGGCGCTCGCCACGCTGGTGGTCAACGCCATGCGCGGCGTGCTCAAGGTCACCGCGGTCAAGGCGCCGGGCTTCGGCGACCGCCGCAAGGCCATGCTGGAGGACATCGCCATCCTCACGGGCGCCACCGTCATCTCCGAAGAGACCGGCAAGCAGCTCGACAAGGCCACGCTGCAAGACCTGGGCAGCGCCAAGCGCATCGAGGTGCGCAAGGAAGACACCATCATCATCGACGGCGCCGGCAAGCAGGAAGCCATCGACGCGCGCGTCAAGACGCTGCGCAAGCAGATCGAGGACGCCACCAGCGACTACGACCGCGAGAAGCTGCAGGAACGCGTGGCCAAGCTGGCGGGCGGCGTGGCCGTCATCAAGGTGGGCGCCGCCACCGAAGTCGAGATGAAGGAAAAGAAGGACCGCGTCGACGATGCGCTGCACGCGACCCGCGCGGCGGTCGAAGAAGGCATCGTGCCCGGCGGCGGCGTGGCGCTGCTGCGCGCCCGCGCGTCCATACAGGACCTCAAGGGCGCCAACGCCGACCAGGATGCCGGCATCCGCATCGTGCGGCGCGCGCTGGAGGCGCCGCTGCGCGCCATCGTGGCCAATGCCGGCGAAGAACCGTCGGTGGTGGTGGCCAAGGTGGCGGACGCCAAGGGCAATTTTGGCTATAACGCGGCCACCGGCGAGTACGGCGATCTGGTGGAGATCGGCGTGGTCGACCCGACCAAGGTCACCCGCACCGCGCTGCAAAATGCGGCGTCGATCGCCGGCTTGATCCTGACGACGGACGCCACCGTCGCCCAGGCTGCCGAAGAGACCAAACCGCAAGCGGCGCCGGCCGAAGCCATGGACTTCTGATCCGGCTCGGACCGGGCAGCGTGAAGGCATCGCGCCACGGGCGCGGTGCCTTTTTTTTGCGTCGCGGCGCGAACGACCGCCGCCGCCGCGTCCTAGCGGGCCGATCTTCGACGCCGTCTATGCATTCGCGCCAACCGATTTCACGAATCAAAAACGCGGGGTCTTGAATCCGCGCGGACCGCACTTATATCTCCGTTGAAGCGGTCGAGCGGCTGGCGATTGCAACGCATGAAGCGGCCCCGATCCTGTCCAACCATCTTGGGAGGTAATCATGGCGAACTACCCATTCACCGATACCGGTGTCGAGTCCTTCTTCGACGCGGTCCAGGAACAGATGGACCGCATCCTGCGCGGCGCGGGCCTGCCCGCCAACCTGCGCGCCCTGCCGCGCGGACATTTTCCGCCGGTCAATATCGGCGTGTCGGATGACGCCGCGGTCGTGGTGGCATTCATTCCCGGCATCGACCCGGACACCCTGAAAGTGTCCATCGAGAAGGGCCTGCTGACGATCAGCGGCACGCGCGAAGCGCAAGCACTGCCCGAGAATGCGCGCTATTACGCGCGTGAACGCGCCGACGGTTCATTCACGCGCGCCATCGAACTGCCGGCCGACGTCGACGCCGACAACGTGCAGGCGCGCTATGTCGATGGCTGCCTGCTGGTCTCCATCAAGAAGAAGGAGTCCTCCAAGCCGCGCCTCATCCCGGTGCAGTAACGCCCGCCCGTCGCATTGTTCAGGAGATACCATCATGAATACGCGTAACGAACTCGTTGTCGAACAAGAAGGCCGCGCCGCGCAGCGGCGCCCCGCCACCCTGCCCGCCGTGGACATTTTCGAGGACACCGCCGGCGTCACGGTGCTGGCCGACCTGCCCGGCGTCACCAAGGAGCGCCTGAACATCAAGGTCGAATCCGACGTGCTGGTCATCGAAGGCGAAGCCGCCGTGCCGGTGCCGCGCGAACTGCGCCTGATCCACAGCGAACTGCGCGAGCCGCTGTTTCGCCGTTCGTTCCGGTTGGGACCGGAATTCGACAAGGAGGCGATCAGCGCCAACCTCAAGCAAGGTGTCCTGACGCTGCGCGTGCCGCGCGTCCGCGAGGCCCAGCCGCGCCAGATTCCGGTGACGGTGGCATAAGCGCCATGCCGCGCCGCGGGGCCGCAAGGCCATCGCGGCGCGGCATGGCCGCCGCGGACCGCCGCCAGCGGCCGTCCGCGACCGCGCGCCTGGTCTCGGGCGCGGCCGAAATGCGCAATGACTGGCCAATTGCCGCCCGATGGCTGGCCAATCCTCCGGCGACGCGGGGATAATGACCGTTTCCGCCAACGCCATTGCCCTTTGCAGGGAGCGCACTTCTTGGGCCCCACCCCCGATCCCGCCGCCCGCCCGCTCACCGTCGGCGAAGCCATCAATCTGGCCCATGCGCACTGGAACGCCGGCCAGGCGGCGCAGGCCGAGCACGTCTGCCTGCGGGTGCTGGACGCGGCGCCGGACCAACCCGACGCGCGACATCTGCTGGGCCTGATCGCCCACGCATACGGCCACCCCGATCTGGCGCTGGCGCATCTGCGCGCGGCCTGCCTGCCCGCCACCGCGCCGGCCGCCTATTGCAGCAATCTGGCCGAAATCTGCCGCCAGCAGGGCCGGCTCGAAGAAGCCGAAGCCGCGGCGCGACGCGCGGTCGCGGCGGACCCGGCGCTGGCCGACGGCTGGAACAACCTGGGCATCATCCTGCAGGAAGCGGGCCAGCTCAGCGCCAGTCTCGAATGCCTGCGGCGCGTCGCCGCGCTGCGTCCCGACAACCCGCAGACCCACAACAACCTTGGCAATACCTGCACGCGCCTCGGCGACAACCCGCAGGCGCTGGCCCATTACCGTCGCGCGCTGGAACTCGACCCGGACTATGCGCCGGCGCTGAGCAACCTGGCCGTGGCGCTGGGCGAAGACGGCCAGCATGAGGCTGCCCTGGCCGCGATCCGGCGCGCCATCGAGATCGACCCGCTGGTGCCGCAGGCCGTTCGGATCCTCGCCGCGCTGGAGCGCGCCAGGGCGCGCCACGCCCCAGCCCACGACGGCGCCGCACACCCGGGGCCAGCCCCGGCCGCCGACGACGAGCGCACGCAGACCGAGACCGAGGCATTGCTGCGCGCCGGCCAATACGTCGCCGCCGAAACGCTGTTGCGCCAGGCGCTGGCGCGCGGCGCGCGGCACGTGGCGCTGTCGCGGCTGCTCGCATTCGCCTTGCAGCGACAGGGGAAACTGGGCGAAGCGCGCGCCCTGCTGGAACAGGCGCTGCGCGCCCATCCCGGCGACGCCGCCTCGCGCTTCGACCTGGCCGAGATCCTGCTGGCGCAAGGCGATTTCGCGGCTGGCTGGCGCGAATACCGCTACCGCTATCGCCTGGCGCACACGGCGCTGCGGGCGCGTCACGTGCAGCGGCCGCGCTGGGACGGCCGTCCCATTCCCGGCCAGACGCTGCTGATCCACGATGAACAGGGCTACGGCGACACCTTCCAGTTCCTGCACCTGCTGGCGCTGGCCCGCGTGCGCAGCGGCGCGCGCGTTATTCTGGAAGTCAAGCAAGCCTGCCACGCCCTGGCGCGCCGCGCCGGCGGCTTCGACGAGATCGTCGTGGCCGGCTCGGCGCCGCCCGCATTCGACTGCCATTGTGAACTGCTGAGCCTGCCGCAGGCGCTGGGACTGCGGCTGGCGGACCTGCCCGTGCGCACGGCCTATCTGCAGGCCGATCCGGGCCGCGTGGCGCACTGGCGCAGCCGGTTGGCGGCGTTGCCGCGCCCGCTGGTGGGGCTGGTGTGGGCGGGCAGCCCAAGCCATCCGCGCGATGCGCAGCGCTCGCTGGCGCTGGCCGACCTGGCGCCGCTGGCCCAAACCGGCGTCACGTTCGTCGGCCTGCAGCAGGGAGACGCGGCGGCCCAGGCCGATACGCCCGTGCCGGGCCTGGCCATGGTGTCCCTGAGCCGCGAGATCCGCGACTTCGACGACACCGCGGCGATCCTGACGCTGCTTGACGTGCTGATCTCGGTGGATTCGGCGCCGGCACACCTGGCCGGCGCGCTGGGCCGCCCCGCCTGGGTCCTGCTGCCTTTCGTGCCGGATTGGCGCTGGCTGCTGGAACGCGCGGACACACCGTGGTATCCGTCGCTGCGCCTGTTCCGCCAACCCGCGGCGCAGACATGGCGCCCGGTGTTGGACGAGGTGGCCGGCGCGTTGCGGGCCTTGCGCGCCGACACGCGCTGACCACACACCGCCGCCAGGCCTGCCCCGGGCCAGCGGCGACGCTGCCGCGTCAGCGCAGCGCCACCCCTGTGGCGCCGTGCAAGGCGTCCAGCAGCCGCGCCTGGAAGGCCTCGTCATGCGCCGCCGGATGCGGTTCGCGCCGTTGTTGATGATGCCAATAACCGCCGCTGCGCAGGGCCGCGGGATCATCGGTCGTCGCCAGCCAGGCCTGGGTGACATGCCCCAGGCTCAGGTCGTCCGGCGCGTCCGGCCCGCCCATCCGGGTGGGCACCCAGCCTGGATCGACCGCGTGGCTGATCACGTCCGGCCACCGGTGCGCCACCGCCGCCGACAGCGCCGTCACGAACAGCTTGCTATCGGAATACGAGCCGCTCTCGCGGCTGCCGTCCCAGGCCATGCCGCCCAGGTCCGGCCGGCCGTCGTAGTGCATTTCGCTGCTCAGATAGACCAGCCGGCGCGGCCGCTCCATCAATGCCGTCAACACATACGGCGCGATGACATTGACCGGCAGAATGGCCGCGCCGGTGAACACGCCGGCATTATGGATGACCGCGTCCATCCGGCCCAGCGCATTCACTTGGTCCGCCAGATCCCGCGCCTGGGCCAGGTCGGCAAGGTCGCCCACCACGGCCAGCGCCCCCTGCGACAGCAGCTCGCGCGCGGCGCCAAGACGCGCGCGGTTACGGCCGTGGACCACCACCATGTGTCCGTCCGCCAGCAGCGCGCGCGCGGCGGCCAGGCCAAGGCCGTCAACCGAGCCGGTAATGAAAATGCGTGCCATGAATCCACTCCTAGAAAACCGGGCGCGGGCCAGCCCTATCTTGCCTGAGCGCCAGCGGCGCGGCGCTGTGCAGAGGCGTGCGCAAGTGTATCGGCATCCCGCGCCGCGCGCCGCCTAGACCCGCCTGCGCGCCGGGGAATTGCGGCAGCGCGCCAGTGGGTGTCCGGGCAGGCAAGGCCCGGCGGGAAGTATAGTGACGGCCACGGCTCATGCCCCTCGCCGCATCATCCCAAACCTCACAGCAGGAGACTTCCGCAATGGCCACCGATTCCCCCGCCCCCGTTATCCTGATCACCGGCGGCAGCCGCGGCGTCGGCGCCGCGACCGCGCGGCTGGCCGCCGCGCACGGCTATGACGTGGCCATCAGCTATGTCTCGAACGAGGCAGCGGCCCAGGCGGTGGTGGCCGACGTGCAGGCGCAGGGGCGGCGCGCCCTGGCGGTGCTTGCCGACAGCGCCGACCCGGAACAGGTCGCCGGCCTGTTCGCCGCCATCGACCGCGAATTCGGCCGCCTGGACGTGCTGGTCAACAACGCCGCGATCATTGCGCGCCAGTCACGCCTGGAAGACCTGAGCCACGAGCGCATGCAGCGCATTTTCGCGGTCAATTCCATCGGGCCGATGCTTTGCGCGCAGCAGGCGGCCCGGCGCATGTCGCAGCGCCACGGCGGCCGCGGCGGCGCCATCGTCAACATATCATCGGGCGCGGCGCGGCTGGGCAGCCCCAACGAATACGTGGACTATGCCGCCTCGAAGGGCGCGCTGGAGAGTTTCACCATCGGTTTTTCCAAGGAAGTGGCGCGCGAGGGCATCCGCGTGAATTGCGTGCGTCCCGGCCATATCTACACCGAGATGCACGCCAGCGGCGGCGAGCCGGGCCGGGTGGACCGCATCAAGGACACCGTGCCCATGGGCCGGGGCGGCCAACCCGATGAGGTGGCACGGGCCATCCTGTGGCTGGCGGGCGCCGAGGCCTCGTATGTCACCGGGACGTTCATCGACGTCACGGGCGGCAAGTAGCCCCGCGACGGCGCGCTAGCGCAGCGCGGCGATCTCCATGGCCGTCGCCCCGCAAGCCTGCACCAGTTCGGGATCGTGGCTGGCGAACAGCACCACCCGGTCGCGGCCCCAGGCCATGAACAACTCGGCCAGCGCGCGCCGCGCCGGCGTATCGAGCCCGTTGCTGGGGCCGTCGGCCACGATCACGGCCGGATCGCCCAGGGCGGCCGCGGTCAGGTAGACCTTGCGGCGCGTGCCGGTGGACATCTGCTCGAAACGCTTGTCCAGGTGCGGTTCCAGCCCCAGCCGGGCGGCCAGCTCTAGCACCGCGTCATCGACCGCCACCCGCTTTTCCGCCGCGACCCGTTCGAGCAGCGCGCGCCCGGTCTGTTCCGGCGACGCCAGGCAGTTGTCGGGCACATAGGCCAGGCGGGCCTTGGCCTGAACCGGCGCCCGGGCCAGGGAGTGGCCGTCGATCGAAACCTCGCCGCCATCCGGCGCGATCACGCCCGCAATGATGCCGAGCAGGCTGGATTTGCCGGTGCTTTCTTCTTCGCACAGCGCCACGCAGCCGGGCCCGAAGGTGTGCGTCAGCCCCTGGAATACGAGATGGTCGCCGTAGCGTTTAGTGAGATGGTCGATGCGTAGCATGGCGCCAGTTTACGCAGGAAAACCCTGCCCGGCCAGGGTCCGGCGGGCCGCAGCAACGATCATCCGCGCCGCCGCTTGACAAGCGTTCGCGCCCCTCCGAACATAGCTCCATCCACCCGGGGAGCTTTGGCAAGAAGCTGAGATTCCGATGGCGGCCGCGCCCCTGCGCGGTCCGCGGCGCGCGAGACCCGTCGAACCTGATCCAGGCAATGCTGGCGTAGGGAAGGTGCGGGGCCGCCGGCGGATGCGCGATTGCGCGCCGGCAAGGCGCCCTGCCCCGCCCGGCCCGTTGCCTTCGCCCAAGGACCCGCTGGCATGGCCTCCATCTCCGATTCCTCCCTTTCCGCCCTGGCGCTCGCCTCGCGCGACCTGTATGCGGCGGTGCGCCGCGACGCGCCGCTGGTGCAGTGCCTGACCAACTTCGTGTCGATGAATACCGCGGCCAACACACTGCTCGCGATCGGCGCCTCGCCGGCGATGGTGCACGCGGCCGAGGAAGCGCCGGAATTCGCCGCCATCAGCGGCGCCGTGGTGATCAATATCGGCACCCTCTCGACGCCATGGCTGGACAGCATGCTGCTGACCGCGGCGGCCGCGGCCCGCGCCGGCAGACCCTGGGTGTTGGACCCCGTGGCCCATCATGCCACCGCCTTCCGGCGCGACGCGGTGCGGCGCCTGCTGGACTTGCGGCCCGCCGTGATCCGCGGCAACGCCTCCGAGATCATTGCCCTGGCCGGCGGCCGCAGCGCCAGCCGGGGCGTGGATGCGCGCGATCCGGTGCAACTGGCCGAACAGGCGGCGCGCGAATTGGCGCAGACCCGCGGCACGGTGGTGGCGGTCACGGGAGAAGTGGATTTCGTGACGGACGGCCAGCGCGAGGTGCGCGTGACCGGCGGTTCGCCATTGATGCCGCGGGTCACCGCCACGGGATGCGCGCTGACGGCGACGGTGGGCGCTTTCGCCGCGGTGGCCGGCGATGACGCCTACGCGGCCGCGGTGGCGGCACTGTCGTGCTTCGGCATCGCCGGCCAGCGCGCCGGCGCGCTGGCCGACGGGCCCGGCTCTTTCGCCTGGCGATTCCTGGACGCGCTGGCGGCGCTCGAAAGCGACAGCCTGATCCAGGCCTCGCCGCTGCGCTGAAAGCCGCGGCGGCCGCTGGCGCCCGCCGTGGACGCCAGCGCCCCTGCTACATGCGGTACTGCAGGCTCAGCATCGCATTGCGCGGCGCCCCCGGCATGTTCAGGTTGGCGTTGCTGCCATGGGCCGACACGATGTAGCCGGCGTCGAACAGGTTGTAGACGTTCAACTGCACGGAGTACGGTCCCTGCCGCCACCAGGCGGCGGCGTCGGCCGTGACGTAGCCTGGCAGCTTGACGGTATTGCCCGGGTTGGCGAAGCGCGCGCCCACCAGGTTCAGGCCGGCGCCAACGCCGAAACCCTCGCCCAGGTCCTTGGTGATCCAGACATTGCCGGCATGGCGCGGCGTCAGCGTGGCGCGCTTGCCCTGCACATCCTGGCCGGCATCGCGGGCCACCGACTGGGTCACGCGCGCGTCCAGGTACGCATATCCCAGCATCGCGCGCCAGCCGTTGGACAGGTCGCCCGACAAGGTCCACTCGGCACCATCGGTGCGCTGAGTGCCCACCGGCACCAGGGTGTTGGTGACCGGGTTGTTGACCTTGATATCGGTGCGCTCCAGGCGGAACACCGACACCGTGGTCGAGAGTTTGCCATCGAGGAAATCGTACTTGGCGCCGACTTCGTAGTTGGTGGTCTTTTCCGGCGCCAGATCGGCGTTGTTGGCGGCCACCGAGAACACTTCCCCCGAAGGCTGGTAAGAACGGCTCCACGACACGTAGTACGACTGCACGCTGTCGGGCTGGAACACCAGGCCCAGGCGCGGGCTGAAGTTGGAATCGGTGCGCGACAGGTTCCGCCCGGTGCGCCGGTCCTCGGTCCGCTGTTCGAAACGATCGTGGCGCACCCCGCCCAGCACCTTCCAGTGCTCGCCCAGCGACACCAGGTCCTGCACATACAGGCCGAGCGTATTGAAACGGCCCAGGTTGTCGGAACCCGGCGCCGCCGTGATCTGGCGCTGCAGCGTCGGCAATTGCGGATCGAACAGATTGACCACCGCGACGTTCGCGGCCGACCGGTTCACCAGGTCCTTGTTCTGCTGCCCCACTTCGACGCCATACAGGATGTCATGGCGCACCGCGCCCCACTGCGCGCGCTGCATCAGCTCGGTCTGGTTGGTCCAGCCGTGTTCGTCGCGCAGCACATTGCCATGCGTCAGCGACACGGTCTGCGCGGCTTCGTTGACCGAACCCGGCAGAGTGTTGTTGCGGTTGAGGGTGTAGTGATAGTAGCGGGTGGCATTGCGCAGCGACCAGTTGTCGTTGAAGCGATGCGTCAACGTGCCGGCGTAGGACTGGACCCGGGTCTGGGTGTAGTCGGTGTCACGCGCGTTCTCGGCGCCGTAGTAGGTGGACGGGTCCACATCGACCGGACGGCCGTGGTAGGCCGGAATGCCGAAATCGGTCAGGCGGCGGTCTTCCAGGAATTCGGTCTGCAGCAGGAAGGTGGTGTTGTCGCCCAGCTTGAACTGGGCCGACGGCGCGAACGCCTTGCGGTCGATGAACTGCTTGTCGCGATAGCTGTCGCCCTTTTCGACGGCGCCGGTCAGGCGCCAGGCCATGCTGCCGCTTTCATTGGCGCGGCCGACATCCAGGTCGAGCCGCCGATCGTTCCACGAACCGTAGCTCAGGCCGATCTGCGAAATGTCCTCGCCCGGCTTCTTGGTGACGCGGTTGATCAGGCCGCCCGACGAGCCGCGGCCATACAGCACCGCCGCCGGGCCCTTGATGACATCGATGCGCTCGACGTTGGACAGGTCGCGGAAGTACAGCGCATCGTCGCGGAAGCCATCGACGAACTGGTCGGCGATAGCCGTGAAGCCGCGAATCGACACCTGGTCGCGCTGGCCATCGCCGGTGGAAAAGCTGACGCCGGGCACGTTCTTGAGCGCGTCCTGCACCGACAGGGCATGCTGGTCGCGCAGCACCTGCGCCGGCACCACATTCACGGTTTGCGGGATGTCACGCAGCGGCGCGTCGATCTTGGTGGCGCTGGTGGACGCGGGCGGGTTGTAGCTTTGCGCCGGGTCATCGCCGCCGACCACGCTGATGGCGGGCAAGGTGGCGGTGGGCGCGGCGCTCTGACCGTGGACGGCCACGGGCGTGAGCGGACCGAGGATGAGCAAGGCGGCGGAAAGGGGGCGGAGGACGTGCATGGCCGACAGATCTTTCGAAGTCGTTTGAAATGGAAGGAGTCGCCATTCTATTGACAACGAGAATCAGTCGCAATGCTTTTCTCGTTACGTTGCCTGACGGCCACGATAAATGAGACGCCCGTCCAATTCAGATGTTTTTAAGCCTGTCTGTGCAAGTCGCGCGAGGCGGAACCGCCCTGGCCCACCCTGCGGGTGGACGTCCAACGCCGCCCTGGCGGCGGCTCGCGCGCATCAACGGTAGTACACGCAGATGCGTCTGCCGTTGATTTCATGCACATCAATCGGCAATTCGTACAAGGGTCCCAACACCTCAGGGCGGATCAGCGTCGCTGGCGTGCCGCAATGCGCCACCCTGCCCGCCTTCATCGCCACGATGCGATCGGCATAGCAGGAAGCGAAGTTGATGTCGTGCAACACCAGCACCACCGTCTTGCCCAATTCGTCGGCGGCGCGCCGCAGCGTGCCCATCATGGCCACGGCATGCTTCATGTCGAGGCTGTTGAGCGGTTCGTCCAGCAATACATAGCGCGTGTCCTGGCACAGCACCATGGCGACGAACGCGCGCTGGCGCTGGCCACCGGACATTTCATCCAGATAGCGGTCGGCCAGGGAAGTCAGGTCCAGGTAGGCAATGGCGCGTTCGATATGCGCCTTGTCCGCCAGCGTCAAGCGCCCATCGCTGTGTGGAAACCGCCCGAACGCCACCAGGTCGCGCACGGTCAGCCGCAGCGGCAGGTGGTTGTCTTGCCGCAGGATAGCCAGGCGCCGCGCCAGTTCACGGCTGTCACAGCGGGCCACATCCAGGCCATCGACCTGGATGTGGCCCGCCGAAGGAGGCAGCAGGCGGCTGACCATCGACAACAGGGTCGACTTGCCGGCGCCGTTGGGGCCGATGATGGCGGTCACGCCGCCCGCCGGCAACGCCAGCGTCACTTGCTCGACGACCAGACTGTCGCCGTATTGCTTGCTCACTTGCTGGATATCGATCATTGGCGTCCCCTGCGCATGATCAGGGCCAGGAACATCGCTCCGCCCACGAATTCGATGACCACGCTGACCGTGGTGCCCAGTTGCAGCACCCGCTCCAGCAGGGTCTGCCCGCCTACCAGGAAGATCACCGCGAGCAGTACCGCGGCCGGCACGGTATGGCGATGCCGGTCGGCGCCCATCAACTGGTAGGCAAGATTGCTGACCAGCAGGCCGAAAAAGGTCACCGGTCCGACCAGCGCGGTGGATACCGACACCAGCACGGCAATGGCGGCCAGCGTCAGCAACAAAGTGCGGCGGTAGTTCACCCCCAGGTTCAGCGCGATCTCGCGGCCCAGCGCCAGCACGTCGTAGCAGCGTCGCATGCGACACACCAGCAGCGTGGCCGCGGCCACCGCCGCCACGGCGATCGGCAGCAGGTCGGTGCGCACCGAATTGAAATTGGCGAACAGACGGTCCTGCAGGACCAGGAACTCATTCGGGTCGATCAGGCGCACCACGAAACTGGACAGGCTACGAAACAGCAAGCCGAAAACAATCCCCACCAGCATCATCAGGTGCAGGCTGCGCACGGCATCGGTGAACAGCCAGCGGAACAGCAGGCAGGCGAACGCCGTCATGGCGAGCACCTCCAGCGCGAACGCAACCACCGGGTGGTTCACCACACCCGCCGATTGGCCAAAGCCGAACACCACCACCGACTGGATCAGCAGGTATAGCGCATCGAACCCCATCACGGAGGGCGTCAGGATACGATTGTGCGTAACGGTTTGGAACAGCACCGACGACAGCGCCACCGCGTATGCCACCAGCAGCATCGCGGCCAGCTTGCCGCCACGAAACGGCAACACGAAAGCCCATTGGCCATTGGCGCCCAGCGCCATGAAGCCGACCACGCACAACAGCGCCGCCACGGCCAGCAGCGCCAGGCGACGCGCCTGGGGCGTGTGCAGGCGACCGGCACGCACGAGGGACTCAGCCACGGCGCGCTCCCCGGCTGCGCAGCAGGCACAGGAACAGGAGGCTGCCGACCACGCCCACCACCGTGCCCAGCGGCACTTCGTAGGGGTGAATCACCAGCCGGCCGATGATGTCGCAAACCAGTACGAACACGCCGCCCAGCACGGCCACCCAGGGGATCGCGCGGCGCATGTTGTCCCCCAGCATCAGGCTGACGGCATTGGGCACGATCAGGCCCAGGAACGGGATGCCACCGGCCGTGACCACCACCACAGCCGAAATCGCCGAGACGATCAGCAGGCCCGCAAGTGTCAGGCGCGCGTGGTTCAAACCGAGATTGGCCGCGAACTCGCGGCCCATGCCGGCCACGGTGTAGCGGTCGGCCGCGAAATAAGCGGCCGCCGCCAGGCCGAAGCCGATCCACAACAGCTCATAGCGGCCGCGCAGCACGCCGGAAAAGTCGCCGGTGGTCCACGCGTGCAGCGATTGCAGCAGGTCGTAGCGGTAGGCGACGAAGGTGGTGACGGCATGGATCACGCCGCCCAGGATCAGGCCGATCAGCGGCACGATGAATGGCGTGCGTAGCGGCACGCGCCGCAACAGCGCCAGGAACAGCAGCGTGCCGGCCAGCGCGAAGCCGGTGGCGGTCAGCATCTTGCCGATCACCGGTGTATCGGGCGCCAGCAGCGTCACCACCAGAATGCCGAGCGTGGCCGACTCGATGGTGCCGGCCGTGGTCGGCTCGACATAGCGGTTGCGCACCAGCATCTGCATGATCAGCCCGGCCACCGCCAGCGCCATGCCGGCCAACAGCAGCGCCAGCGTGCGCGGCACGCGGCTGACCAGCAGCAGGCGCCAGGCGCGTTCGGCGTCCGGCCCGCCGGCCAGCGCGGCGAACGAAAACGACCCCGCGCCCAGGCCGATGCTGGCCGCGCACAACAGCAGCAGCAACAACAGCAGCACCGCCAGCCCTGCCCAACCCGTGATTGCCGCGCGTGCCCTCACCAGCCCGACTCCAACGCCTTCATGTCAACCTTGCGCTCACTTGGCCGCGGCCAGCGCGCGCGCGATATCGTCCACGTTCTGCTGCATGGCGGTCAGGCCGGCACTGCCCAGCAGGTACCAGTTGTAGCCGTTCAGGTAGACCACGCGCTGCTGCTTCCAGGCCTTGGTCGGGCGGATCAGGTCGTTGTCCAGCATGCGCTGGGCCGAGGAGCCCTCGCGGCCGATGGCGGCATCGCGGTCGATCACGAACAGCCAGTCCGGATCGGTCTGGGCGATGAACTCGAACGAGATCGCCTGGCCATGGTTCGACACGTTCAGATCCTTGGCCGCCGGCGCGAAGCCGAAGGCGTCGTGGATCACGCCGAAGCGCGAGCCGGGGCCGTAGGCGCTCATCTTGCCGCCGGTGGTCAGCACGATCAGCGCGGTGCCGGCCTTGCCGGCCTGACCGTGCAACGCCGCGATCGAGGCGCGCAGCGCGTCCAGCTTTTGCTTGGCCTGGGCCTGCTTGCCGTAGAGGGCGGCCAGCGTTTCCGTGTTGCGGGTGACGCTGCCGACCAGATCCTTGGCATCGACCGTCAGGTCGACCGTAGGTGCCAGCTTGGCCAGCTCTTCGTACTTGGGCGCCGAGCGGCCGGCCACGAAGATGACCTGCGGCTGGGCCGCATGGATCACCTCGTAGTTGGGCTCGAACATGCTGCCGACCTTGAGGTAGCGCTTGTCGGCGTACTGGGCAAGCTGCGGCGGCAGCTTGGCGGCGCTGGGCACGCCGGTCACATCGACACCCAGCGCGTGCAGCGTGTCGAGCACGGCCAGGTCCAGCACCACGGTCTTGGCCGGATTCTGCGGCACGGCGGTCTCGCCGCGCGCGTGCTTGACGGGCACGGTCTGGGCCACGCTCAGCGAGCTGGCGGCGCTCAGAACCAGGGCGGTGGCGGTATAAGCCAGCCAACGGCCGGCACGGCCCGTCAAGGTTTGCTTCATCGTCATGCTTGTCTCTCCAGGTTGCGGGAACGCCGCCTGACGGCGGCGCATCCCCGGTGTTGCACGCGGGTTCAGAACTTCACGCCCACGCCCAGCCAATAGCGGCGTCCGTCTTCGACGTAGCCGTAGTCGTCGTAGCCGACCCGCTTGTCGAACAGGTTGTAGATGCCGGCGTACACCGACACCTTCTTGTTGACGGCGTAGGAGCCGCCCAGGTCGACGAAGGTGTACGACGGCGCTACCAGCGACGTCGAGGATGGGCCGGTGATCGGCTGGCTTTCCTTGCCGCGGTAGTTGACGCGGGCCCAGGCTTCGAGTGCATCGGAGGCCTGCCAGTTGACCGTGGTGGTGAACAGGTGCTTGGGCAGCTGGTTCAACGGCTGGCCCTGGTACTGGCCGGACTTCTGTTCCGACTTGGTGAAGGTGTAGCTGCTGGTCAGCGACCAGTCACGGCCCAGTGGCAGCTTCAGGTTGGCCTCGACGCCGCGCGACACCGCCTTGTCCACGTTCATGTAGGTGGTGGGGTTGGCGCCGAACTGGTTGGGGCCGTCGGTGCACTGCGACAGCGGGCACGCAACGCGGGTGATCTTGTCCTTGAAGTTGTTATTGAATAGGGTCAAGCCGGCATTGAAGCCTTCGCCGTCGTCATACAGCAGGCCGAGTTCCTGGGTTACCGACTTCTCGGGCGTCAGGTCGGGGTTGCCATACATGTTGCCCCCCCGGCTGACCTGGCCCCAGCCCGCGACGGTCTGGCGCAGGTCGGGGGCGCGGAACCCGGTGGACACGCCACCCTTCAGGGTCCAGCGCTCGGCCACGTGCCACACACCATACAGGCGGGGGCTGAAATGGCTGCCGAAGTTCTCGTCCTGGTCCATGCGCAGGCCGCCGGTCAGGGCGAAGCTCTCGGCCAAGCGCCATTCGTCCTCGGCGAACAGCGCCCACTGGTAGCGATCCACCTTGCTGGGCCCGCCGGCCAGTTGGTTGCCGGTCTGGTCAGTCAGGCGCTGCGTCAGGTAGGTGCCGCCCAGCGTCAGCATGTGTGCCCCCAGCGGCAGCGTCCAACTGGTCTGCAGGTCCAGGTTCTTGATCTTCATCTGGCGCGAGCGATTGTCGAACTCTTCCTGCTGCACGTAGCTATCGGACACCGCCCAGCCCCAGCGGCCCGTATGGGACAAGGCCCACTTGTTGCTGCGGTAGTCGGTTTCCGACGAGGCCGGGCAGCCGGTGCGCGGGCACGCCACGCCAGGAGCCAGCGGCGCCACGGTCTTGCCCAGCGTGTTCTCGTACTTCTGGCGGCTGGAGGTGGCTTCCAGCACGATGTCGTGACCGCGGTTGGGCGTGAGCGCCAGCTTGGCAGTGATGTTGGTGGCGTTGCGCTTGCGGTAGCCGTCAATGATGTCGTCTTCGTCGCGCTGCGTCGCCTGGCCGTATATCTGCAGACCCAGCAGGTCGTTCTTGATCGGACCTGCCAGGTAGAAGTTGCCCTGGTAGATGTCACCGGACTTGCTGCTTTCCTGGATGGTAGTGTCCATGCGGATTTCGCCGCCCCACTCGTTGGGCACCTTGCGGGTGATGATGTTGATCACCCCACCCATGGCGTCGGAACCATACAACGACGACATCGGCCCGCGCACCACCTCGATGCGCTCGATCGCCGAGATCGGCGGCGTCCAGCCGCCTTCGACGCCGCCGGAATCGGAGTTGGTGCGGGTTTCGCGCGAATTCTGGCGCTTGCCATCGATCAGGATCAGCGTGTACTTCGGCCCCATGCCGCGCAGGCTGATGTCCTGGCGGTCGCCACCGCCGGTGACGACCACGCCCGGCACTTCGACCAGGGCGTCGGTGACATCGCGGTAGAACTTCTTTTCGAGATCCTGGCGCGTAATCACGCTGATCGAGGCCGGCGCGTCCTGGATCTGCTGCTCGTAGCCGCTGGCCGTCACCACCACGGTATCGAGCGTCCTGGCATCGGCCGGCGCGGCCGCCTGCGCCCAGGCCGCCGGGCTCATGCCTAAGCCGGCGGCGCACAGGGCGACAGCCAGGCGGGTCTGCGGTCCGAAGGCGCGGCGCGCGGCCAGATCGTTGTTGCTCATGTTCAGACTCTCCCGTCCCGGAAGCGACCGCGCCCCACGCACAACCGCTTCCGCTTCAATTTTTAATGAAAACTATTCTCATATTAGAATTGAGGCCTTCCGAGGACTGCAACACGCTTTCCGCAACTTTTACTTTCTTCGCACTTCTTGACACTCCAGCCGCCGGCGAGCCGCTATGCTGCCGGGGCAACAGCACCCAAGCGCATGTCGATTCCCCCCTCCTTGCCCACGCGCCGTATCCTGCTGATCGATGATGACGTCGATCTGGCACAGATGCTGCGCGAGTATCTCGAACCCGGCCGCATTGTGTTGACGCTGGCGCACGACAGCGCGCAGGGTCTGCCGTTGGCAATGCAGGGTTGCTTCGACCTGATCCTGCTCGACCTGATGCTGCCCGACGGCAACGGCCTCGACCTGCTGCGCCACCTGCGCCGCCATTCGCGCCGTCCCGTCATCATGTTCACCGCCCATGGCGGCGAAACCGACCGGGTGCTGGGGCTCGAACTGGGCGCGGATGACTACCTGGCCAAACCCTTCAGCCCGCGAGAACTCAAGGCCCGCATCGGCGCAGTACTGCGCCGCTTCGAGGAAAAGCCCGAACCGGCGCAGCAGGAGCTGAGCGTGGGCGCGCTATCTCTGGACGCCGCCAGCGGCCGCGCCCGGCTGGGCGCACAAGAGGTGCTGCTGACTGGCGCCGAGCAACGCGTCCTCGAAATCCTGATGCGCGCCCCGGGCCAAGTGGTGGCGCGCGAACAGATAAGCCTGTACGCGCTGGGCCGCGCCGCCGACCGCTACGACCGCAGTATCGACACCCACATCAGCAGCCTGCGCAAGAAGCTGCGGCTCGACCACGCCGCCGACGCCCCCGCCATCCGCAACCTGCGCGGTCTGGGCTATGTCCTGGCCGGCACGGCCTGATGCACTGGCTGCCGATCCGCTCTCTCTTCTGGCGCGCCTTCCTGACTTTCTGGGGCGCGATGGCCGTCATCCTGGTCTGCGGCATGATGCTGACCGCGACCGTGGCCTGGTACCGCGTCGATTCACTCGACGGCCTGAACCCCGGCAACCTGACACGCGATGCCGCCCAGATCGCGCGCAGCGAAGGCACCAACGGGCTGCGCCGCTGGTTGCAAGCCATGGACGCCCGCTATTCCGCGCTCAAGATCTACATCGTCGACGCGCGCGACCACGACATCCTCGGCCGCCAGTTGCCAACCCGGCTTAACGACTGGCTGGCCGCATTCCGCGCCGCGCCGGACCCCGGCCAGGTCGCCGCCATCGACTTACCCGCCGATCCGGCCGCGCTGCGCGTGTCCTGGTGGGATCCGCAGTGGCTGGTACTGCCGGATCACAGCGAATTGCTGATGCTGTTCCTGCCGTTCGACTCATCGCACTGGGAGGTCCTGGGCCTGACGCCGGTCGCGCTGGGCTTGCTGCTGTTCGCCCTGGCGATCACGGCGCCATTTTGCTGGGCCCTGACGCGCCAGGTGGCTGCGCCGCTGGACCAGCTACGCCGCGCCGCGCGCGCCCTGGCCGCCGGCCGGCTCGATACCCGCACGCCCGACGCGCTATCACTGCGCAAGGATGAGCTCGGCCTGCTGGCGCGCGATTTCGACGCCATGGCCAGCCGCCTGCAGGCATTGGTCGACACCCGCGAACAACTGCTGCGCAACATTGCCCACGAACTGCGTTCGCCGCTCGCGCGGTTGCGCCTGGGCGTCGAACTGGCGCGCCGCAAGGACGAACGCCAGGATGTGCAGTTGGACCGCATGGAACGCGAATGCGAGCGGCTGGACACGCTGGTCGGCAGCACCCTGCGGCTGGCGCGCATGGGCGCGCTGCCCCATCCCACCGAAGCGCTGGATCTGACGGACGTGGTTGAGGACGTGGTGCAGGATGCGCGCTTCGAGGCAGGCGAACGCCATATCGCGATCCACTGGAACCGCCCGGCGCCGCTACGCGTCGCCGCCGACCGCGATGGCCTGGCCAGTGCCATTGAAAACGTGCTGCGCAATGCCCTGCGCTTCGCGCCCGCGGGCGGCACCATCCAGGTACGTCTGCTGGCGGATGCCGACGAGGCCTGCCTGGAGATCGAAGACAACGGGCCCGGCGTGGCGGAAAAAGAGCTGGCGTACCTGTTCGAACCGTTCTACCAGGGCACCTCGGCCAGCGGTGCCCGCGCGGGCGGCGCCGGCCTGGGCCTGAGTATCGCCCGCGCCGCGGTGGCGGCGCACCGCGGCCGAATCTCGGCGCGTAACGGCACCCCCCACGGCCTGAGCGTACGCATCGAACTGCCGCGCGCGGCCGATTGAGGCCCCGCCGTCCACCACAGCCGGCACGCGCCTCACTCGTCAGCCAGGATTGCGGCCGCCAGCCGCGGCAATACGCGCAAGGCATTGGCCGTGGTGGCCTGCGCCACCTGCGCCGGGGAAATGCCGCGCAACGCCGCCAGCGCCTGGGCGATACGCGCCAGTTCACCCGGCCGGTTGCGCCGCTGCGGCGGATGCAGCCAGGCCGGCGGAATGTCCGGCGCGTCGGTCTCCAGCACCAGATGGCGCAGGTCGATGTCGGTGGCATGGCGGCGGATCTGCAAGGCCCGCTCGTAGGTCATGGCCCCGCCCAGACCCAGCGCGAAACCCTGCTCGACAAAGGCCTGGGCCTGCTGCGCGCTGCCATTGAATGCATGCGCGATGCCGCCGATGCGGCCATGGCGCCGCAGGTACTTCAACAGGATGTCCTGCGATTTGCGCACATGCAGCAACACCGGCAGGCCGAACTCGTCGGCCAGCGCCAATTGCGCGGCATAGAAACGTTCCTGCCGCGCGCGCGGCTCGCCCGCGGCGATCTCGGGCACGAAGAAATCCAGGCCGATCTCGCCGATGGCCACGAAACGCGGGTCGCCCAGCGACGCGCGCACGGCCACGCGCAGCGCGTCCAGATCGGCATCGTCGGCGCGCGACACATAGAGCGGGTGGATGCCCAGGGCATAGGCGCCGCCGGCCACCTGCGCGGCCAGGTCGCGCACCGCGGCGAAGTTGGCGCGTTCCACCGCGGGAATGACAATGGCCTGCACGCCGGCCTCGAGCGCATGTTCCGCCACCTGGACGCGGTCGGCGTCGAACTCGGCGGCATCGAGGTGGCAATGGGTGTCGATCAGCATGGGCGCGGCCTCCTTGCCCGATTATCGCGCCCGCCAGCGGGGCAGGCCTCAGCCCGAGACCAGCCGGCCGCTTTCCATCAGCAACTGGCGGTCGGCGCGTGCCGCCAGCTCCGGGTCGTGGGTGACGATGGCGAATGCCGTGCCCGACTCGCGGTTGACCCGGGTCAGCAGCTCGAACATGTTGTGGGCGGTGTGGCGGTCGAGGTTGCCGGTGGGTTCATCGGCCAGCACGCACACCGGCCGCGTCACGAGCGCACGCGCCAGCGCCACGCGCTGGCGTTCGCCGCCCGACAACTGGCCCGGGAAATGATCCTCGCGCGCCGCCAGGCCCACCAGGCCCAGCACCTCGCGCGCCGCCGCGCGAGCCTGGTCGCGGTTTTCGCGGCGCACGATCAGCGGCATGGCCACGTTGTCCAGCGCCGAGAATTCCGGCAACAGGTGGTGGAACTGGTAGACGAAGCCCAGGCTGCGGTTGCGCACCTGGCTTTTCTTCGCCTCGGACAGTCCCACGGCCAATTGGCCGTCGACCGAGACCGAACCGCTGGTGGGCACGTCCAGCAGGCCCAGGATGTGCAGCAGCGTGCTCTTGCCGGAGCCGGACGCGCCGACGATGGCGACCATCTCGCCGCGCGCCACCGTCAGGCTGACATTGTTCAGCACCTCGATGCGGGTCGGTCCCTCGTCGTAGATCTTGACCAGCTTGTCGGCCTGCAGTGCGGGCGTCAGGGTATCAGTCATGGCGCAGCACCTGTGCGGGTTGCAGGCGCGAAGCACGCCAGCTGGGATACAAGGTCGCCAGCAGCGACAGCACCAGGGAAGTCACGCCGATGGTCACGATGTCGCCCACCTGCGGGTCGGACGGCAACGCGCTGATGAAGTAGATCTCGCGCGGCAGGAAATGCACGCCCAGCAGGCGCTCGATGAACGGCACGATGACATCGACGTTGTAGGCGATGAGGATGCCGCCGGCCACGCCCAGCAGCGTGCCGATGACGCCGATCAGCGCGCCCTGCACCAGGAAGATGCGCGCCACTTCGCCCGGCCCGGCGCCCAGCGTGCGCAGGATGGCGATGTCCGATTGCTTGTCCTTGACCGCCATCACCAGCGAGGACAGCAGGTTGAAGGCGGCCACGGCGACGATCAGCGCCAGGATCAGGAACATCATGCGCTTTTCGGTCTGCACGGCGGCGAACCAGGTGCGGTTGTTGCGCGACCAGTCGCTGGCCATGACATACGGCGGCAGCACCTTGCGCAGCTCGGCCGCCACCTCGGGCGCCTTCTGCATGTCGGCGATGCGCAGACGCACGCCGGCGGTGCCACTGTCGCGGAACACCTTGGCGGCATCTTCGTTATCGACGAAGGCCAGCGAGGAATCGTATTCGTAATGGCCCGACGAGAACACGCCGACCACGGTGAACTGGCGCATGCGCGGCGCGAAACCGGCCGGGCTGATGGAGCCCTGCGGCGCCAGCATCAGCAGCGTGTCGCCCACCTTGACGCCCATGCCGTCGGCCAGCTCGTTGCCCAGCACCACGCCAAAGCCGCCCGGCTTCAGGTCGGTCAGCTTGCCCGACACCATCTGCCGCGGCAGGTCCGAGACATTGCCCTCGGTGACCGGGTCGATGCCGCGCACCTGCACCCCGCGCAAGGCCTGGCCGCGCACCAGCATGCCCTGCGCCGCCACGAACGGCGCGCCGGCCTTGACCTCGGGGTTGCGCTTGGCGGCGTCGGCGAACTGCTGCCACTGCGCCAGCACGCGCTCGGGCGCGGCGCCGGGAATGTAGAGCTCGATGTGCGGCAGCACCGACAGCATCCGGTCGCGGACCTCTTTCTGGAAGCCGTTCATGACCGACAGCACCACGATCAGGGCGGCAACGCCCAGCGCGATGCCGGCCATGGAACTGGCGGCGATGAAAGAGATGAAGCGATCGCGGCGGCCGCGTCGCTGGCGGATCCGGGCCAACCCGGCATAGCGGGCGCCGATCCAGAGTTCGTAGGGTATTTTCAGCACGAGCGCATTATGGCATTAACCGGCCGCATCACCGTCCCCGGAATGCGGGAAGGAAAGACAAGCCGTGACAAGCTATGGCAATCCGGGCCGGGCTTAGTTCCCGCATTGGTTGGCTCCCCCCGCCAGCGACTACAATCCCGGCCATGCTGATCGTCATCCCGGGCGCCTTGCCCGCCCTTCCCGTCGCCGCGGAACTGGCCAAACTGCTGCCCCGGCACGCCCCTACCCTGCACCGCTGGCTGCAAGCCGGCGCCGCCCGGGTCCAGGCCCACGATATCCGCGCCCAGGGCTGTACCGCGTTCGAAGCCTGGCAATTGCGCCGCGCCGGCTACACCCCGGAGCCCGGCCTGCTCCCCGGCGCCGGATTGGGCCCCTTGCTGGCCGGCGGCCAGCACAACGGCGCGCCCGTCTGGCTGGCCGAACTGGTGCATCTGGCTCTGGGCACCGATCAGGCCACCCTGCTCGATCCCGCCCAAATGGACCTGCGCGAGGCCGAAACGGCCGCGCTGCTGGACACTGCCCGTCCGCTGTTCGACGACAGCGGCTTCGCCGTCGAGCCGCTGTCGGCCACCCGCTGGCGCCTGCGCCTACCGGACGACATGCGGCCCCAGACCGCCAGCCCCCTGGCGGTGGCCGGCAAACGCCTGAACGAGTGGTGGCGCCAGGACACCGCAACCCGCCCGTGGCGCCGGCTGCTCAACGAAATCCAGATGGCGTGGCATGAGCATCCGGTCAACGAGGCCCGCGCCGCGCGCGGCCTGCCGCCCGTCAATGCCCTGTGGCTGTATGGCGGCGGCACCCCTTGGACCGTGGCGCCGGCCGGCCCGGCGCAGATCATCACCGATCTGGATGCCCCGCACCGCGCCGGCGACTGGGCCGCCTGGCTCGACGCCCTGCCCGGGCTCGAGGCGCGGCTGCAGCCGCTGGCCGGCCCCAAGGGCCTGCCGCAAGCGCCTGCCGACCTGCTGCTGCTGGGCGACGATCGCAGCGCCACCCTCACCCTGAAACCGCGCGGGGGCCTGCTCGGCTTGCTGCCCGCGCCCAAGAAAAACTGGAGCGCCTGGTGGTCTCACCCCGCTTAACCATCCGCCGCGCCGACCTCGCCGCCTGCCATGCCCTGGAAGCCTCGGGCATCCACCCGCTGCTGGCGCGCCTGTGGGCCGCGCGCGGCGTCACCCATCCCGACCAGACCAAGCTGGCCTGGCCCGCGATGCTGCCGCCAGCCGGCCTGACGCATTCCGCCCACGCCGCCGGCGTGCTGGCCGATGCCATCCAGGCCGGCAAGAAGCTGCTGATCGTGGCCGACTACGACTGCGACGGCGCCACCGCCTGCGCGGTCGGCCTGCGCGCCCTGTCGGCCATGGGCGCCAACGTCGACTTCCTGGTGCCGAACCGCTTCGAAACCGGCTACGGCCTGTCGCCGGCGGTGGTCGAACTGGCCTGCCGCCATCGCGCCGGCAAGCCCGACATCATCATCACCGTGGACAACGGCATCGCCAGCGTCGACGGCGTGGCCGCGGCCAACGCCGCCGGCATCGGCGTGGTCATCACCGACCACCACCTGCCGGGCGACACGCTGCCCGATGCCCTGGCCATCGTCAACCCGAACCAGCCGGGCTGCGGTTTCCCGTCCAAGAACCTGGCGGGCGTCGGCGTCATCTTCTACATGATGCTGGCGCTGCGCGCCGAACTGCGCCGCCGCGGCGTCTATGCGCCGGACGGCGGGCCGCGCCTGGACGCGCTGTCCGATCTGGTGGCGCTGGGCACCGTGGCCGACGTGGTCAAGCTGGACGCCAACAATCGCCTGCTGGTCACGCAAGGCCTGCAACGCATGCGCAGCGGCCGCCTGCAACCCGGCCTGCGCGCCCTGTTCGCCGTGGCCGGCCGCGAGCCGCGCGCCGCCAACGGCTTCGACCTGGGCTTTGCGCTGGGCCCGCGCATCAATGCCGCCGGCCGCCTGGCCGACATGAGCCTGGGCATCGCCTGCCTGACTACCGACGACGAGGCCCAGGCGCTGGAAATGGCGCGCGAACTGGACAACATCAACCGCGAGCGCCGCACCATCGAGGCCGAGATGCGGGAGCAGGCCATGGCCGCCATGGAAGCGCCGGATGCCGCGCCCGGCGCCACGGTCTGCGTGTTCGACCCGGGCTGGCACCAGGGCGTGGTCGGCCTGGTGGCCTCGCGCCTGAAGGAAAAGTTCTGGCGTCCCACCCTGGCCTTCGCGCCTGCCGGCGATGACGAAATCCGCGGCTCGGGCCGCTCGATTCCCGACGTACACCTGCGCGACGTGCTGGACCTGGTGTCCAAGCGCCATCCCAACCTGATCCGCAAATTCGGCGGCCACGCCATGGCGGCCGGGCTGACGCTGGGCCGCGACGATTTCCCGGCCTTCGCCCCCGCCTTCGATGCCGCCGTGCGCGAACTGACGGGCCGCGACAGCTTCGAACCCGTCATCGAAACCGACGGTTCGCTCGAATCCGGCTACGCCAACGCCGAGGTCGCCGGCCTGCTGCAGCAACAGGTATGGGGCGCGGGCTTTGCCGCGCCGCTGTTCCTGGACGAATTCGTGGTGCGCAACCAGCGCCTGGTCGGCGAAAAGCACCTGAAGCTGTCCCTGGAACGCGGCCACCAGCGGTTCGACGCCATCTGGTTCGGCCATGACCAGTCGCTACCCGAACACATCCAGGCAGCCTACCGGCTGGAGCAGAATGTGTGGAACGGCATGGTGTCGGTCCAGTTGGTCATCGAACACGCCGGGTGATGCGGCCCACGCCGGCTTAAAACCGATACTTCAAGCTCAAGCCGCCTTGGGTGTCGTGGTAGCCGTGGTCGCCCTGTTGATGGGTGACATTGGCTGACAGCGCGAGGTTGTCGCTCAGGTTGCCCGAGACGGCGACCTTGGCTTCACCGACGTTATCCGCGCCGAGAATCCAGTTGCGGTTAGCGCCCATCGTGACCCCGTACTTGTTGGTGTTGTGCAGCCAGTTCAGCTCGAGCGCGGTCTCGATCTGTCCGGCAAGGCTGGCGCCGGCGGCGGCCGGTTTACTGACCATGGCCAGGCGCGCCCCAAGGCGGGTTTGGATGTTGCCATCGCCTTCGCCTTTGACCCTGGTCGGGCCCGCATCCTGTTGCACGAAGGTCTTGGCTTTGACGCCGCCATACACGATTTGCGCTTGCGGCCGCACGCTCAAGCGGTGTTCGCGGCCGCCGCCATTGGTGAAGGACGCCACGTCAATGGCATAACCGGCTTCGATCGAGGCGGTCACGCCGGTGGCCTTGTACTTCTCCTTGAGGCCGGTGCCCTGAGCGCTGTTGTCGAAGTCGTTGTAAAGCAGCCAACCATCGACGTAGGCGCCTCGATGGCTTTGGCCGTCTTGGTACCAGGTGCCATACACGCCGGCGCTATAGCCGTCGACTTGACCACGGGCGTCGCCGGTTGCGGCGTTGCGGGTTTTGCTGCGCTGTTGACCATGGCCCGCCATGACACCGAAGCGCCACGCATCGTGGCCGTTCACACTGCCTGCGATGATCGAGCTGCCCAATTGCAGCAGGCTGCGGTCGGCACTGAAGCGGTTTTCGCCGTCGAACATCATGCCGCGCGTGGTTCCCCCCGCGACCCGGGCCCAGACCCGGCCGCGCGCGCCGGTGACCGGGTCCACGGACTCGCCGCTTTCGCGGTCGCTCAAGCTGGTGTTGAACAGCGTGTTCGCCGCAAGCAGGTTGCTGGCATAGGCGCCGAACAAGGGACTGACGTTGTGATTCCGGATGTCGTCGGAGCCCGGTGAGGCTTGCTTGGCGCTGGTCAGATACCAAATACCGTTGGCCTTTTTCTCGCTGTTTTCCTTGCTGTTGAGCGAATAGACATACCCCCCTGCGGTGACGTCGTTGGCAAGCACGAAGGTATCGGTGCCGCTGGCGCCACCGGCGACGGTGATAAGGGTGATGCCGTCCACGGTTTGACCGCCCGCGCCGCCTTCGTTTTCGACGGTCACCAAGGTCTTGCCGCTGGCCATGCCTTGGATGATGAGCTGGTCGGCAGGACTGCTGTCGTCGCCCAGCACCGCGCCCAGAGTCAACGCGCTGCCATCCTTGCCTTCCCAATCGCCGTCGATGGTAAAGGTCTGGATGGCGCAAGTGTCGCAGTTCTTGAGGCTGAGCGTGCCGCTGTTGAGGAACTTGCCCCTGGTGCCGTCGGCGCCGAGTTTGAGGGTGACCGGGGCGGACACCGGCGTCCCGTTGGCTTGAACATCGTTGAATATCAGGGTGCCCTGGTTCTCGATCCCGGCGAAGTTCTGGTTCGTCGCCCCCAGATTGAGCCTGGCGCCCGGCCGGATGGTCACATTGCTGGTATTGGCGATTGCGTTGCCGATCGCGGTTTTGAGCGTGCCCGCCTCGACGGTGGTGGCGCCGGTATAGGTGCTGGCGGCCGCCAACTCCAGCGTGCCCGCGCCTTTCTTGGTCAGAGTTTTGCCGTCCCACTTGAATGCATTGGTAGCGGCATCAACCCCCGTCACATCGGCCAGCGCTGTCGCCAGTTTGAAGGTGCCGTTTTCAGCGATGGTGAAGTTGCCACCCGACTGGGTTTTATCGTCCTCATTCCAACGGAGCTGGTAGCTGAGCTCCAGTTTCTTGGCGTCGCTCGCCGCAACCCTGAGGCGGGGCGTCAGGTAATCGATCTCGCTCGCGCCCGCATCGAAGACCGTGACTCTGGGCCTGCCGTTGATATGGATGCTGTTGGTGTCGTTACCGGCTGGCCCGGTGGCTGGCAAGGTCAGGATGACCTTGGGCGTGCCCAGCGCTTCGCTGGTGGCTGGCGGATGGGCGTCGGTCAGCGTGATGGGGTCGTCGGCGGCGATATTCAGGTTGCCATCTTGATTGATGTAGTCCTTCAAGGTATCGGCGCCAAACGGCTCGCCTGTCGTGATGGAAAGCGGTTTTTGGGGCGGAATCGTCGAGACGAGGGTGTCCGCCAGGCTGCTCAGAACCCAAATCCCCTCGTTGATCTTGCCGGTTGCGTCTTTTCTGCCTTGCCTGAGCTTGTAGACGTAACCGCCCGCGGTGACGGGGCTGTCCAGCACGAAGGCATTGGCCAGGCTGCTACCCGTGGTGATGAGGGTAATGCCGCCATCGGCGGTGGTTTCTCCCCCCGCGCCGCCGACATTGCGGACCTTGACTCGGGTGGTGCCGGTGGCCGCGCCCGTGATCTCGACCTTGTCGGTGTTGCTGTCGTCGCCCGCCAGTGCGGCGGTCAGCGAAATCAAACTGCCGACATCGCCGAACCAGTCGCCTTGGACTTGGAAGGTTTTGCCAACGGTGGCGTCGCCGGTGTCGAGTTCGAGCGTGCCGGCGTTGCTGACGTTGCCGGTCAAGCTCATCGGGCTGGCGCCTTTCTTGCCTTCGCCCACGTCGTTGAACACGATGGTGCCGCGGTTGGTGATGGCGCCGTGAGTGTTGCCGCCCACGGCTTGGGCATAACCGCCCATGTTGAGCATGGCGCCCTGGGCAATCGACAGATTGGCGCTGGCGGCGAACGTATTTTCGGCCCCCGCTTTCAGCACCCCCTGCTTGATGATCGTGTCGCCGGTGTAGGTGTTGCTGGCTGTCAGTACCAGCGTGCCCGCGCCGTCCTTGGTCAGGGTCTTGCCATCCCACGGCATGGTGGCGCTGGTGTTCGCGCCCATGTCGGCCAGCGCCGCGCCAAGCGCGAAGCCGCCGCTGGCAATGGTGAAGGTGCCATGCGATTTATCGGCCGTTTCATTCCAGCTGAGTTTGTACCCGGCTTGCAGTGTCTTGCCATCCTGCGATCTGGAAACGTTGGCCGTCAGATAATCGGGCGGCGCCGCGCCGTTGACGGTGACGTTGGGCAGATCGCCCTCGATGGCGCCGGTGACGCTTGTGATCTCGACGCCGCTTTTCTCCGCCTCGGTGATGCCGGCCATCGTCATGTCAAGCGTGACGTCCGGCGCAAAGATCAGGTCGCCCTCGGCGTTGACGACGTATTTCGCCTTCTCGTCGGCGGTCAGCGCCCTTGAAAAATCGAAAGGCAGCGTGGTGCCTGCCGCGATTGTGGGAGGGGTGACCTTGTCACTGTCCTGCTGCCCACCGGCAGGAGGAATGATCGCCGTCGCGCCCTCATCATTATTCTTCGCGCTGCTCAAGTACCAGATTTTATGGTGGGCCGAATCGGCCTTGTTCAGGAGCGAATAGACCAGGCCATTGGCGGTGAGGGTGTCGGCGCTCAGGGCGAAGGCGCCATTTACGCTAGCGTCGCCAGCGGTGATCAGGGTGATACCGCTTGTGGTGCCGGTCGCCCCCCCGCCGTTGATATTGCGCACCTGGATTTTGGTGGCACCGGTGGCAGCGCCCGTGATTTCGACTTTGTCGGCGACACTGTCGTCGCCATTGCCTAGGACGGCGGCCAATTTAATCAGGCTGCCGGTGCTGCCGGCCCAATCGCCAATGATCTTCAGTGTTTTGCCCACGGCATTGTCGCCGTTGTCGAGATCGAGCGTGCCGGCGTTGGTCAGGTTGCCGGTCAAGCTCGCCGAGTTCGTGCCCGTCTTGCCGGCGTTCATGCTGTTGAACAAGATGGCGCCGTTGTTGGTGATGGCCCCGCCTTCGCGCACGGCCTGGGAGAATCCGCCAAGGTTCAATGCGGCATCCGCGGCAATCGTCAGCGCGCTGCTTTGTGCAAACGCGTCCGCCACCCCGGCCTTCAGCACCCCCGCGTTGATCGTGGTGGGGCCGGTATACAGGTTTGCCGCCGTCAATTGCAACACGCCGGAACCCGCCTTGGTCAGGCTCTTGCCATCCCAAGGCCTGGTGGTGTTGGTGTTCGCGCTCACGTCGGCCAGCACCGCGCCCAAGGTAAAGTCGCCGCCATCCGCAATGGTGAAGGTGCCGTGCGCCTTGGCGGGGTCTTCGAGCCAACTGAGTTTGTAGGTCGCCTGGTAACCGATGGGGTGGGCCGGTATCACAGACAAGTTGAGGCCGAATTTATCAGCATCGACCTCCGCTTGGGTCCGTTCCCCGCCCATTGCAATGCCGGATGCGAACGTCAAGTAGTCCACCGGCGCCTGCTCGGTGACGACAATGCCGCCGACGGCAGTCTTGGCGAAATCGCCATCGATGAAGACTTCCGGGTTGAGTTGATTCTGGGTAACAAAGAGGAACTGATCGGTCGCGCTGCCATCGGTGATCCCGGCCAAGTTGAACGTGGTGCCGGTTTTACTGATAGTGGCTTTGCTGTTATTGAGGGTAAGCCGGAAGCTTTCCGGAGTGCTGGATATCGTGCCGTCGCCTCTAAGCGCACTGCGGGCAATGACGGAGAGGGTGCTGCCATCCTTCAGGACCAAGTCGCCGATCCGGGTTGAGCCCTTTCCCGAAACCATCAGCGTAGCGCCTTCGCCAACGATGAGTTGTGACATGCGCATGCGATTGATCACTTCAGCCGAATCATCGGCGGGAAGCGAGCTGGCCGGTAGCTTCCTGATCAGCGGCCCTTGGTTGATGCTGGCGTAACCTGTTTGGTACGTTCCATTCAAATCAACCCAATCTGCTGCATTATTCAAGATATGCAGCATGCTGCCGGCCGAGCCGGCAGGCGCATCCAGCAGCACGCTGCCGTTGATGACCGATCCCCGCTCAAGCGTGATCAGGTTGTTGCCACCGGTGAAGTGAAGAGCCTCCCCATAACGGCCATGGACCCCGCTTTCTTGGGCCTCGCCTCCTGCCGCGCCAAGGCCTTGCCGTCCAAAACCGGGGGTTCCAGCGCTAATCGATCCTGCGGGCTTATCGGTAAACACAATGTCCAGGTCGCTGCCCACAATAGCGGCACCGCCATTGCCGCCATTGCCGCCCTTCATCGGCGAATCTCCTCCTTCGACAGCGCCGCGCCCATTCATGCCATGGCTGCCGGCGCCGCCCCTGATCGAACCGCCGTCGATAACAATTCGGAGATTGCCGCCATGAATGGCATCCGCGCCGCGGGCGCCATTTTCGCCAATCTTGACGGCCGTGGTCCCCGCCGCGCCACCGATCAGGGGAGTATTCACCTGCACCACGTTGCTGTCGCGCAATGAGCCTGCTTGCGTGGTGAAGACATACGCCGTCTCGCCATCGGTCGCGGACGCATAGGGCAGCCCGGCGCCGCTGCCGTTTTTGCCATTCAGCCCAGGGGGCTGCGTCGCCACAAACGGCGTGTTGTCCTTGGTCAGTGTGATATTTTGGGTGCCGGCGGGGTTCACGGGCGTTTCCCCTCCCCCCTCTGCGGCATACACACCCGCCGCCTGGCCGGAGAGCGCCAGGGCGACGTAGAAGGCCGTGGTGGTTTTGCTGGGAATGAAACGCTTGGAGTGCGTGTGGCGGGCCGACATCCGGGTTGGCCGGTTCGGTCGGCGGAAAGCAGCGCGCGAGGAAGCAAGGGTCATGATGGTTTTGAACTCCGCGGCCGCTGCGGTCAGAATGACCAAGCCCGAGCCGCAAAACTGCCAGGGAAATATGCGATAACGAGAATGATTCGCTATCGCAATACGCCCCAGCATTTTCGGCACAAAACAGGCGGAAAGTTTCGTTGTCGCCGCGAAGCAAGACCAAATGACGCTCGGCGCAAAAAAATGGGCGCATCCGCGAGGATGCGCCCGTGTCGCGTGAGGCCCCCGCCGGGCGGGGCCGTCGCGCCTACTTGTTGACCAGCCTGGCCGGTTGCGCCAGCGCCACCAGCGCGCCGACCACCAGGCACGCCGACAGCAGGTACAGGCCGGCGTTGGTGGTGCCGGTCATGTCCTTGAGCCAGCCCACCAGATAAGGACTGACGAAGCCCGCCAGGTTGCCCACCGAGTTGATCAGCGCGATGCCGGCGGCGGCGGCCGTGCCGCCCAGCAGCGCGGTCGGCAGGCTCCAGAACAGCGGCAGCACCGTGCAGATGCCGATGTTGGCCACCGTCAGCGCCAGGATCGCCAGGACCGTGTTGCCGCTCCAGATGGCCGAGAACATTAGCCCCACCGCCCCGCACAGCGCCGGAATCGCGACGTGCCAGCGGCGCTCGCGGTTGCGGTCGGAGTTGCGCGCGATCAGGATCATGCCGATCACCGCAAACAGGTTGGGCACCGCCGTCAGCAGGCCGATCGCCAGCGGACTCTGCACGCCGGTGCTCTTGATCAGCGTCGGCATCCAGAACCCCACGCCGTACAGTCCCATCACGAACGAGAAATAGATCAGCGCCATCGCCCACACCCGCGGACGCGTCAGGGCGGCACGGATCGGCGGGTCTTCCTTGTGCTGTTCCTCGGCGGCGATGTTGCGGATCAGCAGCGCCTTCTCGCTGGGGCTCAGCCACTTGGCCTTGTTGATGCGGTCATCCAGATACAGCAGCACCAGCACGCCGATGATCACCGACGGAATGCCCTCCAGCAGGAACAGCCATTGCCAGCCCGACAGGCCGTGGTCGCCATGGAACGTGCCCATGATCCAGCCGGAGATCGGACCCCCGATCAGGCCCGACATCGGCACCGCGGTCATGAAGAACGTGGTGATGCGGCCACGGCGGGCGGCCGGGTACCAGTAGGTCAGGTACAGGATGATGCCGGGGAAGAATCCGGCCTCGGCCGCGCCCAGCAGGAAGCGCAGGAAATAGAACATGTGCACGCTGGACACGAACAGCATGCATGACGAGATGATGCCCCAGGTGATCATGATGCGCGCGATCCAGATGCGCGCGCCGACTTTGTGCAGGATGATGTTGCTGGGGATCTCGAACAGGAAATAGCCGATGAAGAAGATGCCCGCGCCCAGCCCGTACACCGTCTCGCTGAACTGGAGTTCCTGCAGCATCTGCAGCTTGGCGAAGCCGACGTTGACGCGGTCCAGATAGGCCACGACATAGCAGACCACCAATAGCGGCAGCAACCGCCATCCGACTTTGCGGTAGATCCGGTCCTCCTCAGCCGCCGGGATCGCCGGCGAGACCCCGGGGGCCATAGTATGTTCCATCAACGTCTCCTCCTCTAACGGGACAGGCCGGCTGTTTGCCGGCAACTGGTCCGGTCCCGCGCCCCCTGGGGGCATATGGGCCGGCTGACCAAGGCTAGAACCCCCGAGATGACAAAAAACTGAACAACTATGCGCTGTGCGCGCAAACCCTTAGCGCCGCGCGGCGGAATCGGGCAAAGGCACGCCCGGACGGCTTTTCTTCCTCATCCGTCCCCCTGTATACGGGCGCGGCCCACGGGCTGGCGTCTTACACGGTAAAATGCCCGGTTTCGCACAAAAGTCACCAGGAATCATCATGGAAGCCGAACGTCAGAACCAGCTCGCAGCCCGCCTCGCCGACTACGCGGAGCGCGAACAGGCTCTACGGAGGTATCTTTGACTACGATGCCAAAGCCGAACGCCTGCAAGTCGTAAACGCCGAGCTCGAAGACCCGGCGGTCTGGAACGACCCCAAGCACGCCCAGGACCTGGGCCGTGAAAAGAAATCCCTCGAAGACGTGGTCGAGACGCTCACCGCCCTCGGCACGGGCCTGGCCGACTCGAACGAATTGTTCGAACTGGCCGCCGCCGACGACGATGACGCCACGCTCGAATCCATCGAACAGGATGCCGACGGCTTCCAGGAAAAACTCGAAGGCCTGGAATTCCGCCGCATGTTCTCCAACCCGGCCGATCCGCTGAACTGCTTCCTGGACATCCAGGCGGGCGCGGGCGGCACGGAAGCGCAGGACTGGGCCTCGATGCTGCTGCGCCAGTACCTCAAGTACGCCGAGCGCAAGGGCTTCAAGGCCGAAGTGCTGGAAGAATCCGAGGGCGAAGTGGCCGGCATCAAGTCCGCCACCATCAAACTCGAGGGCGAATACGCCTTCGGCTACCTGCGCACCGAAACCGGCGTGCACCGCCTGGTGCGCAAGAGCCCGTTCGACTCGTCCGGCGGCCGCCACACCTCGTTCGCCAGCGTGTTCGTCTACCCCGAGGTCGACGACTCCTTCGAAGTCGAAGTGAACCCGGCCGATCTGCGCGTGGACACCTACCGCGCTTCCGGCGCGGGCGGCCAGCACATCAACAAGACCGATTCGGCCGTGCGCCTGACGCACATCCCGACCGGCATCGTGGTGCAGTGCCAGAACGACCGCTCACAGCACCGCAACCGCGCCGAAGCGATGCAGATGCTCAAGTCCAAGCTGTACGAACTGGAAATGCGCAACCGCATGGCCCAGCAGCAGAAGCTGGAAGACTCCAAGACCGACGTGGGCTGGGGCCACCAGATCCGCTCGTACGTGCTGGACCAGAGCCGCATCAAGGACCTGCGCACCAACGTCGAAATCTCCAACACGCAGAAGGTGCTGGACGGCGACCTGGATCCCTTCATCCAGGCCAGCCTCAAGCAAGGCGTCTAAGTTCCGCGATACTTCCGTCCACCGTCCCCAGAGGATTCACGCATGTCCGACACCATCGCAATTCTCACCGGCGCTTCGCGCGGCATCGGCGCCGCCATGGCGCGCGGCCTGGCCAAGCCGGGCACCCGCCTGATCACCCTGGCGCGCCGCGAAGACCCCGAACTGGCGGCCTACGCCCGCTCGCGGGACGTGCAGTTGGAACAGCTGTCCGTGGACCTCTCTGACCTGGCCGCGGCCGAAGCGGCCGCGCGCCGCATCTGCGACACCTTGCCGCGCGATGCCGGCCGCTACCTGCTGATCAACAACGCCGGCACCGTGCACCCCGTGGCCGGCACCGACGCGCTGATCGACGGCCCGGCCATCGCCGCCGCCTTCAACCTGAACGTCTCGGCCGTGATGCTGCTGACCGCGCGCTTCCTGGCCGCCGTCGAAGACCTCAAGGCCGATCGCCGCGTGCTCAACATCTCGTCCGGCGCCGGCCGCAATCCCAACGCGGGCTGGGGCGTGTACTGCGCCACCAAGGCCGCGCTCGACATGTATACGCGCGTGGTCAAGCAGGAACAGGGCGAAGGCGGCGCGCGCGTCGTCTCGCTGGCCCCCGGCATCGTCGACACCGACATGCAGGTGGCCATCCGCGCCAGCGACCCCAAGAGCTTCCCCGCGCTGGCCAAGTTCCAGGACTTCCACGCCAGTGGCAAGCTGTCCGCCCCCGCCGATGTGGCCGCCCGCATCCTCGCCTACCTGGATCGCGACGATTTCGGCACCACCGAAATCGACGACATCCGCAATTACGACTGATCCTCCCGACCATGACCGACCACACGACCGCTCCGGCACCCGCCCAGGATGAAAACCGCTTGATCGCCGAACGGCGCGCCAAGCTGGCCAAACTGCGCGAAACCGGGGTCGCGTATCCCAACGATTTCGTCCCCGACGCCCGCGCCGCGGCCCTGCACGACAAGTACGACGACCAGACGCAGGAAGCCCTGGCCGCCGCGCCCATCACCGTCAAGGTCGCCGGCCGCATGATGCTCAAGCGCGTCATGGGCAAGGCCAGCTTCGCCACCCTGCAGGACAGCACCGGCCGCATCCAGATCTACCTGGACCGCGGCACGCTGGGCGAAGACAGCTACGCCGCGTTCAAGCAATGGGACATCGGCGACATCATCGCGGTCGAAGGGTCGGTTTTCAAGACCAACAAGGGCGAGCTGTCGGTGCACGCCGCCACCGCGCGCCTGCTGTCCAAGTCGCTGCGTCCGCTGCCCGACAAGTTCCACGGCGTAGCCGACCAGGAACTGCGCTACCGCCAGCGCTACGTCGATCTCATCATGACCGACGCCACGCGCCGCACTTTCGAGGCGCGCAGCAAGGCCGTCGGCAGCATCCGCCAATTCATGCTGAACGCCGGCTTCCTTGAAGTCGAGACCCCCATGCTGCACCCGATCCCGGGCGGCGCGGCGGCCAAGCCCTTCGTCACGCACCACAACGCGCTGGACATGGAGATGTTCCTGCGCATCGCGCCCGAGCTCTACCTCAAGCGCCTCATCGTCGGCGGCTTCGAACGCGTATTCGAAGTCAACCGCAACTTCCGCAATGAAGGCGTGAGCCCGCGCCACAATCCGGAATTCACCATGATGGAGTTCTACGCGGCCTATGCGGACTACCGCTGGCTGATGGACTTCACCGAGGAACTGATCCGCCAGGCCGCCATCTCGGCCACCGGCAGCGCCGTGCTGACCTACCAGGAACGCGAGCTGGACCTGGGGAAGCCGTTCGACCGCCTGACCATCTGCGAAGCCATCCTCAAGTACGCCCCCGGCTACACCCAGGCGCAACTGGACGATGCCGCCTTCGTGCGCGCCGAGCTCAAGAAGCTGGGCGCCGACGCCGACGGCCCGGTGCTGGCGCGCGCCGGCCTGGGCGCGCTGCAACTGGCGCTGTTCGAGGAAACGGCCGAAGCCAAGCTGTGGAACCCCACCTACATCATCGACTACCCGGTCGAAGTGTCGCCGCTGGCGCGCGCCTCCGATACCCGCGCGGGCATCACCGAGCGCTTCGAGCTGTTCATGACCGGCCGCGAGATCGCCAACGGCTTCTCCGAGCTTAACGACCCCGAAGACCAGGCCGAGCGTTTCCGCTCGCAGGTCGAGGCCAAGGACGCCGGCGACGAGGAAGCCATGTATTACGACGCCGACTACATCCGCGCGCTGGAATACGGCATGCCCCCGACGGGCGGCTGCGGCATCGGCATCGACCGCCTGGTCATGCTGCTGACCGACAGCCCCAGCATCCGCGACGTCATCCTCTTCCCGCATCTGCGCCGTGAAGACTAAGCCGCAGGCGGCATCATGATCGTCAAGATCCTGATGCTGGCCGCAGTGGTGGCCGCGCTGTTCTACATGGTGATGCAACCGCGCCGCGGCCGCGGCGGCTACGGCGCGCCCCCCGCGCGCCGCACGCCGCTGTTCATCGCCCTGTGCCTGGCCGCCGCCCTGTCCGTGACCGGCGCGCTGGTCACGGCGGTGCTGTGGATGGGCAGCGTTGCCGGCGGCGTGACCGGCGGCGGCTATCGCGGCGAAGCCGATTTCCTGCTGACCATCGCCGGCGCCCTGCTGGCGTTCGCCGTCGCCTGCGGCGTCGGCGCCTTCCTCAAGCGCAAGGGCTAGGGACCTTCGCCCTCTCCATGGCTGCGCGCGGCCACGCGCGCCCTGCCGCCTACTTTCTGCGCAAGACCGCCGCCAGGCGCCGCACGGCCAGGTCGATTTCGTGTGCGCTGAGCGAAGCGTAGCCCAGCAGCCAGCCCTGCAATGCGGGTGTGCCGGCATACAGGCGCTGCAGCCCCGGCAGCACCAGTCCGGCCGCCGCCGCCCGCCGGATGGTGTCCGCTTCTGTCCAGCCCGGCTCCAGCAGGCAAGGCACCTGCAACCCGCCTTGCGGCCGCAGCGCGCGCGCCACGCCGGCCAGGTGCCGGCCCACCGCCTCCAGCATCGCCTCGCGCCGCGCGCCATACAATTTGCGCATGGCGCGCACATGAGCGTTGTAGTGGCCATCATCCATGAACCGCGCCAGGGTCAATTGCAGGATCTGCGGCGTATGCCCGTCGATGATGCTGCGCGCGCGGCTGAAGGCGGCCACCAGCGCGTCCGGCAACGCCATGTAGCCCACGCGCAGACCGGGATAGAGCGTCTTGCTGAAAGTGCCCAGATAGAGGGTCCGGCCGTGCTTGTCCAGCCCCTGCACGCAGGCGGTCGGCAGGCCGTCATAATGGAACTCGCTGTCGTAGTCGTCCTCGATGATCCACTTGCCCGCCTCGCCCGCCCAGCGCGTCAGTTCGAGCCGGCGCTCCAGCGACAACGTGGCGCCGGTCGGATACTGGTGCGACGGCGTCACATAGACGCACGCGGCGCCGCTGCGATCGGCCCGCAGCAGATCGGTGCGGATGCCCTGCGCATCGACATCGATCGGCACCACGCGGGCTTCGGCGAACTCGAATGCCTTGCGCGCGCCGAAATAGCCCGGGTTCTCCAGCAGGATCGGCCTGCCGGCATCCCCCAGCAGTTGCGCGCACAGGAACAGGGCCTGCCGCGTGCTGCTCAGCACCACGATCTGGTCGGCCCGCACCTTGGCGCCGCGCTCCAGGTTCAGGTAGGTGGCGATGGCCTTGCGCAAAGGCTCGGCGCCTTGCGGATCGCCGTGCAGCAAGACATGGCCGCGATGATCCTTGAGCACCTGGCGCTGCAGCCGCTCCCACACCGCGACCGGAAAGGTACGGGTCTCGGGCAGGCCGGTGGCAAAGGCCTGGATCGACTGCTGGTCGGCCACGCCGCCGCTATCATGGATCGCCTGTCCGCGCCGGCTCAGGCCGGGGCCGCCTGCCACCGCGGCGGGCCGCACGCCGGCCGCGTGCCGCGCCGGCGTGCGGCCCCGGCGCCGAGCCGCGCCACGCAGCTCGGCGCCAATGCTCTCGGACACATAGCTACCCGAGCCTTTGCGCCGCGCGATGAAACCGTCGCGCTGCAATTGCACGTAGGCGTTCTCGACCGTGTCGCGCGCCACACCCAGCGATTGCGCCAGCGCGCGGGTCGCCGGCAGCTTCACCCCCGCCGCCAGGCCGCCATCCAGGATCAGCGCGCCCAGCGCGCGCTGGATGCGCAGATGCAGGTCGAGCGCGCGCAAGTCGGCGTCGGCCATGCGGATCTTCAAGGTCTCCAGCGCGAATGTCTTGCTCATGCGGTCGGCCCCGATGGCGCAGGCTATATAGGTTAGAACTCCGCCATTCTAGCCGCGCCCTGGCGGACAGCTCGAAAAAAGTGGTCTGGTCCATGAAGGGAAAGCATACGGTCTAGCCAGTCCAATATGGCGCTACAAAGACCGCTTCCCCCAACCTTCGCCGACTCCATCCGTTCCGCCCATGGCTTCTCCGCACTCCCCCAACACACTGCAAGCGCGCGATCTCCTGCACCCCGTCGTCGCCGGCCTGATCTCGGTCATCGTCAACTATGGCGGCACCTTCGTCCTGGTATTCCAGGCCGCCAAGATCGCCGGCCTGAGCCCGGCGCTGACCGCCTCATGGGTCTGGTCCGTGTCCATCGGCGTGGGCGTGACCGGCATCCTGCTCAGTTGGGCCGCCCGCGAGCCCATCATCACCGCCTGGTCCACCCCCGCCGCGGCCTTTCTGGTCACGGCGCTCGCCACCACGCCCTACCCTGAAGCTGTTGGCGCCTACCTGCTGTCGGCGGCGGCCTTCGTCCTGCTCGGCCTGTCCGGCTGCTTCGACAAGGCGATCCGCCTGATTCCACCTGGCGTGGCCGCCGGCCTGCTGGCCGGCATCCTGCTGCCGTTCGGCATCGGCGCCTTCGGCGGCATGACGCTGGACCCGCTGCTGACGGGCTGGCTGATCCTGGCGTACGTAACGCTCAAGCGTTTTACCGCGCGCTACGCCGTGGTTGGCATCCTGGTGTCGGGGCTGGCCTTGCTGCTGTTGCAGGACCGGATCGATCTGTCCGGCCTGACGCTGGCCTTTGCCGCCCCCGTCTATACCGCCCCGGCCTTCTCGCTCAACAGCTTGCTCAGCGTGGCCCTGCCCCTGTTCCTGATCACACTCACCGGCCAGTACATGCCCGGCATGCTGGTGCTGCGCAACGACGGCTTCAGGACCAGCGCCAATCCGATCGTGACGGTCACCGGCCTGGGTTCGCTGCTGATGGCGCCGTTCGGCTCGCACGCGTTCAACGTGGCGGCGATCACGGCCGCTATCTGCACCGGCAAGGAGGCGCACGACGATCCGGCCAAGCGCTGGGTCGCGGGCATCGCCGCCGGCATTTTCTACATCCTGGTGGGCGTGTTCGGCGTAACCCTGGCCGCCGTGTTCATGGCCCTGCCCGCCAGCTTCATCACCACCCTGGCGGGCCTGGCCCTGCTGGGCACCATCGGCGGCAGTCTGGCCAGCGCCCTGGCCGAGCCCAAAACGCGCGAAGCCGCGCTCATCACCTTCCTGGCGGCGGCCGCCAACATCAAGCTGTTCGGCATCGGCGGCGCCTTCTGGGGCCTGGTGATCGGCCTGGCCGCGCACGCCCTGCTCAATGGCCGCCTGCCGCAACGCCCGCGCCCGTCGCGCTATGCCGGCCTGCCGCGCCCCGCCGCCGGCAAGGAAATGGTGAAATGATGGCATCCCAGCCCGATCCCGGCCCCTTGGTGGCCTGCGCGCCCGATACACCGACCCGTCACGACCGGCACGGCCGCTACCCCCAGGCCCTGAGCGTCGCGGACTTTCGCCGCAACCTGGCCGCCATCCACGCGCGCATGGATGCCGCCTGCCGGCGCGTCGGCCGCGATCCGGCCGGCGTGCGGCTGCTGCCGGTCAGCAAGACCATGGACGAATCGCGTATCCGGCTGGCCCATGCCGCCGGTTGCCGCCTGCTGGGCGAGAACAAGATCCAGGAGGCGCACCGCAAGTGGGCGAGCACCCCCGACCTGGCCGATCTGCGCTGGTCGGTCATCGGCCACCTGCAGACCAACAAGGCCAAGCTGATGGTGCAATTCGCCAGCGAGTTCCAGGCGCTCGACAGCCTGCGCCTGGCCGAAGCGCTGGACCGCCGCCTGCAGGCCGAAGGCCGGGCGCTGGACGTGTATGTGCAAGTCAACACCTCCGGCGAACCCAGCAAATATGGCCTGGCCCCGGACGACGTAGCCGCTTTCCTCCAGGCGCTGCCGGCGTTTTCCTCATTGCGGGTGCGCGGCTTGATGACGCTGGCGCTGTTCTCCAGCGAGGCCGAGCGGGTGCGCCAGTGCTTCGTGCTGCTGCGCGGCCTGCGCGACCGCCTGCGCCAGCGGGCGCCGGTGGGCATCGTCCTGGACGAACTGTCGATGGGTATGTCCGGCGACTTCGAGATCGCCATCGAGGAAGGCGCCACCGTCGTGCGCGTGGGCCAGGCCATCTTCGGCGCGCGGGCGCTGCCGGACAGTCATTACTGGCCCGGCTCCGCGTAGCCCGCCCGGCGTTCAGTAGGTCACGACAGGCTCGTTGCGCGAGACCGGCGGCGCGGCGGATTCACCCGCCGCGCCCGAACCCTGCAAATGCCGGCCGGGCAGCCCGAACTGGCTCATCAGCTCGCCATAGGCCGCTTCCGCCAGGCTCTTGGACGCCTCGGCGATCACCTTGGGCCGGCTGAACGTGGCCCGGTCACCGGGCCGCGACACCACCTTCACGTCCTGCCCCGATCCCAGCGCCGTAAAGGCCGCCTTGATTTCGTGGGTCCGGGTGTTGATAAGACTGAAATCGACGGTGATATCCAGCCCCAGCGTGGCCGACGTGGCCGAGCCGCCGAACGACATTGCGTTCTGGTTGAACTGGATGTCGCTGACGGTTCCGAACAGCACATAGTCGGCGCCGGCGAACTGCCCCTGCCTGATCCGCGCCAGGATGTCGAACACCTTTTCGGTCGGCTTGCCCTGATAGGCCTTGCCCTGCACCAGCCGCACGCCTCCCCCCTTGAGCATGGCACCCTTGAGATCGGCGGTGTACTTGCGCAACTCGCCGTACTCGATATACGAATAGGTGCCCTCCTCCTCGTAGTAGTGGCTCTCCGAGCGGGCGCTCAGGCGCCCGCGCTCGGAGTACGAACGCGGGCCGTCATGCACGCTGCCGCTGGCGTTGACGCTGCGTTTGCTCGACGCGGACACGACGCGAAAGTACTCGCTGACGCGCTCTTCATAGGCAAGGTCGGTGACCGCGATCTTGGGCTCGGCAGCGCGCGCCACGGGAAGCGCCGCGGCGCACAGGGACAGCGCGGCAATCAAACGGTAGGTTTTCAACATTGAAATGCCTCGGCTGGACGATGGGGTCAACGGCGCGTGGTCTTGCGGATTTCCTTTTCTTCCTGCCATTCGATGGTGCCTTCCTGCACGTCGTACAGCTTGAGCGTCATCTTGTAATAAACGTCCTTGACGCCGCCGGCGCGCTTGACGATGGAACCGATCTCACCTTCCAGCGCGTACTTGGCGCCGACCATGTTGCCCATCTTGGCCCTGCCCTGGTTCTTGTACAGGCCGCTCTGATTCTGGCGCTGCAATTCCTCCACGCCGGGCTGCATTTCATCCATGCTGCGAGTGAACCGCACCTTGCCGCTCTTGACCAACCGGGTCTGGATGGTATTCATGATCGACTTGGTATCGATGTATTCGCTGGTCTTGTTGCGCACCGGCGCCAGGGTCAGCGTCGGCCGGCCAGTCAGCACCGGACTTTCCAGCAACGAGCCGGTCATTTTCTCGGCGATCATTTGCAGGTCGGTCGAACCGAACTCATTGCTCACCGTCTCGACCGCCTTGGCATCGCCATAGCTCACGCCGGAAGACGAATCGACCGTCGGTTGCATCGTCTGGCAACCCGCCAGCAACAGCGCCGAGGACACGGACGCGCCGGTCAGCAGCCGGCGGAACAGAATGGAATGCATACAAACTCCGTGAGTACTTTTCTGGAATGTCGAAAACAGGAACCGGGGCCCGCGGCCCATGCCATCAAGGCGCGCCGGCGCTCATCTCGAGGCGGAAATCGGTCGCCTGCGGACCATAGGCCACGCCCTTGATGACGTGGTTCTGCCGATTCAGGAACGTCAACGGCTGCCAGGCCGCGTCGTCGCCGACCTGCATGCCGTCCGCGTCGAGCCAACGGAAGCGGTAATACAGGCGAGTGCTCAGGCCGCTGGTGTTGACGATCTCGGCCTGCACCACCATCACGTCATTGCGGCGCTGCGAACGCAGGCTTTCGACGCGCAGGTCGCGCACCGAATCGCGCACCATCAGCTTGGCGGCAATGCCGGTCGAGGCCGCATACGAAGGCGCGGGATTGGCCTGGGCCGCGGCCTGGCCCGCCAGGGCCAGCCCCAGCACCAACGCCATCGAGCATTGGATGAATTGCTTCATGGGAGTCTTCCGATACGCGCAGGGCGCGCTCAGTTCAGGGAAACGGACTTGGGAGCGGGACGGCGTTTGCCCGGCGCCTTCGGCACGGCCAGTTCGCCAAAACGCCCCGGCACGCCGAAATAGGTCACCGATGCATACGTGCGAAGCGGCACCACCATGTGGCGCCCGCTCACCGAAATGGCGTGTGGCGTGCCCGTCAGGCCCGGCAGCGAGACGTTGTAGTCACCCGGCCGCAGGAACGCACGCGCCACGTAGACGCGCCCCGGCAACGTGCGCCACATGCGATCGTCGGCCGGCGGCTCGATCACCGCGGCCGCGATGTTGCCGAGCAGGCCGGCCAACACGCCGCCCTCCTTGTTCAGCACCACCTGCGCGCCCGCCTTGGCCAGCATGCGCACCGCCGCGCGGGCCTGCATGCCAGGCAGATCATCTTTCAACGCACGGCGCGCCATGACATTGAAATCGGCGACCAATCCGGTCTCCAGCATCGTGTCCCCCACCGCGATCCGTGCCACATCAGGGGCGTCCGACAGCGCATTGATCACGGGATAGGACATGCCCACGGTCACCAGGCCCTGCGGCGTCGGCACCGGCAACATGAACTTCTTCGATTCGCGCGCCGGCGCATTGCCCGACTCGATCACGAACAGCACATCGGTCAACCCGTTCTTGCGCTGCTGACCACGGCGCTCGTCCAGTCCCTTGAGACCGGCTTCGAGCACCGCGCTGCCCGGCCGCAACTGGATCGCCTGGCGGTAGCCCGGCGCCGCTAGGCTGGGTTCGTTCAACGCTTCATAGACGAAACCCGACAGGTAGTGGCTCAGGGCATTCTGATAGCCGTTCTTCAACCCCAGCACTTCGGGGTCATTCAAGGTCTCGATGGGATAGCCCTGGAGCTCCGCGCTCTGGACCTCGGCGCCGTTTTCCTTGGCCTTGGCTTCAGCCGCTTCGGTTTGCTTGGCGCGCACCTGCGCGATAAGGGCTTCGCGCTCGTGGGTACGCTTGATATCGACGCGGGCCGTGTCCAGATCGCCCTGAGACAGGCGATTCATCGCCATGAGCGTGGTCAGCATGACCTTTTCGTAGTCCTGCACTTCGTAATCGCGGATGCCGTCGCCGAGCAACGTCGCCCCCACCTGGGTGGCGACTTCGGTGGTCAGACCGCGCGCCTGCGCTTCCCATTCCTTGACCGCGCCATCGGCGATCTCGAAGGCCGACATGCTTTCGCCGTAGTTCGAGGCGATGCGCAGCAATTCGCCTTTCTCCAGGTTGAGCAGCACATCGTTGGCCTTGTCACCCTGCAACTGTCCATCCACATTGACAATTGCTTCCTGCAACCGTCCCTGGCTGGCGTCAGCCGTGCTCTGTCCCACTTTGCTCTGGTGTGTCGCAGCGCAGCCGGCCAATAGCAACGCCAGGCCCGAAGCCGTAAAGACTCGCAGCATGTTCCTCTATCCCTCCCGGAGTGATCCCGGATTATGTTTCTAAGAGAAACAAGCTTTTAACATTATTTCTACATACTTAACAAATGAACAACAATATTTGCATTTGTTTCAGCAATTTCCCGTACCCAGACCGGCCGCCAGCGGCCAAGGGCCCGCCCCCTGCGGCAAGGCCGGCAGGCTGGCGCGCAGCATTTCATCAATGAAGGCGGCCGGCCGCAGCCGCCCATCCGGCTTGTACCATTGCACCGTCAGATTCATGGCCCCCAGCACGCAGCGCTTGATGACCCGCGCATCGCCGCTCAAGACCCCGGCCTCGACCGCGGCCGCCACGGCGTCCTGCCACATCGCCTCGTAGCGGTCGCTCAATACCTTGACCCTGGCCTGGCTCGGCGCCGACAGGCTGCGCCACTCGTAGACCAGCGCGTTCATCGCGTCGCCGCCGGCGCCGTGCAACATGCTCCACATATGCACACGGAACAGCGCCGCCAGCCGGTCGGCCGGCGTGCGATACCGCGCCAGCGCCTGGCGGCCGGCGTCCAGGACTTCCTGGATGCCATTGTTCATCACCGCCACCAGGATTTCCTCCTTGCTGCGGAAATGATGAAACAGGCTGCCCGATTGCAGGCCCACGGCGCGCGCCAGCTCGCGCACCGTGGTGCGCTCATAGCCATGCTGGCGAAACAGCCGGGCCGCGGTCAGGACAACCTCGGCCCGGCGCAACGATTCGGCGCCGTCCTCGTGGCCATCCGGCGCAGCCGGGCCGCTCATAGCCGTTCGACGATCGTCGCGGTCGCCATGCCGTGCCCGATGCACATGACCAGCAAGCCGAACTGACCGCCGCCGGCGCGCAGGCCCGCCAGCATTTTCGCCATCAACGCCGCGCCGGTGGCCCCCAGTGGATGTCCGTGCGCGATCGCGCCGCCCCACGGATTGACGCGCGCCGGGTCCGCGTCCAGCGTCTTCAGCCAGGCCAGCACCACGCTGGCAAATGCCTCGTTGATCTCGATCCAGTCCAGATCCTGCAACCGCAGCCCGGCACGCTCTAGCGCGCGCTCGGTGGCCGCGATCACGCCGGTCAATTGCAATACCGGGTCCGAGCCGATCGCCACCCGGGCGCGAAAGCGCGCTTGCGGCCGGAGCCCGTCCGCAAGCGCGGCCGCGCGGTCCGCCAGCAACACCGCCGCCGCGCCATCGGCCAGCTGGCTCGACTGCGCCGCCGTCACGTTGCCCTGCCCCGGCGGCCGCAGCGCCGGCAGCAACGCCGCCATCTTGGCCGGATCGGCCCGTTCACGGATCCCCTCGTCGCGCGCGGGCGTGCCAACCGGCCCAGGCAGCAATTCGCTGTGACGGCCGGCGCTGGCCGCGGCCCAGGCGCGCGCATGGCTCTGCATCGACCACGCATCCAGCTCGGCGCGTCCCAGTTGCCACTGCTCGGCAATGCGTTCAGCGCTCTCGATCTGATGGATCAGCGGATAGCGCTGCAACAGGCCTGGGTTGAGCGATTCGAAGCCGCGGAATTCGCGCTGGCCCAAGGTCACGTCCAGGAACATCGGCACGCGGCTCATGCTCTCGACCCCGCCGGCGACCACGTAGCGCATGTCGCCGGCCGCGATGGCCTGCGCCCCCGCATGCACCGCCTGCTGGCTCGAACCGCACATGCGGTTCAGGGCCACGCCCGGCACCGTCTCCGGCAGGCCGGCCAGCAGCGCCGCCAGGCGGCCGATGTTGGCGCCCTGCTCTCCGGCCTGGCTGACGCAGCCGGCGATCACATCGTCTACCTGGCCGCCCGGCAGGCCGGCACGCGCCAGCAGGCCCTGGATTACCTCGGCCAACAGGTCATCGGGGCGCTTGTCAGCCCACCAGCCGCCGCGCCTTCCGAACGGCGTGCGCACCGCTTCCACGATCACCGCTTCATTCATGCTGGCGTCTCCTCGGCGTAGAGCCGTTCGATCTGGTCCGCGTAGCTGCGGTAAATGCTGGCGCGGCGCACCTTCATAGTCGCGGTGACCTCGCCGTCGTCATGGTCCAGCTCTTTGGTCAACAGGTGGAAGCGCTTGATCTGCGCCACCGGCGCCAGCCCCGCGTTGGCGCGCGCCACTTCGGCCGCCACCAGCTCGCGCACCTCGGCGCATTCGGCCAGCGAACGGAAATGGGTAAAGGCGATGCGGCGCGATTCGGCCCACTTGGCCACCGTCTCGAACTCCAGCTGGATCAAGGCCGCGACATAGCGCCGGCCGTCGGCCACGATCACGCACTCCTTCACGTACGGGCTGCTCTTGACCGCGTTCTCGATTTCCGACGGCGTCAGGTTCTTGCCTCCAGCAGTGATCATGATGTCCTTCAGGCGGTCGACGATGCGCAGTTGGCCGTCGCGCACCTCGGCCACGTCGCCCGTATGCAACCAGCCATCGCGCACCGTGTCGGCGGTGGCGGCCGGGTTCTTGTAGTAACCGGCAAACACCATCTCGCCGCGCACCTGCAGTTCGCCCGACGCCCCCAGGCGCCAATCCACGCCCAGGATCGGTTCGCCCACCGTGCCCGCCATCACCCGGTCCGGATGCTGGCCGAAGATCATGCCGGTCGATTCGGTCAGGCCATAGACCTCCACCAGCGGCACGCCCAGGTTGCGGAAGTAGCGCACCACCTCCGGCGCGATCGGCGCCGCCCCCGTCATCGCCACCCGCGCGCGCCGCAGGCCGATGAAGTTCTGCAAGGCGCGCAGCACCAGCCAGTACCACAGCGCATAGGTCAGGCGTTCGCGCGGCCCGCGTTGCCGTGGCGACTTGTGCGCGAACGGCGCGCACGCCGCCAGGGCGCGCCGGTACAACCATTGCTGTAGGCGGCCGGCTTCCTGCATCTTGATCGAGATCGACGCATGCAGCTTTTCCCAGATGCGCGGCACGCCCAGGAAAATCGTCGGCGCCACCTCGCGCAGATCCTCCTGCACCGTGCGGATCGACTCGCCGAAATTGACCTGCGCCCCGAGGTAGATCGGCACGAAGGTCGACAGCATCTGTTCGGCCACGTGGCACAGCGGCAGATACGACAGGTGCACGCTGGCCGCATCCATCCCCAGGCGCTCGGCGATGCCTGGCGCCACACCCCGCATGTTGCGGTAGCTGAGCATCGCGCCCTTGGGCTTGCCGGTAGAGCCTGACGTGTAGATCATCAGTCCCAGGTCGTCCAACTGTTGCGCGTCGAGCCATGTGTTCAGCGCCGCCAGGCCATCAGGCTCGAGCCGCTGGCCATCGGCCTCCAGCTCGGCAAACGCCATGATGCGCGCGCGCTCGGCCGGTGCGTGGGAGCGCAACCCCTTGGTCTCCATCACCACGATCCGCCGCAGCAGCGGCAGCCGGTGTGCCACCTGCAGCACCTTGTCGGTCTGCTCCTGGTCCTCGCACACCACCAGTTCGACATCGGCATGCTCCAGCACATAGCCCATTTCCTCGGCCGGACTGGTCGCGTACACGCCGACCGCCACGCCGCCGACAGCGCCCGCGCCCAACTGGGTCAGCAGCCACTCCAGCCGGTTCTCGGCAACCACCGCCACGCGCCCGCCGCGCGACAGGCCGGCCGCCTGCAGGCCTAGCCCGACGTGGCAGGCGCGGCGCCAATACTCCGCCCATGACACGGGCCGCCAGATGCCGAAGTCCTTCTGCCGGAGCGCAATGGCGGCCGGCTGCCGCCGCGCCTGTTCGCGCAGCATCTGCGGCAACGTCAGTGCCGGCCACTTGTCCGGCGCGGCGCCGGAGGATGCGCGGGCCGGGCTCATGACAGCCAGCGCTTGCGGCGCTTGTAGTGCTTGATATCGCGAAAGCCGCGCGCCTCGCCCGCGCCCCCCACCCCCAGGTAGAACTCGCGCACGTCGGGATCGGCCGCCAACTTCTCTGCCGTGCCGTCGATCGCCACCTTGCCCGTTTCCATGATGTAGCCGTAGTGGGCCACCGCCAGCGCCACCGACGCGTTCTGCTCGACCAGCAGCATCGACACCCCCTGCTCGCGATTGATGCGCGCGATGATGGTGAAGATCGCCTCCACCAGCAGCGGCGACAGTCCCAGCGATGGCTCATCCAGCAACATCAGCTTAGGCTGCGCGATCAGCGCCCGCCCGATCGCCAGCATCTGCTGTTCGCCGCCCGACAGATAGCCCGCCAGGCCGCGGCGCCGCTCGTACAACCGCGGGAAATAGCCATACACCAGATCGAAGTCGGCCTTGGCGCCGGCGCGGCCGCTCAAGGCATAGGTCGCGGCCACCAGGTTTTCCTCCACCGACAGGTCCTCGAATACGCGGCGCCCTTCCATCACATGCGCCAGGCCCGCCCGCACCAGGTTCTGTGGCCGCGCCCCGGCGGTATCAGCGCCGTCGAACAGAATGCGCCCGCGCGCCAGCTCGCCGTCCTCAAGGTCGAGCAGGCGCGACACCGCCTTCAGCGTGGTCGATTTGCCGGCGCCATTGCTGCCCAGCAGCGCCACGATGGCGCCGGCCGGCACCGACAGGGACAGTCCGCGCAGTACCTGCACCGCCTTGTTGTAGACCACCTCGATGTTGTTGATGTCCAGCACCGTCGGCGGCGACGCATCGTGTTCCGGGCTCACGGGCGCCTCACTGCAGCACGATCCAATCGGATGCCGGCACCATCTGCTTCTTCTTGGTGTCGGCCCGGTAGATACGGCCCACCGGGATAGAGTTGCCCTTGATGCTGATGGGCACGCCGATCAGTCCACCGGTGTCGAAGTCCTTGATTCCTTCCAGCGCCGCCTTCATGTTGGCGCTGGTCAATTCCTTGCCTGCCTCCAGCGTGCGCTTGGCCACTTCCGAGAACAGCATCGCCGCCAGGAAGCCCTGCATGTAGCCGGTGCTCTGGTATTGCGGACGCATCTCGCGGATCTTCCTGAGCATCGGCGCATCGGCCGCCTGGTCATAGTAGTAACGATAGGGCATCACGCCCATGAAGCCCTCGGCATCCTCGCCCATCTGCATCACGGTGGAATTGTCCATGGTCCAGAACGTACCCATGTAGCGCGTCTTCAGGCCCATGCGCTTGCCCTGCCCGACGAACTCGGGAATTGGCGCCAGCACGTAGCCGTGGAAGATCGTGAAGTCCGGATCGGCGCGGCGCAGTTTGATGACCTCCGTCGATACGTCCACGCTGCCTGGCGGCGTCATGATCTCGGTGGCCACCGTCAACCCCAGCTTCTGCGCCACCGCGCGCGAACTGGCGATCGGATCGCGGCCGAACTCCGTGTCCGAGTACACGAACGCCACCTTGGCGCCCGGCTTTTCCTTGGCGATGTAGCGCAGCAGGATGCCGAACATTTCCGTGTAGTCCGGCCCCAGCATGAACTGCGCCGGATACTTGGCCGGATCGTTCAATTCGGTGGCGAACGAGGCGCCCGTCATCAGGATCTTGCCCGAGCGATCCAGCTCGGCATTGATGGTCTTGGAAAATCCGGTCGAATCGCCATAGTAGAAGTTCACCTTGTTCTGGCTGGTGATCTTCTTGAAAGCCGCCACCGACGCGTCCACCTTGTAGCCCGTATCCTCCGGCACATAACGCAGCTTGCGGCCCTTGATGCCGCCCTGCTCGTTGATGATCTTGACGTAGTCGGTAATGCCGGCGTGAATGCCCTGCCCGGCAAACGCGAACACGCCGCTCAACGGGATCGAGCCGCCCAGCACCAGGTCCTCCTCTGCCTGGGCCGGCGGCGCCACCGCCAGCGTCATTGCCACGCCCAAGGGCGCCAGCAACTTCGATAAACCGCTGCCTATCCGGATGCGCTTCATGGTTTCGTCTCCTGGTTATCCTGGGGCTGGCCTACGTGCGGAAAGGCCAGAGGTGAAAATAGCGGCGCACGCGGCGCCAGATTTCCGCGAGCCCGTGCGGCTCGAAGATCAGAAAGCCCACGATCAGCAGGCCGAACACGATGGTTCGCACCGGCGAAATCAAACGCAGCGCGTCGCCGCCCACCGGCAGCCAGCCCACCACCAGCTTGAGCAGCTCGGGCACCATGGTCATGAACACGGCGCCCAGGATGGCGCCCAGGATCGACCCCATGCCGCCGACGATAATGGCGGCCAGAAAGAAGATCGACATGATCAGCGGAAAACTCTCCGGCGTGACCACGCGGAAAAAATAGGCCCACAGCCCGCCGGCCACGCCCGCGTAGAACGACGACAGGCCGAACGACAGCAACTTGTAGCGCAGCAGGTGGATGCCCAACACCTCGGCCGAGATGTCGCGGTCGCGGATCGCGATGAAGGCGCGGCCGATGCGGGTACGAAACAGGTTGGCCGCGCCCAGCACCATCAACACCGTCAAGGGCACGATCAGCCAATAGAGCTTGAACGAGGTGTCCAGGTCGATCCCCAGCAGCCGTGCCGGCGGCACCTGCAACCCGCCCGTGCCCCCCGTGAAGGCCCAGTTGGCGAACACGAAGTGCGCAATGAACGACGCCGCGATCGTCGAGATCGCCAGGTACAGGCCCTTGACCCGCAGCGACGGAATCCCCACCAGCAGCCCGCCCAGCATCGCCACCACGCCGCCACCGGCCAGATTCAGCAGCACCGGCGTGCCCAGCCGCAACTCCATCACCGCCACCGTATACGCGCCCAGCCCCATGAAAGCCGCTTGCCCCAGGCTCACCAATCCGGTATAGCCCGTCAGGATGTTGAGTCCGGTCGCGCTGGCCACGTTGATCGCCACCAGGCACGCCAGGTACAGCCAGTAGGCGTCGGCCACGAACGGGAACAGCGCCAGCGACGCCGCCAGCAGCGCCAGCCACAGCCGTTGAGTGTGGGTATCGAACAGCGCCTCGTCGGCGCGGTAGGTCTCTTTCGCGGTCGCGATGCGCATGGCTACAGCCTCTCGATCTCACGCGTGCCGAACAAGCCGTAGGGCCGCATCATCAGCACCGCCACCAGCACCACAAAGGTCGCCAGCAATTTGTATTCGCCGCCCAGGTAGGCGCCGGCCCAGGCCTCCAGCAGGCCGATGAAAATGCCCCCGACAAGCGCCCCCGCCACGCTGTCCAGTCCGCCCACGATCACCACCACCAGCACCGACAGGCCAAACACGCCCATCGACGACGAGATGCCGCCGATCGCGCCCACGATCACGCCCGAGACCGCCGCGATCGCCCCTGCCGCCGCCCATGACAGCGAGAACACCCGCGGCACATTGATGCCCATCGCGTAGGCTGCCCCCTGGTCCGACGCGGTGGCCCGCAAGGCCACGCCGCCGCGCCAATAGCGGAACACCGCCAATACGAACAAGGCCATTGCCAGCGCCACCCAGAACCCGTAGAACACCTTGGGCGCGACGAATGCCTCGCCCAGCATCACCGGCGCGCGCGGCATGAACTCCGGCAGCCGGCGCTGGTCCGCCGTCCAGATCAGTTCCACCACGCCCACCAGGATCGAGGCCAGCCCCACTGTGATCATGAACACCGAAATCGGCGACTCGCCCAGCATCGGCCGGATCGTCACGCGCTCGACCAGCGCGCCCAGCGCGGCCGACAGCGCCACCGCGCCGGCAATCGCCGCCCATATCGGCCAGGCCATGCCGGCGGCAAAGGCATAGAACACATAAGCGCCCATCATCAGGAATTCGCCGATGGCGATGTTCACCACCCGTGTCGCCTTGTAGACAATCACGAACGCCAGCGCCGCCAGCGCATACAGGCCGCCGCTGCCCAGCCCGGCCAGCGTCACCTCCACGAAGAACAGGCCGTCCATCAAGCCGCCTCGCGCAGCCGCCGACGCAGATCGCCGACGTCGCCCGCGCCCAGATAGGCCTTGATGACCTCCGGATCGGCCTGCACCGCCGCGGGCGTGCCGTCGGCGATGACCTGGCCGAAGTTCAGCACCACCACGTGGTCCGACAGATCCATCACCATGCCCATGTCGTGCTCCACCATCAGCACCGTCACGCCCCACTCGGCGCGCGCGTCGAGGATGAAGCGCGCCATGTCGTCGGTCTCCTCGCGGTTCATGCCCGCCACCGGCTCGTCCAGCATCAGCACCTTGGGCTGCATCGCCAGCGCCCGCGCCAGCTCCACCCGCTTGCGCAACCCGTACGACAGCGCCGCCACCGGCGCGTGGCGGATGTGGTCGATCTCCAGGAAGTCGATGATGCGTTCCTCGATATCGGCGCGCAGCGCCATTTCCTCGCGCCGCGCCCGTCCCAGGTACAGCAGCGCGTCCAGCACATTGGTGCGCAGGTGGGCATGGCGCCCCAGCTTGATGTTGTCCAGCACCGTCATGCCGCGAAACAGGGCGATGTTCTGGAAACTGCGCGCCAACCCCAGCCGCGCGCGCTCGGGCGCCGCCACGCGCGTGATGTCGCGGCCCGCGAAGCGGATGGCCCCCGCGGCCGGACGGTAGAAACCCGATATGGTGTTGAACAGCGAGGTCTTGCCCGCGCCATTGGGGCCGATGACCGTGGTGATGGACCCGGGCGCGACACGAAAGCCCACGCCGGTAAGCGCCTTGATCCCGCCGAACGCCAACGTGACCCCATCCACCTCCAGCAAGGGAGGGCTATCGGATTGATCCACCATTTGTCTCCTCGCTGTGATCGCGAAGCTGTTTTTTTTAATGGCGGTGAATCAGCGTAGCCCCGAGGCAGGCGATGCGGCGAACCTGTCTTTTACCTACGCTGTACAGCGCCGGAAAATCGTTCTATGCGTTACGCTTGCGGCTCGGACGGCAACCGAGCAAGCGCTTGGTTGCGACCTTAGCATCGTGGTTTTTGGATCGAAAGTTGGTATTTACCCGATAACGGAGACAAGCCATGACCCCTGCTCTGCCGGTATTTCCCACCCTGCTGCTGGAGGCCGGCGACGGCATCGCCACGCTGACGCTGAACCAGCCCGCCACCTTCAACGCCATCGACATCGCCATGGCCCAGGACCTGCAGCGGGCGGCCCAATGGCTCGATACGCGCGCCGACATCCGGCTGGTGCTGTTGCGCGGCGCGGGCAAGGCCTTCTGCGCGGGTGGCGACATCACGCTGTTCGAAGGCGACGTCAATGCGGTGCGCGCCAGGCTGCTCGAGCTGTTCACGCCGCTCAACGACTTCGTGGCGCACGTCGCGCGCATGGACAAGCTCTGGCTGGCGCAGGTCCACGGCGTCGCGGCCGGCGCCGGCCTGTCTCTCGTCCTGGCCTGCGACCTGGCCATCGCCGATGCCGACACGCGCTTCATGACCGCCTACCTGAAACTCGGCGCCACGCCCGACGCCGGCATGACCCACGGCCTGAACCGCCTGCTCGGCCCGCGCCGCGCGCTCGACCTGCTGCTGCGCCCCGATGCCTTCACCGCCGCGCAGGCACATGCCTGGGGGCTCATCAACCGCGTCGCCGACGCCGGCCAACTGGCGCCGCAAGCACAAGCCTATGCGCAACAGCTGGCCAGCCACGCACCGCACGGCATCGCCGGCGCCAAGCAGCTGCTGCGCAGCGCCGCGCAGGCATCGCTGGAGACACAACTGGCCGAAGAAACCGCCTGCTTCCTGCAGACGGCCCGGCGCGAGGATTTCGCCGAAGGCGTGCGCGCCTTCCGCGAAAAGCGCGCGCCGCGCTTCCAGGGCCGCTGACACGCGCGCAGCCCCGCGTCAGAACTTGTAGGTGACGCTGGCGATTGCGCTGCGGCGCGCGCCATACCAGCAATCGCCGCGCGACAGACACGTGGCCAGATAGGTCTTGTCCGTCAGGTTGTTGACGTTCAAAGCATAACGCCAGTGGCTGGTTTCGTACGCCATCATGGCGTCCACCAGCCACACCGGCGACAGCTTGGGCGCGTCGCCATCGCGGAACGATGACATCCAACGCGTGCCCGCGCCCACCGTGAAACGCCCGTCCAGGTTGTCCAGCGCGAAACGGTACCGGCCCCATGCCGCCGCCTGGTGGCGTGGAATGCCTTCGAGCTGTGGATCCAGGTCGATGTAGTTGTAGTGCGCGATCACGTCGAACGACGACGTCACCTGGCCGCGCCATTCCAGTTCCAGGCCGCGCGTGCGCGTCTTGCCGGTCTGCACGTTGTTCAGCGCCGACGTCGGATCCGGCACCAGGCGGTTCTTCTCCCGCAAGTCGTACACCGAGGCCGTCGCCAGCTGACCGCCATCGGCGGACTGGTACTTCACGCCCGCCTCCCACTGCTTGCCGCGCAGTGGCTGGTACAGTTCGGGCACGTCACCATCCGGTGTGCGGCGCGTGGTGCTGGCCACCGGCGTGAATGATTCGCTGTAACTGATGTAGGGCGACCAGCCATTGCTGGCCGCGTACATCAGGCCGAAGCGCTTGGTGGTGGCCTGGGCCTTGTCCGTATTCCCGCCCTCGAGCTGGCTGCGCGCGCGGTCGTGCCGCAGGCCAGCCGTCACGATCCAGTGCTGGCCGATTTTCATCTGGTCCTGCAGGTAGATGCCCGTCTGGCGCTGCGTGAAACGCGGCTCGCCGGTCAGCTCGGGGATGTAGCCTTTGCCGTACACCGGGTCGTACGCATCGATCGTATCCTTGCCGCTGCCGCTCTCGCGGTCGCGTCGATAGCGCACCCAATCCAGCCCCAGCAGCAACTTGTGCGTCACCCCGCCGGTGCGCACCTCGCCGCTCAGGTGCTGGTCCAGCGTATCCATGCGCACCTTGGTGATGGTGTCATCGGCATAGCGGCCGATGATTCGCTGGTTGACCGGGTCAGCGGCCCAGCCGCCGGGCAGGCTGAACGAATCCGCATAATGCGTGAAGTACGTCACCTTGTTGTTGGCGTGCCGGAACCCCTGGCTGAACGCCCACTTGTCGTTGAACTTGTGCTCGAACAACCAGCCGAACGTACGGCGTTCGGAATCGTAGCGATCATGATCCGGTTCACCGATGAAACGATAGGTCGGAATAGTGCCGTTGGGATTGGGCGTGCGCATGCCGGACCACGGCATGAACTGCGCGGTCGAACCCGACTTGTCCTTCTGATACAGCGCCTGCAAGGTCAACGTCGTCGCCGCACTCGGCCGCCACGTCAGCGATGGCGCCACCAGCGTGCGGTCATCCGGCACATGATGCACCTGGGTATCGGCATCGCGCTGCAACGCCACCAGGCGATACAGCCACTGGCCATCCTCGGTGATGGGCCCCGTCAGGTCGATCTGCGCCTGCTTGCGCCCGTGATTGCCCAGTTGCACCCCAACTTCGCGCTGTGTCTCGGCGAGCGGGCGCTTGCTGACCAGGTTGATGAGGCCGCCCGTGCTGCCCTGGCCGTACATCATGGCCGCCGGCCCGCGCAGCACCTCGATGCGCTCCAGCATGTACGGATCCGGGCGGGTCGTGCTGGTGTAGTAATCGAACGCCTGGCGCATCCCGTCCAGGTAGACATCGACATCGGTCCCCCGCACCCGCACGCTGTCGCTACGCGCATCCAGGCCGTAGGCATCGGAGCGCACCCCAGCCGCATAACCGAGCGCATCCTGCAGGCTGGTGGCGCCCTGGTCCACGATCTGGTCGCGCGGCACTACGGTAATTGACTGCGCGGTCTCGTTCAGCGGCGTGTCGGTCTTCGTGGCGGTGGCCGAGCGGGTGGCGGCGTAGCCCAGGACCGGGCTGGTGGCCGTCTCCGCGCCCCCCCTCCACCCTGACCGACGGCAGTGTGGTCGGTTCCACAGGCGCCGGCTGTGCTGTCAGCGCTGCCGGCAAGACACTCAGCGCCGCCACCAGGCCGGCACGGCGGGACATGGCAGGATGAAACATCGACGTAGCTCCCTTTGACGAATTTTAGAGAGCCAGATGTTAATGTTTCTCGTTATTGAAATGGTTCCTTTTCCCTACAAAGGAAAAGGCTTCTCCTGCCCGAAACGGGGCTCCGCCTTCCGGCGCATCAGGGAAAACGACAAGAAAAAGGCGCCCCGAAGGGCGCCCTGCCGGCAGGCTGGCGGCTCAACCGCGTCCTGCCCGCAACTCCACCGCCTGGGCCCAGCGCCGCGCCACCGACGGCGAGGTCGCGCAGGTCGCCGACTCGGTCACCACGCGCACCGCGCGCTCCAGCAGTTGGATGTCGGCCTCGTGCTGGCGCGCCACATGCGGATCCTCGAAGAAGATGACGCGCTGGCACTGGTGCTCCAGCACCAGTTCCGCAATTTGCGCATCGCCGCCCAGCGGCCCGCTCAGGTAACGATGCACCCACGGCGTGTCCTTGGGCCAGCCGCGCGACCATGCCAGTTCGTTCAGGCGGCCGCCGGTGGTGCCGGTGGCCACGCGCCGCGCGAACTGCGACAACACGTCGAAGTGCTCGGCCGCGAACGCCACCATCTCGTCCTTGAGCGCATCGTGCGCGATCAGCGCCAGTGTCTGGCCGGTGTAGTTGAACAGGCGCGATGCCGACACGTCCGGCGCCAGGCCCGCATGCACGCGCTCGACCTCCATCCATTCGATGGCGCCGGCCAGCGTCGAGATGAACGGCCGGCCGTGCGTGATGCACTGGCGCTTGAGCGCCAGCGCCTCGGGGAAGATCGACGACGGATCGACCGGATCGATCAGGTAGATCGCGCCATCGAACGGCGCCTGGCCATCGCGGCCCTCGGTCACGCGCGCCACCAGCTTCATCAGCCCACCCTCACGGCCATACGGGTAGCGGATCAGGCCGGAATAGCCCTGCAGCATGCCCTCGCGCACAATGGCATCGTGCGTGCGGCCCACGGTATGCAGCTGCACCCCCAACTCGCGGATGGTGGACGAACAGGCCCGCAACCACGTGAACAGGGCAGCGTCGGGCGTTTCATGGTGCAGTCGATTGGCGGCCAGGCCAAAGCGCAATGGGGCAGCGGGCATCGGTAGACTCGAATGACAAGGACAACGAAAAGAGCCTTGATGATACCCCGCGCGCCCCGCCCCAATGAAAAAAACGCCCTTCGGGAGCGTTTCGCAGGCGGATCAGTCGGCCTCGTCGATCCAGGCCATCTGAATGGCCTCCAGGATCTTCTCGCCGCTGCGTTCCGGATCATCATTGAAGCCGGGCAAGGCCAGCACCCATTCGCGCAACTGCGTGAAACGCAGCGTCTTGGGGTCGACGTCCGGATGGGCGTCCACCAGCGCCTCGGCGATCTGGTAAGTATCAGTCCACTTCATCAATGCCCCTCTTTCGCGTGGTTGATGGTGTACTTGGGAATCTCCACCGTCAGGTCGGTATCCGCCACCAACGCTTGGCACGACAGGCGCGAGGTCGGCGTCAAGCCCCAGGCCTTATCCAGCAGATCCTCTTCGTCGTCGGTCGCGTCTTCCAGCGACGAATAGCCCTGCTTGACCACCACGTGACAGGTCGTACACGCGCACGACAGTTCGCAAGCGTGCTCGATGTCGATGTGGTTGTCCAGCAGCACGCGACAGATCGACACGCCCTTGGGCGCGTCCTCTATCACGGCGCCTTCAGGGCAATAGTCGGGATGAGGCAGTACGGTCAGTTTCGGCATAGCTTCCTATCAGGCAATCTCGTCAAGTTTGCGGCCGGCCAGCGCGGCGCGGATGCTGCGGTCCATGCGGCGGGCGGCGAATTCATCGGTCGCGGCCGACAGGGCCTCGACCGCGGCCTTCACCGCGTCCACGTCCTGCGCCTCCTGGGCGCGGGTGGCCGCCTGCAGGCAGTCATCGACCCGTTGGCGTTCCTCGGCATTGAGCAGGTCACCATCGACCGCCAGCGCGGCCTGCACCGATTCGACCAACTGGCGCGCTTGCACCTGCTGCTCGCGCAGCATGCGGGCGCGGGCATCGCTGTCAGCCTGCGCCACGCTGTCGGCCAGCATGCGCGCGACTTCGTCGTCGCTCAGGCCGTACGACGGCTTGACCGACACCGCCGCCTCCACGCCCGTGCTCTGTTCACGTGCGGTCACACTCAACAGGCCATCGGCGTCCACCTGGAACGTCACGCGGATGCGCGCGGCGCCCGCCACCATCGGCGGAATGCCGCGCAGTTCGAAGCGCGCCAGCGAACGGCAATCCGTCACCAGGTCGCGCTCGCCTTGCAGCACATGGATGCTCATGGCCGTCTGGCCATCCTTGAACGTCGTGAATTCCTGCGCGCGCGCCACCGGAATGGTGCTATTGCGCGGAATTACGCGCTCGACCAATCCGCCCATGGTTTCCAGGCCGAGCGACAGCGGCGTCACGTCCAGCAGCAGCCAGTCCTCGCCCGGCGCGCGATTGCCAGCCAGCAGATTGGCCTGCAGCGCGGCGCCCAGCGCCACCACCTGGTCCGGATCCAGATCGGTCAGGGGCTCGGTGCCGAACATCTCGCCGACCGCGGCGCGCACCACCGGCATGCGCGTGGCGCCGCCCACCATCACCACGCCGCGCACATCGACCGGCTTCAGCGCGGCATCGCGCAGCGCCCGGCGCGCGCTGTCCAGCGTGCGCTGCACCAGCGGCTGCGCCAGCGCCTCGAACTGGTCGCGGGTCAACGTGTGGTCGATCACCTGGCCACTGGCCAGCGCCAGTTTCAGATTGGCGTCCTGCGCGTCGGACAGCGCCTCGCGCGCCGCGCGCGCCGCCATCAGCAAGCCGCGCCGGTCGGCGTGCGTCAGGCCGGCCGCGCCCGCGGCCGCCACCACGTGATCGACGATGAGCGAATCGAAGTCGTCGCCGCCCAGCGCCGTATCGCCGCCAGTCGAGATCACCTCGAACACGCCCTGCGTCAATCGCAGGATGGAAATATCGAAGGTGCCGCCGCCCAGGTCATAGACCGCGTACACGCCCTCGGCGGCATTATCCAGACCGTAAGCGATCGCCGCGGCGGTCGGCTCGTTCAGCAGGCGCAGCACGTTCAGGCCGGCCAGGCGCGCCGCGTCACGGGTCGCCTGGCGCTGGGCGTCGTCGAAATACGCCGGCACCGTGATGACGGCGCCCACCAGATCGTCGCCCAGCACGTCCTCGGCGCGCTGGCGCAACACCGCCAGGATCTGCGCCGACACCTCCACCGGGCTCAGGTCGCCCTGCGCGGTGCGGATGCGCACCATGCCGGGCGCCTCCACGAATTCATACGGCGCGCGGGTAGCGCGCGCCTCTTCCAGCGAGCGCCCCATGAAACGCTTGACCGACACCACCGTGTTCAGCGGATCCTCGGCCTGCTGCGCCAGGGGTTCGCCGCCCGTGGTGACCTTGCCGTCGGGGTAATAGCGCACCGCCGACGGCAGCAGCACATGACCCTGCGCATCGGGCAGGACTTCGGCGACGCTGCTGCGCACCGCGGCCACCAGGGAATTGGTCGTGCCCAGGTCGATCCCCACCGCCAGCTTGCGCTGGTGCGGCGCGGGCGATTCACCGGGCTCGGATATCTGCAATAAGGCCATGATTGTTTTTTCTGTTCAGTAGGCGGCGCGGTCCAGGCGCCCGGTGGCCGGGCCCTCCCCTGCCGCCCGGGGCTAGGGATGAGCGTGGGCCAGCTCTTGCGCCAGCTTTTCCACGAACATCCATTCCCGCACCTTGAGGCCCGCGGCGGCGTAGTCGCGCCGTTCATCGAGCAGGCGCGTCAACTCGCCGCGCATCTGCAGGCGGGCTTGCTCCAGCTCGGTCCGCAGTTCGGCCAGGACATTGGCATCGTCACGCGCGTCGTCCATCATTTCGCGCCAGGTCATCTGCTGCATCAGGAAAGCCGTGTCCATCGACGTATTGCTCTCGGTCTGCAGATCCACGCCGGCCTGCTCGCACAGGTAGCGCGCCCGCAACAGCGGATCGCGCAACTGGCGATAGGCCTCGTTGGCGCGCGCCGCCCACTGCATCGCCACGCGGCGTTCCGCGGGGCTGGCGGTGGCAAAGCGGTCGGGATGCACCTGCGCGGCGACGGTGCGCCACGCTGATTCCAGTGCCTGGGCGTCCAGGTCGAAGCGTGCCGGCAAGCCGAACAGGCTGAAGTGATCGTCTCCAGCCAAGACTTACACCGTGAACGACTCGCCGCAGCCGCAGGTCGCCTTCTCGTTGGGGTTGCGGAACTTGAAACCTTCGTTCAGGCCTTCGCGGGCGTAGTCCAGCTCGGTGCCGTCCAGGTAGGCCAGGCTCTTGGGATCGACGAATACCTTCACGCCGAAGCTCTCGAACACCTGGTCCTCGGGCGCCGCGTCGTCCACGTACTCCAACTTGTAGGCCATGCCGGAACAACCCGTCGTCCTAACGCCGAGGCGCAAGCCGATCCCCTTGCCGCGCTTTTGCAAGTAGCGGCCGATGTGGGTGGCAGCCTGTTGGGTCAGGGTAACGGACATGTTCAGCTCGCAACAGCTTCGGCCGGAACCGAATGCTTTTCCTTGTAGTTCTGCACGGCGGCCTTGATCGCGTCTTCGGCCAGGATCGAGCAGTGCACCTTCACGGGCGGCAGGGCCAGTTCCTCGGCGATCTGCGTGTTACGGATGTTCATCGCCTCGTCCAGCGTCTTGCCCTTGACCCATTCGGTCACGAGCGAGCTCGATGCAATGGCCGAGCCACAGCCGTAGGTCTTGAAACGCGCGTCCTCGATGACGCCCGCTTCGTTCACCTTGATCTGCAGCTTCATGACGTCGCCACAGGCCGGCGCGCCGACCATGCCGGTGCCCACCGAGTCGTCCGACTTGTCGAACGAGCCGACGTTGCGGGGGTTTTCGTAGTGATCCAGGACTTTGGTGCTGTAAGACATGTTAGTTCTCCACGTATTCTTTGGCGCGGGCGCTCAGTGCGCGGCCCACTGCACGGTATTCAGATCGATGCCTTCCTTGGCCATTTCCCACAACGGCGACATGTCGCGCAGCTTGCCGACACGGCTCTTGAGCAGTTCGATGGTGTAGTCCACTTCCTGCTCGGTGGTGAACCGGCCCAGCGTGAAGCGGATCGAGCTGTGCGCCAGCTCGTCGTTGCGGCCCAGGGCGCGCAGCACATAGGAAGGCTCCAGGCTGGCCGAGGTGCAGGCCGAGCCGCTGGACACGGCCAGTTCCTTGATCGCCATGATCAGCGACTCGCCTTCGACGTAGTTGAAGCTGACGTTCAGGTTGTGCGGCACGCGGTGGTCCATGTCGCCGTTGAGGTAGACCTCTTCGATCTGCGACAGACCGGCCCAGAGGCGATCGCGCAGCATGCGGACGCGCTCGTTCTCGGTTCCCATTTCCTCGCGGGCCAGGCGGAAGGCCTCGCCCATGCCGACGATCTGGTGCGTGGCCAGCGTGCCCGAGCGGAAACCGCGCTCGTGGCCACCGCCATGCATCTGCGCCTCGATGCGCACACGCGGCTTGCGGCGCACGTACAGCGCGCCGATGCCCTTGGGGCCGTAGGTCTTGTGGGCCGAGAACGACATCAGGTCGACCTTCAGCTTCTGCAGGTCGATCTCGACCTTGCCGGTGGCCTGCGCGGCGTCGACGTGGAAGATGATGCCCTTCTCGCGGCAGATCTCGCCCAGGGTTTCGATGTCCTGGATGACGCCGATTTCGTTGTTCACCATCATCACCGAGACCAGCACGGTGTCGGGGCGCAGCGCCGCCTTGAACACGTCCAGGTCGATCAGGCCGTTGTCCTTGACGTCCAGGTAGGTCACTTCGAAGCCCTGGCGCTCCAGTTCACGACAGGTGTCGAGCACGGCCTTGTGCTCGGTCTTGATGGTGATGATGTGCTTGCCGCGTTCAGCGTAGAAGTTGGCGGCGCCCTTGATGGCCAGGTTGTCCGACTCGGTGGCGCCGGAGGTCCACACGATTTCACGCGGATCGGCGTTCACCAGCTTGGCGACTTCCTCGCGGGCGCGCTCAACGGCATCCTCGGCTTCCCAGCCGAACGAGTGGCTGCGCGAGGCGGGGTTGCCAAAGCTCTCGTACAGCCAGGGAATCATTTTTTCGACGACGCGCGGGTCGACGGGGGTCGTGGCCGAGTAGTCCAGATAGATCGGGCGGTTGGTCATTTCTACAACTCCTACTGCTTATACGGTGGCATTGGCCGCGACGGCGGTGGTCGGGGCGTTGGCGGCGGTATTGTTGGCGCCTCCCACCCGGTTCACGCGCACCGCGCAGGCCTGCGCTTGATTGTTGGCTTCCTGCAATTGGCGCACACGCTGTTGATCGACCAGATCCTGCAGCGACACCGAATCCAGGTAATCGACCATCTTGCGATTCAGCGTGGCCCAGAGTTCATGCGTCATGCACTTGCCGGGCTTGCCGTCGTTGCCGCTCGTACAGTCCCGCTTGCCGCCGCAGCTGGTGGCGTCCAGCGGTTCGTCGACGGCAAAGATGATGTCGGCCACGGTCACATTGCGCGCCAGGCGCGCGAGCGAGTAACCGCCGCCGGGGCCGCGCACGCTGTCCACGAGTTCGTGGCGGCGCAGCTTCCCGAACAGCTGTTCCAGATAGGAAAGCGAAATATTCTGACGCTGGCTGATGGCCGCAAGAGTGACCGGGCCGCTATGTTGCCGCATAGCCAGATCGATCATGGCAGTCACGGCGAAACGCCCTTTGGTAGTTAGCCGCATGGTGAATTCCCTGTGATTCGGCAATGGCCGCCGGCGAATCCGACGACCAATACCCGAGTAATTGGCTCAAGTATAGCAAATTCCCGAGTAATTTGGTATGACTCCCGGCTAGAAAAAACCGCGCAATTGCGCGGTTTTTTCACTGCCTGTTCGCTAGGCGCCCCACAGGGCGTCCCGGCACACCAGGGGCCTCAGGCCGCCTGATATTGGGTAGCGCGCTTGGAGACCAGTTCGAGCACACCTTGACAGGCATCTTCGAGGTAGTCCAGCACCTTGCCAAAGCCGTCGGCGCCGCCGTAGTAGGGATCGGGCACGGTGGCCTCTTCGAACTCATTGGCAAAGCGCATCAGCAGCATCAGTTTGTGCTGGTAGGCCTTGGGGCACTGTTGCTGCATGGCGGACAGGTTGTCCCAGTCCATGGCAAGGATCAGATCGAAATCGCGGAAGTCCTCCGCGGTGACCTGACGGGCCTCACAGTGCGTGATCTCGTAGCCGCGCTTGCGCGCCGCGGCCTGCGCCCGGGCATCAGGCGCCTCGCCGATGTGAAACGCGTGCGTGCCCGCGGAGTCGATGCGAACCACATCGCCCAAACCCGCGTCGTTCACCAAATGGCGAAACACGCCCTCTGCGCTCGGCGAGCGACAGATATTGCCCATGCAAACGAAAAGTACCTTGGTCATCATGGAAGTAAGTGTGCGGGAAAACCCGAGATAAGGCAAGCTTTTTTTGTGTCCCGGGCGCCCGTTTCGGCTCAATACGTCCCCTTGAATATTTCCTAAAAATCAACTAGTTGAAGGCTCTATTTAAGGTTAATCCGAAGATAAGGACGGGATCAGTTACGCAAATTCCGAGCCCACTTCTGCAACACTCCGATTCCGTTCGCTATTCAGCGGCCTGTCAGCGAATGGATACATCCAGATACCGGACTCCCGTCACACGGCGCCATCCAGCAGCACCCGCTGCTTCAGTGCCGTCAGGGCATCGCGGGCAGCGGCGGCCTGCTCGAATTCGAGGTTGCGGGCATGGTCCATCATCAGCTTTTCGAGACGCTTGAGCTCGCGCGCCAGGGCCTTCTCGTCCTTCAGCAATTCGGCCGGCACCGCGGCTTCCAGCGCATCATGCTGCACCGGCGCGACAATGCCGTCGATCAGCTCGCGCACCGCCTTCTGCACACCACGCGCCGTAATGCCATGGTCGATATTGAATTGCAGCTGCCTGGCGCGGCGGCGGCTGGTCTCCTCCATGGCGCGCTGCATCGAATCGGTAATGCGGTCGGCGTACAGGATGGCGTGGCCATTGAGATTGCGCGCCGCCCGGCCGATGGTCTGAATCAGGCTGCGCTCGGAACGCAGGAAGCCTTCCTTGTCGGCATCCAGGATGGCCACCAGAGACACCTCCGGAATATCCAGGCCTTCGCGCAGCAGGTTGATGCCCACCAGCACGTCGAACGTGCCCAGGCGCAGGTCGCGGATGATTTCCACCCGCTCGACCGTATCGATGTCCGAGTGCAGGTAGCGCACCCGCACGCCGTGCTCGGACAGGAAGTCGGTGAGGTCTTCGGCCATGCGTTTGGTCAGGGTCGTGACCAGCACCCGCTCGCCCTGCCCCGTGCGCAGCTTGATCTGGCCCAGCAGGTCGTCAACCTGCGTGCGCGCCGGCAACACCTCGACAATCGGATCGACCAGGCCGGTCGGACGCACCACCTGTTCGACCACATTGTCGGCGTGCTCCTTCTCGTAGGCCGCGGGCGTGGCCGACACGAAAACGCACTGGCGCATGCGGGCCTCGAATTCCTCGAGCTTGAGCGGCCGGTTGTCCAGCGCCGACGGCAGGCGGAAGCCATACTGCACCAGGGTCTCCTTGCGCGAGCGGTCGCCCCGGTACATGGCGCTGAGCTGGCCAATGGTGACGTGACTTTCGTCGATGAACATCAGCGCATCGGCCGGCAGGTAGTCGATCAGGGTTGGCGGCGGTTCGCCCGGCGCGGCGCCCGACAGGTGGCGCGAGTAGTTCTCGATGCCTTTGCAGAAGCCCAGTTCCTGCAGCATTTCCAGGTCGAAACGGGTGCGCTGCTCGAGCCGCTGGGCCTCGACCAGATGGCCGTCGTCGACGAAGCGCTTGGTGCGTTCGCGCAGCTCTTCCTTGATCGTCTCGATGGCACGCAGTACGGTATCGCGCGGCGTCACATAGTGCGAGCCAGGGTAGACCGTGAAGCGCGGCAGCTTCTGGCGAATGCGGCCGGTCAGCGGATCGAACAGCTCGAGGCTTTCGATTTCATCGTCGAACAGCGTCAGGCGCAGCGCCAGCTCGGCGCTTTCGGCCGGAAAGATGTCGATGGTTTCGCCACGCACGCGGAACACGCCTCGCGTGAATTCCGCGTCGTTGCGGGTGTATTGCATGGCCACCAGCCGCGCCAGGATCTCGCGCCGCGAGATCTGGTCGCCGGCGCGCAGGATCAGCACCATGGCGTGGTAGTCACCCGGGTTGCCGATACCGTAGATGCACGACACGGTGCCGACGATGATGGTGTCGCGCCGCTCCAGCAGGCTTTTTGTGGCCGACAGGCGCATCTGCTCGATGTGCTCGTTGATCGACGAGTCCTTCTCGATGAACAGGTCGCGCGTGGGCACGTAGGCTTCCGGCTGGTAGTAATCGTAGTACGAGACGAAGTACTCCACCGCGTTCTTGGGAAAGAACTCGCGCATCTCCGCGTACAACTGCGCCGCCAGGGTCTTGTTGGGCGCCAACACCAGCGCCGGCCGCCCGAGCTGGGCGATGACGTTGGCCATGGTGTAGGTCTTGCCCGAACCGGTCACACCCAGCAGGGTCTGGTACATGAGGCCGTCCTGCACACCCTGGACCAGCCCCGTTATCGCGTTGGGCTGGTCGCCAGCGGGCGGATAGGGCTGGTACAAGTGAAACGGGCTGCCGGGAAAATCGACATAGCCGCCTGTCGCCCCGGCGTTCGCTCCTGCGGTTGCCCCGGCGACGGCAACGGCCGTCGCTTCAGCGGCCGCGGCACCCGCCGCGCTCGGGTCTATCGGGCTCTTAGGCATGCTAGACTGTTCCCAGGGTAAACCCCCCATTATCCACAGCACTTCCGACTGCGTCCACTCACCCTCAGCAGAGTCCCATGAGCACCCTTTTCGATTCCGTCGAACTCGCGCCGCGCGACCCCATCCTTGGCCTGAACGAACAATACAACGCGGACACCCGCCCCGGTAAAGTCAATCTGGGCGTGGGCGTGTATTACGACGACCAGGGCCGCATTCCGCTGCTGGGTGCGGTGCGCAAGGCCGAAATCGCCCGCGTCGAGGCCGCCGCCGCCCGCGGCTACCTGCCGATCGAAGGCATCGCCGGTTACAACCAGGGCGCGCAAGCCTTGCTGCTCGGCAAGGACTCGCCGCTGGCGGCCGCCGGCCGTGTCCTGACCACCCAGGCCCTGGGCGGCACCGGCGCCCTCAAGATCGGCGCCGACTTCCTGCGCCAGCTGCTGCCGACCTCCAAGGTCCTGATCAGCGATCCCAGCTGGGAAAACCACCGCGCGCTGTTCGAACGCGCCGGCTTCGAAGTGGGCACCTACGCCTACTATGACGCTGCCACCCGCGGCCTGAACTTCGACGGCATGCTGGCCGCCCTGAAGGCCGCCCCGGCCCAGACCATCGTCGTGCTGCACGCCTGCTGCCACAACCCCACCGGCGTTGACCCCACCTTCGACCAATGGAAGCAGATCGCCGCGGTCGTCAAGGAAAACAAGCTGGTGCCGTTCCTGGACATCGCCTACCAGGGCTTCGGCGACGGCCTCTATGAAGACGCGGCAGTCGTGCGCCTGTTCGCCGATCTCGACCTGACCATGTTCATCAGCTCGTCGTTCTCGAAGTCGTTCTCGCTGTACGGCGAGCGGGTCGGCGCCCTGACCGTCGTGGCCGGCAGCAAGGACGAAGCCACCCGCGTGCTGAGCCAGCTCAAGCGCGTCATCCGCACCAACTACTCCAACCCGCCCACCCACGGCGGCACCATCGTCTCCACGGTGCTGAACTCGCCCGAGCTGTTCGCCATGTGGGAAGAAGAACTCGGCGCGATGCGCGATCGCATCCGCCTGATGCGCAAGCAGCTGGTCGAGAAGATCAAGGAACACGGCGGCAAGCAGGACTTCAGCTTCGTGCTGCAGCAGCGCGGCATGTTCTCCTATTCGGGCCTGACCTCGGCCCAGGTCGACCGCCTGCGTGAAGAGCACGGCGTCTACGCCGTCTCCAGCGGCCGCATCTGCGTGGCCGCGCTCAACAGCGGCAACATCGATCAGGTGGCCAAGGGCATCGCTGCGGTGCTGTAGGGCATCCAGAAGGCTGGCAGTATCCAAAAACGGGACCCACGGGTCCCGTTTTTCATTGGCGGCCGCCGCCGCGATCTGATCAGCGCTTGCATTTTTGCGTTATGTCCCCCAGAATGCCGCTGTATATATGTACAGTCCGCTTCCAATCGGATCACCGCCATGGCCAGCAAACTCACTGATCGTCAACAGCAAATCCTGGACCTCATCCGGCAAACCGTCGCGCGCACCGGCTTTCCGCCCACCCGCGCCGAGATCGCCCAGGCCCTGGGGTTCCGCTCGCCCAACGCGGCCGAAGACCATCTCAAGGCCCTCGCGCGCAAGGGCGCCATCGAGCTCACCGCCGGCGCCTCGCGCGGCATCCGCCTGAAAGACGCCTCCTCCGCGCCGGCCCAGGCGCCGCTGCCTTTGCCCGGCCTGGCACAACTGCTGCTGCCGCTGGTGGGCCGTGTGGCGGCCGGCAGCCCGATCCTGGCCGCCGAACATGTCGAGCGCGAGATCGGCGTCGATCCCAGCCTGTTCGCCCAGGCTCCCGATTACCTGCTCAAGGTGCGCGGCATGAGCATGCGCGATGCGGGCATCCTCGAAGGCGACCTGCTGGCTGTCAAGAAGGCCTCTGAAGCACGCAACGGCCAGATCGTGGTGGCCCGGTTGGGCGACGACGTCACCGTCAAGCGGCTGCAGCGCCAGAACGGCCGCGTGGAATTGCTGCCCGAGAACCCCGACTTCAACGTCATCGTGGTCGAAGCCGACCAGGAATTCGCCCTGGAAGGCATTGCCGTCGGCCTGATCCGCCCGCACGCCCTGCACTGAGTCCCGCCCCTTCCGGAAACGGACGCCGGCCCAACGGCCGCGCTAAAAAAAGAAACCCCGCACGAGCGGGGTTTCCTTTTTGGGCAGACCCTTGCGGGCCGCCTTGGGACGGGATCAGTGCTTGAGCACCGGGTCCGTCGAGCCAGGTTCGGCCGGCTTGGCGACCAGCGGTTCCTTGACCGCTTCGTCTTCCGCCAGCGGCTCGGGCAGGCGTTCCAGGGCCAGCTCCAGCACCTTGTCGATCCAGCGCACCGGCACGATCTCAAGATGGTTCTTGACGTTGTCCGGAATCTCCGCCAAATCCTTGACGTTTTCTTCCGGAATCAAGACCGTCTTGATGCCGCCACGATGCGCGGCCAGCAGCTTTTCCTTCAAGCCGCCGATCGGCAGGACTTCGCCACGCAGCGTGATCTCGCCGGTCATGGCGACGTCGGCGCGCACCGGGATGCGCGACAACGCCGACACCATGGCGGTGGTGATCGCGATACCAGCGGACGGGCCGTCCTTGGGCGTCGCGCCTTCCGGCACGTGCACGTGCATGTCGTGCTTCTCGAACACACTGTCGGCAAAGCCCAGGCGCCGTGCCCGCGAGCGCACCACCGTACGGGCCGCCTCGACCGATTCCTTCATCACGTCGCCCAGCGAACCGGTGCGTTGGATCACGCCCTTGCCAGGCATGTCCGCCACTTCGATCGTGAGCAGGTCGCCACCGACTTCGGTCCAGGCCAGGCCGGTCACCTGACCGATCTGGTTTTCCTTTTCGGCCATGCCGAAGGTGTAGCGGCGCACGCCGAGGTAATCGCTGAGGTTGTCGCCCGTCACGTTGACCGGCTTGACCTCGAAGGGCTTGCCTTCGGCCTTGGCGCGGTCGCTCTGGGTCAGCAGTTGCTTGATCACCTTGCGGCAGATCTTGCCCACTTCGCGTTCGAGCGCACGCACACCGGCTTCGCGGGTGTAGTAGCGCACGATATCGCGCAGCGCGCTGTCGTCGACCGTCAGCTCGGACTCCTTGACGCCGTTGTTCTTCATCAGCTTGGGCAGCAGATGGTCGCGGGCGATGTGGATCTTTTCTTCCTCGGTGTAGCCGGACAGGCGGATCACTTCCATCCGGTCCAACAGGGCCGGCGGAATGTTCAGCGTGTTGCTGGTGGCCACGAACATGACGTCCGACAGATCGAAGTCGACTTCGATGTAGTGGTCCTGGAACGTATGGTTCTGTTCCGGGTCCAGCACTTCGAGCAGCGCCGACGAAGGATCGCCGCGGAAATCCATGCCCAGCTTGTCGATTTCATCGAGCAGGAACAGGGGATTGCGCACGCCGACCTTAGACATGTTCTGGACGATCTTGCCGGGCATCGAGCCGATGTACGTACGACGATGGCCGCGGATCTCGGCTTCGTCGCGCACGCCGCCCAGCGCCATGCGCACGAACTTGCGGTTCGTGGCCTTGGCGATGGATTGGCCCAACGAGGTCTTGCCGACCCCCGGAGGACCGACCAGGCACAGGATCGGCGCCTTGACCTTGTCCACGCGCTGTTGCACGGCGAGGTATTCGAGGATGCGTTCCTTCACCTTCTCCAGGCCGTAGTGATCGTTGTCGAGCACGGTCTCGGCGTTGGAGATGGAATTGTTGATCTTGCTCTTCTTCCTCCAGGGGAGATTGATGAGCGTATCGATGTAGTTGCGCACCACGGTGGCTTCGGCTGACATGGGCGACATGAGCTTGAGCTTCTTGAGCTCGGCATCGGCCTTCTTGCGCGCCTCCTTGGGCATGTGCGCGGCGATGATCTTCTTTTCGAGCTCCTCGATATCGGCGCCCTCTTCGCCTTCGCCCAACTCCTTTTGAATGGCCTTGACCTGCTCATTCAGATAGTAGTCGCGCTGGCTCTTTTCCATCTGCTTCTTCACGCGGCCGCGGATTCGCTTCTCGACCTGGAGGATGTCGATTTCGGTTTCCAGCTGCGTGAGCAAGCCTTCGAGGCGCTCGGAGGTGCCGACGATCTCGAGCATCTTCTGCTTCTGCTCGAGCTTCAGCGGCAGATGCGCGGCGATCGTGTCGGCCAGGCGACCGGCGTCATCGATCCCGGCGAGCGAGGTCAGGATCTCCGGTGGGATCTTCTTGTTGAGTTTTACGTACTGTTCGAACTGGGCCACGATCGCACGGCGCAGGGCCTCGGTCTCGGAGCCCTGGACGGCGTCCGGCTCGATCGGGGTGACCTGGCAGGTGAAGTGCGAATCGGCGTCTTCGATGCTGTTGATGCGGGCACGCTGGGTACCTTCGACCAGCACCTTGACGGTGCCATCGGGCAGCTTGAGCATCTGCAGGATGCCGGCGACGCAGCCGATCTCGTAGACGTCTTCGGGAGTGGGATCATCCTTGCCGGCGGATTTCTGGGCCACCAGCATGATGCTCTTGCCCGCTTCCATCGCAACCTCGAGCGCGCGGATAGAGCGCGGACGGCCGACGAACAGCGGGATGACCATGTGCGGGAACACTACGACATCGCGCAGTGGCAGCAGGGGGAGGTCGATCGGGTCGGAAGGCAGGGTCTGGCTGGCAGACATAGGAGGTTCCTCGGTATGACTCGGCGTATCGGGGACAGGATGACCGGGAATACCCGGACAGCCCCATCAGTTACGTCTGTTATGGGAACAATAGCCGAAAATTCAAGATCCCGGCGGCCGGATAAACAAAACGGCAAAAAAAACGGCGCCGGTATCTTTTTATTGGACACGCCCCGCCAGTGTGCGTTCAATCGGGGGCCGGAGACAAAAAAACCCGTTTCGGAAACGGGTTTTTCTGAAATATCCGTCAGGCCGCGGCGTCGCGGACTTCCCCGCGCTCGGGCTTTTCGGCGGTGCCTTCTTCGTCGGCGTAGATCAGCAGCGGCTTGCCTTCGCCCTCGATCGCGTTTTCATCGAGCACCACGCGCTTGACGTTGCCTTGCGACGGCAGGTCATACATGGTGTCGAGCAGGGCCTGCTCGATGATGGAACGCAGCCCGCGGGCGCCGGTCTTGCGGCGCAGCGCCTTGCGGGCGATGGCCTTGAGCGCGGCGGGGCGCACGTCCAGCTCGGCGCCTTCCATCGCGAACAGCTTCTGGAATTGCTTGAGCAGGGCGTTCTTGGGCTCGGTGAGGATCTGCACCAAGGCGGCCTCGTCAAGCTCGTCGAGCGTGGCGACCACCGGCAGGCGGCCGACCAGTTCGGGAATCAGGCCGAACTTGATCAAGTCTTCGGGCTCGACCTCGGAGAACAGCTCGCCCACGCCACGTTCGGACTTGGCGCGCACGGAGGCGGAGAAACCGATGCCGGACTTTTCGGTGCGGTCGCGGATGACCTTCTCCAGCCCGTCGAAGGCGCCGCCCACGATGAACAGGATATTGGTCGTGTCGACCTGGACGAAGTCCTGGTTGGGGTGCTTGCGCCCGCCCTGCGGCGGCACCGAGGCCACCGTGCCTTCGATCAGCTTGAGCAAGGCCTGCTGCACCCCCTCGCCCGACACGTCGCGAGTGATCGACGGGTTGTCGGACTTGCGGGAAATCTTGTCGATCTCGTCGATGTAGATGATGGCGCGCTGCGCCTTCTCGACTTCATAGTTGCAGTTCTGCAGCAACTTCTGAATGATGTTCTCGACGTCTTCACCGACGTAACCGGCTTCGGTCAGCGTGGTCGCGTCGGCCATGACGAACGGCACGTTCAGCATGCGCGCCAGGGTCTGCGCCAGCAGCGTCTTGCCCGACCCGGTGGGGCCGATCAGCATGATGTTGCTCTTGGACAGCTCGACTTCGTCGCCCTTGATCTCGCCGTGGCGGATGCGCTTGTAGTGGTTGTAGACCGCCACCGCCAGCATGCGCTTGGGCGAGGTCTGCCCAATCACGTACTGGTCCAGGAACGTCTTGATTTCAGCCGGAGTGGGCAGTTCGGAACGAATCGCCGCGCGCGCGGTGGCCTGCGCTTCCTCGCGGATGATGTCGTTGCACAGGTCGATGCACTCATCGCAGATGAATACCGACGGACCCGCGATCAGCTTGCGGACTTCGTGCTGGCTTTTATTGCAAAACGAGCAATGCAGCACTTTTGCGTCTGCCGATCCCTTTTTATCAGGCATATGTAGTCGTATCTCAGGTAAAGAAGCGCCGGACCGGGTAAAGGACCCGGCGCCTGCGCTTACTCAAACAAGGTGGCAGCCGGTGGGACGCAAGCCGGAAGTCAGCCTTCCGAGCGGGACGTCATCACCTTGTCCACCAGTCCATACGATACCGCATCTTCGGCCGACATGAAGTTGTCACGTTCCGTGTCCACGGCGATGCGCTCGATCGACTGGCCGGTGTTTTCGGCCAGGATGCGATTGAGGCGCTCGCGCAGGTCCAGGATCTCGCGAGCCTGGATCTGGATGTCGGAGGCCTGGCCCTGGGCGCCGCCCGAGGGCTGGTGGATCATGATGCGCGAGTTGGGCAAGGTAAAGCGCTTGCCCTTCTTGCCTGCCGCCAGCAGGAAGGCGCCCATGCTGGCCGCCAGGCCGGTGCACAGGGTCGACACGTCCGGCTTGATGAACTGCATGGTGTCGTAGATGGCCATGCCCGCGTACACCGACCCGCCGGGCGAGTTGATGTACAGGGAAATGTCCTTGTCAGGATTCTCCGATTCCAGGAACAGCAACTGCGCCACGACCAGATTGGCCGTCGCGTCGTTGACCGGGCCCACCAGGAAGATGAGCCGCTCGCGGAGCAGACGCGAATAGATGTCGTAGGCGCGTTCGCCACGCCCCGACTGCTCGATCACCATGGGAATGTAGCCCAGGCCGGTGGGCGTCACCGACGACCCGCCATTCATTGCCGCATAGAAATCGGTGAATCTCTGCATAGTGTTACGCCATCCCCATCAACTGATCGAAAGGCACCTTTTCGTCGGTGACCTTGGCTTTTTCCAGAACGTGCGCGACGACGTTGTCTTCGAGCACGATCGCCTCGATTTCAGCACGACGCTGGCGGTCGGCCAGGTAATAGCTGACAACCTGGGCGGGTTGTTCGTAGTTTTCCGCGAATTCCTCGATGCGGGCGCGGACCTGTTCCGGCTTGGCCTGCAGTTGGGCTTGCTTGACCAGTTCGGACACCAGCAGACCCAGGCGCACGCGGCGCTCGGATTCGGTCGCGAAGGCCTCGGCCGGGATCGGCACCGACTCGGCGTTCGGCACGCCACGCTGCTTGAGCTCTTCGCGGGCGGCGGCGATGCGGCTTTGCACGTCGTTGTCGACCAGCGCCTTCGGCACGTCGAACTTGCCGGCTTCGACCAGGGCGTCCATCACGCTGGACTTGGTGCGGCCTTGCGCGCGCACCTTGACTTCGCGTTCGATGTTGCTGCGGATGTCGGCCTTGAGCTTTTCGACGTCGCCTTCGGCCTGGCCGAGCGACTTGGCGAATTCGGCATTCAGTTCGGGCAGGACGCCTTCAGCCACTTCCTTGACGGTGATGGTGAATTCGGCGGTCTTGCCGGCGACTTCCTTGCCCTGGTAGTCATCGGGGAACTTGAGCGGGAAGACCTTGCTTTCGCCAGCCTTCAGGCCGCGGGCGGCTTCTTCGAATTCCGGCAGCATGCGGCCTTGGCCGAGCACGAACGGGAAGTCTTCAGCCTTGCCGCCGTCGAACGGCACGCCGTCGATGGTGCCGGCGAAGTCCAGCGTGACGCGGTCGCCGTCTTGCGAGGCGCGGCCTTCACGGGCTTCGAACGTGGCGCGCTGCTTGCGCAGGACGTCCAGGGTCTGCTGCACTTCGGCGTCGGTGACGGCGGTTTCATAGCGGGTGACGGCCAGGGCCGACAGATCCGGCACGGTGACTTCGGGGTAGACCTCGAAGGTGGCCGTGAAGGCCAGCGTGTCATCGCTGATGCCTTCGGTCTTGGGTTCCAGGTTCGGGGCGCCAGCGACGCGCAGCTTGGCGCCGTCGACGGCTTGCTCGAATGCACGGCCGACCTGGCTGTTGATCACGTCGTAGCGGATGCCGGGGCCATGGCTGCGCTCGAGCATGGCCAGCGGCGCCTTGCCAGGACGGAAGCCGGGAACCTTGGCGGTGCGGGCCACGCGCTTCAGCTGCGCCTGGACTTCCTTTTCGACGTCGGCCACCGAGACGGCCAGATCAACACGGCGCTCGAGGCCGGAGAGGGTTTCAACCACAGGCTGCATTAAAAGACCTATTTTCCGAGAGATATGAGATGACGGGCGGATAAACGAAGCATTTTACCGGAAACTTCCGGACCCCTGACGCAAAGGGGCGCGAGCACCCGGATAAGCCCGGATGCCCGCACCCCGTTTTCCACCCGGAAAGGGCGGCGAAGCCTCGCCAGGACGCTTTATTTGGCCTTGGCGATGCGATCTTCGATGTGCTGCGCGCGCTTGGCCGAGGACGGGTGCGAGCTCATCATATCGCTCTTGCCGCCGTCCAGCTTGGCGAGCTTCTGGAACGCCGTCACCAGGCCGCGGGTGTTCAGCTTCTTGGCTTGCAACTGGTCGAAGGAGTAGTCGTCGGCGGCGCTTTCCTGCGATTGCGAGAATTGCGCGTTGATGAACTTCTCGGTCAGGTCGCCCAGTTGCGACGCGTTCAGGGCGGCAACCGTGGAGCCACCGGCGGCGCCAGCGGCGTCGCGCGCGGCCGAAACCGTATAGGCGGTCTGCATGGCCTTCTTGCTGTGGCCCAGCGCGACGTGGCCGATTTCGTGGCCCACCACGCCCAGCACTTCGTCGTCGGTCATCATGTCCATCAGGCCGCTATAGACGCGGATGCAGCCGTTGGCCATGGCCCAGGCGTTGACGTCCTTGGTGAGGTAGACCTTGTAGTTGGCCTTCTGGCCATTGACGGTGCCGCCCAGTTGCTTGGCGATCTTCTGCAGGCGAACGTCGTACTTGCTACCCGGAGCGGCGATCTTTTCCTGGGAATCGCTTTGCGCGCAGGCCTTGTCGGACAAGGCCTTGATTTCCGCATCGCTCAGGGTAGCGGCCTGCACCACCTTGCTGCCAGCGCCCACAAGCCCCCCGATGTCGAGAGCATGCGACGCGGAATAAGGGGCGAGCGCGACGGCCAGCGCGGCAACGGTGTAGCGAATCTTCATGAAAAAACTCCTCTTGACTGACTCTGTACGAGTGAGGCGGCAATTCTATATACGCCAAAAGCATTCAAACCGTTTCGCCACAGAGTTTCGCAAATGCGAATTTCGCTTACACAAAAGGCATGCGAATGACTTCTTACCGTGGTAAGTACCTGCGCCACGCCTGGTCCCGACATCAAAGACACAACGCGGCGCAGCCCTGGATTGATAGAATTGCCGCCGCAGTTTTTTCGGCATATTTCCTATAACGGCTCGCACCCATCATGACCTCCCATACCTCTACCCGCCTCGGCCTGCTGCCCAGCCTGATCTTCAGTTCGCGCTGGCTGCAATTGCCGCTCTATCTGGGGCTGATCGTCGCCCAGGGCGTCTACGTGATGCTGTTCCTGAAGGAACTCTGGCATCTGCTGACCCACGCCACCAGTTTCGGAGAAATGGAAATCATGCTGCTGGTGTTGGGCCTGATCGATGTGGTGATGATCTCGAACCTGCTGGTCATGGTGATCGTGGGGGGCTATGAAACCTTCGTGTCGCGCCTGCGACTGCAGGGCCATCCCGATCAGCCCGAATGGCTCAGCCACGTCAACGCCAGCGTCCTGAAGGTCAAGCTGGCCATGGCCATCATCGGCATTTCGTCGATTCACCTGCTGCGCACCTTCATCGAGGCAGGCACGCTGGGCACGCCCGCCGCGCGCTTCTCGGAGGCCGGCGTCATGTGGCAGACCATCATCCATGGCCTGTTCATCCTCTCGGCGCTGGGGATCGCCCTGGTCGACAAGCTGGCGACTCCGCCGCATCCGCGGCACTGACAGCGCGCCGCGCACAAAAGAAAAGCCCCGCACCAGCAGCGGGGCTTTGTCCTTGTGGCGCGCCGTCAGGCGGCACGCCACGGATCCGCGATCAGGAAGCGACCTTGATGTTCTTGGCGCTGGGCCCCTTGGGACCGGTGCCGACCTCGAACGTGACGCGCTGGTTTTCCTGCAGCGACTTATAGCCTTCGCTGCGGATTTCCGAATAATGGGCGAACAGATCCTTGCTGCCGTCGTCGGGCATGATGAATCCATACCCTTTTTCGGCGTTGAACCACTTGACGATGCCGGTTGCCATGGAATTTCCTCGAACCTAAAAAAAGCGATTGCTCGCGGGGCGCCAGATCATCAAGGGATGGGAGAGGAAGCCACTGCAGTACCACTGACCGCGACAAGTTAAACGCAGACCGCGTCGCTTGAGAATCTCGCTGTACCCAGTGTATTGGCGAACCGCGAAAAACGTCAAATACATGGCCGCCCCGGGTGCCGCGATGCGCCGGCGCCGGCGCGGTTTGCAACTGGCCACATGCCGATACAGGCGGATACGGTCGCGCGGCGGCCTGCCTCAGCCGGCGAAGCCGCCTGCGTCGAGGAACTCCTGCTCGGGCTGCGAGGTCTGCCGGCCGAGCGCGGCGTTGCGGTGCGGGAAGCGGCCGAAACGCTTGATGATGTCACGATGCAGGACCGCCCAGCGCACCGCCTCGGCGCCCAGGGGCTCCATCAAGGCCACCGCGCGGTTCTGCGCGGCCAGGGTCTCGGCATGCTCGAAGGGCAGGTAGAAAAACTGGCGCAGGGCCGGATCGACCGCCAGGTCGTGGCCGGCGGCAATGGCGCGCTCGGCGAATACCAGCGCCAGCGGATCCGTGGCGAACATGTGGGCGGTACCGCGGAACGCGTTGCGGGGATACTGGTCCAGCAGGATCAGCAGGGCCAGGGCGCCCTCCGGCACGTCCAGCCAGGCATCGAGCTGGCGCGCGGCGGCGGCCATGTGGGCCTGCCCGCAATACTGGCGAAAGCGCTCGTCGAAGTCGGCGTTCTTGGTGAACCATTGTTGCGGCCCGGCATCGCGCCAGAACGCCACGATATCCCGCGGCTGCGGAGAAACAGGGATGGAACCGGATTGGGTCATGGGAAACGTCCTTGGTCTGTGGCGAGTGCCGCGGCGGTCGGATGGGGCGGCGGGGAACCCGCGGCAAGGATACCGCGTGGGTCCGGGACGTGGCATCCGGCGCGCGCCGGGCCGCCAATCGGACGGCCGGAAACGACAAGGCTCCCCGTAGGGAGCCTTGCATGCAAAAAGCCCCCGAAGGGGCTTTTCAGAAAACGCAGGACCTTACAGGACCTGAATCTTCGTGGCTTGCGGGCCCTTGGGGCCATTGGCCGTCACAAAGCTGACGCGCTGGTTCTCTTCCAGAGACTTGAAGCCCGAGCCCTGAATTTCGGAGAAGTGAGCGAACAGGTCCTTACCACCCGCTTCCGGGGTGATGAAGCCATAGCCTTTTTCCGAGTTGAACCACTTAACGACGCCGGTTTCCATACTGTATTTCCTAGAGATAATGGGCAAATGCCCGGAGGTCACGAATCAATCAAGGAGGGGACAGTAGAACAATAACGCTGAGCCGGAAAAGGCACGGCACTGAACGAAAATCGCAACGCTTGTGATCGTGTGCCGACACTATGGTTATGTTCCCCTCACAAGTCAACATAATCCTAAAAAATGCGTGCCAATAATGCAACAAAGAGAAACTGCGGACAAAATTTACACGTTTTCATAGGCAAAAAGAGGCCCTGCATAGGTGTAAACACCCACGCACAATAAAAAAACAATCAAGGCTTATTTAAATGCCCCGCCGCCAAACGCGTATTGAACCCATACGCCGTTTGGGGGAGCACTTTGGTTTGCCGCCAGGCTTACTCTTCGATAGGTAAACCCAACAGGTCGAGCGCCGCGCCAAAAGCATCGGGGCCCGAGCAAAGAAAAACCGCCACGTCGCCGGGATTGATATTTTCCAGGACCTGGTCGATTTGGTCTTGCGCATTATCAACATTGTCGACACTGGCGGCGTGTATGTCCGCTCCGCCTGCGACTTTTTCGGGGGGCACGATATCGGCGATCGCGTTGAGATCGGTTACGCCCGTCACGACATAGGCGCTGATGCTCTCGCCATCCAGCGTTGTGTGCAGCTCAACGCCGCCCGCCACGTCGGCAACATGCCGACTCAGTATTTCCATGATCACTCTTCCTAGACTTGCGGGCCAGGCCCGCCGGGCAGGCACCACTCGGGTGCGCGTACGCCCAGGCGCGACTATAACAGCCTTATGCTAAGACTTCTTGGCAGTCGGTCCGCGCGACGGCCGGGCCGCGCCGGAAGTGGCGCTGACGCTACGGCTGCGCACGCCGGCCGCGGCCAGGGCCGCCAGCAGCGGCTTCTGGGCGTCCAGGAACGCGGCTTTCTCTTCGCCAGTCAACTTGCACACGAATATCTGCGCCAGCAACTGGGTACGGCGGGCCTTGCGATTGTCGGCTTCCTGGGCGAGCCAGGCGGCGACCCAGTCCGCGGCCGCCTGCGCGTCGCCTTGCTGCTTGACGTGACCCTGCAGGTCGAACACGGTGACGCCGGCGATGGCGCCGTCCTCCGCGCGGGTCAGAAAGAGCTTGGCGGCCTGCCCGGTATAGCCAGGGACCAGGGCGAGGCAATCGCGCTCGGCGGGTTTCTTCATGGGTACTGCCTGTATCGGTTGTCGGTAATCCCGCACTGTAACCCGGGGCAGCGGGCTGTCGCTTGGCCGCCATCGAACTCTGCTATCGTCGGCCTGTTTCTTTCCAACTTCATACGGCGGACATCATGCAACGCGATTTCGATCTGGTCGTCACCATCCTGGGAGCCCTGCGCGACGCGCCCGGCCCCAATCTGAGCACCCACGACATCAAGGAAGCGGCCCTGGCCCACGAACAAGGCCTGCAACTGGTTGCGCACCACCTCGACCTGCTGGCCGACGCCGGCCTGGTCAAGCAGGTCAGCGAAACGACGGCAACCGCCGGCGACACGCGCTGGCGCATCACCTGGAAGGGCTACGACGCCCTGGAGCAGGATGAAGAAGACGACGAGGACTTCGACGCCGAGGAGTAAGGCGCCCTGCCCTCTCCGGCGCAGGTGGCGCGCGTCGCCTACCTGCCAGCACCGCCTTCCGGTCGGACCGGCGGCGCTCAGCGGCGCCGCAGGATGCGGCGCGTCAGCAAGGCGGCGGCCGCGCCGATCACCAGGCTGAACATGAACGCGGCGATGGCCAGCATCGCCGACTGGTCGCCAAATCCGGCCGAGCGCGAGAGCACCACCGCCGCGGCGCAGATTGCCGCCGCCAGCACGGCCACGCCCGCCAGCACGCGGCCAGGCGAACGCAACCGACCGCAGAGCGAGCCGCCCACCAATGCCGCCGCCACCATCGCGGCCATGGACCAGAACAAGTATTCGTAATGCATGCGGACCGACTCCCCGGGGATGATGAGGCGACCGCATTATAGGCCGGCGCGTGCGCTATCCGTCCCCGAGAGCCGCAGCCGAAGCGGCTGCCGGACGCCAATCCGGGTGGGCGACACCCTCCCCGCCCCGGGGCGCATGATCCCTTCAGGCCGGCGGCGCGACCGCAATGGCGCTGATTTCCACCAGCGCGCCGTAATGCAGATCGCGGGTGGGCACCATGGCGCGGGCCGGACGGTGCTCGCCAAAACTGCGCTCGTAGACGCTGTTGACCTCATTCCACAGGCCGACATCGGGGATGTAGACGGTGACATTGACCACCGAGGCCAGGGAGGCGCCCGCCGCCTCCAGGATGGCCGCCAGGCTGCGCAAGGCGGCTTCGGTCTGCGCGGCCGCGCCTTGCGCCAACGGCGGGCGCTCGCCAGGTCGGACGGGCGGCAGGAAACCGAGCTGGCCGGACACGAAAATGAAGCCGTTGGCGCGCACCGCCTGGGAATAATGGCCGGCGGGCGGCGTGGCATGGGGAGTGTATAGGATGTCCATCTCGACTCCTGTTGCGCAAGGCGCCGGGTTACCAGCCACGGAAGCGTTCCCACCGCGCCACGACCGCGCGTTCCCCGCCGCGCACGACCGCGTAGGCATCGTGCTGGGCGCAGGTGGCGCAGGCATGATTGGGCATGATCCGCAGCCGGGTGCCCAGCGGCAGGTCCGGCAAGGCGGCGGTGCTGCCGGCGCGCAGCTTGATAATGCCCTGCTCCTGGTTGGTCTCGGCCAGCAGCAGGTCGGGGTAGACCTTGCCGTCGGCATCGCACACCAGCCCATACAACTGGTCCACCGGCTGCTTGGCGGTACCACGGTCGCGCGACATGGCCATCCAGCCCGCATCCACCAGGATCCAGCCTTTTTCGCGCTGGTGGCCGATCACCGTGGTCAACACAGTGGCGGCGACATCATCCACGGCGCACACGCTGAGGCCGGCCATGACCAGGTCAAAGAATACGTACACCCCGGCGCGCACTTCGGTCACGCCCGCCAGGTTGCGGGCGAAGTGGGCGGTCGGCGTCGAGCCGACGCTCACGACCGGACACGGCAGGCCGGCGGCACGGATCGACTCGGCACAACCGACCGCGGCGGCGCGCTCTTGCTCGGCCATATCGGCAATCGCCGCCACACTGCGGCAGCCATAGGACTCCCCGGCATGGGTCATGACACCGCGCAGGCTTGCCGCCGCCTCCAGCACGCGGGCGATCGCCAGCAGTTGATCGGTGTGGCCGGGCTGCACGCCCGCGCGATGGCCGTCGCAATCGATTTCGATCAGCGCGGGAATGGCAACACCCTCCTGCGTGGCACGCGCGGCCAGGGCGCGGGCGGCGTCGACACTATCGACCACCACCGTCAGGTCGACGCCCTGGCGCCGCAGGGCCAGCACACGGTCGAGCTTGGCCGGGGCCACGCCCACCGCATATAGCAGATCGGTGACACCGGCGGCCGCAAACTGCTCGGCCTCCTGCAGCGTCGAGACCGCCGCGGGCCCCTCCGGACGCGTCATCACGCGGCGCGCGACCTCGATCGACTTGGGCGTCTTCAGATGCGGGCGCAACTGCACTCCGTGGCCGGCCATGAGGCCGTTCAGGCGTTCGATGTTGCGCAGCATGCGGGTTTCGTCCAGCACCAGGCAGGGCGTGTCGAGCAGATCCAGGGTGGCGGGAGCAGAGGTCATGGCGATAACGGCGGGACGATGACGGACGGTGCGGACAGGAATCGATGCGGGCGCCGCCCGGGACGCATCCGCATGCCCGGAGTATGGCGCCGAGCGAGCCTTGCGTGTTTAATAGATTCTTAATCAATCATTAAGGTGATTCTGAATGATCACGACCGACGACCTGCGTTTCTTCCTGAGCCTGGCCGCCACCAGTTCGCTGGCCCAGGCAGCGCGCGCCCTGGACGTGACGCCGCCGGCCGTGACGCAGCGCCTGCATGCGCTGGAAAAGCGCCTGGGCGTGCGGCTGGTCAACCGCTCGGGGCGCGGCACTGCCTTGACCGACGAAGGCCGGCTGCTGGCGCTGCGCGCCGGCCAGATCTGCGGCGAACTGAACGACTTGGCCGATGAGCTGGCCGGCCGCCGCGGCGTGGTGGCCGGCCATCTGCGCGTGGTGGCGCCCCTGGGGTTCGGCCAGCGCCATATCGCGGCACTGGTGGCCGGGTTCCGTCAGCGACAGGCTGACGTGACTGCCAGCCTGACCCTGTCGGACGGGCCGCCGCGCCTGGCCAGCGATGACTGGGACGTGATGATCCATATCGGCGAGCTGCGCGATTCCACCCTGGTGGCCTACCCGCTGGCGCCGAACCGGCGCATCCTGTGCGCCTCGCCCGCCTATCTGGCGCGCCGTGGCGCTCCGGCCAAGCCCGAGGACCTGCGCGAGCATGACTGTATCGCCCTGCGCGAAAATGAAGAGGACGTCACCCTGTGGCGCTTCAAGCGCGGCCGCGGGCCGGCGGTGGGCGTGCGCATCGCGCCGGTGCTATCGAGCAACGCGGGCGCGGCGGCGGTGACCTGGGCCCTGGCCGGCCACGGCATCGTGGCGCGCTCGGAATGGGATGTGGCCGAACACGTGCAAGCACGCACGCTGGTGCCCCTGCTGGCGGGCTGGAACCTGCCCGAGGCCAATGTGGTGGCGCTGGTGAAATCGCGCCAGGAACTGCCAGCGCGCACGGCGGGCTTCCTGGCGCATCTGCGCGAGGCCTTCGCGGTCACGCCGTGGCGTGAAAAGGCCTCCGGCTAGCCTTTGCGCAGCCCAGGCGGGTCAGTCCAGCATCGCCTCGGCCTCGATCTCGACCAGCCATTCGGGCAATGACAGGCCGCTGACGATGATCCATGACGACGGCGGCGGATCCTGCGGGAAACGGTCGCGCAGCGCCTGGGCGATTACTTCCTGGTCCTCGCGCGCCGTTTCGCAGATGTAGATGCGCAGCATGATGACCTGCGCCAGTGTCGCGCCGGCAGCCGCCAGGACGCGCTCGATGTTGTCCAGCGCGGCCTCGGTCTGCACTTGCAGGCCGGGTCCGACGGTGCGCTCGTGGACATCGACGCCGACCTGGCCAGACAGCAGCATGCGGCGCTGCCCGGTCACGATGACAGCCTGGCTGAAGCCGTATTGCACCGTGTTGAAGACAGTGTCGGGGTTGACGACGGTTCGGGTCATGACGATTCTCCTGGTGGGCGCCGAGGCCAGCGCCGGGGCATCATTCTAGAATCTCGCGGCGGGCTCAGGCCGCCGCGGACGCGGGCCGGCGGCCCCGCGCGGCATACAGGGCGGCCAGCCATACCCCCGCGCCGGCCCCGACGGCGGTCCAGAAGCCCGTGCCGACGCCATACCGGTCGACGATCCAGCCGGCCAGCGCCGCGCCCCCCGCCACCCCCGCGCCCAGCCCCGTCACCAGCCAGGTCAGGCCTTCGGTCAGGCGCCTTCCGGGCACGGTGTTCTCCACCAGCGCCATGGCAATGATCATGGTCGGCGCGAACGACAGGCCGGCCAGCAACACCCCCAACGACAGGCTCAGCAGATCGCTCACCAGCAGCAGCGGCAAGGTCGTCAAGGCGGTGATGCTGGCGGCGATGGCCAGCATGCGCGCCAGCGGCATCCGGAACGTCAGCACGCCGAATGCCAGCCCGGCAACGCAGGAACCGAAGGCATAGGCCGACAGCACCACGCCGGCCCCCGCCGGCAGCCCCTGCTGGCGCGCGAACGCCAAGCTCATCACGTCGATGGTGCCCACGATGACGCCCATCGCCGCCATCATCGCGGTCAGTTGGCGCATCAGCGGCATCCCCAGCACCGAGGTCTCGCGTCCGGCCGCCGGCGGCTGCACCCTCGGCGCCGTGGCCCGCTGCAGCACGAAGGCAGTGACGCCCAGGCCCAGCAAAATCGCCGCGCCCAGCGGGCCGGCCTCGGGGAACAGGACGACGCACAGCCCCACCGCCAATGGCGGCCCGATGATGAAGCTGACCTCATCCAGTACCGACTCCAGCGCGTAGGCGGTGCGCAATTGCGGGCGGTCGCGATAGATCTCGGTCCAGCGCGCGCGCGCCATGGCGGGCATGCTCGGCAGGCTGCCCGCGAGCGCCGCAAACACGAACAAGGTCCAGTCCGGCGCCTGCCATCGCACGCACAAGGCCAAGCCTGCCAGCCCGGCAACGCTGGCACCAGCGGCCAGCAGCAGGATGCGGCCCTGGCCATGGCGATCCACCAGGCGGGAAATGTGCGGCGCCAGCAGCGCCGTCGCCAGCGCGAAGGTGGCCGCCACCGCGCCCGCCAGGGAGTAGGAGCCGCGCACCTGGGACAGCATGGTGATGATGCCGATGCCGATCATCGGCAGCGCCAGCCGCGCCACCGCGCAGGCGGCAACGAAGGCGGTGGCGCCGGGCGCCTGGAACAGTTCACGATAGGGGTTGGACACCGGGACCTCAGGCGATGTTGCGGCCCGGCGGGAGCGCCGGACAAATTTACATACGTAACGTATGTGAAATCGTATTCGCTCATGCGGCGACTGTCAATTAACATACGCTCCGTATGCCACTGGAGTCCGCCATGCCGCGCACCCGCGCCGAAATGATCGAAGAAACCCGCGCCAAGCTGCTGGCGACGGCGCGCGAGTCGTTCCGCCGCGCTGGCTATGCCGGTACATCAATGGATGACCTCACCGCCGCCGCCGGGCTGACCCGGGGAGCTTTGTATCACCATTTCGGTGACAAACAAGGCCTGCTGGCGGCGGTCGCGTCGCAGATCGACGACGAAATGGAACAGCGCCTGCAAGCGATTTCGCGCGCCGCGCCCAATGCCTGGACCGCTTTGCGCGAACGCTGCCGCGCCTACCTGGCGATGGCGGCCGAGCCCGAAATCCGGCGGATCGTGCTGCAGGACGCGCGCGCGGTGCTGGGCCCCGCCGATACCCTCGCGCAGGCACAATGCACCGCGTCGCTCGCCGCCCTGTTGCGGACCCTGATGGATCAGGGCGACCTCAAACCGGTCGAGCCCCGCGCGCTGGCGCGGCTGCTGCACGGCGGCCTGGCTGAAAGCGCCTTCTGGATCGCCGGCGACGAGGGTGAGGACCGGCTGGCGCACGCCCTGCAGGCGCTCGACCTGCTGCTGCAAGGCATGCGCCACCCCTGAAACGGCGCCAGGCATGGAATCGCCCAAACGCGGTATGGAATGCCGCGGCCTTCTTTGCTACGCTGGGTCACCCCTTGTGGAGGTCGTCCGACCATGAAGCCCAAGATCCGCGTGCTTTGCGTCCAGCCGTCGTCAGTGTCCGCGCGCTTCGCCTTCCTGGCGATCGCGCTGCGATGGTCCCTGGGCGCGACGCCCCGGCCAGCGCGGTTGCGGATCGGCCCGCACGATCTGGCGCCGATCGGCTCGGAAACCGCCTTCTGGCTATTCGCGCTGCGCCATGCGTTTGCATCGCAATCCATGCTGGTCACGCGCGGCGATCACTGGGACGTCGCCGCCTCGGTCGACGGCGATGAAATCCGCGCCTTCGGCCGCAAGTTCGCGCTGCGGCAGTGCCTCTGAGGCGGCCGCGCAGCGCCCTCTTTTCACAGCTTTGCGGGCGGTTTGCGGTGATAGGCCGCCAGTTGCTCGGCGGTCCAGCGCTGCCGCGCCTCTTCCTGGCAGCAGGTCCTGAATATCCGCGCGCCCACATCCAGGAAGCGATGCAGATCGTCCCCGGTCAGCTTGCCCTGCACCGCCAGCAGACAATCCGCATACGCGGACAGGATGCCGTCCCATTGCTCGGGCCTGCCGGGCGCGACGGTCTTGCTGATCATGCGGGCCATCATCTCGCTGTGGTCCATCATGCTGTTTCCCCCGAAGCCTCGCCGCGACCACGAGGAACGCGGCGACATCACGGGCTTGAAGGCAGCAAGCGCCATGCCCGCCGTGGCGGGCGGGAGACGCACTGGCGGCACGGTGGAGAAATTACCACCGAAGCCGGTCAGAACTCCGGCAGGTCGAACACCGTATGCAGGGTGGAACTGGGCGCCGGCGCCGAGGCCAGGTGTTCGCGTCCGTCGTCGTCGGTCAGCACCCGCACCGGACGCGAGGCCACGGATACGCCATCGACGCTGACCACGGTTTCAACATCGGCGCCGGCCTTGATGGCCTCGATCACTTCGGACGCGGCCGCCGTCACGGGTTCGTTGACCCAGCCGGGCACGCCACGCTCGGCCAAGCCCCACCGCACATAGGCGACGTGGCCGCTGACGGCTTCCTTACGAACGGCGACGATCGCGTAAAACGACATCCGGGCCTCCCTCAAATCTGGTGGCCGGGATCGTATAACAACTTCACGGATCCGCGATGACAGCCGTCAGGGGTCGATATCGATGGGTTCAAAGGATTTCACCAGATCATCCAGTTGCTTCAACTGGGTCAGGAACGGTTCGAGCTTGTCCAGCGGCAAGGCGCTGGGACCGTCGCACTTGGCATGACGGGGGTCGGGATGGGCTTCCAGGAACAGGCCGGCAAGGCCCACGCCCATGCCCGCCCGCGCCAGTTCGGCGACCTGTTCGCGGCGTCCGCCAGAGGCCGCGTCCAGGGCCGAGCGCTGCTGCAGCGCGTGCGTGACGTCGAAGATCACCGGCCGGTTGCCGCTTACCTTCTTCATGACGCCAAAGCCGAGCATGTCCACCACCAGGTTGTCGTAGCCGAAGCTGGTGCCGCGGTCGCACAGGATGATCTGCTGATTGCCGGCCTCGGTGAACTTCTCGACGATGTTGAGCACCTGGGTGGGGCTGAGGAATTGCGGCTTCTTGATGTTGACGATACGGCCGGTCTTGGCCAGCGCCACCACCAGATCGGTCTGGCGGGCCAGGAACGCCGGCAATTGCAGGATGTCGGCCACTTCGGCCACGGGCGCGGCCTGCCATGGCTCATGCACGTCGGTGATCACCGGCACGCCGAAGTTCTGCTTGACCGCCTCGAAGATCTTCATGCCCTCTTCCAGGCCCGGACCGCGAAAGGAGTGGATCGATGACCGGTTGGCCTTGTCGAACGAGGCCTTGAACACATAGGGAATGCCGAGCCGGGTGGTCACGCGCTGGTATTCCTCGCAGGCGCGCAGGGCCAGATCCTTGGATTCCAGCACGTTGATCCCGCCGAACAGCACGAAAGGCTGGTCGTTGGCGCAGGTGATCGAGGGCGAGATGGCGACTTCCGGGGCGGTCATGATGGGGCGATCCTGTAATGGTGAAGCAGGTGACAAGTGCGTAATGTACAACCTGACGGCGTTGTGGGCCGACTACGAAACCGCCCCGTTGCCCGCAACCCGGGCAGTCAAACCGATGGATCGGCAGGAAACCCTGCTACAACATAACCAGGGCGCCAATGCCCCGGATTTCGACGATGAGCTCAACCAGGACTACGGCCGCGAGCAAGCCGGCGGGTGCCCCTGCTCCGGGACATCCGCCAGCCGGCCAAACTTGCACGCCGGGCTGGCGTAGCAGCGCCGGGCCCTGCGGCGGCGGACCATCCGGCGCCGGCTCCACCACGTGAGACAAGCATGGGATTCCTCGACGCGCTGTTCCGGCGCAAACCCACGCAAGACCAGTTCGCCGCGCTGTTCATCGCCGCCGTGCGGCAGCGGGGCTTCACCGGCAACCTGGACTACAAGGCGGATGAATTCCGGTTGCTGCACGGCGAAAGCGCGTACTTCAATCTGCACAACGCATACCGCGCCTATTGCGATGCGCCTGGCGGGCAACGCCAGGGGGCGCTGCAGGGCTATGTCTCGACCCTGCTGACCAGCAGCCAGACGCACCCGGCATCGCTGGCCGAGGCCCGCCCGCTGCTGCGGCCCGTGATCCGCGGCCGCGCCATGCTCGAAGCGGTACGCATGCACCACCTGCGCAACGACGGCAACGACGACGCCCCCCCTCCGGCACTACGCCCTTTCGGCGATGATTGTGTGGTGTTGCTCGCGCTGGACCATCCCGAGTCCATCGCCATGCTCACCACCGGACCCGATGAAGCATGGGGCCTGTCGTTCGACGACGCCCTGGAAATCGCCATCGACAATCTGCGCGAATCCGTCGACCACTTCGTGGAGGTGGCGCCGGGCGTGTACGGCGGCGGCTGGGAAGACGGCTACGACATCAGCCGCGCGCTGCTACCCGACATGCTGGAACGCATCCCGGCGCGCGGCCGCCCGATATTCATGATGCCGACCCGCGACCTGCTGCTGGTCAGCGGCGACAACGACGATGCCGGGCTGTTGAAGATGACCGAACTCTGCCTGCAGGTGGTGGAGCATGGGCGCCCCGTCTCCGCCTGCATGTACCGCTACGGCGATGCCGGGGTCGAACGCTACCTGCCGCGGCAGCAACCTCTCATCGGCCTGCAGGCGCACCTGGCGCGGGTGCTGGCCCAGGGCGACTACGACGCGCAGAAAGAAGCCCTGGACCGCCTGCACGAAGCACGCGGGATCGACGTGTTCGTGGCGTCCTACAACCTGTTCACGCAGAACGATGCCGCAGCCGCCTCGTTCTCACTGGCCACCTGGACGCGTGGCGTGGACACCTTGCTGCCCAAGGTCGATCGCCTGGCATTAGTGCGCCCCGAGGCCAGCGATGAGCTTGGCGAGGTCCGGGTGGTGAGTTGGGAGCAGGCGGCCGCCGAATTGGCGCCGCTGCTCGAACCCGAAGACTGCTATCCGGTGCGCTATCGCACCCGGGGCTTTCCGGACGATACGCAATTGGCGCGGCTGCGCGCCGTGGATTGATCGATATCCCGGCCCGCGACCGCCGCGCCCGGCGCTGCTACGCCTGCGACGCCCGTTCGCTCACCAGGCGGTACGCCAGCGCGCCGATGATCGCGCCGGCGATCGGCGCCACCCAGAACAGCCACAGTTGCTCCAGCGCCCAGCCGCCGACAAACAGCGCGGGGCCGGTGGAACGCGCCGGATTCACCGAGGTATTGGTGACCGGGATGCTGACCAGGTGGATCAGCGTCAGCGCCAGGCCGATCGGGATGGCCGCGAAACCCGCCGGCGCGCGCTTGGACGTCGCGCCCAGGATCACGAACAGGAAACCCGCCGTCATCACGATTTCGGTGACCAGGGCGGCGGCCATCGAATATTTGCCCGGCGAATGGGCGCCAAAGCCGTTGGCGGCAAAGCCGCTGGCCTGCAGGTCGAAGCCCTGCTGGCCATTGGCGATCACCGCCAGCACCGCCGCCGCCGCAACCGCACCCAACACCTGCGCCACCACGTACGGCAGGATCTCACGGGCCGGGAAACGGCCGCCGGCAACCAGCCCGACCGTGACCGCGGGATTGAAATGCCCGCCCGAGATGTGGCCCACGGCGAATGCCATGGTCAGCACCGTCAGGCCGAACGCCAGCGCGACACCGGCAAAGCCGATGCCCAGTTGCGGGAATCCCGCCGCCAGCACCGCCGCGCCGCAACCGCCCAGCACCAGCCAGAACGTGCCGAAGAATTCCGCGCCGCAGCGCTTCGAAAGTGGGTACATGTTTCGCCCTCCGCGATTGAAAACGCGACGGTAGCGCGAGGCGGGCGTTACGACTTCAAAGCAATGTAAATTCCAGGCGATTCTTGACGATGCTTGACGATGTCGATGACCGCATCGACGATCATGCGCTGTCGCTTGCCGTAACGCGACGACGTTGCTACCTTTGGCACGTCTCGATTACCGACAGGAGCGCGACCGCCATGACCATTGTCGTTTACGCCACCAATGCCCGCGCGCTCTGGGAGACCATCCAGGCCGACATCGCCCCCATCGGCGCCAAGGCCACCTCCGGCGGCGGCAATACCTGGCGCAAGGACGACAGCGGCCGCGCCGCCAAGATCTATCGCGCCACGCCCACCGGCCAGCATGACGAGCGCGCCTATTTCGTGGGCACGGTGCGCACCGGCCAGTTGATGCTGTTGGACCTGCTGCCCGGCAGCGAGCCGCTGACCTGGCCGCTGTTCGGCGCCTTGCACGGCCATCTGTCGGGTATGCTGCTGGCCACCTACCCCGATGCCATCCTGTCGCTGAACCTGTTCCCCAACCGCCCTACCGACGCCTGAGCACGCCGCACCGAGATGTTGCTATCGACAAGTACCCTGGCACTGCTGTCACTAGCCGTGCTGGCGTGGCGCATACGCCGCCGCCCGCCCGGCCTGGCCCCCCGCGACATCGGACGCGCGGCCGCTGGCGGCGCCGCGCTCTATCTGTTCATGGGCCCGCCGATCGGCGTCCTGGTGTTATCGCTGATGCTGGCCGTGGCGGCGCGCAGCGCCGAGCACCTGCTGACGTCGATCCTGCTGATCCCCTGGGCATACCTGTTTGGCGGCGTGCCCGCGCTGCTGAGCGGCCTGGTGGCCGGCGCCTGCAAACCCGCGCTCGCGTCGGGGCGCGCGTATTGCCTGGCCGGCCTGGTGGGCGGGTTGTACGGCACGGTGTTCCTGCTGGGTTTATCGAGCCGCGACGGCGCCTGGCACGAACTGCCGGTGCCACTGATCGCCGGCGGCGTGCCCGGACTGGTGGCCGGGGCGCTGTGCGCGCGGGCGCTGTATGGCAGGCGCGGGACTGCGGCCAGCGCGAACGGCTGATGCGCGGGATCAACCGCCGGTGGCTCGGCGCAAGCGTTCCATTTCGGCCCGGTTCAGCCGTTTCGCCTCGTCTTCGGCGTAGTCGCGCTCGCCAGCCTCGTATTTGCCTTCATAGATGCAACTGCTGCGGCTCAAGCGGCACTCCAGGCTGACGCGCGACGAATCGGGGCCAGATGAGGCGGGCGAAGACCAGGGATTGGGCGTGGAAGACGAAGAACAGCCGGCGAGCGCGGCAAGCAGCAGCACCAAGCCACCGCGGCCAAGTAATTGAATCGACACTATTCACCCTCGCTCGACTAGGAATACGACAGGCTTCTTTATAGCAAGCGCGGCAAATGCCGGACAAGCGGCGGCCGGCACGCCCGGCCCGCCAAAGAAAAACCCCGCGACGCGCATGCGCCGCGGGGTGGCTGGACATCGTTGGCGCTGCGCCAGATCGGTGTCCGAATAGGGTTGGTGCGAAGGAGGGGACTCGAACCCCTACACCTGTTACGGCGTCAGGACCTAAACCTGGTGCGTCTACCAATTTCGCCACCTTCGCAAAGGCCAAGCCCGCTATTGTAGCTTGCTTGTTAAAATCTTGCGTTATGAATCCGCGCCTCGATGCCCTGCACCCCTACCCGTTCGAAAAACTGCGCGCCCTGCTGGCCTCGGCCGGCGCGCTGCCGGACGGCCTGACGCCCATCAATCTGTCGATCGGCGAGCCCAAACACGCGGCGCCGGAACGCATCGGGCAGGCCATCCGCGACCATCTTGGCGGCTTGTCGGTGTATCCGTCAACCAAGGGCGATCCCGCACTGCGCCAGGCCATCGCCCAGTGGTTGGCGCGGCGCTACAGCATTCCGGCGCCCGATGCCGATACCCAGGTGCTGCCGGCGCTGGGCTCGCGCGAGGCGCTGTTCGCCTTCACCCAGACGGTGATCGACCCGTCGGCCGGGTCGGTGGTGATCTGTCCCAACCCGTTCTACCAGATCTACGAGGGCGCCGCCGTTCTGGCCGGCGCCACCCCCTACTACGTCAACGCCGACGCGCTGCGCAATTTCGCCTGCGACTGGAACCAGGTGCCGGACGAGGTCTGGAAAAAGACCCGCATGGTGTTCGTGTGCTCGCCCGGCAACCCGGCCGGCAATGTCATGTCGCTGGACGAATGGGAAGACCTGTTCGCCCTGTCCGATCGCCACGGCTTCGTCATCGCCTCCGACGAATGCTATTCCGAGATCTATCTGGACGAAGGCAACCCGCCGTTGGGCGGCCTGCAGGCGGCGCGCCGGCTGGGCCGTGACGGCTACCACAACCTGATGGTGTTCTCCAGCCTGTCCAAGCGCTCCAACGTGCCGGGCCTGCGCTCGGGCTTCGTAGCGGGCGACGCCGCGCTGATCGGCCGTTTCCTGCTGTACCGCACGTATCATGGCAGCGCCATGAGCCCGCTGGTGTCGGCCGCCAGCATCGCCGCCTGGACCGACGAGACCCACGTCAAGGAAAACCGCCGCCTGTACCGCGAGAAGTTCGAGGCCGTGCTGCCGATCCTGCAGAACGTGCTGGACGTGCAACGTCCGCAGGCTTCGTTCTACCTGTGGGCGGCCACCCCGGGCTCGGATACCGCGTTCGTGCGCGACCTTTATGGCCGTACCGGTGTTACCGTGCTGCCGGGCAGTTTCCTGGCGCGCGAAGCCCACGGCGTGAATCCGGGCGAGGGGCGCATCCGCCTGGCCCTGGTGGCGCCCCTGGCCGACTGCGTGCAGGCGGCCGAACGCATCGCCCATTTCGTCCATACTTCTGTTTGATCAACCTTTTTGAAAAAAGCTGAGCCGCTATGACTCTCGACCTGCAGACCACCATCGAAAAAGCCTGGGACGACCGGGCCAACCTGTCGCCCGTCGACGCCAGCGCCGAAGTGCGCGAAGCCGTCGAACACACCATCGACGGGCTGGACCTGGGCCGCCTGCGCGTGGCCGAGAAAATCAACGATGACTGGGTCGTGCACCAGTGGATCAAGAAGGCCGTGCTGCTGTCGTTCCGCCTGTACGACAACGCCATCATGGGCCAGGCCCCGCTGCAGTTCTACGACAAGGTGCCGCTCAAGTTCTCGGAATACGGCGACAACGCCTTCAAGCAAGGCGGCTATCGCGTGGTGCCGCCCGCCGTCGCCCGCCGCGGCGCCTTCATCGGCCGCAACGTGGTGCTGATGCCCTCGTACGTCAATATCGGCGCCTACGTCGATGAGGGCACCATGGTCGACACCTGGGCCACCGTCGGCTCGTGCGCGCAGATCGGCAAGAACGTCCACCTGTCCGGCGGCGTCGGCATCGGCGGCGTGCTCGAGCCGCTGCAGGCCAATCCCACCATCATCGAAGACAACTGCTTCATCGGCGCCCGCTCGGAAGTGGTCGAAGGCGTGATCGTCGAAGAGAACTCGGTGCTGGCCATGGGCGTGTTCCTGTCGCAAAGCACCAAGATCTATGACCGCGCCACGGGCAAGATCACCTACGGCCGCGTGCCGTCCGGTTCGGTGGTGGTGCCGGGCTCGCTGCCCTCGGCCGACGGCTCGCACAGCCTGGCCTGCGCCGTCATCGTCAAGCGTGTCGACGCGCAGACCCGCGCCAAGACCAGCATCAACGATCTGCTGAGGGCGTAAATGTCGGCCCACGTTGTTCTGGATCTGGTCAAGGACCTGATCGCCCGTCCGTCGGTCACCCCGGCGGACGCCGATTGCCAGGCGACGCTGGCCGCGCGCCTGGCGCCGCTTGGCTTCACTTGCGAAACCATCGCCCAGGGCGGTGTCACCAACCTGTGGGCGCGCCGTGGCGACACGGCGCCGCTGGTGGTCTTCGCCGGCCACACTGACGTGGTGCCGCCGGGCCCGCGCGAAAAGTGGGAAAGCGATCCGTTCGTGCCCACCGAGCGCGACGGCTACCTGTATGGCCGCGGCGCCGCCGACATGAAAAGCTCGATCGCCGCCTTCGTGGTGGCGGCCGAGGAATTCGTGGCGGCCAACCCGCGGCACGGCGGCTCGATCGCCCTCTTGATCACGTCCGACGAGGAAGGCCCGTCGATCGACGGCACCGCCATCGTCTGTGACGCGCTCAAGGCGCGTGGCGAGCAGATGGACTATTGCATCGTCGGCGAACCCACTTCCGGTGACGTGCTCGGCGACACCTGCAAGAACGGCCGCCGCGGCTCGCTGTCGGGCAAGCTCACAGTCAAGGGCATCCAGGGCCACGTGGCCTACCCGCACCTGGCGCGCAACCCGGTGCACCAGTTGGCGCCGGCGCTGGCCGAGATCGTCGCGATCGAATGGGACCAGGGCAACGAGTACTTCCCGCCCACCACGTTCCAGGTCTCGAACCTGAACTCGGGCACGGGCGCCACCAACGTGGTGCCGGGCGAGGCGGTGGCGCTGTTCAACTTCCGTTTCTCCACCGCCAGCACGCCGGAAAGCTTGAAGGCACGGGTGCACGACGTGCTGGACCGCCATGGCCTGGAATACACGCTGGACTGGGAACTGGGCGGCGAGCCCTTCCTGACCCCGCGCGGTTCGCTGACCGATGCGCTGGTCAAGGCCATCCACGAGGAAACCGGCGTGACGGCCGAGCTGTCGACCACCGGCGGCACCTCCGATGGCCGCTTCATCGCCAAGATCTGCCCGCAGGTCATCGAGTTCGGCCCGTGCAACGCCACGATCCACAAGGTCAACGAGCGTATCGAGCTGGCCTCGCTGGACCCGCTGAAAAACATCTATCGGCGCACGCTGGAAAACCTCCTGCCCGCCAAGTAACAAAGCCCACATGTATCAATCCGCCCGCCAAGAACTGCTGACCCTGCGTGACCTGATCCGCTACGGTGTATCGCGCCTGAACGCCGCCCAGGTGGCGCTGGGACACGGCAGCGACAACGCCTGGGACGAGACGGTCTACCTGGTCCTGCACGCGCTGCACCTGCCGCTGGACACGCTGGAGCCCTTCCTGGACGCCCGCGTGCTCAGCGAAGAGCGCAACCGCGTGCTGGAGCTGATCGACCGCCGCGTCACCGAGCGCGTGCCGGCCGCCTATCTCACCAATGAGGCCTGGCTGCGCGGGCATCGCTTCTACGTGGACGCGCGCGTCATCGTGCCGCGCTCGCCCATCGCGGAGCTGCTGGACGAAGGCCTGTCGCCCTGGGTGCAGGACCCGCAGGCCGTCGACAGCGTGCTCGACATGTGCACTGGCTCGGGCTGCCTGGCGATCCTGGCGGCCCTGGCGTTCCCCCATGCCCAGGTGGATGCCGTCGACGTGTCGTCCGACGCGCTCGAAGTCGCCCGCCGCAACGTCGACGACTACGGCCTGGGCGACCGGCTGGCGCTGCACCAGAGCAATCTGTTCGACGCCCTGCCCGAACGCCAGTACGACGTGATCGTCTGCAACCCGCCCTACGTCAACAGCGGTTCGATGGACGTGCTGCCGCAGGAATACCGCCACGAGCCGCACCTGGCCCTGGCCGGCGGCGCCGACGGCATGGACCTGGTGCGCCGTATTCTTCAGGCGGCGCCGCGCTACCTGTCGGAGAACGGCGTGCTGGTGCTGGAGATCGGCCACGAGCGCGAGTTCTTCGAAGCCGCCTTCCCTGAACTGTCGCCGGTATGGCTCGACACGGCGGAAGCGTCGGATCAGTTGCTGTTGCTGACCCGCGAGCAGTTGACGACGTGATCCGCGCCTCTGGATTGACCTTGCGGCGCGGCACCAAGGTGCTGCTGGACGACGCCGAATTCGTGGTGCACCCGGGCGAGCGTGTCGGCATCGTCGGCAAGAACGGCGCCGGCAAATCGTCGCTGTTCGCCCTGCTGACGGGCGCGCTGGACCTGGACGCCGGCAATCTGGCGCTGCCGGCCGGCTGGCGCATCGCCAGCGTCGAACAGGAGCTGCGCGCCGACGACCGCCCTGCGCGCGAATTCGTCATCGACGGCGACACGCCGCTGCGCGCGCTGCAGGCGCGCCGCGCCGAACTCACCGACGACCAGGGCACGCAGATCGCCGAAGTCGAGGCGGCGCTGGTCGAGGCCGGCGCCTGGAGCGCGGCCTCGCGCGCCGAGCAGTTGCTGGCCGGCCTGGGCTTCAAGCCGGCCGAATGGACGCAGCCGGTGGCGAGCTTCTCCGGCGGCTGGCGCATGCGCCTGGCGCTGGCGCGCGCGCTGATGGCGCCGTCCGACCTGCTGCTGCTGGACGAGCCCACCAACCACTTGGACCTGGATGCCATGCTGTGGCTGGAGAAATGGCTGGCCGCCTATCCCGGCACCGTCATGCTGATCTCCCACGACACCGAGTTCCTGGACGCGGTGGCCAAGTCCATTCTGCATTTCGACCACGCCAAGCTGGTGCGCTACCGCGGCGGCTACGGCGACTTCCTGACGCAGCGCGCCGAGCGCCTGCGCCAGACCAACATCGCCTACGAGCGCCAGACGCGCGAAGCCGCGCGCCTGCAAGGCTTCATCGACCGCTTCAAGGCCAAAGCCTCCAAGGCCAAGCAGGCCCAGAGCCGGGTCAAGGCCCTGGCGCGCATGCAGGTGCTGGCGCCGCTGCACGCCGAGGCCGGCATCGACATCCGCATCCCCTCGCCCGATCAGGTGCCGGACCCGCTGCTGACGCTGGAGCACCTGTCGGCCGGCTACACCGACGCCGCCGGCCAAGCCGTGCCGATCCTGCGCGACGTGACGCTGATGGTGCGCGCCGGCAGCCGCGTCGGCGTGCTGGGCGCCAACGGCGCCGGCAAGAGCACGCTGATCAAGACCCTGGCGGAAGAACTGCCGGTGCAGGCCGGCGAGCGCCGCGCCTCGCGCGGCCTGGCGATCGGTTACTTCCACCAGCACCAGCTCGACATGCTGGATGTGGACAGCACGCCGCTGGCCCATCTGGCGCGGCTGTCGCCGGACACGCGCGAGCAGGAACTGCGCAACTACCTGGGCGGTTTCGGCTTCTCGGGCGACACGGTCAACAGCAAGGTCGGCCCGATGTCGGGCGGCGAGAAAGCCCGCCTGGCGCTGTCGCTGATCGTGTGGCAGAAGCCCAACCTGCTGCTGCTGGACGAACCCAGCAACCACCTGGACGTCGAAACGCGCGAGGCCTTGGCCGCCGCGCTGGCCGAATTCGGCGGCAGCATGCTGTTGGTGTCGCACGATCGCCACCTGTTGCGCACGACCGTGGACAGCTTCTGGATCGTTGCCGACGGCGCCGTGCGCGAGTTCGACGGCGACCTGGAGGACTACCGCGACTGGTTGGCCGCCCGCAATGCCGGCGAGCGCGCCGAAGCGGCCCGTGAAAACGCCGAGAACGGCGAGGCCGTGGTCGACCGCAAGGCGCAACGGCGCGCCGAGGCCGAACAACGCCAACGCCTGTCGGCGCTACGCAAGCCGCTGGAAGCCAAGCTGGCCAAGGTCGAGGCCGACATGGAAAAGCTGCGGACCAAGCTGCAGGCGCTGGATGCGGTCATCGCCGACCCGGATCTGTATTCCGACGCGCGCCGCGCGGAGCGCCAGAAGGTCATGGCCGAACACGGCGAGTACGGCAAGCGCATGGAGACGCTGGAAGAACAGTGGCTCGAATTGCAGGGTTCGCTGGAAGAAATCGGGCAGACGGAAGTCTGACCCCCTGGGGCGGGCGGCGCCTGCAGCCCGCCCCAGGCATGCCATGCGCTGAAACCGCAGCTAACAACAATAATTATCATTTATAATTCGTCGCAAATCTGACTCTCACCTGGCGCCAGGCGATCGCGACATGTCTTCGCTTACCAACGTATTCCTCCGGCACTACCGCGAAGTGCTGGGCTTTCTTTCCCTGCGCACCGGCTCGCGTGACGTGGCCCAGGATTGCGCCCAGGACACGTGGATCAAGCTGGCCGAATTCCGGGACAAGACGCTGCCGGACAACGAACGCGCCTATGTCTTTCGGGTGGCGGCCAACATCGCCACCGACTGGCATCGGCGCCGGGGCCGCGAAATCACCGCCCTGGCCGATTACGCCGCCGCCCAGCCGCCGGCGTTCGAGGCCGACACGCTGGACGTCGCCTCGGCCAACCAACTGCTGCACCGGCTCGAAGCCGCCCTGCTGCGCCAGCCGCGCCGCAGTCTCGACGTCTTCGTCCTGCATCGCCACGAAGGGCTGACCTACCGCGCCATCGCCGAGCGCCTCGCGATCTCGGTCAGCGCGGTCGAGAAACACATGATGCGCATCCTGCTGGCCTGCGACCAGGCCTTGACCGCGTGAACAAGGCCGCCGCCCAAGGCAACGCCACGGCCGCCGACGAACAGGCCTCGCGCTGGGTCATCCGGCGCAGCGGCCAGCCTCTGGACGCGCAGGCGCAGGCGGAATTCGACGCCTGGTACCACGCCGATCCCCGCCATGCCGCCGCCTTTGACCGGCTGGCGCGGGTATGGCGCCGCATGGGCGAGATCGACCGCGGCAAGCTGACCATCCGCCCTCCTCGCAAACGCCGCGCGGTACTGGCCCTGGCGCTCGCCACGACCGCGGGCGTGGCCGCCTATTCCCTGCGCGACTTCCGGCCGGACGCCGACTACGCCAGCGGCACACAGCCGCTGCGCGTGGCCCTGCCCGACGGCTCCCGCGCCATCCTGGACGCGCATTCGGCCATCGCCGTGGACTTCGGGCCGGGCAAGCGCGAGGTGCGCCTGCTGTCCGGTCGGGCGCTGTTCGAGGCCACGCCCCGCGGCGCCGACGGCCCCGCCTTCACGGTCGTCACCGCGGACGCCAGCGCCACGGCCCTGGGCACGCGCTACACCGTCGCACGTGACACCGACGCGACCCGCATCACCGTCTACCAGCACCAGGTGGCGGTGCAATGCCTGGCCTGCGCCGCCGGGCAGCCGCAGACCCTCGAACCTGGGCAACGCATCACGGTCTCGGCCCGCGGCATGATCCGCGACCCGGCCCCGCGCGAAACCGCGCCCGCCTGGAGTCAGGGCCTGCTGGCCTTCAACGACACCGCGCTGCCCGACGCCGCCGCGCAGTTGGCGCGCTACACCGGCAAGCACATCCTGGTGGTGGGCGAACTGGCGCGCGGCACCCGCGTGTCCGGCACGGCGAGCATCGCCGATCCCAAGCGCGCGCTCGACCTGCTGCTGGCGCAGACCAAGGTCGGCATCACCGACCTGCCCGGCCTGCTGATCCTGCGCTGAGGGCTTGCCCTCGCAGGACTGGCGGGTCCGGCGCGCTCCGCATGGCAGGGGATCTCTGCATCGCGGGCGCATCGACGCTCCGCGACGCCGCGCTTTCACGCCCCCGCCACTCGCGATATCCCGAACTGCGCTCGCCGTCTTTCGCTGGTCTTCTCAATCGGTAAATAAGAATCAATATAAATTATTCATCAATTCTGCAATGAGGGATTGCGCCCTACGCGGCGTCCTACGGCTGACATCAACACAGCGTAGGACGTTTTCATGCCTCTCCCTCTTGACCGCAAACGCCGGCCCAGCGCCTCGGCCGCCCTCCTTTGCGTCATGCTGGCCATTACCGCGCCCGTCGCCGCCCAGCCGCCCGCGCGCACCATCGCGTATGACATTCCGTCGCAGGCATTGGGCGACGCCCTGCTCGCGCTCGGGCGCCAATCGGGCCTGGAGATCTCCTTCCCGCCGGCCGCCGTGGCGGGCAAGGTCTCGCCCGCGCTGCAAGGCGAGTACTCCGCCCTGCTGGCGCTGGACCGCCTGCTGGCCGGTTCCGGCCTGGCGCTGCGCGCCGACGGCCCGGGCCGCTACATTGTCTTCGTCGACAAGACCCATCCGTTCTCGACGTCGCGGCTGGAGCCCGTGCGGGTCTATGGCGAACAGGCCGGCGAGCGCATCTTTGGCCAGCAGGAAATCGCCGAAACGCCGTCGTCCAACCGCGACCTGAGCACACTGGTCGCCAGCCACCCGGCGGTGCGCACCAACCCGGGCGCCAGCGGCTCGCAAAACCGCGGCTCGCTCAACGTCGAGGACATCTCCTTCCACGGCTCGAGCCCCTACCAGAACCTGTTCCAGATCGACGGCATCGACGCCACCAACCGCGTCGATCCGGCCAGCAAGAATCTCAATCTGCAGGTCGGCAACGTCCCCAGCAACCCGCAGTCGTACTTCGTCGATACCAGTCTGCTGGAGGCGGTACGGGTCTACGACAGCTTCGTGCCGGTCGAATACGGCCGCTTCACCGGCGGCGTGGTGGACGCGCGGCTGCGCCGCTTCTCGGGCGAGAATCACCTGAAGTTTGACTACCGCTGGAACACTTCGAAGATGACGCGGCAGCAGGTGTCGGAAGGCGAGGAGAACAGCTGGGCGCAGGGCCAGCCGGGCTATTCCCCCGAATGGAAAAAGCGCTTCTACTCCGTGGTGGGTGACTTCGCCTTCGACGACAAATCCGGCGTGGTGCTGGCCATGTCGCGCCGTGAATCCGACATCACGCGCTGGAACATGGGGGTGGACGACAAGGGCCAGCCGCAGCAGGGTCAGGACACCTACCGCGACCGCGTCGACAACTTCCTGGGCAAGTTCAGCGTGCGCGCCAGCGCCGACACCACCGCCGACCTCACGCTGAAATACAGCGACCGCAGCGAGACGCTATCCAGCTACCTGTTCCGCGATACGCATTGGGACAACAACCACGGCGCCTACGGCCTGAGCGGCAACCTCGACCACCTGTTCCAGGGCGGGCGCTTCACGCTGCAGGCCGGCTGGGACCACGCCACCAGCGACCGCCAATCCGTCGGCGACGAACTGGTGACCTACCAACCCTACAAGCTGCCGCAATACACCGCGGGCGGCTTCGGCAAGGAACAGACGCGGCAGGACACCTGGACCCTCAAGGGCCGCGTCGACCTCGACCCGGTGCGCACCGGCATCTTCACCCACAGCCTGTACGCGGGCGCCGACCTGCAGCAGGTCGACGCGGGCTTCAAGCGCTTCCAGGATTCGTATTCGTTCCGCCGCGCCTACAACAACAAGGGCACCTACCAGGACTTCAGCAAGGTCCACTACCTGCCTGGCACGGTCAACGTGAAATACAACATGGCCAGCGTGTACCTGTCCGACCGCATCGAATGGCAACGGCTGGCACTGGACGCCGGGCTGCGCTACGACCGCGAGACCTTCCTGGGCAACACCAACGTGTCGCCGCGCACCCGCCTGGAATGGGACGTGCTGGGCTCGGGCGATACGCTGCTGAGCGCGGGCTGGTCGCGCTACTACGGCAGCGAAGTGCTGCAGACGGCGCTGGAAGCCGAACGCAGCCGCCTGCGCCGCCAGGTGCTCGACAGCAAGGGCAGGCCCGTGGCCGATGGCGGCAAGGAATACTTTGTCGATTACCGCGGCCTGCGCATGCCCTATGACGATGAATGGGCGGTGTCGCTGCGCCAACGCATGGCGGGCATCGAAGGCCTGCTGAGCTACGTGCATCGTAATGGCCGCGACCAATGGACCAAGCGCGGCACGCAGGCCGCGGGCTACACCTATGGCAACGACGGCTTTTCCACCACCGACGGCGTCAGCCTGACGCTGCGCACGCTGGAGCCCTGGCGCCTGGGGCCGACGCGCTGGAACATGCAGGCATCGTGGAGCTGGCAGAAGCGCAAGACCAACGGCGATCTGGTCACGGGCTACACCGCCGATGCGCGCGATCCGGATGACCGGGTGATCTACAACGGCTCGGAAATCCGCGCCATCGACCTGCCGCCCAGCACCTTCTACCAACCGCAGGTCGCCTCGCTCACGCTGATCGGCGCCTACCCGCGCGCGGGCCTGACCTGGAGCAACAAGCTGAACTGGCGCAGCAAGCGCGACGCCACCATCTACGTCGGCGTCGGCCCGCGGCCGCAATACCTCGACCGCTACGAATCGGGCGAATTGCCGTCGTACTGGACCTGGGACACCAAGCTGGCCTGGCAGCCAACGTTCGCGCGCAACCTGGAATTCACGGTGGAAGTGCTCAACTTGCTGAACCGCATGCCGGCGGTCACGGCCAGCAATCCGAACCTGAAGACCAACCGCAGCACGTTCCAGTCGGGGCGTGAGCTGTGGCTGCAGGTGGGGTATCGGTTCTGAAGCGGCGATGAAGCGGTGCGCAGGCATTCATCCGGTCTGACTTCGAAGCATCCCATCGCCCATTCGCCGGTTTGGCGCTGAGGTTCGCCGCCGTCCGCCGCGTCCTATGGCTGGTTTTCAATCAGCCAAGGACGCTCGCATGCCTCTCTCTTTCAACGGCCGTTTCCGCCCCAACGCGTCGATCGCTATCTTCTGCGCCGCACTGGCCATGGCCGCGCCCGCCCATGCCCAGTCGCCCGGCCGCACTTTCGCCTACGACATGCCAGCGCAACCGCTGGGCGACGCCTTGCTGGCGCTGGGCCGCCAATCGGGCCTGCAGATCTCGTTTCCGCCGGCCGCAGTGGCCGGCAAGGTCGCGCCCGCCCTGCGGGGCGAAAACTCGGCGCTGGCGGCGCTAAACCAGTTGCTGGCCGGTTCCGGCCTGGCGCTGCGCGCCGATGGCCCGGGCCGCTACATCGTCTTCGTGGACAGGACCACGCCGTTCTCGGCATCGCGCCTGGAACCGGTCCGGATCTACGGCGAACAGATCGGCGGGCGTGTCTACAGCCGCGAGGAGATCGAGGAGACGCCATCGTCCAACCGGGATATGAGCACATTGGTGGCCACGCATCCGGCGGTGCGCACCAACCCGGGCGCGGCGGGGTCGCAGAATCGTGGCTCGCTGGATGTCGAGGAAATCTCATTCTACGGCGCCAGCCCCTATCAGAACCTTTACCGCATCGACGGCATGGACGCGACCAACCGGGTGAATCCGGCCAGCAAGAACCTCAACCTGCAGATTGGCAACGTACCGAGCAATTCGCAGTCCTATTTCATCGATACCCGCCTGCTCGAAGAAGTCCACGTCCACGACAGCTTCGTGCCGGCGGCATACGGCCGTTTCACCGGCGGCGTGGTCGACGCGCGGCTACGCAGGTTCTCCGGCAAAAACGGGCTGAAGCTGGATTACCGCTGGAACACGTCCAATATGACCCAGCAGCGGATCGCCCCTGGCGAAGAGAACGCTTGGGCGCAGGGCAAACCCGGCTTTGCGCCCAAATGGAAAAAGCAGTTTTACTCCGCCATCGGTGACATCGCGGTCAACGACAAGGCCGGTATGGTCCTTGCCATGTCGCAGCGGCAATCCCAGATAACCCGCGCGCTCCTGGGCGTGGATGAGACCGGCAAACAAATCGTCTATAACCACAACCACTATCGCGACCACATCGATAACTTCCTGGGCAAGTTCAGCGTGCAGGCCAACGCCGATACGACCGCCGACCTCGTCCTGAAATACAGCGACCGGCGCGAAACACTGGCCAGCGATATTTTTCGCTACACCCATTGGGACCACAATCATCGCGCCTATGGGCTGAGCGGCAACCTGGAGCGCTTCTTCCCGGGCGGACGTGTGACGCTGCAGGCCGGCTGGGATCATGCCCTGAGCAACCGCAAATCGCCCGACAACGAATTGATAACCCACGTTGTCTTGCCGCTACCCCAATACACCAGTGGTGGCTTTGGCCGGGAACAGACCCAACAGGACACCTGGTCGATCAAGAGCCGCGTCGACCTCGACCCGCTCCACACCGGCGCGCTCACTCACAACGCCTATGCGGGCGTCGAACTCCAACAGATCAATGCCGGATTCAAGCGCTTCCAGGATTCGTATTCTCTGAACCGCGTCCACCACGCCGACGGCACCTATACGGATCGCAGCAAGACCCACAATCTCCCCGGCAGCGTCGATGTGAAATACCACACGGAAAGCCTGTATCTGTCCGATCGCATTGCATGGCGCAGACTGGCCCTGGACGCGGGACTGCGCTACGACCACGAGAGCTTCCTGCACACCGGCAACCTTGCGCCGCGCACCCGCCTGGATTGGGATATGTTCGGTTCGGGCGATACGCTCTTGAGCGCGGGCTGGTCCCGCTATTACGGCGCCGAAGTACTGCAGACAGCACTATGGGCCGAACGCCAACGACTGTCGCGCCTGGAGATCGACGGCAAAGGTAACCCTGTCGACCGTGGCCCCAAGCCCTACGTGACGGAGTATGCAGGGCTGCGCATGCCCCATGACGACGAGTGGGCCGTCTCGTTGCGCCAGCGCATCGCCAACGTGGAAGGCAGGATCAATTACGTGCGCCGAAACGGACGGGATCAATGGACCCGGCAGCGCATCGCCAACGACGATCCATACCGCTATCGCTACACCAACGACGGCGGGTCCACCACCGACAGCATCCACATCATGCTCAAGACCCTGGAGCCGTGGCGCGTCGGCAAGACCCGCTGGAACCTGGTGGCCACCTGGGGCTGGCAGAAACGCAAGACCAACAACGATCTGATTGAGGGCTACGACGGCGACGCGCGCGACCCTGACGAACGCGTTCTCTACAACAACGCCGAAATTCGCGCCATCGACCTGCCCCCCACCTCCTTCTACCAGCCCCAGGTCGCCACCTTGACCCTGATCGGCGCCTATCCCAGCGTCGGCGTCACATGGAGCAACATGCTGAACTGGCGCGGCCGGCGCGCGGCAACCGTTTATGACGGACGCGGCCCGGCGCCGGCGCTCCTGGACCGCTACAAATCGGCGGATATGGCGTCGTACTGGACGTGGGACACCAAGCTGACCTGGCAGCCGCCTGTCATCCAGAGGCTGACGTTGACGATTGAGGTCCTGAATCTGTTGAACCGGATGCCGGCGGTCGCACCGAGCAATCCCAGAAGAAGAACCAGCCCCGACACCTATCAATCCGGACGCGAACTCTGGCTGCAGGTCGGCTACCGCTTCTGACCGAATCGGACGATATGACCGATCACACGTCGCTTCGGCACTGAGGTATCCCTCGGCTCGCGGCGTCCCACTGCCGACATCCACGGAGCCAGGACGCCCTCATGCCACGCCATGCCCACCCCGCGCGCACATCGACGCTTCTTTTCTGCGCCTTGCTCGCCCTCGCCGTTCCCGCGGTCGCCCAACCATTGACCGACGCCCTGCGCCTGTGCATCCCCTCCCTGCCGCTGGGCGATGCGCTGGTCGAACTGGGCCGCCAATCCGGCCTGGAGATATCCTTCCCGCCGGAGGCGGTGGCGGGCAAGATGTCCCCGGTGGTGCGCGGCAAGTTTGCCGCCCGATTGGCCCTTGACCGGATGCTGGAAGGCTCGGGGCTGGCGCCGCGTGCGGACGGCGCGAACCGCTACATCATCCAGGTCGACAAGCCCGACGCGGCCAGCACTTCGCAGCTCGATCCCGTGCGAGTCTATGGCGCGCAGGTCGGCGAACGTCTCTACGGCGAGCGGGAAATCGCCTCAACCCCGTCCGCCAACCACGACCTGAGCACGCTGGTGGCGAACCATCCCGCGGTGCGCACCAACCCCGGCGCCGCCAGCTCCCAGAACCGCGGCTCGCTCGCTGTCGAAGACGTTTCCTTCTACGGCGCCAGCCCCTACCAGAACCTGTTCCAGATCGATGGCGTCGATGCCACCAACCGTGTCGACCCGGCCAACAAGAACCTGGCCCAGATCGGCGGCAACGTGCCCAGCAACCCGCAGTCGTACTTCATCGACACCAGCCTTCTGGAAGCCGTGCACGTGCGAGACAGTTTCGTGCCGGTGGAGTATGGACGCTTCAATGGCGGCGTCGTCGATGCGCAGTTGCGCCGTTTTTCCGGCAAGAACCACCTGAAATTCGACTACCGCTGGAACACGTCGAACATGACCCGGCAACGCGTCTCGCCGGGGCAGCAGAAAAAATGGGCGCAGGGGGAACCCGGCTTCACGCCGCGCTGGGAAAAACGCTTCTATTCGGCCGTGGCGGACCTCGCCGTCAATGACAAGGCCGGCATGGTGCTGTCCATGTCGCACCGGCAATCCCGGATCGAGCGCTGGGGCCTGACGGCCGATGACGCCGGCAAGCCGCTGCGCACGCCGAATTCCTATCGCGACCGCATCGACAACTTCCTGGGCAAATTCAGCGTGCGCGCCAGCGCCGACACCCTGGTCGACCTGACGCTGAAATACAGCGATCGCAACGAAAGGCTGGTCAGCAATACCGCCCGCGACACGCAATACGACAACAACCATGGCGCATACGGCCTGACCGGGCGCCTGGAGCACCGGTTGCCGGCAGGACGCCTGATGTTGCAGACGGGCTGGGACCACGCCATGAGCAACCGCCGCTCCGCCAGCCGCGAGTGGGTTACGACACGGCCCTACAACCGGCCCTTGTATTTCAAAGGCGGGTTCGGCCGGGAACAGAAGCAACAGGACACCGCACACCTCAAAGCGCGTATCGACCTGGACCCGCAGCGCGGCCGGGCATTCACACACAATGTGTACGCGGGGATCGACGTGCAACAGATCGACGCGGCGTTCAAGCGGCCGAGGCTGTCGACCGCCTACACGCGCATCTACGACAGTCTGGGCGATTACATTGATACCAATATGTACCTGTGGCGGCCGGGCACCGTGCGGGCGCGCAGCCGCACGGCCGCGCTGTATCTGTCCGATCGCGTCGAGTGGCGGCGGCTGGCGCTGGATGCCGGGCTGCGCTATGACCACGAAAGCCTGTTCGGCAGCAACAACCTCGCGCCGCGCACGCGCCTGGACTGGGACGTGTTCGGATCGGGCGACACCTTGCTGAGCGGCGGCTGGTCGCGTTACTTCGGTGGGACGGTGCTGGAAACCGCGCTGGAAGCCCGGCGCTTGCGGCTGTTGAAACAGTTGACCGACTTCCAGGGCAAGCCCGTGCCCGCCGGCAAACAGGATTTTTCCGTGGACTACAGCGGGCTGCGCATGCCGTATGACGACGAATGGGCGCTGTCGCTGCGCCAGCGCATGGCGGGACTGGAAGGCCTGCTGGGCTACGTGCGTCGCAACGGCCGGCAACAATGGACCAAGAGCGGTAGGATCGACAAGGGGTTCAAGTACCGCAATGGCGGCAGCTCCATCACCGACGCCGTCAGCCTGACGCTGCGCACGCTGGAACCGTGGCACGCCGGCCCTACCCGCTGGACCATGCTGGCGTCGTGGAGTTGGCAGAAGCGCAAGGCCAACGCCGACCTGGCCAAAGGGTATGGCGATGACGCTCACGGTCCCGACGAGCGGGTGATCTACAACGGCACGGAGATCCGCGCCATGGATCTGCCGCCCAGGAGCTACCACCAGCCCCAGACCGCCACGCTTGCCCTCACCGGCGCCTACCCTGCCACGGGGCTGACGTGGAGCAACATGATCAACTGGCGAGGCAGGCACGACGGCATCATGTTCGTGGGCAGGGGTCCCGAGCCGTACCGGCTGGACAGCTACCAGTCGGCTCGCCTGCCCTCATACTGGACCTGGGACACCCGGCTCACCTGGCAACCCACCTTCATGCCTCGGCTGGAGCTGACCGTGGATATCCTCAATCTGCTCAACCGCATGCCCGCGATCGTTGCCAGCAATCCCAACCTGACGACCGACTACAGCACCTATCAATCAGGGCGTGAACTCTGGGTGCAGGTCGGCTACCGCTTCTGAACAACATATCAGACCACGCGCCATGGAGCGCCAGGGCCGCAGTCCCTAACATGCGCCGCGGCCATCCCGGCCACGGCGCGCGGACGATCGGATCTCACGCATCAATCAACAAATCGAAATCCATATAGATTATTCATCGATTGCGCGCTGAGGTATTGCAACTGTCGCTGCGTCCTACGCCTGACACCAACGCGACACGGAACGTATCGATGCCCCTGCGTGGCAAATCCCGGCTCCGGCCGAACGCCCTGGCCGCCGTCCTGCATGCCATTCCGCTGGCCCTCCTGCTGGCGGCCCCGTCCACCGTGTCTGGCCGGCAGCCCGCCTCCATGCCATCCGGCATCGCGTCCAACGCCGCCGCTTGCCACGCCCCGGCGGGTTGGAACATCGCCTGCCTGCGCGCGCGCTATTCCGGACCCGTAGCCGGTTGGCCCGCGCCCACCATCGACGCCGGCGTGCAATGGAATGAATGGGCGCCGGTCCCCGCCGTCGCCAGCCCCCCGCTGCAATGGACCGCCGCCAATCTGGGTCAGGCCGAACTGGCCGCCGACGTGGCGCGGCCGGCAGTCGTGGCGCTGGGCCAGATGCTGTTCTTCGATACCCGCCTGTCGCGCAAGGGGCAGGTGTCCTGTGCTTCCTGCCACCAGCCGCAGCGCGCGTTCACCGACGGCCTGCCGCTGGCGGTGGGCGAGGACAAGCTGATGGGGCGGCGCCGCTCGACGCCGCTGTATGCCGCGCCGTTCGCGCCGAGCCTGTTCTGGGACGGCCGCGCGGCCAGCCTCAAGAAACAGGTGATGGGGCCGCTGCACGACCCGCGGGAGATGAACCACGACGCCGCCGGGGCAGTGGCGCGGCTGCGGGAGACCGACATGTATCCCGCGCGCTTCCTGGAGGCGTTCGGCGGCGCGCCGGCGGCCCAGGCGTCAGTGGCATCGACACCGACATCTGTGATCGACGCCGACCGCCTGGCGCGCGCACTGGCCGCCTACGTGGCCTCGCTGCGCCCCGAGAAGACCCGCTTCGACGATTTCCTGGCCGGCCGCGCCGAGGCGCTGGACGACACCGAATTGCTGGGCCTGCACCTGTTCCGCACCCAGGCGCGCTGCATGAACTGTCACAACGGCCCGCTGCTCACCGACCATCAGTTCCACAACATCGGCCTGTCCTTCTACGGCCGCCGCAACCAGGACCTGGGGCGCTACGAGGCCACGCGCGATCCCGCCGACCTGGGCAAGTTCCGCACGCCGAGCCTGCGCAACGTGGCGCAGGCCGGCCCATGGATGCACAACGGCCTGTTCCCGGACCTGCGGGGGCTGCTGCGGATGTACAACGCCGGCATGGGCCGTGAAGCGCCGCCGGCGGATCCCCCGGACCCGTATGCGCCGCGCAAGTCGGAACACATCAAGCCGCTCGACCTGAGCCCGGCCGAGATCGACGCCCTGCTGGCGTTCCTGAAGACCTTGTAATCCGATCCGACGACAACGCGGCGCGAGAAAAAAGAATGGCCGCGGCAGAGCCGCGGCCATGGACCTTTCTGTGTGCGGACGGCCGCGCCCTGGCGGGCAGCGGCCATCAGGCGCGCATCACGAGTAGGGACGCTCGCGCAGACGCGTGTGATGATCGACGACGGTGTCGATCACTTCGCGCAGGATGGTTTCGGCCAGGGCCGGCGGCACGCCGGCCTCTTCGGCCAGGCGGCGGATGCGCTGGACCTGCTGGTCTTCGCGCACCGGGTCCACCAGGTCCATATCGTTGGCCTGCTTGAGTTCACCGATCATGTCCGTGCAGCGGAAGCGCACGCCGAGCAGCAGGATGATCTGCTGGTCGATTTCATCGATCTCGGCGCGCAGCGATGCCAGTTCGGCTTTCGGGGAATCTTGATTGGCCATGTCTTTCAACCTTGAACGATATCCAGCTTGGCGATGCCCAGCGCCAGCGTCTTGGCGCCGACATCGCGGAAATGGATTTCCGCCTGGGCGTCCTGTCCCGCGCCGCTCAGGCTGACGATGGTGCCGTCGCCGAAGCGCGCGTGGTGCACGCCCTGTCCCACACGATACTGCTTGTCGCCCACCGTGACGCCGGCGGCCGTGCCGCGCGGTTGACGCGGCGCAATGGTGTTGGTCGGCTTGCGACCGAAGGCGTCGCCACGATTGCCGTTCCAGCCGCCGCCCGCGTTCAGGGCAGGCGCCAGGCCGGCCTTGGGCGACAACCATTTCAGGTGCTGCTCGGGGATTTCGTCGAGGAAGCGCGAGCGCATGGCGTAGCGCGTCTGGCCATGCAGCATGCGGCTTTGCGCCAGGCTGATGTACAGGCGCTGGCGCGCGCGGGTGATCGCCACGTACATGAGGCGGCGCTCTTCTTCCAGGCCGGATTGTTCCAGGATGCTGTTCTCGTGCGGGAACAGGCCTTCCTCCAGACCGGTGATGAAAACGGCGTCGAACTCCAGGCCCTTGGCCGCGTGCACGGTCATGAGTTGCACCGCGTCCTGGCCCTGCTGCGCCTGGTTGTCGCCGGCTTCGAGCGCGGCGTGCGACAGGAAGGCGGCCAGCGGCGTCAGGCCGTCGGCCACCACCGGCGCCGCATCGACCACGCCGGGCATCAGCGTGCTGGACGTGTCCTGCGCCGGCACCACGCCCGCCGGCAGGCCGTCGTAGTTTTCCTCGGAGGCGAACACCGCCGCGGCGGTGATCAGTTCGTTCAGGTTTTCAAGGCGTTCGGCGCCTTCGCGCTCGGCCTTGTAGTGCGCGTTCAGGCCGCTGGCTTCGAGCATGTGCTCGACCATTTCGGGCAGCGGCAGGTCGCGCGTTTCCTCGGTCATGCGATGGATCAGCTGGGCGAACTGGGCCAGGTTGGAGCCACCCTTGCCCCCCACCAGCGCCACCGCCGCGTACAGGCTGGAGTCATGGGCGCGGGCCGCGTCGGCCAGTTGTTCCAGCGTGCGCGCGCCGATGCCGCGCGTCGGGAAGTTGACCACCCGCATCCACGAGGTATCGTCGTGCGGATTGGCCATCAGGCGCAGGTAGGCCAGCGCGTGCTTGATTTCCTGGCGCTCGAAGAAGCGCAGGCCGCCATACACCTTGTAGGGAATGCCGGCCGAGAAGATGGCGTGTTCGATCACGCGCGATTGCGCATTGCTGCGGTAGAGCACCGCGATCTCGCGGCGCAGGCTGCCCTCGTGGATCAGCGAGCGGATCTCGTCCACGATCCATTGCGCTTCCATGCCGTCCGAGGGCTGCTCGATGACGCGCACCGGCTCGCCTTCGCCCTGGTCGGTCCAGAGGTTCTTGCCCAGGCGGCCGCTGTTGTGGCCGATGAGCGCGTTGGCGGAGTCCAGGATGTGGCCGTAAGAGCGGTAGTTCTGCTCCAGGCGGATGACCGTGCCGTGCGCGTAGTCGCGCTCGAAGTCGGACATGTTGCCGACGTTGGCGCCGCGGAACGCGTAGATGGACTGGTCGTCGTCGCCCACGGCGAAGATCGCCGCGCCGCCGCCGGCCAGCAGCCGCAGCCACTTGTACTGCAGCGTGTTGGTGTCCTGGAACTCGTCGACCAGAATATGGCGGAAGCGGCGCTGGTAGTGCTCGCGCACCGGCGCGTTGCGCGACAGCAGTTCGTAGGCGCGCAGCAGCAGCTCGGCGAAGTCGACCACGCCTTCGCGCTGGCACTGGGCTTCGTAGAGCTGGTAGATCTCGATCAGGCGGCGGCGGTGCGCGTCATAGGCTTCGACGTCGGCGGGGCGCAGGCCCTCTTCCTTGGCGCCGTTGATGAAGCGCTGCACGTCGCGCGGCGGGTATTTTTCGTCGTCGACGCCGTTGGCCTTCATCAGCCGCTTGATGGCGGCGAGCTGGTCGGTGACGTCGAGGATCTGGAAGGTCTGCGGCAGGCCGGCGTCGCGATGATGCGCGCGCAGCATGCGGTTGCACAGGCCGTGGAAGGTGCCGATCCAGAGGCCGCGCGTATCGATCGGCAGGATGGCCGACATACGCGCCAGCATCTCGCGGGCGGCCTTGTTGGTGAACGTGACGGCCAGCAGCCCAAAAGGCGAGGCCTGGCCGGTTTGAATCAGCCAGGCCATGCGGGTGGTGAGCACCCGGGTCTTGCCGCTGCCCGCCCCGGCCAGGACCAGGGCGTGCTGCGGTTCTAACGTTACTGCGGCGCGTTGTTCAGGATTGAGCTTCTCTAGCATCATGCCGCGTAGCGGCGCAGACGTTGAGCGAATTGCTCGAGCCCGGCGATGCCGCTTTGCTGGGCGCGCTGGCACCAGGCCTGCAGGTCATGGAGGAGCTGTTCGCTGCTGGCGCTGGAGCTTTCCCAGATACGGCCGAGTTCGCGGCGCATCTGCACCAGCGTGGAGAGCGATTTGCTCTGGGCGATGGCGCTATCCACGGCGGCCAGCGTTTCCGGCTGCAGGATGTCCTCGTTGCGGTGGATGGCGCGGCGCACTTGGTGCAGCTTGGTCCAGTCGCATTCCGCGCTGCCCTTGTTGCGCGAACCCTTCAGCTTGGCGAGTTCTTCGCGGGCCGCGCTCTTGATCACGTCCGCATAGCGGGCCATGACTTCGTAGCGGTGCGTGATCACGCCTTGCAGCGTGCGCAGGTCGATGCCGGTCTTGGAATCATCCAGCTTGAGCTTGGGCGCGACCTTCTTGATCTTGGCCAGGCCCAGGAACTTCAGGATGTTGATGTAGCACCAGCCGATGTCGAACTCATACCACTTGGCCGAGAACTTGGCCGACGTGCCGTGGGCGTGGTGGTTGTTGTGCAGCTCTTCGCCGCCGATCACGATGCCCCACGGGAACACGTTGGTGCTGGTGTCCGGGCTGTTGTAGTTGCGGTAGCCCCAGTAGTGGCCGATGCCGTTGACGACGCCGGCCGCCCAGAAGGGGATCCAGGCCATCTGCACCGCCCACACCGTGACGCCGATCGCGCCGAACAGGGCGATGTCGATGGCGAGCATGGTCAGCACGCCCCACAGGCTGTGCTTGCTGTAGACGTTGCGTTCGAGCCAGTCGTCAGGCGTGCCGTGGCCGAACTTGGCCATGGTTTCCTTGTTGTTGGATTCTTCGCGGTAGAGTTCGGCGCCGCGGAACAGCACCTTCCAGATGCCGAACAGGATGGGCGAATGGGGATCGCCTTCCTTTTCGCACTTGGCGTGGTGCTTGCGGTGGATGGCCACCCATTCCTTGGTGACCATGCCGGTCGTCATCCAGAGCCAGAAGCGGAAGAAATGCATGACGGCCGGATGCAGATCCAGGCCCCGGTGCGCCTGGCTGCGGTGCAGGAAGACGGTGACGGACACAATGGTGATGTGCGTCATGACCAGGGTGAAAACGACGACCTGCCACCAAGTGGCTTGGGTCAGACCGCCGGCAATGAAGGAGAGGATGTAATCCATAAAGCTGTAGTGAGCCTCGCTTGAAGAGTGCCTGAAGTTTAGCTTACCTTTGCCGCGTTATGACAATGGAGTTTCAAAATAGTTTTTGAGGGAAATCAAGGACTAAGCCCCACTTTTGACCTGCTTTTGAACTTTTGACGGCAAGCTTGCGGCCGGGTCGGCGCCCTGGCTGCGACGCCGCCGGCGCCTTCCAGGCAGGGAAACGTCGCCGCATGGCCACTGTGATTTGGACAGTCTGGCTGATTAAAGTTCCTGTAAGGCGGACGCGCTGTCTTGCGACCGCCACGCACCTGGCGCACACTTTGGCCCGCAGTCACCCCGCCCACACCGCTACACGATGCTTCCCATAACCATCCGACCCCTTTTTACCGCCGCTTTGGCCGCCGCGATGCTCGCTCTGGCCTCGCCCGCCGGCGCCCAGTCACTCAAAACGGGGGACGTGGCTGTGCTGGCGTCCTATTATGAAATCCGCGGCGCGGATTGCCTGGCGTTGCGCGCGCCACGCGTGACCATCACGCTCCAGCCTCGGCTGGGCAGCGCCAGCGTGGTGCATACGCGAGGCCAGTCCAGCAATTCGGGACGTTGCGCATATAAGACAGTGCCGATCGCGCAAGTGGTGTATCAGGCAAATCAGCCCGGGTCCGATTCGTTGGCCTGGGAAGTGAAATATCAGAACAAGACCGTCGGCATCCGCCGCTACAGCGCCACGCTCGGCATCGCGCCGGCGCCTTGAGCCGGCCCCGGCGAACTCACGTACCGCAGCCTGACCAGGCCCATACCACCGATGGCGGGCCAGCGCATAGACTGACCCGCCATCGGCGCACTCGGCCCGGGCTCAGGCCACGGGCTTGTCCTGGTCCGCGCCGGCCGTGACGGGCGCGATGGCGTCTTCGGCGTCGGCAACCGCCACGTCGGCGGACTGCGCGCCCTCTTCCGGCCGCGCCTCGGCGGCGGCGTCGAGACCGGCCTCAGCCTGCGCCGCGGTTGCGGCGCCCTTCTTGCGGCGCTCGAACACGGCGGCGAAGAAGCCGTCGGTGCCGTGGACGTCCGGACGCAGTTGGACGTAGGGTCCTTGCAGCGTCAGGTTCTCGCAACGGCCGGCCAGGATCTCGGCGGCATCCAGGCGTTCGAAGTCCGGATGGCTGGCCAGGAAGCGCTCGGCCTGCGTCTCGTTTTCCTCGGCCAGCAGGCTGCAGGTGGCATACACCAGCCGTCCGCCGGGCGCGACGCAGCGCGCAGCGCTGTTGAGGATGCGCTCCTGCAACTGCCCCAGTTCGGCCAGCGCCTCGGGATGCTGGCGCCATTTCAGGTCGGGATTGCGGCGCAGCGTGCCGATGCCGCTGCACGGCGCGTCGACCAGCACGCGCTGGGCCTTGCCGGCCAGGCGCTTGACGCGGGCGTCGTTCTCGCTGTCGATGACAACCGGCACTACGTTCGACAGGCCGCTGCGGGCAAAGCGCGGCTTGGCGCGCGCCAGGCGGGCAGCCGAGACGTCGAAGGCGTAGAGGCGGCCGGTCGAGCGCATCAACGCGCCCAGCAACAGCGTCTTGCCCCCCGCGCCGGCGCAGAAGTCGATGATCATTTCACCGCGGCGCGGCGCCACCAGCAAAGCCAGCAGTTGGCTGCCCTCGTCCTGCACTTCGATGCTGCCGTTCTCGAACTGCGGCCAGCGGTTGATGGCGGGGCGGCCTTCCATGCGGATGCCCCAGGGCGAATAAGGCATGGCCACGGGTTCGTAGCGGCCGGCCGTTTGCTGCAGCTCGGCCAGCATGGCATCGCGCTCGACCTTGAGCGGATTGACGCGCAGGTCCAGGCTGGCCTGGCGGTTGAGCGCCTCGATCAACGATTCCGGGCTGTCCATCGCGCCCAGGCGCTCGTCGAGCCAGTCGGGGATGCTGCCGCGCACGGCGCGCGGCAGGGTCGCCAGGTCGATCTGCAGCACGCGTTGCAGCCATTCGGCCTCGGCCGCGTCCAGGCCTTCCTGCAGCGCTTCCTTGCCCAGCGTGGCGGCCAGGCCCAGGATCGCCAGGCGGCGCGAGGCCGGCCCGACGCCGCTTTCGCCGAACTGGCGGTAGCGGCGCAGGTGGCGCAATACGTCATAGACGGCCTCGGCCACCTCGGAACGGTCGCGCGCCCCCAGGCCGGGGTGGCCGCGCAGCCAGTGCGACAGTGCGGCGTCGGCCGGATACGTCCATTGCAGGACCTCGCCCAGCACCCGCTGCACCTGGTCGATGCGGCTGGCGGCGTAGGACAGGCGCGGACGGTTGAACTGCGGCTTGTGCGTGGCGGCATCGCGCTGGCCTTGGCCTTCGCGACGATCCGAGCCGGCGGAACCGCGCTCGCCGCCCCGGCCTTCGCCACGCGGGGCGCCATAGGACGGGCGCGAATCCGGGCGGCCAGCGCCTTCGCGGCGGTCCGCGGCGAAGGAACCCCGGTCACCGCCACGGCCTTCGCCACGCGGCGAACCGTAGGACGGGCGCGAATCCGGACGGCCGGCGCCGTCGCGGCGGTCCGAGGCAAAAGCGCCGCGCTCATTGCCACGGCCCTCGCCACGCGGGGCGCCGTAGGACGGGCGCGAATCCGGGCGGCCCTGGCCTTCGCGGCGATCCGGACTGTACGAGCCGCGTTCGCCGCGCGGCGCGTCATAGGAAGGGCGTGGCGTCGGGCGGCCGGCGCCTTCGCGCCGGTCGCCACCGACGGAACCGCGTTCGCCACGGCCTTCGCCACGCGCCGCATCGTAGGATGGACGCGGCGCCGGACGGCTGTCGCGGCGCTCGTCCGGACGGCCTTCGCCGTCACGGCCGCCGGCGGCGCGCTCGGCGCGCGGCGCGCGTTCCTGGGCGGTGCGGGCCTCGCCCTTGGGGCGCGAGAAAAAGGACCGGCCGTCACGCCCTTCGGCGGAGCGTCCGCCGGTGGCTGCCGGGCGGGAACGCGGAGTTTGAGGTTTGCTCATGGTGTATTCCAGTGGGACGGGCACATGCCGCCCGATAAATGCGATTTCCGGGCCATTGACGGCCCGGCTGCGCGGCTGGCGTCGGCTCAGGCCGCGGCGGTCCAGGTGAACAGGCGGTCGGGATCGCCCTGCACGTCCACCCGATGGTCATTCGTCAGCGTAACCCGGCCTTCGGCCAGCCAGCGCACGGCGGCCGGAAATGCCTGGTGTTCGACTTCCAGCACCCGCTCGGCCAGCAGTTCGGGAGTATCGCCGGCCAGGACCGGCACGCAGCCCTGGGCGATGATGGGCCCATGGTCCAGCACCGGCGTCACGAAATGCACGGTGCAGCCGTGCACGCGCACGCCGGTGGCCAGCGCCTGGGCGTGGGTGTGCAACCCCGGGAACGCCGGCAGCAACGACGGATGGATGTTGACCAGGCGGCCGCTGTAGCGGTTGACGAAGCCGGGGGTCAGCACCCGCATGAAGCCTGCCAGGATGACGTAATCCGGCGCGTGCAGGTCGATTTCGGAGGCCAGCGCGGTGTCGAAGGCTTCGCGGCTGGCGTAGTCCTTGTGGTACAGCGCGGCGGTGGCAATGCCCTGGGCGGCGGCCCATTCGAGGCCGGCGGCGTCGGGCCGGCTGGCGATCACGGCAGCGATGGTGGCCGGCCAGCCTTGTTGGCGACAGGCCTGAACCAGGGCCTGCATGTTGCTGCCTCGTCCCGAGATCAGGATGACGATGCGGCGTGGCGATGAAGAGGTTTCCGGCAAGATGAGCAATCCAAATTGGGGGTGACGAACAATCCCGTAACCCAAAATTGTAAACTCTCGCTCGTGAAACCACCGCTGCGTATCTACCGATCCCTTCCGCCGCCCGCCCAGCGCGCTCCCAGCGCACTGACCATCGGCAATTTCGATGGCGTCCACCGCGGACACCAGGCCATGCTGGCGCGGGTCTGCCAGGTCGCGCGTGACCGGGACCTGACCCCGGCCGTGATGACCTTCGAGCCCCACCCGCGCGAGTACTTCGCCACGCTCAACCAGCGCCCCGAGCTGGCGCCGACGCGCATCTCCGGGCTGCGCGACAAGCTGGCGGCGCTGGCGCGCTACGGCATTTCCCAGGTCGTGGTCGAGCGCTTCAACGCGCGCCTGGCCGAAATGTCGGCCAACGCCTTCATCGAGAACCTGCTGGTGCGCGGCCTGGACACCAAATGGCTGCTGGTGGGCGAGGACTTCCGCTTCGGCCACAAGCGCAGCGGCGACATCGATCTGCTGCGCGAAGCCGGCCTGCGCCATGGTTTCGAGGTGCAGACCCTGGCCGACGTCACCGACCGCCACGGCCACCGCATCTCCAGTTCGGAAGTGCGCACCGCGTTGGCGGTGGGCGACCTGGACCGCGCCCGCCACCTGCTGGGCCACCCGTTCCACATCAGCGGCCACGTGATCCACGGCCAGAAGCTGGGCCGCACCCTGGGCTATCCGACCATGAACCTGCGGGTGGCCGAGCGCTGCGCGGCCCGTTCCGGTATCTATGTGGTGCAGGTCTACGGCCTGGCCGAACGCGCCCTGCCGGCGGTGGCCAGCCTGGGCGTGCGCCCGACCGTCGAGGACCGCGGCCGTGTCCTGCTCGAGGCGCATCTGCTCGGCGAGACCGTCAACGCATACGGTAAACTCGTGCGTGTCGAATTCCTGCAAAAGCTGCGGGACGAAGAAAAATTCCCTGATCTCCCTTCCCTGACTGCCGCCATCGCCGAAGACGCGCGAAACGCGCGCGCCTATTTTGCCGTTCATGGACTATAAAAAAACCCTCAACCTGCCCGATACCCCCTTCCCCATGCGGGGCGACCTCGCCAAGCGCGAGCCCGCCTGGATTGCGCAGTGGGAGGAAAACCACGTCTACCAGGCCATCCGCGCCGCCAGCCGCGGCCGTCCGCGCTTCGTGCTGCATGATGGCCCGCCCTATGCCAACGGTGACATCCACATCGGCCACGCGGTCAACAAGATCCTGAAGGACATCATCGTCAAGAGCCGCAACATGGCCGGCTATGACGCGCATTACGTGCCGGGCTGGGATTGCCACGGCATGCCGATCGAGATCCAGATCGAAAAGAAGTACGGCAAGCACCTGCCGGTGGCCGAAGTGCAGTCCAAGGCGCGCGCCTACGCGCTCGAACAGATCGATCGCCAGCGCAAGGACTTCAAGCGCCTGGGCGTGCTGGGCGAGTGGGATCGTCCCTACATGACGATGAACTTCAGCAATGAAGCCGACGAGATCCGCGCCCTGGGCCGCATCCTGGACAAGGGTTATGTGTTCCGTGGCCTCAAGCCCGTGAACTGGTGTTTCGACTGCGGCTCGGCGCTGGCCGAGGCCGAGGTCGAATACGCCGACCGCGTCGACCCGGCGGTGGACGTGGCCTTCCCGTTCGCCGAGCATGCCAAGCTGGCCCAGGCCTTCGGCCTGGACCAGGTCGATGACGGCGCCATCGTCATCTGGACCACCACGCCCTGGACCATCCCGTCCAACCAGGCGCTGAACCTGCATCCCGAAATCGAATACGCGCTGGTGCGCGTGTCGCCCGCGCCCAAGTTCGGCCCGCTGCTGCTGCTCGCGCGCGAGCGCGTCGAGGCCTGCCTGAAGGCCTGGGACCTGGAAGGCGAAGTCATCGCCACCGCCCCGGGCGCGGCGCTGGCGGGCATCGCGTTCCGCCATCCGCTGGCGCGGTTCGAAGCCGCCTACGACCGCAAGGCGCCGGTGTTCCTGGGCGACTACGTCACGGCCGATTCCGGCACCGGCGTGGTGCACTCGGCTCCGGCCTACGGTATCGAGGACTTCATCTCGTGCAAGGAGCACGGCATGAAGGACACCGACTTCATCAGCCCGGTCATGGGCGACGGCAAGTACGTCGACAGCCTGGCGCTGTTCGGCGGCCTGTCGATCTGGGACGCCAACCCCAAGATCGTCGAGGCCCTGAAAGAAGCCGGCGCGCTGATGCACGTGGAAAAGCACAAGCACAGCTACATGCATTGCTGGCGCCACAAGACGCCGATCATCTACCGCGCCACCAGCCAATGGTTCGCGGGCATGGACGTCAAACCCAAGGACGGCGGCCCGACCCTGCGCGAATCGGCGCTGGCCGGCATCGACGCCACCGCCTTCTATCCGGCCTGGGGCCGCGCCCGCCTGCACGCCATGATCGCCAACCGTCCGGACTGGACCCTGTCGCGCCAGCGCCAGTGGGGCACGCCGATGGCCTTCTTCGTGCACAAGGAAACCGGCGCGCTGCATCCGCGCACCGCCGAACTGCTGGAACAGGTCGCGCAGCGCGTCGAACAAGGCGGCATCGAGGCCTGGCAGACGCTGGACCCGCGCGAGCTGCTGGGCGACGAGGCCGATCAATACGAAAAGAACCGCGACACGCTGGACGTGTGGTTCGACTCGGGCAGCACCCACGCTACCGTGCTGGGCGGCAAGGACCGTGATTTCGCCGGCTCGCACGGCGCCGAACTGGGCTGGCCCGCCGACCTGTACCTGGAAGGTTCCGACCAGCACCGCGGCTGGTTCCACTCGTCGCTGCTGACCGGCTGCATGCTGTACGGCCAGCCGCCCTACAAGGCCCTGCTGACGCACGGCTTCGTGGTGGACGGCCAGGGCCGCAAGATGAGCAAATCGGTCGGCAACGTGATCGCGCCGCAGAAGGTGTCCGATTCGCTGGGCGCGGAAATCCTGCGCCTGTGGGTCGCCTCCACCGACTACTCGGGCGAGCTGTCGATCTCCGATGAAATCCTCAAGCGCGTGGTCGAGGGCTACCGCCGCATCCGCAACACGCTGCGCTTCCTGCTGGCCAACCTGGCCGACTTCGACGCCGTGTCGCAATCGGTGCCCTACGGTGAACTGTTCGAAATCGACCGCTACGCGCTGGCCATGACGGCGCAGATGCAGGCCGAGGTGCAGGGCCACTACGAGCGCTACGACTTCCACCCGGCGGTGTCGCGCCTGCAGACGTTCTGCTCGGAAGACCTGGGCGCGTTCTACCTGGATATCCTGAAGGACCGCCTCTACACCTCCAAGGTGGACAGCGTGGCCCGCCGCTCGGCCCAGACCGCACTGCTGGACATCACCCAGACGCTGCTCAAGCTGATGGCGCCGATCCTGTCGTTCACGGCCGAAGAGGCCTGGAAGGAACTGGTCGGCTCGGCCCTGAAGCACCAGGCCGACGCCGCCCGCGTCACCATCTTCACCGAGGTCTACCACGCGCTGCCGCCGTTCGCGGACGCCGAGGCCCTGTCGGCCAAATGGACGCGCCTGCGCGCCATCCGCGCCGAGGTCCAGCGCAAGCTGGAAGAAGTGCGCACGGCGGGCGACATCGGTTCGTCGCTGCAGGCCGAGGTCGACCTGTACGCCAGCGGCGAAGACCAGCAACTGCTGGCGAGCCTGGGTGACGACCTGCGCTTCGTGCTGATCGTGTCGCGCGCCAGCGTGCACGCCGGCGAGGGCGAGACCCGCATCGAGGTCACGCCGTCCAGGCACAAGAAGTGCGAGCGCTGCTGGCACTGGCGCCTGGACGTGGGCCAGGATCCGGATCACCCCGAGATCTGCGGCCGCTGCGTGTCCAACCTGTTCGGCTCGGGCGAAGCCCGCGACAAGGCCTGAGCATGGCCGGCCCACAAGGCTCCGCCGCCGCTGCGTCCGCCAGCGCGCCCCGCGCGCGGGTGGGGCGCTGGCTGGCCATCGCCCTGGCGATCGTCGTGGTGGACCAACTGACCAAGGTGTACTTCAACACCTCGTACCAGTATGGAGAACGCCTGAACCTGCTGCCGTTCTTCGACTTCACGCTGCTGTACAACCGCGGCGCGGCGTTCAGCTTCCTGGCGTCCGAAGAAGGCTGGCAGCGCTGGTTGTTCACCGGCTTGGGCGTGGTCGCCGCGGGGGTCATCCTGGTGATCCTGCGCCGCACCCGCGGCCAGCCGCGCTTCTGCCTGGCCCTGGCCATGATCCTGGGCGGGGCCATCGGCAACGTGATCGACCGGGTAGTGTATGGCCACGTGGTGGACTTCCTGCTGTTTTATTGGCGCGACTGGTACTACCCGGCCTTCAACGTGGCCGACGTCGGCATCACCTGCGGCGCCGTGCTGCTGGTGCTGGACGAACTGCTGCGGGCCCGCAAGCCACGCGTCTGACCCTGTCACCCGCCCTTTCGAAACCCGGCCCCTGGCCGGGTTTTTGCCTTGTTTGAGCCCCCCTGCACGCATGGCGAACGGCGCGATGCGGCAATGCAGAATAAAATCACTGTCCGTTCCCTGATTTGACGGCGTCCCAACGCCGTCCGAGACCCATGCTCGACCTCGCCCGCAAACGCATCGTCCTCGGCCTGACCGGTGGCATCGCCTGCTACAAAATCGCCGAGCTGGTGCGGCGCATGACCGAACAAGGCGCCATCGTCGACGTGGTGATGACCGAGGCGGCCACGCACTTCATCACGCCCGTGACCATGCAGGCGCTGTCCGGCCGCCCCGTGTTCGTCGATGCCTGGGATCCGCGGGTGCCCAACAACATGGCGCACATCGACCTGACGCGCGGCGCCGACGCGGTGCTGATCGCGCCGGCCAGCACCGATTTCATGGCCAAACTGGCGCACGGCATGGCCGACGACCTGCTGTCGACGCTGTGCGTGGCGCGCGCCTGCCCGCTGCTGGTGGCGCCTGCGATGAACCGCGAAATGTGGGCCAACCCGGCCACCCAGCGCAACGTGGCGCAACTGCGCGCCGACGGCATCAGCATCCTGGGCCCGTCGGCCGGCGAACAGGCCTGTGGCGAAACCGGCGACGGCCGCATGCTGGAAGCCCATGAAATCCTCGCCGATCTGATTGCCTTCTTCCAGCCCAAGCTGCTGGCTGGCCGCCACGTACTGCTGACCGCCGGTCCGACCTCCGAACCGGTCGATCCGGTGCGCGTGCTGAGCAACCGCTCGTCGGGCAAGACCGGCTACGCCCTGGCCCGCGCCGCGCGCGAGGCCGGCGCCCGCGTCACGCTGATCACCGGCGCCACCGCCCTGCCCGTGCCGCGCGGCGTGACCGCCCTGTCGGTCATGACGGCGCGCCAGATGCACGACGCCGTGATGGCCAGCGCCACCGACGCCGACGTGTTCATCGCCGTGGCGGCCGTGGCCGACTGGCGCGTCAAGAATGTCAGCGACCAGAAGCTGAAGAAGACCAGCGAGGGCGGCGGCGCGCCGCAGATGGAATTCGAACCCAACCCCGACATCCTGGCCGAAGTCGCCAAGCTGCCGGACGGCCCGTGGTGCGTGGGCTTTGCCGCCGAGACCGAGAAACTGGCCGAGCACGCCGAAGCCAAGCGCCAGCGCAAGGGCATCCCGCTGCTGGTGGGCAACCTGGCGCACAAGGTCATGGACGCCGACACCACCGAACTGGTGCTGTTCGACGCGCAAGGCGCACACCCGCTGCCGGCCGCCGACAAGCTGGATGCCGCGCGCCGCCTGATCGCCGAGATCGCGGCGCGGCTGCCGGCCTGACGCAATCGCCTATCGGGCCAGGAAAAACGCCAGACACCAGTCTGGCGTTTTTGTTTGTGGCGCCCGCCGCATGCGAGGGCGGGCGTGCACTCATGGCGCCGGCTCCGGTTCGCGGCCGGTGGTCTGCAGATGCGCCATCGAGCCATAGCGGCCTTGCAGCGCATCCCATTCGGCCGCATCGAAGAAGGTCATGGCGCCTTGCCCGAAGCGCTTGGCGATCTCGATGCAGAAGCGCATCGCCACGTCGGCATCGACCGCGTTGGTCACGCCGGTGGCGCAACCGGGCACCGTGGTCTGCGCGGTCAGCGCCACGCCGATCACCGGCGCGCCGGTGGCGATGGCCGGCTGCATCAGAGAATTGAGGTGCCACAGACCGTTTTCGTAGGGCGTGATGTCCTGCGTGGTCAGCGGCAGCGTCACGGGCAGTTCGCCGCTGACCCAACCCATCACGTCCAGCATGGCGTCGGGGATGGGGAGCAGATAGCCCTGCCTGGCCACCGGCGTCAGCGCCACGCCGCGGCGGTTCACCAGACGGTTGCCGCGGGTGGTGTCGACCGACAGGATCGCATCCATGCGCGGATCGACCTCGTGCGACATCATTTCGCGCATCGGGAACGGCGAGCGCATCATCGGCACCGGATGGTGCGGGCGGGTGCCAGCGCGCGGGCAGATGTGGGTGTGGATGCGCACGGTGCCGGGCAATACATCGCCCTGGCGCGCCATGGCCATGATCTTGAGGGCGGCGGCGATGGCGACCACGGCGCCGTCGCTGTCGGACACCAGGCCGGTCACGGCCGGGCGCGCGCCAATGCCACCCAGACGGCCGACGATGCCCAACTGCGGCGCGTTGTCATCGGCGCCCCGGATGACGATGGACAGAAAGTCGGTGGCGGCGCCGTCACGCGCCAGCCGCGTGACCTCGACCTCGCAATCGCCCGCCTCGCGCAGATGCTGCGCCACCGCCTCACCCGTGATGTGGGCACAGGACAGCAGTTCGATGGTATCGATGACCTGCTTCATGCCGGGATCTCAACCGGACCGGGCCTGAACAGGCGCGGTTCGGCGGCGCCGATGAACAGCGGCGCATCGTGCGGGCCGACCAGCGTGATGGCCGCATCGCGCACGCGCAGCGCGGCGCCTTCGGGCAGGCCCAGCACGGGCATGGCCGGGTTCAAGACGCAGAACTCGGCCAGCCGCTGCGCGCGCGTTTCGCCGCGATGGCCGGGCGGATGGGCGTTGGTGTAGTGCGGATTGATCTGGAAGGACAGCAGGCCCAGCGCGTCCAGGCCCTCGGGATCGGTGATCGGCATGTCGTTGGTGGTGCGGATGCTGGGGCACGCCAGGTTGGAGCCGGCGCTCCAGCCCAGGTAGGCGGCGCCTTCGCGCACGCGGCGCGCCACCACGCTCAGCAGCCCCTGGCGGCGCAGCTGGCCGAGCAGGTTGAAGGTGTTGCCGCCGCCGACGATGATGACGGCGGCCTGTTCCAGCGCGGCCACCGGATCGGCGGCGCGGTGCAGCGGCTGGATGTCCAGGCCGGTGTCGGCCAGCGCCGTGGTGACCTGCGTGGCGTAGTCGTCCCAGTTGCGGGTGACCCCCGCGTACGGCACGAACACCGCCGGCGCGCCGGCCGGCAGGCCCGCGATCAGTTCGCGGATGTCGGGCAGCGCGTGCGCCAGGTAACCGGCATCGCTGCTGGAATTGCTGAGAAGCAGAAGATTCATGAAAGGCGTTCCGTGAAATCGGTGGAGTCGGGGTGCCGCGAGCATGCGGCCGGATAGGGCAATACGGTCAATCGGGTGCGCGCCGGCGCGTCAGGCCAGCCAATAGGGATCGTTCAATTCGCGGCCCAGCGCCGCCACCTGGCGCGTCAGCGACTCGCGCAACGCGGCCACGCGGGCTGCGTCGGCCTGGAACGACACGAACGACAGGCACAGGCCGCGCAGTTCGGCGCTGTCGGGGTCGCGCACCGCCGCCGCCACCGCGCCGATACCGGGCATGGCCTGGTCGATGGCGACACCGCAATGGTCGGCGCGGATCTGCGCCACGCGCTGCGCCAGTTCGCCGACGGTGGCCGGGCAATCCTTGCCCTCCACCGGCAGGGGCCGGGCCGGATCACTGCCGTACAGCGCGTCGAACTCTTCCTGGGTCAAGCGCGACAGCAGCGCGCGTCCCATTGCCGTGCCCGAGGCGGCACGGCGCGAGCCTGGCGGCGACAGCACCTGCACCGGCTGCGAGCCGTTCAGGCGTTGCAGCACCACGGTTTCGCGCTGGTTCAGGGTGGACAAGTACGCGGTCAGGCCGCTGTCGTCGGACAGGCGCGCCAGCACCTTGCGGCAGGCCTCGTCCAGCGGCGTCGCGGCCTGCCCGGCCCGCACCGCCTGCGACAACAGGGCGCCGGCGCGATAGCGGCGCGTGGCCGCGTCCTGATCCAGCAGGCCGTAGTGCTGCATCTGGTTCAGCAGGCGCGAGGCGGTACTCTTGGGCATTGCCAGCCGCTGCGCCACATCGGTGAAGCTCAGTTCGACCGCGCCTTCCGCGTAAAGCGCCAGCACGCGCTGGACGCCGTCGAGAATACTCATTGATGTTCCAAAAAACGGAACCCTGGTTCCTTAATATCGAACAAGAATAATGCAACGGCGGTTTTCCGGTCAATCCGGGTGGCCCGGATCGCGGGCACACCAACACAAGCCGCGTTTCATGCCCCCCGTCGGACGAAAAAAAGCCCACCGCAAGGCAGGCCTGCCTGACAGCGCCGGGCAGCCGCGGCTAGCGCGTCGCTGTCTGCGCCCATTGCGCCAGTGGCAGTGGCGGTTGCGCGTGCAGGATACGCGCCAGCATCAGTTTGAATTCGGCCCAGCCGCCGCGTTCGCCCGGCCAGCGCGCTGGCGTTACCGGCCGCCAGCCGCCCTCGGCATCGCGTTCGGCCATCTTGAAGCGAAAGCTGTAGTGCCCCGCCACGCCCATGCGCAGGTCGGTCACCACCAGCGCGTCGCCCAGCGCGTCATAACGCAGCCAATCGTCGGTGAACCAGCGCAGGCGTTGCAGCAGCGGCATGTCCGCCAGCGCCTGTCCGAGCCCAGGGTTGAGCGGCAGGCGCAGCCATTCCGGCGGCTCGCGGTCGAACCAGCCACTGACGGCCTCGTAGTAATGGCCGTCGGGGGTTTTGGCCACGACGCGCCACAACAGCGTATTGAGTGGCATGGGGATACCCCGCAGCTCGGTGATGGCGATGCCCTGCGTCTGCATCGCCTCGCGTACCCGATGTTCGGCGGCGAGGCGGCCGGCCAGCCCGAACCCCAGGTAGGCAGTGCTGAAGATCAGCGCCCCGGCCAGGAAGCGGCGGGCGTTGCGCGTCATGCCCGCGATCACCGCGTACACCGCCGCCAGCAGCAACGGCACGGTGTAGAGCGGATCGATGATGAATATGGCGGACCAGCTTTCCGGGATCGACGGTAGCGGCCAGAACAGCTGCGTGCCGTAAACCGTGAAAGCGTCCAGCAATGGATGCGTCACCAATACCAGCCACAGGGTCAGAAACAGCCGCCCGGCGCTGTACTGCGCTTGCGGCCAGTACTTGCGGATCAGCCAGGTCAGCAGCGCGGCCAGGCCGGTCAGCACGAAAATCGAATGCGAGAAACCCCGGTGGTAGGTCATCAGCGATACCGGGTCCGGGTAGCGCATCAGCACGTCCAGGTCCGGCACCGTCGCCAGCGCCGCGCCGTAGATCAGCGCCCGCCGGCCCTGCATGCGCCCCAACAGCGCCCCCTGTATGCCCGCGCCCAGCACGGCTTGTGTAACCGAATCCATAGCACTCCGACGATCGCCTTCCGTGGAACGCCTGTTTCACACAGGCGCCTCCATGCAGGCGTTAAGATACCCGATTACGTTCAGCTGATTTTCAAGTTCCGCCTCATGGACCAATATATCGACAAGATCGGCATGCTGATCGAGACCAACCAGGCCTGGGCCGGCCCCATCACCTTCCTGCTCACGCTGGGGGAATCGATGGTGCTGCTGGGGCTGTTCATCCCCGCGACGGCGCTGATGCTGCTGACCGGCGGTCTGATCGGCGCCGGCACGCTGGACCCCTGGGGCATCCTGGCCTGGGGCATAGCCGGCGCGATCGTCGGCGACGCGCTGTCCTACGGCCTGGGCCGCTGGGCCGGCCCCGGCGTGCTGCGGCGCTGGCCGCTCAAGCAGCAGCGTACCGCCGTGGCGCGCGCCCGGCTGTTCTTCTACCGCTATGGCTTCGCCTCGGTGCTGATCGGCCGCTTCCTGGGCCCGATCCGCTCCACCATCCCCACTGTCGCGGGCGTGATGGGCATGGCCCATGGCCGTTTCCAGATGGCCAACGTGCTGTCGGCGATCCTGTGGTTGCCGCTGATGCTGGCGCCCGGCTACGTCACCGCGCGCAGCCTGGGCGCGGCCGAAAACGCGCAGCAGATCGCCATGATGATCGGCGCCGGACTCTCGGTACTGCTAGGATGCGGACTCCTGATCGCGATGATGCGCAAACGCCGGCAACCGGCGCGCGTCCGTCGTGGCAACTAGCGGAGAATGGCATGGCCATCGACATGGAGCCCAAGGACGGCGACTTCGCGCGCTACATCGAGAATCTGTCGCGCGCGGGCGGCGTCACGCCCGGAAGGGTACCGAGCAAGGCCGAGGCCAAGCGCCAGGCGACGGCGCCAGCCCCGGTCCCGGTGGCCGTGCCGAGCCAGGATTCCCTGAACGACCTGACCTGGGGCAAGACCGCGCCGCCGCCGCTGCAATCGCGGTCCGCCGACACCATCCCCGACCAGAGCGAGGCCGAGGCGGTTTCGCTGGCCAAGCGCGCGCGCCAGCGCAAGCAGGGCATCTTCCTGACCATCGCCGGCGCCGTGGCCGGGTGGGCGGCGGTCAACATCGCCTTCACGGCGCTGCGCGCGCCGCGCTTCGACCTGGACGACTTCATGCCGGCGGTGTTTCTGGGCTTTTTCGCCCTGATGCTGTTCAAGGCGGCTGGCGGCGCGCGCAACCCGCGCAAGCGCCCGCTGGAAAAGCTGCCGCCGCTCAAGACCTCGTCATACCGCAAGGACGGCTGAAGCGGCCCCGGCCGCGGCGGCAATGGTGCTAACATTTCCGCCGCCGTCGCATAGACCCCATGAATACCCGGAGTAAAAGTGAATAACGTTGTCGGATTGAACCAGGCCCAGGCGGCCACGATGCTGAAGCTGCAAGGCGACCTGAACAGCATGATCAATCCGGACTGGATCAACGGCGGCGCCCGCTTCCTGCGCGCCGCCTTCGTCGAATCGGCCGAGGCCCTGGAGCACTACGGCTGGAAATGGTGGAAGAAGCAGACCATCGACCTGCCGCAGGTGCAGATGGAACTGGTCGACATCCTGCACTTCTACCTGTCGCACACCATCGTGCAGGCCAAGGGCGACGTCAACGCGGCCGCCGCCGCGCTGGTGGCCGACCTGGCCGGCCCCGCCTCGATCACGCTAGACGGCAAGAGCTACGCGCTGGCCAGCCTGAACGTGCCCGAGCTGCTGGAACTGATCGGCGGCCTGGCGGTGTGCGGCCGCGCCAGTTTCAAGCTGCTGGAACAGAGCATGACCGCCTGCGAAATGCGCTGGAACGATGCCTACACCCAGTACGTTTCCAAGAACGTGCTGAACATCTTCCGCCAGCGGCATGGCTACAAGGAAGGCACCTACATCAAGATCTGGAACGGCGAGGAAGACAATGTGGTGCTGGCGCGCCTGCTGTCGCAGCATGACGCCGGCCGCGCCGATTTCGCGGACATCCTGCACCGCGAACTGGAAGCGGCATATTCGCGCCTGTAGGCGCGCGCCGCCCAGCCATGAAAAATGTCCGCTGTCAAGTCTTTTGTGAGGTCATGCAGCGGCGCAAAAGGTCTTATGGGGCAATAGGTTAGCCTAGATTCGGGCTGCGGCGCGCGCTTGCTGCATTTCTGGCTAGGTGCCACATGGGCGCTTTGCGGTGGCAAACGCAGGGGCGCCGCAGCGGGCAAGATCGCATAGCCATCTTATGCCCCGGCCTGTCGCAATCCATCCCCAGAAAGCGAAAGCGCAACCCGAGGGCTGCGCTTTCATCGTGAGTGGGTGGTGGATGCGTCCACATCGTCAACCCGACTTCGGCGGTGCGGCCTTGCCCCTGCTTCCCTTTCTGAATCCCCGATCCCCCGCCATGAACGTCTCCAGCATGTGCGGGATCAACGTCGTTGCATCGACGGCCTCGCCATACGTCTGCGCGTGCAGTGCGGCGTAGGCGTCCAGGTCGGCTTTCAGGCTGGCCGGGCAGGTGAACGTCAGCTTCGTGCTACCGCTGGACGGCAACGGGCCGAGGCGGAGTTTTCGGGCGGTACTCATCGCGCACCTCCAAGCTGATAGAACATGGGTTGGTAAGGACGCAACACGAGGTCGCGCGCCACGATCACCCGAACCGGCAAGCCCGGTCGTGCTGTCAGCGTCGGCTGGATGTTCATGTTGCGCCGAGTGATCTCCTGGCCGACCTGATTGATGCTGTCCTGTGCGCTGTCGCGCCCGGCGATGACGATGCGGTTGCCGTCCTGGCGGTTCTCCGGCGCGGCCAGCTCGGCGCCCACGCCCAGCAGCGTCGTCAACACGGCGCCGGCGAAGACGCGGTTCCAGTGCCAGTCCACGTCGTCTTCCAGGCCGGCGTAGCCGGCCGGGTCGGTGCCCACGAGGTTGTCGAGCGTCAGCGATGACGTGTCGGGCAGGATGACCCGGTTCCATACCACCTGTACGCGGCTCTGCCCGTAGCTGACCTGGCTGTTGTAGCGCCCGAGGATGCGCGATCCCTGCGGGATCAGCAGGAACTTGCCCGTGGCCGTGTCATAGACGGGCTCCGTGACGGTGGCGATCACATCGCCCGGAAGATCGGACTTGATGCCTGTGACCAGCGCCCCGGCGATCACCGTACCGGCCATCACCTGATACGGCGACGCCGGCAGCGCCAGGTTGCCGGAATTGCGGGTTTCCGTAGAGCCGCCTTTCAGGAACGCCTCCTTCTGGTCTTGCCGGTTCTGCGTGGCGGTCGGGTCGGCGGGCTGGGCCGCCGTCGAGGCCGGCCCGGCGGCGAGCGGGTCGAAGGCTGCGAGCGCGCTTGCAGCACCCGGCGCACCCGGCGCCGCCTGCGCCACCGTTGCGGCCTGGCCTTGGCCCTGGCCGCCGGAGCGGAAGAACACCGACGAAGCCGCAGCGGCTTCCGCCTCTTTGCGCAAAGCGTCATTCGGATCGTGGCCGGGGGCCGCGTAAGCGGCTACGGCCGGCTGCTGCGAAGCGACGATGGCGGGGCCAAGATCGCCCGGCAGCGGCGGCCCCAACTCGGGCACCTTCCGCAGCTTCGAGTAGTCGGAAGGCAGGCCATCCAGCCCCTCGGACTTCGATACGCGATCCACGTTGTAAAGCTCGGTCTGTTCGCCAGTGCCGCGCCGATGCGGCTGCAATGACCAGATCGTGGCCCCGAGCACGGCGACCGACAGGCCGCCGACGAGGACGGCCAGCGTGCGCCGGTTCAGGCGCGTGACCGGACACGGCTGGGCGCGTAGCGCCACCGCCTCGGGCGCGACCTTGCCCGCCTGCGGCGTGGTGAGGTCGGGGGTGTCGTCCTGGCTCATGGTCAGTTCCCCCGCGTGCCGTCGGTGCGCTCGATCCGCACCACGTCGCCCTTGTCCCCGCCCAAGCGCAACTCGGCAGCGCCGAACAAGCGATCAACGATGAAATACGGCGAGCGGAAGCGGTAGTTCACCAATTGCCCGTCGCCCTGCGCACCGATCACGAACAGCGGCGGCAACTCGCCCTGGGCGATGCCGGCGGGAAACTGGATATATACCTTCTCGCCGTCATCGAAGGCGCGCAGCGGCTTCCACGGCGGATTGCTGCCACTGATGGCATAGCGGAAACGGATCTTCTCCAGCGACAGCCCGGTCTCGACCGGCGCGGCGGCGCTGGCCGCCTGCGCCTGGCGCTGCAAGGCGAGCATCTTGTCCTTGGGGTACTCCCAGGATATCGACGCCATCCATGTCTTCTCTGTCGAGGTCAGTTCCAGCAGATAGGTGCGTCGGCTGGTGGTTACAACGAGATTCGTCTTGAGGCCCGAGCGGATGGGCTTGACCATCACGTTCACGCGCAGCGCATCCCCGCTGCCGCTCGATGTGTCGCCCACGATCCAGCGCACCGTGTCGCCAGCGGCCACCGTCACCAGTTCCTCACCGGGCTGGAGCGCGATCACGGTCACGCGGCCCACGGCCGCATAGACCTGATACAGCGCGCCGTCCGTGAAAGGCCACACCTGAATCGCGTTGACGTAGCCCTCGCGCGTGGGCGCGACGCGCGCCTCGGTATTGGCCCGTGAGACGCGCACCTTCTCGTCGACCGGCTCCGGCGCCGGCTTGGCTTCTTCGCCCTCGGGCGCTGGCTTCAACTGTGCCGGCATCGGCAGCACCTCGGGCACAGCGACCGCCTCCACAGGTGCAGGCGGCTCCGGCAGCGGCTGCGCCTGCACCGGCTCATCGAGCGAGATGGTCGGCGGCGGCTTGCCCTGGGTGGCGCAGCCCGCCAGGGCCGCGAGCGCCAGCACGGAAACGTAAGTACGGAAAGACGGGTTCATGGCTTGGCTCCTTCGGAAGAATCCAGTTCGCGGCTCCACGACAGGCCGTTGACGTAGATGCCCAACGGGTTCTTGCGCAGGCGCTGTTCGGTGCGCGGGGTCTGCTGCACGATGGAAATCACCGCGTTCCAGCGTTCGGTGCCAGCAGGAGCGCCGTTGACGAAGCGTTGTTCCGTCCAGCGCACGTTGAAAGAGGCGTCGCTGGCGCGGGTCACGCTGGTGATCTGCACCGTCACCGACTCCTTGCCGATGCGCGCGAACGGATCGTTCACGCGGGCGTACTCGTTGAGCACCACGGCGCCCTTGTCGGTGGTGTAGTCGTAGGCGTCCAGCCAGTTCTGCCGCACCACGATCGGGTCGATGGACAGCGAGCGCACCAGGCCGATGAAGCGGCCCAGGTGGTAGGCGATCTGCGCATCGCTGGGCCGGTACGGCGTAGCGGCCTCGCCCACGGCGCGCACTTGGCCCGCGTTGTCCACCTCGATGACATAGGGTGTCACGATGGATTGCGCCGAGCGCCAGACCAGGCCCCCGGCCATCAGCACGGCCAGCGTGAGACAGCCGAAGGCCATGAAACGCCAGTTCTTCGCCTGCACGCGGGCCGAGCCGATGCGCTCGTCCCACACCTGTGCGGCGGATTGGTACGGAGTAGCAGGCTGCGGCGTGTCGGCATAGCGCACCTGCGGTCGTTTGAATCGCATGGGTGTTCTCCTTGAAGATCAGGAATCGGAATCGCGCAGACTCGGCCCCTGGCTGGAACTGCCGCCGTCGCCCCCGCGCAGCGTGTGGGCGGCGGTGGTTGCGGCATGGGTGAGTTGCTGGCGGCGATGCAGGCGTTTGGCCCAGGCGGGTTGCTCCTGCGGCGCGGTGGAGGGCGTATCACCACCAGACGCTGGGCCGCCCGATGCGGCGGCTGTACCGCCTCCCGCCGAAGTCGTGCCTTCCTGGCGGAAAGCTGCGGCGGCACGTTCCTTCATCGAACGCGCGCCATCGGCCACCTTCTGCCCGGCTGCCTGAGCGCCTGTCTTGGCGACATTGCCGAAGCCCGCAGCGGCACCCTTGAGGCCGCCGCCGGCCGAAGCGGAACCGGCCTGGAACGCCGACCGTGCACTGCTGGCAGCCCCAGCGGCAGCCCGCGCGCCGCTGCCGGCCAGCTTGGCGGCAGCGGGCGCCATGCGCGCTCCAGCAGCTACCGCGCCGCCGACGCCCGTGGCTGCGGCGCCGACGGCAACGGCAGCGCCCGCAGCGCCCAGCGCAGCACCGGCCATCGCACCCGCGCCAAGCTGCGGCCCGCCAGACACCAGCCCGGTTGCAATGCCTGGCCCGAAGATGCCCAAGGCCAGCAGGGTCAGCGAGGCCAGCATCACGACCACGGAGTGGTCGATGGATGGCTCGGCGGGATGTACCTGAAACTCGGCGAACAGCCCCGAGCCGATGCCCACAATGACGGCGAGCACCAGCACCTTGATGCCGGACGACACCACGTTGCCCAGCACCTTTTCGGCGAGGAACGCGGTCTTGTTCCACAGCGCGAACGGCACCAGCACGAAGCCGGCGAGCGTGGTCAGCTTGAACTCGATCAGCGTGATGAAAAGCTGGATCGCCAGCACGAAGAAGCACAGGATGACGATCAACCACGCGAGGAACATCACGACGATGGGCGTGATGTTCACGAACACCTCGGGGAAGCCCGCCATGTTGCCGATCTGCTCAAGGATCGGCGCACCGGCGTCGATGCCGACCTTGGCCAGCCGCCCAGGGTGTAGGAAGTTCTCCATGCTCAAGGTCGAGCCGCTGGCCGTTAGGCCCAGCCCGGCGAAGGAGCGGAACAGGATGCCGGCCAGCGTGTTGAAGTTGCCGATGATGTAGGCGAAGGCACCGACGTACAGCACCTTGCGGATCAGCTTGGCGATCACGTCCTCGCCCTGGCCGACGGCATGGCCCATCGCCCAGAACAGCCCGGCGATCGTCATGTCGATGACGATCAGCGTGGCGGTCAGAAACGCCACCTCGCCATGCAGCAGTCCAAAGCCCGAGTCGATGTAGCGCGAGAAGGTATCGAGGAAGCGGTCGATGATCGTTACGTCGTTCATGGTGAGTCCTCCTGCCCAGGCGCATCGGCATCGGCGGGTTCATCGAAGCTGGGCGGAATCGGCGGCAGGTCGGCTAGCGTCTGATACTCGCTCGGCCCGGTCTGGCCGGAGAGAAAGCGCCGCAGGTCGGCCTGGGCCACCTGCGCGCAAAACGCGCCGTCGTGCGCGCCCGTGCGGCACTGCGCGCGCAGCGTGTGCAACCGGGATGGATCGGCGGCCAGTGAAGCCACCGACAGCGGCTGATCGCAGCCGGACAGCAGGAACGCGAGAGCGAACACGACAGGCGCGTACTTCATGGCCGCACCTCGTCAGTGGTTGTAGAAATCGACGGCTTGCGGCGTGTACGGCGTGCCACTGCCCAGGAAGCGGCGCGTCATCTCACGTCCGCGCTCCGTGGCCGCCGCCTGCCGCGCCAGTTCCAGCGCGGCAGCGCGATCCTGCGTGATCTGGAGCCGCTGCGACTGGATCGACTGCTTGGCCTGCAAGGCCAGCAACTGGTTCATGGCCTGCATCGCCTGCAACGCACCTTCGGCTGACTGGCTCTTGCCCACGAGGTCGGCGAGCACGCTTTCGTCTTCGCCCAGGTTCTGCGAAACCTGGGCCTGCATCCGCATCGTGGTCTGCAAGCCGTTGAGCGTGTTCTTCCATCGCTCCTGCGTGTCGCGGTACATCTGGTCGCCGCTCACCGTGGCGGCGTACTGCTCGGGATACAGGCGCTGAAACTCCCGATCCAGATTCGTCACGTCGTAGGCCAGGCCGCGCGCCTGGTCGATCAGCCGCTGCGTGGTCGCCAGATTGGCGCGCAACTGGCCGACCACGCTGGATGGCAGGCTGGCGAGATTGCGCGCCTGGTTCATCAGCATCTGCGCTTCGTTCTGAAGCTGCTGGATCTGGTTGTTGATCTGCTCCAGCGTGCGGATCGCGGTCAGCGTGTTCTGCACGAGGTTGGTGGGATCGACCACGACCCATTGCGCATGGGCGGTGGCGGTGCAAAGCATGGCCGCGATTGCGGCGGCGACAAGACGCTTTTTCATGACAGGTTCTCCAGGGGTTGATCAGCGAGGGAACCCGGCGCAAGGCCGGGGAACGAGGGCAGCAGGTCGGCCGCCCAATCGAGGCCGCGATGGCGCAGCCAGGCGCCCGCGAAGCCGGGTACGCCGGCGTCCAGCAGCACGCGGTCTATGTCGCGCTGGTCTTGCGGCGTGGAAGCGCCCGCAAACGCCAGCGCGGCCGGCCCCAGGTCGAGGTCGAACAGGCGGTTGCCGAGGCGGGATTGGTAGTAGTAGTCGCGCTTGGGCTGCGCGGTGGCGACGATCTCGATCTGCCGGCTGTTGAGGCCGAAGCCTTCGTAGATCGTGCGAATCTGCGGCTCAGTCGCCTGCGGGTTCGGCAGGAAGATGCGGCTGGCGCAGCTTTCGATAATCGCGGGGGCGATGCTCGAATCCTTGATGTCCGCGAGCGACTGCGTGGCGAAGATCACCGACACGTTTTTCTTGCGTAGCGTCTTGAGCCACTGGCGGATACGCGCGGCAAACACCGGGTCATCGAGGAACAACCACGCTTCATCGAGGATCAGCAGCGTGGGCGATCCGTCGAAGCGTTCATCGAAGCGCGCAAAGAGGTAATGCAGCACGGCCATGACGGCGGCCTTGCTGTGCATCAGCTCCTCCATCTCGAAGCACTGCACGTCGGCCATGCCGAGCCGGTCGTGGTCAGCGTCCAGCAGCTTGCCGTGCGCACCACCGAGCACGTAGGGCGCGAGCGCCTGGCGCAGCGCGTTCGATTGCAGCAGCACCGACAGGCCGGTCATCGTGCGCTGCTCCACCGGCGCACCGGCGAGGCTTCCAAGCGCCGACCAGATAGCCGCCTTCTCGTCGGGGCCGACCGCCACGCCTTCGTGCAGCAAGCGGCCTTCGACCCATTCTGCGGCCCAGGTGCGGTAGCCCTCGCGGTCGATGCGTGCCAAGGGCTGGAAGGCGATTTCGCCATCCGTGCCCAGGTCGTAGTGTTCGCCGCCCAAGCCCAGGATCGTGGCCCGCATCGAGCGGCCCATGTCGAAGGCGAAGATGCGCGAACCGCGATAGCGACGGAACTGCATCGCCAGCGTGGCGAGCAAGACCGACTTGCCCATGCCGGTCGGGCCTGCGACCAGCGTGTGGCCCACGTCGCCGATGTGCGTCACCAGCCGGAACGGCGTCGCGCCATCGGTGCGCGTGACGATCAGCGGCGGGCCGTCGAGGTGGTCGTTCTTTTCCGGCCCCGCCCATACTGCGGACACCGGCATCATGTGTGCTAGGTTCAGCGTCGAGACGATGGGCTGGCGCACGTTGGCGTAAGCGTTGCCCGGAATGGATGACAGCCACGCATCCACGGCGTTGAGCGTTTCCGGGATGGTGACGAAGCCGCGCCCCTGGATGACCCGCTCCACCATGCGCAGCTTCTCGTCGGCTACGGCCGGGTCGGCATCGAGCACCGTCACCGTGGCGGTGAGATAGCCGAAGGCGACCTGATCGCTGCCCAGCTCCTGTAAGGCGGCATCGGCGTCGGTCGCCTTGTTGCTGGCGTCAGTATCGACCAACGGGCTTTCCTGCTGGAAGATCGTTTCGCGCAGCAGCGCGATGACGTTCTTCCTTTTTGCAAACCACTGGCGGCGCAGGCGGGTGAGTTCCTTTTCCGCCTCGGATTTGTCGAGACAGAGAAAGCGCGTACTCCAACGATATGCAAAGCCCAAGCGGTTGAGGTCGTCCAGAATCCCCGGCCAGGTCGAGGTCGGAAAACCGCGCACCGACACCACGCGCAGGTGCTGGTCGCCCAGCATGGGCGCCAGGCCACCGACCAGCGGCGAGTCGGTCAGCAGGGCGTCGATGTGGAACGGCACTTCGGGCACACCGACGCGGTAGCGCCGCGTCGAGATGGTCGTGTGCAGGTAGGTCAGCGTCTGGCTGTCATCCAGCCAGACGATTTCCGGCATCACGCCGTCGAGCAGGTCAAAGACGCGATCCGTTTCCGCGACGAAGGCTTGCAGCCGCTCGCGCCAGTCCACGCCATTCGTCGGTGTGTTCTCGTAGAGCATCTTGGCTGCACGGGCGCGGGATTCTTCCGGCGGCAGGTAAAGCAACGTCAGGTGATAGCCGCTCTCGAAGTGATGGCCCGATTCCTCGAAGGCGGCCCGGCGTTCTTCCTCCACCACCCACGAAAGCGGCTCGGGAAACTCCGAGTGCGGATAGTCGGCCGCAGGCCGGCGCTCGGCTTCGATGAACAGCGCCCAGCCCGATCCCATGCGGCGCAGCGCGTTGTTCAACCGCGCCGACGTGGCGATCAGCTCGCCTTGCGTCGCGCTGTCGAGGTCAGGCCCGCGAAACCGGGCCGTGCGCTGGAAACTGCCGTCCTTGTTCAAGACGACGCCCGGTGCGACCAGCCCGGCCCAGGGCAGCCAGTCGGCAAGCAAGGCCGGGCGCTGGCGGTATTCGGCGAGGTTCAGCATCGCGGCGTCCTCCCCTCACACGTCCAGCAGCGGGCGGTGCTTGATGTGCCGGGCGAAGACCTGCATGAACTGCGGATCGACGCGCGCACCCCACACCGCCAGCGAATGGCCGACGATCCAGAGCACGACGCCCGGAATCCACAGTTGCAGGCCCAGGCCGACAGCGGCGGCCAGCGTGCCGTTAGCGATCGCTACGGTGCGCGGCGCACCGCCCAGCAGAATCGGCTCGGTCAGCGAGCGATGCAGCGGCACCTCGAAGCCGTCCGCGAAGGTGTCAGGGGCACTCATACGACCGCCCCGCCGGAGAAGCTGAAGAACGACAGGAAGAAGCTCGAAGCGGCGAACGCGATGGACAGACCGAATACGATCTGGATCAGCTTGCGGAACCCGCCGGACGTGTCGCCGAACGCGAGCGCGAGGCCCGTGGCGATGATGATGATGACCGCGACGATGCGCGCCACCGGCCCCTGGATGGATTCGAGGATGGATTGCAGCGGGCCTTCCCACGGCATCGAGGAACCGGCGGCCTGCGCGGCTCCGGCCAGGAACAACAGCAACGCGGCCAGCAGCAGCCCTTGCCCCGCAGGACGGGCCAGGCAGCGCAGCCGCGCAAGACGCAAAGCCGGATTTGCAGAAAAACGGAAAGCAGGAATGGTCATCTGCGTCATGGCAGTTCTCCAAGTGAGTCAAGGGATGAGGAAGTCGCCGCAGCGGGTACGGCATCGGGGTTTGGCGACAACTCGGGAAACGGCGTGTCCAGCGCGTCCGCCTCCCAATCCGCCAATCGGTAGCCCACGCCGTCAAAGCCGACGACGCGGGCGATGCTCTCGATGCGGCGCTTGCGCCCGCGCCCGGCGATATGGATCACCACGTTGACCGCCTCGGCGATCAGCGCACGCGGCGGGTTCACCGCCACTTCGAGAATCAGTTGCTCCAGGCGCAGCAGCGCGCCGAGCGCGGAGCCGGCGTGGATCGTGGCGATACCGCCCGGATGGCCGGTGCCCCACACCTTGATGAGATCCAGCGCCTCGGCGCCGCGCACCTCGCCGACGACGACGCGATCAGGCCGCAGGCGCATGGACGACCGCACCAGTTCGGTCATGGACACGACGCCGGCGCGCGTGCGCAGCGGCACATGGTCGCGGGCCGCGCATTGCAACTCGATGGTGTCTTCGAGCACCAGTACGCGGTCGCCCGTGGCGGCGATCTCGGCCAGCAGCGCATTGGCGAGCGTGGTCTTGCCGCTGCTCGTGGCTCCTGCGATCAGGACGTTCTGGCGCTCGCGCACGGCGCGAACGAGAAAGCCCGCCTGCTCGGCGGTCATCATTCCGTCCTCGATGTAGCGCGACAGAGGGATGACGCCGATGGCGCGCTTGCGCAGCGCGAAGGCCGGCCCCGGCGCAGCGGGCGGCAAGATGCCCTCGAAGCGTTCGCCGGTTTCGGGCAACTCGGCGGACAGCAGCGGTTGCCCGCGATGGACTTCTGCGCCAACGTGGGCCGCGACCAAGCGGATGATTCGCTCGCCGTCCGTCTCCGGCAACTCCGCGCCCATCGGCGCGCGCCCACTGGAAAGCCGATCCACCCAAAGGGTGCGATCGGGGTTCAGCATCACCTCCACCACGTCCGGGTCTTCGAGCGCGGCGGCGATCAGCGGCCCCATCGCCGTGCGCAGCATCTGGATGCGGCGGTCGAGCGAGGTGGTGAGGGATGAAGGCGCGGCGCTCATGAGGCACGCTCCTGCGCTTGCGCGGCTGCCGCCGCGTCTTCCATCCGCATTGGGTCGGGATGCAGTTCCTCCACCACGTCGCGCACCAGGCTGCGGCCCCGCAGCAGGTGGCGGCCAAGCTGCTCGGTGAACTGCTCGAAGCGCGCCTTGCCTTGCGCGCGTGCCGCGTCTTGGTGCGCCTCGGGAACCGGAGTGCTCACGGTCAGGTAGTAGCGGATGAACAGCGCCAGCGTTTCGATGGCGATGTTCTGGTCGCGCTCCATGCGATCGGCCTGGCGCGAGAGGCGATCCAGCCGCTTGGCAATGGCCGCCTCGCGCTGGTCGGCGGCATCGGGCGACAGCCATGATGCGAGCGCCGCCGCGACGATGGACGACTTGGACACGCCTTTCTTGGCGGCCAGCTCATCGAGCCGCTTGGCGTGCTCCGGCTGGATGAACAGGTTGAGGCGATAGTGGCTCATAGCTCGATTCCGTCGTTGGGGTCGAGGGAAGCCAGCCGGGCGCTGCGCTGCATGGCCGGATCAAGCTGGCGAGGAAGGGGAAGCGGCAGGTCGTCGTCGTCATCGAGCAGCGCGAGGTCGGCCGTGGGAGCGGCCAGCTCGGAGTCGTAGGCGACGGTTTCGGAGAGTTCGGGCTGACGGCGCGGGCCGCCGTCGTCGGCCGAACCCAAGTTCTCCAGGCCATCAGCGGACGCGGCGGCCAGTGCAGCGGGCACGGACGGAATCGCCAACCCGCTCCAGTCGTCGGGCCGCAATGGCGGCGCGTCGGCGTACTGCCCATCCGCCAGCGCGGGCGGTGGCAGCACGCGACGCTTGAAATTGGCGTCCGCGTAGTAGCGCAGCTTCTTCGCCTTGATCGGCGCCACGCTGGACACCATCACCACGGCCTCGTCAGGCGGAAGCTGCATGACTTCGCCCGGCGTCAGCAGCGGGCGCGCGGTTTCCTGGCGCGACACCATCAGGTGGCCCAGCCACGGCGCGAGCCGATGGCCCGCGTAGTTGCGCTGCGCGCGCAGCTCGGTAGCGGTGCCGAGCGTTTCGGAAATGCGCTTGGCCGTGCGCTCGTCGTTCGTGGCGAACGTCACGCGCACATGGCAGTTGTCCAGAATCGAATGGTTCTGGCCATAGGCTTTGTCGATCTGGTTGAGCGACTGCGCGATGAGGAAGCTGCGGATGCCGTAGCCCGCCATGAAGGCCAGGGCCGTCTCGAAGAAGTCGAGCCGCCCCAGCGCCGGGAACTCATCGAGCATCAGCAGCAGCTTGTGGCGGCGCTGAATGCCGTCGGAGCCGTCGAGCGATTCGGTGAGGCGCCGGCCGATCTGGTTGAGGATCAGGCGAATGAGCGGCTTCGTCCGCGAAATGTCCGAAGGCGGCACCACGAGGTACAGCGATACCGGATGCTCGGCAGCGATCAGGTCAGCGATGCGCCAATCGCAACGCGAGGTGACTTCGGCCACCGTGGGATCGCGGTACAGGCCGAGGAACGACATGGCCGTGGACAGCACGCCCGAGCGTTCGTTATCGCTCTTGTTGAGGACTTCGCGCGCAGCGGATGCCACCACGGGATGTGGGCCACCACCTTCCTCGTTCACGAGGTGCGGCGTAGTCATCATCCGATGCAAGGTCAGCTCGAACGGACTGGCCGGGTCGGAGAGGAAGTTGGCGACGCCGCGCAGAGTCTTGTCTTCGCCTGCGTAGAGCACATGCAGGATGGCCCCAACCAGTAGCGCGTGCGAGGTCTTTTCCCAATGGTTGCGCTTCTCCAGCGCACCTTCGGGATCAACCAGAATGTCCGCGATGTTCTGCACGTCGCGCACCTCATGCGCGCCGCGCCGTACCTCCAGCAGCGGGTTGTAGGCCGCTGACTTCGCATCGGTCGGGTTGAACAGCAGGCAATGCGAGAAGCGCGAGCGCCAACCGGCGGTGATCTGCCAGTTCTCGCCCTTGATGTCGTGGATGACGGCCGAGGCTGGCCAGGAAAGCAGCGTCGGCACCACCAGGCCCACACCTTTGCCCGAGCGCGTGGGCGCGAAGGTCAGGACGTGTTCCGGGCCTTCATGCCGCAGGTACTGGCGGTCGTGCTGGCCGAGGAACACGCCGGCCGGCTGCGTGAGGCCAGCCTTGCGAATGTCATCCGCGTTCGCCCAGCGTGCCGAGCCGTAGGTCGTAACCAGCCGCGATTGGCGCGAGCGCCAGATCGACATACCGATGGCGACCACCACCGCCAGCAGGCCACTGCCGCCCGCGATGGCGCCGCCGGTATCGAACACGCGCGGCGCGTAGGCATCGAAGAAGAACCACCACTCGAACAGTTTCCACGGGTGGTAGATCGGTGTGCCGAGAAGATCGAACCAGGGCGAGCCAAGGCGTAGCTGGTAGCCAAGGGCTGCTGCTGTCCATTGCGTGGCGCTCCATACGCCAGCGATCACGATGCCGAATACCACGGCGATCTGACCGAACAGCACGTTCGTCCCTTGCATAACCTCGCCTCCGATCACGGCACACAGAGGTGCCGCAGCACTGAGGATCAAGGCGTTCGCGCAGGTCGGTCAAAGGCCGATGTGGCGGCAATTTAGGCCCAAAAAGTCAGATTTCCTTTAGTGGCGAAAGCAATAAAAACGCCGCAAGCGCGAGCGCATTGCGGCGTAGTGAGGTAACAGCGAGAACTTCGTCGCAGCGAAGCGACCGAGAGATAACCTACTTGGATTTTTGCTCGGGCCGATCACCGAAAAATCGCCGTTTGGCGGCTTCGGCAGCACGCAGACATAGTTCGTCGCCAACCTTCGCGCGGTCTTCCTTGCATTGACGTTGAATCTCTTTGATGCGTTCGGGATTGGCTACGAGCGCATCCACGGTTTCCGAAGGTTGAGAAGGACCGCATGCAGGCAGTGCAGTGACCAATATCAGCAATATCACTTTGTTCATAGCCTTATTCCTACTATCGGTCGCGTGGAAGGTCTTCGGGGATGCCGAGTTCATCAGCCGAATCAATAAAATCTACTCGTTCGATAAATCGAGCCAGCATTTCGGACGGCTCCGTATCGCGGCGCAGCAGATAGGTCATGAGCATAGTCGGCTTGCCCGCCAAGCGCCGGGCCACGACTCCCGGCTCGCGGCTGGAAGCAATGTGCGCCTCGCCCGCCAAGCCCAATGCTAAGCCGGCGGAGACTAAAGTCATCATCACGTCGAAGGTCGCCACGCGCTGCGCGATCAGCGGCTCTTGTCCGCATGTGCGTAGGAACCGATCGACCTGGCGCGCGTGGCCTTCGCACACTGCTGGGTCGCCCAGCGCCAGCGGATGGCGCAACACCTCCTTCAGCGGGATCTGTTTGAAGGCAAGCACCGGATGGCGGGCTGGTACCGCCACCATCAATTCGTCTTCCCATGCAGGAGTGACGATGATGCCATCACCTGCATCCTCTGCCATCGAGAAGCCCGCGTCATACAGGTCGCTATGAAGCCCCTTGATCTGCTGATCCAAAGGCACCTCGAACAATCGGATTTCCACCTCGGGGTCCTCTTCGCGGCTGCGCGCCAGCAATGCCGGCAGGCGCGAAGGCGTGACGCCATCGGACAAGGCAATACGCAACTGGCCGCAAAAGCCGTTGGCGGCGGACTTGACACTATCGCGGGCCTGCTCCAGCACTGTAAAGACTCGCTGAACGTGCTCCAGAAACAGCCGTCCAGCGCGGGTCAGTTGTGTGCTGCGAGTGGTGCGGACAAACAGGCGTGCGCCGAGTTCTTCCTCCAACTCCTTGATGGTGCGAGATAACGGAGATTGGTCGATGTGCAACCGCTCGGCAGCGCGGGCAAAGTGAAGCTCCTCTGCTACAGCGAGGAAACACCGTAGATGACGAAGCTCCACAAATCAATCTCCTATTAAGTGTTATTTGAACCTACACATTGAATCTTCTGTCCGGGGTAGTCACCGAAGGCCATGCGCCTATCCGAATCGGACAGGCGCTGGGACTTCTTTCTGACGCCATTGGGAGGCATCAGCAGATCGCGCGAATTACCCGCCGTACTCCTGTTCAAGCAGCGAGCTGAGGCGAGCAACTTCATTGCTGGTAATGGCAATGTTCCGCCCGTCCTTCGTCGCCACTGAGGCGCCGATGGATTGATACACGGCGCGTCCGAAGCGACTTTCCTGTGCCATCTTTCCATCCTTGAAGACGTACAGCGTTCCCCCGTCAGCCAGCGGAACCATCTCCTTGGCTGCCTGGGCTGCTGCATGACCGGCGAAGGCAGGCACGGAGAGGGCGCTCAACAGGGCGGCAATGACAATTTGCGATTTCATGATCGACTCCTTTGTGAAAACGACGACAACTTGCGCCGCGCCGTTAAATGTAGAAGCGCGCGATCTACAGATCGCTTACCCGTGCATTACATTCAATTCATGTGCTGTCATTTGGTGCCAGTCAAGGATTAGGTGCCGTTGGGAGAAAGGATGCCAAGCCACGCAACGCTCGCCAAAACCAGAACGGCTAATGTCGCCTCCGTGAACAGACTCTGCCGTAGCTTGACGACCGCGTGTGCGTGGTTGCCTGTTCTCAATGCCGCCTCCAGACTTGGGCTCAGTCGAAACCGATTGGCTGCCGCCAGCGCGAGCATTCCTCCGAACAACAGGAGTTTTCCTACGAGCAGGCGGCCATAGAGCGTTGAGAAGAGCGGATCAAGCGATGGCCCAGCGATCAACAGGTAATTCAGGGCTCCGGTCACGACGAGTGCCGCCACGATCACAGTACCTATCCGAGCGAAACCATTGGATGTTCGGCTCAGGATCTCTACTGAGCCTTGCCCGGTATTTGGTTTGTTCGCCGCAAGCACCAAGAACGCGATCAATGCGCCTACCCAGGCACCGGCCGCCCAGAGGTGCGTGATGTCCGAAGCGAGATGAATGTATCCGCGCACGCCGTCATCCATGGCGCCATGTCCCGCCCATGCAAGGGTCGCCAACGCCACACCACTGGAAGCGGCCATCGCTGCAAAACGCAGTGTTGAATTCATGCGCAACACTGCGATGAGCACACACGTCACTAACGCCAGGATGCGAATGCACCAGGCGATGCCCATGTGCGTGCCCGTAATGAGCATGTCGAAAACGTGCGTTGACAGCTCCGCGTAGCTTTGGGCGCCGGACATGGCCTTGGCCATGACCGTCATGCCCCACATCGACAGGACAATGCCGATGGCGGCGGATGCGCCAATGAGTACGCGATAGCGGCGCGAGATCGTCGAGGATCGCTCGTCGTTGCCCAAAGCATAGAGTCCGAACATGGCGACGCCAAACGCCGCCGCCAGGTCCAGATAAAGCGCCAGGCGCAGGACGATGGTCAACCAATCCCCGGCCATGGGCTTACTTCACCTTGAAGGTGACGTTACCCGTGATCGGATGCGTGTCCGAGGAGACGGCACGCCATTCGACGCGATAGTCGCCCGGCTGGAGCGCCTGTGCCGGCGTGATGACCATGGTCTTGCCGTCGCCGGCACCCGCGACGCTGGCGTTGATCTTCATCGGGCCATGGCTCGCCATTCCCGGCATGCCCGTCATGACAAGGCTTGCGGCGGAGAACTGCGGCACCAGCGTTTCGGAGAACTTCAGCTCGATGGTGGCTGGCGCGGAAACCTGCGACTTGTCGGCCGGCGTTGAAGACACCAGCGAAGGATGCGCGAATGCGGCGGTGGCGAACAGGCCAGCAGCGATCGGCGCGACGAGCTTGGCGATGAAATGTGAACGGGTCATAGAAGTTTCTACCTGGATGTGTGAGGTGTGGTTTAAGAACGAAATGCCGAGATAAGGCTTGCACCTTCGCAACGGCGTGGAACGAAAGAAACGGTTCGCTGGGCGATAGCAGACTCCTGTTGGTTCTGAAAGATGTTTCGGTCACAGTCGGCTCGCTCTCAGCCGCAAGGCGTTGCCCACGACCGATGCCGAACTCAGGCTCATCGCCAATGCTGCGATCAGGGGCGACAGCAACCAGCCCGTGAGGGGATAGAGAACCCCGGCGGCGATGGGGATGCCCAGCGCGTTGTAGAGGAAGGCGAACATGAGGTTCTGCTTCATGTTGCCCACGGTACTCACCGAGAGCGTGCGAGCGACAGCAATGCCACGCAGGTCGCCCTTGACCAGCGTGACCTGAGCGCTGTTCATCGCCACGTCGGTTCCCGTTCCCATGGCGATGCCCACGTCTGCCTTCGCCAAGGCCGGCGCGTCGTTGATGCCGTCTCCGGCCATGGCGACGATGCGGCCTTCTTTCTGCAGCCGCTCGATCAACATGAGCTTGTCCGCCGGCTTGACCTCACCATGCACCTCGTCGATGCCTAGGCGTGCACCGACGGCTTTGGCGGTGGTCTGCCCGTCCCCGGTGGCCATGATGACCCGCAGGCCCGCAGCCTTCAACGCGGCCAGGGCCTCGGGGGTGCTGCCCTTGACCGGGTCGGATACGGCGAGCAAACCCGCGAGTTGCCCGTCCACAGCCAAGTACATGACGCTGGCCCCTTCGCCGCGCAGAGTTTCGGCCTGGGGTACGAGCGGTTCCACCGATACGCCAGACTGTTCCATCAGCACTGTGTTGCCCAACGCCAGTTGCCGGTGCTCAACCTTTCCGCGCACGCCGATGCCGGTTCCCGATTCAAAGCTCTGAGGCTTCACGAGTTGGAGGCCCTGGGCACGCGCGGCCTGCACGATGGCGTCGGCCAGGGGGTGTTCACTGCCCTGGTCCAGGCTGGCCGCAAGACGCAGCACCTCATCGTTCGTAAAGCCGCGTGCTGCGACGACCTGATCGAAAGCAGGTCGGCCTTCGGTCAGGGTTCCTGTCTTGTCGATGACGAGGGTATCGACCTTGCGAAGATTCTCGATCGCCGCGGCATCGCGGAACAACACGCCCTGCGTGGCGCCACGGCCCGTTGCGACCATGATCGACATCGGCGTGGCCAGACCCAGCGCGCACGGGCAGGCGATGATCAGGACGGCCACCGCATTGATCAGTCCATAGACCCAGGTGGGCTGTGGCCCGAAGAATCCCCATACAAAGAGCGTCGTGACCGCAATGGCGACGACGGCCATCACGAAGTAGCCGGCAACGACATCGGCCATGCGTTGCATCGGTGCCTTGGAACGCTGCGCCTGGGCGACCATCTGGACGATCTGCGATAGAACGGTGTCCGAGCCGATCCGCTCCGAACGCATGACCAGCGCGCCGTTGGTGTTGAGTGTGGCCCCGATGACCTTGTCGCCCGCGCGCTTGCTGACGGGCAGCGGTTCGCCGGTCAGCATGGATTCGTCAATCGAGCTGCTGCCCTCGTGCACGATGCCATCCACCGGCACCTTCTCGCCGGGTCGGATGCGCAGCAGGTCGCCGACGTGCACATGGCTGAGCGGCACGTCTTCCTCGCTGCCGTCCGCATTGATGCGCCGCGCGGTCTTGGGCGCCAGCCCCAGCAGCGACTTGATAGCCGCCGAAGTCTGGGAGCGGGCCTTGAGTTCCAGCACCTGGCCGAGCAGTGTCAGCGAGATGATGACGGCGGCGGCCTCGAAATACACGCCGACCCGTCCCATGGACATGAAGGAGGCTGGAAACACTTCCGGCGCAACGGTTGCCACGACGCTGTAGATGAATGCCGCACCCGTTCCCAGGCCGATCAGTGTCCACATGTTCGGGCTGCGGTTGACCACGGACAGCCAGCCGCGGGAGAAGAAGGGCCAGCCGGCCCACAGCACGATCGGCAACGACAGCACCAACTCGACCCAGCTCTGCGTAGCCATGTCCATCAGGTGCAGCCGCTCGCCCAGCATCGCCAGCGCCAGGACCACGAGCGTCAACGGCAAGGTCCACCAGAAGCGACGCGAGAAGTCACGCAACTCCGGGTTGTCGTCGTCGAGGTCGGGCAGCAGGGGCTCCAGCGTCATCCCGCACTTGGGGCAGGTTCCCGGATGATCCTGGCGGATCTCCGGGTGCATCGGGCAGGTGTAGATCGTTCCGGGTGCGGTTGGCGATGCCGCCGGGGCCGGTGAAACTGCGGTGCTGGCATGGTGATGCGGCGCATGGCCGCTGCCTGTGCCTATGCCCGCGCCACCGCTGGCATATCGCGCCGGATCGGTGTCGAATTTGGCCTTGCATCCGGTGCTGCAAAACAAGTACGTGTTCCCCAAGTGCGTGGAGCGGTGCTCCGACGCCGCCGTGACCGCCATGCCACACACCGGATCGCGCGTCGCGGCATCGGGCTGCGAGTGGCTTGAGGACCCGCCCGCGTCGTCACTGCCGGCATGGCTGGCGTGATGGTGGTGCGTATGCGGGCCGGACGTTGTGGCACCCGCCGCCATGCCTGCGTGCTCATGTCCTGAAGACTTGCTGGGTGAATTCATAGTGACAAGTGCCCTCCGCCGTTAACCGTTGGTGTCTGGTGATCGCAGCAGGCCGCAGGCGCGCAAGGAGACAAGCGCGGCGTCGCGTGCTCGCACGGTGCGAGCACGCGACTCATTGCTTCTGCTCCTTGGCGGGTGCGGCACCTTCCTCACCCTGACGCGCGGCATGATCGTGTCCGCCGTGGCCGTGACCACGGTGCATGAACAGGTGCATCAGCGGACAAGCCGCCAGCAGCAGGAAGGGGAGATAGCCGGCAACATGTGCCGTGTGCTCCTTGAGCAGGAAATACGCGGCGACAGCGGCGATGATGAGGAACGCCACGCCGTAGCGCGATCGCCAGAACCGGGGACGATCGCTGGGGGTCTGTGTGTGCTGATGCTGCATGGCATATCTCCACGGAAAAGGGTTGATGGATGGTCAGCGATGCGACTGATAGACCGTGCTACTACCGTTTTTCCCGATCAGCAGCACGTCGTAGGCGTCCTTGCGTCCACCATAGGCCGGACCATCCATGCCGGGCGAACCGACCGGCATGCCCGGCGCCGCGAGGCCGATGGCCTGCGGGGCTTCGCGCAGCAAGCGTTGAATGTCCGAGGCAGGCACATGACCCTCGATGGCATAGCCGCCGATCTGCGCCGTGTGGCACGAACCGTACTTCTGCGGGATGCCCAGCCGCGTGCGCGCTGCCGTGTTCCCGGTGTCAAGAACCTGCACATCGAAGCCTGCGCCTTGCAGGTGTGAGACCCAGTCCTTGCAGCAACCGCAGCTCGGGTCCTTCCACACCTTGGCGATCGGTCGGCTCTGCGCCAGGCTCGGTCCTGCGAGTGCCATCACCAACAAGCCAGCGATCAATGCTTGGCGTCTCGGCACTTTGCCCTGGCTTCTGTCGTAGTGCATGTTCATAGATTGCCTCTCATCAGATGATCAAACCCACAAGGTTCTAGAACCAGAATCGCACGCCAGCCACCCAGCGCGTCTGCTGCGCGCGGCCACCTTCGGCGCGCACATAGTCCGCGGTGCGTCCGAAGCTGCCCGCCCGTTCCACGCCGATGTAGGGGGCGAACTGGCGACTGAATTCATAGCGCAGGCGCAAGCCAGCAGACGCTTCGGCCAAGCCCTTGCCGATACCGCGTTCCGGGTCGTCCTTGCCATAGAACTGCAATTCGGCACGAGGCTCCAGAATCAGTCGCTGGGTCAGCAGCAGCTCGTAGCTGCCTTCGACACGCAGCGCCGTACGTCCGCCACTTCCCACGTAGCCCGTCGCCTTCAGCTCGAACCAGTAGGGGGCGAGGCCCTGGATGCCGAAAGCCAACCATTGACGGCTCGGGCCTTTTCCGTTATCCACCCGAACGCCGAGCTGGGTGTCCCAGTACGGTGCGACGGCGTGCCCCCAGAGAAGCTCGGTACGCGATTTTTCGAGCTTTCCTTTGGCGATATCGCCTTCGGCCTTCACGACGGCCTTGTTGTAGGTCGTCCCATACCAAGCCTGGAGGTTGTAGGCCGTGGAATCGTCCCCTTTGCGCGTGAAGCGGCGTTCCAGGGTTTCGCCGCGCAACGAGAAGAACCTGTGTTCGTCGGCCAGCATCAGCCGCGGCACACCGGGTACGGCGTAGTCGCCCGATCCCAATGTCAGGCCATTGGAGTAGCCATGCGGATCGCGGGCGTCAGGAGGCGCCGACCCGCCCTGCATCTGCATGTTGCCGTGATCCATGGCCGGGGCCGCGGTCGAGCCGCTCGCCGACGTCGCGTGACCCGCGTGCGGGTCGGCGGCAGGAGCCACGGTCTGAGTGGATGGCGCGGCCGTTTGAGCGTCGGCCTGGCCGTGCGCTGCATGGTCGTTCTGTGCTTGTGCCTGGGCGGCGACGCTTACCAGGGCCAGAAGCGTCGTGGCCAGTGCGCGAGTGGGGAGTGCTTTGGACATTCTTGGTCTTCCTTGTGCGCTGGGTTCAAGACACCACGACTTCGCGGAACATGCCGGCATCCATGTGGAACATCAGGTGGCAGTGCCACGCCCAGCGGCCGAGCGCGTCGGCTGTCACCAGGAAGCTGATGCGTTGTGCCGGCTGCACCGGCAGGGTGTGGCGGCGCGCAAGGAAGCGACCGTCGGGGCTTTCCAGCTCGCTCCACATGCCGTGCAGGTGCATGGGATGGGTCATCATGGTGTCGTTGTGCAGAATGACCCGCAGCCGCTCGCCGTGTTTGAAGTGCACCGGCGTGGACTTTCCGAACTCCAGCCCGTCCAGGGACCATGCGTAGCGTTCCATGTTGCCCGTGAGGTGCAGTTCGACCTCCCGGCCAGGGCCTCTCTTGTCCAGCGGCCCCGACGGGGTATGCAGATCCGCGAGGGTCAACACTCGCCGACCGTTGTTGCGCAGTCCGATGCCGGGGTCATCGAGGTTGGTGCGCGCCATGTCAACGCGCATGTCCGTGCTGGCACCATACTCGGTGCGAGCGTGGCGAGCAGTAGTGCTGGGCACGGCCAGTCCCCCCGCCGCCGCGGCGTGTTGGCTGTGATCCATCGCCATGCCACCGTGGTTCATGGCGCCGTGATTCATGCCAGCCATCGCCCCATGATCCATCCCGGACATCGAACCCGAGCCCATCCCGGTCATCCCGGTCATGCCCGTCATGCCCGTCATGCCCGTCATCTCCATGGCTTGGCCGGACCCGCCGTGGTCCATGCCCCCCATCATGCTGCCCATCATGTCGTTCATGGTCAGCCATTCGACCGGATCGAGGGCAGGCACGGGAGCTTGAAGACCTTCACGCACGGCCAGCGTGGCCCGCGCGTAGCCTGTCCGGTCCATCGCCTGGGCGAAGATCGTGTAAGCGTCATCCCGTGGCTGGACGATCACATCGACGGTTTCGCCCGGACCGAATCGGAACTCATCGACCGTCACCGGCTCCATGTCAACACCATCGACGTGCACCACCGTGAGTTTCAGTCCGGGAATGCGTACGTCGTAGAAGGTGTTGCCCGCACCGTTGACCATGCGCAGCCGCACGCGCTCACCCGGTCGGAACAGCGCCGTCCAATTGCCGGCGGGGGTGACGCCGTTGGCCAGATAGGTCAGCGTGGCGGCAGACAGATCGGCGAGATCCGTCGGATTCATCCGCATCTCGTTCCACATCTTGCGCTTGTCGATCGCAGCGGCCATGCCGTCGCGCGAGGCGTCCCGGAAGAAGTCGAAGACGGTAGGTTGGTTGTAGTTGTAGTAGCCGCTTTGGGACTTGAGCTTGGTGAACACCCGCATCGGGTCTTCGTCGGTCCAATCCGAGAACAGCAGCACGTGGTCACGGTCGGCGCGGATGGTCTCGGCACCAGCGGGGTCGATGATGATCGCCCCGTACATGCCCGTGAGTTCCTGGAAGCCGGAGTGCGAGTGGTACCAGTAGGAGCCGCTTTGCTGAACCTTGAAGCGGTACGTGAAGGTCTCGCCGGGAGCGATGCCATTGAAGCTGATGCCCGGCACGCCATCCATCTGATACGGCAGGATGATCCCGTGCCAGTGGATGGATGTGGCTTCACGCAGCTTGTTGGTCACACGGATTGTGACGGTGTCACCCTCACGCCAACGCAATGTCGGTGCCGGCAGCGAGCCGTTGATGGTCGTAGCCACGCCTGGCTTGCCCGTGAAGTTCACGGGCGATTCGGCGATCACCAAGTCGAACTCGGTGCCCTTCAGCACAGGGGCGGCACCGCGCGTCGCGGAGCCTTGTTGGGCAAATGCCCTGAGCGCCGGGGTGGACAGCCCGGCCAGGACGCCGCCAGCGGCCAGCCCCTGAACAAAACGCCGACGAGACAGGCCCAGTGGGGGCGCGATTACAAAGGGCGAACGAGGCGGCATGGCCTGAAATCCTCCATAGATAACTTGAAAGTCGTCTTTAGAGCCGCCTTTGGTCTTGGGCGGCACGGTTCGACGCATGGAGGTCATGCTATGGAGTGACCACTTTCGGATGAATGACCCTTGGATTACATTCATGTAATGGTCGCGTCATCTTCGTGGCAGGAAGCGACTATTACATTGCCCCTAAGAAGCAGATGAATGGGGCATCGTGGGCGGCAAAATTCCTTACGCCGCAGCGATTTCATGGGGCATGCGATGAAGCTGTTGGTCGTTGAAGACGAGAACAAGACGGCGGATTACGTCCGCCAAGGTCTCATGGAGGCAGGGTTCGTCGTGGATCTGGCGCGTAACGGATTGGACGGACACCACTTGGCCATGAGCGAGACCTACGATTTGGTGGTCTTGGATGTCATGCTGCCGGATGTCGATGGCTGGCGCATCGTGCGTTCGCTGCGAGATGCTGGCAAACAAGTCCCTGTGCTATTTCTAACCGCACGTGGCAGCGTAGATGACCGCGTCAAGGGGTTGGAACTGGGGGCAGACGACTATCTCGTCAAGCCGTTCGCGTTCTCGGAATTGCTGGCGCGGGTGCGGACGCTGCTGCGACGCGGAAGCGCTCCGAGCCAGCCTGATCGCATCCAAGTTGCCGATTTGGTGCTGGACTTGCCGCGCCGACGTGCAACGCGCGCTGGTCAGCGCATCAATCTCACCAGCAAGGAGTTCGCGTTGCTCGAACTGCTGGCACGCCGACAGGGTGAAGTTCTGCCGCGTTCGTTGATTGCGTCTCAGGTATGGGACATGAATTTCGACAGCGACAGCAACGTCATTGATGTGGCCATCCGTCGTCTGCGCGCAAAGATCGACGATGCGTTCAATCCAAAGCTCATCCACACTGTACGTGGCATGGGATACACGCTCGATGCGCCTGATGATGACCTCGCGCCATAAGCCACGGCGAAGCCGTCCCGCGTCGCTTGCATTGAGGGTCACGGCCCTGGTTGGCATTGCCACTACCTTGGTATTTCTAGCGTTCAACTGGGTTGTCGTTAGATCCCTGGAGCACCACTTTGCCCAACAGGACGCCCATGAACTGGACGCAGTGGTCACGGCCTTGGCAGAGCCGTTGCGACAGATCGCTAATGACATGGACAAAGATGAGTTGCGGCAGCATTTAGCCAATGCAGTGGCAGGACATCATGGGATGACCTATGGTGTCTATGATCGGCCGGGCAATACCATCTATGCCACGCCGGGTCCTGACCTGTCGAAACTTGCCAGCAGCAAAAAGTTGGTCAACCGCATCACCGCCGACGATTTGACGGTGTGGCAAGAGAATCAGAGGTCTTATCGAGGTGTGGCGCTACAACTGCCTGCCGACGATTCGGCGGCACCTGGCTACCGCATCGTCGCTGCCATGGACATCGGCTTTCATCTCGATTTCTTGGCAGAGTTCAAGCGCATGCTCTGGTGGGCGACCTGCCTTGTTCTCTGCATTGCGCTCGGGGTGGCTTGGCTGGCCGTGCAATGGGGCCACCTTCCAATCCGCAAGGTCAACGAGGAGATTCGCACGATCCGCTCTTCAAAGCTAGATGTGAGACTTGATCCTCTGGACGTACCTATAGAACTGGCTGAACTTGTGGTCGCCTTCAACGACATGCTGGCCAGAATCGAGGAAGGGTTTGTCCGCCTGTCGCACTTTTCCGCCGACATTGCGCACGAGTTGCGTACACCCGTTACCAACCTGATTACGCAGTCCCATGTGGCGCTCGGGCAACCCCGCAGTGCAGAGGAATATCGGGAGATCCTCTACTCCAACTTGGAGGAGTTTGATCGCATGAGTCGCATGATCGGCGACATGTTGTTTCTAGCTCAAACGGAAAATGACCCTCGAAATCTCCGCCTCGGCGAAATCGACTTGGCTGAGTTGATCCGAGGTTTGTTTGACTACTTCGAGGCATTAGCTGAAGACCGCAACATCACACTTTACGCAAAGGGTGCTGCCGAACCAATACGAGCGGATCGTGAGATGTTGCTGCGGGCGCTCAACAATCTTCTTTCCAACGCAATCCGTCATACTCCCTATGGGTCGCGTATTACAGTCGCTTTGGCGCAAGATGAGCGATGGACAACGATAAGTGTCGAAAATCCGGGCGAGCGAATTTCGGAGGCTGATCTGCCGAAGTTATTCGATCGCTTTTCCGAGTAGATCCTGCCCGCCAACGAAAGAACGCAGGTGCAGGGCTAGGGCTGGCCATCGTCAAATCAATTGCCGAAGCTCATGGTGGACATGTGCAGGCAACGTCCAGCGATACAGCGACTAAATTTGATCTAACGCTGCCTCGCATCGCTTAAGTTGGCCTCTCGCCATTGCGGGAGAATGCAGATCGTGGATGGGCGCAGTTTCGACTCGTCGGAAGCAGGTTGCTCGTCAGATGATGGACATGCCTTTCTGCCGTCCAATCTCCCATGACACGCCACCGCCGCGTACAGTGGCAGCAAGTTGCTGACCTAGCCGTTGCTCGATCACTGGTTTCCACGGCACTAGGCTGAATCCCATGCCGTCATCGAGCATCGCGTAGCGCCCGCTGGCGAGCATGACGCTGCGCCGGTAGATGCCGGCCACGCGCTGCCCATCGGCCACCGGGCGATGCTCCAGGCCGGTTTCGCCGGCAATGTCCTTCGCGGCCTGTGCCAGTTCCCGGTTGCGCAGCGTGCCCAGCAGGTTGCGCGCCAGGATCACGCGCTGCCCGCGCCGCTCGGCCAGTCCCTGTTCGGCCAGGAAGTCGGCGCGCTGCTGCATCGCCTGCTTGGCCTCGCCGCCAAAGCCCAGGTCGCCCAGACCCGAGCCGCCGCCGATCAACTGCTGGTCGAGCCAGGTGGCCCCGATCACTCGGGCCTGCCGCTCGATGGGCAGGTGCGATTTCAGCTCCACGGCCACGCCGCCCAGGCGCTGCGCGTCGTAGCGGCGGCCCTGCTCGGGCAGATCGTCCGGCACCTTCCATAGACCTTCGGCCACGCGCTCCACAATGCCGGCGCGGCGCAAGGCTTCCAGCCGACGGACATGGGCTGCGACGACTTCCTGTGGATCGCGGCCGGGCATGGCCTGACCCTGCGCGATGGCGAGGTGGTGGTCGGTGCGGTACAGGCCATCGCTCGCCAGCGCGGCGATGTTCTTGTCGGCCGCGCGCACATCGGCCGATCCCTTCACCTCCACCACCGCGCCGGCCGGATAGTTCGCCAGTTCGTCGCGGGTGTTGAGCGCGACGTAGTGGGCCTTGCCGTCCACGCCGTCGATGACCAGATAGCCCCGGTCGCGCAGCTCGTCGGCCAGCCCCTTCGCGGCCACGCGGCCGAGGATGGTTCGGCCATCGTCGCCCGCCTCGAACACCGCCAGCTCGCGCGGCTCGCCGCGCATGGCCCGCTGCATGGTGCGGATGATGTCGCCACGCTCGCCCAGGGCGCGCAGCGTCTTTTCGGCATCGGCGTGGACGGCCCAGGTGCCCGGCTGCATCTCGTCGGCCAGGCCCAGGCGCTGCAAGCGTTGCAGGCGGCCGATCAGCAGCAGGCGCTGGCGTTGCAGCCGCGGTTCGTTGAACCGTTCGACATGCACCAAGCCATCGTCGCCCAGTTCGCGTTTGAGCGTGCGATCCAGGCTCGTCCATCGCTCCTGATCCACTTCACGCTGCAAGGTCTGCTGGATCTCCAGCTCGGTGCGTGGCCCCAGCCATTCGGTCGCCAGCTCGGACGCGCGATGCCGGAAGCCATCGGCGATGTAGTCGCCCGCGATGATGAGGTCTTTGCCGGTGTCGTCGCGTCCGCGCACGATCAAGTGGGTGTGCGGGTTGTCGGTGTTCCAGTGATCGACCGCCACCCATTCCAGCCGTGTGCCCAGGTCGGCTTCCATGCGGCCCATGAGATGCCGCGTGTAGGTGCGCAGGTCGTCCAGTTCCGCGCCATCCTCCGGCAAGAGGATGAAGCGGAAATGGTGCCGGTCGTCGGCGCAGCGTTCCTTGAAGGCGTCGAGGCCGGCAGCATCGGTCTGCGGCCCATAGGCTTGGCCTGGCTCGCCGTCGCGGCCGGCGCCGTCGCGCTCGATGTAGCGCAGGTGCTTGGCGAGCGACTGCGGACTGGCCCGCTGCTGATTGACCAGCAGCGTCTTGATGGTCACGCGCCGCGACATGGGCGTGAGCTTCGCGCCCGCGAAGCGCGCCGCCGTGTGGCCGCGTCCCAGCCGCGAGCCGGGCCGCTGGCCGATGCCGGCGCCCTTGCCACTGCCGCCAGGACGGCGCACCGCCGACTTGCCGCTGCTGGCCTTTCCTGCCTGCTTGAGCACCTTGGAAACGAAGCCCTGGCCCCGGTTCTTCGGGGCGCTGGGGCGGATGCGGAAATCGTCATCGCGGCGGTTGGTCATGGCTGGGCTCCCTGCAAGCTCTGGCGTGTCCGGGCGTGCGAAGCACGTGGACATGACTGCATCGGCGCGGGCTTCGCGCCCCAAGCGGCACGGCGGCAAAGCCGCTCCGTGCCGCGCCACCCCCACGTGCAGACAGGCTTTCGACGCGGCCCGGTGCCGCGTCCTTTTGTCTTGCCTTCCGCATTTGCCTCCCCCTGTCCCCCAGGTTCTCGATCCCGGCAACTGCGGCCCGGTGGCAAGGCTGCACCAGCAGCCAGCGCACCGGCGAACACGGCAATGGCCGCAGGCCAGCCGTGTTCGAGGCAAGACGCCTGCACGTGGGACGGCTGCGCCGGAGGCAGCGCGAAGTGCAGCGCGGATGCGCTCGCACTGCACGCGCGACGACATGACAACGGCCAGCAGAACGACACGCCCGATAGCACGATGATGCGCAGCGAATCGGTGGCCATCATGGGCGCGACTCCAGCCAGACGGGGCGCGCAACGCCGATCACGGAAGCTGCGCTGACCGGCCCGAAATACCGGCTATCGAACGACGCCGGATTGGTCACACTGAGGAGGAACAGCTCGCCATGCCGCAAGCGGTGGCATTGCTGCCGGGATGGCAGCGGCCGGCCCCAGCGATCGGCAGACAGCACGGCGGCTGAAGGCACGCCGTCGATGCGGACTTTGCCGTCAGCGATGCACACCTCTTGCGGCGCCACCGCGCCCACGCGCTTGAGCAGAGGAATGCGCGTCGGCAGGTAGCCGCGCTGCGCAGCGAGCGCGGCAGCCTCGGCAGGCAGCGGCACCAGCACGATGCTGCCTACCGACAACGGACGTGGTGGCGAGCTGGTGCGATGGTCGAGCGGATCGATGCGATACCAGCCGACCTCCACGCTGTCGGACGGGTTGTAGGTCAGGCGTGGCAGCGGATGCACGAAGGACGCCCAGGCCAGCGCAGCGAGGCCGCAGGCGGACAGGCCCGCCAGCACGAGGCGAGCGCGCACGCGCAAGCGAGGGTGCGGCGCGGTGCCGGAAGTGGAAACTGCGGTCATGGCAGCGCCCTCCCGGCCAGCCAGGCGGCGTGCCGCTCGGCGGTGTATTCGGGCAGCGGCAAGTGCGCTGCGAGCCGGTTGGCGAGCGTGCGCCAGTACGCGGGCGAGACGCCGACAGGCGTGATGCCCAGCGCCTCGATGGCGTCGATGCGCGCCAGCACGGCACGCACCGATTGCTCACCCTCGGCGTGCAGCAAGAGGCGCGCGCCAGGTTGCACGCCGGAGATGCGCTGCGCGCCATCCATCGGCATGCACGCCTGCATCACCATGAGCTGCCAGCGGATCGTGCCGTAGTCGTTGGCCTGCCAGCGGATGCGGCAGAGAACCGCATTCGGCGTGAACACCGCGCAGCGGCGCCAGCGGTCGAACCGGATGATGCGGGCAGGATCACCGAAGCGCAGGTAGAGGTCGAAGCGTTGGTCGATGTATGCGAGCGCAACGCGCGTCAGCGGTACGCCGTCGGCCACGCCGACAGGCGGGATGGACGGCGGTGCCGAAGCCGTCGAGGCGGGTGTGTTCATGAGGACTTCTCCGGGAATTCCCGCTCCAGCAGCGCGCGCAACAGATCGGCCACCGTCACGCCTTGCGTGAAGGCCGATACCTTGATGCGCGCCCGCATGGCGGGCGTGATGTCGAGGGTCAGGCGGGCCGTGTAGAGGTCGCCTTTCTGGAGGTCATCGGCACTGCCCTGGCGAATCCACGCCTCGGCGTGCGGATTCGCGGGCGGGCGAGCGCCGATGCCGATGCGCTTGCCCGTGCGCTTGCTGGCAGGAGTGCTCATGACGGCCACCGCAGCAGTTCATCGACCAGCGCGGTGATTTCGCGCGCGGCGGCGCTGTCTGGCGCCGTCTCGCGTGCAAGCCGGCCGGCGGCCACGCTGTCGGCAAACACGATGCGCTGATGCACTTCCGCGCGCAGCGCAGGAAGCGGCTGCTCGGCCAGCGCGCCGCGGGCCTCGCGTCCGATCACGGTGGTGCTCACGCGCCGGTTGATGACGAAGGCCGCGCGCAGCGCAGGCCGGAACACCTGCGCCTCACGGATCAGCGCCACCATCTCGGCGCTGGCCCACAGGTCGTAGGGGCTGGGCTGCACCGGGATCAGCACCCGCTCGGCCGCCAGCAGCGCGGAGCGCGCCAAGGCAGCGATCCTGGGTGGCCCGTCGATGACGACGTGATCGGCCCGCCTGGCGAGTTCTGGCGCTTCCTGGTGCAGCGTTTCGCGTGCGAGGCCCACGGCGCTAAATAGCCTTGGCAAACCTTGCTGGCTGCGGCGCTGTGTCCAGTCCAGGGCGGAGCCCTGTGGATCGGCATCCAGCAGGATGACCGACTGCCCGCGCATCGCCAGCTCGCCGGCGATGTGGGTGGCGAGCGTGGTCTTGCCCACGCCGCCTTTCTGGTTGAGCAGCGCGACGATCATGACCGGACCCTCCGTGTCGGAAAGCCCGCCTGTTGCCGCTGCGCTTCGCGTCCTGTGGCGGTTGTCCACCGAGGCGCGGCGCTGCTACTACCAGTTAGAGTATTTAAGTTAGGGAAGTTAGGAGAGGCCGAAACCCGCGCCAGTATTAGCTTTGCGGCCGGTTTTGTTGCCTGATAGCACGAGGATTCGTTGCCTGATAGCACGATACCTCTGTTGCCTGATAGCACGAGTCCGTCCACAGGCTGCGCAGCAGTTATCCCCGTGCCGTGGACGGCACGGGCCGGAACGTCAGCAGCGGCGAGGCAATGCCCGAGACGTACTCGATGCCCAACTGGTAGCCAGGCAAGGCTTGCCGCACCACCAGTGCGCGCAGGTCGGCGGCGAAGTCGTAGTACCGCGCCACGCTGCCCGACTTGCGGTACAGGTGCTGGAAGTCGAACTGCCAGCCGCCAGGCTGTCGCCCGCCGTGCTTGCGCACCAGGCGGTACAGCCATCGCTCGATCCCGCCCGTCAGCCGGAAATACGCCGGGTCGATGGTCAACACGAGGGCAGCATCGAGCACGCCCGCATAGAACCAGTCCGGCAGGATCAGTTCCAGCCCCAAGGGGGTGCCCTTGGCATCGGCCAGTTCCTTCCACTCGTTGATCCATGAGAAGCGATGCAGGCGCCGCCCGGTCGTCTCGCGGATCGACGTGGCCACGGTCGTGGACTGCAGCCGATCCAAGGCCGCCTTGAGGCGCTGGTAGTCGCGCAGCGACGTACCGCGCCCGATGAAGCGCAGGATCTCGTAGGGCGTGGCCTGCATCAGCCGCGACGGGCGCAAGCCCGCATCGCGGGCTTCCACAATCTGGCTTGCAGCCCAGATCAGGATGTCCGCATCCCAAATCGTGGCGATGCCATGCTCCTGCGTGCCCTCCACGCGGATCGTGATGCCGCTGGCGCGGAAGTCGATCGGCGCCGTGCGCCGCGACTTCGCCAGCGAGAAGAACGGAAAGGCCATCAAGTCCTGGCTGTCGCGCGGCGCCATGTCGCCCGGCAAGGCGCGGAACAGATCGAGCTGTTCGCGCTCTTGCATCGGTCGCTGCCGCATGGGCAGCGCGGGGCTGGACATGGCGAAGGCCACCCGCGCGCCAGCGATCAGCGCGCACGGCTGTCCGCCGAATGCTGCTCGGCGTACTCGGGCTCGGACGTGCTCTCGAAGCTGCGCTCGGCGGCCCAGGCATCGAGGTCGACCACGGCGTACATCACGCGGCGGCCGAACTTGCGGAACTTGGGACCGCCTCCCAGCACGCGCTGCTTTTCCAGCGTGCGCGGCGACAGGCGCAGGTACTCGGCGGCTTCGTCGTTGGTGAGATAGCGTTGGGGCTGCGCGGCAGCGGTCGAGACAGTAGCGGCAGGCCGCAAGGGAGCAGGACGCATGGTGAGAACCTCCATCGGTTGCAGGGCTCCGGCCACACAGCGCAACCGGATGAAGGCAGTCTCAGAAAACGAAGCCCTCCTGCTCAGGGTCGTTTTGCGCTCTCTTCAAAACGACCCTTCTCAAGCGGCGGCAGTTGTGCTAGGCGGCGATAGCCGCCGCGCATCAACGCATCGCCGCGCCGCACCAGGCGGCGCACCTTGGAGCGCAGGCCGCCGTCGCTGTACCAGCCGGCTGCGGCGTCCGCACCGAACAAGCCCTCGGCGACGTCGCGCAAGGACGCGCCCGCCAGGGTGGCGTCGAGCGCCTGCAGGGTGTGTAGCTCCAGCAGCGCCGCAGGCGGTGGCCTGGGCCGAGCCATTGACGCAGGCGTACCAGGCATAGGGGCCGCAGGGGCGGCGTGACGGCCACGATAGGCATGGGCCACGGCCATGCCGTCCTCCAGGCCAGGCGCCAGCGCATAGCGCTGGCAAAGGCTGGGGCTGCGCGCGATCAGCGCCAGACCCTTGCCGTCGTGCAGCAACTGCTTGTGGCCGGGGATGCGCCAGAACGCGAAGGCGGTGGCATCCGGAGGCGGATCGGCATCGGGGTGAAGCTGCACCACGGCCCCATGGCCGGGAAGCCAGGCCGGATGCGCGTCACGCGCATCCACGTCCGGGTCTTCCAGCAGACGCAAGCCCCAGCGATGCGCGGCATCGGGGCAGCGCGCACGGCGCAGCCAGTCGATCCGGTAGTCGGGATGGCGGCGCAGGTACTCCCAGGCCAGTGCGAGCGTGTCCAGACACAGGACGTAGAGGTAGGCGGCGGTCGGATACCAGTGCGCGAGGTGGTGCGGTTCGGCCATGACGCAAGCTCCCGTAGAGCAGGACGGCCGTCACTGGTTTCACACGCCAACGTCACCGCATCGAACTAGCATCCAATCGTGAATAAGCTGGTAGATTAGTAACTTGCGTGTCAAGACGAAAAGCATCCGATGGATTGCGCGGATCGTCTGAATGCGACGGTGGCGCGCGAGGAAATGCGGCCTCCTGCGCTATCCACCGTGCCCGATGGCACGGCTGGCGTCATGACCGTTTGCGTCAGGGTGGCACTGGTTTGGTGCAACAGTGCGGATTAAGACCTGACGGGTCTGGAGCAAGACCGAAATAGCCTCAATGCGCCCGGCTTGGCCGTGGCGCGAACGGCTCAATCGAGGACGGAACCGTTCTCCTGGGCCAGCCGCAGGTACTCCGACAACGGGCGCACCGCCCGGAAATACCGATCTCGCATCACGGGCTGTTTGCTCGGCCCGACGATGGATGCGAGGTCGGACAGCTTGATCTCGCCCAGCTCAGGCATGCTGATCCCCAAGTCGATCAGGCCATGGGCCGTATCGCCGTCAGCGGGGTCAAGCGACACCAGCAGCCAAGTGGCGTGTGCGTCCGGCGTGAACAACCGCACCACGGGCAGCGGGTCGATGGCCCGGCCAGCGGCCCGGACCCGGCCGTGTTCCAGCAGTTGCTTGCGCTCGTCCTCGGTCATGAGTTGGTTCATGGGCGTTACCTCATTCGCACAAAACCGCCGAAGCGTGAAAGCGCAAAACCGCATCGGCGGGTTTGTGGAAAGGCACGGATGCGGTTTTGTGCTTCTGTGAGAAGCTGCAGATACGGATTTCCGTAAAAGCACGAAAGCGGCAGGCGGGCATAGTTGAACACTATAGATTGTAGCCCTATAGGGCTCAATCGGATGTCATCTTGGATTTTGCGGAGATCCAGGGTTGGCAGCGAAACATACATTGTCGGAGGCACTAAAGACCATCAGGAAAGCACGTGGTTTGAGCCAGGAAGCGTTCTCGGACGTGTCCAGCCGCACCTACATGAGCACGCTGGAACGCGACCTCAAAAGCCCCACCTTGAACAAGCTGGCCGAGCTGTGCGAGGTCATGGAGGTGCACCCGCTCACGCTGCTGACGCTGGCCTATGCCGGCGACGACCTGCAGCAGGTCGATCAGCTGCTGGCGCAGGTGCGCCAGGAGTTGGAGACTGTGGCGAAGAAGAGTGACACGCCATAGCGTGCGACCGCGCTGGCGTGGCCGATCCGGTGCAGCCGGTTCGGGGACTTCAGGGGCGCCAAGCATCGCGCGGCGGGGAGAGGCCGCAGGGTTTTCCCCCGGAGGCAAGCGAAGCGCGCAGCTGCGATAGGGATTGAAGCCGAATGGCCATGACGGCGAAGTCGGCATGGGGCGCAGCCCGCAAAGCCCGGTCGGCGCAGTGCGCCGAATCGCCCTGCATTCGCCCTGGCAACACGAAGTCATGGTGATGCTGCCCGACCACCACCATCACGAAGCTGGGAGAGCCAAGCCTTCCAGTCTGCTGATCCAAGCAGTACAGCGCCCCGCCGCAGTGGGCGGGGCGCTGGCGGCCGTCAGGCCGCCTGGGGCTTGCTGCGCGACCAGATCAGGTCGTGCGTGCCGTTCTCTCCTTCGATCAGGCGGGCATAGACCGTGGCCGGGAACGAAGGATCGTCGAGGGTCACGGAGATGTACTCCCGCCCGGCCTCGCTGGTCTTCTTCCACGCCGCGCCGATGTCGTGGCTGGCGGCCTGCAGGCGGAAGTCCGGGGCCTTCTCGTTGTCCCCCTTGTCGTTGGGCACCAGCTTGACCTTGACTTTGAGCGTCAGGGTGCGAAGCGTGCCGGTGAAGCCGTCTTTGTCTGCGGTGAAGGTGCCGATGTTGGCCATGATGAAACTCCTTTTGGTGGAACAAGGTTCGCGCCCATCGCGTCCTTGTTGTGATCCGGCCGGCGGGGGACGGGCGGGCTGCACCGCTTGCGGTCGCAACGCAGTGGAGAGCCGGGAGGCGAAAAGAATTTGTCCCGCGAGGAATGCGCCGAACGCAGTGACAAAGCAGGGGAAATTGTTTTCGCCGGACGGTTGCAGCCATGAAGCCCGAGGCGCAGCCGCGCCACCGCTAGGATTCACAACAACACAAGGACGCCTTGGGCCGAACCGCATCGAAAGGAGGCAGGGCCGGCTCGGCATCCCCGCACGAAGGCAGCACCGGCTCGCCCACTGACGCGGGCCAGGTCAACCATCCGACGACAAGCGAGAACGCCCCGGCCGCACCTTGCGGCGCCGGTCTTGAGGCGTGGCGTGGAAGCTCCATAGCGATGCCGGGCGGGATGTCCGTGAACCGTCCTTCGTGACGTGATGGGCGAGAACCGCCAGCGTTGAGGACGGCACGCATTCGCACAACCTGCCGCAGCAAGCACCAGCGTGTTCGCCAGCTCCGTCCATTGCGGCGGGGCGCTGGCCGGGCCGATCCGGCATCGACGGTTCGGCGGCATCGAGGGGCGCCAAGCTCGCGCGGCGGGGATGGGCCTTGCGCCGATCCCCCGGAGGCAAGCGCAGCGCGCAGCGCCGCAGGCGCGAAGGCGTGAGTGGATTGAAGCCGAATGGCCGTGACAGCGAAGTCGGCACGGGGCGCAGCCCGAAAGCCCGGCGGCGCTACGCGCCGACACGCCCAGGCCGTTCTATATTTTGAGCAGGGAACGCAGAACACCATGACCATCCAGCTACGACACGAAACCACGAACGACATTGCCGCTATCGAGGCCGTGACCATTGCCGCCTTCGCCGATGCGCCGCACACCAGCCACACGGAGCAATTCATCGTGCGTGCATTGCGCGACGCTAGCGAACTGACGCTTTCCATCGTGGCCGAAGAACACGGCCAGGTCGTCGGCCATGTGGCTCTGTCGCCGGTGACTATCACCAACGACCACGGCCACAAGGCCAAAGGCTGGTGCGGCCTGGGGCCGATCTCCGTCCTGCCGCAGAGGCAGGGGCACGGCATCGGCTCGCGCCTGATGGAACAGGCGCTGTCTGAACTGCGGGCCATGCAGGCCGAAGGCTGTGTGCTGCTCGGAGAGCCCGCGTACTACGGGCGCTTTGGCTTCCAGGCCCATGCGGGCCTGCAACTGCCGGGCGTGCCGCCCGGCTATTTTCTCGCACTGGCCTTCCATGGGCCAGTGCCCGAAGGCATCGCGCAGTACAGCGATGCCTTCAACGCCGCCGCCTGAGTGCCAGTGAAGGCGGCGGCGTAATGCCCCGGCTATTCGGCTTCAACACCGGGCGCGGCCACCGCCGCGCCCGGATTATGCGTTTCACCGCGCCCAGGGCGGAACGGCCTGGGCGCGGTGCTGACGATGATCATTCCTTCGTTTCGATGATCCACCACACGGCACGCGGCAAGGCGCGGCCCGTGATGGGATGTATGTCGGTGAGGTCAGCGCGGGCCGACCAGCCCGAGGGCGGTCGGTAGCCGCGCACGTCGCCATCGCCGTGCCAGCGGCGGGCGCGCACCGTGCCGGGTGCATAGACCGCCGCCATGCGCGGGCGGTTGGTGGTGGTGCGGGTCATGGGGGCTTCTCCTTGCAGCGAAGCGCCCCGGTCGAAGCCGGGGCGCTTGCCTTCGGCGTGGGTCAAGCGGCCAGCGCCTCGGCGGGTTCATCCGCCATTGCCTCGGCATCCTCCGGGGCGTCCTGCTCCGGGCCTGCCTCCTGCGCGCTTTCCTTCACTGCCTGCTGCGGGCCTTCGACCTTAAAGATGGCAGGCATCCAACCCGCGCCATCGGCCAGCCGCTCGGCTTCGCTGGCAATGTCGGCCTTCTTCAGCTTCGCCAGCCGGGAAACCTGATCGGGCGCGTACTCGCCCACGGCTTGCAGAACTGCCGCCTTCGGAACGTGCTTGAAATACCCCTCGGCGGTCGGCTGCCACCATGCGGCCATGTCGAGGCCCACGGCCTGCGCCAGTTCCTCGCCGGGCTGGTGCGGTGTGGCGCGAGGCGTCACCACGTCCACCGTGGAAGCCACGCACACGGCCAGCAGCTTGACCAGTTCGCCTTGCTCCATCGCCAGCAGCGCGGCAAACAGTTCGGCGCTGTCCTCGGGCAGCTTGCCGCTCCACGCCTGCTGCAATTCACGCAGCGCCACAGCGGCGGGTGACTCGGGCCAGTCCGGGGCCATGCCGTCCAGCCGGTCTTGGACTTTCAGGCTCACGCCCAGCGGCAGGTCGCGCCCGTAGTAGCGGCCCTGCAAGACGGTCTGCACCATGCCATGCACCAGCGCGGCCACCGCCACCTGCGGATGCCGGGCCACCTCGATTTGCAGCGCGGCGGTGCGATGGGCGCTCAGGCGCTGGGCCAGTCGGTCGGAAATCGCTGCTGCCTTGGGCGGCTCGTCGTCCTCGCCTTCGTCATCGTTCGCGGCATCTGGGTCGCTGAACCCTTGGCGCAGCTTCTCCAGTGTGCGCAGTGCCTTGGCCTCGGCCTCGCGCAGCAGTCCGCGATGAATCACCACCTCGCCGTTGCGGCCGATGGTGACGATGGCCCCGGCTGCGGCCTTCACGTTCGCGCCGTACCCCTGCAAGCCGTCTTCCAGCGCCTGCAACTGCTCGCCCAGCCGCTCGCCTTCCTCTTGCAGCGCATCGGCCTTGTCCTCGTCGTCGGCGTCCGTCGCGGCATCAATGGCTTCGGCCACCTCCTGCATCTTGGCTTGCAGCCTCTCGATGCGCTGTGCTTCGCGCTTGTTCGGCTCGCGGCGCTCCCTCGGCGCACGCTGGAAGGCGTGCAGATCGGCATGGGTCACGCCCGGCGTGGCATCAGCCCAAGCCCAGCCCTCGGCCTTCACCTCTGCGGCGATGCCCGCCAGCTTGTCTTGCGCCAGTCGTTCCAGCAGCGCGGCGTCGGTCAGGTACACGCCTGCATCGCCCTCCGCGAACAGGTCGCGGCGGATGCCGCCGCCCGCCTGCTCGTAGGTGTCCAGCCCGACGAAGCGCACCAGCGGATGCCGGTAGGCGTCAATCTCGCGCTCCGTCAGACGTTCGCGCAAGTGCGAGGGTTGGCGCTGCCATTGCGGCGCATCGTAGAACGCGCATTCCTGCGCGGCGTGGTCGTCGGTGATGGAGAGCGCCATCAGCTGATCGAGGCTCACGGCATCGGCCCGGTAGTCCTCCATCAAACGCGGCGAGACATTGGCGAGCTTCAAGCGGCGCTGCACCACCAGCGGCGTAACGGAGAAATCCGCCGCAATGTCCTCAATCGGTCGGCCTTCGGCCACCAGCGCGGCGAAGGCTTCAAACTGGTCTGCTGGGTGCATGGCTTCGCGCTGCACGTTCTCGGTCAGGCTGGCGGTGCGGGCCGTGCCATCGGCCACCTGCAGGCAAGGCACGTCCCAATCCTTGGCGATACGGTGCTTCTTTGCCAGCAGCTTGAGGGCCGCAAAGCGTCGGCCACCTGCCACCACCTCGTAATGCAGGTCATCGGCGGCGGGAATCACGATCAGGTTTTGCAGCAGGCCCACGCGCTGAATGCTCGCGGCCAGCTCGGGGATGGACATGCGCGGGACGGTCTTGCGCACGTTGCGGCCCGTGGGGCGCAGCACCAGCCGCGACAGCGGAACCAGAATCATGTGCTTGCTCGGGTCGGCGGCTTGCAGCACGTTTGCGCGGCTGTCGAGGGCTTGAGCTTCGGTGTAAGTAACGGCGTTCATGGTGAATCTCCAATCAAGTGAAACAAGGGAATGGAGGGGAAACCGCCCCTCCGGCGGGGAACACGTCAGAGGGGGTCAGGCCTTGAGGGCGCGCATGCCATCGGCCAGCAGCCACAGGGCGCGGTTCAGGCGAATGTCCGAATCAATGCCCTGCACGGGGCGGGTCTGCTGTCTGCGGCCATTGGCGGCGCGGCCATGCAATCCGCCCTTGGTCAGGTTCTCCTGCGTGCGGTTGAACACGCTCCACAGGTCGGGGCGGCGGTCGTCGAAGCGGCGCGGCATCAGGATTTGCGATTCCGTGACGGGCGCGGGCTTGGTTGGGTCGTCGTACTTGAGGGCCAGCGCGGCGCGGGCGAACACTTCCGATTCCCCGGCATCCAGCGTGATGGCCTGCATGGATTCGCGCGATTCCTGCGCATGCTCGAAGCCGCTCAGCACCTGATAGGCGCCCTCGATGACATGGCCCGCCACGTCGCCCTTGTGGGGCACGCGCACATCGCCCACGGTGTCGCCGCAGACAAGGCCATTGCTGCAAACGAAGCGGAACATGCCACCCAGTAATTGATAGCTGCTCGTGCCGTCGTGCGAGTTCAGCAGGATGATTTCATTGGCTTCGCGGGCGTTGATCTGGTTGGCGTGGCGCAGGCGCAGCATGTGTTTCGTGTGCTCGCGCCGGCCCTCGTTGCGAACGCGGGTCTGGCACACCATGAAGGGCTGAAACCCCTCTTTGCGAAGCTCGGTCAGCACGGCGGCGGTGGGGATGTAGCTGTACCGCTCGGAACGGCTTTCATGGGGGGCATCCGCGAAGATGGACGGGGCCACGCGGCGGATCTGGTCATCGGACAGCGGGGAGTCGCTGCGCAATGCGGGGGAATGGGAAGCGAAGCGGGATGCGAGTTGCATGGTCTTTCTCCTGAACAAAAAGGCTGTTGAAGAAAACCGCACACCGGATTCCAAGATTCGAAGCCCAGCCTTTCGGCTGTTCGGTGCGGTCGGCGCGAGGAACCCGGTTGGCCCTGTTGCCACCGTCTTTCCTGAGTTCATCGCCCGCGACGAAAGGGAGCGCGCGGACGGGGGCCGTCAAGGAAACAAGCGCAGGGTGGGGCGGCCCGCAGGCGCAGCCGAGGACACGGCCCTGCGCGCCTTGACGGCACACGGCCGCGGGCTACAGTCGCGGACAAGGTGATGAAGTCAGGGAAGAGGACTGGACATGGCAACGGCCATCCCACAAGCCGACCGCACGGCAAGCGAAGCGCGCAGGCTCGAAGCTGGAAGCCGGGCCGGAGGCGTCAGCCGAACGGAGTGAGGGAACGATCGAAGCCCGAAGGGGGCGAGACGCCGCAGGCGGCTCGATGCGCTAGCACGAGAGCGCGACCGGCCATCTCCCAGGTGGCCGGGGACGCCCACATGACTTCAATGAAATCCCCGTGGACAGCTACCCACCCAGCCATCGGCAAAATGGCAATGGCATGGACATACGAGCCCTACAAGACGATGAACTGATGGCCCAGGCCCGAGACTGGCGGCAACGGGCACTGCGCGGCGAGAAGGACGCACGCGGCCTCGCGCACGAACTGGAATGCGAAGTGCGCCGGCGCTTCCCCAGGAACAATGCGCCCCATGCACTGCCGCCGATCCAATTGCTCGGCGCCGTGCCGCAAACACCCCAGCGGCGCTGGAAGCCCTGGTAAGCACCGGCTCAAAGGCAGCCCGCCCGCATGACTGCGCCACGGCCGATCGGCGCTGATCCCGAAATCCCCCCGAAATAGCGCGAATTTCGAGTGGCCCGGTCACGGGCCAATGCCTACCGTGGAATCTCCACCTTCTGGAGAACCACCATGAGCGATCCCATGCAACCCGGAACGCCTGCGCCTGGAGCAGAAGGGCCTGGCATCTTTCTGCCGGCCCTCATCTGGACCACCGACCGCAAGACGGTAGGCAACGAGATGCAGCGCCTGCTGGGACGGCGCGCACAGCTCAACGTCCTGCTGTCCGCCTCCGAAGAAACGGACGACGGCACCACCTGGTACGCAATGGCCCAGGCCACGCTGAACCAGCTGGACTGCGATATCGAACGTCTCTTCGAGTGGCTGGGCGACTACGAACCCGACACACCCACGCCCGAAGTGCCATCGTAATGTCCGGCATGAAGGGAGCGATCCGGCACCAGCCGGTTCGCTGCGCGAGAGGGGCGCCAAGCCTGCGCGGCGGGGATAGCCCGCAGGGCTTTCCCCTGGAGGCAAGCGCAGCGCGTAGCGCCCCGCCAGGGGCGCGAAGGCATCAGGCCGGGTCGTCGGGGCGCAGGCTGGCTTCCGACACCGGCATCCACGGCGATGACGAGTCCAGCAGGTAGCGCGCACCGCGCGCGTACAGGCCCGAAAGTCCGCTGGGACGATAAAACCCGGTGACGCGGCACCGGAACTGTGCGCCAAACTCGTTGGTATAGATCACCGCGTCGCCGAGCGCAAAGCGCAAGGGCTGGCCGTTCTCCGGTGGGAACGGCTTGAACGCATCATGCTCTGCCGTGATTTCGAGGATGTAGTCGTGGTGGCTGCTCATGGCCTTGACCTCCTGAAATGATTGAGAACGCTCAGGAGCGCCTTGCGGCGCCCCAGAACCAGGTCAGACAACGACACGCCCCGCCAGCCGCGCATCGCGCGCATAGGCGCTCAGCCGCTTCTCGGCACGAAAGTGCAGATCCCGCTCTACCGGCAAGCCCAGCCGCCCGCGCACGGTCGCCAGTTCGGAAAAACTGACCCAGCCGATTTCCGGCATCCCTAGGCCCAGGTCGCAAAGACCGAAGGCGTGATCGTGGTCATCGGGATCAATCTCGGTCAGCAGCCAGGTCGCGCCGGCATCCGGCGTGAACAGCTTGACCACTGGGGCCGGATCGAAGTCCGGGTTCTCCAAGGATTCGCGGCCGTTGGCCAGCAGCACGATGCGCTGCTCGTCCGTGATGAATGCGTGGTTCATGGTGAACTCCTGTAAGGTTACCGGGCGGAATTGCCCAGCCCTTGCAGGGCACGGCGCAGCGCAAGCAGTCAAAGATCGAAGACGGCCGCCAGGCCGCAAGCGCCGAAGGTGCGCAGTCATTGACGGCGGGCACGCCGTGGCACGATGAAGGGAACAGCAAGCCGCCACACCTCACCACGCAGCCACCCCGGTATTGACAAGCGTAGCGCGCAGGTCCGAAGCGTCAGTCCAGATCAGAGCGTCCGGGCTTGAAGCCGGATGACTGCGATTCGGCACGAAGCTCGGGGCGCAGCCCATGAGCCCGACGAAGGAACGTCGGGATGCAGGCCAAGTTGCCAGCAGGCAGTTGAAAAGTGGTGCTGGCCTTCAGGCGCTGTCAATTTTCTTGATCTTCCGGATACGCCGCCTGGGGAATCGGCACCCAGCCATCGCGGGTGATGCCTGCCCCGATGCGTATGTTCTGGCTTTCAGTTGCCGCCCAGTGCCCACCCCGGTGCAATACGGCGCGAATCACCGACTTCCGCGGATGATCCTCATCCGCCTTGGCAGAACTGCATATGGCATTCCAATGGTGCTTGTCCGGCATACTGTTCAACCGTGGGCCGAGCAGTTGATCCAAGACTTCGGTCGAAACGTTGTGTCGCCCGCCGTGATGGGGCACTTGGAAATACCGAATACCTGGCAGCGCGAGTCCCACGAAAGGTGCGTAGTCGATCACCTCCTGCAGTGCTTCACGCCCGGCATCGCCAGTAAGCATGACGCGATGACCGTTCAAGACAGCCGACTGCACCACACTCATTTCATTCTCACGACTGGTCGGCTCAGGCGGGAAATATTCCTCGCCCCACAGGGACTTGATGTAGGCGGTCGCGGCCTTCACTGCCCGGAATATGCTGCTCAGCGCGCTATCAAAAGCACTTTCTTCGACAGCTTCCGGTGTCTTCGCGGAGTCCACGATCAGGTCCAAGTAGCGCCCCAGGGTAGGTGCCATGACCGCGAACGGACCGATGCTCTGCCCCTGAAGGGGGGCATGGATTGGAATTCCCTTCTCCACCGCAATATCCTCAAGAATTGCCGTGGCATCGTAGATTGAGCGCAACTTCCGTCGCAGGGCTTCAACCGATTCATAGGTCTCAAAGCGATCGATCAACTGGTCCGCGTATATCCACGGCCGGTTGATCCAAAGATTCCTGACCGTGCATTGCTCCAGGACTTTTCGTAGTCCGTTGGCGTGATCGCGATCTGGGTGCGTGAGGATCACATGGTCGATGACTGTTGTTCCATAGTACGTCTTCAGATGCTCGACTATCTGATCACCCGTATCCAGATACCCACCGTCAACAACGTGCACGCCCTCGGTGCCATTCACCGAGTAGCGCAGCGTGATCGCGTCCCCGCTTTTCGCTGTTTCGACGCCAAGAAAGTCGATCTCGAAGTAGTCAGCCATACATCCCTCTTGTTTTATGCCAACAAAGTGCCGGTGGCTTTGCACCTACCAGCGATCCACCGCACACGTGAGTCCTGTCGGAGTCCATACCAACGACACGGCCGGAAGGCCGCCAGCATCCTCGGCGATGCCGCGCAATGTATTTCGGTCGATACCCGAATGTGCGCCGCCTTTCGGGTGGCTGTGCCACGTTCCTATAAAGGCGAGATACCCCAAAGAGGCCGCGTTTGCGGCGCGCAAATTTTGAACAAGCCCGTTGGTTCCGAGGACGAAGCGGGCGGCCTCTCGAACACTGTCAGGCGGTGCCTCAACAAGGCCTGCAATGGTGATGGTTCGATTTTCAAACGAGATGCGGCCGATCAAGGCGCCGCCTGTTTCCAGAGCACCCCAGCGCAGCGCATCAGCATGGATTGCTTGCGCAACTGGGGACAGGACCCGAATGTTCCAGCCACCATCGTCTGCGACTTCAAGCGCAGTGGTCGGGCCAAGGCTGGCGCGGGTCCATGCCATTCCAAGGCCTTCGGCATCTGAGATTCCGGCGCAAAGCGTCGCTTCCTTCGGAAGCCCATCAACGAGCCATCGTTCCAGTTGCAGGCCGGCCAGTGACGTCGACCGCGAAACAACGGCGTCAGACATAGGCATCGTCAGCGAACGACAGTTGTCACCCACGAAAATCCGAGTCGGCTCAGACGTCTCGCCGGCAATCGACGCACGCAGTTCCGGTGCAAACCGGCAGCACTCGAACAAGAACGCCGTGAGGTCGTCAACTCGGCCGGCACGGCCAGCTCCTTCGAGCAATACCGCCACACAGCGCCCCTGACCATACATCGCGATCCGTGCCAATCGGGCTGGGGATTGATCCAACGCTGCCGATTGTGTTTCTGCAGCCAGCACCTGAAGTGACGCCGTCGCATCCACGATGAGGGCCGCATCCTGCGGAACGGTTGCCGCAAACTGTTCCGGATCGACCAAAAGAGTCACTGCGTCGGTGTCGAACGCTCGCGATTGAAGATGCGACAGCGATTCAAAGGCTGTCTTCATCAGCGCCGACTTCCGAGGCGGAACCAGAACTGATGCCCGCTCAATGAGTGCATGCCGCGCGGCGTTGTGAGGCGACATGGGTTCGTTGTCGACGAAAGTCATCGAACCAAAGCCCGCTCGCCCCAGTTGCATCGCGACTTTCGATCCCACGCTTCCGCAGCCGAGCACGACCAGCGGCTGTGATGTGGCTGCGTATGGAATGCCGGACGTCCTTGCCAGCAGTTCAGGAGACAACGCATGCGCGTGAAAGGCCGGGTGAACCGTGGCGTTACGCTCCAGGAGCGATTGAGCGTTGAGTTCATAGCGCACCACATAGGGCAATACCTCGACACTCCTCCCTGGCGAGCCCACAAGCGACGCTGGCCTTTGCACAGCCAGAATCACAATCGCGTACAAACCATGCACCCAGCCATGCGAGTCCTGTCGCATATCCAGGATTGAGCGTCCGAAATAACCGTCCACTTCCTGGGCCAAAGCGTCGCGATCAATACCAAGCTCCGCTGCTCGATCGAGCAGCGTCGCGAGATCGACAACTGTCTCTGGTTGATAGCGTCCGATCACATGCGGGAGGCCGTCGGTCATCGGAGCGCGCGCGATGAAGGCCGCGGCATGGCCGTTCCCCCATTTGCCCAGCTTGTCGTTGTGAACATCCTGATAAAACACAGGATCGACTTGTGCGGTCAGTTCGGCGTTGATGATGGCGTACAGACCGCCATCGATCGTCACGTAGCCTGCGGGAACCACCAGAATCGTGCCGTCAGCGGGAGCGGCGGCCGCGACCTTCTCGGCACTGAATACAACGGTCGAAGGACAGCTGTCTCGGCGCGTTGGTTCCCACCCCTGCTCCAGGTCCAGGAGTGTTCCGGCCGCGGCCTTGTGCAGCCAGTCGATCAACTGATCGACAACGGCGTCCAGGCCAAACCGATGCAGCAGCTCGTTCAACGACCCTTCGAATAGGCACGGCGAGACTAACTCGCCTTGGCGATGGGGGTTGATGTGCGGCAAGTTGAGCGGGAAGTCCGCACGTAAGAAGGGCTCGGGTGCAGACAGGGGCCAGTCACTACCGAATACCAGCACGCACGTCTCGACGGTGCGCACTCCGGTCTCAGAGATACCATTGCGCCGAGACCTGTTCGGCAGTTGGACCGCAACATCGACTTCAATCTCCGTCGATGCACCAGTTGTCCTTGGCTCGCCAACGCGGATAAGGCCTCGATGCCGCTGAAGTTGATGCAGTGCGTCTGCGATGGTGCCCGTCATGATGCTCCGTGCGGCATGGGGGTGCGCGCAGAGGTCACCACGGCAGCGGCCTTCGATCCGGACTCCTTCTTCGAGGGAGGTTGCACACCCTGAGCGGTTACGGTGAAAACGAGCGGTTCCACGGACTTTTCGCTGGGGTACTCGCCTGTGCAGTAGAACTCGCCTTTTGCTTCGTCCACGATCGTCACGTACTCACGCTTCGCACGGATGCAGGGCGGATCGCTGTCATCATCTGCAATCGGCTTGCAGCTGGCGACGATGACGGCGCCGTCACGGGTCTGCGAAAGCGCCTTGCGAGCATCAGCATCGAGCTTGGCTTTTTCACGGTAGTCGGACCAGCTGTCATAGGACAGCGAATGCCAGGAACAATGATGAGGCGCCTGCATGATGTCGTACTCAAGCACATCTGCTTCAGCCTTGTGGCGTTGCCACTGGCGGTTCCAGATGAACACCTCAGCATCGCCACCAGTAAGGAATTTCGCACCATCCGGCGTCTGCGCGTCAGCCGCCAACGTGATGTTCAGAATAACGCTGGACTGGTTCTTGACCAGGCACTCTTCCTCTTCCTCGTCATCCTGGGCGTCCAGTGGAGCCAAAAGAAACGCAGAAAAGAATGCGGAACTCTTGCCATTGATCGTTGAAAAGCGCGTGTCCACCTTCCGCACAATCGAAGTGAGATCATCGGTTTTTCCGTCGATGTCCTCGCCCATGATCTGAATGCGGTCACCGTTCCCGACGGCGAAATTCTTGTCACGGTTCAGTTGCACGCGCCGACGCGCCTCCGTGTTGAATGCCTTGGCGTCGTCGCTCAAGGTGTGCGTCTTGCTGGCGCGTCGAAACACGATCGGGGACGACCACATCTCGCGGATCACGATTTTCTTGTCCTTGTCGTCCTTCTTGTCGTCCGGGTACTTGTCGAGTGGCCCTAGGTAGAAGTGTCGCTTCAACCCTCGGCAATGGTCTTGATCCGGGTGGCTCAGCAGGAACGCATCGACATACGGCCTGCCGTTCTCATCCTTCTTCAGTCGTTCGCGCAAATCCTTGGCGACATCGCGCGCCTCCCCGTCAGGGTCGTCGGCGTCTTGCCTGATGTTTACGTCGATCAGCAGAGTCGTCGCGTCGAGATCGCCGAACTTGATGAGGGTCATGTCCCCGTTGTCGACGGGAAAAAACGTGATGGTTGTAGGCACTGGGGTCTCCGGGTAGACGACCGAAGGATGATCGCGTATAGTTAATGTACGACGATTTTTTATATCCGTCTACTTTTTAGGCGTGACTGATGCAAAAACCTTCCTTTCCTGCCGCCGAACCTGCTGAGCCTAAGGGGCTAAGTTGGGGGCTGGAGAGCAGACTTCAATTCATCGATTTCCGTCTGCGCTGGGAGCGGCGCATCAACCGGATGGATCTCACCGAGCACTTTGGTATTTCGGTCCCGCAGGCATCGCTGGACATTTCCAAGTACATGGAGTTGGCGCCGAGCAACCTGACTTACGACCGCAGCTCCAAGACCTACACGGCAGCGCAGAGTTTTCACCCGCTTTACCAACGAAGCTCGGCGCAACGCTATCTAGCAGAACTGCTAGCGACAAAGATGGGAATTGTCGAGCCGACGGCCAGCTTCATCGGCTCCGCGCCGGAGACAGATTGGGCCCCGTCCCCTTGGCGCACGATCAATGAGCAGACCGTCGAAGCAGTGGTGCGCGCAATCCGCCAGCAGGAATCCATTCTGGTGAGCTACCAGTCCATGACGTCGTTGGATGAATCGGTTCGCTTGCTGTCTCCCCACGCCCTTGGCAATGACGGTTTTCGCTGGCACATGCGCGCGTTTTGCCACAAGCGCCAGCGCTTCAGCGATTTCGTCCTTGCTCGAATCCTGCGCATCGATGGCTTCGAGGCGACCCAAGTGGACTCCAACCAAGATTCGCATTGGCAAACTGTATTGACGCTGGTACTTGCACCGCATCCCGATTTGCCTGCAGCCAAGAAACGAGTCTTAGAGTTGGACTACGGCATGGAAGATGGAGAGGTCAAACTTCCATGCCGCCAAGCGTTTCTGTACTACACGCTGAGACGTTTGGGTTTGCATACCAAGGAAGCACCAGACCCCCTCGCACAGCAGATCACGCTGAAAAACCGCGATGAAATCCAACCCTATATCGACGCCTTGGCGGCACAGGCCTGACTTCACATGACAACAATTTTTGAACTGGTCAAAGACCCCTACGAGCGCAAGGCACGTGTTATCCCTGGCCTTCTTGTGGCCTTACCCGTGCTGGTGCCGCTGTTGTGCGTCTACGGGGCTCGGCACCCTGTGCTTACAGGTGTGATCGGCCTGCTGGGCGGCTGCGGCGCTATCTATGCACTCGCGAGCGTAGCGCGCGGACGTGGTAAAAAACTTGAAGAGATGCTGGTCTCAAAATGGGGTGGCATGCCCACGACCATCGCACTACGCCACCGCGACAAGTTCCTTGATGGTGTCAGCAAGCAGCGTTATCACACGGCGATCACTGCCAAGTTGGGTATCGCCATGCCAACGGCAGAAGAAGAATCAGCAAACCCAGACAAGGCAGACGACATCTACATCGGTGCCACTAAGCGGCTTCGCGAACTCACGCGTTCCAACAAGCAGCTCTTGCTGAAAGAGAACATCGCCTATGGATTTCATCGCAACATGCTGGCGATGAAGCCTGTCGGTATCCTGTCGTGCCTCATGGGCGTCGTCTACGGATTGTTGATTGCAAAGATTTTGCAGGTAGCACCTCTCCAATTTGACTTGGTGCACCTTGCCGATCCAGGGCTTGCCGCAGGCTTGACATTGCTCATTTCGCTGGCGCTACTTGCCGCATGGCTACTGTATTTCGATCAGGACGCAGTAAGGCGGATGGGATTCGTCTATGCGGAACGTTTGTTTGAATGTTTGCCGTCGTTGCCTTCTTCCTCCTCACGGAAGAAAGCCGTAAAACCGACTACAGACTGAGGTTCTGCCCAATCTCCAAACAGGCGTATAGCTCCGCAGGTGTGTCTACCGCTTCCACGTCTTGGGACGAATCGTTCCGCGAGACTCTAGCAAGAGCCGCGTGCTTTCCAGTTCCTTTTGCAGCACATCGGTATCCGGCAGAACCATCCGGTAGTTCGCCGCCATGACCTTGGTGGGTAAGCCCTCCAGCGCATACCGCGCCAGGGCGAGCCCCTTGTCGGCACAAAGAATCAGCCCCACCGGCGGGTTCTCCTCGGGATAGGCCCAGTGTTCCTTGGCATAGTTGCAGTACATGTGCATCTGGCCTACGTCCGCATGCGTCAGACTCCCCAGCTTCAGGTCGATGATGACCAGGCAGCGTAACTTGCGATGGAACAGCAGCAAGTCCACCCGATACCAGGTCTGGTCGATGCGCAAGCGCCGCTGCCGTCCAATGAAGGTGAACCCTTCACCCAATTCGAGCAGGAAGTCTTCCAGCCGCCGGATCAAGGCGGCCTCCAGATCGGACTCCGAATACTCGTCCTTGAGGTCGAGGAACTCCAGCACATAGGGGTCTTTGATGGCATCGCCGGGCGCGACGGCATCTTCGGGCTTGGCCACCGCGCCCTTGGCCAGCATCGCCGCCTTGTTTTTCGACAGCGCCGTGCGCTCGTAGAACTGGCTGCCGATCTGCCGATCCAACTGGCGCACGCTCCAGCCGCCGCGCAAGGCCTCGGCTTCATAGAACTGGCGCGCATGCTCGTCCTTGACCGACAACAGCCGCACATAGGCCGACCACGGCAGCGTGAAGACCTGCGCCAGCTCGTCCAGCCGCCAAGGCCGCACTGGCTCCGGGGAAGATTCGCCAGACACTGTCTGGCGAATTGGCCGGGTCAGAAAAAACGACCGCATCTGCTGCAGGTTCTGACGGCTGAAGCCACGGCCGAACTGCTGGGTGAGGTCGCTTGCCAGCCGCTCGATCAACTGCTCGCCATAACCCGCGCGCCGCTTGCCCTGTTGCTCGGCCTCCACGATGCGGCGGCCAATCTCCCAGTAGCTGGCCGTCATCAGCGCATTGACGCTGCGCGCTGCCGTCTGGCGCGCGGCATCGAGCAGATCCACGATGCCGCCGTGGATGCCGGCGTAGCCGGCAGGCACGGCGGCGGGTGCGACTCCCGCCATCGCAGGCGCCTTCTTGGTCATGCAGCCACCTCCGCAGGCCGCTGCGCCTCGGTGATCGTCTTGCGCCGGTTCGCCACCAGCTCGGCCGCCTTGCGCACCGGATCGTCCTCGGTGTGGACGTAGCGCATGAACATCGCCACGGTCTTGTGCGCCGTCAGCGCCATGCCGACCTTGACCGGGATGCCCGAGTTGGCAATGTCGGTCGCGGAGCGGTGGCGGATGCCATGCGTGCCGACGTGCGTGGCGCCCGCCGCCTTGAGGGCGCGGCTCCAGCCGCCGTAATACTCGCCCGTGGTCAGGTGCTTGCCGGGATGGCTTGGAGACGGCAGCACATAGGGAGTGCCTTCCTGCCGTGGCGCCGTCGAGAGCAGTCGATAGGCTTCCTCGCTCATGGGCTTGGACATGCCGCCCGTCTTGCTGTCCGGCCAGACCACGCGGCGGTTGTCCAGGTCCACCCAATCCCATCGGAGCGTCACGATTTCGGAGCGGCGGCCGGCGAACTCGAATTGAAGGCGGATCGCCAGCGGGATGACGTAGTTCTCCAGACCCTCGGCTTCGATGTGCTCCAGTCGCCGAAACAGCTTGCCCATGTCCTCGTCGCTGATGAGGTGGGTGGCCTTGCCGTTGGGGTACATCGGGACGTGGCGGCAGGGGTTGGTGCCGTCAGGCCGGTGGCCCCACACCTCGGCCAGGTTGAACATCTTGCGCATCACGCTGAAAGCACGGTTGGCCTCGGCCGGCTTGTGCGCCATCTTCTTCATCGCCGTGGCCACGTCCGGGCGCTTCACGTCCTGGACCTTCAAACGGCCCAGCATCGGAACGATGCAGCGGTCGATGACGGCCTGATACCCGCGCTGGGTGCTGGGCTTGTTGCGCTGCTTGGAGTAATCCTCCATGAACTTGGTACACAGCTCCTTGACCGTGGGGGCTGAACGGGCGGCGGCCTTGGCCGCGCTGGGGTCGCCGCCCCGGCGCACCTCGGCCAGCCATTCCTGGGCCAGCGAGCGGGCCTGCTCGACGGTCAGTTCCCCGTACAGGCCCAGGGCGGGCTTGCGCCGCTCGCCAGCGTTCGTGCGGTACTGGAGCATGAACACCTTGCGGCCCGCTGGTGTAACCTTGCACAGGAAGCCGGGCACCAGCGTGTCCCGGAGTTCGACGGCCTGCGCCTGGGGTTGTGCCGCATCGACTGCGGACTTGGTGAGCTTGAGTTTTGCCACGATGACTCCTCGGAAAGACCCGATTCCCAAGAGCCATGTAGGGGCCATCAGAGGGGAAGCCGGGTCAGGTTTCGGAAAGCACCGGCATATGTTGGACTCGCCTAAGTTATTGATAAACCTGCTGTATCGGGCTTCGGCGTAGTCCAGCAAAGTTCGGTGCTGGAGTCATGGTGAAATGAAAAACGCCGCGTCATGCGGCGTTTTTCATTGGACGACGGCTGCGGCCGCTAGCGCTGGCCGAAGCGGGTCTCCCCGAACAGTTCTTTCAGGTCGCGCGGCTGCGAGCGCCAGTACTGGCGCGGCGCATTGACCTGGCCGCCCAACTGCGCGGCGGCATGCCAGGGCCAACGCGGGTCATACAGCATGCCGCGCGCCAGCGCCACCATATCGGCCTGGCCCTGCGCCAGAATGTCCTCGGCCTGCTGCGCCTCGGTGATCAGGCCGACGGTGATGGTGGGCAGACCCACCGAGCGCTTGATCGCCTCGGCGAACGGCACCTGATAGTTCGGCCCCACCGGGATTTTCTGCAACGGCGACACCCCGCCGCTGGAGACATCGATGAACTCACAGCCGGCTTCCTTCAAGCACGCCGCGAACGCCTCGGTCTGCGCCAGATCCCAGCCGCCCTCGACCCAATCGGTGGCCGACACCCGCACGCCCAGCGCCACCGACGCCGGCGTCACCTCGCGCACCGCGCGGAATACTTCCAGCGGGAAGCGCATGCGGTTCTCCAGCGAGCCGCCATACGCATCGTCGCGCTGGTTGGCCAGCGGCGACAGGAACTGGTGCAGCAGGTAGCCATGGGCCGCATGCAGTTCGATGGCATCGAAACCCAGGCCGATGGCGCGGCGGGCGCTGCCGACGAAAGCATCGCGCACCCGCGCCAGACCGACCGCGTCGAGCGCGCGCGGCGCCGGTTCGGCGGCATTGTGCGGCAGCGCCGAAGGCGCCCAGCCCTGCCAGCCGCCCTGCTCCGGCGGCACCAGTTGGCCCCCTTCCCAGGGCGCATGGCTCGACGCCTTGCGGCCGGCGTGGCCCAACTGGATACCGAGCTTGATCGGCGAATAACGCCGTATCGCCTGGACCACGCGGCCCAGCGCGGCCTCGGTCTGATCGGACCACAGGCCCAGGTCGCCCGGCGAAATGCGGCCATCGGCCTCGACCGCGGTCGCTTCGGTGAACAGCAGGGCCGCCCCCGACAGGGCCAGATGCCCCAGGTGGATCATGTGCCAGTCGGTGGCGCAGCCTTCCTCCGCCGAATACTCGCACATGGGCGCGATGACGATACGGTTGGCCAGCGCGACGTTGCCGACTGACGTGGGACTGAAAAGATGACTCATGCGTAAGGCTCCAGGCGATGGACGCGGATGCACAGCATAGCGCCGACCTTCGCGCACGCGCCGCCAATCCCGACGCCCGCGTGGGGGCTTAGGGCGCGGCGGCGCCGGCCTTGTCACGCCTGGCTCATTGCCCTTCGATCACGCAGTCCAGGAACTGCTGGGTGCGCGCCTCCCGCGGATTGCTGAACAGTGTCTGCGACGCCGCGTCCTCAACGATGTTGCCCTGGTCGAAGAACAGCGTGCGGTCCGAACTGCGCTCGGCAAACTTCATCTGGTGAGTGACGATGATCATGGTCATGCTCTTGCGCGACGACAGGTCGCGCAGAATCTGCAGGATGCCGCCCACCAGCTCCGGATCGAGCGCCGAAGTGACCTCGTCGAACAGCATGATCTCCGGGCGCATCGCCAACGCGCGGGCGATGCCGACGCGCTGCTTCTGGCCGCCCGAGAGCTGCGCCGGATAGACGTCGAGCTTGTCGCCCAGCCCCACCATCTCCAGGTATTCCGCTGCGCGCTCGCGGGCCTGATTGCGCGAAAGCCCCAGCACGTGCACCGGCGCTTCCATCGTATTGCCGAGCGCCGTCATGTGCGGGAACAGGTTGAAGTGCTGGAACACCATGCCGATCTTGCCGCGCACCTTGCGCAGGTGCTCGGAGTTGGGGCCGGCCGGACGGCCCTGGGCGTCGGTCCACATCGACTCGCCGTCGATCTCGATGTCCCCGCTGGTCGGCTGGTCCAGCGTCATCAAGACGCGCAGCAAGGTCGACTTGCCCGAGCCCGACGGCCCGATCACGGCCACAGTCTGGCCGGCGGGGATATCCAGATTGATGCCCTTGAGCACCTCCAGCTCGCCATAGCGCTTGTGCAGGTCCTTGATGGTGATGCTGGAACTCATCGTTTTCCTCCATATCGTTGCAGGCGGGCCTCCAGGCCGCGCACGCCCCAGGCCGCGACCAGGCTGAGCGCCAGGAACAGCGCGCCGACCAGGGTCAGGGGTTCGGTGTAGCGGAAGGTGGTGGAGCCGATTATCTTGCTCTGCTGCAACAACTCGACCACCGTGATCGCCGACAGCAGCGGCGTGTCCTTGAACATGGCCACCAGGTAATTGCCGAGAGCCGGCACCACCGGCGGAATTGCCTGCGGCAGCACCACGCCGACGGCGGTGCGCCAGGGCGACATGTTCAGGGCCCGCGCCGCTTCCAGCTGGCCGCGCGGCACCGCCTCGATGCCGGCGCGGTAGACCTCGGCGCAATAGGTGGCGTAGTGCAGGCCGAGCGCCACGATGCCGGTCGCCAACGGCGACATCCGCAGCCCGGTCAAGGGCAGCACGTAGAACAGGAAGTACATCTGCACCAGCAGCGGCGTGCTGCGCACGAACTCGATGACGAAGGCCGTAGGCAGCGACAGCAGCGCCACGCGCGAACGCCGCAGCAGCGCCAGCGCCAGGCCCAGCGTCACGGCCACCAGCATGCCCAGCACCGTGGCCTGGATGGTGATGACCAGCGCCGAGCCCAGCGTGGGCAGGATTTCCAGCGCGAAGGACCAGTCGAATATCGGTTTCATCGGATCCGGACCCTCCGTTCAAGCAGGCGCACGCCAGCGGTGATCAGCAGCGCCACCGCGAAGTACAGCAGCAGCATGAGCGTGAAGATCTCGGTGGTGCGCAGCGTTTCGCTGCGCAGCAGCTGGCCACGGAAGGTCAGGTCGGTGATGGTGATGAGCGACACCAGCGCGGTGTTCTTGAGCAGTTCGATCAGCAGGTTGCCGGCCGGCGGCAACATCGCCGGGATGGCCTGCGGCAGCACGACGCGGCGCATGATCTGGCCGCGCGTCAGGTTCAGAGCGATGCCGGCCTCGCGCTGGCCGGGCGGCACCGCGCGGATCGCGCCGCGCACCACCTCCGCGCCGTAGGCGCCGGCGTTGAGCGCCAGCACCACGATGCCCACCAGCATGGCAGGCAGTTGCACGCCGAACAGCGGCAGCACGAAATAGAACCAGAACAACTGCACCAGCGCCGACGTGCCGCGGAACACTTCGATGTAGATCGACGCCAGCCAGCGCGCCGGCCGCAGCGTCGACAAGCGCCCGATGCCGGCCACCAGCGCCAGCGGCACCGCCAGGACCACGGCGCCCGCCATGATCTCCAGCGTCACCACCAAGCCTTCCAGCAGCGGCGGCGCCAGCTCGGCGATATGTTCGGAAAGGAGCTGCATCCGCGCCCCCTACTGACCGGCGCAGAGCTGGGCCGCCGTGACCCCCTTGGGCAATTCATCCGGCGTGAAGCCGAACGGCGCGACCAATTTCTTGTGCTCGTCGGTGCCGATGAACTTGGCCAGTTCGGCGTTGAAGGCGTCGGCGAAGGCCTTGTCCTCGGTGCGGAAGGCATAGGCGCCATACCCGCGTACGCCCTTGCCGTCGATCACCGGGTCGGTGAACGGTTCGGCCTTCTGCAGGCCGCTGCCGGCATCGGTCTTGCCCATCAGGTCGTTGACCGTCAAGGCGGTGGCGGCATAGGCATCGGCGCGGCCGGCCTGGACCCCGGAGAGCGCGCTGACCGCGTCCGGAAACACCACGATCTGGCCCTGCGGCACCTTGACCTTGGCGGCGTATTCGGCCTCGATGGCCCCCACCACCACGCCCAGCTTGGCGTCGGGGTTCTTGACCACGTCTTCGTAGCTGTGCAGGTTCTTCGGATTGCCCTGCTTGACCAGGAATGCCTGACCCACGCCATAGGTCGGATTCGAGAACGCCACCTGGCCGCAGCGTTCAGGCGTGACATACATGCCGGCCGCGATGATGTCGAAGCGCTTGGCCTGCAGGCCCGGAATCAGCGAACCGAACTCGGTCAACACGCCTTCGACCTCGTTGATCCCCATGCGCTTGAGCACCACCCGGGCGATCTCCACCGACTCGCCCGTGACCTTGGCCTCTTTGCTGTCCATGTAAGCGAACGGCGCCTCGTTGGCGTAGCCGATGCGGATCTTGCCGGCGGCCTTGGCGGCCTCCAACGTGCTGGCGCCGGCGGCGGGCGCGCTATCGCCGCTGGCGGCGGTCTTGTCCGAACCGGAGTCGGAGCAGGCGGCCAACAGGCCCAGGCTCAGGGCCAGCACGACGCGGCGGGTGCGTTGGACGATCATGGTCTTTTCTCCCAAATTTATTTCTAGGTACATGGCTTCGCTAAAAATGATACGACATTAAATCATTTCACCTCTAACGATATGAACAAAAAAAGCAGGCCGAAGCCTGCTTTTCCTCGACCCGGCCCTATGGCGGGTGAGTACTCGTTACGAACCGTAGGGGACTATTTCGTCCCTATTTTTGTGCCGCCCCCGCATAGGAGAACTTGCCGTTGCGGACCACGCCCATCACACGGGCGCGCTCGTCGAAGCCTTGGTGATCGTCCTTGGAAATATTGAGCACCCCATTGGGCACGACCAGGTCGCGCGTGTTCTCCAGGGCGTCGCGCAGCGCCGCGCGGAATTCCGGGGTGCCGGGCTTGGCGCCGCCCTTGAGCGCGCGCGCCACCGCCGAATCCAGCAGCATCCAGGCGCCATAGGCATCGCCGGCGAACTGCGTCAGGGTGTGGGCGCCGTACTGGCGCTCGTACTTGTCGGCAAACGCCACCGCCACCTGCTTCACCGGATTCGAATCGGGCAATTCGCGCGCCACCACGCCCGGGCCGGTCGGGAACAGCGTGCCTTCGACATCCTTGCCGCCAACCTGCAGGAATTCCAGCGTCCCGATACCGTGGGTCTGGTAGATCGTGCCGGTGTAGCCGCGCTCGAGCAGCGTCTTCTGCGGCAGCGCCGACGGCGTGCCGGCACCGGCGATCAGCACCGCATCAGGCTTGGCCGCGATCACCTTCAGCACCTGCCCCACCACCGACGCATCGGTGCGCTGGAAGCGTTCCTGGGCAACGACCTTCAGGTCCTTGCCGGCGGCCGCGGAGAATTCCTTCCACCAGCTGTCGCCGTAGGAATCGGCAAAACCGATGAAGGCCACGTTCTTGAAGCCCTTCTTCTTCATGTCCTCGACCAGCACGGTCGCCATCAGCGAATCGTTCTGCGGCATCTTGAAGGCCCAGGCACGCTTGGGATCGGACAGCGGCTCGACGATCACGCTGGAGGCCGCCAGCGCGATCATCGGCGTGCGCGTCTCGGCCAGCACGTCGAGCGCGGCCAGCGCGGCGGCGGTGGTGTTGGGGCCGACGATGGCATCGACCTTGTCTTCCGAGGTCAGCTTGCGCAGGTTCTTGACCGCGCGGCTGACATCCGTACCGTCATCCAGCACGACATAGCGCGCCGGTTCGCCGCCCAGGGTGCTGGGCCACAGGCGGATGGCATTGTTGGTCTGGATGCCAATCGCCGCGGCCGGACCGGTGGTGGAGACATCCACGCCGATCACGATCTCGGCGTGGGCGGCGGACAGGGCGGGAAGTGCCAGTGCAACGGCGCAGGCATAGCGAAGAAAGAAGCGGGACATGACGACGGCTCGAAGAAGGGAAAAACAGCGGATGGCGCTATTTTGCCTGACCGCCGCAGGTCTCGTAGACCAGCGCCGCCAGCGTCAGGTCTTCCAGGGCGCTGCCGACCGCCTTGAACACCGTGATTTCCGCCGCGCCAACGCGGCCCGGCGCGCGTCCCAGCACCAGGTCCGTCAAATTGCCGCGAATATCCTCGCGCGCCAGCACGCCGGCCTCGAACGCGGCCAGCAGGTCGCCCGCCTTGGTCGGTGCCTCGTCGGTGTCCACATAGACCGTGGCGCCGTCGAAGCAGGCCGTGTCGGTCTCGATCATGTCGGGCTTGAAGCTGCCGATCAGGTCCAGGTGGGTGCCTGGCCGCAACCAATCGCCACGCACCAGCGGCACGGTCGACAGCGTCGCGCAACTGACGATGTCGGCCTGGCGCACGGCCTGCTCCAGGTCGACGGTAGCGCTGGCGTCGAAGCCCTGTTCGCGCAGCGTGGCCGCCAGCGCCTCGGCGCCGGCCGGACGCACGTTCCAGACCCATATCTTGTCGATCGGCCGCACCGTGCGCATGGCCTGCGCCACCAGCCCGGCGATGCGACCCGAGCCCACGATGGCCAGCACCCGCGCATCCTCGCGCGCCAGGTAGGACGCGCCCAGGGCCGCCGCGCCGGCGGTGCGGAACACGGTCACAAGGTCGCCGTCCACCTGAGCCAGCGGCACGCCGGTGCGGGCGCTGTACAGGTTGTAGGTGGCATGCAGGCCGGGCAGCGACTGGCGCGTGTTCTCGGGAAAGATGTTGATGACCTTGACGCCGAAATAGCCCTGCTCGTTCCAGGCCGGCATGATCAGCGAGGTGCCGTGCGCGCCGCCCGACTCGATGGCATGGACGTGGCGCGCGGGCACGTGGGCGCCCTGGCGGAAGGCCTCGCGCAGCGCCGGGATCGCCGTGTCGAACGACAATGCGCGGCGGGTTTGTTCAGTGTCGATCACTACCATCTGTATCCAGTGCCTGTTCGGGTTGAGCCAGGGAGGAAGTGTGACGGCGCCGCGTGACGCTGGCAAGGCGCCCCCGCCGCGGTTACATCGGCTTGCCGGATGCCGGCCGCCGCCACCGTATCATGGTCCATGCCCCTTCCGGCAACGCGCACCGCCCTCGGGCGGGCCGCGCGCTCCCCCAACCGGACGCGCCCGTCGCGGGCGCGTTCCCTCAACAGGAGTCACGCATGAAGAAAACCGCAACCGCCGCCTGGTCGGGCGATCTGAAGACGGGCAAGGGTACGATTTCGACGCAGAGCGGCGCGCTCAAGGACCAGCCATATGGCTTCAATACGCGCTTTGGCGACACCCCCGGCACCAATCCCGAAGAACTGCTGGGCGCCGCGCACGCCGGCTGCTTCACCATGGCGCTGTCCAACATCCTGGGCGAAGCCGGCCTGACGGCGCAAAGCCTGGACACCAAGGCCGAGGTCACGCTCGACAAGGCCGACGACGGTTTCGCCATCACCGCGGTGCATTTGACGGTGGAGGCGGTGATCCCCGGCGCCAGCGCCCAGGCCTTCGAGGAAGCCGCGCGCAAGGCCGAAAAGGGCTGCCCGGTCTCCAAGGTGCTCAACGCCAGGATCACCATGGACGCCAAGCTCAAGTCCTGAGCGGTCGCGGCGGGCCCGTCCGCGGGCGGCGCCATTGGCCCGCCCTATCCGGGCCTTGCCGAAAATCAATTTGACGGTCATGCCAGAGACATGGAAAATGAGAACCATTCTCAGGAAATGACATGACCCGATTCATCTACGCGATTTCAGGCGGCAAGGCGGCGTACTCCCAGGACGCCCAGGTCACGGCCAATCTGCGCCGGGTGGTCGGTTCCGGCATCCTGGTGGCGGTAGGCTACATCGACCCGGGCAACTGGGCCACCGACATCGCTGGCGGCAGCGGCTTCGGCTACGGCCTGCTAGTGGTCGTGATCGCCTCGGCGCTGCTGGCGCTGGGCTTCCAGGTGCTGGTATCGCGCCTGGCGCTGGCCACCGGCGAAGACCTCGCCACCCTCACCGCCCGCCATCTGTCACCGCACACCGCCAAGGCCGCCTGGCTGGCCGGTGAGGCCGCCATCCTGGCCACCGCGCTGGCCGAGCTCATCGGCGGCGCCATCGCGCTGCGCCTGCTGTTCAACCTGCCGCTGCTGGGCGGCGTGGCCGTCACCGGCGTCGGCACCTTCGCGGTGCTGGCCCTGACGCGCGGCAATGCCGATCGCCACGAGCGCGTCATCGCCGTGCTGCTGTCGGTGGTGGCGGCATCTTTCGTGTTCCTGCTGTTCAAGGCCAATCCAGCCTGGACCGACGTGGCTCATGGCATGACGCAGACCGGCCACGCGCTGCGCAACCCGCAGGGCTTCCTGATCGCGCTGGGCATCCTGGGCGCGACCCTGATGCCGCACAACCTCTACCTGCACTCTGGTTCGCTGGCGCAGCGTGCCCGGGCTCTGCCGGCCGACGCCCGCGATCTGGCCATGCGCGTGGCGCGCAACGACACCGTGGTGTCGTTGGGCCTGGCCATGCTGATCAACTCGGCCATCATGATCGTCGCCGCGGCCTCGCTGTCCGGCTCCGGCCTCATCGTCTCCAGCCTGGACGACGCCCACGCCGTGATCGGCCATACCCTCGGCATCGGCGCCGCCATCGTGTTCGCGGTGGCCCTGTATGCGGCCGGGCAAAGCTCCACCATCACCGGCGTGCTGGCCGGCCGCATCCTGTCGCAAGGCTTCCAGATCAACAGCGGCTGGTCCGACCGCCGCCGCGCGCTGGCCACGCGGCTGATCGCCGGCACCGTGGCCGCCGCCCTGCTGGCCTTCACCGGCGGCCAGGACCCCGACCAGTTGCTGGTGCTGAGCCAGGTCATCCTGAGTCTGGCCCTGCCCTTCGCGCTGGGTCCGCTGGTGGTGCTGGCCCGCCGCAAGCAGGTGATGGGCCGCCACGCATTGCGCGGCGCCTGGGCCTGGGCCGCGGCGGTCGCCACCATCGGCATCATCCTGCTGGATGGCTATCTGCTGGTGGACATGGTGGCGTGATCCCCGCAGCGCCCGTGGCGGCTTGCAAAGGCGGCGCCGAGCATCGGGCTATCGGAAATCGATCGTCCTGTGAATGGGAATACCCGTGGGCATGTGATGCGCGACGATGACAAACGTCGTTCCCGGCAACTTCCGATGAAGCAATCGCAGCATCTGCCGGGCGGTGGATTCGTCCAGCGCGCTGCAGGGTTCATCGAGGAAAGCCCAGGCAGGGTTATTGGCGATGACACTGAGGAGGCCAAGCCGCTGCATCTCGCCACCGGACAACCCGGCCGCCGCCGCATGTCCGTATGACTCGGCGGGGTGCCCGGGTTTCCGTGCCATTGCCGTGCGGCGCGCCAGCGCTGCCCATTCTTGTGCGGAGATTGCCGTCAACGGTATCGGATAAGCGCCGGCCGCAGGCAAGTCCGCCAGCGGAAAATGCGGTTGCTGCGGTAAGAAAAACAGCTTCCCGCCGGGCAGGCGTATGCTGCCCTCGCCATAAGGCCAAAGCTCGGCCAGTGCTTTGAAAAATGTACTTTTGCCGACGCCCGATGCGCCTTTTATCCATACATTCTCGCCACAGCGCAAGGTCAAGTCGGGAATCGTAAGGATGTGTTCGCCTTCCGGAGCGTTGAGCACGACGCCGCGCAGCGACAAGGCTCGATTGCCCGCCCCCCGCCTGACGGTGATGCCGGACGCCATCTTGCAGGCCTGATCGCACCCAGCGAGAAACTTCGCCAGCCGCCCGGTCGTGGCGGCCAGTTCGGCCAGATCTTTGTAGGAGAAGATGAACCAGGACAACGTGGTAACAACGTTGGAAAATGCCGATGCGGTCTGCATCAAGCCACCCAGCGTGACTTTCCCCGCAATAAAGGCGGGCAACGCGAGAAACATCGGAATGCGCAATACCGTTTGCATGTACGGGCGTGTGAAGCATCCCAATATCAACTCGCGCTTGATCAGCAACCTCCAGTTCTGCACGACTTGGGCGTAGAAGCGGTCAAGAATGTGCCGTTCGGTGCGCTCGCCCCGCTGCAAGGCAATGGATTCAGACGATCTGCGGACGTGTCCGAGACAAAAGCGGAAGTCGGCCTCGCGTTTCTGCTGCGCAAAGTTCAGCTGTTGCAATGGCCTTCCCAGCACGTGGGTCAATAAGCTCGCCAACAGGACGTAAAGCGGCGCGGTCCAGACCATGTACTTGGGGATCTGGATGCTTGCTCCGAATAGCGGGATGGAGAGCACGAAGGTCGACAGGTTCCACAACACGGAAAAATACGAAACCGCCGCGACCAGCTCGTTGATGAAGCCCAATCCTTGCGCGATGAAACGCTCGGAAAATATGCGGCAGTCGTCGGCAATGCGCTGGTCGGGATTGTCGACCTCATTGCCCGCCATCCTCAACTTCCAGTGGGTCTGGTGCCGCAGCCAGCGGGACATCAATTCATTGGTCAACGCGGTGCGCCACCTGATCTGCAGCACTTGCTGCAAGTACCTGCCGAGCAGATGGAGCGCGGCACTGCTCGCCGTGAGCACGGCGAACACACCGGCCTGCTTCAGGATTTGTCTGCCGTCGAACTGCTGCAGGGCATCGTAAAACCTCGCGCTCCAGCTGATCATGCGTAGCGAGACCGCGATGCCGCAAAAGCCAAGAATGAGAATGGCGATGAGGTACAGGATGCCAATGCGTCCTGCACGGCCGCGGATGCATATTCGTATCAGGCCAGCCATCTGGCTGGACAGGGATTTCATCTGGGAAAGCACGTTATGCGGCGAAAAGGTACGCCGCGGATCCGGTCAGGGATATTTCCAAAAGATTGAATCTACCCAGACCGCATTCAGCAGGCGACGGAAATCCGTCTGAAAACCCAAAGGCGTCCGACACGCTCACCCAGATGCACGATCGAATAACGCCGGTTTCTTATGGACAGCCCCACGTGCTCACACCGCCGGCCGGCCGGCAGGCAGGCCGGCGGCATACCGTGCCGGAATGAAAAACGCCAGCGATTGCTGGCGTTTTCTCTGGTGCGGACCCGCGGCTCAATGGCGGGCGGAGATCACCGGGTGCTGGCGACGGCCAGCGTCCATGTCGTGCAGCACTTCGCCGACGGCCCCGCCCAAGCGGCGCAGGCGCAGCTTGAGCCGGCGCCAGCCCATGCGCGAGAACGGGCCGGACAGGGTTTCCGCTTTGATGGCCTCGCGGATCAGGGACCGCTCCAGCGCATCCGACATGCGGGCATTTTTCAACGCGGTATCGCTCATGATTCTCTCCTTGAGAAAGCGCGATGGGGAACAACACGAATTCATGTTAGATCCGTGTTTGCTGCGTTGCAATAAAAATGCCTAGCATTATTTTTGCCGTTGCGAAATGGGTACAAACACCACCATAACGGTGCATGAGGCACCAAGTCTGGCACCATTATTGTGCAGTGCAAAATGGCACGCCGGCGCCCACGCTCAGCGTGCCAGATGAACCGCGATCAACTTGTCGGCCATCTCGGCCACCCGGCCCGCCGGCCCGCCCTCGCGGAACAGCTGGCTCGACACGAACGCGCCCTCGATCAGCAGCAGCAGGCCATCGCCCAGCGCCTCGGGATCGGGCGCCCCCATTTCGGCCGCCATGGCCGCCAGGCGCCGCCGCAGCTCGACCTTGTGCTCGACCGCGACCACGCGCGCCGGATGGCTATCCTCGGGATATTCCACCGCCGCGTTGGTCAGGCCGCAACCGCGATAGCCGTTCTGCACCGCCCGCACACCCAGGCCCGACAGATAGGCATGCAACTGCGCCCGCGGATCGCCCGGATGCGCATCGCAGGCGGCGTTGAAGCGCCCCCAGAACTCGGCGTCGTAGTCGCGCAGATAGGTCGCGGCCAGTTCGTCCTTGGACGAAAAGCTGCGATACAGGCTGGGCTTGGTGACGCCAGCCTGGTTGACGATGGCGTCCACCCCCACCGCCCGGATGCCGTCGCGGTAGAACATCTCGCGCGCGGTCTTGCGGATGCGATCGGCCGCCAGGAGCGGTTTCGCGGAGGTTTGGTCGGTGGCGGCCTTGCCACCGGCCGCGGATTTGCTGGCCATAACGGAGACTCCTCACTGAGACCGGCCGGCGAGGCCGGCCGCCCTGAAAACAGGGTCGCCAAAATGTCACTTGACGATGTTACTGACCGGTACGTACTATTCGCAAACCAAATTACGTACCGGTCAGTAACATGAGTATAGCCCACCCCCCTGCCCCCTTCCGCCGCGCCGGCCAGAAGTATGCGTTCGTCGTGGTCGCGGTCGTGTTCCTGGCCCTGCTGGTCTCGGCCGGCCTGCGCTCCTCGCCCAGTGTGCTGCTGGTGCCGCTGGAGCAGAACTTCGGCTGGAACCGCGGCACCACCTCGTTCGCCGCCGCCGTCGGCATCTTCCTGTACGGTCTGGTCGGACCGTTCGCCGCGGCCGCCATGGAACGCTTCGGCCTGCGCCGCGTGCTGATCGCTGCCCTGTCGCTGATGGCCGCCTCCAGCGCCCTCAGCGCCTACATGACCCAGCCATGGCACCTGTTGATGACCTGGGGGGTGTTCTCGGGCATCGGTTCGGGCGCGGTCGCCGTGGTCATGGGCGCTACCGTGGTCAACCGCTGGTTCGCCAGGCATCGCGGCCTGATGATGGGCCTGCTGACCGCCAGCACGGCCACCGGCACGCTGATCTTCCTGCCGCTGCTGGCCGCGCTGGCCTCGTCGGGCGACTGGACCCGGGTGGTGTGGACCGTAGCCGGCGCGGCCGCCGCGCTGGTGCCGCTGGCCTGGTGGCTGGTGCCGGACCGCCCGGCCAGCGTCGGCCTGGTGCCGTTCGGCAGCGATCCGCACGCGCCGTCCGCGCCCGCGGCGCCACGCACCGGCATGATCGCCGCCACCTTCGGCGCCCTGGGCCGCGCCGCCAGGACCCGCACCTTCTGGTTCCTGTTCGCCACCTTCTTCATCTGCGGTTTCACCACCAACGGCCTGGTCGGCACGCACCTGATCGCGCTCTGCGGCGATCACGGCATGCCCGAAGTGCAGGCGGCCGGCCTGCTGGCGATCATGGGCATCTTCGACCTGTTCGGCACCACCGCCTCGGGCTGGCTGACCGACCGCTACGATCCGCGCAAGCTGCTGTTCGTCTATTACGGGCTGCGCGGCCTGGCGCTGATCTACCTGCCCTATTCCGACTTTTCGTTCTACAGCCTGGCCATCTTCGCCGTGTTCTTCGGCCTGGACTGGATCGCCACCGTGCCGCCCACGCTGCGTCTGGCCACCGAGGCCTTCGGCGACCGCGAGGCGCCCATCGTGTTCGGCTGGATCGTGGCCGGCCACCAGCTGGGCGCGGCCAGCGCCGCCTGGATGGCAGGCGTGGTGCGCCAGTCGCAAGGCAGCTACCTGATGGCCTTTGTCGCGGCTGGCGCCACCGGCCTGATCGCCGCGATCATCGCATTGCTGATCGGGCGTGAACGGGCCGTGGCGCAAGCTGCGTAATGTTCGACGCCATGCAAAAGAAAAGCCCGGCATGCCGGGCTTTTCCGTGTCGCCCGCGGAGCGGGCCTAGGCTTCTTCCACTTCCCCCAGGTACGCCGCGCGCACCTTGGGATCGTGCAGCATGTCGCGGGCCGGGCCCGACAAGGTGATCTCGCCGGACTCCATCACGTAGCCGCGGTGGCTGTTTTCCAGCGCCAGGCGCGCGTTCTGCTCGATCAGCAGGATCGTGACGCCCTCGCTGGCGATGGTGCGCACCACCTCGAAGACCTTCTCGACCATCAGCGGCGCCAGACCCATCGAGGGCTCATCCAGCAGCAGCAGCTTCGGACGCGCGATCATCGCGCGGCCCATGGCCACCATCTGCTGCTCGCCGCCCGACAGCGTGCCTGCCGCCTGCTTGCGGCGTTCGGCCAGGCGCGGGAACAGCGTGAACACGCGGTCGGTGTCCTGCCGCACCTGCGCGGCGTCACGCCGGATATACGCGCCCATCGCCAGGTTTTCCTCGATGGTTAGCTGACCGAAGATGCCGCGCCCCTCGGGCACCATCACCAGCCCCTGGCGCACCAGCTCGTGCGACTTCTGGCCGCCGATGGACTGGCCGCCGTAGACCACTTCGCCGCCGGCCATCGGCACCAGGCCGCAGATGGCACGCAGGGTGGTGCTCTTGCCAGCGCCGTTGGCGCCGATCAGGCACACCAGTTCGCCTTCATCCACGCGCAGGTCGATGCCGCGCACCGCGCGGATGCCGCCGTACGCGACCTGCAGGCCGCGCAGTTCCAGTAGGGGTTTGCTTGCCGTCGTCATGCCGGGCGCTCCTGATGAATCAGCGGATCCTGGGCGGCGCCCGCGCCCAGATACGCTTCGATGACCTTGGGGTCGCGCTGCACCTGGGCCGGTTTGCCCATGGCCAGCACCTTGCCGTATTCCAGCACCAGCACGCGATCGCACAGGCCCATGACCAGCTTCATGTCATGCTCGATCAGCAGCACGGTGACGCCATCGCCGCGGATCTTCTCGATCAGCTTGCGCAGCACCACGGTTTCCGACGCGTTCATGCCGGCGGCCGGCTCGTCCAGCGCCAGCAGCTTGGGATCGGTGGCCAGCGCGCGCGCGATCTCCAGGCGGCGCTGGTCGCCATAAGGCAGCGAGCGCGCCACATCGTTGGCGCGGTGACCTATGCCGACGTAGTCCAGCAGCTCCTGGGCGCGGGCCTCGATGGCGGCTTCCTCGGCGCGCGTGGCGCGGGTACGGAACACGGCGCCCAGCACGCCGGCGCGGGTGCGCAGGTGGCGGCCGATCATGACATTCTCGATCGCGCTGAGGTTGGCGAACAGGCGGATGTTCTGGAACGTGCGCGCCAGTCCGGCATGCGCCACCTCGTGCGGCTTCTTGCCCGACATGGACGCGCCATTGAAGGTGCAGCTGCCGTCTTCCGGGATGTACAGGCCGGTGAGCACATTGAACAGCGTGGTCTTGCCGGCGCCGTTGGGACCGATCAGGCCGTAGATCTCGCCCTGCTCGATGTCGAAACTGACGTCCGACAGGGCCTGCAGGCCGCCGAAGCGTTTGCCCAGTCCCTGGGCTTGCAGCAGTTTGTTCATGCCGCACCTCCCTGGGCCTTGGTCGCCAGCTCACGCCGGCGCACGGCCGATGGCCACAGGCCGGCAGGGCGGAACAGCATCACGCACACCATCGCCAGGCCGAACAGCAACATGCGGATGCCCTCGGGGTCCAGCACCACGGCGCCGAAGAGCATCTGCTGCACCGGCTCGACCACCGCGCGCAGGAACTCCGGCAGCGCGGCCAGGATCAATGCCCCCAGGATCACGCCCGGGATGTGGCCCATGCCGCCCAGCACCACCATGCACAGAATGGAGATGGATTCCATCAGCGAGAAGCTCTCGGGGCTGACGAAGCCCTGCATCGACGCGAACAGCGCGCCCGCCACGCCGCCGAACGAGGCGCCCATGGCGAAGGCCAGCAGCTTGATGTTGCGGGTGTTGATGCCCATCGCCTTGGCGGCGATCTCGTCTTCGCGGATGGCTTCCCAGGCGCGGCCGATGCGCGAGTTCTGCAGCCGCACGCACACCAGAATGATGATCAGCGTCAGCGCCAGCAGCAGGTAGTAGTACTTCTCCGGCCCGGTCACGCGGATGCCCAGCAGGCTCTCGGTGCGGCCGAAGGCGAACTCGCCCACCTTGAAGGTGTCGATGCGGTTGATGCCCTGCGGGCCGTTGGTGATGTTGACCGGCGCGTTCAGGTTGTTCAGGAAGATGCGGATGATCTCGCCGAAACCGAGCGTCACGATGGCCAGGTAGTCGCCGCGCAACTTGAGCGTCGGCGCCCCCAGCAGCACGCCGAACAGGCACGCCACCGCCAGCGCGATCGGCAGGATCGCCCAGAACGGCAGATGCAGGCCGAAGTGCGGCGAGGCCAGCAGCGCCCAGGTGTAGGCGCCCACCGCGTAGAACGCGATATAGCCCAGGTCGAGCAGCCCGGCAAAGCCCACCACGATGTTCAGGCCCAGCGACAGCATCACATACAGCAACGCGAAGTTGAGGATGCGGACCCAGCTCTGGCCGGCCATGCCCAGCACGAACGGCAGTACCGCCAGCACGATGCCGATCAGCGCGATGCCGATCAGGTTGCGGGCCGAGAACCCGCTGTTTTTCAATGTGGTACTCATGCGCGGTCTCCCACACGTTCGCCCAGCAGGCCGGAGGGACGGAAAATCAGCACCAGCACCAGCACGAAGAACGCGAACACGTCCTGGTAGTGGCTGCCCAGGAAGCCGCCGGTCAGGTCGCCGATGTAACCCGCGCCCAGCGATTCGATGATGCCCAGCAGCAGGCCGCCGGCCATGGCGCCGACCAGGTTGCCGATGCCGCCCAGCACCGCGGCCGTGAAGGCTTTCAGGCCCAGCATGAAGCCCATGGTGTATTGCGACACGCCGTAATAGGTGGCGACCATCATGCCGGCCACGGCGGCCAGCGCCGAACCGATCAGGAACGCCGCCGAGATCACCGTGTTGATGTTCACGCCCATCAGGCCCGCCACTTCGCGGTTCTGCGCGGTGGCGCGCATGGCGGTACCCAGGCGCGTCTTGTGCACCACCGCCAGCAACCCGCCCATGATGAGCGCGGCGATCGCGACAATGGCGATCTGCAGCGTGCTCATGCGGGCGCCGAAGATCTCGAACACGCGCGGCGACAGCACCTGCGGGAAGTTCAGGTAGTTGCGGCCCCAGCCCATCATCGCCAGGTTCTGCAGGATGATCGATACGCCGATGGCGGTGATCAGGGCAGCCAGGCGCGGCGCGCGGCGCAGCGGCCGGTAGGCCACGCGCTCGGCGGTCCAGCCGACCGCCATGCACAGCGGCACCGACACCAGCAGGCCCAGGCCCAGCACCATGAAGGCGGAGGCGGACGGGTCGCCGCCGACCAGCGAAATGGCGATCGTGGTCGCCGCCATCGCGCCGATCATGACGACGTCGCCATGCGCGAAGTTGATCAGCCCGATGATGCCGTACACCATGGTGTAGCCGAGGGCGACCAGGGCATAGACGCTGCCGAGCGTGATGCCGTTAATCAGTTGTTGAATGAAGATATCCATAGGGGCCGCAAAAAAGCCTGGAAAAAATCGCGCGAAGTTCGGATGCGGCGCGGCCCGGGGGCCGCCTTCGCGCCAATCGCCGCCGCGCCGGGCGGCGCGCGCGGGGTCAAGGTGGCCAGGCGCGGCGACGCCGCGTCCTGGCCGGGTCAGGCAGCCTTAATTGGCCTGGCTGACCATCGTTTCGACCATCTCCCACTTGCCGTTCTTGACTTCGTAGATGGTGACCGAGATTTCCTTCAGATCGCCGTTCTTGTCGTAGGCGATGTGCTCGCTGGTCGCGCCCTTGCGGTTCAGCTTGGCCAGTTCCGGCAGGTACTTCTCGGGCTTGGCCGAGCCGGCCGCTTCGATGGCGCTGATCATGTTCCAGGCGCCGTCATAGGCATACGGCGCATACACGCCCGGGGCCTTCTTGAAGCGGGCCTGGTAGCGTTGCTCGAAGTCCTTGCCTGCGGCCATCTTGTCCAGCGGCACGCCGGCCAGCGAAGCGTAGGTGCCGTCGGCGGCATCGCCGGCCAGCTTGATGAAGGTGTCGCTGCGGGTCATTTCACCCGAGACCAGCGGCGCCTTCAGACCGAGCGTGGCCAGCTGGCGCTTCATCGGGCCGGATTGGGCATCCAGGCCGCCGTAGAAGATGGCATCGGGCGCCGCACCCTTGATGTTGGTCAGGATGGCCGTGAAGTCGTTGGCCTTGTCGGTCGTGTACTCGCGGCGCACCACCTGGCCGCCGGCGGCCTTGACCGCCTTCTCGACCTCGTCGGCCAGGCCCTGGCCGTAGGCGGTGCGGTCGTCGATGATGGCGACCTTCTTGGCCTTCAGGCTCTGCACCATGAACTTGCCGACCGCGGCGCCCTGCTGGGTGTCGCTGGTCATCATGCGGAAGGTGGTGTCGTAGCCCTGCTTGGTGTACTCGGGCGAAGTGGCCATGGCGATCTGCGGCAGGCCGGCTTCGTGATAGACGCGCGAAGCGGGGATCGTGGTGCCCGAGTTGAAGTGGCCCAGGATGCCGACAACGTTCTCGTCGACCAACTGCTGCGCGACCTGCACACCCACGCGCGGATCGGCCTGGTCGTCGCGCGACACCAGCACGAACTTGGCGGGCTGGCCGTCGACCTTGATGCCCTTCTTGTTGGCTTCTTCCAGGGCCAGGTTCAAGCCGTTCTGCATGTCCTCGCCGTAGTGCGACTGCGGACCGGTCAGCGGCGCGGCAAAGCCGAATTTGACGTCGGCCGCGTGCGCGGCGGTGGCCATGCCGACGGCGGCAATGCTGGCGGCGACAAGCTTCAAAGTGGTGCGAAACTTCATGGGAATCCTCCGGTATGTCGGATGTGGCTTTGTTTTATATATACCTGGGCTTTTGGGCCAGATGGTCTATTTGAGTGCGATTGCCGGGTTGCCACAATCGAACTTCAGGTGCGACCGGATTTTGCTTTGAGTGCAACCCGGCTCGATATTGGAGATAACCCTTGGTTGCCCTAGGGTTACCCCTCGGTCACGCTCAGCCGATGGTCATGAGACTGGCGTTGCCGCCGGCCGCGGCCGTATTCACGCTGATGGAACGCTCGGTCAGCAGGCGTTCCGGCACATAAGCGGCGCCGGCCGCCAGGGCATCCGAAGTCAGCCCGTGCACCGCCAGGATAGCGCCAGGACGCTGCGCAATGCGCTGGTTCAGCGCGCGCAGCGCATCGCCATCGCCCTCGAACAGCACCGCCTGGTAATCGGCCTGGTCAACCTCGGCATCGGCCAGGATGCCGGCCTGCCCCTGCTGCTCGGCGTCCAGCCCGGCCAGCAGCGCCTGCGCCGCGGGCGTATCCGCGAACCAGGCATGGTTGCCGGTCAGCCGCGCCGCCGCCCATTGCGCCCGCGCGCCGGCGTCGGTAGCCGCCACGCAATAGACCGCGCCGCGCGGCTCGACCATGTAGGTATTGGTCTCGCCCGTGGGCCCCGGCAGCGCAATGCGCTGCGGCAATGGCGCCGCCGCGTCCAGCGCCGGCGGCAGGCCCTCGGGACGCGTGCCCAGCAAGCGGTACATGTACAACGGCCCGCCCGCCTTGGGTCCGGTCCCCGACAGGCATTCGCCGCCGAACGGTTGCACGCCGACCACGGCGCCGACGATGTTGCGGTTGACGTAGACGTTGCCGGCATGGACCTGGCCGGTCACATGCGCGATGGTTTCGTCGATGCGGGTGTGGACGCCGAAGGTCAGGCCGTAGCCGGTGCCATTGATGGCGTCCAGCAGGGCGTCCAGCTCGTCGCGGGCATAGCGCACCACGTGCAGCACCGGACCGAAGACTTCGCGCGTCAGCTCGCTGATGTGATCGATCTCGATGATGGTCGGCGCCACGAAAGTGCCATGGCGGCATTCACCATTCAGTTCCACCTGGTCCACGCGGTGCCCCGCCGTGCGCATCGCGTCGATATGGCGCTGGATGTTGTTGCGCGCCTCGGTGTCGATGACCGGGCCGACGTCGACCGACAGGCGGTCGGGGTTGCCCACGCTCAACTCGCGCATGGCGCCACGCAGCATGGTCAGCACATGATCGGCATTGTCCTGCTGCACGCACAGCACGCGCAGCGCGGAACAGCGCTGCCCGGCCGAATCGAAAGCCGAGCTGAGCACGTCGAACACCACTTGCTCGGCCAGCGCCGAGGAATCCACCACCATGGCGTTCTGGCCGCCGGTTTCGGCGATCAGCGGAATGGTGTGGCCGTCGTCGTCCAGGCGATCGGACAGCGTGCGCGCGATGATGCGCGCCACGTCGGTCGAGCCGGTGAACATGACGCCGCGCACGCCGGCGCTGGCCACCAGTTGGGCGCCCACGGTCTCGCCGCGGCCCGGCAGCAACTGGACGGCGCCGGCCGGCACGCCGGCGGCGCGCAGGATGGTCACCGCCTGCGCCGCGATCAGCGGCGTCTGCTCGGCCGGCTTGGCCAGCACGGTATTGCCCGCGGCCAACGCCGCCGCGACCTGGCCGGTGAAGATGGCCAGCGGGAAGTTCCACGGGCTGATGCACAGCACCGTGCCCAGCGGGCGGTGCGTGTCGTTGCCGAATTCGCGGTCGGCCTGGTCGGCGTAATAGCGCAGGAAGTCCACCGCTTCGCGCACTTCGGCAATCGCGTTGGGCAGCGATTTGCCGGCTTCGCGCACGATCAGGCCCAGCAGGGTCTGCATCTGCTCTTCCAGGAGCTGCGCCGCGCGCCGCAGGCACTGCGCGCGCTCGGCCACCGGCGTCGATTGCCAGATGGGCGCGGCATTGGCGGCGGCGCGCAGGGCGGCCTCGGCTTCCTCGGCATTGGCCTCGATCACCTGGCCAACCACGTCACGCAGGTTGGCGGGATTGCGCACGTCGACGGCACGGGCCGGATCCCAGGCGCCCTCGCCGTCACCCAGCATGGGCCCGGCGCGCCAGGGCGTAGCGGCACTGGCCAGCAGCGCGGCCGCCAGCGAACCCAGGCGGTGTTCATTGCTCAGGTCCAGGCCGGCCGAATTGGCCCGCGCGCCCTGCCGGACGCTGCCATAGAGTTCGCGCGGCAGCGGGATCTTCTCGTGCGGCGCGCCCAACGGCACGATGCGCGTCGCGGCTTCGACCGGATCGGCCACCAGCGTCTCGACCGGGATGGTCTCGTCACCGATCAGATTGACGAACGACGTATTGGCGCCGTTCTCCAACAGCCGCCGCACCAGATACGCCAGCAGCGTTTCGTGCGTGCCGACCGGCGCGTAGATGCGGCAGGGACGGTTCAGCTTGCCCTGCGCCAGCGGCCCGACCACTTCGTCGTAGAGCGGCTCGCCCATGCCGTGCAGGCACTGGAATTCATACTGGCCCGGATAATAGTTCTGCCCGGCCAGATGGTAGATCGCCGACAGGGTGTAAGCGTTGTGGGTGGCAAATTGCGGATACACGGCTTCCGGCGCGCCCAGCAGCTTGCGGGCGCAGGCCAGGTAAGCCACGTCGGTGTAGACCTTGCGCGTGTACACCGGGTACCCCTCCAGGCCGTCGACCTGGGCGCGCTTGATCTCGCTGTCCCAATATGCGCCCTTGACCAGCCGCACCATCACGCGATGGCGGCTGCGGCGGGCCAGGTCGATGACGTAGTCGATCACGAACGGCGCGCGCTTCTGATAGGCCTGGATGACGAAGCCGATGCCGTTCCAGCCCTCCAGCTCGGGGGTGAAACACAGCGCCTCCAGCAGGTCCAGCGAGATCTCCAGGCGGTCGGCTTCTTCGGCGTCGATGTTCAGGCCGATGTCGTAGCTGCGCGCCAGGATCGTCAAGGCTTTCATGCGCGGCAGCAGTTCGGCCATGACCCGTTCGCGCTGGGCGCGCGAATAGCGCGGGTGCAGCGCCGACAGCTTGATGGAGATGCCGGGACCTTCATAGATGCCGCGGCCGGCGGCGGCCTTGCCGATGGCGTGGATGGCCTGTTCGTACGATGCGTAATAGCGCTCGGCGTCCTCGGCCGTGGTGGCCGCCTCGCCCAGCATGTCGTAGGAATAGCGGAAGCCGCGGCTTTCCATCTTGCGGTTGTTGGCCAGCGCTTCGGAGATGGTCTGGCCCGACACGAACTGCTCGCCCATCATGCGCATGGCCATGTTCACGCCCTTGCGCACCAGCGGCTCGCCGCCCTTGCCGATCAGGCGCGTCAGCGCCTTGGACAAGGACTGCTCGCTGCTCACGGCCACCAGTTTGCCCGTGATCATCAGGCCCCAGGTCGCGGCGTTGACGAACAGCGATTGCGAACCGCCCATGTGCGATTTCCAGTCGCCGCGCGCGACCTTGTCGCGGATCAGCGCATCGCGCGTGGCGCGGTCGGGAATGCGCAGCAGCGCCTCGGCCAGGCACATGAGCGCCACGCCTTCCTGGCTCGACAGCGAGAATTCCTGGATCAGGCCTTCCACCCCGCCGCCACTGCGCTTGCCGCGCAGCTTCTTGACCAGGTCGGCGGCCATTGCGTGCACTTTTTCCAGATTGGGCATGCGGGCCTGCCCCAGCAGCAAAGGCACGCATTCCGGCTCGGGACGGCGGTAGGCGGCGGTGATGGCCGCGCGCAGCACCGATTGCGGTTGCACGTCCTGGCCGAACTCGTAGAACGGCGGCGTGGCGGCAACCTGTTGCTCGCCGCCCTCGTCATCGCCCCCCTCGTCGCCGCCCAGATGCGACATCTCGGCCGGCAGGTGGCCGCGTTCGATCCTGTCCAGGTAGGCGACGATCGCCTGCTTGTGCAGCCAGTGCGGCGTGCAATTGAGTTTTTGCGCGGCGGCCTTCAGGCGGTCGCGTAGCGCGTCATCGACCTTGACGCCTAGGGTGGTGCTGGCCATAAGAGATTGCTTCCTGTCGCATGGCAAAGGTCACACCGGACCCGCGAAGGGGCCCGGCATCGGTAGGACCGTATGCTAGTCAGGTTGCAACCGGCTTTGTATTAAGGTTAACCCTATGGTTAACCGCCTGAGATCACGGCAGCTTTCCCCGCGTCTGCCGCTCCCTGGAATCAGGCGCCGGCGGCCTCGGCCAAGGGCGAGCAGCCCAGCATCCGCACCGCGCCGCCGCTATCCGGCGTCTGGCCGCGGATGGCCGATGCCATCGCCCCCGCCAGGGCCGCCACCGCGCGCTGCTGCGCCGCGACCAGCGGTGGCACACCGGTCTCGCTCACGGCTTCGGTGACGACACTGCGGCACAGCAACCCGCTGCCCTGGAGATTGACCGGCCGCACCCGCCAGGTGACATCCAGTTGCGCCATGCGGCCCGACACCAGGTCAAACCGTTGCACATCCGTCTGCACCCGCCACACAGGCGCGTCCGCGCCGGGCTTGACGACCTGCACGTCCAGCGCCCCAAGATCATGCTTGAGCGCGTCGGACAGGGCGCCACGGATCTCGTCGCCCAGCGGCGAACTCCAGCGTTCGGAATACAGCGCCGCCACACTGCCATCGCCGGTTCGCACCATCAATTGCGGCTGGTCGGCCTGCGCGGCGACATTGACGCCCTGCACTTCCAGCAGGAATGGCGCGGACGCGCGCGGCACGGCCGGCGCCTGGGCCGCGGGCCCCTGCAGCGTGTAGTACCGCACCGGCGGCGACGATGCGCAGGCGGCCAGCAGCAAGGGCAAGGCCAGCGCCGCCAAGCCACGGCGGCAGGCGGCAAAAGGAGAGGAAGGGAGTCGATTCATGGGTTCAGTTCCTGACCGGGCCGGCGCCGGGGATCGGGTCATCGCCGCGCCCGCGCAGCAGCGACTCGGGGTTCGCCTGCAGGAAGTCGGCCAGCGCGCGCAACGAACGGGCGGCACGGCTCAATTCCTGCATGGCCTTCTCGGTGTTGACGGGCAATGACGCATCCGACGCCAGCAGCGCATTCAAGTTGGCCAGGGAGTCGCGCGCCTGCTTGAGCACGCCTTGGGCCTGTGGCGCCACCTGCTTGTCCAGGCGAGTCATCAACTTGGAGGTGCTCGAGAGCGTCGCGCGCAAATCCTCGCCGATTTTGTCGAACGGAATCTTGTCGATCTTGGCCACGATATTGCTGACCTGCTGCTGCAACTGGTCAAGTTGCCCGGGCACGGTCGGAATGATGGCCGGATTGGACATCTTGAATTCCGCCGGCTTGGCATTGGGGAAATCGTCCAGCACCACATACAACTGGCCGGTCAGCAGGTTGGCGGTGCGCAACTGGGCGCGCAGGCCATGCTTGATCATGATGCCCAGCAGGCGCCCGCCAGCCTCGTCGCCATCCTTGATGGCATGCTCGCGCATTTCGTCGTAGACCCGGCCCAGGCGTTCGGGATACAGCGTGGCGTCCACCAACGCGAAGAAACGCTTGCTGACGGGATCGAAATCCATGGTGATCTGCGTGACGTTGCCAAGCGTGATGCCGGAGAAATCGATGGCGGCGCCCACCGCCAGCCCCCGGATCGACTGGTCGAAACGCATGCGGATCGGGAACGCTTCGCCGTCGGGGTTGGCCTTGGCCGCCGTCTCGGTCGGATACAGCTCGAAGTGCGTGTCGGCCGGCGCCGGCGTGTTGGCATCGCGCGCGCTGTAAACCGGTTCGAACGCCACGCCCCCCACCGCCATCGAGACCAGCGACTGGGTGCGCACTTTCAGGCCTTCGGCGTTGACGCTGAAATCCACGCCGCTGGCGTTCCAGAAACGGGTGCCGTGGGTGACGAACTTGTCGTTGGGCGCATCCACGAAAACCTCGACGTTGACCGCGTTGCCGGTCTTGTCGAGCGCATAACCGATCACCCGGCCCACATTGATGCGGCGAAAATACACCGGCGACCCGATATCCAGCGACCCCAGGTCCGAGGCCTTGAGCATGAAACGCTTGCCGGCGCGGTCATGCGTGACGGCCGGCGGCGTCTCCAGGCCGACGAAATGGAGCTTGGTGGCCTTCTTGGCGTGATCCTTGCCCTCGACCGCGTCCACGCCGATATAGGCCCCCGACAACAGGGTGCCCAGCCCCGAGACGCCGCTGACGTCCAGGCGCGGACGCACCACCCAGAAATTGGTGCCCTCGCGCGCCAGGTCGGCCACGTCCTTGGAGAGTTCGGCCTGCACCACCACCTTGCTGCGGTCGGCGTTGAAACCGATCGACTTGACCGTGCCGACGTTCACGTCTTTGTAGCGCAGCTGGGTCTTGCCGACCTCCAGCCCTTCGGCGGTATTGAATTCGATCGACAGGTCGGGGCCGGCCTGCATCCAGGTCCGCACCACCAGCGACAGGCCCATCAGCGCCGCGACGACGGGCACCAGCCAGATCCATGAAATCCGGCTCTTGCGCTTGCGCGAGATCGTCGGTGACGCGAACTTCTCTTCACCAGATCCAGGGGCTTGGTCGGACATCGGTTTTTCCTCTTCTTCTTGAAACGGCACGCGACAGGTCGCCCGCGCCCCGCAATCGTGCCGGCGTCAACCCGCCCGCGCGCCAGCGGCGGACGCGCTTGGCCGGCCATCGGCCGCGGCCAAGGTGGCATCGTCCAGCTCGCTGGTATTTTCCAGATCCCAGCTGCGACGCAGGTCGAAGCTCATGGCCGCCAGCATGGTCAGGATGACGACCACGCCGAACGCCGCGGCGCCGGCTCCGGCGCTGATTTCCATCAGCCCCTGGAAATCGGCCAGTGCCGCCAGCAGGATCACCACGAACACGTCCAGCATCGACCATTGGCCGATGAACTCGACCATCTGGTACAGCCGGGTGCGCGGGCGCAGGTTGGTGGTACTGCGCCACTGCTCGGTCAACAATAACAGGATCAGCGCCAGCAACTTGGTCAGCGGCACCGCCACGCTGGCAATGAAAACGATCAGCGCGATGTCCCAGGACCCCATGTCCCACAATTCCACCACGCCGCCCAGGATGGTGTGGGCGCTGTCGCCCAGCACCGAACTGACCTTCATCACCGGCAGCACATTGGCGGGAATATAGAACACCACGGCCGCCAGCAACAGCGCCCAGGTACGGCTGAGGTGATCCGGCTTGCGGTAATGCACCACCGCGTGGCAGCGCACGCAATGGTGTTCTTCCTCGGGGTCGCCGCCACGCGGCACCGCCTGCACCTGGCCGCAGACATGGCAACCGGTCAGCACCTGATCGGGACCGGCCTCGGGCACATGCACCGGCACCACGCCCTCGCTTTCGGCATAGCGCCACAGCACGTGCGGCGTCAGGCGGCCCAGCATGGTCAGGAAGATAGTCAGCACGCCGAAGGCGAACAAGCCGACGCCCGGCGATACCGCCGCCATGCCGGCCAGCTTGACCACCGCCACCAGCACGCCCAGCAGGAACACCGGCACCATGCACCAGGGACGCAGCAAGCCCAGCAGGCGCATCGCGCCGCGAAAGCCCGCCGGCTCGGCCCCACGCGACAAGGGCCCCAACACCCACAGCAGCACCCCCAGCTGGAACAACGGCAGCACGAAGCCCGCCAGGCCGGTCATGATCGCCACGGTGTAATGCCCCTGGCGCCAGGTGATGCCGACCGCGTCCAGCAGCGAGGCCTGCTGCACCATGCCCTGCACCGACATCGAGGCGACCGGATAGGCGTTGGCCACGCCGAAGACGATCAGCGCGGCGATGGCGAGCGCCAGCCAATTGGACAAAGTAAGCCCGCTGTAGCGCCACAGGATGGCGCCGCAGCGGGCGCAATTGGCGGTCTCGCCAGGTTCGAGCCGATGTCGGCGATAGATGCTCGCGCAGTGTTCGCACTCGATCAGCGGCTGGCTCTCCGCGCTACTCACAGGCAGGGCCTTATTCGACGAGTTCGACTTCCTGCTTGTCCGGCTTCGCCGACGGCGGCTTGCCGTGTTCGTCGAAATCCAGCGTGACCTTGCCGGCCTCGTCCAGGTCCACCGTGACGGTGCCGCCATCGACCAGCTTGCCGAACAGCAGCTCGTCGGCCAGCGCGCGCCGGATGGTGTCCTGGATCAGGCGCTGCATCGGCCGCGCCCCCATGAGCGGATCGAAGCCTTCCTTGGCCAGGTGCTCGCGCAGGGCCGTGGTGAAGACGGCCTCGACGCGGCGCTCGTGCAGTTGGTCTTCGAGCTGCATCAGGAACTTGTCGACCACGCGCAGGATGATCTCGCGGTCCAGCGGCGCGAACGGGATGATGGCATCCAGCCGGTTGCGGAACTCGGGCGTGAACATGCGGCGGATTTCGGCCATTTCATCGCCCACCACGCGCGAATTGGCGAAGCCGATGGACGGCCGGTTCAGGGTCTCGGCGCCGGCGTTGGTCGTCATGATGAGGATGACGTTGCGGAAGTCCGCCTTGCGGCCGTTGTTGTCCGTCAGCGTGCCGTGGTCCATGACCTGCAGCAGGATGTTGAAGACGTCCGGATGGGCCTTTTCGATTTCATCGAGCAGCAACACGCAGTGCGGCTGCTTGGTGATGGCCTCGGTCAACAGGCCGCCCTGGTCGAACCCGACGTATCCGGGCGGCGCGCCGATCAGGCGCGAGACCGCGTGGCGTTCCATGTACTCGGACATGTCGAAGCGCAGCAGTTCGACGCCCAGCGTGAACGCCAGCTGGCGCGCGACTTCGGTCTTGCCGACGCCGGTGGGGCCGGAGAACAGGAAAGCGCCGATCGGCTTTTCCGGCTTGCCCAGGCCCGAACGCGCCATCTTGATGGCGGCGGACAGCGCCTCGATGGCGTTGTCCTGGCCGAACACCACGGTCTTGAGATCGCGGTCGAGCGTGGCGAGCTTGCTGCGGTCGTCGTTGGAGACCGACTGCGGCGGAATGCGCGCGATCTTGGAAACGATGTTCTCGATGTCGATCTTGCCGATCACCTTCTTCTGGCGCGAACGCGGCAGCAGGCGCTGCGCGGCGCCGGCCTCGTCGATCACGTCGATGGCCTTGTCCGGCAGGTGGCGGTCGTTGATGAAACGCGCCGACAGTTCGGCGGCGGCCGACAGCGCGGCGGCCGAGTAGCGCACGTTGTGATGCTCTTCGAAGCGGCTCTTCAGGCCGCGCAGGATCTGCACGGTCTGCTCGACGCTCGGTTCGGGCACGTCGATTTTCTGGAAACGGCGCGACAGCGCGTGGTCTTTTTCGAAGACGCCGCGATATTCGGTGTACGTGGTCGCGCCGATGCACTTGAGCTGGCCCGAGGACAGGGCCGGCTTGAGCAGGTTGGAGGCATCCAGCGTGCCGCCGGAGGCGGAGCCGGCGCCGATCAGCGTGTGGATTTCGTCGATGAACAGGATCGCGTCGGGATTGCCGCGGATCTGCTTGAGCACGCCCTTCAGGCGCTGCTCGAAATCACCGCGGTACTTGGTGCCGGCCAGCAGCGCGCCCATGTCCAGCGCGAACACTTGCGCGGCCTGCAGGATCTCGGGCACTTCGCCGCGCGTGATGCGCCAAGCCAGGCCCTCGGCGATGGCGGTCTTGCCCACGCCTGCCTCGCCCACCAACAGCGGGTTGTTCTTGCGCCGACGGCACAGCACCTGGATCACGCGCTCGACTTCGTGCTCGCGCCCGATCAGCGGATCGATGCGGCCGGCCAACGCCGCGGCGTTCAGGTCGGTTGCATACTGGTCCAGCGGCGACTGGCGCGATTCGCCCTGCTCTTCACCATTGGTCTGCTGCTCTTTCTGCACGGCGGCGGACTCCACCTGTGGCTGTTTGGTAATGCCATGCGACAGGAAATTCACCACGTCCAGCCGCGTCACGCCCTGCTGTTGCAGGTAGTACACGGCGTGCGAATCCTTTTCGCCGAAAATGGCCACGAGCACGTTCGCGCCGGTGACCGGCTTCTTGCCGGTGCCGCCCGCGGACACGTGCATGATCGCGCGCTGGATGACGCGCTGGAAACCCAGCGTGGGCTGGGTATCGACTTCCGCGCCGCTGGGGATCACCGGCGTGTTTTCCGAAACGAACTGACGCAGGTTGCGGCGCAGGTCATCCAGGTTGGCGGCGCAGGCGCGCAACACTTCAACCGCGGAAGCGTTATCGAGCAGCGCGAGCAACAGGTGCTCGACGGTAATAAATTCGTGCCGGGCCGAACGGGCCTCGACGAAAGCCATATGCAGGCTGACTTCAAGCTCTTGGGAAATCACGCTTCCTCCGTAACGCATCGAAGCGGGCAAATACACGATTCATATTCTATGCCGATCAGGGCGTAACGCCAGCGATTTCAAAAACCACGCTGTCATGACGGCCTTGCGCGTCCATGACGGTAAGCGTATACCGTCCGTCCCGCGTCAGCACCAGATTAAACGGACGACCCGACGCGGCATGACCCACCACGCGGCTGTCGAGCATCCACCAAACTTCTCCTTCGGCGCCCTGCACATCCACATCCACCGCCACCTGGTCGCTGCCAGGCACGGGCCGCAATACCGAACCGCTGGCCACCCCGCCCAGGCGCAGCGGCCCCTGGGTGGCATCGGCATAGCCGGCGAACGACGGCGGCACCGTGTCATTCAAGGCCCAGGCCGCGCGCTGTTCGGGACACTCTCCCGACGGCACGCTGCCCAGCCGGTAGCCCAGCGGCCAGCAGGTCACGACCGGCTGCACCGTGGCGGGCCGCACGCGCACGTGCTGGACGCCTTCGGGCAGGGCCGCGACGATATCCTGCAGTAGCGGCGCCGCCACATTCGCCCCAAAAAACCCGGGATTGGGGGTGCCGTCCGGCCGGCCCACCCACACGCCGATGGTCCAGCTGTCGGTCACGCCGACCGCCCAGGCGTCCCGGAATCCGAAACTCGTCCCGGTTTTCCAGGCCAGCCGCCGCGCCGGGCTGCCCGACTGGTAAAAGGGCCGGTCCGGGTGGCCGCCCCCCTCCAGGATGTCGCGGACAATCCAGGCCGCGCCTGCGCTCATCATACGGGACTCGACCCGGGGCTGCTCCGGCCGCAGGCGCGGACGCCCGGAGATGCCGCCACGGGCCAGGGCCCGATAAGCCCCCACCAGTTCTTCCAATGTGGTGCCGCCCCCGCCCAAAATCAAGCTCAGGTTCGGCTCGGCGCCCGCAGGCAGACGCAGCCAGACCCCGCCCGTCAGCATAACCGAGGCGAAGCGGTTCGGTCCGACCCGGTCCAGCAGGTCCACCGCCGGCACATTGAGCGAGCGCTGCAGCGCCTGCGCCACACTGACCGGCCCCGAGAAGGACGCCTGGAAGTTGCCCGGGGCGTAGCCACCGAACGACAGCGGCGCGTCGATCAGCAGGCTTTCCGAATGGATCAGGCCATCATCGAGGGCCTGCGCATACAGGAATGGCTTGAGGGTCGAGCCGGGCGAACGCACGCCGCGCACCATATCCACATGGGCGTAACGGGTATCGTCGGAAAAATCCGCGGAACCGGCGTAGGCCTTGACCGCCAGCGTGTCGTTGTCCATCACCAGCACCGCCATCGAGACCTTGGGCGGCAGATTGTCGACACGATCCAGCAGCATGCGCTCGACCGCCGCCTGCATGTCGGCATCCAGGGTCGAGGTCAGGACCGGCGGCCGGTTGCCCGGACGGTGCGAGCCGGCCCGGGGCCGTCCGGCCTCCTGCAGCAGGCGTTGCGCGGCCAGCGGCGCCAGCCAGCGGGCGCGCAGTGGCGGTGCCACCACCTGTTCGATCTTGGCATCGGCGACTTCGGCCGGCGTCCAGCGGCCCAGTTCGACCATGCGGTCCAACACCTTGTCGCGCGCCGCCTGCGCGGCCTGCGGATGGCGGTCCGGCCGCAGCCGCGACGGCGCCTGCGGCAAGGCGGTCAACATCGCCGCCTCGGCCGGGCTGAGGTCGCGCGCGGGCTTGCCCAGCCACAGGCGCGCGCCCATCTCCACCCCTTCGACAATGCCGCCCATCGGGGCATGCGTCAGGTACAGCGACAGGATCTCATCCTTGCTGTAGTGCATTTCCAGCTGCACGGCGCGCCAGGCCTGGCGCAGCTTGGCCGCTATCGTGCGCGACGGCTTGCCGGCCAGTTGCGGATCGATCAGGCGCGCCACCTGCATGGTCAGGGTCGAGCCTCCCGAGACGATGCGGCGATTGGTGGCCCATTGCCAGCCCGCGCGCGCCAGCGACACCGGATTGACCCCGGGATGCCAGTAGAACCAGCGGTCCTCATAGGTCAGCAAGGTGTCCAGATAGTGCGGCGACACCTGTTCCGGTTTGACCGGATAGCGCCAGATGCCATCGCGGCTGGGGTAATTGCGCAATGGCGTGCCGTCGGCGGCGACCACCACCGCCGCGCCGCCGGAATCGATGGGGGGCAAGGGATAGAGGCGGTCGAACACGAATAACAACGCGGCCAGCGCTACACACACGCTGGCCGCGTAGAGTCCGCGCCGCCGCCAGCGGCGGGCGCGCGAGGCGCCCGCCGGCGGGGTGGCGGCGGGGTTCAAGGACGCTGCTTGGCGCTGCGATCGCGGATTTCGACCGTGCTCCATTGCTCGCCTACGCCACGGATCTCGGGCCGGTACATATCTTCGGCCACGGTCGACGGCACCGCGTAGCGGCCCGGCGTCACGACCCGCACCAGGTAGAACACATCGACCTTGCCACGGCCCAGCGCGACCGCCGCGACATAGCGGTCATCGCGGAACTCGCGGTGCTTGATGTTGGGATCGGACATCGCGTCGGCCACGCGGCGGCCGCCAATGCTCCAGTCCTGCATCTCGGGACTCTGCGACAGGTTCAGGTTCTCGACCTCGAAGCCGGCGGGCACGCGGTCCACCAGCAGGCCGTCGGGAATGTTCTGGTTGGCGCTGGCCTGGACCCACACCACCAGCATGTCGCCCGTCTGCAGCGTGCCGCCATCCCAGGGCTTGCCGTCCGGACGATACCAGCCGCGCTTGAGCTTGATCACATCGCTGCGCGGCGCCGGCGCGGTGGTCGGGCTGCCCTGGATGTCGTACTCGACGAAGAGCGACTGGCTGCCGGTATTGACGAGCTGGGTGCCGGCCAGATCGGCCGCGCTCAGCGAAACGCTGCGGTCGGCCCTGCCGCCTTCGAGCGCCTTGCGCGCGCCGTTGATGGTCAACGTGGCCTGCCAGGGAGTGGACTTGTCGCCCCCGGCGGCACGCGCCGCCAGCAACAGGGCCATCTGTTCCTGGGTCGACAGGTACGAACGGTTGCCCATGCGCGCGGCCAATTGCGTCATCAGGTTCTCGACACGGTCGTGATGCAGCCCGTACTGATTGGCCAGCGCATACGACAGCGCGTAGTCGCGCACGGCGCTGCCGTAGTCGCCGAGCCAGTCATCGTAATAGCTGTTGGCGCGGCGGGTGATGCCGTACTCGCGCGTCATGGCCTGGTCGAGCGCGCTCTTCATGCGCCCTTCGTCGCCCATCAGCTTGAACGCCGCGGCCAGCTGGATCAGGGGCAGCGGCGAACGCGCGCGGTCCTGGTAGTTGTCGAACAGCTGGCGCACCGTCGACAGCGGCGCCTTCTTGTCGCGCGCCAGCGCCAGGGCGGCCGTGGCCAGGCCGGCGAAGCGGCGATGGTCTTCACGCAGCACACTCATGCCGCTGCTGTCCAGGCGGCCCGACTCGAAGTCGCGCTTCAGATTGGCCGACCAGGTGCCGAACGAACCGCTGCTCTGCTGCACCTGCTCCAGCAGCCACTGGCGCGAACGATCCAGCGAGGCTTCGGGAATCGCGAAGCCCTTGTCGCGCGCATCCTGCATGAAGCCCACGGCGTAGGCCGTCAGCCACACATCGCGCGCCGACGAACTGCTCCACAGGTTGTAGGAGCCGGCCGCGTTGCGCATGCCCGACAGCCGGCCGAGGGCGCCCGCGACCTTGGCCTCGCGCTCGGCCTGGGTGCGCGGCTTCAGACCAAACTGCTTGGCCGCTTCCTCGTCGATCAGCACCCACGGCAGCGTCGCGCTGATGGTCTGCTCGGTGCAGCCGTAGGGGTAGTTGAGCAGGCCTTCGACCACGCGGTTGACGTTGATCGGCGGACGGTTCGAAACCGTCATGCTGACCGTGGTCGAGTCCGGGTAGTACGACGCCACCCACGACGCCTGCGGCGTGTTGGACTCGCCCGGGTTCAGGCGCAGGCGGCGCACCTGGCGCTCGGCCGCGTAGGCCGGCTGCACCTGCAGCACCGATTCACGCACGATATGGATCGGCTTGGCGCCGCCCTGCCCGTCCACGGTCAGGCGCATCAGGCCCAGGCCATACGAGCCGGTGGTGCTGGCGGTAAAGCGCAGCGTAGTGCGCTGCTTGTCCTTGAGCGTTACGGTGCGGGTGCCGTCGACGATGCCGACCGGATCCAGCGCTTCCAGCTTGACCGTCACCTTCTGGTCGGCGCCGCTCAGGTTGGTCACGTCCAGCGCGATCGCGGCCTGGTCGCCCGGAGTGATGAAGCGCGGCGTGTTCAGCTCGGCCACGATCGGCGCCGCCACCACCATTTCGGCGTCGGTGCTGCCGAAGTTGTCGGCGGTGAACGCGACCGCCATCAGGCGCAGCGTGCCGTTGAAGTCCGGCAGGTCCAGCGGGATGTCGGCCTCGCCCTTGTCATTGAGCTTGACCGGCCCCGAGAACAGGTCGACCAGCTTGACCTTCTTGGGCAGGCTCTTGCTGTCGCCGCGCATGGCGGCATCGCCGCCCCACTTCAGCTTGCCCTTGGTGCCGTCCATCTTCTCGATCAGCTTGCCGTACATGTCCAGCAATTCGGGCGCGTAGCGGTGCTTGCCGAAGAAGAAGTCGAGCGGATCGGGCGTGCGGTACTGGTTGATGTTGAGAATGCCGACGTCGACCGCCGACAGCGTCACCATGGCCTGCTTGCCCTGGGCGCCGTCGACCTTCACGCGAACGGTGGTCTTGGTCTCGGGTTCGGTCTTGGCGGCGGCCGTCAGCTTGACGTCGAGCTTGCGGTCGACGCTGGCGATCGGCAGGAACGTCAGGCCCAGCGCGCGCGCCGGGGTCACGCGATCACCTTCGCTGCCAGGGCGGAATACCGCCGCGGCCACGTACAGGTCATGGCGCTTCCAGCTCTTGTCGATCGGAATTTCGACTTGCGTGCCGGTCGCCTTCACGGCCACCCAGGTCGACCACAGCATGCGGTCGCCCTCGACGGTGATCAGGGCCTGGCCGTCGTGCGGCGGCGTCAGGGTCAGCTTGACGCTGTCGCCCGGCTTGGCCGGCACGCCTTCGAGCTTCATCTGCACGCGGTCGGGGCGGTTGCCCATGGCGTCGGCATCCTGGGCATCCCAGCCCGCGTAGAAACGGTAGCGCAGGGTCTCGCCCGTCTCGGGATCGGCGATTTCCAGGCGGTAGCGGCCCCACTTGACCGGCACCGTGAACTGGCCGCGGTCCTTCAGCGCGATCTCGCGCGAGTCGAGCAGTTCCTCGGTTTCGGTGTAGCCGCTGTTCCAGCCGCGCTGGTCGTCGAAGCGCCAGTAATATTGGCGTTCCTCGCGATACAGGCGCATCTGCGCCTGCGCCAGCGGCGCGATCTTGCCCTGCGCATCCACGCGCAGCACTTCGAATGCGGCCGGGGAGCCTTCGCGCGCCACATCGCCGTCGAACTGCGGACGCACGGCGATCAGTTTGTCAGCGGGCCAGACGCTGCGCTCGATCGAACGCACCACCGGGCGGCCGCCCGATTCCAGCAGACTGGCCGATACCCGCACTTTCATGGGCGAGTGGGTGCCCTCGGTGCGCGGTTCGACCTCCAACTGCGCGGCGCCGGTCGAATCCAGCGCGGCTTCCGGCAGCTCTTCGAAATGGCGGCGCGAATCGTCGGCCACGTCGCCGAAGATGAAACCGGGCCATTGCTGCGGCAATGCATAGCGGTCGCGCTTGACCTGGAAACTGGACAGCAGGCGGTTGCCGGCGGCCGGCGCGCCATACAGGTAGTCGCCCTGCACATCGATCGTCAGGGTCTCGTTCGGCGACAGCACTTCCTGGTCGGACGTCAGCGCCATCTTCATGCGCTCGGGCAGGAATTCCTCGACCTGGAACTTCCACGAGGCGTCCGGCGCGCGCGATGCCGGGTCAACGCGCAGTTCCAGCATCCAGGCGCCGGTCTGGGCGTCGGGCGGCAGGTCGATGGCGCGCTCGACATAGCCTTGCATGTCCTTGGCCGGCTGCCACAGGTTGGTCGAAACCACGCGGCCGTCGGGACGCTTGATGGTGGCAGTCAACGGCGAAGCCGGCATCACGCGGCCGTCGAGGTCGCGCGGCAATACCGACACATGGAAGGTTTCGCCGGGGCGGTAGAGGTTGCGGCCGGCGTAGACGAACAGATTGTTGGGGCGGGAGATATGGCCGCCGATATCGAATTCGGACAGGTCCAGCGCCGGTTCGGCCAGCGCCAGCACGGTCATTTCCTTGTCGCGCGAGGCGCGGATGACACGGGCGTTGGTGAAACTGCCGTCGAAGCGCACGTGGCCCTGGGCATCCGCCTGGGCCTTGGCCAGCGTCTTACCGGCGCCGTCCACCAGCTCGAACAGCGCGCCGGAAATCGCCTGGCCGCTCTTGAGCGACACCGAGTAGGCCTCGATGCGGTCGCTGTAGCGGCGGGCGTGCAGACCGATATCGCTGACATAGAAATAAGTAACCTGGTACTCATAGCGGAAACGGCCGGGCTGGCTCATCACCGCGACGTAGATGCCGGGTTCCTGCAGTTCCTTGATGCCTTCGACCGGCAGGAAAGTGACGTGGCGGCGGTTGGGCTTGTCGTCCGTCAGGAAACGGCCCTGGTAGACGCTGGTGGTCAGCGTGTTCAGGCGATCCAGGTCCCAGTTGCTGACCGAGCCCTTCAGGCTGCGATTGCCGGAATAGCGCCAGCTGTCTTCGTCGTAGCCGCCGGACTCGTCATCCTCCGATGTGGCGCTGTTGCGGCCGATCCCCAGCACCGTTTCGAACAGTTCCGGCACGCGCTCGGGAGCCACGCGCAGGAACTGCACGTCGACTTCGGGCATGTTGACGGTCGCCACCGGCAGGCCGCCATTCTGCCCGGCCGGCAGCACCACGCCGCGGCTGGCGAAATAGAACGAGGGCGGCATGGCGTCGGTGGTCACGGCACAATGCGAAGCGGTGGCCAGCACCCCCTTGTCGCCGGCGCCGGGCAAGCCCGCGCGTACCGCAATGGCGTACGAGCGCTGCGGCTGGACATAAGGGAAATACACCATGCGCGGATTCGATCCGACCACCCAGCTTCCCTGGATGACCTTGCCTTTGGGCGCGGCATCGCCCGGCTTGACCGATGCCGGCTGGTCGCCATTTTGGGCGGCCTGCTCGTTGTCACGGTCGGGTTTTCCCGAGGCCGCACCGGTGTCGATCACCTGCAGGAATTTGTTCAGGTCGGCCTTGGCATCGACCGGCTGGGTGAAAGTGACCGCGAGCGACAGCGCGTCGTTGTACTGGCGCGGCTGGCAATTGAGCGCGGCGAACGGATCGGCCGACCCGACCGTGGCCGTGGCGGGCAAGGCCTGCGGCTTGGCATCGCCCGCCGCGGCAGCGGGCGCCGCTGCCGGCGCGCTGGCCACCGGTGGCGCACCAGGCGCGGCCGACTCGCCGCCCTTGCCCATCCACCACCCCACGCCCAGGGCGCCGGCCACCACGATTGCGCCGGCGACCGCCAGCCAGGTCTTGCTGTTCTTTCCACTCACGGCAAACCTCCCCGCCTACTCGAATGCGATGCTCCTTTGCGGCGGAGCTGCCGACCTGATTTTTCCGCGCGCTTCCCGGTGCGCGGTTCCTGCTTTGTGACCCGGTGCGGCAGCGCCCCGCCTGTCGCGGCGGCGCGGGGCCTGCGGGTTCAGACTGGTTCCATCACGCATTGCAGCGGATGCTGGCGCGCCCGCGCATACTGCGCCACCTGGGCAATCCGGGTGGCGGCCAGGTCGCGCGGATAAACGCCGCAGACACCACGGCCTTCGTGATGCACCTGCAACATGATGCGCGTGGCTTCTTCGTGATTCTTGTTGAAGAACTTCTGCAGCACCTTCACGACAAACTCCATCGGGGTGTAGTCGTCATTGAGCAGCAAAACCTGGTACATCGGCGGCGGCGCAACGCGGGCCGGCGCCTTTTCGACGACCAAATCATGCTGGGTATCCAAGGTAGAACTCATAGGGCGGCTATTCTATTTAATCAGGGGACGACCTGCATGTAACTTACGCAAAATTACACGTAGAAATGCGTAGTTTCCATACTTGACTCCGCAAAGAAAAGCGGCGCATTATCCACGCATTCTGGGGTTTTCAATTCACCGAAAACCTGCCAGGAAGCCGGAGGGGGGACAGGGGTCTAGGCCGCGATGCCCTTCTGTCAACATACGATTCAATGAGGCAGTCCGCATGTCTGATACGACCGCAACCGCCGTCCAAGGGGACAATCCCAAATCGACGGGCACCGTCAAATGGTTCAACGATGCAAAGGGGTTCGGCTTCATTACGCCCGACGATGGCGGTGAAGATCTGTTCGCCCACTTCTCGTCCATCCAGATGAATGGTTTTAAAACCCTGAAGGAAGGCCAGAAAGTGGCTTTCGAGATTATTCAGGGGCCCAAAGGCAAACAGGCGCTCAATATCACTGCTGCCTGAGTTACCCTTTACAGCGCAACGGTAAGGTTGCGCCATTATCAGGCGGGGCTTTCGAGCCCCGCCTTGTTATTTTCTTATTACTGCGATTATCGCGTGTGGTTATGCTGAAGAATGCTGTGTTGTTTCGGGTAGGTCGTGCGTTGTCCAAGACGGCGTTCATTCAGGCGGCAACGCGCAAGGCGGCCGTGGCACTGCTGGGCGCGGCCACATTGGCCCTGCCGCTGGCCGCCCACGCGCAGAGCGGTCCGCAGCCTCCCCTGCCCACCACGCAACTGGCTGCCGGCATCCATATTATCCGCGCAGAGGTGGCCAATACGGAAGCCACCCGCCGCGTCGGCCTCATGTTCCGCAAGGAACTGAGCGGCAACGACGGCATGCTGTTCGTGTTCGAACAGCCCGACCTGCAGTGCTTCTGGATGCATAACACCCTGCTGCCGCTGTCGATCGCCTTTATCGCCGACGACGGCACCATCGTCAACATCGAGGACATGGCGCCGCAGAGCGACGACACTCATTGCTCCAAGAAACCGGTGCGCTACGCGCTGGAAATGGCGCAAGGTTGGTACGAAGACCACGGCATGAAGGCCGGGCGCAAGATCGACGGCTTGCCCTGAAACCGCCGGCCGCGCTGGCGGCGCCATGAGAAAGGGAGCCTGCGGGCTCCCTTTTGCTTGGCCATCCGGCAGGCCGGCCTGGCGCCGCGCGTCGCGGCCCCGGCCGGAGCCGCGTGAAAATCAGACGCGCTCGATGATCAGGGCAATGCCCTGGCCCACGCCGATGCACATGGTGCACAGGGCGTAGCGGCCGCCGGTGCGATGCAACTGGTTGATCGCGGTGGTCGCCAGGCGCGCGCCGCTGGCGCCCAGCGGATGGCCCAGGGCGATGGCGCCGCCATTGGGGTTGACGCGCGGATCGTTGTCGGCAATGCCCAGCTGGCGCAGCACGGCCAGGCCCTGGGCGGCGAACGCCTCGTTCAGCTCGATCACGTCCATCTGCTCCAGCGTCAGGCCGGTCTGGGCCAGCACCTTGCGGGTGGCGGGCGCCGGCCCGATGCCCATGATGCGCGGCGCAACGCCGGCAGTGGCCATGCCGACCACGCGGGCGCGCGGCGTCAGGCCATGGCGGGCGGCGCCCTTTTCGTCGGCCAGCAGCAACGCGGCGGCGCCGTCGTTGACGCCCGAGGCGTTGCCGGCCGTGACCGTACCGCCTTCACGCACCACGCCCTTGAGCTTGGCCAGCGCTTCGATGCTGGTTTCGCGCGGATGTTCGTCCTTGGACACGATGACCGGATCGCCCTTTTTCTGGGCGATGGAGACCGGCACGATCTCGGCATCGAAGAAGCCTTCCTTCTGGGCGCGCGCGGTCTTTTGCTGGCTGGCCAGGGCGAACAGGTCCTGGTCTTCGCGGTTGATCTTGAAATCGTCGGCGACGTTCTCGGCGGTTTCCGGCATGGAATCGACGCCGTACTGGGCCTTCATGAGCTTGTTGATGAAGCGCCAGCCGATGGTGGTGTCGTAGATGGCGGCGCTGCGCGAGAAGGCGCTGTCGGCCTTGCCCATGACGAACGGCGCGCGGCTCATGCTTTCAACGCCGCCGGCCAGCATCAGGCCGGCTTCACCCGCGCGGATGGCGCGGGCGGCGCTGCCGATGGCGTCCAGGCCGGAACCGCACAGGCGGTTGACGGTGGCGCCGGGCACTTCGACCGGCAGGCCGGCCAGCAGCGTGGCCATGCGCGCAACGTTGCGGTTGTCTTCGCCGGCCTGGTTGGCGCAGCCCATGATGGCATCGTCCAGCTCTTCCCAGCGCACGCCGGGATTGCGCGCGACCAGCGCCTTGATGGCAACGGCCGCGAGGTCGTCGGGACGCACAGGAGCCAGCGCGCCGCCGTAGCGGCCGAAGGGGGTGCGGATCGCGTCACAGATAAAGGCATGCACGGTCATGGGATGCTCGGATCGAAGTGGGAAAAATGGGATGCGGTCGATCTTAACGCACCGGATTTCGCGCCAAGTTGGTGCATCCCCAGGATGTCCGCAGCACGGACGCTGTCCAGCAGCTGTTCACTCACCGTACGCCATCCGCCCTTATGGCGCCGGCGTGCCGGCGCGGGCGGCCCGCCCGGCGCCGACGATGGCCTGGCGCCGGAAACGGCCGGCCGCCAGGTGATAGAACGGCTGCGGGCAGAACTGGCGCGACACGCCGGAGGACAGCAGCGAACCGACCAGCAGCCAGAACAGCATCGGCTGGCTGCCCGTCATTTCCATGACCACCACGCTGGCCGTCAGCGGCGCCTGGGTGGCGGCGGCCAGAAACGCCGCCATCGACACCAGCACCAGCACGCGCTGGTCCACGCCTTCGCCGGCCAGCTCCCAGATGTGGTGGCCGATGCCGGCACCAGTGGTCAGCGCTGGCGTGAAGATCCCGCCAGGAATGCCGGCCCAGTAGGAGGCGACGGTCGCGGCCAGCTTGGCCAGGCCGAAGCCGGCGGGCAGCACGTGCTGGGTTTCGCCCGACAGCAGGTCGGCGGCCGCGCCGTAGCCCGTGCCATACACACTGCCGGCGGTGGCCAGGCCGATCACGGCCAGCACCAGGCCCATCGCGAACGCTGTCCAGATGGGATGCGCGCGCACCCAGGCGCGCCAGGACGCCGGCGCCATCGCTGCCGGCCCCTTGCCCAGCAGGCGCGCGAAGATGCCGCCCAGCGCGCCGTTGAGCGCGGCGCAGATCAGCACCCACCACAACATGCCGTGGGCCAGCGGCGCGCCGGCAAAGGCGCCGAAATAGGGATTGTTGCCCTGCACCGCAACCACCAGGAAGCCGGCCGCCAGCACGCCGATCAGCACCAGCCGCTGCCAGCGCAGCGCCGTGCCGCGCCCCAGTTCCTCGATGGCGAAGATGACGCCCGCCAGCGGCGCGTTGAAGGCCGCGGCCAGGCCGCCGGCGGCGCCAGCGGCGATCAGTTCATTGGCATGGAAGCCACGCAGTTGCAACCCGCGGCGTTTCCAGAAATCGCCCCAGGCCAGCATGACGGCGGCGCCGACCTGGACCGATGGCCCTTCGCGCCCGATCGAGGCGCCAGCCAGCATGCCGAAGAATGCCAGGGGGATCTTCCACAGCACCTGGACCAGTGACACCAGGCTGCGCTGGCTTGGCCCAGGCGGCAGCGACAAGGCGCCGATGACCTGCGGGATGCCGCTGCCCGCGGCATTGGGCGCGAATCGCAAGGTGGCCCAGCGCAAGGCCGCCAGCGCGCAAGGCAACACCAGCAACGCCAGCCAACCGGCGCGGCCGACCCACTCCCGATTCCATTCCAGCGCCAGGTCCGCCAGATAGGCGAATCCGAGCGAGACCAGCGCCACCAGCGCTGCGCCGCCCAGCAGCAGGGCCACGGGCAGGCTCTTGCGAGACAGGCGATTGGTTTGACGCGCCTTGCGGCGCAACAGATGACGGGAGCCGGTGGCGACACGGCGCAACGGAGTGGACAGGGGCATGGGCGAGGTCGGGCGACAAGGGACGGAACCAGACGAGGCTACACCTTACCATCGCCGCCTGACGCGCAGCCCACAAACTGCCGTCGTCCTCAGAATGACGACCAGTCATCTTCCCCGGCATGGCTGAGCGCCGGGCGCGTCACGACCGGGTCCTGGCGCGGCGCCGCGACCGCGGGATGCGGCGTGGCGCGGCCGGCCTCGATCAGGCGGGCCTGCGGCGCCCCACCGGCGTCGACCTTGAAGCGGCGCACCTGCTGCGACAGGCGGCTGGCTTGATCCTGCATGCTGCCGGCCGCGGCGGCGGCCTGCTCCACCAGCGCGGCGTTCTGCTGGGTCACCGTGTCCATTTGCGCCACGGCCTGGTTGACCTGGCCGATGCCGGTGGATTGTTCGGCCGAGGCGCTGGCGATTTCATGCACCAGGATCGCGGCCTGACGCACGCTGTCGACGACCTCGCGCATGGTGTTGCCGGCTTCGTCGGCCTGGCGCGTGCCGCCTTCGACGCGATGGACCGATTCGTCGATCAGGGCCTTGATTTCCTTGGCCGCCACCGCGGAACGCTGCGCCAGGGTGCGGACCTCGCCCGCCACCACCGCGAAACCGCGGCCCTGCTCGCCGGCGCGCGCGGCCTCGACCGCCGCGTTCAGCGCCAGGATGTTGGTCTGGAAGGCAATGCCGTCGATCACGCTGGTGATGTCGGCGATGCGGCGCGAGCTTTCGGAAATCGCGCCCATGGTCTGGACCACCACATTGACCACCTCGCCGCCGCGCGCCGCCACCGCCGACGCCTGGGTCACCAGCTTTTCGGCCTCGCCGGCATTGCTGGCGTTCTGCTGCACGGTGCTGGTGAGCTGCTCCATCGAGGCTGCGGTCTGCTCCAGCGATGCCGCCTGCTCCTCGGTGCGCTGCGACAGGTCGGCATTACCTTGCGCGATCTGCGAGGAAGCCGAGGCGATGCTCTCGCAGCCGTCGCGCACATCGCGCACGATGCGCGCCAGGTTTTCGTTCATGGCCTTGAGCGCGGCCATCAGGTCGCCGGTCTCATCGCGCGAGGTGACCTGGATGTCGCCGCTCAGGTCGCCGTTGGCGACCCGGCGCGCCGCTTCCACCGCCCGCCCCAGCGGCCGGGTGATACCGCGCGTCACCAGCCAGCCGAGCAACAGGCCCAGGGCCACGCCGGCCAGCGACAGCCCGATCATGATGAGCCGGGTGCTGCGGTAGAGATCGGTGACTTCCTGCACCGCGCGGTCGGCCGCATTTTCCTTGGCCTGGACCAGTTCGGTGATCAGCGCCTCGGCCTTGCCCGAAGACGCGGCGGCGCGCTTCGTGATGTTGACGATGGCGTCATCGGTCCGCGCCAGCGGCAGCGCCTGGGCCGCGTCGAAGAACTCGATGGCCTCGCGCTTCCAGACCTCTTCGGCTTCGATGAATTGCGCCAGCAGGCGCTTGCCGCCCTCGCGGATGAAGCTTTGCGCTGCCTTGGCGCGCAGACGCTCCAGGCTGGCGACATCGCGGTCGAACTCGGCACGCAGCGCCTGCCTTTCTTCCTGGGTAGTGGCGCCCAGGAAACTCTTGCGCGCGCGGCCGGCGGCGATCAGGCTGATGTTGGCTTCCTTGATGTCGGACAGCCCCCGGAATTCGACCCCGGCGATCTGGTCGTTCATGTCGTTGATGCGGCCCAGCCCCCACACCCCGAACGCGCCGATGCAGCCGCCCAGCAGCGCCACCATCAGGAACGCGCCCGACAGACGCACGCCGATGCGCGCGCCGATATTCAACCCCGAAAACAAACGCAACATGCTTCCCTTCCCGTCAAGCACCACGGTGTTGTGGCGGGCATGCCGCGATCCTTGGCCCCATGGCTCGGCCGCAGACTGCCTTTAACAATAGCGGGAGCTCTCCCGCGCGGTAGGCGAGAAGAAAGGGAGATTTATTCTCATTTTCGACAGAATAGATTCGACAATATACAAAATAGAATCATGCAATGCCGTATTTCAGTGGCACTTCCCGCGGGACGCCAAACGAAAAAGCCCCTCGCGATGCGAGGGGCTTCGGCCTTGCGGTGCGCGCCGGGCGCGCAGCGGAATCAGGCGAAATTCTTGGCCGCGAACTCCCAGTTCACCAGCGCCCAGAAGTTCTCCAGGTACTTGGGACGGGCATTGCGGTAGTCGATGTAGTACGCGTGTTCCCAGACATCACAGGTGAGCAGCGGCTTGTCGGCCGTGGTCAGCGGGGTGGCGGCGTTGCTGGTGTTGACGATGTCGACCGAGCCGTCGGCCTTTTTGACCAGCCAGGTCCAGCCCGAACCGAAGTTGCCGGCGGCCGACTTGTTGAAGGCTTCCTTGAAGGCGTCGAAGCTGCCCCACTTGGCGTTGATGGCGTCGGCCAGCTTGCCGGTCGGCGCGCCGCCGGCCTTGGGAGCCAGGCTGTTCCAGTAGAAGGTGTGGTTCCAGATCTGCGCGGCGTTGTTGAAGATGCCACCCGAGGACTTCTTGACGATGTCTTCCAGCGACAGGTTCTCGAACTCGGTGCCCGGGATCAGGTTGTTCAGGTTCGTGACGTAGGTCTGGTGGTGCTTGCCGTAGTGGTACTCCAGCGTCTCTTTCGAGATGTGCGGAGCCAGCGCGTCCATATCGTAAGGCAGGGGGGGAAGAGTATGTGCCATGTGTCGGTTCCTTCTGTTGAGTGCACGATCAAGCCGTTCAATTGTATCGGCAACTCAACGAGGATACCGCGTTAACCCCGCGGCAGCGCGGGGTTAACGGGGATGGGCACATGCCTCGCGCCGCCGCGCGGCCCCGTTCGTGACGAAGCTCCTTCCGGTGACGCGGCACCCCGGCCCCTGGCCGCGATATCGAACTCCCTCACCCTCGCAGGGCGCGGGCATCGAGGCCCTGCGCGTCAGAGATCGCGCGTCTCGCGCACCTGCGTGATCTCGACGCGGGCGCCCCCCTGGGCGAAGCTCAGGTCCAGGCCCTGCCCTGCCGCCAGGGTAGCGGCATCGCGCACGATGCGGCCCTCGGCGTCGCGGGCGATCGCATAGCCGCGCGCCAGCGTATTGCCGGGATCGAGGGCGCGCAGCTGCGCGCTGACGGCCGCCAGCCGGTCGCGGCGCCGCGCCAGCAGGCGCGCATGCGCCTGGCCCAGTTGCCGCGTGGCCGCCGCCAGGCGCTCGGCG
>NZ_CADIJV010000003.1 GCF_902859765.1 Achromobacter pulmonis
CGGCCAGCACGCCGCCCGCGGCTGTGACGCCGCCCGCGGCCAGCACGCCGCCGGCCACCACCGCGCCGTCCGGCTCGGGTGCGCCTGCTGGCGCGTCCGCCGCCTTGCCGGCCGAATGTGATGCTTACCTGACCAAGGTCAGCGCCTGCATGGACAAGCTTGGCGCTTCCAATCCCGCAGCGGCCAGCTTCAAGCAGCAGCTCGATGCCGCCAAGACCCAGTGGGCGACGATCAGCGACAAGACGCAGTTGGCGGCGCAGTGCAAGCAGTCGGCCGATCTGTTCGCGCAGTCGGCAACGCAGATGGGTTGTCCGTAACGATGTTGGTAGGGGGTCGCTCCCAAGGCGGCCCGGTTTTCTCCTGTGCTTTGATGGGCGGTCACCGCATGCGGCCCGCCCTTTTTTTTGCCCGCGGCCGATGTCGGGAAAGCACTACACTTAAGGGATCGAGAACACGTGAGGCCGCTATGAACAACCGCACCCAGTGGATGGAAGACATCCAGAAGAACATTTCCGACCTGATCGCCCGCAGCCCGGCGGCGGACGTCGAGCGCAATGTGCGCGCCATGATGACGCAGACGTTTTCGAAACTCGACCTGGTCACCCGCGAAGAGTTCGACGTGCAGGCCGACCTGCTGGCGCGCACCCGTGCGCGCGTCGATCAACTGGCCGCCACGGTCGAGCAGCTGGAGTCGCGCCTGTCCGCCCTGGACAAGTAATCGGCGCGGGATGTTTTTGCCACGGCCGCAATCGCGGCCGTATTCGTTTTCGGCATACTGGTCTTCGATCGTTACCGGAGACCGCCTTGACGCTTGCCGTAATCGCCAGCCGCACCCTCTGCGGCCTGCACGCCCACGCGGTGCGGGTCGAGACCCACCTTGGGCCGGGCCTGCCCAGTTTCAATGTGGTGGGCCTGCCGGATACCGAGGTGCGCGAGAGCCGCGAGCGCGTGCGCGCAGCCATCATCAATAGCGGCTTCAATTTCCCCGCCGGCCGCATCACGGTCAATCTGTCTCCGGCCGATATTCCCAAGGAGTCCGGCCGTTTCGATCTGCCCATCGCCGTCGGCCTGCTGCTGGCGGCGGGGCAGTTGGCGCAGCAGGGCGAAGCGGACGCGGCGGAAAGGGGCGTGGCCGAGGCCGCGCCCGATCCGCTGCTGGCCGGCCTGGTGCTGGCGGGCGAACTGTCGCTGACGGGGGCGCTGGTGCCTGTCTCCGCCGCGCTGGTGATTGCGCTGAGCGTGGCGCGCGAGTCGCCCGGCGCCACGCTGATCCTGCCCGCCGGCAGTGCCGAGCAGGCGGCCTGGGTGGAGGGGCTGCGGGTGCTGTCGGCGCGCAGCCTGGCGGATGTGGCGGCCCATGTCGCGGGCCTGTGCCGCTTGCCGGACGCGATGCCGGCCGCCTGGCCCGAGGCCCCGCCCGCACCCTGCCTGTCGGACGTGCACGGCCAGCCTGGGGCGCGGCGCGCCCTGGAGGTCGCGGCGGCCGGCGGCCACAGCTTGTTGATGGTGGGGCCGCCCGGGGCTGGCAAGAGCATGCTGGCCGCACGCCTGCCGGGGTTGTTGCCGCCGCTGGCGCGCACCCAGGCGCTCGAGGTCGCGGCAATCGCCGCGCTGGCGGGCGCGCCGGATACGCGCATGGGCACGCCGCCGTTCCGCGCGCCGCACCATTCGGCGTCGGCCTTCGCCCTGGTGGGCGGCGGCGGCCGGCCGCGGCCCGGCGAGATCAGTCTGGCCCATCATGGCGTGCTGTTCCTGGACGAGTTGCCCGAATTCAGCCGGCGCACGCTCGAGGCGCTGCGCGAGCCGCTGGAGACGGGCAGGGTGATCATCGCCCGCGCTCTGCATACCGCGCAATTCCCCGCCTGCTTCCAACTGGTGGCCGCGATGAATCCGTGCCCTTGCGGGTGGCGCGGGCACCCCCGCCGCGCCTGTCAGTGCACGCCGGATCAGGTGGCGCGCTATGCCGGCAAGGTCTCGGGGCCGCTGCTGGACCGCATCGACCTGCATGTGACCCTGCCGCCGCCCGATCTTGACAGCCTGCAGGGCGCGCCGGGCGAAGCCTCGGCGCCGGTCCGGGCACGGGTGGCGCATTGCCGCGAACGCCAGTTGGCGCGCCAGGGCAAGCCCAACGCCGGCCTGGCCGGGGCCGAACTAGAGCGTCATTGCGTGCTCGAGCCAGCCGCGCAGGCATTGCTGCTGCAGGCGATGCGGCAGCTGGCCGGCTCCGGCAGGGCCTTGCATCGCGCCTTGCGCGTCGCCCGCACCATTGCCGATCTGGATGGGGCGGACACGCTGGCGGCCAGTCACGTGGCCCAGGCGGTGCAGTACCGCCGGTCAGGGCTATGATGGCAGGTCTTTCCCGAGGCCGTCCGCCGTCGCTGTCGGTTCCGTCCCTGCTTATGTCGGGGCCTACGCTCCGGATGTGCGCGCCGGCTCGACAAACTCAGGGAAATCACCATATAATCAAAGGCTTTCCCGGATCCAGGCTATCTTTTTTGCCGCGGCCGCCGGGGGAAGGGCCTGAAAGTGGGCCTGAAAGCCGGGAGCGCCCTGGTGGTGTTTCCCGGTTGGGGGGTGGTTATGGCAGTACGTGGTTTGCAGTACGCCAAAAGCAGTAACCCCAGAGCAGTAACCCAAAGCAGTACCCCAAAGCAGTACCCCAGAAGTGGCAAGAGGTCCTCAAGTTTTGCCGCAATGGTGTAGGCCGAACGTTCCCGCCCTTGTGGCTGGCGCGGCGCCAACCGCCTTGCGACAAGCACCTCGCGTCATGTAAATCAACAATGCGTTTCAGTTTAGGGAATCATCATGCCCAAGATGAAAACCAAGAAAAGCGCCGCAAAGCGCTTTCAGGTTCGCGGCAGCGGATCCATCAAGCGTGGTCAGGCGTTCAAGCGTCACATCCTGACCAAGAAGACCACCAAGAACAAGCGTCAACTGCGCGGTTCTGCGGCGGTTCACGAGACCAACGTGGCTTCCGTGAAAGCCATGATGCCTTTCGCTTGATCTAAGGGAGATCTACTATGCCTCGCGTCAAACGCGGCGTTACCGCCCGCGCACGTCACAAGAAAGTCATTTCCGCCGCCAAGGGTTACCGTGGCCGCCGCGGTAATGTGTTCCGTATCGCCAAGCAAGCGGTCATGCGCGCTGGCCAATACGCCTACCGCGACCGCCGCAACAAGAAGCGCACCTTCCGCGCGCTGTGGATCACGCGTATCAACGCCGCGGTCCGCGAACATGGCGTCAGCTACAGCGTGTTCATCGCTGGCCTGAAGAAGGCTGCGATCGAACTCGACCGCAAGGTCCTGGCCGATCTGGCCGTGCGCGACAAGGCCGGCTTTGCCGCCATCGTGCAGCAAGCCAAGGCTGCCTTGGCTGCCTGATCGCGCGCTTTAACTCATCGCGCATCGCTGCAAACGGGGCTGTAAAGGCCCCGTTTGCGTTTTGAAGGCTGGATTTCATGACTCAATCGGTTGATGACCTGGTTTCCCAGGCGCAAGAACGGTTCGCCGCGGCTACCGACGCCGCCGCGCTCGAAAATGCAAAGGCCCGCTTCCTGGGCAAGGATGGCGCGCTGACGGTCCTGCTCAAAGGCCTGGGCAAGCTCGATCCCGAACAGAAGCGTGACATGGGCGCCCGGATCAATCAGGCCAAGCAGAAGGTCGAGGAGCTTCTGACGCTGCGCCGCGCCGCATTGGCGCAAGCGGAGCTCGATGCCCGCCTGGCCTCCGAAACCATTGATGTATCGCTGCCGGGCCGCGGCCGTGTGCCGGGCGGCATCCATCCGGTCATCCGGACCTGGGAGCGTGTCGAAGAGATCTTCCGCTCCATCGGCTTTGACGTGGCCGACGGCCCCGAAGTCGAGAACGACTGGACCAATTTCACCGCGCTCAACAACCCGCTGGACCATCCGGCGCGTTCCATGCAGGACACGTTCTACGTCGACATGAAAGACGCCGACGGCCTGCCGCTGCTGCTGCGCACGCACACCAGCCCTATGCAGGTGCGTTACGCTCGCATGCACAAGCCGCCCATCAAGGTCATTGCGCCGGGGCGCACCTACCGCGTCGACAGCGACGCCACGCACTCGCCCATGTTCCACCAAGTGGAAGGGCTCTGGATCGCCGAGGACATCTCGTTCGCCGACCTGAAGGGCGTGTATACCGATTTCCTGCGTTGCTTCTTCGAAAGCGACGATCTCGTCGTGCGTTTCCGCCCGTCGTTCTTCCCGTTCACCGAACCGTCGGCCGAAATCGACATGATGTTCACGTCGGGCCCGAACCGCGGCCGCTGGCTGGAGATCTCCGGCTCGGGCCAGGTGCACCCGCAGGTGGTGCGCAACTTCGGCCTGGACCCGGAACGCTATATCGGCTTTGCCTTCGGCTCCGGACTCGAGCGCCTGACGATGCTGCGCTACGGCGTCAACGACCTGCGCCAGTTCTACGAAGGCGATTTGCGCTTCCTGCGCCAGTTCAACGAATAACAGACGGCTAGATCATGCAATTTCCTGAATCCTGGCTGCGTACGCTGGTCAATCCTCCGATCGCAACCGATGAACTCGCGCACCGGCTCACCATGGCCGGCCTGGAAGTCGAAGACGCCGTGCCGGCCGCGCCCGCGTTCACGGGCGTGGTGGTCGCGCACATCGTCGAGATCGCTCCGCATCCCGATGCCGACAAGCTGCGCGTCTGCCAGGTCGATGACGGCTCCGGCTCGCTGTTGCAGATCGTCTGCGGCGCGCCTAATGCGGCCGCCGGCCTGAAGGTGCCGCTGGCCCGCGTCGGCGCCGAACTGCCTGGCGGCATGAAGATCGGCGTGGCCAAAATGCGCGGCGTGCAATCGTCGGGCATGTTGTGCTCGGCGCGAGAGCTGGGCCTGTCGCAGGATCATGCCGGGTTGCTGGAACTGCCGGCCGACCTGGTGCCGGGCCAGTCGATCCGCGAAGCGCTCGACCTGGATGACACCATCTTCACCTTGAAGATGACGCCCAACCGCGCCGACTGCCTGTCGATCCTGGGTGTGGCGCGCGAAGTCGCCGCGCTGACCGGCGCGCCGCTGTCGGTGCCCACCGCCAAGGCCGTGCCGGTGACGCTGGATGAACGCCTGCCCGTGACGGTCGAGGCGCCCGACCTGTGCGGCCGCTTCGGCGGCCGCGTGATCCGTGGCGTCAATGCCCGCGCGCAGACCCCCGACTGGATGAAGACGCGTCTGGAGCGCGCCGGCCAACGTTCGGTGTCGGCGCTGGTGGACATCTCCAACTACGTCATGCTGGAACTGGGCCGTCCGTCGCACGTGTTCGACCTGGACAAGATTCGTGGCGACCTGTCGGTGCGCTGGGCGCGCGAAGGCGAAACGCTGGAACTGCTGAACGGCCAGACGGTCACGCTGGATTCGAAGGTCGGCGTGGTGGTGGCCGGCGACCAGGTCGAAAGCCTGGCCGGCATCATGGGCGGCGAGGCCACCTCGGTCACGCTCGACACGCAGAACATCTACCTGGAAGCCGCATTCTGGTGGCCGCAATCGCTGGCCGGCCGCGCGCGCCGCTACAAGTTCAGCTCCGAGGCCAGCCACCGCGGCGAGCGCGGCGTGGACTTCGCCACGATCCCGCAGCACATCGAATTCATCACGCGCCTGATCGTCGATATCTGCGGCGGCCAGGCCGGTCCGCTGGATGACCAGATCGTCAACCTGCCCACGCGCGAGCCGGTGCGCATGCGCCTGGCGCGTTGCCATCGCGTGCTGGGCGTACCCGTCGCGCAGGCCGAAGTCGCCAGGATCTTCGGCAGTCTGGGTCTGGAATTCACGCTTGACGGCGATGATTTCATCGTCACCCCGCCGTCGTACCGCTTCGACCTCGAAATCGAGGAAGATCTGATCGAGGAAGTGGCCCGCATCCATGGCTTCGAGAACATCCCCACGGTGCCGCCGATGGCGCGCGCCAAGATGTTCTCGCAGCCGGAAGTGCGCCGCGGCCCGCATGCGCTGCGCCGCCTGGCTGCCGCGCAGGACTACCAGGAAGTCGTCAACTACAGCTTCGTCGAAGCCGAGTGGGAGCGCGACTACGCCGGCAACGATACGCCGGTCAAGCTGGTCAACCCGATTGCCAGCCACCTGTCGGTGATGCGATCGAGCCTGATCGCTGGCCTGGTGGCCAACATCCGCCACAACGCCAATCGCAAGCAGACGCGCGTGCGCCTGTTCGAGCTGGGCCGCGTGTTCATGCGCGATGCCTCGGCCCTGGACGGCCCGCTGGAAGTGGCCGGCGTGCGCCAGCCGCTCAAGCTGGCGGGCGCCGCCTGGGGCCCGGCGGTGGAAGAGCAGTGGGGCGTGCCCGCGCGCCAGGTCGATTTCTTCGACGTCAAGATGGACGTACAGGCGCTTTTCGGCGCGCGTGGCGCCCGCCTGCGCTTCGAGGCCATGGTCCATCCGGCGCTGCATCCGGGCCGCAGCGCCCGCATCACGCTGGATGGCGCGGCGGTCGGCTTTATCGGTGAACTGCACCCGCGCTGGGCGCAGCAAGCCGATCTGGCGAACGCGCCGGTGGTGTTCGAACTGGACGTGCAGGCCCTGTCCGCAGGCGAGCTGCCGCAGGTGCGCGAACTGTCGCGCCAGCCCGTGGTGGTGCGCGACCTGGCCCTGTGGGTCGACGCGCCGGTGACGGTTCAGTCCATGCTGGACACGGTGGCCGCAACGGTCAAGGCCGATCCGCAGCTGGCCGTGGTGCGGGACGTGCGCCTGTTCGATGTGTGGCGCGAAAAGGCCCAGGGCGACCAGCCCGTGGCCGAGAAAAGCCTTGCGTTCCGTTTCTGGCTACAGGACACTGAGGTCACACTGGACGAAGCCCGGGTGGCCGACTGCCTGGCGCGCATCAAAGACGCTTTGGTCAGTGCCCACGGCGCGCGCCAGCGCGCTTGAACCATGGGGAACCGTATGCTTGCCGAGCCGCGCACCCTGACCAAGGCCGAGCTGGCCGAACTGCTCTTTGAGCGGGTCGGCCTGAACAAACGCGAAGCCAAGGACATCGTCGACACGTTCTTCGAGGAAATCCGCGACGCCTTGGCGCGTGGCGATTCCGTCAAGCTCTCGGGCTTCGGAAATTTCCAGGTGCGCGACAAGCCGCCGCGTCCGGGGCGCAACCCCAAGACCGGCGAGACCATCCCCATCGCCGCACGCCGCGTGGTCACGTTCCACGCGAGTCAGAAACTCAAGAGCGTGGTGGAGCAGGCCGCTCCCGCAGCGCCCGACGCCGAGGAGTGATACGCTTTGTCGGTAATTGTTATCGGCTCTCGACGCATCGCGGCATAGAATTCTCTTATGACACGTACCGAATCCACCGTTACCTTACCGCCCATTCCCGCCAAGCGTTACTTCACCATCGGTGAGGTCAGCGAGTTGTGCGGAGTCAAGCCGCACGTCCTGCGGTACTGGGAACAGGAATTCACGCAGCTCAAGCCGGTGAAGCGGCGCGGCAACCGCCGCTATTACCAGCATCACGAAGTGCTGCTGATTCGCCGTATCCGTTCCTTGCTGTACGAGCAGGGCTTCACCATCAGCGGCGCGCGCAACCGCCTGGGCGATGCGCGCGACACGCCGCACGACCAGGACGCGGCGGTGCGTCTGAGCGGTGCCGAGATGCAGGCGCTGCGCGCCGAACTGGGCAATGTGTCGGCGATGCTGGGCGAGGCGCTCGGCACGGCCGCGCCGGCTTCGGCCGGCAACGCGGTGAGCGCCAGCGCCACGGCCTGAGCGGCGTCCCGACGTTCAACGTTCAGTACCTTGCGAGCCATGCGCGCGCCTTGCATGAGAGAGATGCAGGCATCGCGCGGGGCACGCAGATTTTTCGAGTATTCGGCACTTTTTTTGCACCAATGCGTGCAAACATTTTTTAGGTCTGCTATACTCTTTTTCTTTCGGGGCGTAGCGCAGCCTGGTAGCGCACTTGCATGGGGTGCAAGGGGTCGCGAGTTCGAATCCCGCCGTCCCGACCAGCAATACCCTAGGGGGTTAGTGATAGTAATCACTAACCCCCTTTCTCATTTTGGGGACTTTTGCGGGGACTTCCCCGTTAAAGCCGCCCCTCGCTTGAGCACCGTCAACGCCGGACTGCGCGTGTCGGTTGCTGCGATGCGATTTGCATACTCGATCAGCTTGGTCAGCTCGGCCGCAGAGTAGTGCGACGTGATACTTCCATCGGTGTGGCCCAGTAGTGCCTTGCGATCCTCCTCCGGCACGTCAGCCGCATTCACCTTGTATAAGGCCATGGCCTGAAGGTGGTCGGGTAGCTCTTTAAAAAGCATGGCCTGCTCCTCCCACGACAAGGGGTAGGGTTTCCCAGTCGTATGAATCGCGGTTGAGCGTCCGGCATTTATCGGATGCTCCTAAATTCCATTACCCACCACCAGGGATAGCATCTGAGGCGCCGGCGCCGTTGTTCTGCCTGGACTCTCGTGTTCGAGCCGGTCATTTCATCGCCCTGTCGATCGCGCGGGTATGATGCGAGCAGATCTCTCAACTGCTTTCGAAGGGGCTGAACTTGGAATTTCGTCGTGCGAAGCTTGTGCCGGAATTGATCATCAGCAACATGGCGGCGAGTAAAAGGTTTTGGGTAGATCTCTGCGGCTTTTCCATTGCCTATAGTCGAGATGAAGAGGGCTTTGTATATTTGGACCTCAATGGCTCCCAGGTCATGCTTGAAGAGCTCGGTGATGGCAGGAAGTGGATCACCGCGCCGCTCGAGGCGCCCTTGGGCAGAGGGGTGAATTTCGAGATTGAGGTGCCTGAATTGGGCCCGCTTCTTGATAATCTGGCGCAAGTCGGATGGCCGCTCTTCATGCAACCTGAAGAAAAGTGGTATCGCCGGGATGCTGTTGAGGTTGGGGTTCACCAGTTCTTGGTTCAAGATCCAGACGGGTATTTGCTTCGCTTCCAATCGAGTCTTGGCGAGCGGCCGTTCTCTGGGTAGCTTGCCGGCCGGGCCGGCGTGCTGGCTGGTCATCTCGATACCTCGTTGGGATGCGATTCCCCAATACCATTTTTCCGCGTGCGGAGTTTTGCAATGAAAAAAGAAAGCTATCGCATCAACGTTCGGCGGACTGACAAAGGTGACCCGAAGGGCAGCTACACCGCGCATGAAGTCGGCCGCTGTGGAACGCATGAACGGAAGCCTGAGAACTGGAGGAGGTTCAGCAGCCGTGAAGCGCTGGATGCTTTTGGGGTGACCAGCTATCTCGGCGCCTGCGGAAAATGCTGGACCGATCCAGACGAGCGGGCTGAAGAGAATCGAAAGCTCGCTGCGCTGTTTGCGGGGTAGCTTGGTTACGCGTTTGCATTTGGCGTTCATTCAGTGGCTCCTTGCTCCTCGCCCAGTACCCAATGCAGGGCGGCGGCATACTCGCCCGTGGCTTTGGCTAGCGCGGCTTGAATCTGCTTGCGGGATTTCACGCGGGGCCGCTCGCCCAAGACTGCGGCCTGCTTTCGGTTTCGCTGGTGGGGCGTGGCGTTCTTCCCGGCCGCGACCAATTCGGCCACCTTGGCACGTTGCTCATGGGGTTTGAGCTTCACCAATGCCCCGACATGGGTGAGGGTGATCTGAACCGTCTCGATGGCGTTCTGGACGACCTTTGGGCTATCCAGCAGGGCTCAGGTGTCGCGGACCGTGGCGACCGTGCAGTTGTAGATGACCGCAATCTGGTCTTCATCTTTGCCCAGGGCAAGGTGTTGGCGCATCTTCTCGGCGCGCCCCAGCGGTGTATCGGCCGTGAGGGCTTCGTTCTCGCTGACGATCGCGTCCAGAGCGTTCTCGCGTTTGGAGGGATGCGCAATGCGCAGATTCAAGACGATGGCCAGCGGGCTTGATGTTGATGCTGGGCGCCAACGGCTGCACGTCCGTGCCGCCTGCCGCGGCGCCCGCGTGGATCATGGAGCCGGCGCCGAACTTGATCCCTCTGCTCGATCGGATTATTTCGCCCTCCGGGCCGGTATCCAGCAATTGACGGCGCAACTGCAAGCCTGCCAAGCGTGGCTACGCTGAGTGTGCGTCACCCGCCACGCCGCAGGCCATGACTTGGTAGCGTTGGCTGAAGAGGCTCCTGCTTCGACCCCGTAGGCAGAACTATAGGTCGGCGTAGCGCGGCAACAAATCCTGATCTACCAAGCGCATCTCGATATGATTCGCCAATTCGATATGCTCGGGGTTGTCGACCGAAAACACCTCTTTCGCGACACTGACGATGATAGTGCCAGTCTGCGTCTTTCCCGAAGCGGGTACGGGAATCAACGCCTGGGCTTCCGGAACTTGCTGAGCAGTGATTACTTGCGGCAAGTACAGCATCCAGCCCACGCCAGGCTTGTCCTCAAAGACCTTCTTGGCGGTATAAGCCCGTGGTTCGACGGAGACATACTGCGGCTGCAGAACGTTAACAATGATCTGGGTGATAGCAGCCATTTTTTCGGCAGTTTCGAAGAGCGAGTCGTTCATTGACTCAACATCCAACGAGCAGGGAAAGAATCCGCTGCCAACTTGGATCGATGCGGAAATTCCGTCGTTGCGCTCTTTCGCCCCGTTCCATATTGCGACGTGCGTGACTGTGGAATCTTTTCCATATCGATGCCTCAGTACAGCAAGAATCGCATTCGATGGCGCGTGGCCATCAAAGACGGGATAGAGTAACGCCTCCTCGAGGCTATCTCCCTGCGCATACCACGTGCTAGGGTTCTTCGTCTGCTTGTCTATCGCTGCTGTTATGGGGAACAGCTTTTCTATTTGCAAGGAGAAATCGTCCGAACGTAGTGAGGGGTCTCGGAATTGAGCAGTAATAAGCATGGGTTGCGCTCACGGATAGTAAATAGAATTCACGCGATATCGCTGCAATATGGGCAGCATCCGTTCTCTGGTTTTTGGTGTTTGGAAATACCAACGGAGTTTTGTCGGTGGATTGGAGTGAACAGCCGAGGCCTGTCGTTCGATGATCTCAGACATTTTTTTGAAGCCGCCGAACCAGGGTTCAGATTTGCCATCATCTCCGATGAACTGATCGTAGTCACCTTTGGCCTCCTGCAGCAGGCACTCGGCAGAGATGAATCCGTCAAAGTCGATATCAAAGGGAATGCCTAGGGCCGTCCCTACCCAATTCCATTCATCACTCCATAGGCACTGTTCTGTGTCGTAGTCGTATCCGGTAACCCGAGCCTGGTATGTGTAGGCATTCCAATTCGCGCCGTGCCTGCGCCTGACTTTCCTCCCCAGATCGGGCGGGCACTTTTGGCAGGGCTCCCCTGTTCTTGGCAAAGCAGGGGCCGTGGGTTTGGCTTCGCCATCCTCCCGCGGCGTATCGCCCGGCAAGGTGGCAACACCGCCCAGTACCGCGCCTGCTGCAGCGCTTGCCGCGGCTCGGGCGAGTGCCGCAGCAATGGCCTCCGCGATCCAACCCGCTAGGGGAATTGCCAACGGTCCTGGCATATAGCTTTACTCCGTCTTTTGCGGGTCAGCGCTATGGCGTAATTGCCATTGCATCACCTGGATGAAGTCATGAAATCGTTGATCCGCCGGGCGTCCAGGCTTGTCCATCCAGCGAAGCAAGCCGGGCTGCTTGTAAAACCCCGGCACCAGCGCTTCAGTTCTGAGGAAATCAACGAGATTGGCGTCCTCTTCAATTCCCATGGCGCGTGCCTGGGCTAATGCAGTGTTAAGCCGCTCTGATAACCCGCCGGGAGAAAGGCCTGGATAGTCCCGCAGAATGTCCTGTGTTATGGCCTCGACAAAGCCCCTTGAGTCGATCGCGCACAGGCCTTCGACCTGTTGTGGGGTGAGTTCAAGCTGCATGAGTCTGGTGAATCGTGGTGAGTTGCCCGTTGCGCTGCACCAGCCAATCTTGAGCCGGCGCAAAGAACCAGGCGCGTTGAGCGGGCGTCAAGATAGCGGCTATGTCGCTCGTGATCCTTGCATCGTAGTAGCGCAGCAGTGCGGTGGAACCATTTGGCATGCGTACATTCAGTCGCGCACGCAACGCCACTGCCAAGTCTTCTGCCGCGTAGCCGCTGATAATCCACACGCACCCGATCTCGCTATCGCCAAGTTGTAGCAGCGAAGCCATATGAGAATCTGAGTCGCCCGTGCAGTCCAGAAGCCAAGGACCAGCGTTGGCCAGCGCTGCGTCAGCGGTTCCATCGAACAGCGCGATGCAAGATGCGGAGCGGAACAAACCCAGATCGGGCGAAATATCAGCATATAGCAGTCTGTCCACCAGGCCATACATTCTCAGGGGATACGTTGTCTGCTGCTGGCGAGAGGTGAGGTATTGCTCTATCTGGTCCGTCACCAGGCTACCCTCGAGCCACGGTCGTTGCCGCGGTGCGTGCGGCGGACTCCAGGCATTCTTGGCAGAGCGTCTCGCTTTGCGGCGTTGGGTCGCTCGCGGGATCTGACAATCCCTCGGCCTCGCTGATGCGCGCCACCATTTGCGAGGCAATTAATACTGCCCCACATGCGGTACGCATCCCTTCTACAGCGGTGTCGTTGCCCATGAAGGAATGATTGCGCCCAGGGTCAGGGAGGATGGGAAATGCTCCTTTGCATTTCGGGCACATGACCTTGTGGCCGACCAAGGCGATTTCTCGCCCGAGAAGCATTGAAATTGGGTGGCCTTCCACCACAGTCCCGCCGTGCGAGGTGCGGTCCCCTTTTCGGATAATGGCGCGTTCGGTCATGTAGCCTCCATTACTGTCTGCCCCCAATTTAGCATTCTTGGCAGGTGTGGCGGCTAGCCTCCTAAAATGACTCGACCCGCCGTGGTCGGCTACCGAAGGGCGTGGCGTTGATTCGTAAGCCCGTTGTTGGCGCTGGAGGCTACACCTCTGCTCGTTGTTGGCTGCCAGCCACGCCCTCTCTCAGACGAGATGCACCTTCACGGCATGCCAGTCATGCGATGCGGAAGGGCATGCGGTAAGGGGGTGACCTTGACCTGCCCCCAGATTTTGTACGACTCCGCCAGGCGTTTTACGCTGGAATCGCGGTTCTCGTTGAGTACGGTGAGCAGGATCCGCCCATGGGAATCCTTCATTGAGGCCGTGGGTACGGTCACCGCTATTTGTAGATATGTTGCGGTAAATTCCGCCATTTTCTTCAACGGCATCGGTGCCTTCAAGGCGCCGCCTCGATCTGCCACATTTATCGGGCGATTAGTCGATTGGACGTAATTTGTTATTGATGGTTAGAATCCAGGCGCTCTGCTTTTTATTAATCAGGCCACGGGTAGCGCCATTCGTTGCAGGCCGCATGGAGAAAAAATGTCGAGGATGAAGAGAATTGCCGTGCTGGCATGCGTTGCCGCCTTGATTTCCGGATGCAAGACCACGGTCGAGACGGCGGTCAGCCTTTCTGATTTACTGACCGCGCCCAGCAAGCAACTACCGGGCAATTTGTATGTGGAGGTGCCGAGCTGCCAAAGCCATGAGGATTCGCGCCTGCCGTCGACCTCGGTGCAGGACGTCCAAAAGGCGATGCCGGGTATTTTCTCCGACGCCAAATATCAAGAATGCTTCCGCAAGGGATTTGATTCCTATGTGCGGTTCTCTGTACCGATATTTCTCGACAAGGACCTGGATGGCAAGCCGGCATCGCCTTCCCATATCAATCTGATATCGAACGAGAAGGCCTTGCTGCGAGTCAGCGTTCCGGACCAGGTGAAGGCCCGCATTATCAATGCGCAAAAGCGATCGCCCGTGGGCGGGTTGGATCTGAAGTTCGTGATTCGGGTCAAGAACGATACGGGCAAGGATTTCGCATTCACGGCCTTGGCGGCGTACATCGACCGGACGCCGCACGTCTTCAATAGCCTGACGGTAAAGCGCGGCGGCGAATTCGTTATCACGCTGTCTGACGTTTCCGCCCGGTCGGCGCTGGATAAAGGTGAAGCCCTGGTCTTGCTGCTGCCGTCGAACTAGCTGTCTTTGCATTTGGCGGGGGTATCCGCGGACATGGGCGTGTCAGGTGGTCTCGGCGCATCGTATGCGGATACTAGACTTGCAGCCACCGCGGTGGGGCGATTGACCAGATTTTATCCCGCGCGCTAGGATGCCGCGGCGCGTTCGCGCCTCATCCATCCGCTACGGAGTCTTCATGGTCACCTGCTATCTGCGCTACGTCATCGACCCCAGCCGTCTCAAGGAATTCGAAGCCTACGGCAAGATGTGGATTGTGCTGGTCGAGAAGTTCGGCGGCACGCACCATGGTTATTTCCTGCCGTCCGAAGGGGCCAACAATATCGCGCTGGCGTTGTTCACGTTTCCCAGCCTGGCCGAGTACGAGCGCTATCGCCAGCAGTCGATGGCGGATCCGCAATGCCAGGCCGCATTCCAGTACGCCGAGGACACGCGCTGCATTCTCAGCTACGAGCGCAGTTTCTTTCGCCCCGTGTTCGATTGAACGCAGGCGCGGCGAGGCGGTCCCGCTGGTTCGCTGCCGCAGCCGGCGGGCGCGCCGTCTGGCGCTGCCTGTTATGCCTTGATTTGAGTGGCTCTGTGCCTGTCGTGGAGCGAAGACGGCACGCATAATTTTGCGCATCCGCCAGCCGATTCCAGGAGCCCGCATGCGCTACCGCTACGTCACCGCCGATGTCTTCACCGAACATGCTTACCAAGGCAATCCCTTGGCGGTGGTGCTGCAGGCGGAGGGGCTCGATACCGGGCAGATGCAGCGCATCGCGCGCGAATTCAATTATTCGGAGACCAGTTTCGTGTTGCCGCCGCGTGATGCGGAGCACACCGCCTGGGTGCGTATTTTCACGCCCGACCGCGAGGTGCCGTTCGCCGGGCATCCCAATGTGGGAACGGCCGTGGTGCTGGCGCGCGAGATGATCGCGGCGGGCCAGCCGGCGCCGGCACGGTTTGTGTTCGAGGAAGCGGCGGGTCTGGTGCGCATCGATTTGCGCTATGGCGAGGATGGCGGTTTGCGCGGCGCCGAGTTGGCCGCGCCGCAACCGCTGACGCGCGCCAGCCAGGTGACGGCCGAGGCCGTGGCGCGCGCGTTGAGCCTGGCGCCGGAAGATATCCAGTTGTCCGAGCACGCGCCGCAGGTGGTGTCGGTGGGATTGATCTTCCTGGTGGCGCAACTGGCCAGTCGTGCTGCGCTGCGCCGCGCGACGCCGGACCCGGCGGGCTATGCGGCGTTGCTGCCGTTGGACGGCGCGCGTTCCATCTATGCCTATACCACCGACTGCCGCGACGATGCGGCGCTGGGGCCCACGGATATCCAGGCGCGCATGTTCACCGGCCGTATGACCGAGGACCCGGCCACCGGTAGCGCGACCGGAGCCATGACGGCATTGCGGGCAGCCCTGCGCGGCGCAGGCGCGCTGCGCCTGCGGGTGGGCCAAGGGGTGGACATGGGGCGCGCCAGCCTGTTGCTGGCGCATGCCGAGGTGCGTCCGGATGGCGTATGGGCCGGCGTGGCGGGTCAGGCGGTGGTGGTGATGGAGGGCACGCTGCCGCCGCCCGCTGCAGCCTGAGCCGCGTTGCGCGATCTTGTCGCGGCATGTCCGTGCCGTGTATGCTGGCTGCCATGAACCGCATCCAATTTGCCCCGCCGGCCATGCCGGCCCGGGCCGACAACCGACGAGTCACTCGACGCCTGCGTTGAGTGGCAAGCCGTGTTCGAACGCCGGATCCCCGGTGTTCCCACCAGAAGGCCACGATACCCCTCGTGGCCTTTCTGTTGGCGCGGCATGCGCGCCTTGCTTTGCAGCCATCGAGGGCGTAGCGCCCGGCCTTCGTTTTTCCCTTGGAGAGGAACGAAGCATGAAGCATCCTGAACTGGCCATCCGGTCTTTCCGTCCGGCGGATGAAGCCGCCGTCATCCAACTGTGGATCGATTGCGGGCTGACGCGGCCCTGGAATGATCCGCGCAAGGACGTGGCGCGCAAGTTGACTGTGCAGCCCGACCTGTTCCTGGTCGGCGAGGCGGACGGCGCCCTTGTCGGCACCCTGATGGGCGGATATGACGGCCACCGCGGCTGGGTCAACTATCTGGCGGTGTCGCCGGCGCATCAGCGCCGCGGCTATGCGTCGGCGCTGATGCGGGCGCTGGAGCGCAAGTTCCTGGAGATGGGGTGCCCCAAGGTCAACCTGCTGATCCGCGCGGGCAACATGGCGGTGAAGGACTTCTACGCCAGCCTGGGATTCCAGCAGGACGAGGTGATCAGCCTGGGCAAGCGCTTGATTCCCGACCTGTGAGTCAGCGCCTGGCCGGCAGCGTGCTCGCCATGTGGCCGGCGCGGCGTTCAAGGCGCTGCGCCGCCGGCCGCTGGCGGATCGCCCTGGCCTGGCAATCCTGCCGCCGCTGAACGCCGGCGGCGGTGTGCTTCAGGGGCCGCCCGCTTTCCCCTACATGGGTTCGGTCAGATACACCGCTTCGCGGCCGACGATGGGCATGCGGGTTGGCATGAAGATGGTGCAGTTATCGCAAGGCGAGCGGATTTCTTCGCCGGCGTTGATGCCGATGAGTTCGCCTTTGTCGAACACCTCGAAGCCGAGCAGCGGCCGCGTGAAGCTGAAGTCGTCGGACTTGACCATATGCACTTCCAGCAGGCGAAACGGTTGTGCCGGCGTCGCGGGCGCGTGGCGGGCGGGCGCGTCGATCAGGCCGAGGTGCGACAGGAAGCGCAACGTGACATCGGTGGCGAGCGTGGCGGCCGATTGCGCGAAGTGCTGGCCGCATTCGACCACCAGCGCGCCGCCGCTGTTGGAAGCGGGATCGCCATGGCGGCCGTAGTTCAGCACGCCGGTGCCGGGAAAGCGGCCGGCCGGCATCACCAGTTGCACCGCCGGCGCGCCGACTGCGGCCGCCAGCGCGGCATTGCGGTCCATCTCGGGATAGACCCAGAACGGCTGCACCGGCGCGCGGGTGGAGTGGATGTCGAGCACGTAGTCGGCTGCGTCCAGCACCGGGCGCAGTTCGCGCGCGCGCCGCAGTTCCGGGCTTTGTTCATTGCCGTCGAGCCATTCGGGCGACCAGATACGGTTCAGGTTGTGGACCAACTGGCGGTTTTCGTAGGGATTGTCGATGTCGAACGCGTCGTAGGCCTCCATGTTGGCGAAGCTGACGGTGAGCGTGCCGATCTTCGGGCGCACGGCCGTATCGAGCAGATGCGTGGCCGCCACCATGCCGCAGATTTCGTTGCCGTGGGTCAAGGCGTTGATCAGTACGTGCGGACCGGGCTTGCCCGATTCGAAGCGATGCACGTAGTCGATGCCGGTGTTGCCCTGGCGATAGGCGGAAAGGTCGCGCGGCAGGACTTCGAGCGGCGCGGTGTCGGGAGCGAAAGCGGGGTTGGACATGGCAGGGAACCTATTCCGGGCGGATGCCGGCGCGGTCGATCAGGTCTTTGTACAAGGCCAGGCGCTGCGACATCATATCGGTGAATTGTTGGGGAGTTTGCAGTTCGGGCGGCAGGGCGCCGCTTTTTTCCAGGGATTGTCTCGTGGTGTCCTGGCGCACGGCGGTTTGCACCGCATCCAGCAGTTTCTGCTGGATGGCGGGCGGCGTGCCGGCCGGTGCGGCCAATCCGATCCACGACATGGAGTTGAGCACGGGATAGCCCAGTTCGGCAAAGGTGGGCACGTCGGGCAGCGATGGCAAGCGCTTGGGCGCGGCCACCGCCAGCGCGCGCATCTTGCCGACCTGGATGTGCGGCAGGAACGGCGCCAGGTTGTCGAGCGCGAACTGGGCCTCGTTGGACAGCAGCGCGTTCAGCAGCGGCGCGCCGCCGCGATAGGGCACGTGCACCGCGCCGACCTGCAGCGTGTGCTTGAGCAGTTCGGCGTTGAGCTGGCCCATGCTGCCGACGCCGGCGGTGGCGAAGTGGACCTCATCGGGGCGCGCTTTCAGGTAGTCGATGAATTCGGCGAAATTCTTGACGGGCAAGGCGGCGCTGGTCACCAGCACGTTGGGCGAGCGTGCCAGTTGCGAGATCGAAACGAAGTCCTTGATCGGGTCGTAGCCGAGGTTGGGATGCATCAAGGGGTTGGCCAAGTGCGAGCTTTGCGACGAGGCGACCAGCGTATAGCCATCGGGCTTGGCGCGCGCCACGCGCTGGCTGCCGATTGCGCCGCCGGCGCCGTCACGGTTCTCGACCACGATGGTGACGCCCAGGATCTTGCCCAGCACGTCGGCGTAGAGCCGGCCGGCCAGGTCGACGGAGCCGCCGGCGGGGAAGGGCACCACCAGGGTAATGGGGCGCGACGGATAGGTGTCGGCGCGTGCGGACAGGGGCAGCAGGGCGGCGGCCATGCCCGCGAGCAGCAGTTGGCGGCGGGCGGGCGACAAGGCCTCGGAGGGGTGCTTCATGAAGCTCTCTTGTGGGGACGATCGGTTCGGTCTATTCTGCAATATCCATTGCAGAATGAAATATAGTCTGCAATGAAAATTGTTTGGTTTGGGGTTATCACCTAGGGCGCCGTCCGCGCTTCGTTTCCAGGGAGTCGTCCGCATCGTGAATCTGCATCAGCGCATCGCCGCCTACGACAAGAAACTGACCAAGACCGAACGGCGCCTGGTCGAGGACATGCTGGCACGCTATCCCCAGGGACTGCTCGAATCCGCCACGGCGCTGGCGCGCAATGTCGGTACCAGTGCTTCCACCGTGGTGCGCCTGTTGGCCAAGCTGGGCTACGACAGCTATGCCCAGGCGCAGATGCAGGCGCGCGCCGAACTCACCGCGCGGCTGGCTTCGCCAGGGGAGCGGGCCGACGCCGTCGGTCTGGACAATCCATCGGCGCAGGCTTGTCTGCGCAATGCCCTGCTGCATGACCAGCACAACCTGGAAACGACCTATGCCGCGATCGACGCGACGGCATTCGAGGCCGCGGTGCGCCTGTTGACGCAGCGGCGCGCGCGCGTGCATGTGCTGGGCTTGCGCCAGGCGGCGCCGCTGGCCAGTCACATGGCGCTCTACCTGAACCTGTGCCTGCCCGGCGTGCGCGCCCTGACCGGGGCGGGCCCTCTGTTCCTGGAAGACCAGTTGCTGTGGCTGGACGAGCAGGATGTGCTGCTGGCGTTCACGTTCCGGCGTTATTCGGTGGCTGCCGCCAAGGCGATCAAGGTGTTCAGGGAGCGTGGAGGCAAGGTAGTGCTGGTGACCGATACGGCGGCGGCACCGGCCGCGGCGCAGGCACACCACGTGCTGCTGGCGCGCACCTCCAGCGCGTCGCCGTTCGATTCGTATGTGGCGGCGCTGTCGCTCTGCAATGCTCTGCTGGCGGCGGTGGCGCTGCGCCGCAAACAGGCGCTGGCCGCGACACTGGAACGCGGCGAGGCATTGTGGGACGCGCAATGGATCCATCCGCCGGCGCGTTGAGCTGGCCAAAAACGACCGCCGAAAGCGGCGCCGGAAGGGTGCGGAAAAGCGGCCTTTCATGGTTTGTCCAGATGCGTTTGCACCACGGCTTCTAGTACGTCATAACCCCTTGAAAACATTGCTTTTCAAGCCTGTTTTTTCTTGGCATATTGCGCTCCGGAACAAGCGGATTTCGGGAGCGCAGGATATGGACTTGTGGCCGCAGCGTCACATCGACGGCTTCGAGGTGCAGTGCGAAGTGGTGAGTCTGGACGCCGGGGTGCTGGCGATAGAGATCAGCGTGGCGCGGGCCGGCGTGGCAGCCTTGCCGCAGCGCTGGCCGCTGCCGCGTTTCGTGACCTTCGCCGATCCGGCGGTGGCGCGACGGCATGCCGAATTGGTGCTGTCGGGCATTGTGTCGGTGGACCCGGCCACCGGTGAGCCGCGCTACGGAATTCTTTGAATGCGGTGGGGCGGCGTCCGGGTGTCGATCCGCTTGCAAGGCGGTATCGAGACGAGGATTGGCATACCAAATGTTGCTCACCCGCGAGTCCCGTGCCGGGTGGCACACGCCGCCGATCCAGGCTCGAACGGGCCTCCCGTGCCCGTGCGTGGCGGTAGGTTTTGTTTCGTTTATCACATCATGTGCCTTGCGCCGGCGCCTGGGGCCGGTACAGTGGACAACGGATGACAACAAAAAGGAGAGTTCCATGTTCGACACTTTTCCTGTCCTGCGCCGTGCCGGTCTGGCCGCGGCGACCATCGGCGTGGCCGGCCTGTTGTTTGCCGGGTGCACCACCACCACGCCGCAATCGAGCGCGTCCGCGGCGGAGCAGCGCCAGTCGATCAACAGCGCGGCCAACGCGTCTTTGGGCAAGCTGTATGAAGCCGCGCCGCAATCGAAGGACCTGGTGGCGCGCGCCAAAGGGGTGCTGATCTTCCCGGATGTGCTGAGCGGCAGCTTCTTCATCGGCGCCGAGCACGGCAAGGGCGTGCTGCGGGTGGGCGGCGCCAATGCCGGCTACTACAGCACGACCGCGGGTTCGATCGGCTTCCAGGCCGGCGCGCAGTCCAAGGCGATGTTCGTGTTGTTCATGACCGACGAGGCCCTGAACAAATTCCGCAACAGCAACGGCTGGACGGTGGGCGCGGACGCCACCGTCGCGGTGGTCAACATCGGCGCCAATGGCCGCATCGACACCAATACGGCGCAACAGCCGGTGGTGGGGTTCGTGCTCAACAATGGCGGCCTGATGGCGGGCGTGTCGCTCGAAGGCACCAAGATCGCGAAGATCGATATGTGATGGCGATGGCAACCGGGGCGGCCCGCGCGGCCGTCGCGGCGCCAAGCAAAACGCCGCGGCTTCAGGCCGCGGCGTTTTGCATTGAGGGGGCGCGTGTCAGCGCAGGATGTCGTCGCCATGGCTGCGCACGGCGTTCTCGCGTTCGATTTCGGCGGCTTCGATTTTCGGGTCGAGGCCGCGCCAGCGCAGGATGCGGCCGCGTTCCTCGGCGGGTTCCCAGCCGAGCATGCCGTAGCGCGTGATCTCGGTTTCTCCGGTGTCGAATGCCACCTCGAAGTAGCCCTGACGATCGGGCAGCGTGCTGCCGGGGAACCAATCGGTTTCTGGCATGTTGGACTCCTTGCCAAGCGATGAAGGGGGCGGCTTCTGCCTGAAGCCGGACGCATTTCATTGTCGGCCCGGCGGCGTGTTCCCGCAAGCGCGGCGGGACGCGACGGCAGGCTAGCCGAGCGGCACCGCGGTGGTGTAGAGCACCTGCTTGAGTGCGAAGCTGGAACGGATGCTGGCCACGCCGGGAATGCGGGTGATGTGTTCGACGATCAGGCGCTCGAGCGCATCGACGTCGGGCACCAGCGCACGGATCAGGTAGTCGGCATCGCCGGACATCAAATAGCACTCCATGATCTCGGGCAACACGGCGATCTCGCGCTCGAACACATCGAGCGCGGTCTTGCGTTGCTTGTCCAGCGAGATCTGGATGAACACATTCACCTTCAGGCCCAGCTTGCGCGCATTGAGCAGCGTGACGCGGCGGTCGATCAGCCCTTCGGTTTCCAGCCGGCGCACCCGCGCCAGGCAGGGCGAGGCCGACAGATTGACGCGCGCGGCCAGCTCGACGTTGGTCAGGCGCGCATCGCGCTGGAGCTCGTTGAGGATGCGGATGTCGGTGGCATCCAGGTTGATTTCCGGCATAACAGGCAGGTTGTTCGTGGATAGGCAGTTCGTTTGTGCCGAGTATGCCCGTTCCTGGGTTGAATTGAGGTGAAATATGCTGGGGTTTACCCTATAGACTATTCCTTTGTTTGGCAAATAAGCCAAGAGACGGAATATTCAAGCGGTAGATGTGGCAGCAATGAGTCAGCAGGGCACTTTTCGCAAATTCCTGCCCCTGGCGGGGGCGGTGATGATCTGGGGCGGCAATTGGCCCGTCATGAAGCTGGGGCTGGCGCACATGAGTCCGCTCTGGCTGGCGGCCAGCCGCTTCGGGTCGGCCGCGCTGATCAGCGTGGCGGTGCTGGCGCTGCTGGGCCGGCTGCGATTGCCGACGCGCCAGGAATGGCCGCTGGTGGCGGGCGTGGCGTTGATGCAGATGGGCGCGTTCACCGCGCTGGCGCTGTGGGCCCTGCAGTACGTGGCGCCGGGGCGGGCCTCGGTGATCGCCTACGCGACCTCGATCTGGGTGATTCCGCTGTCGTGGCTGGTGCTCAAGGAGCGCTTGTCGGCGGCGCAGTGGCTTGCCGTCGGGCTCAGCTACGCGGGCATTGGCGTGATCGTGGCGCCGGCCTTCAGTCCGTGGCAGGCGCATACCGTGATCGGCCTGGCGATGCTGCTGGGCGCTTCGTTTGCCTGGGCCTGCAACATCATCCAGCTGCGCGGCAGCCGCCACGTGCGGCTGGGCGCCGACATGATTCCCTGGCAGACCGCGATCGCCAGTGTCCCGCTGGCGGCGCTGGCCTGGCTGCGCGACGGCGCGCCGACCTTCCTGGGCGTAGCGGACGCCTGGCCGGTGATCCTGTATACCGGCCCGCTGGCGACCGCGCTGACTTTCATCGTGGTGCTTGGCATGACGCAGAAGCTGCCGCCGGTGGCGACGTCGATCGCCATGCTGTGCGTGCCGGTCATCGGCCTGCTGGTGTCGTCGGTGGTGTTCCGGGAACGCATTTCGCCGGACCTGGGGCTGGGGCTGGGCCTGATCGCGCTGAGCGTGGCGGCGTCGGCGCTGGCGGCGCGCCTGAAGCGTCCCCTGGCGCTGCGGCCGTCATAGGGAGGGCCGCGGCGCGGCGTGCTATCGTTGGCGCATTCAACTGAGAGTCACGCATGGCATTGCATCGTTTCGAAAAGGGTGAGCTGGGTCACTGGCTGCGCGTCGTTGCCGATAATTCGGATCCGGGCGCCGTCCAGGCCGATGTGCCCGCGCATGTGGCCGAGGCGCTGCAGACCTTGCGGTGCATCGACCCGGGCCCGGATGGCGCCTGGCGCATCACCGAGAAAGGCAAGCTGGCGCTGCGCATGGAAGAGCCCGGCGCCATGCATTTGCGCTAGCACGCGCGCCGGCCCGCGGGCCTTTCCCTGTCCGCTTTGCCCCCTTGGTCCCGTAACCACGACACGTTTGTGACGAAGCGCCGTGTGGCGGGATTTCGTCCATTTCTTGCGAATGTTCGCGCCATGTGTCGTCAGATGGACGCCTATCGGGGCGGCCTACGGGAATTTCCTGAGACGGTTTGTTCGATTTGGCAGCGTCCGGACGTATCGCGCGCTGCGCGCCGCCGGTAAGATGAACTTGCGTGACGAATTCAGGTCTATTCATTGCGCGGGAGTTCTGCACCCGCCTCGTCACGCGTGGTTCACGCGTTTAGGTAGCCGACTGGGAGGTAGCACATGCAGCATCGTGACCAGGAAGTACTGATCGACGTTTCCACAGCGGCCATGGATACCGGCGGATATGGCGTATTGCTGACGGTAACGGCTGAGGGCGGCACCGAAGTGGATGCCGCGTTTTCCCACTTGGGCAACTGCGCCTCTCTGGATGAGGCACGTGATCGCGCGGAAGTCTTCGCGCAGAACTGGGTCGAGGAAAACATCTTCCGCTAGGCGCGTCCGCGCCGAAGGAAGTTGAACGGCTGTACCGGTCTGTGTGGCGCATGACAATCAGGATGACGTTCCAGAGATGGCGGCGGAAATTTCGGTTATCGTCGCTGCTCCATAACAAGCGGTCCTTATCGGACCTGCGTCGTTCCAAGATGACTGCCGCACAGACCAACTCCGCACTGGCGGAGCACATCAACGCTTTCCGCGAGCATTTCGACACCGTCATCCTGCCCATGTGGATGGGGCGGGGTTTCAATGACGCGTTGGGTCTGCCCTTCGAATCCCTGGATGCTGCCACCGGCACGCCGCTGCCTGTCGAGCGCTATCGCGCCATGGCGTGCGCGCGCCAGTTGTATGTCTATGCCGGCGCGCCGGGCGCCGCCGCCAGCGCGCACGCCGACCGGCTGTTCGCGTCGTTGCGCCGCGTGTTCCGCGACGAGACGCATGGCGGTTGGCACTACAGCGTCGACGCGCAAGGACGGCCGCTCGACGCGAGCCAGGATCTCTATACCCACGCTTTCATCGTATTCGCCTGCGCCGCGTATTTCCGGCGCTCGCGCAACGCCGATGCGCGCAAATTGTTGTTGGCCACGGCCGAGAACATCGAGGCGCGCTTTCGCGGTGGCGACGGGCTGTACCTCGCCGCCCTGAGCCCGGACGGGCGCCAGCCGCTGCGCGGACCGGCGCAGAATCCCATGATGCACCTGACCGAGGCCTATCTGGCCGCGGCCCAGGTGGCCGAGCCGGCCTTGTTCGCCACGCGCCTGCGTGGCCTGGCGCAGGCCATGACCCAATCCTTCGTGAGCGCGCCGACGCAGTGCATTGCCGAAATGCCGCTAGGCACGGCCGGCAATCGCATCGAGCCGGGCCACCAGTTCGAGTGGCTGTCGCTGGTGCGCGAGTCGGCCGAGGTGTTCGATGGGCTGGACCTGGTCGAGTCGCTGCCGCGGGGCGTCCATTGGGCCCGCGCCCATGGGGTGGATGGGGGGGGAGTGCTGGCGGCCCTGGATGAACGGGGCGCGGTGCTGGACGATACCCGCCGGATCTGGGCCCAGACCGAATACCTGCGGGTCCTGGCGGTGCTGGACGATCGGCCGGCGCTGGCCGAGGCGCTGGCCGTCTTCCGGGGCCGCTTCCTGCATGACGGCGGCTGGTACGAATGCCTGGACGGCGGCGGCGAGGTGACGCGCGCCGATATGCCGTCGACCTCGCCCTACCATCTGGCGACCTGCCTGGCGGCGTTGCCAGTCGTTGTTTAATTGTTCCGTTAACAATTTTTGTTTAATCGACGATAGGTTTTAATAGAAAAACATTGGTGAAATCCCTTACAATTTAGTAACTATGTTTGTGGGGAAGCATCAATGAGCGTTATGTGCTTGGCTTGCCAACGCATCCACCCCGGTCTTGCCGGCGTGGCACCGCATGCCCATCTGGGGCATCAGGGATTCACCAACCCGACGCAGAAAGGCCGCGAGGAAAGCCGCGAAGACCACTTCCGTTGCTTGAGTTGCGGCGCCAAATGGTTGCGCGAAACCGATAAGTGGGGCGTGGATCTGGGGTTCAAGCTGGCGCCCTGAGGCGCCGTGCTGCCTGGCCGCGAGGCCGCCAGACCGCCTGTCATCAGCGGGCCCCGTGTCGGGGCCCGTTTTGTTTTGTAACGCTCGGTCTTGCAATCAGGCCTGGACGGCAGCCGCGGCGTCGGAATCCTGACCAGCGGTATCAAGCAGCCACTGCCGGAAACAGGATAGGGCATAGTGATCGCGCCGTTGCGGGGGGGCACACAGGTGATAGCCGCGGGCGATGGCGATGCGCAGGTCGGGGAATGGGGCGGCCACGCGGCCGGCCTGCAGGTCGTCCTGCACCAGGCAGCGTTGTAGCACCGCGATGCCCATGTCCGCCATCACGGCGCGCACCAGGATGCTGACCTGGTCGAAACCGCTGGCCAGCTTGAGCTCGTCGCGCCGCACCCCGGCAGCCTCGAACCAGCGCGCCCAGTTGTCCATGGCATTGGCGTGGTACAGCAGGGGTTCGCCGAGCAGGCCGGCAGCGGTGTCCCACAGATGCGCCGCGCGTCTTGCGGCCAGCCGCGAGGGGCTGCAGATGGCGATCATTTCGCGGCCGATCACGTAGTCCGCTTGCCAGCCCGGCCATTGCCCGGCGACGCCCGACAGGATCGCGGCGTCGGGCGTGGCGCCGGAGAAGTCTTCGTTGCGGCGATAGGCTGTGAAGCTCAGCTGGATCTCGGGATGGCGGCGGTGGAAATCGGGCAGGCGCGGCACCAGCCAGGCGCTGGCCAGGGTCGGCACGCTGGATAGCGTCAGGCGCAGGCGGCGATCGTCGGCGCGCAATTCGGCGCTCAGGGTCTCGATGGCCTGCAGCGGCGCCAGCCCGCCGTCATAGAGCTTGCGGCCGGTTTCGGTCAGGGTCAGACCATGGGCGTTGCGGCGCATCAGCGGTTGGCCGAAATGGGTTTCGAGCCGGGCGATGGCGCGGCTGATCGCGCCCTGGGTCACGCAGAGCGTTTCGGCGGCCAGGGTGAAGCTGCCCAGCCGCGCGGCTGTCATGAAGGCATGCAGCTCGGACATCGATGGCGAATGCAGGCGCATGAGCGGGCAGGTCGGGCAGGGTCGCGGCACCATTATTCGGGGCTGCCCATGGCGGAGCCGCGCCGTGTCGCCACGCCCTAGCATGAGCGTTGGTAATGAAGGCGTGCAATATAGTCGTTTGAAAGCGGATCGTAAAGTTCGGACACTGGCGGCCTCGCAGCAAGACCTGCACCTTTTCCGGAGTCGCTCCATGCCCCGCCGCTTTTTCGGCTGTTCCGCGCGTATCGCGCTCGCCGGCGTCTGCGCCGTGCTGTCTTTTGCCGGTCAGGCGCAAGCCGCCGACTATCCTTCCCGTCCCATCAAACTGGTGGTGCCGTTCGCCGCGGGCGGCTCGACCGACATCGTGGCGCGCCTGGTGGCCGAGTATGCCGGCCGCGACCTGAAGCAGACCATCGTGGTCGAGAACAAGGCCGGCGCCGGTGGTTCGCTCGGCATGGAGCAGGTGGCGCGTTCGACCGCCGACGGCTACACCCTGGGCATGGCGACGATGAGCACGCACGGATCCAATCCGGCCGTCTATCGCCGGATGAACTATGACCCGCTCAAGGATTTCGAGCCGGTCGCCAACGTGCTGGCCGTGCCCAGCATCTTCGCCATCAACCCGCAGGTCCCGGCCAAGAACATGGCCGAGTTCGTGGCGCTGGCCAAAGGCCAGGCGGACAAGTACAGCTTCGCTTCGCCCGGGGTGGGGTCGCTGGGCCACGTGAACATTGAGAACTTCATGATGCTGGCCGGCATCAAGCTGCTGCACGTGCCGTACCGCGGCGCGGGTCCGGCGCTGAACGATGTGATGGGCGGACAGGTGGACGCGATCACCGACAACCTGTCCTCGACCCTGCCGCAGGTGCTGGGCGGCAAGCTGCGCCCGCTGGCCGTGCTGGGCGCCGAGCGCTCGCCGTTGCTGCCTGACGTGCCGACCTATATCGAGCTGGGCTATCCCGAGATGGGTACCGGTGGCTGGTTCGGCCTGGTGGCGCCGGCCGGCACGCCGCCCGCGGTGATCGAGCGCCTGAACCAGGCGGTGCGCGCGGCGATGCGCGACCCGGAATTCCGCAAGAAGGCCGAGGACGTTGGTGGTACGCTGATGCCGACCTCGCCGCAGGAATTCAAGGTTCAGATCGAACAGGCCCTGGCGCGTTACGCCAAAGTCGCCAAGGCCGCCAACATCCAGGCTGACTGATGATGACACCCGCCGATTTCCAAGCCGTTTCCGTGCATGCCCCGACCGCGCCCGCGCTGCCTTTGGTGTGCGATTCGCCGCATAGCGGCGAGCGCTACCCCGCGGACTTCGGCGCAGTGGCCAGCCTGGCGCAGTTGCGTCAGGGCGAGGACACGCACGTGGACGCCTTGTGGTCGGCGGCGCCGGCAATGGGCGCCACGCTGGTGGCGGCACACTTTCCGCGCGTCTACATCGATCCCAACCGCACGTTGCGCGATCTCGATCCGGAGCTGCTGGCCGAGCCCTGGCCGGAACCGCTCGAACCGGGCGAGAAGACCCGCCTGGGCAAAGGGCTGATCTGGCGCCGCATGGACCCGGCCACGCCGATCTATGACCGCAGGCTGACGCTGGCCGAAGTGCGCCATCGCATCCAGGCGTACTACGAGCCGTATCACGCGGCGCTGGCGCAGGCCATCGAAACCGCGCAACGCGATTTCGGCGCGGTCTGGCACCTGAACCTGCACTCGATGCCGAACGATGCCTACGAGCGGCTGGGCCGCGAGAGCGCGCATCCGCTGGCCGATTTCGTGCTGGGCGATCGCGATGGCACCACCTGTGAACCGGAATTCATCGCGCTGATCGAGACGGCGCTGCGCGACCGCGGCTACACCGTGGCGCGCAACGATCCCTACAAGGGCGTGCAGTTGATCGCGCAGATCGGCCAGCCGGCGTTGAACCGGCACAGCCTGCAGGTCGAGATCCGTCGGCCCCTGTACATGGACGAGGCGACGCGCGAGCGCAACGCGGGCTTCGAATCGCTGCGCGCCGATCTGTCGCAAGTGTTGACGCAAGTGGCGCAGTACGTGCGCGCGCGCCTGCCGGCGATATCGTCGACAAAATAGACGCGCGTGCATCGTTGCAATCCCGCGGCCCCGATTGATGCGAATCAATCGGGGCCGTTGCACGTGCGCTTAAGTTTCCCAATGCGGGGCCGTTGTCGCTAACAACGAGCTGCGTCGATCATTGGCGTGGCCTATAAGGAACCGGTATGGCCGAGAAGATCATCAATGGTTTTTCCGTCGTGGCGTACGCGACCCAACCCGAGGGGCGCATTCCGGCGCGCGCCTTTCTGGAAACGCGGCGTCTGCCGGTGAAGGCGGAGACGGCGGCCCTGGCCGCTGACGCGCAGGCCGAGCCGCCGGCCTGTGACGCGGCCGAGGCCGTGGAGGAACCCGAAAGCCAGGCGTTCGAGATATTCGTCACGCGTCGCTTTCGCGGCGCGGTCGAAGCGATGTCGGCGGCGCGCAACGCGCTGGACCGGGTCAAGTCGGTGGACGAGGACGGCGTGCCCGATCACCTGCCGGACTGACGCCGCGCACGGTGTCAGGTCAGCGCGCTGCGCATCAGGATCTCGGTCAGTGCCCGGGTCGGCTGGTTGGGCGCGGGCGCCGAGATGACGATGAATTCCACCTGTGGCAGCGCCGGCAGGGCCGGCACCCCGGCGGGCGCGGCCAGGCCGGCGGTGGACAGGTGCGAGGGCTGTACCGTGATGCCCAGCCCGGCGCGGGCGGCCGCCTGACAGCCGGCGTAGCTGGTGCTGGTGCAGACGATCTGCCAACCGCGGCCGGCACGCGCCAGCGCATCGAGCGCCAGGCCGCGGGTGACGCTGGGTTCACGCAGCAGTATCAGGGGCAGCGGCGCGTCCGCGGCGATGCGCAGGCCTTCCTTGGCGCGCCACAGTAGCGCCTCTTTGTGCAATGTCTGGCCGCGGCGGTCGCCACGGCGGCGTTTGCCGATCATGACGTCCAGGCCGTTGTCGTCCAGCAGCCGGTAGAGATCGCTGGTGACGCCGATGGTGATGTCCAGTTCGACTTCCGGATGGGCCTGGCGGAACGCGGCCAGCACGTCGGGCAAGGGCCCCATGGCCAGGTCGTCGGAGGTGCCGAGCCGCACCCGGCCGCGCAGCCGCGGCACGTCGAACAGGCGTTCGGCCCGCTCGTGGGCGTCGAGGATGATCTCGGCATGCACCAGCAGGCTGCGCCCGTCGCTGGTCAGCGCCAGCGAGTGGGTGTCGCGCAGGAACAGGCGGCGGTTCAACGACTGCTCCAGCTGGCGGATGTGTTCACTGACGGTGGGCTGGGTCAGGCCGAGGCGGCGCGCGGCTTCGCTGAAGCTGGGCGCGCCCGCGGCGGTGGCGAATGTCTTGAGCCAGAGCGGATTGAGCATGGCGGCCTGCTTATAGGAAAGTCCGATAGCAGCTACAGTAACCAGTGGCCTTCACGATAGCAAGCGGCACGCCTATAGTTTCCGCAACCTCTCTGGAAACTTCTCGTCATGCGCCGCTTCCTGCCCGACTCGTTCACGCTCATCCTGATCGCCACCGTGGCGTTCGCCAGCTTTTTCCCGGCCGTGGGCAAGGGCGCCTCGTTCATGATGGTGGCCAGCAATGTGGCGATTTCGCTGCTGTTCTTTCTGCACGGCGCGCGCTTGTCGACCGATGCGATCGTGGCCGGGGTCAAGGACGTGCGCTTGCATGCGCTGATCCTGAGTTGCACCTTCATCCTGTTTCCGCTGTTGGGACTGACGCTGCGCGCGCTGTTTCCCGGTTTGCTGACGCCGTCGCTGTGGCTGGGCGTGATCTTCGTGTGCACGCTGTCGTCCACGGTGCAGTCGTCGATCGCGTTCACCTCGATGGCGCGCGGCAACGTGCCGGGCGCGATCTGCGCGGCCACCGCTTCCAATCTGCTCGGCACGGTGCTGACGCCGCTGCTGGTGGCGGTGCTGCTGCATCGCCAGGGTGGCGGCCATGGGCTGGCCGATGCCGGCCGCATCCTGGTGCAACTGCTGCTGCCGTTCGCGGTGGGCAGCCTGCTGCGGCCGTGGATCGGCGCCTGGGCGCAGCGCAACAGCCGGGTCCTGTCGAAGGTGGACCGCAGTTCGATCCTGCTGGCGGTCTACACCGCTTTCAGCGAGGCGGTGGCGCAAGGCATCTGGCATGCGTTCCCGGCGATCGACCTGGCCACCATGGTGCTGGTCAATGCCCTGTTGCTGGGCACGGTGCTGCTGGTCACGACCTGGGGCAGCCGCAAGCTCGGACTGTCCAAGGAGAACGAGATCACGCTGGTGTTCTGCGGCTCGAAGAAGTCGCTGGCGTCAGGGATTCCGCTGGCCACGGTGCTGTTCGGCACGTCGCAGATGGGTATCGTGGTGCTGCCGCTGATGATTTTCCACCAGATGCAGTTGATGGTCTGCGCGGTGCTGGCGCGGCGCTACGCCGACCGCGCCGAGCCGGCGCAGGTGGCCGAGCCGGCCCGCGCCTGAAGGCTAGCCTTCGGCGGCGAGCGGCTGGATTTTGCCGCCGGGCAGCCAGTAGACGGCGCCGTCGCGTTCCTCGACCGTCAGCACGGTAAGGCGGCCATTCTTGCAGGGGCCGCCGACGCACAGGCCGGTGTCGGGCTGGTAGGTGGCGCCGTGGCGGGCGCACATGATCAGATCGCCGGCGCGGGTGAAGAAGCTGCCTTCCCAATCGAGTTCGACGCCAACGTGGGCGCAGCGGTTCAGATAGCCGTGCACCCGGTCCTGGTAGCGCACGAAGAACGCCGTGGTCCGGCCCGCGCTGTCGGTGACCGGCACTTTGACGCCGAGCCCGCCGTTGACCAGGTCGGTGGCGGCGCAGACGCGGACTTCGGGAGCGGTACGGGAATCCTGCATGGATGGCCTTGGAAGCAAAGGGTGCGATCTTCGGACAGGGGGGCGGGCCTTGTCAATCCGCGGGCGCGGCGCCGTTTTCCTGCTGCCGCGCCCACATGGCGGCATACAGGCCGCCCGCCGCCAGCAGTTGCGCGTGGCGGCCGCGTTCGGCGATGCGGCCGTCCTCGAGCACGAGGATCTCGTCGGCGTCGGCCACGGTGGACAGGCGGTGGGCGATGATGAGCGTGCTGCGGCCGCGGCTGACTTCGCGCAGGTTGGCCTGGATGTCGCGCTCGGTGCGGGTATCGAGCGCGCTGGTGGCTTCGTCGAACAGGAAGATGGCCGGGTCCTTGAGCAGGGTGCGGGCGATGGCGACACGCTGTTTTTCGCCGCCGGACAGTTTGAGCCCGCGCTCGCCCACCATGGTCTGATAGCCGTCGGGCATGGCCATGATCAGGGCGTGGATGTGCGCCAGCCGGGCCGCGTGCTCGATCTCGGCGTCGGACGCGCCGGGCCGGCCGTAGCCGATGTTGTAGCGGATGGTGTCGTTGAACAGCACGGTGTCCTGCGGCACCACGCCGATGGCGGCGCGCAGGCTGGCCTGGGAGACGTCGCGCACGTCCTGGCCGTCGACCAGGATGGCGCCGGCATCGGCGTCGTAGAAGCGGAACAGCAGCCGCGCGATGGTGGACTTGCCCGCGCCCGAGGTGCCGACCACGGCCAGCGTCTTGCCGGCCGGCAGCGTGAAGCTCACGCCCTTGAGGATGGGTCGGCGTTCGTCGTAGCCGAAGCGCACGTCGCGGAATTCGACCGCGCCGCCGGCCACGCGCAGCGGCTGCGCGCCGGGGCGGTCGGCCACTTCGCGGTCCTGGCCGAGCAGTTCGAACATGCGTTCCATGTCGATTATGGCCTGCTTGATCTCGCGGTAGATGAAGCCGAAGAAGCTCAGCGGCGAGTAGAGCTGCAGCAGGTAGGTGTTGACCAGCACGAAGTCGCCCAGGGTGTGGCGGCCCTCGGCGATGCCGTTGGCGGCCATCCACATCACCAGCGTCAGGCCGGCCGAGATGATGACGGCCTGACCGACATTCAGGATCGACAGGCTGACCTGGCTGCGCACCGCGGCGCGTTCGTAGCGGGTGAGCGAGGCATCGTAGCGGCGCGCTTCGTGTTCCTCGTTGCCGAAGTACTTGACCGTCTCGTAGTTCAGCAGGCTCTCGATGGCCTTGGTGTTGGCCTCGGAGTCGGTTTCGTTCATCTGCCGGCGGAACTTGGCGCGCCATTCGGTGACGGCCAGGGTGTAGGCCATGTACAGCATCACCGTGGCGCCGGTGGCCAGCGCCAGCCAGCCGTCGAACATCTTCCACAGCACGATGCAGACCAGCCCGATCTCGAAGAAGGTCGGCAGGATATTGAACAGCAGGAACGACAACAGCGTCTGGATGCCCTTGGTGCCGCGTTCGATGGCGCGGGTCAGGCCGCCGGTCTGGCGCGTCAGGTGAAAGCGCAGCGCCAGGCCATGCAGGTGGCGGAAGATGCGCAGGCCGACCGAGCGGATGGCGTGCTGGCCGACGCGGGCGAAGAGCGCATCGCGCAGTTCCGAGAACAGCAGCGACAGGACGCGCGCGCCGCCGTAGGCCAGGATCAGGCCCAGCGGCACGGTCACGTGGCCCGGCGCGCCCTGGCCCAGGGCGTCGATGGCGTGCTTGTAGATCACTGGCACGTAGACGGTGGCCGCCTTGGCGGCGAACAGGCAGAGCAGGGCGGCCACCACGCGCGCCTTCAGTCCCGCCTGGCCGGGCGGCCAGAGGTAGGGGAACAGGGTGCGCAGGGTGGCCAGGCCACCGCGGCCGGCGGAGCGGGAATCGGGTGCGGACATGGACGGGATGGCGCAGCGGGACGGGCCTGCGCGGGGCGCGCGGACCGGGTTTCAGGGCCATTATCCGGCACCGGCGCTATGATCTAGCTGAAAACCCCTGGGATGGATGCACCATTTCCAGGGGTTTTCCATCCGATTTTCGCATCGTTAATTCAGTACGGGCGCAGCGGGCGGGCCCGTCATCAACCGTAGACCAGGGATTACGCCCGGCAGTATTCCTGGTCGCGCGACCCGGCGCGTTTTCGCCGCGCGGGCCTCGCGTCGCAAGCTTTTCGGAGGGTCATATGGCGAAAGTACCCACAGTGAAACTGAACGACGGCGGCAAGATTCCGCAATTGGGCCTGGGGGTGTGGCAAGTGCCCGACGACCAGGCCGCCGCCAGCGTCAAGGAAGCGCTGGCGGCGGGTTACCGTTCGGTGGACACCGCGGCGATCTACGGCAATGAATCCGGCGTGGGCGCCGGGCTGCGCGCGGCGGGCGTGGCGCGCAAGGATCTGTTCATCACCACCAAGCTGTGGAACGACAGGCATGGCTACGACGCGGCGCACAAGGCGATGGACGAAAGCCTGGAGAAGCTCGGCCTGGCCTACGTGGACCTGTATCTGATTCACTGGCCGGTGGCCGGCAGCGAGCAGTTCGTCCAAGCCTGGCGCGCCATGATCGAGATGAAGGAAGACGGCCGCGCCCGTTCCATCGGCGTGTCCAATTTCACCCAGGCCAACCTGGAGCGCCTGATCGATGCGACCGGCGTCACGCCGGCTGTCAATCAGATCGAGTTGCACCCCGGATTCGCGCAGCGCGACTTGCGTGCCTTCCATGCCAGGCACGGCATCGCCACGGAATCATGGAGCCCGCTGGCGCAGGGCAGGATCACCGAGGACAAGACGATCCTGGAACTGGCGCGCAAGCACGGCAAGTCGCCGGCTCAGGTGACGCTGCGCTGGCATCTGCAGCACGATCTGATCGTGATTCCGAAGTCGGTGACGCCGGCGCGCATCCGCGAGAACATCGACGTGTTCGATTTTGAACTGTCGGGCGCCGACATGGCGGCCATCGATGCCATCGAGGAAGGTCCGCGGCTGGGCCCCGATCCCGAGAAATTCGGCAAGTAGCCCGCGTGCTGCGCGGTGGCCGCGAGCGTGGCGCGCGGCCGCCGCGCCTATGCCCCGGGTCGGCGGGGCGGGAAGACCCAGTAGCGCGCGATGACGCCCAGCAGGACGGTCAGCGCGATCCACGAGGCCCAGTGCCAGCCGCCGGTGCCCAGCAGCGCGGCCAGCAGGCCGAAGACGCTGAGCGCGCCCAGCAGGAGCGGCACGCCCCAGACGAACAGGAAGCCGCGCGCAGGTTGCCTGTTCATGCGGGGCTCCGTTGCGGGGCGGCGGCCTGGTGCTTACGCACCAGTTCGGCGATGCGCGCTTCGGTGGCGCGGCGCCGCGCCAGCCACAGGTAGAGGCCGCTGGCCAGCACCACGATGGTGATCAGGTCGAGCACGGCCCAGATGATCTTGAGCGGCAGCCCCGCGTAGTCGCCGAAGTGCAGCGGCCGCGACAGTTCCAGGGCGGTCAGGTACCACGGCATCCGGGCGATGGTGGTGAGTTCGCCGCTGCGGCCGTCGATCAGGACGGGCGTGTTCATCTTGGAGGTCAGCGGGGTGTCGCCGCGCATCCAGGTGATGTAGTGATGCGGGCTGCCGAAGGCGTTGCCGGGGAAGGCGATGAACGACACTTCGTTGCCGGGCAGGGCCTTGCGCGCGGTGTCCGCCGCGGCCTGGGCCGATGACAGTTCGGCTGGCACGCCCTGGCCCTTGTAGGGTTCGAGGATGCGCACCAGTTCGGTCGATTGCCACAGCCGGAACAGCGGCGTCGACAGTTCGTTGATGACGCCGGTAATGCCCACCACGAAGGCCCACACCAGGGTCACGATGCCCAGCAGGTTGTGCAGGTCGAGCCATTTGAGGCGGGTGGAGCGGCCGGCGCGCACGGTGCCGAATTCCAGCTTCTTCATGAAGGGGCCGTAGAGCACCACGCCGGAGACGATGGCGATGCAGAACAGCAGGCCCATGAAGCCCAGGAACAGTTCGCCCGGCAGGCCGGCGAACAGGTCGACGTGCAGGGCCAGCATGATGCCCATGAACGAGAATTTGTCCTCGGTGTACAGCGGGCCGTCGAGCAGCACGTCGCCGGTGCGGCCATCCATGCGCACGGCGTGGCCGGAGACCTGGCCGTCGCCGGGGCGCTTGGCCATGCCGACATAGACCTGGGGTTCGTCGGGGTCGAAGAACAGGTAGTCGACCACTTCGCCGGGGTACATGGACTTGGCGCGCTCGACCAGCCGGTCGAGATTGGCGGGGGGCGTCGAAGCCGGTACGTCGGACAGGGGCTTGCCGTCGTCGAGCCAGTGCTCGATCTCGTGGTGGAACACCAGCGGCAGGCCGGTCAGGCAGATGACGAGCAGGAAGATCGTACAGACCAGGCTGGTCCATTTGTGGACCAGGTACCAGGTTTTGATGGTGGAGGCGGCGGTCATGGCGACGGCGGGGCGGCGGCCCTGGCGGGATGGCTGGGGGAAAGGCGGAACCTTATCACGAATAATAGCGATTCGCGTAACGTATTGCAGTAATGACAGCGCGAGGATTGCCAGGGCGGTGTCATCGGGAGCGGATAAAAGCGGGTTAAAAAGGAACCTGAGCCCGATTGGGCGGGCTGGACCATCATGCAGCAACGTTTTCTGAAAGTACCGCGTAACGAACAGGGCCGGGATTTCGCGGTGGGCGACGTGCACGGCTGTTTCAGCCGGCTGCGCGACAGCCTGGCGCGGATGGGGTTCGACGCCAGCCGCGACCGGCTGTTTTCCGTGGGCGACCTGGTTGACCGGGGGCCCGAGAGCGAGGCCGCGCTCGATTGGCTGGCGCAACCCTGGTTCTACGCGGTGCAGGGCAACCACGAGGATTATGCGGTGCGCCACGTGCGTACCGGCCAGGTGGACGTGGTGAACTGGCGCGGCTACGGCGGCGGCTGGTTCCTGGATCTGCCGGCTGATCGTCAGCAGGTCTATGCCGAAGCGTTCGGCCAACTGCCGATCGCGATCGAAGTGGAAACCGCGGCTGGCGCGGTGGGGCTGTTGCATGCCGATTGCCCGGTGCTGTTCTGGCCGCGTCTGGAATCGGCGCTGCAGGATCGCTACAAGCGCACCAGCGCGACCTGCCAATGGTCGCGCGAGCGGCTGCGGCTGCTCGACCGCACCGGCGTGCGCGGGGTACGCGCGGTGGTGGCGGGCCATACGCCAGTGGCCGCGCCGCTGGCGCTGGGCAACGTCTTCCACATCGATACCGAGGGCTGGAAGGACGGTTATTTCACGTTCCTGGACCTGGACTCGCTGCAGGCCTGGCCGCGCCCGGTGGTGACCGAGCCGCCGCTGGCCGAGCCCGGATAGTGGCGCCCGCGACGCCGGACATGCAACGGGGCGCCCGAATCGGGCGCCCCGTTGCATGCCGGGCGGCGATGCCTTGCCTAGAGTGGCCGCGCGGCCAGCGGCCCGACGCTGGTGACGGCGCTGGCGCTGGCGCCGCGGGCCGGATCGGATTCGACGCGCGGCACCGGGATCGGGGGGATCGGCGGATTGCCGCCGCCCGCCGGGCCGCCGGCAGCCGGCACCGGAATCGGCTGCGCCACCGGCGCCTGGGTCGCGCCCGGCGTGGGCAGTGGCCGCACCGAGTTGTCGACGCCGTCGGTGGAGCGGTTGTTATTGAGGAAATCGGTCAGCGGATCGCCGCTGGACAGGTCGAGCGAGGCCACCGCCTGGCCGGGCGGGAATTCGGAGAAATAGTATTCGCCGTTGTCGACCAGCAGGCCGTCGGGGCGCGGCGCGGGCTTGGCCTCCGGCACGCCCTTGAGCACGGGCTGCATGTAGTCGAGCCAGGTGCTCAGCGCCAGGCCGCTGCCGAATTCGTTGGAGCCCAGCGACTTGGGTTGGTCAAAGCCCATCCAGACCGTGGTCGCCAGGGTCGGGGTAAAGCCCGAGAACCAGACGTCGACCGCGTCGTTGGTGGTGCCGGTCTTGCCGCCGATGTCGTTGCGCTTGAGCACCTGGTGCGCGCGCGCCGCGGTGCCGTTGACGGTGACGCCGCGCAGGATGTCGTCCATGACCCAGGCGGTGCGCGGGTCGATGGCGCGCGCGGCGGCGTCGCCGGCAACCACGGGCTGGGCCTGCATCAGCACGTTGCCCGAGCGGTCGGTGACCTTGTCGATGAGGTAGGGCGTGACCCGGTAGCCGCCGTTGGCGAACACGCTGTAGCCGTTGACCACCTGCAACGGCGTGGCGCCGCCGGCGCCCAGGCCCAGCGGCAGCACCGCCGGCCAGCGGGCCTTGTCGAAGCCGAAGCGGGTCAGGTAGTCCTGCGCGTACTGCGGGCCGATGGCCTGCAGGATGCGGATGGTGACCATGTTCTTGGACTTGTACAGGCCTTGGCGCAGCGTCAGCATCGGCTCGTAGTGGTTGCCATCGTTCTTGGGCTGCCAGGCTTTCGAGCCGGTCTGGGCGGCGGTCAGCATGAAGGGCTGGTCGGAGACCTGGGTGGCGGGCGTCAGGCCGCGTTCCAGCGCTGCCGCGTACACGAATGGCTTGATGTTCGAGCCAGGCTGGCGCCAGGCCTGCGTGACGCGGTTGAAGGTGCCGCGGTTGTAGTCGAAGCCGCCGATCATGGCGCGGATGGCGCCGTCCTGCGGCACCATCGACACCAGCGCCGCCTGCAGCGCCGGCATGTTGATGATTTCCCAGCCGTCGCCGTTCTTGTGGATGTAGACCACCGAGCCGCGCTGCAGGCGCAGGCTGTCGCTGGCCTTGGGGCTGAGGGCACGCGCCACCACCGCCAGCGCCTTCTTGTCGGAGATGGTGATGATCTCGCGGGCGCTGCGCGCCACGGTCACTTCCTGCGGGCTGGCGGCCAGCACCACGGCGGTGAGCAGGTCTTCGCTGTCGGGCGTCTTTTCCTGCACGCCGTCGAGGAGGTCGTCGAACGCGGTGGCGTCTTTCTCGATGCCATCGGGCAGGTCGATGCGGTCTTCCGGTCCGGGATAGGGCGCGCGCCGGGTGTAGTCCAGCACGCCCTCGCGCACGGCGCGGTAGGCGGCTTCCTGGTCCTTGGCGTTGATCGTGGTGTAGACGTCGATGCCCTTGGAGTAGGTCTGCTCCTGGAACACCCCGTACATCAGCTGGCGCGCCAGTTCGGCGGGGTATTCGCCATGGATGGCGAAGCCGCGGGTGCTGGCGCCATCGGCGCCGCGGATGACCAGATGCTGCTTGAGCGCCTCGTCGGCCTGCTCCGGCGTCAGGTAGCCCAGCGCTTTCATGCGGCCCAGCACGTAGTGCTGGCGGATCTCGGCGCGCGGGAAGTTGGTGATGGGATTGAAGCGTGAGGGGGCCTTGGGAATGCCGGCCAGCATCGCGGCCTCGGCCGGCGTGACGTCCGCCAGCGGCTTGCCGAAGTAAGTGCGCGCGGCGGCGGCGAAGCCGTAGGCGCGGTGGCCCAGGTAGATCTGGTTCATGTAGAGCTCCAGGATCTGGTCCTTGGTCAGCTCCGACTCGATCTTATAGGTCAGCAGCAGTTCATAGAACTTGCGCGAGTAGGTTTTCTCGGACGACAGGTAGAAATTGCGCGCCACCTGCATGGTGATGGTGCTGCCGCCCTGGGTTTTGGATTGCTTGACCAGGTTGACGAGCACGGCGCGCGCCATGCCCATCCAGTCGACGCCGCCGTGCTGGTAGAAGCGGTCGTCCTCGGCCGCCAGCACCGCCTGGCGCATCACCGCCGGGATTTCGTCGAAGCGCAGCACGTTGCGGTGCTCTTCGCCATATTCGCCGATCAGGACCTTGTCGGCGGTATAGATGCGCAGGGGCACGCGTGGCCGGTAGTCGGTCATGGCGTGCAGGTCGGGCAGGCTGGGCCAGGCCAGCGCCAGCGCCAGGCCGAACAACAGCGCCCCGCAGACGCCGAGGCCGGCGGCGGCGGCGCCGGCCTTGATCAGGAGTCGTTTCCAGGGAAAGCCCGATTTGCCGCCCGGGGTGGCGGAGGAGTGCTGGGGGGTGCTCATTGCTGGCGATTCTAGGGCAGAACGCTATAGACCGGCGACCCGGCCAGAAGGTTTCGGTAACCAAAATTGCCCGGAGGGACGGTTCTGGCCTCGGGCAAAGCATATGGGGACAGGGCAGCGCCTACGCGCGGCGCGGGTTTTGCGCGGCGCCACGCGGCAAGCGCGCGCTGAAATGTATTGCGCGCCGTGACAAACGGCAAGGCCGGTTGCAGCTGTCATGCGGCGGCCGCCCGCAGGTAGCGTTGCGGCGGCGCGCCCAGGGCGCGATGGAACATGGCGCTGAAGGCGCTGGCGCTGCGGTAGCCCAGGTCGGTGGCGATGCGCGCCACCGGCACCCCCAGCGACAGGCGGCAGACCGCGTCGGCCAGGCGCACCTGTTGCACCCACTGCCGGTAATTCAGCCCCAATTCAGCCTGGAACAACCGGATCAAGGTGCGCGCGCTGGCGCCGACCTCGCTGCCCCAGTCCTCGATGCCGCGTTGCAGCCCGGGCCGGTCGAGGATGGCTTCGCAGATGATCTGCAGGCGCCGGTCGCGCGGCCACGGGATCTGGAACGGCACGACCCGGGCGGCGGCCAGCTCGGACAGGATCAACGCGGCCACCTGTTCGGCCCGGCCGCCCAGCGGGTAGTCGATGGGCTCGGCGGTCAGGGCCAGGATCAGTTCGCGCAGCAGCCCGCTGACCTCGATCACCTGGCATTGCGGCCAGTAGGCCCGCGCCGCGTCGGCCTGGATGTAGAGCGACCGCATCGAGACCGCGCCGACCATGTCGACGCCGTGCGGCACGCCAGCCGGCACCCACAGGGCGCGCAGCGGCGGCAGTGCCCAGAAGCCGCTGGGGGTGGTGACGCGCATCACGCCCTCGACGGCATAGATGAGCTGGGCGCGCGGGTGCGAATGGGCGCCGGTGCGGGCGCCGGCGGGGAATTCCTTGGCCATCGCCGTCACGCTGCGGGGGCGATGTTGATAGTCCTGGGCGTCGATGCTGCGGGCCGGGTCGAGGCGCGCGGGACGGGTGGGCATGGTGTCACTTCCGACAGGGATCGGGTGTCGGACTCAAGGTTGTCATGGTGCTATTTTGTCACTTTCCCGACGAAAATTGTCAGTCGGGGCCGGGGCATCCTTCCTACACTGGCAAGGTCCGGTGCGGTGCCGGGCCTTGTTTTCCCTCCCGCCGGTTTATCCACCATGAATCCACCCCAGACCTCCGCCACCGCCTTGCCCGATGCCGCCGCTCCGGCGCCACAGCCGGCGGTCGGCGACCCTGCCACCGCCTTCACGGTGCTGGGCGCCATCAGCGTGGCGCACCTGATGAACGACATGATCCAGTCGATCCTGTTGGCCATCTATCCGATGCTGAAGGACTCGTTCAGCCTGTCGTTCGCGCAGATCGGCCTGATTACGCTGGTGTACCAGTTGGCGGCATCGCTGCTGCAGCCGTTCATCGGTTTCTACACCGACCGCAATCCCAAGCCGTACTCGCTGCCGGTGGGCATGGGCTTCACGCTGGCGGGTCTGCTGCTGCTGTCGGTGGCGCCGTCGTTCGGCTGGCTGCTGGTGGCGGCGGTGCTGGTGGGCACGGGCTCGTCGGTGTTTCATCCGGAATCGTCGCGGGTGGCGCGCATGGCTTCGGGGGGGCGCCATGGGCTGGCGCAGTCGCTGTTCCAGGTGGGCGGCAATGTCGGTTCGGCAATGGGGCCGCTGCTGGCGGCGTTGTTCATCATCCCGCATGGCCAGCGCAGCGTGGCCTGGTTCTCGCTGGCGGCGTTGTTGGGCATCGTGGTGCTGACCGGCATTGGACGCTGGTACGGCGCCAATCGGGTGCGCCTCGCGCCGCGCCCGCGGCGCGAGGGCGCGGGCAATGGCCTGACGCGCAACCAGGTGCTGGGCGCGCTGGGCGTGCTGGGACTGCTGGTGTTCTCCAAGTACTTTTACCTGGCCAGCCTGAACAGCTATTTCACGTTCTACCTGATCGACAAATTCGCGCTGTCGGTGCGCGAGGCGCAACTGTACCTGTTCCTGTTCCTGGCGGCGGTGGCGGTGGGCACGGTGGTGGGCGGGCCGGTGGGCGACCGCATCGGCCGCAAGATCGTGATCTGGGTGTCGATCCTGGGCGTGGCGCCGTTCACGCTGATGCTGCCGCACGCCAATCTGTTCTGGACCGGGGTGCTGGTGGCGATCATCGGCGTGGTGCTGGCGTCGGCCTTTTCGGCCATCGTCGTGTACGCGCAGGAATTGGTGCCGGGCAAGGTCGGCATGATCGCCGGGCTGTTCTTCGGCTTCGCTTTCGGCATGGGCGGGTTGGGCGCGGCGGCGCTGGGCAAGCTGGCCGATGCCACCAGCATCGGCCATGTGTACCAGGTGTGCGCGTATCTGCCGCTGCTGGGCATCGTCGCGGTGTTGCTGCCGGACATCGAGCGCAAGCGCGCCTGAGGCCGGGGGGCGGAGCGCGGCCTGTAGCCGTGGCCCGGGCAGCGCCGCGCGCGGCCCGGCCGCTCAGGCCGCCGGGTGGGCGGTTGCGGGCACCGTGGCCAAGTGCGGGCGGCCCATTTCGATCGCCTGGATCTGGCCATCGCCGCCATGGTGGATGACGGCGATCCGCGCGGCCCGCAGCTGCGTGATCTGGCGCGGCGTGACAGCGAAGCTCGTGGCCAGCCGCCGATCATCCAGCGGCGCGATCGGCTGGCGCCGGTCCTTGCCGGCAAAGCGCAGATGGTTGTAGACCGCCCAGGCCACCAGCACGGCGGCGTTGAGCAGGGCCAGCGCGGCGTAGCTGCCCAGCGTGTGCAGCGTGGGCAGGAAGGTCGGCCACAGTGGCGCCTGGGGACCGCTGGCGGCGCCGCGCAGGATCGCGGCGATGCCGGCGCCAAACAGGTAGATGAACGCGATCCAGCCAAGGGCGGTCAGCAGCAGGTCGAACAGATAGCCCGCGCGCGAGCGTTTGGTGGTGATGATCATGATGCGTCCGGTGATTTGATGCCGCGGTCGGGGCTGGTCCAGCGCGCGCGCTCGGCCTGCTTGCGCAGCATGACTTTGGGGAAACTGACCAGCGTGGTGAACAGGCTCACCATCCAGTAGGCCAGCGGATACCAGATGACCCAGTACAGCGCGCGCCCCAGGCCGGGTTCATAGCGGCGATCGATCAGGATGCTGATGGCGAACTGCAGCAGGCAGACCACCGCCAGCATCATGCCGGTGAAGGCGGGAGGCATCAGGCTGGCGATGTGCATGTTGTTGGGCAGGGCCACGAACTGGCTGACCAGCCACAGCAGCACCGAGATGCCGAAGGCGAACGCCCAGGCGGTCGACAGGCAGAATTCCGCCATCAGCGGCCACAGGCGGCGATGGCGCCAGTTCCAGATCGAGCGCAGGTTCTTCAGAAATACCTCGGCGCCGCCCTGGGCCCAGCGCAGGCGCTGTTTCCACAGCCCCCGCAGCGTTTCCGGCATCAGAATCCAGCACAGGCCGCGCGGCTCGTAGAAGATCGACCAGTGGTCGCGCTGCAGCTTCCAGCTGATGTCGATGTCCTCGGTGATCATGTCCAGGCTCCAGTAGCCGACCCGGTCCAGCGCCGCGCGGCGGAAGGCCGCGACCACGCCCGAGACGGTGAAGACCTGGCCGTAGACCCGCTGGGTGCGTTTGATAAGGCCGATGATGGACGAGAATTCGCCCACCTGGACATGCCCGATCAGGGTCGAGCGGGTGCGGATGCGCGGGTTGCCGGTGACTGCGCCGACGCGCGGGTTGTCGATCAGCGGCGCCACCAGGTAGGCGGCCGCGTCCGGATCGAGCACCGCGTCGCCGTCGATGCAGACCAGGTATTCGCTGCGCGCGGCCAATGCGCCCATGCGCAGCGCCATGGCCTTGCCCTGGTTCTGCGCCAGGTGTACCACCCGCAGGCGCGGGTGATCGGCGGCCAGGCGGTCCAGCATCGGCCCGGTGCCGTCGCTGGAGCCATCGTTGATGGCGATGACTTCGACGTGTGGATAGCGCTGGTTCAACGCCGCCAGCAAGGTTTCCTCGCCGTTGTCGGCCTCGTTGTAGCAGGGCACCAGAATCGACACCAGCGGGTTGCCGGCCAGGGCCGGCGGCGTCGAATCGGGGCCCCACTGCCAGCGCCGTTCCCAGTGCCACCAGAAGTACAGGCCGCCGGCCATCCACATGCCGGACATGAACAGCGGGTAGAAGAAGACGAAGCCCAGCAGCGCCTGGCTGGTCAGCATCAGGGTGAAGCCGAACGGCGCGCCGAGCACCGCCAGCAGGATAATCAGGGCAATCAGACGGTCGATCATCGGATGGGATACCACGCATTGGAGAGGGCGGGCCGGATGCCTTGCAACCGGGGCTGGTCCTGCGAGAAGTCATCGGGGTAGTAGCCGAAGCTGCGGGCGCCGCGCAGTTGCAGACGCTGCATCCAGCCGGCCAGCACGGCGGTGTCGACGGGCGTGGCCTCGGGGCGGCCGGGGCCGGTGCGCCAGTCGCGCGCCTGCAGCTCGAACACGGTACGGTCGAGCGCGCCGGGGCGTTGGGCGACGGTGTCGACCAGCCGGTCGAGCCAGGCGTTCTCCTGGCCCTTGGGCACGTTCTCCATCAACGGCATGGCCATGGGCGCGGTCCAGTCATAGGCGCCCAGGAAGTCGTCCAGGTTTTGCGCGAACCAGGTTTCCGAATGCGGCTCCAGGATCGGCATCGCGAAGAGGTTGCGGGCGGTCTTGATCTGTGGGCCGCGCACGGCGCGCACGCGTGCGGTCAGTTCGGCCGTGAAGTCGATCAGGGCGCGGCTCTTCAAGCGGGTCCAGCGCTGCAGTGTGTCCGGGTCGGCGCGCAATCGGGCGATGTCGCCGGGCAGGCCGGCGGCGCGGTAAGCGGCCAGCGCGGCGGGGCTGGCGTCCTCGAAGTCGGACAGCACGGCATCGTCGTGAAACAGGATGCCGTCGAAGATGGCGTGGCGCGCCAGGTCTTCATACAGGTCGCCGATGCGCGCCCGCGCGGTGGCGTCGAACGGCGACAGGCGACGGTACTGGTCGGGATCGGGGCGCGCCGCGGCGCCGTCAGGCTGCCAGCGGGTGACGCGCGGGATCGACGCGTCCAGGTCGAAGGCCAGCACCGGCATCCAGGCGTACACGGTGACGTCGGCGCGGTTGTGCAACTGCCACGCGACGCGGTTGAACAGGTCGGCGCGCACCGGCAGCCAGCGGTTGGGGAAGTACACCGAACGCACCAGGCCGTCGCCGACGGGATCGGAATATGCCTGCAGGAACACGGTGTTGATCTGCATGTCGAGGATGCGCTGCACCAACTCGCCCAGGTTGCGCTCGGTCTGCGCCGGGTCGGGGTCGTAGACATAGTCCAGGTCGACGTGGGCCACCCGCATGACTGGCGTGGCTTCCATGCCGACAACGCTGTTGGCGAAGGGTTTGAGCGCGGGGTCGCTGGCCAGCAGCATGCGCGGGGTGGACATCAGGCGCGCCAGCCGGGCGGGGCCGTCCTCCAGCGTCAGCGCCAATTGGTAGCCGTTGTCGGCGGCGATGCGCAGCGTGCTGCCGCCTTCGGCGCCGTAGGGCCAGACCCAGACGCGCGGTTTTTTGCCGGTGACCTGTTCGATCTTGCGGCTGATGGCGCGCACGTCGCTACCCATGCGGGCCTGGAATTCGGCCTCGGACTCGTAGCGGCCGGTCTTGGCGTCATAGGTGCGGATCGCCGCGGCCGGTTCGGTATTGCCCTGCGGATTGGCCAGCGCGCCATAGTGCGAGGCGTCGGTATGCGCGGCGATCTCGACCAGGCCGGATTGCGATATGGCGCGCACTTCGTCCCAGTTCAGGAAGCGCTGGCGCGGTTCCAGGCTGCCGCCGAAATCGACCCGTTTGTCCGCCGGGGTGTCCATCCAGGTGCCGACCGGGGCCAGCAGCGCCGGCCAGCGATAGGCTTTCAGGATCGGCAGCACGCGGGTGTAGAAGCTGCGGTAGCCGTCGTCGAACGACAGCAGCACGGCGCGTTCGGGCAGGGCCTGGCCGCCCTGGCGCGCGGCCAGGATCTGGTCGACCGAGACGGCCTGGTAGCCGTTCTCGCGCAGCCAGGCCAACTGGTCGACCAGGCGGTCGGTGCGCACGCTCAGAAAGGCCTGGTCGGGGTCTTCGTCCTCGACGTCGTGATAGGCCAGGGCCAGGAAATTCCCGGGCACCCAGGGTTTTTCGGCGGCGGCCACGGGCCGCGCGGACGGCGGGGTGTAGACCGGGATGTCCTTGGCGCAGGCGGTCAGCGCCAGGATGATCAGCAGCAGCAGGGCCGCCAGCAGGAGTCGGATGGGGAGCTTGAGCAGCATGGCGGTCTCAGAAGCGGTAGGCAAGGTCGAACACGATGCGCAGTTCGCGCTCGCGCTGGCCGTCATAGGGGCGGCTGATGCCGGTGATCATCGCGCCCACGTCGAGCACGTCGTTGGCGCGATAGCGCTGGCCGTAGCCCAGGGCGATGACGCCGCCGGTGCCGTAGCCCTGCTGGGTGTAGGTGCCGGCGCCGACCGTGCCGATCTGTTCCCAGGCGGTTTCATAGCGGCGGTACAGCGTATGCGTGACGCGCGCGCCCGGCAGGATCATCAGGTCCGAGCGCGGGTTGTAGTACGGCGCGTCGTCGCGCGTATTGCGCTGCGACGACAGTTCCAGTTCCAGGTCTGCCTTCAGGTGCGGCGCGGTATAGACGCGCTCACGTCCGTCCAGGCCCAGCTCCCAGCGCTGGTTGCCGTCGCTAAAGCGCGACGGCGCCAGCGACAGGGTCCATTCGCGCCGCTCGTTGGCGCGCCAGCGCACGAAGCCGCTCAAGCGGTTGGCCTTGATGTCATTGGTCAAGGCGCGCAGCGGCGTGTCGCGCGATAGCACCTCGCCCGAGCCGCCCACCTGCCAGTGGTCGTCGATGTCGTAGGCGGCCGACAGGCGCAGACCGGGTTTGACGCCGTGGCCATAGCTGTGGGTCGACACCTCGCCTTCAACCGTCAGATCGCGGCCGCGCCATTGGACGCCGGTGCGCAGCCAGCGGTAGGTGCCGCGGCCTTCCTCGAAGTCGCCGCTGGCGTAGCCGCCGCCGCCGAAGGCGCGCCAGTTGTAGTCGATAGGCGGGGAGTACAGCACCGCGTCGATGCCGAAGTCGCCGTTGCCGTTGACCGGGCTGTCCGACGCCAGGCCGCGATAGCCGCTGATGCGCAATTCGGCCTTGTTGTGGACTTCCCATTCGCGCGCCAGGCGGCGGCTGGTCAGGTTTTCGGGCGCGCGCGTCAGGGTGTCGGCCGACAGCGCCTCGGCTTGGCGCCATTCCTGCAGGTCCAGCGCGGTGAAGCCCTGACCATTCTCGACCGACAGGGCGCGCGGCGCCAGGGTCTCGGCCAGTTTCAGCTGGCGCTCGGAGGCGCGCGGCTGGTCGCGTCGGCGCATCACCGCGGCCAGGTCGGCGCGCAGGCTGGAATTATTGGGCGCGTTGGCCACCATGTCCGCCAGGCGCTGCTCGGCGGCCACGGTGTCGTCGGCCTGCAGACGCGCCGCAGCCACGGTCTGCTCGCTTTCCAGCTTGAGATCGTTGGGATTGCGGGTGGCCTGGCCCTTGTAATAGAGCCAGGGAGCGTAGCCCGCGCCAAGGGCGTCGGTGACGGCGCCGGTCTGGTCGAATTCCTCGGCCTCGGCCAGCGCGTAGTACAGGCCGGTCTCGGTGCTGAGGCGGTCTTCGGCATCGTCGTCGCGATTGGCGCCGTTGGCGCCGACCTGGCGGTAGAGGTCGCGAGCCTTTTCCGGTTGGCGCAGATACAGATAGGCCGCGGCCACGTCGTTCAGGGCATAGCGCGGCACGCTGACGCCCTCGGCCAGCAGCGCTTCGTACTCGCGCACCAGGTCGGCCATGCGGACCCGGGCATGCAGCGCGTGCAGCCGGTCGATACGCGCGCGCCGCACGTCGGCGCGCGCCGCCTCGCCCAGGGCCTGCCAGGCGGGGATCACTGCGTCATAACGCGCCAGCACGCGATCGGCGATGGCGAAACGATCGACTTCGCCGCGCGTGGGCATGGCGGCCAGCCGCACTTGCTGGGCCAGCGCGTCGCCTTCCAGGCGGCGCAGTTGCGCGGCGTCGAACAGATCTGGATGCTGGCGCGCCAGGGCCAGCGCCGGTTGCGCCAGTCGCGCGCGGCTGAGCGCGTCGATGTATTCGCGCAGCACATAGGGCGTGCCAGGCGCGATCGCCAGCGCCTGGTCCGCCTGGTACAGGGCTTCGTAGGGCTGGCGCAAGCGCACATGGACATAGCCCAGCGCCAGGCGCGCATCGACCTGGCGCGGGGCGCGATTGACCCAGGCCTGGCCGGCGGCGCGCGCGGCCTCAGTCTGGCCGGCGTCGGCCAGCGTCATGATCTCGCCCGCGGCGAAGGCGGTTTGGCCAGGATGGCGCCGCAGTCCGGCGCGGTAGGCCGCCAGTGCCTCGGGCCAGCGGCGCAGGTCGCGGTAGGCGCGCGCCGCCGCCAGTTGGATGTCGGCGGGTACGGCCGCCGCGGGCGGCAGGGTTTCGTAGGCGGCGACGGCTTCGGCCGGCCGGCCGGCCCAGCCAGCGATGACGATATGGTCGTACACCGCTTGCCGGCCGGCGTCCGGCCCCTGCTGGCGCAGCATCGCCAGGGCGGGCTCGTAGTCGCCGGCGCGGGCGCGCGCGATCAGCGCATCGTAGCCCGGCGCCGCCAGCGCCAGGGCGGGGGCCAGCAGCGCGCAAGCCGTCAGCGCCTGTAGTCTCGATCCGGCGGCGGGCCGCCGCGGCGTTCGCCGCATCGTCTGTCCCACATGGCAGTCCGCCTGGCCCTCGTAGGGCGTATTTCTTTTCAGCATCTGTAGTACTTCCGCAGTTGCGACAAGGGCGCTCATGGCTCCGCCAGCCGGACGCGAGATTGCGCAGCGCTGGAAAGCGTGGCGCCGGCGGCGAAGGGCAGAGCGTTGGGTAGTGACTGCGCGGCGCCCGCTACGGGGACCTTCGCACTCGCGCAAGGGAGTGCATGGCTAGTACGCGCCACGCCCGTGGGGCGTGGTTGCGGCGCTTCTGGCGGCACCGGCAACAGGCCGAACTTTATGGGTTTTCGGCCAATCCAACTGTCAATTAGTGCAAAGGAAGGACTACGGCGCGCGTGGCTGGCGTATTCTCTGTCGCATACCGCGGAACCGTCGTGGCGGTATGGCCGCTGGCGGGGCTCCCCGCGAGAAACGTTTTGCCCGCGACGGAAAGGGCGGCATGGTCCGCCGTGCAAGTAACAAAAAACGTCAAAAGTGCAGCTCTGTAACGTATCTCCGACGCTGCATACGGTGCAACGGATGTTCCACGGCGGCGACCACCCGCGAGGGCGCGAGCCGGCAAATACATGACGACTGATTTATTTTTCCTGGTGTGGGGCCTGGCAACGGCCCTGGCGCTGCCTTTGTTGCTGCCGTTTCACGCGCGCGGCGTGCCGGGCGTGCAGGCCTTCACGGCCGCCAACGCCCTGGCGGTGCTGTCGCTGCTGGCCTATGCCTCGTCCGGGATCATGCCGCCGGCCGCCTATGTCATGGTGTCCAACGCGGCCTGGCTGGCGGCGGTCGGCCTGGTGTACGTGGGCGTGCGGCAGTTCTTCGGCCTGCGGCCCCAGGCCCGCCGCGTGGCCGCGGCGGCCTGCTGTGCGGCCGCGGCGATGGCGCTGATGCTCTACCGCGAGGACGACCTGGTGGGGCGCATCATCCTGTTCTCGATCTATACCTGCGTGCTGATGGTGGCGACGGGCATCGTGGTGTACCGCCAACGCCGGCGCATCCAGACGCCGGGCGTGGTGCTGTACGTGCTGCTATCGATGGCGGGGCTGGCCGGGTTGCATGCCTTGCGCGCGGTCGTCTATGGCGGCGGCTGGGCGCAGGCGGCTTCGCTGCTGGATCCGGCGCCGTGGGGCCTATTCTTCATTGTCTGCGGGTCGGTGACGGTGCCGGCGTTGTTCCTGGCGTTGCTGTTGCTGATCCAGACCTGGTTGTCCGAGCAGATGCAGGTCGCGCTCACTTTCGACAGCCTGACGGGGGCTTATTCGCGCCGCAGCATCCTCGACGAGTTGGAGCGCGAGCTGCTGCGCTGCGCGCGCAGCCAGGGACGGCTGGCGGTGCTGGTGCTGGACATCGATCACTTCAAGTCGATCAACGACCGCCATGGTCATGCCACGGGCGATGCCGCGCTGCGCCACTTCGCCCATGTCGTGCCCAAGGCCGTGCGCGCCAGCGACCGCTTTGGCCGCCTGGGCGGCGAGGAATTCGTGCTGCTGATGTACGACTGCGATGCCGCCCGCGCCCTGGTGCAGGCGCAGCGGGTATGCGACGCCCTGCGCGATTCGCCGCTCTATGTGCAGGGGCAGGAGTTGCGCATGACCACCAGCGGCGGTGTCGCCACCTTCCAGCCCGGTGACAGCGCCGATGGCATCCTGGCCCGCGCCGACCTGGCCTTGTACAAGGCGAAGGAACTGGGCCGCGACCGCGTCGAGATGGCCTGGAGCGCACGGCCGCCAGGCCGCCCGCAGACGGCCCGGCAACCGGCGCAGGACGCCGTACTGGCGGCGCCCAAGGCCTCGGATTCTACGGCTTGAGGTGCTCGACGAAGAACTTTTCCATGGCCGCGTAGAACTCGAACTTGTTCTCGTCGTTGTGGAAGCCGTGGCCTTCGTTGTCCTTGACCATGTATTCCACGTCGACGCCGCGCGCCTTGAGCGCCTTGACCATCTGGTCGCTCTCGTCCTTGTTGACGCGCGGGTCCTTGGCGCCCTGGGCGATGAACAGCGGCGTCTTGATCCGGTCGGCGTGCAGCGCCGGCGAGGTGGCGGCCAGGCGGTCCTTGTCGCGCACCGGATCGCCCACCATGTCCTGCATCTTGTCCAGCATCGGCTTCCAGTAGGGCGGAATCGACTTCATGAAGGTGAACAGGTTGGACACGCCGACGTAGTCGACGGCGGCCGCGTACAGATCGGGGGTGAAAGTCACGCCGGCCAGCGTGGCGTAGCCGCCGTAGCTGGCGCCGTAGATGCCGATGCGCTTGGGGTCGGCGATGCCCTGCTTGACCAGCCATTGGACGCCGTCGGTGATGTCGTCCTGCATCTTCAGGCCCCATTGGCCGAAGCTGGCTTCCCAGAAGGCGCGGCCGTAGCCGGTGGAGCCGCGGAAGTTCATCTGCAGCACGCATAAGCCGCGGTTGGCCAGGAACTGCACCTCGGGGTTGTAGCCCCAGCCATCGCGCGCCCACGGGCCGCCGTGCGGGTTGACGATGCACGCCAGGTTCTTGGGATCGCGCCCGGCCGGCAGCGTCAGGTAGCCGTGGATGGTCAGGCCATCGCGGCTCTGGTAGCTGATCGGCTGCACCCGCGACATGTCGGCCTCGGGGATGGCCGGGTTGATGTCGGCCAGCTTGGTGAGCGTGTCGGCGCGCGCGTCGTAGATGTAGCGCGAGCCCGGCGTGCGGTCGTTGTAGGCGGCGACGATGAATTTGTCCTCGTCGCGGTTGGCGCCCTGGATGGCGAACTGGTAGCCCTCGAGCTGGGCCGACAGTTTCTTGAACAGCGTTTCGGTCTCGGCGTCGAAGAACTTGTATTGCGGCTTGTCGGTCTGGTACGAGGCCACCGTCAGCACGCGGCGCTTGCGCGAGAAGCCGGCGGCGTCCAGGTCGACCGTGTCCGGGGTGAAGATCTCGTCTTCCTGGTCCGGGCGGGCGGGGTCGATGACCACCAGCGCGAGCTTGTCGCGGCCGCGGTTGGACAGGGCGTAGAACTTCTTGTCGTCGAAGGTGAAGAAGGCCGGGCTGACGCTGGTGCGATAGTCGGTGGTGAACAGCGGACGGAATTCCGAGGCTTCGTTGTCGCGATAGAGCAGGGTGGTGTTCAGGCCGTCGCTGGTGACGGCGGCGCGCACCTTGCCGGCGTGGTCGGTCTGCCAGCCGACGATGTTGCCGGGGTTCTGCGCCACCAGCACGCCGGCGCCGGTGTGCACGTTGACGCGGTAGACGTCGAACACCTGCGGGTCGCGCTGGTTGTGACTGATGAGAATGTGGTCGGGATCGTCTTCGAGGTCGTCCTCGATGCTGGCGCGCACGCCGTCATAGGGCGTCAGGTCGGTGACTTTGCCGGTCTTGGCGTCCACCGCCAGCACGTGGAAGTTCTCATCGCCGCCGAAGTCCTTCTGGTAGAGCACCACGTCGGGGCCTTTCCAGAAGAAATTGCTGATGTCGCGGGCCGATTCGCTGGTCAGCTTGCGCGGTTCGCCCACCGGCTTGCTGCCTTCCAGGGCCTGCACATAGATGTTCATGCGCGGCGGTTTGCCGTCCACGCTGGTGGGCTGCATGAAGCCCAGGGTCTTGCCGTCGTCGGCCAGGCGGAAGAAACCGCGTTCCGGATTGCGGAAAAAGTCTTTCAGGGGGTAAGCCCGGGGGGGCTGCGCGGCGGCGCTGGCGCCCAGCGAGGCGCCGACGATGCCGGCGGCCAGGATGGTGTGTTTCATGAATGAGAGCAAGGCATACCTCCGACGATTCGCCCCGGCCGCGGGCGCTGCCGGACTACTGGTCGATAATGCCATAGCCGTGGCCGGGGTGTCGAACCGGCGGGGCCACTTATGCCGGTAGCCGGTTTGCGGGATAATCGCGGCTATCAATCTGGAGAAACACATGGTTCGGAATCTGGTCGCGGCGTCGGCGCTGGCCTTGGGCCTGGCAGGCTGCTCGCTGGGCATTTCGCAGGATGGCACGTCGCCGCACAGCGAATTCAAGGCGCCGGTCGCTTTCAAGGACGCCTATGCCACCACGGTGCGCCAGGCCAACGCGTGCCTGCGCAGCACCGATAACGCCTACCGCGTGGTGTCGAACCTGGACGAGCGCGCCCAGACCGCCGTGGTGCGGGTGCTGGCGCCGTACAGCGACAACGAAATGACCCGCGTCGACCTGAAGGCGGCCGGTCCCAAGACCACCGACACCCGCATCGTGATGTGGGGCAAGGGCACCTGGGACGCGGCGGCGATGCGCGCCATGCAGGATGCGATCGTCTACGGCATGAGTTCATGCGCCAGCTACATGCCGCTGGACCCGCGGCCGCCCGTCAAGCCGTCGCGGGACCTGCCGAGGTAGCGGCCGCCGCGCTGGCGTAGCGGCAAGGCTCAATCACCGCCCGGACGGCGGCGGATGATCTTGAAGGTGGCGGTGGCGCGCGCCACCAGTTCGCCGTCGGCGCGGCGGATGTCGCCTTCGCAGAAGGCGATGGAGGCGCCGCGGCGCAGGCAGCGCGCCTCGATCACCAGGTCGCCGGTGCCGGGCGACAGGAAGGTGGTGTTCATGTCGATGGTGGCCATGCCTTCAGTGGCCTCGGCCGAGCCGCGCGCCGCGGCGCTCAGGGTGAAGTCGAGCACGCTCATCAGGGTGCCGCCGTGCACGTCGCCGCGGCTGTTGGTCAGGTCCTGGCGCCAGGGCAGCGAGGTGCGGGCATAGGCCGGCCCGATCTGTTCGGGCACCAGGCCCAGGAAACTCATGAAGGGAATCGCCAGGCCGAAGTACGCGCCCGGGGCGGGGGTTGCGGTTGCTGTCATGGAAGCCGATATGCGGGGTAATGAGGACTGAAGGAAATCGTGGATTTGCCGGTCATAATATCCACTTTTATGCCGCCAGCCTGCCCGGAGCCTGCGCGAGTGTCCATTTTTCCGGTGACCGTACTTTTCGCGTCCGTTGCCACGCCCTGTCGCGTTGTCCGGATACCCGTTTCTCCCCCGCCATGAGCGACGCCAGCCGCAAGATCGTACATATCGACATGGATGCCTTCTATGCGTCCGTGGAGCAGCGCGACAACCCCGAATTGCGTGGCAAGCCGGTGGTGGTGGCCTGGACCGGCCCGCGTTCGGTGGTGTGCGCGGCGTCCTATGAGGCGCGCCGCTTCGGGGTGCATTCGGCCATGTCGGCGGTGCGCGCGCAGCGGCTCTGTCCGCAGGCGGTCTATGTGCCGCCCGACTTCAACCGCTATCGCGAGGTGTCGCGCCAGATCCGCCAGATATTCGCCCGCCATACCGACCTGATCGAGCCGTTGTCGCTGGACGAGGCCTATCTGGACGTCACCGTCAACAAGCTCGGTTTGCCGTCGGCCACCGAGGTGGCGCAGGTGATCCGCCAGCAGATCCGGGCCGAGACCGGGCTGACCGCCTCGGCCGGGGTGGCGCCCAACAAGTTCCTGGCCAAGATCGCGTCCGACTGGAACAAGCCCGACGGGCAATATGTGATCCGGCCGTCGCGGGTGCTGGAGTTCCTGCAGCCGCTGCCGGTGCGCAAGGTGCCGGGCGTGGGCAAGGTGACGCAGGCGCGGCTGGAGCAACTGGGCATTCAGACCGTAGGCGACCTGGCCACGCACAGCGCGCAGGAACTGGAGCATTACTTCGGCCGCTACGGCCGGCGTTTGCATGAGCTGGCGCGCGGCATCGACGAGCGCGAGGTGCAGACCGACCAGCCGCTGCAGCAGGTGTCGGCCGAGACCACGTTTTCGGAAGATGTGAGGCTGGAGGCCATCGGCGAGGCCATCGACCGCATGGCCGACAAGGTCTGGAACCAGGCGCTCAAGAAGGGCGCGCTGGGGCGCACGGTGGTGCTCAAGCTCAAGACCGACCGCTTCCGCATCCTGACGCGCAGCCAGACCAGCCTGAATCCGCCGGCCTCGGCCGCCGAGCTGGCGGCGGTGGCCAGGCTGCTGTGCGAGCGTGTCGACCTGCCGGCGCAGACGCTGTACCGGCTGGCAGGCGTGGGCATGAGCAATTTCGCCGATCCGCGGGAGCAATCGCGCCAGCCGGATCTGTTTGGCGGGGCGTTCTGAATGCCTGCGCGGCGGCGCCCTGAGGGCGCCCCGCGCGCAAGCGCGGCAGCCCCGTCCGGCGCAGGGCGCGCCAGACGGCACGGACTCAGGCCAGCTTGGCCTTGACCTGCTGCGACAGCGCGGTCATGTCGGCGCGGCCGGCCAGCGACTGCTTGAGCAGGGCCATGACCTTGCCCATGGCGGGGGCGCCGGTGACGCCCTGGGCGGCGACTTCGGCCAGCGCCGCGTCGATGGCGGCGGCCACTTCCTCGGGCGTGGCGGCTTGCGGCAGGAATTCCTGCAGCACGACCAGTTCGGCCTTTTCCTGCTCGGCCGTCTCGGTGCGGCCGGCCTGTTCGAACGCGGCGATGGACTCGCGGCGTTGCTTGACCTGTTTTTCGATGATGGCGGTGATTTCGGCGTCGGTCAGGTCGCGGCGTTCGTCCACTTCCTTCTGCTTCACGGCGGCCAGCAGGAAGCGCAGGGTGGCCAGACGCTCGCTGGCCTTGGCGCGCATGGCGTCCTTGACGGCGTCGGAGAGGCGGGTCTTGAGCGTAGTGGTGCTCATGGGGGAACCTTTGTGGTGTTGCGTCAAACGGGCAGTGTAACCGTGGCAGGGCCCGCCGGGGGCGGCCGTCCCGGGGCGGCAATCCGGGAGCGGCCATCGTGGCGCCGGCCAGCCGGCGGCCGTGGCGGCCAGGCTTATTTGACGATGCTCAGATCGCCGCGCAGCGCCACGCCGGCCACCATGGCGCCGGCATGGCATTCGTAGTCGGTCTTGCTGCGGTATTCATTCTTGCGGTAGTAGCTGACGATGTTGGTGACCGCGTTGGCGCCGGCCTTCTTGGCGGCCTCATGCAGGGCGATCACCGCCGATTGCGCCGCCCACAGGCAGGCGTCGGCGTCCTTCTTGGCGAAGGCGTTGGTTTTGCGGTTGGTGACCGCGCCGGCTTCCAGCACCTTGCCCTTGGGGCCGGTGCCCGCCAGGTAGAACTTGACGCTGCCGTCGATCTTGCCGGCGGCCTGGGCGGCGTCGATGGCCGGCTGCAGCGGCAGGAAGACGGTGCGGTCCGCGGCCAGCGCCGGCGTGGCGCAGGCGAGCGACAGGGCCAGGGCGCCAAACAGCTTGGAGGAGACGTTCATGGAGTGCGTTCCAGGTGAAGGGTTGAGAGAAAGCGTCAAGGCCAGCGGCGGAACACCAGCGAGGTGTTGATGCCGCCAAAGGCGAAGTTGTTGTTCATGACATATTCGTGGCTCATGCGGCGGCCTTCGCGCAGGTAGTCCAGCTCACCGCAGCGCGGATCGACGTGTCGCAGGTTGAGCGTGGGGGCGTACCAGTCGCCGCGCAGCATCTCGATGCTGAACCACGACTCCAGCACCCCGCAGGCGCCCAGCGTGTGGCCCAGGAAGCTCTTCTGCGAACTGATCGGCATGCGGTTGCCGAACAGGCTGTGGGTGGCCTGGGTTTCGGCAATGTCGCCTTGCTCGGTAGCGGTGCCATGACCGTTGACGTAGCCGATGGCCTCGGGCGGCAGGCCGGCGTCGGCCAGCGCCATTTCCATGGCGATGCGCATGGTGCGCGCCTCGGGGCGGGTGATGTGGGTGCCATCGGAATTGCTGCCGAAGCCGACGATCTCGGCATGGATGTGAGCGCCGCGCGCCTGCGCGTGTTCCAGCGATTCCAGCACCAGCATGCCGCCGCCTTCGCCGATCACCAGGCCGTCGCGGTCGCGGTCGTACGGGCGTGGCGTCAGCTCAGGCGTGTCGTTCTTCTGGCTGGTGGCGTACAGGGCGTCGAACACCAGCGCCTCGCTGGGGCACAGTTCCTCGGCGCCGCCGGCCAGCATCAGGGCCTGGCGGCCGTAGCGGATGGCCTCGTAGGCATAGCCGATGCCCTGGCTGCCCGAGGTGCAGGCGCTGGAGGTGGGGATGATGCGGCCCTTCAGCTCGAAGAAGATGCCGACGTTGGCCGCGGTGGTGTGCGGCATCATGCGCACGTAGGAATTGGCGTTGAGGTCGTCCGTGACGCCGTTGAGCAGCATGTTGCCGAAGGCGCGGATCTCGGCGGTGCTGCCCACCGACGAACCGCAGGCCACGCCCATGCGGCCGTCGGTGATGCTGGGGTCGCCCAGCAGGCCGGCATCCTGCAGCGCCAGCTCGGCGGCGCGCACGCTCAGTTGCGAGACGCGGCCCATGCTGCGCAATTGCTTGCGGGTCCAGTGCGCCGGTACGCGGAAATCCTCGATCGGCCCGGCCAGGCGCGTATTCAGTTCCCGGTAGCGCGACCAGTCGGGCATGACGCGGATGGCGCTGCGGCCATCCTCGAAGGCCTGGCGGATGGTGGCCCAGTCGGAGCCAAGCGCGCTGATGCCGGCCATGCCGGTGATGACGACGCGTTGCATCAGCATAGCCCTCCGTTGACCGCGATGACCTGGCGCGTGATGTAGGCGGCGCCGGGCGACATCAGGAAGGCGACGGTGGCCGCCACTTCCTCGGGGCGGCCCATGCGCTGGGCCGGGATGGCCTTGAGGATTTCCTCGACCGGCACGTGTTCGTCGATCATGTCGGTGTCGATCAGGCCGGGCGCCACGCAGTTGACGGTGATCTGGCGCTTGGCCAGTTCCACTGCCAGGGCCTTGGCGGCGCCGATCAGGCCGGCCTTGGAGGCGCTGTAGTTGACCTGGCCGCGGTTGCCGACCAGGCCCGAGACCGACGCCATGCAGACCACGCGGCCAGGGGCGCGGCGCCGGATCATGGGCATCGCCAGCGGGCTGAGCACGTTGTAGAAACCGTCCAGGTTGGTGCGCAGGACCTGGTCCCAGTCATCGCCGGTGAGGGCGGGAAAGGCGCCGTCGCGGGTCAGGCCGGCGTTGAGCACGACGCCGTAGTAGGCGCCGTGGGCATCGACGTCGGCCTGCAGCACGGCGGCGCATTGGGCGCGGTCGGCCACGTCGAACTGCAGCACGCGGGCCTGGCGGCCGCGGGCGGCGATATCGGCCTGCACGGCCTCGGCCTGGTCGCGCTGCTGGCGGCAGTGCAGCACCAGGTCATGGCCGGCGTCGGCCAGGGCCAGCGCGATGGCGCGGCCAATGCCGCGGCTCGAGCCGGTGACGAGAATGGGGGCGGCGGTCATTGGGGCGAGTCTTCCTGGATGAAAACGTTGGGGTCCTTGGGTTGGTAGACGTTGAGCCGGGCGCTCGCCAATGGGCGAGCGCTATCGCGCAGTTCGCATTCGAATACGCTCATGCCGCTGTCGTCGATGAACCCGCGTTGCACGTGGATGGTCAGGGTGGCGCCGGCCGGCAGTGTGTCGACCTGGCAGTCGTAGCGGCGCGTGCCCAGCAAGAAACCGAGCTTGACCTCGGCGCCGGCCAGGCGCGCCTGGCAGCCGGCCCAGGCGCCGATGGCCTGGGCCATCAGTTCCAGGCCGAGCCAGGGCGGCAGCGCGCCGTCGGGCAGGGAGTAAGGGCCGGGCCGCACCACGGCGCGCGCGGTCAGGCTGTCGGCGTCGTGCGCCAGCACCTCATCCAGCAGGATCATGTCGCCGGCGTGCGGCAGCAGGCTGGCGATGGGCCAGGGCGTCGTCATGTTGCCGCTCCCAGGATCAGGCTGGCGTTGTTGCCGCCGAACGCGAACGAATTGCTCATGGCGATGCGGCGCCGGCCCGCCGGGTAGCGGTGCGCCGCGGTGCTGAAAGCCAGCGCCGGCAGCGCCGGGTCGGGCTGGCCGTCCCAGACGTGCGGCAGCAGGCGGCCGTCGGCGTTGGCCGGGGCCAGGGTGATCCAGGCCAGCGCGGCTTCGAGCGCGCCGGCCGCGCCCAGCGCGTGGCCGGTCAGCGGCTTGGTCGAGGCGCACGGCACGCCTTGTGGGAACAGCGCGTGCACGGCCAGGCTTTCCATGGCGTCGTTGTGCGCGGTGCCGGTGCCGTGCAGGTTGATCCAGCCGATGTCGGCGGGCGCCAGGCCAGCGGACCGCAGGGCGGCGCGCATGGCCTGCAGGGCGCCGGCGCCGCCCGGTTCGGGTGCGGACATGTGCCAGGCATCGGAACTGGCGCCACCGCCCAGCAGGGCGACCTCGGCGCCATCGGCGCGGTCGCGCTGCATCAGGAACAGTACGCCCGCCTCGCCGATGTTGATGCCGCGGCGGTTGGCGGAAAATGGCAGGCAGAGCGCGTCGTCCACGGCCTCCAGCGTGGCAAAGCCGTTGATGGTGAGCCGGCACAGCGTGTCGGCGCCGCCGCAGACCACCGCATCGCACAGGCCCAGCGCCAGCAGGCGGCGCGCGGACAGCAAGGCGCGGGCGCTGGAGGTGCAGGCGGTGGACAGGGTGTAGGCCGGCCCGGTCGCGCCGAGCCAGTCGGCCAGGAATGCCGCCGGCGAAGACAGGGCCTGGCGCCGGTAGTCGTAGCCGTCGGGCCAGGCGCCGTGCGTGGCCAGGTCGCGGAAGGCCGGCGCGTTGTCGTTCACGCCCGACGTGCTGGTGCCCAGCACCACCGCCACGCGGTGGGCGCCATGGCGGGCGATGGCGCCGCGCAGCAGGGGTTCGATCTGGCGCGCGGCGGCCAGCAGCAGTTGGTTGTTGCGGCTGTGGTGGCGCGCGGCAAGGGTGTCGGGGATGGCCGGCAGCGGGTCGGCGACGGCGCCCAGCGTGAGCGCGCGGTCCGTCACCCAGCCCGGCAGGCGGCGCATGCCGCCGGTGTCGCCGGCGAAGGCGGCCGCGGCGACGGCATCGATGCCGGCGCCGAGCGCGCAGACTACGCCGGGGCGGCTCAGCCAGGAGGTCGTCATGGTTGTTCCTTGAGTGGCGCGATGCGCCACAGCGTGCCGCGGGCGTCGCGGATTTCGAGGGTGCCGTCCGGCTGGCCGGCGGGCCAGCGCACGCGCCAGCGCGGCTGGCCCGCCTGCAGCAATTCGCGTTCGGCCGAGCCGTCGGCGGCGCGGCTGGCGCGCCAGGCGCCGGCGCCGTAGGCGGCATCGAGCCCGGCTTCGGGGGTCCAGGCGAATACCAGCGCGGCAAACAGGTCACGCGCCTGGCCGTTGGGCCGCAAAAAGCCGTCGTTGCGCCAGCGGCCGCCCTCGAGCATCTGGCGTGCCTGCGGCACGCCCATCGGATCGAACAGCGACCAGCGCGTGGCGGCGGCTTCGCGCTGTACGACCAGCAGCGTGTCCTGCGCGGGTTGGCCGGGGCTGGCCTGGATCACGTGCAATTGGCGCGGCAGCGCGAACGCGACGGGCTGGGCGGGCACCGGCGGCGCGCCGGCGCAACCGGCCAGCAGGGCCAGCGCCAGTGCGGCGCCGGCGGCGCGCAGGGCAGGGAACGGGCGGAAAGCGGGCAGCATCGGCGAATCCGTCAGGCCGGTTGCGGCGCGGCGCCCGGCGCGCGGCACAGTTCGCTCAGCATGCGCAGGCGGCGCTGCGGACTGGCGACGAACGGGTTGTCGGTGTCCCAGGCGTAGCCGGCCAGGATCGAACTGATCATGCGGCGGATTTCCGGCTGCGCGTTCTGAAAGAAAACCACATCCTGGAATTCGCCGCTGTACCAGCCCTGCACGTAGGCGCGGAAGGTCTCCACGCCCACCATCAGCGGATCGGCGAAGGCGCTTTGCCAGTCGACCGCCTCGCCGCCGAGTTGCCGGTGCAGCGCGTCGGCCGCCAGCTTGGACGAGCGCAGCGCAATGGTGACGCCGGACGAGAACACCGGGTCGAGGAACTCGGCGGCGTTGCCCAGCAGCGCGTAGCCCGGCCCATGCAGCCGCGTGACGCTGGCGGCGTAGCCGCCGATGGTGTTGGCTGGCGTGTCCCAGATGGCGTGGCGCAGTATCCGCTTGAGGTTGGGGGCGGCATCGGCCAGGGCGCGCAGGGTGGCCATCAGGTCTTCGTCGGGACCACTGAGCAGGTCCTGCCCGCCGACCACGCCGAACGAGCTGCGGCCATCGGAGAACGGGATCAGCCAGTACCAGATGCCGCGTTGCTCGGGATGCACACTGATCAGGATCTTGTCGCGGTCGAAGCCGGCGTCGTCGATGCGGTCCTCGATATGGGTGAAGATGGCCTTGCGCGGCGGCATCGATGACGGCCGTTCCAGGTCGAGCAGGCGCGCCAGCACGCGGCCATAGCCGCTGGCGTCCAGCACGAACCTGGCGCGCACCTGGCTGGGCTGGCCCTGCGGGCCGCGCACCGTGAGCAAGGGGCCGTCGCCGGTGAAATCGGCGGCGATGACTTCCTGCTGGTAGCGCACCTGCACCCCCTGGCGCGCGGCGTCGTCGGCCAGCACCTTGTCAAAGTGGGCGCGCTGCACCTGGAAGGTGGTGCCGGGGCCGGGGCTGAACTTGTCCCGGAAGTCGAAGTGGGTGTATTGGTCGCCGCGGGCGAAGGCCGCGCCATTCTTGGTCTGGAAGCCGGCCGCCTGCAGCGCCGGCATCATGCCGGCTTCTTCGATGAATTCCAGGCAATGGGCCAGCAGGCTCTCGCCGATCGAGAAGCGCGGGAATTGCTGACGCTCCAGCACCAGCACGTCATGGCCCTGGCGCTTGAGCAACGCGGCGGCCACGGCCCCGGCGGGGCCTGCCCCGATGACAACGACTTCCCGATACTCCATGCTCGATACTTCCTCGAATGATCAATCGCAAGACAAGAACTCAGGCCTGGCGCGGCGGCCGGATCCAGGGCGCCCACAGCAGGGAAAAGCCCACGCCCAGCGCCACCGCCATGCCGAAGTTGGCGATGGCCGGCGTGTGGCTGGCGGCCAGCAGGCCGAAAGACAGCAGGGTGGTGAGCGCGCCCAGCACGATGCCCACCAGGCTGGCCGCCGCGCCGGCGACCCGCTCGTACATGAAGATGGCGTAGTCCACGCCGATGGCCGACACCAGCAGCAGACCGAACAGGCTGAACAGCGTCAGCGGCTGACCCAGGTAGCCCAGCGCCGCCAGGCTGCATGCGGTGGCCGCCAGCGGCACCGCCAGGATGCGCCAGGCGGCCGCGCGCCCCAATGTCAGGCACAACAGCGCGGCGGCCACGATGTACGACAGCAGCTTGAGTTCGGCGGCCTCGATGCGGGTGGCGGTAAACATGCGGTTCAATTCGCCGCTGCGATCCACCAGCGTGACGCCGGGCGCGGTTTGCGCAATGGCGGCCAACGCAGCGGGATCGCGCAGGCCCTGCAGCGTGATCATGCCGGCCGCTTCGCCGTCGTGCTGGCCCAGCCACAGGCCGCGCCAGCGCTCGCCGGCCTGCCCCTGCACGGCGGCGTCGATGGTGACCGCGGGCAGCACCGCCAGCGCCAGCAATTCGCGCCGAAGCGCGTCGAAAGGCACGCCGATGTCGGTGAGGGCGCGCCAGGCCGCGGGCCGCGTGGCCAGGTCGCCAAGCGCGGCGGCCAGGTCACGCTGGTCGGCCTGCGGCGTCACGCGTTGGCTCAGGGCGTCATAGGTTTGCAGCGTGCCCGCCGCGACCAGCGTGTCCAGGGCTTGGCCGACGCGCGCCTGGCGGCGCAGCAGTTCGTCCGCGTCGGGCGCGCGCACCAGGAAGAACTGGCTGGTCGGCGTGATGCCGGTGATCTCGCCGATCTGGCGCGCCTGCTGCAGCAGCGGCGCCGGCAGGCTGAGCCATTGGCGCAGGTCGTCCTGGACGTTGAGCCGGCCGATGCCGCCGACGGTGATGGCCGCCAGCAGCAGGCCGCCGATGCCCAGGGCCAGGCGGCGGTCTGCCAGCCGCTCGCGCGCGCGCAGCGCGGCCTCGGCGCAGCGCAGCAGCGGCGGCCAGGGGCGCGGATGGAAGCGCGCCATCCAGGCTGGCAACTGGCACACGGTGCAGGCATAGGCGGCGAGCAGGCCGGCGGCGGAAAACACCGCCGTTTGCGTCAGGGCGGGAAAGGGCGTGAACGCCAGCGCGACATAGCCGACCAGGCTGGCGGCCAGGCTGATGGTCAGGCCGGGCAGCACGCGGCGCATGGCGGGCCAGGCACGCCAGTCGGGCATGCCGTAGCTCTTGCCCAGCCAATGCAGGGGGAAGTCGACCGCGACGCCGATCAGGCTGGCGCCGATCACCAGCGTCAACACATGGATGGACCCGAACACCGCGACGCAGGCGACCGTGCCGGCCAGCAGGCCGACGGCCACCGGCGCCAGCGCCAGCAGGGCGCGCCAGCGGCGCAGCGCCAGCAGCAACACCAGGACGATGCCGGCCATTGCGAGGCCGCCGATCCAGCCGCTTTCGGCCACCGCCTGACTGCGGCCCGCGGCGGCGTAGAGCGGGCCGCCCGCCACCAGCAGGTCGGCGCCGATGGCCGCCAGGGCGGGGCGGTCGCTGGCGATCTGGGCGGCGATGCGTGCCGGCGCGGCGCTGTCGAATGCGTCGTCGCGCGTGGTGGCGCGCACCAGCACCCAGGCGCGGCCGTCGTGCTCGGCCAGCAGCGTGCCGCTGTCCAGGTCATACCGCACGGCGCCGCCGGGACGCAGCGCCTGCTCGGCCAGCCGGGCCAGGCCCAGCAGGTCCTGGTCGACCGGCACTACGCCGGACGAGGAGAATGGATCGACCAGCTCGCGCGCGCGGCGCTGGGCGTAGGCGGCGGGATCGGCCAGCAATTGCCGGCGCTGCGCCGCCGGCAGCAAGGCCAGGCGATTGGCCAGCAGGCGGGCGCGCAGATCGGCCAGGTCGATGCCGATATCGACCTGCACCGTTGCAAACAGGCCGCTGAGCTGCCAGCGCTGCGCCAACTGGCGCGCGGCGGCCGCGCTGTCGCCGCCGGCCGGGGCCGCGACCAGTGCGATCAGTTGGCGGCTGAGCGGCTCCTGGACCCGGGCCTCGGCCAATTGCCGGGTGGCGTCGGCGCGCGCCTGCGGCACCAGTTCCATCAGGTTGGCCGATACCGGCCAGCCATCGCGGCACTGCCAGGCGCCCAGGCCCAACAACAGCAGCAGCCCGAGCTTGAACAAGCGCGGCAGCCAGCGTTCAATCGGCGAAGGCACGTTGCTCCTCCGGCGTCAGCGCGTCGGCCGCGGCGGCGTCGGTCATCTGCAGCACGCTGCGGTCGCCCTGGACTTCGCGCATTTCGATGCGGTCGACCAGCTTGCCGCCATTGATCTGGATGTTCTCGAAGATCTGGCGCAGCAGCACCGAACGCGGCAGCAGGGTCAGTTGCCAGGCCTCGGGGCCGCCCGACAGGCTCAGGTCGAAGTTCGCGCGCAGGCCGCTGGTGTCGCCTGCCAGCACCGACAGGAACAGACGGTTCTCGCGGCCGGCGCCGGTGTGTTGCGGCAGCGCCTGCCAGGCGCCGTCGGGGCCGCGGCGGGCGATGCCGTCGGCGCTGATGCGCAGATCCTGGGCGATGGGGCTGCGCAGCAGCCACAGCAGGCCGTGGCCGGCGGCCAGGGTGAAATCGCCGCGGCTGGTCAGCGGTTGCGGCAGCGAGCGCAGGAATTTCTGCTGCACGAAATGGCCGCGCACGATCGGCGCGGCGCGCAGCTGCTGTTGCAGGTCGTCGAGGTCGAAGGCCCGCGCGCTCCAGGGCAGGATTGCCAGGGCCAGGCAGATCAGCAGGCGTTTCATGCGGCCGTCTCCGTGGCGTCGAGCTTGCGCCGCACCGCGTCCAGCAGGACGGGCGGCGAGGCCAGTTGCATTTCGCGGGTCTGCATGCAGACCGCCACCTGCACCGAACTGGCGCGCGTCAGGCGCTGGCCGCTGGCGGCCTCGCTGATGAGGTAGTTGATCTTGAGGCGGTTTTCCCATTCCACCAATTCGGCCCGCACCAGCAGGCGCTGGCCGAACTGCGCCGCCTGCGCGTAGCGCAGTTGCAGGTCGATCACCGGCCAGACGTAGCCGCTGGCGCGCATCGCGTCATAGCCGTAGCCCAGGCTGTCGAGCAGCGCGCAGCGGGCTTCCTCCAGATATTTGACATAGTGGCCGTGCCAGACGACGTTGATGGAATCGACGTCGTAGAAGGGCACGCGGATCTCGACTTGCGCGCCAAGCGCGCCGCGTTTACGCATCGTCTTTCCAGAAAGGGTAGAAGTTGAACCATTGCAGCGGCGCCTGGCGGCAATGCGCGCCGAGGCGGTCGGCATAGCGCTGGGTCCAGAGCGCGATCTGCGCCTGGCGCGTGGCGCGGCTCCATTCGATGGCGTCGCTCAGGCGCGCTATCGAGACGCGGTAGCGCGCGCCCTGGCGGGTGCAGAACAGCAGGTTGACCGGGCAGCGCAGCAGGCCCGCCAGCAGCCACGGCCCTTGCGGCAACAGGGCGGGTTCGCCCAGCAACGCGACTTCGGTGCTGCGGTCGCCCTTGAGCGGCACGCGGTCGCCGGCAATGGCCAGCCATTCGCCGCGCTCCAGGCGCTGGGCCAGGTCGAGCATGACCCCGGCATCCAGTTCGCTGACCTGGATCATGCGCAGGCCACCGCCGGCCTCCTCGAGCAGGCGGCCGAACTGTGCGGCGTGCTTGGTGTGCACCAGCACGTTCAGCCTGAGCAGGCCGGATTGCTCGGCCAGGGCGCGGCAGACCTCGATATTGCCCAGGTGCGAGCCCACCAGAATCTGGCCGCGGCCGCTGCCCATCTGCCGGTGCAGGCCGTCGGGGTCGTCGATGTCCAGGTCCGCCAGCGTGATCTTGCCCTGCCAGACGTCGAGCTTGTCCAGCAACGCCTGCGCGAATGCCAGGTACTGGCGGTAGACCGGAAACGAGCGCGGCAGCGGGGCGGCCAGGCCGCCGGCGCGCGCCAGCCGGCGCTGGTAGGCGCCGATGGCGCGCCGGGCGCGCGGGCCGGACACATAGAAATACAGCACCACCAGCCAGACCACTGGCGCCACCGCGCGGCGGCCGACGCGGCGCGCGGCCCAGGCGGTCAGGCGCAGCAACAGGGGGCTGCCGCGCTCGGGCTGGTCGGCCCAGTGCGAGTCGGCCGCGCTCATGGCCGGGTACCCGCGCTGAGGCGGCGCAGCAGCAGCGCCGGCGAGCGCGCCAGCATGCCGAAGAACAGGCGCGCGTGCATGCGGCTGATCAGCAGGTTGTCGCGCAGCGCCTTGAAATGCGAGACGCCGCCTTCCGGGTAGACCACGCGCGTGGGCAGCCAGGCCATGGGCACGCCGCGCCAGTGCAGGCGCACCAGGACGGCGATGTCGAAGTCCATGCGCTGGCCCACTTGGGTGGCGTCGATCACCCGCAGCACCGGTGCGAGCGGATAGACGCGAAAGCCGCACATGGCATCCGGGATGTCGAGCGACAGCGTGTTGATCCAGACCCACACGCGCGTCAGCCAGCGGCCGTAGAGGCGGCTGCGCGGCACGTCGTCGCCGTATAGCGGCGCGCCGCAGATGACCGCCTCGGGCCGCGCCCGCGAGGCCTGCGCGAAAGCGGCGGCATCGTCCAGCGCGTGCTGGCCGTCGGCGTCGATCTGCAGCGCGTGGCTGTAGCCCAGGCCGCGCGCGGCGCGCAGGCCATCCTGCACCGCCGCGCCCTTGCCGCCGTTGGCGGCGCGGCGCACCAGATGCGTGTGCGGCAATGCGGCCAGCGTGTCGAGCACGGCGGCGCAATCGGCGGCCGAGCCGTCGTCGACCAGCACGCAGGGCAGGCCCAGCGCCGCCAGCCGGGCATGCACCGCGGCCACGGTGGCGCCGTGGTTGTAGACGGGGATGACCGCGCAGAGCTTATGCGGCGCCATCGTGGTCTCCGTGCGGCACGCGGCCGGACGAGCAGGGCGCGTCCCCGAGGGTGTAGCTGAAATACAGTTTGCGCTTGCCGGCATCCCAGCGCAGCGCCAGTTCGGCCACGTCGCCGGGGCGCAGCAGCCGCTGGAACTTCAGCGCCTCCATGCCGGCAAAGCGCAGGGCCGGCAGCAGGTCGCGTTGCGCCAGCGCCAGCGCCCAGCCGATCTGTGCCACGCCGGGTACCACCGGCGCAGTGGGGAAATGGCCGGCGAAGTAGGCCAGGTCGCAGGGGATTTCCATGCGGTAGCGGCGCTCGCTGGCGCTGGCGGCCGGCAGCGGCTCGGCCATGGGCTGCACCGGACGCGGACCGGCGGCCGTTTCGAAATCGGCCTGGGTCATCTTGCCCTGGCTGTTCCAGGGCAACTGGCGCGACAGCCGCCAGCCGCGCGGGATCGCCAGCGACTCGAAGCCGGCCGCCAGGTGCTGGCGCAGCGCATCGACCACGGCGCGCCGGCCCTGGTTGCGCAGCGCGTGCAGGCCCGTGGCATTCAGCGCCACCAGCGCGGTCAGGCGGGTGGCGCCAGCGGCGCGGCCGACGCGGGCCTCGGCCACGTAGGCATGGCGCGCCAGCGCCTGTTCCAACATGGGCAGGGCGATACGCTTTTCCTCGATCTTGACGATGCGGTCCTGCCGGCCCAGCAACTGGAAGCGGCCGCCGCACAGTTCGGCGCCGTCGGCGGTCTGCGCGTCGGCGGCCTCGACCCAGGGCGAATCCACGCGCAGCGCGCCATGCCCGTCCAGACCGACCACCACGCCGGGCAGGGGCTGCCACAGGTCAGCGCCGCTGCGCCAGGCCACGGCGCCGGTCTCGGAGCTGCCGTAGATCTCGGTGGGGCGCAGGCCGAGGTGGCGCGCGATGTCGTCGGACACCTCGGGCGGCAGCGCGCCGCCCGATGAAAAGACGCGGCCGAGCCTGCCGCGCAGTTGCGCCCAGTCGAGCCGGTCGCCCAGGCGGCGCAGCAGCGCCGGGCTGGCGATCCAGGTGAAGGCCGGATGGCGCAGGCTGGCCTGCTGCAGGTCCTCGGGGTAGAGCCGCTGGCGTCGGTCGAACGGACGCCCGGCGCACAGCGGCCACAGCACCCGGAACGGCAGGCCGTACATGTGCTGGGCCGAGACGCTGCCGAGCACGGGGCCGGCGGCGTCCGGCCATTGCGCTTGCAGCGCCTGCACTTCGCGCGCCAGTTGGCCCCAGCGCTTGGCGATGTGCTTGGGCGTGCCGCTGGAGCCGGAAGTGCACAGCACCAGCGCCTGTTCCGGATCGAGCGTCGCGGGCGCCAGCGGCGGCGCATCGCGCAGCGCGTCCAGCCGCCAGCGCGGGCGGGGGGTGGGTGGCAGGTCGGTGTCGGTGAGCCAGGCGTCGATGTCGGCGTCGAGCAGGGCGCAGGTGTCGGGGCGCGCGTCGCCCGGCAGGATCGCGGTCACGCCGGCGCGCCAGCAGGCGCACAGGGCGATGGCGAGGGCGGCGGCGTCGTCGAACCACAGCGCGACCCGTTGCGTGGCGCGCGCCTGCAGCGCGCCGGCGGTGGCCAGGCAATGTGCGGCGAAATCGGCGTGCGTGAGCGCGGGGTCGACGGCAACGGGCGCGTCGTCGGCGCCGGGGGCACGCGGCAATAGCAGGTGCGTCAGGTCGGTCCAGGTCACTGCTCAGGCCGCCTTTGCCGCGGCCGGCCGCAGCAGCCATTCGCCCGCCATCAATACGCCCATCAGCAGGTAGCTGATGGCGCCGTTGTAGGCGGTCCACCAGTTCCAGGGGCCCCAGGCGGCCAGCGCCGCGGCGATGGCGCCGTTGATGGCGAAGAAGCCGCACCACACGCGCGTGACGCGGCGCGTATAGCGCACGCCGGCGGCCGGCAGGTCGGGATGGCGCAGGCGCGCCAACTGTTCGATGACGGGCCGGCCGCGATACAGGCTGGCGCCGAAGATGGCCAGCAGCATGGCGTTGACCATCACGGGATACCAGCGCAGCCAGTCGCTCGAATTGGACACCGCCAGCACCAGGCAGAACGCTACCGCGGTCAGCGGCAGCAGGCGCGCGCCGGGCTGACCGTCGCGGCCGGCCAGCCCGCGCGCCAGCCACAGCACGGCCAGCGGCAGCGCCAGCCAGGCCGCGCTGACCCGCCCCAGCGTCGCGTACACGACGAAGGGATAGGCCAGGCCGGCCACGGCCAGCGCGGGCGCCAGGCCGCGTTTCATGCGCCGGCGTCCTGCTGCTTCTGGCACATGGCCTGCACCACGTCCTCGACGGTGCGCACGCTGCGGAAATCGTTGGCGTCGAGCTTGCGGCCGGTCTGGCGGCGCACGTGGTCGATCAGGTCGATGGCGTCGATGCTGTCGATTTCCAGATCGGTGTACAGGTTGGCCTCGGGGGTGATGCGTTCGGGTTCGATCTCGAACAATTCGCTCAGGGTGTCGCGCAGCGTGTTGAAGATTTCATCGCGGGTCTGCATGGTCAACTCCATTGCCTCAGTTGCGGCGCTGGGCCGCGACGAATCCGGCCAGGTTGGCGATGCTGGCGAAGTGCTCGCGCATGTTGCGCGTCTCGGGGTCGATGGTGATGCCGTAGCGCTTTTGCAGCGCCAGCCCCAGTTCAAGCGCATCGACCGAGTCCAGGCCCAGTCCGTCGCCGAACAGGCTGGCCTCGCGGTCGATGTCGTCGGGGGTGATGTCTTCCAGCCCCAGGGATTCGATGACGAGCGTCTTGAGCTCAGTTTCCAGTTGATTCATCCAGCGTGGACTCCACTTGCGGCGCGCATCGCGCGTGTTCGTTGTCGGGCCCGGCGACGGGCCCCGGGGCGCCGGCCGCCGCATCTCGCGTCAGCTCGGCATCGAAATAGGCATGCAGGTAATCGTTCATCTTGCGGCCGGCGATCGGCAGCGGGTGCGCATTGGACCACGTCGCCGGGTCGATGTCCGCGCCGACCTCGATGACGTAGCGCATGCGGCAGGGCGGAATGCGGTACCAGGGCTCGCCCTTGGTCAGGCTGCGCGGGTTCATGCGGATGACCACCGGGGTCACCATGCGCGCGCCGCGCAGCGCGATGGCGCAGGCGCCGCGGTGAAAGCGCGGCATGCTGTCGGGCGGCGTGCGCGTGCCTTCCGGGAACACGATCAGCGTTTCGCCATTGCGCAGCACGTCGGCGGCGCGGTCGAACATGTCGAAGCTCTCGTCGTTGGTGATGTAGCCGGCGTTGCTGACCGGCCCGCGCGTGAACGGATTGCGGGCCAGGCCGTGCTTGACGATGCAGTTGGCGTTCTTGACGTGGCCCACCAGGAACACCACGTCCAGCAGCGACGGGTGGTTGGCCAGGATCATCTGGCCGGGCCGGCCCAGGCGCTCGGCGCCCTTGAAGTCCACCGTCAGGATGCCGACGCGCACCATGAAGCGGATGAAGAAACGGAAGGTGCCGTTCAGCGCCCAGCGGGCACGCCGCTGGCGGTCGGCGGCGTTACCCGGGATCAGGCGCTGGGGCGGAAACACCAGCAGGCGCAGCAGCAGGCCGCCGACACCGAACATGGTGAAGGCCATGCCGGTGGCGACCAGGCGCCATAGCCAGAAGTCCTGGCGGGCCTGGGGGGCGGCAGGGGTGGGGCTGGTGGGCGTCATGCCGTGCGGGTCCAGAGCCAGTGGCGGGCGGGGTTGGCGTGCCGCCAGCTGGGGGTTTGCAGATGGAGGTGGCGCAGCAGGTTGAGCGCGTGCGGCCAGGGCGGCGGGGCGGCGTCGGCGCACGGCGCGGCTTCGAGCCGCCAGTCGGTGCCGGCGCGCAGGCGGAAAGCCGCCGCATAGGAAAAGGGCACGTCGTCGATCCAGCGCGAGTAGGGCGCGGGAGGCCGTTCTTCGGCCAGTACCACCAGGACGTTGTCGTGGCCTTCGGCCAGCAGCAGGCCGGCTTCGATGAAGGCGTGTTCCAATCCGTCGTCCTCGGCCGAGAGCGCGACGGATTCGGTGGTTTCACGGCGTATGATCGACCACTGCCCGGCAATGGCGTTGTGCACCGACAGGCCGAACGCGGTGGGCGACAGCGCCTCGCTGGCCGCCAAGGCCTGCAGCAGGCCGAAGTTGCGCGTGGTTTCGCCATGGCGCGACGCGAACACCAGCGGCATCGGGGGGTGATCGTGAGCGACCGGCCAAGCGCATTCGAACGCGGCGCGCGCCAGCGGACTGAGGCGGCGACGCTGCATCGGGGGCAGGAATTCGAGGCGCGGCGGGCTGGGTTCTCCAACGGGACAATAAGGATGTTCAGCCCAGTGCAACCAGCTGCTCGTGTCTTGCATACCCGATGTCCAACCCTGCCATTGCGCAATGGAGAAGGTCAGCATAGCGCGCGATCTTACACCGATCGCAAATCTGTTAATTGTTTTTGGGCGTTACCAAAGCCGTAAAAACGCCTGATATTTTACATTCTGTCTTGATAAATTGTTACGTAGTTGCATGGAATTTCAGGAACTTTCCTTGTGGTGGGCTGACAAAGGCGCCGCCGAGCGCTATCGGCCGGAGCTGCTCTCGCCTGAAGATGCGCGCCGCGCCGCGGCCTTGCGCTCGGCCAGGGCGCGCGACGACTGGCGGGTCAGCCGCGCGCTGCTGCAACGTGTGCGGGCGGACCAGATGAACGGGGCCTGCGCCCTGTCCCTCAGCCATAGTGGCGGCCATGCCCTGTGCGCGCGGGCGCCGGCCGGCTGGGAGGTGGGCGTGGATCTGGAACGGCTGCGGCTGCGCGATACCGCCGCGTTGGCCGCCTGGGTCTGCGATGGCGCCGAGCGCGTCTGGTTGGCCCGGGCCGCAGCGCAACGGCGGCTGGAGCGCTTTTACCTGCTCTGGACCCTAAAGGAAGCTTTCGTCAAGGCGGCCGGGCTGGATTTTCCGGCCGACATGGCATCGGTCGGCCTGACGCCGGGGGCGGCGGGCCGGCTGCTGTTGCGTCCGCCGCCGGGGCGCTGGCAGGCGAGCGCGTGGGCGCTCGGGGAAGACTGGGTGATGGCGGCGGTGTGGCGCGGCCCGGACGCGGCGCGGGGGCGGATCGACTGGCGCGCGGTGGCGCCCGGCGCCTGGCCGACACGCCGGCTGCTGGGTCAATGGACGGGGCGCGGCGGCTGAGGGCGGGGCGGGTTTTGTGCAACGCATTTAAACATGTATTATTAATGCATGTTTAAAAAGGAGGCCTGGCAACGGTGCCGGCGCCCTCCGCAGCGCAAGGAGCAGTCGATGTTGAGCCCGCAAATCCGCGACCTGGTCAAAGCCACGGCGCCGGTCCTGAAAACCCATGGCGTGGCCCTGACCCGTCATTTCTATGCCCGCATGTTCGAAAGCAATCCGGAACTCAGGCATGTGTTCAACCAGGGCCACCAAGCGGGCGGTGAGCAGCAGCAGGCCCTGGCCGGCGCGGTCGCGGCCTACGCCGAACACATCGACGACCCTTCGGTGCTGGCGCCGGTGGTGGCGCGCATCGTCCACAAGCACGTCAGCCTGGGCATCCGTCCCGAGCATTACCCCATTGTGGGCAAGCATCTGCTGGCCTCGATCCGCGAGGTGCTGGGCGCGGCCGCGACCGACGCGCTGGTGGACGCCTGGGCCGCCGCCTACGGCCAACTGGCTGACATGCTGATCGCCGAAGAGGCGCGGCTGTATGCCGATTCGGCCGCCAAGCCGGGCGGCTGGACCGGCTGGCGCGCCTTCCGCGTGGTCGGCAAGCAGCCCGAAAGCGCCGAGATCACCTCGTTCTACCTGGCGCCGGCCGATGGCGGCGCGGTGCCGGCCTATCGTCCGGGCCAGTATGTGTCGGTGCGCGTGTACGTGCCCGAACTGGGCCTGATGCAGCCGCGCCAGTACAGCCTGTCGGACGCGCCGGGCCAGGACCGGCTGCGGATTTCGGTCAAGCGCGAGGCGGCGGGCGCGCAGGGTCCGGCCGGCCGTGTCTCCAACGCCCTGCACGATTGCCTGCAGGAGGGCGGGGTGCTGGACGTGGCGCCGCCGCAGGGCGATTTCCACCTGCGCGACGGCGCCGCGCCCGTGGTGCTGCTCAGCGGCGGAGTCGGGCTGACCCCCATGGTCTCCATCCTGAACCATCTGGTGGCGACCGACGATCCGCGCCAGATCCGCTTCGTGCATGGCTGTCGCAACCACGCGGTCCATGCCATGAAAGACCACGTCAACGCCATTGCCGCGGTGCGCGCCAATGTGCGCAAGGCGGTGTTCTACGAAGAGGTCGGGCCGGGCGACCAGCGCGGCCGCGATTACGACCACGCCGGCCGGGTGGACCTGTGCGCCATCCGCGAGCAGGCGCTGGTGCCGGGCGCCGACTACTACCTGTGCGGCCCGGCCGGTTTCATGCGCGCCCAGCGCCAGGCGCTGGCCGATCTGGGCGTGGCCGCGGACCGCATCCATGCCGAGGCGTTCGGCAGTGGCGGGGCGCCGGCCTGAGCGGTGTATCCTGGCGGCCTGTTCCTTCCCGGGGCGCCGGGGATTTTTCCAGCCCGACCATGCAACTGACCCGATTCGCCGACTTCGGCCTGCGCGTCCTGATGTACCTGACGCAATGCCGCGACCGGCCCGCGGCGGTCACCATTCCGGAGATCGCCACGCGCTTCGACCTGTCGCGCAACCACCTGGTCAAGGTGGTGCATTTCATGTCGCAGCGCGGTTGGGTCAGCACGGCGCGAGGCAAGGGCGGGGGCCTGGCGCTGGCGCGCCCGGCCGCCGAATACCGCTTGGGCGACCTGGTGCGCGAGCTGGAGCAGCAAGGGCCGCTGATCGATTGCCAAGAGCCGCCCTGTGCGCTGGACGGCGCCTGCCGCCTGGCGGGCGTGCTGGCGCAGACCCTGCAGGCGTTCTACGACGCGCTCAACGGCTACTCCCTGGCCGATCTGGTGCGCGATCCCACTGCCGCCGCCCTCATCAAGCTGCACCGCGCCGCCTGAGAGCGCCGCCGGCCGTTTTTTGCGGGGCACGCGCGCGGGGCCATGAGGCCGGGTTATGGGTGCTGGGGGTTTGGTGATTTGCGGTCATCCGTCCCCCGCTTCAGAATAAGACCGTTGCCATTTTCTTATTTGGATGCAGGATATGCGCGTGTGCGTAATCGGGGCAGGGGTCGTCGGCGTGACCTCTGCTTACTTCCTGGCACGCCAGGGCCATGACGTCGTGCTGGTCGACAGCCACGCCCATCCGGCCGAAGTGTCGAGCTATGCCAATGGCGGCCAGCTCAGCTACAGCTATGTCGCGCCGCTGGCCGGGCCTGGCGTGCTGTCGAGTGTGCCGGGCTGGCTGCTGCGCGAGGACTCGCCGTTGCGTTTCCGGCCGCGGCTGGATCCGCACCAGTGGCGCTGGTGCCTGCGCTTCGCTTTGGCCTGCCGGGCGTCGGTGGCGCGCGAATCCACTGCGCAGTTGCAGGCGCTGTCGTTCCTCAGCCGCGATGCGATGCACGCGCTGCTGGAGCAGGAAAACCTGGAATTCGGCCACCTCAAGAATGGCAAGCTGATCGCCTACCGCAGCGCGGCCTTGCTGGACAAGGCGCGGGCCCTGGTTGCCTACCAGGCGGCCCATGGCGCCGAGCAGCAGGTGCTGGACGCCGCCCAGACACTGGCGCGCGAACCGGCCCTGGCCGGCATGGGCGCCAGCCTGGCCGGCGCCATCTACACCCCGAGCGAAGAGGCGGGCGATTGCCGCCAGTTCACGCTGGCGCTGTTCGAGCGCCTGCGCGGGCTGCCCAATGTGCAGTGCGCCATGTCCAATCCGGTGTCGGGTTTGCAGCGCGAGGGGCGCCGCATCGTCGCGGTGCATGCGCGCGATGGCGATATCGGCGCCGATGCGGTGGTGCTGGCCACCGGCATCGGCACGCGGGCGCTGTTGCGGCCGCTGGGCCACGACGTGCCGCTCTATCCGCTCAAGGGCTACAGTCTGACCGTGCCGCTGACCGAGGACGACACCGTGGCGCCACGCATCAGCGTCACCGACTATGAGCGCCGCATCGTTTACGCGCGCGTCGGCGGCGTGTTGCGGATCGCCGCCATGGTCGATATCGGCAGCGCCGACGCCGGGATCGATCCGACCCGCATCGCGTTGCTCAAGCGGCAGGTGCGCGAGGCCTTTCCGGCGCTGGACCTGGAGTCCGCGATTCCCTGGGCCGGATTGCGCCCGGCCACGCCCACCGGCAAGCCATTGATCGGACGCAGCCCGGCGGCCGACAACCTGTGGCTCAACATCGGCCAGGGCGCGCTCGGTTTCACCTTGGCCTGTGGCAGCGCCGCGTTGCTGACGGCCCAGATGGCCGGCGTGCAGGCGCCGCTGGACGCGCTGCCGTTCCGGCCCTGAGGGCGGCGCACGGGTGGTGCCCATTTCGCGATAGTCCTTGCCTGTTCATCGGGAGACGGGCGCGGGGACGCTCAATAGGATAGCGGCCATCCGCTGCCCGCGCATCGCGCGGGACGGATGGCCGATTCCCTTTCCGCGAGTGAACCCATCATGTCCTACTTGTTCCCATTGTTCGCCATTCTGTTCTGGGCGGGCAATGTCATCGTTTCCAAGATGGCCGCCAGCGCCATCTCGCCCACGGCCATCACCTTCTACCGCCTGATCCTGGCGCTGGCGATCATGGGCGTGTTCACGGCCGTGCCGGCCTGGCGCAACCGCAAGCTCATCCTGCGCCACTGGCCCAAGCTGGCGCTGTACGGGGCGCTGTCCGCGGCGCTGTTCCAGGCGCTGTCGTACCGCGCTGCCGAGACCACCACCGCCACCAACATGGCCATCCTGACGGCGCTGATACCGTTGCTGAGCATGCTGCTGAGCGTGGTCATCCTGCGCGATCCATTGACCCTCGGCATGGCGGTGGGCGGCGCGCTGTCGTTCCTGGGCCTGCTGTATCTGGTGGGGCAGGGCGACATGCTGAGCGTGTTCCAGCACGGCATCCACGTCGGCGACGGGCTGATGCTGATGGCGGCATTCTCGTACGCGTTGTACGGCGTGCTGCTGCGCCACTGGAAAGTGCCGCTGCCGGCCTGGCAGTCGACCTTCGTGCAGTCGGTTTTCGCGCTGTTGTACATGCTGCCGCTGTACCTGCGGGTGCCGGCCGCCCAGGCGGCGCTGGACATGAAGACGGTTCCGCTGATCCTGTACGCCGGCATCTTCTCGTCGGTGCTGCTGTCGTTCCTGTGGATCGAGGGCGTGCACCGCCTGGGCCCCAACCGTTGCAGCATCTTCATCAACCTGTTGCCGCTGTTCACCGCGCTGGCCGCGTTCGCGCTGCTGCGCGAGCAACTGCATTCGTACCATCTGCTGGGCGGCGCCGTGACGCTGGCCGGCGTGCTGTTGGCGCAGACGGTGCAACGGCCGCTGTTCGGCCGCGGCCGCGCCTCCGCGCTGGCCGCCGGCAAGGCGTGAGGGCGGCGTCCGCCATCATGGCGCCGGCGCGTCCGCCGCACGCGCCGGCGCGCTATTTCGGGTAGTCTGTCGCCACGGCGGCCGGCGCTGGCGACCGCCCCCCGACAGTCCTGCCCAGGCATTTTTTCGATGGCGGTTTCCCAACATATCTGGCATTGCGGCGCGAACCTGCCCGGCGACGTGCTGATTGCCGACCTGCGCGCCTATCGCTACGAGGCGCACTTCCATGACGCCTGGTCGATCGGCGCCATCGCCCGGGGGCGCTGCGCCTTCACCGTGCATGGCCGGCCGTTCGAGGCGGGCGAGGGCGACCTGGTGGTGATCGCGCCGGGGCAGGTGCACACCGGCGGCACATCGGCCGGGCTGTTGGCCTACCGCATGGCGTATATCGAGCCGGGCTGGTTCGACGACCACGCCGCCGCGCTGCGCGAGGGCGGCCTGGCGCTGCCAGGGCCGGTCATCCGCGACCCCGGCCTGTGCGCCGCGTGGCTGGCGGCGCTGGCGCCCGAGGCCATCGACGACGGCGCGCGCAGCGGCCGTCTGTCGGCGGCTCTGTTCGGCTTGCTGGCTGCTCATGGGCAGACCCCAGCCGCGTCCGGCGCGGCGCCGGCCGAGGCGACGGACGTCTGCGCATTGCTGTTGCAGCGCATGCGCGCCGATCCGGCCTGCGCGCCCGACCTGGAGGCACTGGCGCGGGCCGAGGGCCGGCATCGCAGCACGCTGGTCAAGCGGTTCGCGCGCCGTTATGGTCTGCCGCCGCTGGCCTGGCTGCGCAATTGGCGGGTGGCGCGCGCCCGTGCGCTGCTGCGCGGCGGCTTGCCGCTGGCCGAGGCGGCGTTGGCCGTGGGCTTTGCCGACCAGGCGCACCTGACGCGGGTATTCAAACAGGTCTACGGCAGCCCGCCGGCGGTGCTGCGCCGCTCGGCGAGCCGCGGCGCGGTGGTCTGACACATTCCTATAAAGCATGTAATGGGCGACGAATAATCGTTTGAATCCATGATTTCCCAAAGGTTTAATCGATTCAGAAAGGCCGTTCCAGACCTTGTTTGATTGATCTGAGAGAATGTGAATATGGATACGCACCGCATCACACTGCGCGCCGCCGATGGCGTGGCGCTGGGAGGCTACGCGTGGCGCCATGCCGGACCCGGCCCGGCCGGCCCGCGTCCGGTGGTCGTCATCAACGCCGCCACCTCGGTGCGCTGCCGCTATTACGCGCGCTTCGCCGCCTATCTGCACCGGCACGGCTTCGACGTGCTGATCTATGACTACCGCGGGATCGGAGAATCGCGTCCGGCCTCGCTGCGCGGGTTCCAGGCCTCCTGGATGGATTGGGGCGAGAAGGATTTCGAGGCGGTGCTGGGGTATGTCGACACGCATTTTCCGGGCCAGCCGGTGGATGTGGTGGCGCACAGCATCGGCGGTTTCGTCACCGGCCTGGCGCCGTCGGCGCGGCGCTTGCGGCGCATTTTCACGATGGGCGCACAGTACGCCTATTGGCGCGACTATGCCGCCGGGCAGCGCCTGCGCATGCTGGCCAAGTGGCATGTGGCGATGCCGCTGCTGGCGGCCTGCCTGGGGTATTTTCCCGGGCGCCGCCTGGGCTGGCTGGAGGATACGCCGCGTGGCGTGGTGCGCGACTGGAGCTTCATGGGGCCGCGCTTCGAAGGGCGCGGCGGGCCGGACCATCGCGTGGCCGCGATGGCGGCGGTGACCGCGCCGATCCTGGCGCTCAGCGTCACCGACGACGAATTCGGCACCGAGGCCGCCATCGGCCGGCTGCTGGCGTACTTCACCGGCAGCGCCCGCACGCACCTGCGCCTGGCGCCGGCCTCGCTGGGGCTGGAGGCCATTGGCCACTTTGCATTTTTCCATGAGCGCTTTCGCGACACGCTGTGGCCGATCGCGCTGGGTTGGCTCAGCCGTGGGGAGCGGCGGCCGGCTGGGGTGACGCCCATCCGTTGCGACTGCGCGGCGGCGCTAGCCGGAAGTCCGAGTATCCCCGCGTGAAAATCCCGGCGCCCAGGGCCTCGGCTGCCGCCTGTGCGGCGCTGTGCGCGCCGCGCGTTCACGGCCGCCCCGGGCGCGGCAGCAGCGGCAAGACCGCCAGCATGGCGCCGCCGGCGGCCAGCCAGGCCAGCGGCCAGGATGTGGCCGCCACCAGCCGCGGCAGCGCCAGTGGCGTCAGGAACAGCCCCAGGTAGACGCAGGTGTTGGCCAGCCCCAGCGCGGTGCCGGCGCGGGCGGCGCCGGCCAGCGTGGCCAGTTCGGTGTAGGCCACGCCGTGCCAGGCCGAGGCGCAGATGCCGGCGGCGGCCAGCAGCACCGGCACGGCCAACAACGCCACGCGGTGGCCGGGGGCCGCGCCCAGGGCCCAGGCGGCGGCCGCCAGCGCCGCGAACAGCAGGCAGCCGAGCCAGACACAGCCACGCAGGTAGGCGCGGCGGTTGCCGTGGCGGTCGGTCCAGCGGCCGCTGGCGATGCGCGCGACCATGGCGCCCAGTTGAACCGCCACCATCACCGCGGTCAGCGTGGCGATGCCGGCGCCGCTGAAGTCGTGCAGGAACACCGTGGCGAACGTCAGCACCGCGAATTGCGGGCAGCACAGCAGGCCGATCGCCACCGCCGCGCGCCACACCCGCGCATCGCGTAGCGGGCTGCTGGCGCGGGCCATGGAGCGGGGCGCCGCGCCGGCGCTGGGCGGAGCGGCCGTGCGCGCGCGGTCCGGCTCGCGCAACCAGCCCAGCGTCAGCAGCGCGGCGCCTGCGCACAGGCTGGCCAGCAGGCCAAAGACGGCGCCGAAGCCGGCACGCGACGCCAGCCATGGCAGCACCAGCGCACCCAGGCCGCCGCCCAGGGGCACGGCGGTCTGGCGGATGCTCATCGCCAGGCCGCGTTCGCCCTCGTCGAACCATGCCATCACCGCGCGGCCGCTGGCGCCGTTGACACTGCCGCCCATCACACCCACCAGCAGCAGGCCCAACGTCAGCAGCCACAAGGCGGGCGCGACGCCGTGGGCCGGGGCCGCGCACAGGCTCATCCAGGCCAGCGCCGCCGCGGTCGCGCCGAGGCCGGCCAGCAACACCGGCCGGTCGCCCCAGCGGTCGGCCAGCAGGCCCCAGGGCAGTTCGAACAGCGCCACGCCCAGGCCGAGCACGCCGAGCGCCAGGCCCAGGGCGTCGTTGTCCAGCTGGTAATCGGCGCGCAGCAAGACGGCGGTGGCGGGCAGGCCGGCCGCCGCCGCGGAGAACGCGACATTGGCGGCCACGCCCACTGCCAGCACCTTCCATCGGTGGGCGGGACGCGCGGCGGGCGCCGGGGCGGAGAGGGCGGAGAGGGCGGAGGCGGGCAGGGACATGATGGTTTTCCAAGCGGGATTGACATTGACGCGGCCAGTCTGCGCCCGTAACATCATTCTGAAAATCAGGAAATTTTCAATTAAAGGTTTTGAAAAACGGGACAATAATGCGGCCTGTCACTTTCGACCTGGACGTGTTGCGCAGCTTCGTCGCCGGGGTGGAGCTAGGCAGCTTCGGCCGCGCCGCCGACCGTCTCGGGCGTTCCACCTCGGCGGTCAGCGCGCAGCTGAAAAAGCTCGAGGATCAGGCCGGCGTGCCGCTATTGCGCAAGGCCGGCCGCGGCCTGGCGCTGACCGACGCGGGCGAGACCATGCTGGCGTACGCGCGCCGGCTGCTGGAACTGAACGACCAGGCTTCGGTGGCGGTGCGCGGCACGCGGTTGCAGGGCCGGGTGCGCCTGGGATTGCAGGAGGATTTCGGCGAGATCCTGCTGCCCCGGGTGCTGGGCCAGTTTGCCCGCGCCCATCCGCGGGTGCGGATCGAAGCGCGGGTGGCGCGCAATGCCGACCTGCTCGAACGCGTGGCGACCGGCGAACTGGATCTGGCGCTGGCCTGGGACCATGACGCGGCGCGGCCGCATGGCTTGAGGCTGGCCGAGCTGCCACTGTGCTGGATCGGTCCGGCCGCAATGGATCCGGTGCGCGATGCCGATGGCGCCTTGCCGCTGGTGGCATTCGAGGCGCCCTGCCTGTTCCGCAGCCGCGCCACCGATGCGTTGGATCGCGCCGGTATCGCCTGGACCGCGGCCTTCATCAGCCCCAGCCTGGCGGGCCTGTGGGCGGCGGTCGGCGCGGGCCTGGGGCTGATGGTGCGCACCCCGCTGGGGCTGCCGGCCGGGTTGCGCGTGATGGCGCCGGGCGAGCAGGGCCTGCCGCCGTTGCCGCCGTTGCCCTTGTCGCTGTATCACGCGCAAGGCCGGCCGGCGCCGGTGGCCGCGGCCCTGGCGGATATCGTGCGGCGTTGCGTGCGCGACAGCGTCGCAGCGCTGCCGGCCGTGCCGGGCCTGCCGGCGCGCATCCATCCCGAGGAGGCCGAGCGCCTTGAACCGATTCCATGAAATGAGTGTCTTCCTGGCGGTGGCCGAGGCGCAGGGCTTCGCCGCCGCCGCGCGTCGTTTGGCGATGTCGGCCCCCACCGTGACACGCAGCGTCGCGGCGCTGGAACGGCGGCTGGGGACGCTGCTGCTGGTGCGCACCACCCGCAGCCTGCGCCTGACCGAGGCCGGCGCGCGCTACGCCGCCGACTGCCGCCGCATTCTCGAAGCGGTGGAGCAGGCCGACGACGCCGCCGCCGGCGCCATGGCCGCGCCGCGCGGTTCCCTGCACATCACCGCGCCCGCGCGCTTCGGTGAATTGCATGTCATGCCGGCGGTGATGGGCTATCTGCGGCAGCATCGCGAGGTTTCGGTGCGCGCGCTGCTGGTGGATCGCGTGGTGAACCTGCTGGACGAAGGCGTGGATGTGGCGGTGCGCATCGGCGCGCTGCCCGATTCCACGCTGACGGCGGTGCCGGTGGGACAGGTGCGGCGCGTGGTGTGCGCTTCCCCCGATTTCCTGCGGCGCAACGGCACGCCGGACAGCCCCGATGCGTTGGCGCGCTTTTGCACCATCACGGCAGCCATGGAAGGGCGCGGCTCGCAGTGGCGCCTGCTGCAGGATGGGCAGCCGCGCCGCCTGCCGTTGGACTCGCAGCTGACCGTGACCTCTTTCCAGGCCGCGGTGGCGGCCGCGCGCGAGGGCTGGGGCCTGACCCAGGTGGTGTCTTACCAGGTGGCGCGCGACCTGGCCAGCGGCGCCTTGCAGGTCGTGCTGCGCGACTATGAACTGCCGCCGATGCCGGTGCATGTGGTCTATCCGGAAGGGCGCAGGAGTTCGGCCAAGGTGCGCAGCTTCGTCGAGTTCTGCGTCGAGGCCTTGCGCCGCGACCTGGCGGCACTGCCGGTGTGACGGCCCCGGTGTGACGGCCGGCGGCCATTCTTTCACTGGCGGCAATGCTGTCTTGCGTGGCCAGGCGGTTCCCCCGCGCGCGGAGCGGGTTCAAGATGGACGCCTGTTTCCTTTCACGAGATAGCGCCATGTCCAACGCTCCCCTGACGTTCTACGGCTTTCCCCTGTCCGGCCATTCGCACCGCGTGGCCCTGATGCTGTCGCTGCTGGACGTGCCCCACCGTAGTGTCGAAGTCGACCTGCGCGGCGGCGCGCACAAGCGCCCCGACTTCCTGGCGCTGAATGCGTTCGGCCAGGTGCCGGTGATCGACGATAACGGCGTGGTGGTGGCCGACTCCACCGCGATCCTGGTGTACCTGTGCAAGCGCTACGGCGGCCAGGCCTGGCTGCCCGAGGATGCCGTGGGCGCGGCGGCGGTGCAGCGCTGGCTGTCGGCGGCGTCCGGTCCGCTGGCCAGTGGCCCCGCCGCGGCGCGGCTGGTGACGCTGTTCGGCGCCTCGCATGACGTGCCGGCCACGCTGGCGCGCGCGCATGCTCTGCTGGCGGTGATGGAGCAGGAGCTGGCGGCCACCGGTTATCTGGCGGGCGCCGCGCCGACCATCGCCGATGTGGCCTGCTACACCTACGTGGCGCACGCGCCGGAAGGCAATGTGTCGCTGGCGGCGTATCCGCGCGTGCGCGACTGGCTGGCGCGGATCGAGGCATTGCCGCGCTTCGTGCCGATGGCGGTGTCGCCGGTCGGGTTGCGGGCGGCGTGATGCCAGGCGCGGGCGGCAAGCCCGCGCACCAGGAGCCTGAGATGAATGCGAATACGATACGTCCCATGGGCGCCGCGGATGCCGCGCCGGCCGGCGATTCGGCCAGCGCCAGGCCGGCAGGGGGCGCTGCGGCGGTCCCGCCGGCGGCCGGCGCCATGCCCTGGCACGCCGGCGAACGTCAATTACAGGCGCACGTCGGCATGGCCGAGCGCATGGCGCAGGTGGGCGCGAAGGTGATCCGCCCGTACATGCCGGACCAGCACCGCGCCTTCTTCGCGCAGCTGCCGTTCCTGGTGATGGGCGCGGTCGATGGCCAGGGCGACCCCTGGGCCGGGGTGATCGAGGGCGAGCCGGGCTTCGCCGTATCGCCAGACCCCGTGACCTTGCAGGTGGCCGCGCTGCCGGACGCCGATGATCCGCTGCGCGCCGGCCTGGGCCCGGATCAGGCGGTGGGGCTGTTGGGCATCGAACTGCACACGCGCCGCCGCAACCGCATGAATGGCCGTATCAGCGCGTGGGACGGCAAGCGGTTCGCGGTCACGGTGGCCGAGTCGTTCGGCAACTGCCCGCAGTACATCCAGGCGCGCGATTTCCATTTCTCGCGCTCGCCGGCCCTGCGCTTTCCGGCACCGGCGCGCGAGCGGACGACGCTGGCCGAGGCCGACCAGGCGCTGATCGCGCGCGCCGATACGCTCTTCGTGGCGACCTACGCCGACACCGATGACGCCGGGCGCCGGGTCGACGTTTCGCACCGCGGCGGCAAGCCCGGCTTCGTGCGGATCGACGGCGACACGCTGACGATCCCGGATTTCTCCGGCAACCGCTTTTTCAATACACTGGGCAACATGCTGCTCAATCCGCGCGCCGCGCTGCTGTTCATCGACTTCGAACGCGGCGACGTATTGCAGGTGTCGGGCCGCGCCGAGGTCATCCTGGACAGTCCGGAGATCGCCGCCTTCGCGGGGGCCGAACGGCTGTGGCGGGTGCGTGTGCAGCGAGTGCGGGCCAGGCCGGGCGCGCTGGCGCTGCGTTGGCGCTTCGGCGGCTATTCGCCGACCGCGCTGGCCACGGGGCAGTGGCCGCAGGCCACCGGTGTCTGACGCGGCAGGACTCGCCAGGGTCAGGCGCGGTCGCCGTCGACCTTGCGCACCACGGTGTCGTCCGGCGCCAATTCGCGGCCGTCCTGGGCGCGGACCTGCAGGCGCCGCACCGGTTGGCCGCGCTTGCGGTCGATGAGCGTGGAGTGCGGTTCGGCCGGGCCATAGTAGTGGTCTTCGCCCCACTGGCGCAGGCCGACGATCACGGGAAATAGCGCCCGGCCCTTTTCCGTCAGCACGTATTCCTGGTAAGCGCTGCCGTCCGAGGCCGGCGCCGCCGCCAGGATGTCATGCGCCAGCAGCGTGCGCAGGCGGTCGCTGAGGATGTTCTTGGCCACGCCCAGGCTTTTCTGGAATTCGCCGAAGCGCCGCACGCCGTCGAAGGCGTCGCGCACGATCAATAGCGACCACCAGTCGCCGATGGCGTCGAGCGCGCGCGCCACCGGGCAGGCGGCGCCTTCGAGACTGGTGCGTTTGACCATATCGTCCTGACCTTTGCCGCCGTCGCGGCGGATGAATGTCGATTATCAGGTTGCATTATAAAACCTTAAGGCCTAGCATTCTGGTTTCTTAATAAAACCAAAAAGGCCGCCATGTCTGACCGAACCGATCCTTCCCCCCTGGCGCCGCCATCCGCCGGCGGCATGCCCACCGCGCTGGTGCTGCTGCTGGCGGTGGCCTGCGCATTGAGCGTGGCCAACGTGTATTACGCGCAACCCTTGCTGGACGCCATGGGCCGCGAGTTCCGCCTGGACGAGGGCGCGGTGGGCATCGTCGTCACCGCGACGCAGTTGGGCTGCGCGCTGGCGCTGGCGCTGGTGGTGCCGCTGGGCGACCTGTTCGACCGGCGCCGCCTCATGCTGGCGCAGCTGGGGCTGCTGGTGCTGGCGCTGGCCGCGGTGGCGCTGGCGTCCGCCGCGCCGTGGCTGCTGGCCGGGATGCTGGCGCTGGGCCTGCTCGGCACCGCCATGACCCAGGGCCTGCTGGCCTTGTCGGCCGCGCTGGCGGCGCCGGGCGAGCGGGGGCGGGTGGTCGGCGCGGTGCAGGGCGGCGTGGTGATCGGGCTGTTGCTGGCGCGCACCCTGGCCGGCGCGGTGGCGGACCTGTGGGGATGGCGCGCGGTCTACCTGGTGTCCGCTGGCCTGGCCGCCTTGCTGGCGCTGGCCTTGGCCCGCTGGCTGCCGCGCCGCGCCCTGCCGGCCGCGGGACTGGGCTATGGCGCGCTGCTGCGCTCGATGCTCACGCTGCTGGCGAGTGAGCGGGTGCTGCGGGTGCGCGGCATGATCGCGCTGCTGATGTTCGCCGTCTTCAGCGCGTTCTGGACGGCGCTGGTGCTGCCCCTGAGCGCGCCGCCGTATTCGTTGACGCCTAGCGCGGTGGGCGCGTTCGGGCTGGTGGGCGTGGCGGGCGTGCTGGTGGCGGCGCGGGCCGGCCGGCTGGCGGACAGGGGCCATGCCCAACTCACCACCGGCGCCGGCCTGGCGCTGCTGTGCCTGGCCTGGGGACCGATCGCGCTGCTGGACCGGAGCCTGTGGGCGTTGGCGCTGGGCGTGTTGGTGCTGGACATCGCGGCGCAGGCGCTGCACGTGACCAATCAGGCCATGATCTTTTCCATCAGCGCGCAGGCCCATAGCCGCCTGGTCGGCGGCTACATGATGTTCTACGCGGTGGGCAGCGGGCTCGGGTCGATCGCATCGACCTTCGTCTATGCGCGGGCCGGCTGGCTCGGGGTATGTGCGCTGGGCCTGGGACTGAGCCTGGCGGCGGCGCTGTTCTGGGCATTGACGTTGCCGCGCAAGGCGGCGCCGGCGGCGCACTGCGCCAGCGCGCGCCGCGCGTGAGAGGCGCGGGCGCGGTCCGGTCAGTGATGTTCGAGCGTGTGGGCGATGGCCGCCACTTGCCGCGCGAATGCCGGATCGGCGCGGTCGCGCGGGCGCGGCAGGTCGATGTCGTAGCTGCCGGCGATATTGGCCGGGCGGCCGCCCAGCACCACCACCTTGTCGGCCAGGAACACGGCCTCCTCGATGTCGTGGGTGACGAACAGCACCGCCGCGCCGGCGCCCTGCCAGACGCGGATCAATTCCTGCTGCAGGTTGCGGCGGGTGATGGCGTCGACCGCGCTGAAGGGTTCGTCCATCAGCAGCAGGTCGGGCTTGACCGCCAGGGCGCGGGCGATGCCGACGCGCTGCGCCTGGCCGCCGGACAACTGGTGCGGCCAGCGGCGGCCATAGTCGCCCATGCCGGTCAGCCGCAGCGCGGCGTCGATGCGCTGCTGGCGTTCATGGCGATCCAGGCCCAGGCCTTCGAGGCCGTAGCCGACGTTGCCGCCGACCGTGCGCCACGGCATCAGGCGGCTGTCCTGGAACACCACCGCGCGGCTGCGGCGGCCCGCGCGCGCGGGCGCCTGGAACCGGACTTCGCCGCTGGCGGGGTCGGCCAGGCCGGCCGCCGCGCGCAGCAGGGTGGACTTGCCCACGCCCGAGCCGCCCACCACGGCCACGAAACTGCCCGCCTCGATCGCCAGCGACAGGCCCTGGATCACGGGGGCGTCGGCGCCCGGATGGCGGTACGAGAGTTTGGAGAATTCGATCACGGACGCCATTGCAGCACCTTGCCTTCGACCGCCGAGAACGCCAGGTCGCAGAGTGTGTAGACCAGCGAGATGATCAGCATGTAGACCACCACCGCGTCGTAGGCGCCGACGCCGGCGGCGGCATTCATTTCCTGGCCCATGCCGGGCACGCCCAGTAGTTCGGCGGCGATCAGCGTCATCCAGGCCTGGCCGATGCCGGTGCGCACGCCCGACAGCGCGCCGGGCGCGATGGCCGGCAGCGTTACGCCGAGCGCGCGCGCCAGGTAGCCGCCGTGGCCGAAGGCGCGCGCCAGCTCGTAGTAGCGCGGGTCGACATTGCGCACCGCGCTGTAGGTGGCGAAGTAGTTGACCCAGAACACGCCGATGGCGATGACGAAAGCGGCGCCGGCATGGCTGACCTTGAACCAGGCGATGGCGAATACCACCCAGGCCAGCGGCGGGATCGGCCGCAGGATGCGCGCCAGGTAGGCTTGCGCCAGGTTGAAGCGCGGCAGCGTGGCGGCCGCCAGGCCGACGGCAAAGCCCAGCGCGGTGCCGGCGGCCAGGCCCCAGAAGTAATGCACCAGGCTGGAGCCGATGGCCGGCAGCAGGCGGCCCGACTGCCATTCCTGGACCAGCGTGGCGGGCAGTGCGAAGGGGTCGGGCAGGGTGCCGGGGGGCGCCCATTGCCACAGCAGGGCGGCTTTCCAGATGGCGATGAAGATAACCAGGCCGGAGATGCCGTAGGCCGCCCGGCGCGCCGCGGCGAACCAGGGCGGCGCCCCGTTGCGGACCGGGGCCGCGGGGGCGGCAAGGGCCGGGGCGGTCTGGCTCATGGCTGGGCGGCCTTGTCGTAGAAGCGGGTGTCGAACAACTGCTTGACGTCGGCGCTGGCCGCGCCGACCGTGCCCAGGCTGGCCTGAAAGGCCTGCAGTTCGGCGGTGGCGTCGACGATGGCATGCGGGTCGGCCACGAATTGGTCATGCGAGTTGCGGATGGCCTTTTCCACCAGCGCGCGGTCGAGGCGGCCGCCGCCGACATATTTCTGCACATGCGCAGCGGTGCGCGCCGGGTCGTCGCGCAGCAGGGCGGTCGCGGCCACTTGGGCGTTGACCAGTTGCTGCACCGCTTCGGGGTGTTCGGCGATCAGCTTGTCGCGCACCAGCAGCACCGCGCCGGGTTGGTTCGGAAACAGCTGCGAGCCGCGCGCCACCACGCGCGATTCCGGCAGCCGGGTCAGCACGGTGGTGACGGTGGGTTCGAGAATGGCGGCGCCGTCGATGGCCCCGGTCAGCAGCGACTGCTGGATCTGCGCTTCGCCCTGGTAGATCAGTTCGAGGCTGGCCGGATCGGCCTTCAGGCGTTGGCGCAGCCAGTATTGCAGGGCGGCCTCGGGCACCGCGCCCTTGGGGTAGCTGGCGATGACCGGCTTTCTGCCCTTGTCCTTGGCGAAGCGGGCGAACGCGGTGGCCGGATCGCCCGAGGCGAAATACGGCGCCAGCGCGCCCAGCGCGACCACGTTGACCTGTTCGACGATGTTGGAGGCCACGACCTTGATGCCGGCGCCCTTGGCGCTGGCCACCAGCGCCGGGCCGATGCCGACATAGGCGACGTCGAGCTGCCCGGCCAGCAGCGCCTGGGTCAAGGCCGGGCCGCTCTGGAATTGCACCAGCTTGGGCGCGGGCGCGCCCTTGGCCTGCAGCGTGCCTTCTTCCAGCGCCACGAACAATTGCGCGTCCGGCAGGATCGGCAGGTAGCCAATTTCGAGCGCGGGCGGCGCAGCGTGAGCGAGGGACGTGGTGACGGCGAGGAGCGCGGTGGTGAACAGCTTGCGGAGCATGGAGGAAAGGTCCTGAACGAGGGCGCCTTTGATGCGGCTGGCGGCTTGCCCGCGGACCCGGGTTTCCCACATCCGCTTAGTAATTTTAGATATGTTTTATCCTTTTCATTATTCATTATGGTTATATGCTTAATGGCGCCGCGCACCAAGGAAAAAGACCGCCGCAGCGGTCTTTCCGGGTTCGGTGGCAGCGCCGCGCGGCGTCAGGGCTGCACGGCGTACTCGATCGAGCCGGCCACCACCGCCGCCAGGCCGGGCGCCTGGGTCAGCTTGTGCAGGGCGTAGGTCTGGGCCGTGGCGATCTTGGCCTGGTGGAAGGCCGGGTCCTCGTCCTGGCGGTCCAGCGACACCAGCAGCGCGCGCGCCATCTGCCAGCCGGCCAGCACCGTGCCCGCCAGCAGCAGATAGGGCACGGCCGAGCCGAACACCGCGTTGGGATGGGCGGCGGCGTTGGCCACCACGAAGTCGACCGTGTTGGCCAGCGCCAGGCGGCCCTCGCGCAGCGGCGTCAGCACCAGGCGGGCGGCCGCCTCGCTGCGCGCCTGCAGCGCTTCTTCGGTCTGGCGGATTTCTTCGATCAGCGCCTGCGCCACCGCGCCGCCGTCGCGCAGCGTCTTGCGGCCGACCAGGTCGTTGGCCTGGATCGCGGTGGTGCCCTCGTAGATGGTGAGGATGCGGGCGTCGCGGTAGTACTGGGCGGCGCCGGTTTCCTCGATGAAGCCCATGCCGCCGTGCACCTGCACGCCCAGGCTGGCGACGTCGATGGCGGCCTCGGTGCACCAGCCCTTGACGATCGGCACCAGGAATTCCTGCACCGCCAGGTGGCGGGCGCGTTCGGCCGGGTCGGCGCTGGCGTGGGCCAGGTCGGCGTGGCCGGCGGTGTAGTAGGCCAGCGCGCGGCCGGCTTCGGTCAGGGCGCGCATGGTGCCCAGCATGCGGCGCACGTCCGGGTGCTGGATGATGGCCACGGCGTTGCGCGAGGAGCCGTCCACCGGGCGGCTCTGCACGCGCTCGGCGGCATAGGCCAGCGCGTGCTGGTAGGCGCGGTCCGCCACCGCGATGCCCTGCACGCCGACGGCGAAGCGGGCCGCGTTCATCATGATGAACATGGCGTCCAGGCCACGGTTTTCCTGGCCCACCAGGTAGCCGATGGCGCCGCCCGCGTCGCCGAACTGCAGCGTCGCGGTGGGGCTGGCCTTGATGCCCAGCTTGTGCTCGATCGACACGCAGGTGACGTCGTTGCGCGCGCCCAGCGAGCCGTCGTCGTTGACCAGGAACTTGGGCACCAGGAACAGCGAGATGCCTTTGACGCCTTCGGGCGCATCGGGCAGCCGCGCCAGCACCAGGTGGATGATGTTCTCGGCCAGGTCGTGTTCGCCGTAGGTGATGAAGATCTTGGTGCCCGAGATGCGGTAGGTGCCGTCGCCGACCGGCTGCGCGCGGGTGCGCAGCAGCGCCAGGTCGGAGCCGGCCTGCGGCTCGGTCAGGTTCATGGTGCCGGTCCACTGGCCCGACAGCATCGGGCCGATGTAGCGGTCGCGCAATTCGGGCGAGCCGGCGGTCAGCAGCGCCTCGACGGCGCCGTTGGTCAGCAGCGGACACAGCGCGAACGACAGGTTGGCGGCGTTGAGCATTTCGGAGCAGGGCGCGCCCAAGAGGCCGGGCAGGCCCTGGCCGCCGTATTCGGCCGGATGCGTCATGCCCTGCCAGCCGGCCTCGGCGTATTGGCGGAAGGCCTGCCTGAAGCCGGGCGAGGTGGTCACCGCGCCGTCATGCCAGGCGCTGGGCTCGCGGTCGGCGGGATGGTTCAGCGGCGCCAGCACGTCGGCGGCGAAGGTGGCGGCTTCCTCCAGCACCGCCTGGGCGGTGTCGGGCGTGGCTTCGGCATACTGCGGCAGCGCCGCCACCCGCGGCAGGCCGGCAAGATGGTTCAGCACGAACAGCATGTCTTTCACGGGGGCTTGGTACGTCATGGCGTCGGAGCTCCGGGGAGTCTGGATAGGGAGGGAATCAGGTGGCGTCGATGGCGCGGGTGGAACCCACCGCCGCGCGCAGCTCGAATTTCTGGATCTTGCCGGTCGAGGTCTTGGGCAGTTCGCCGAAGCGCACCGCGCGCGGCACCTTGAAGCCGGGCAGCAGCAGCTTGCAGTGGGCGATGATTTCTTCGGCGGTGGCGCTGCAGCCGGGCTTGAGCTCGACGAAGGCGCACGGCGTCTCGCCCCATTTCGGGTCGGGCATGGCCACCACCGCCACGGCGGCCACGGCCGGATGGCGGTAGAGGGCGTCCTCGACCTCGATGCTGGAGATGTTCTCGCCGCCCGAGATGATGATGTCCTTGCTGCGGTCTTTGATGCGGATGTAGCCGTCGGGCGTCATCACGCCCAGGTCGCCGGTGTGGAACCAGCCGCCGCCGAAGGCCTCGTCGGTGGCGCGTTCGTTCTTCAGGTAGCCCTTCATGCAGATGTTGCCGCGGAACATGATCTCGCCCACGGTCTGCTCGTCGGCCGGCACTTCCTGCATGGTGTCGGGGTTGCGCACCGAGACGCCGGCCTGCAGGTGGTAGCGCACGCCCTGGCGCGCGGTCAGCAGGGCGCGCTGTTCGTCTTCCAGGTCGTTCCAGGCTTCCTGCGGGGCGCACACGGCGGCCGGGCCGTAGACCTCGGTCAGGCCGTAGACGTGGGTCAGTTCGAAGCCGATTTCCTTCATCTTGGCGATCACCGCCGGCGCCGGCGCGGCGCCGGCCACCATGGTGCGCACGGTGTGGCGGATGCCGGCGCGCATTTCGGCCGGGGCGTTGGCCAGCGCGCTCTGCACGATGGGCGCGCCGCAGTAGTGGGTGACGCCCTCGGCGCGGATCAGGTCGAACACGGTCTTGGGATCGAACTTGCGCAGGCATACGTTAACGCCGGCGCGCGCGGCCACGGTCCAGGCGAAACACCAGCCGTTGCAGTGGAACAGCGGCAGGGTCCACAGGTAGACCGGGTGCTTGGGCATGTCCCATTCAAGGATGTTGCTGACGGCGTTGAGATAGGCGCCACGGTAATGGTAGACCACGCCCTTGGGATCGCCGGTAGTGCCCGAGGTGTAGTTCAGCGCGATCGCGTCCCATTCGTCGGCCGGCGGGCGCCAGTCGAACCTCGCGGGCGCGGCGGCCAGGAAGGCTTCGTAGTCGGTGGCGCCGGGCAGGGTGGCGGGCGTGCCGTCCAGGTCGTGCACCGAGATCACCACCAGGTGCGGGAATTCGGCGCGGGCGCGCTGCGCGAGTTCGGCGTATTCGGTGTCGACAATGAGCGCGCGGGCCTCGCCGTGGCCCAGCATGAACAGCACGCTGGGCGTGTCCAGGCGGGTGTTGAGGGTGTTGAGCACGGCGCCCAGCATCGGCACGCCGAAATGCGCCTCGACCATGGCGGGGATGTTCGGCAGCATCACCGCCACCGTGTCGCCGCGTTGGATGCCGGCGGCGGCCAGGGCGCCGGCCAGGCGTTGCGCGCGTTCGTAGGTCTGGGCCCAGGTGCGGCGCACGGCGCCGTGCACCACGGCCAGGCGGTTGCCGTAGACCTGCGCGGCGCGGGCGATGAAGTCGACCGGGGTCAGGGGCTCGTAGTTGGCGTCACGGCGCGCCAGGCCGTGGTCGAACATGCTGCTCATGCTTGTCTCCTGTGGGGCGCGGGGGCGCCCGGATATGCTTTTTTGCGGGAAACTTGATCTGGATCGCCGGGGATGATCTGTAGCCGGAATCCCGCTGCTTGCTAGAGCTTATCGGCCGCCGGAAAATGGTGTCTGTCGCCTGCATGACAGACCTTATTCCGCGCGCCCAATCCACAGTTTTACACGGTTCTTTCCATGTCCGATGTTTCAAACGACGTTTCCCGGACCGAGCTGTCCGCGCTGTTGCGCGGCTGCGCCTGGTTCAACGCGCTGGAGGCGCCGCACCAGGAGCTGGTACTGGCCACGGCGCGGGGCGAGCACGTCGCCAGCGGCGCCTGGATCGCGCGCCGCAACGCGCCGTCTGACTACTGGCTGGGCGTGCACAGCGGCCTGCTGAAGCTGGCGATCTACAACGAATCGGGACGCAGTTGCACCTTTTCCGGGGTGCCGCCGGGCGGCTGGTTCGGCGAGGGCAGCGTCATCAAGCGCGAATTGCGCAAGTACGACGTGGTGGCGACCCAGCCGTCGCTGGTGCTGCGGGTGCCGGCCGCCACCTTTCATGCGCTGCTGGCGGCCAGCCTGCCGTTCTCGCACTTTGTCATCGGGCAATTGAATGACCGCATGGGCGAGTTCATCGCTTCGATCCAGAACCATCGCCTGCTGGATGCCGATGCGCGCGTGGCGCAGTCGCTGGCGCAGTTGTTCAACCCGCAGCTGTATCCGTCCACCGACCTGACGCTGGCGATTTCCCAGGAGGAACTCGGCTACCTGACCGGCCTGTCGCGCCAGCGCGTCAACCAGGCGCTGCAGACGCTGGCCGACCAGGGCGTGCTGGCGCTGTCGTACAACCAGATCAAGGTGCTGGACCTGGAACGCCTGCGCCGGTACGGGCTGGACCAGCTCTGAAGGCGCGGCGTCAGGCCAGGGCGCGGTCCAGGGCGGCGCGCGCCAGGATACGGGTCGAGTCCAGCGTCGGCAGGGCGCAATTGGCGTCGTTCAGCACCAGCGGCAGTTCGGTGCAGCCCAGCACCACGGCATCGCAGCCGGCCTCGCGCAGCCGCGCCACCACGCCTTGCAGCAAGGCCACCGATTCGGGCTTGAAGACGCCGTAGACCAGTTCGTCCATGATGACGCGCGCCAGCAGGTCGCGATCGGCCGGCGCGGGGCGCACGTAGTCCAGGCCGCGCGCTTGCAGCTTGTCGGGGTAGACCGGACTGTCGACCAGCCAGCGCGTGCCCAGGATGCCGATGCGGCGCAGGCCGCGCGCGGCGGCTTCGGCGGCGACCTGTTCGGCGATGTGCAGCCAGGGCAGCGGCGAATGGGGCAGCACGTGGCCCAGCGCCTGGTGGATGGTGTTGTCGGGGCAGATCAGGAAGTCCGCGCCGGCGCGCGCCAGCTTGCCGGCGGATGCCAGCATCAGCGCGCCCACGCCAGCCGGATCATTGCGTTCCAGGCACGTCACGTAGTCCGCCAGCGATAGGCCGTGCAGCGACACTTCGGGGTGCGCGTGCGGCCCCAGGCGCTGCGCGCCTTCGGCGCAGATCGTGCGGTAGCAGAGCGCGGCGCCTTCGGCCGAGCAGGCGACGATGCCGATATGCAGGGGGGAACGAGCGGGCATGCGGGGCTCCATGGCGGCCGGGTCAGGCGGCGGGTCTGGACAAGGCCCGCACGTGGCGGGCGATCTGGCGGAACTGCTCGGCCATGGCGTCCTGCTGCGCCGGCGGCAGCTGCGACAGGAACAGTTCGTCGATGGCCGGGCCATACACCTTCCACATCTTGCGGCGCAGCGCCAGGCCGTCCGGCGTGATGCGGGCGTAGGTGGCGCGGCGGTCCTCGTCCGAACGGAAGCGCTCGACCAGCCCGGCGGCCTCGATGCGGTCCATCAGGCGCGTCAGGTTGTAGCGCGCGATGACCATGCGCTCGGCGATCTCGAACATGCGCGCGGTGCCTTGCGGCGCGCGTTCCAGCGCCCACAGCGCGTCGTACCACGCCAGCGGCGGCAGGCTGGCGGCAGCCAGTCGTTTTTCGATTTCTTCCACCACCAGCGCATGCGCGGTCAGCAAGAGGCTCCACGCGTCGGGCTTTCCCGTGGCCATGCGGTCGCTTCCTTTTCCAGAGATTTCGTTGTTCCGGATTGTAGAGGCCCGGGGCCGGCGTGCGGGCAGCAGGCCGGCCGCTAGCGGGACGCGGGCCCGTGGCCACCGTGGCGTGCGCCTTGAAATAGTTGCACTTGCAATTGTTCAAAAACCTCAATACGATTGCAATTGCACATTATGCAAATGCAATTCACGATGTGAAAAAACGGCGCCGGCCGTTCGTGTCCGGGCGCCGCTTGCGCACCACAAGGAGGATGCCCATGGAACCCGAGATCGACGGCGTCGACATCGACCCCGAAGAAACCAGCGAATGGCTGGACGCGATGCAGGCAGTGCTGGCGCACGAAGGCCTGCCGCGCACGCACTATCTGCTGGACCGCCTGCTCGAGCAGGACCGCGCCCGCAGCGGCGGCTACGCCGCGGCCGGCGTCACGCCCTACGTCAACACCATCGGCCTGCCGGCGCAGGCGCCGTTTCCCGGCGACCCCGCGATCGAAGCGCGGCTGGATGCCTACCTGCGCTGGAACGCCATGGCCATGGTGCTGCGCGCCGGCAAGCATTCGGGCGTGGGCGGACACATCGCCACCTACGCCTCGGCCACCACCCTGTACGAAACCGGCTACCGCCATTTCTTCCGCGCCGCCACCCCGGATTTCCTGGGCGACATGCTCTACATCCAGGGCCACTCGGCGCCCGGCATCTACGCCCGAGCCTACCTGGAAGGACGCCTGTCCGAGGACGAACTCGACCGCTTTCGCCGCGAGATCGGCGGGGGCGGGCTGGCGTCGTATCCGCATCCGCGCACCATGCCCGGCTTCTGGCAGTTCCCGACCGTATCGATGGGCCTGGGCCCGCTGATGGCGGCCTACCAGGCGCGCTACATGCGCTACCTGGAAGACCGCGGCCTGATCGCGGCGCAGGACCGGCGCGTCTGGGGCTTCCTGGGCGACGGCGAGCAGGACCAGCCCGAGACGCTGGCGGCGGTCGCCATGGCCGGCCGCGAAAAGCTCGACAACCTGATCTTCGTGGTCAATTGCAACCTGCAGCGCCTGGATGGCCCGGTGCGCGGCAATGCCAAGATCATCCAGGAACTCGAAAGCGTCTACCGCGGCGCCGGCTGGAACGTCATCAAGGTGATCTGGGGCGGCGGCTGGGACGCGCTGCTGGCGCAGGATCACGACGGCCGCCTGCGGCGGCGCATGATGCAATGCGTGGACGGTGAATACCAGGTGTTCAAGGCGCGCGGCGGCGCTTATGTGCGCGAGCATTTCTTCGGCGCCGACCCGGTATTGCTGCAACGCGTGGCGCATCTGAGCGATGACGAGATCGGCGCGCTCAACCGTGGCGGCCATGATCCGGTCAAGATGCACGCGGCCTACGCCGCGGCGCTGGCGCATCGCGGCCAGCCCACCGTGATCCTGGCCAAGACGGTCAAGGGCTACGGCATGGGCGCGGCCGGCGAGGCCGCCAACACCAACCACCAGCAGAAGAAAATGGCCGATCCGGCAGTGCGCGCGTTCCGCGACCGCTTCGGCATCCCGGTGCCGGACGAGCGCCTGGCGGAGATTCCGTACATCAAACCGGAACCCGGCACGCCCGAACAGGTTTACCTGGAGGCGGCCACCCGGCGCGCCGGCGGTCACCTGCCGCTGCGTCCGGCCGGCCCCGGCCCGCAGGCCACGCCGGACCTGGCCGCCTTCGCCGCGCATCTGAAGGGCAGCGACGGCCGCGAATTCTCCACCACCATGGCGTTCGTGCGCATCCTGGCGCAACTGCTCAAGGACCCGCAGATCGGCGCGCGCGTGGTGCCCATCGTGCCCGATGAATCGCGCACCTTCGGCATGGATGGCATGTTCCGCCAGGTCGGCATCTATTCGCACGTGGGCCAGCTCTATACGCCGCAGGACGCCGACCAGCTCAGCGTCTACCGCGAGGACCGGCGCGGGCAGATCCTGCAGGAAGGCATCAACGAGTCGGGCGCGATGGCATCCTGGATCGCCGCCGCCACCGCCTACAGCACGCATGGGGTGGCCACGATCCCGTTCTACATCTTTTATTCGATGTTCGGCTTCCAGCGCGTCGGCGACCTGGCCTGGGCGGCGGGCGACATCCGCGCGCGCGGCTTCCTGTTGGGCGCGACCTCGGGCCGCACCACGCTGGAGGGCGAGGGCCTGCAGCACGACGACGGCCACAGCCACGTGCTGGCCTCGGTGATCCCGTGCTGCATCGCCTACGATCCGGCCTACGCCTACGAGATCGCGGTGATCGTGCAGGACGGCCTGCGCCGCATGTACCAGCAGGAGGAAGACGTCTTCTACTACCTGACGCTGATCAACGAGAAGACCGCCCATCCGCCGATGCCGCAAGGCGCCGAGGCCGGCATCCTGAAGGGCATGTACCGCCTGCGCGAGGGGGGAGCGGGCGAAGTGCGCGCGCAACTGCTGGGCAGCGGCGCCATCCTGGGCGAGACGCTGGCCGCCGCTGATCTGCTGCAACAGGACTTCGGCGTGGCGGCCGACGTCTGGAGCGTCACCAGCTACTCGGAATTGCGCCGCGACGGCCAGGAGATCGAGCGCTGGAATCGCCTGCATCCGCGGGATGCGGCGCGCCTGGGGTTCGTCGAGACCGCCCTGGCCGATACCCGGGGCCCGGTGGTGGCGGCCACCGACTACATGAAGACGGTGGCCGAGCAGATCCGCCCATTCGTGGGGCGCCGCTACGTGACGCTGGGCACTGACGGCTTCGGCCGCTCAGACACGCGTCAGGCGCTGCGGGCGTTTTTCGAGGTGGACCGGCATCACATTGTGCTGGCCACGCTCAAGGCGCTGGCGGACGACGGGGTGTTGCCGGCGGCGCGGGCGGCCGAGGCGATCCGGCGCTACGGGCTGGACCCGGAGGCCTTGTCGGCGGCCTTGCCTTGAGGGGCCGGGCGCCAGGAAGGTGCCCCCCGCGCCGGCGCCGGCAAGCCGCGGGGGCGCGGCGCGCCAGGGTTCAGGCGCGGCGCGCCAGCAGCGCCCAGACGCCTGCGGCCGACAGCAGCGTGCCGCCGCCCAGGTTGAAGCCGCGCTGCGCGCGCGGCGATGCCAGCAGGCGCCTCGCCGAGCCGGCGAACAGCGCGTAGGCGGCGGCGTTGATGCCCGCGCAGGTCACGAAGGTGGCCGACAGCGTCCACAACTGGCGCGTCACGTCGCCGGCCGGATCGAGGAACTGCGGCAGGAAGGCGACGAAGAAAATGATGCCCTTGGGGTTGAGCGCCGTCACCAGATAGGTGTTGGCGAACAGCTTCCAGCGCGAACCGGCCGCGCCGGCCTGGGGCAGGGCGGCGGGCGATACGCCAGCGCGCAGCAGCTTGAAACCCAGGTACAGCAGGTACAGGCCGCCGATGGTCTTGACCACCGTGAACCAGAATGCCGAGGCCGCCAGCAGCGCGCCCAGGCCCAGCAGCGACAGCGCCAGGGCGGTGGAATCGCCCAGCGCCACCGCCAGCACCAGCGGCAGGCGCGCGCGCCTGCCATGGGTGAGGGAGTAGCTGATGACGGTCAGGATGGTGGGGCCGGGCAGCATCAGCAGCAGGGCGGATGCGCCGACGAAAGCCAGCCAGGTTTCGAGCGACATGGATCGGACTCCGTGAAAGGCGGGCGGCCAGTGCGCCCCTGGCTGTCACTGTAGCCCAAGGGCGCCCGTTCCTGCCACTTGCCGGCGGTCGGGCCGGGCGGCCCGGCCTGGCGCCTCAGGCTCGAGCCGGCGCGCGCGGGCGCGCTGGTGCAAAATAGCGCTTCTCCCGACAGTGAACGCGTCCCGGCAGCGGGACGGCGAAGGAAACACCATGGCATTCGATTTCGACCTGTTTGTGATCGGCGCGGGCTCCGGCGGCGTGCGCGCGGCCCGTTTCGCGGCCGGTTTCGGCGCCCGCGTGGCGGTGGCCGAAAGCCGCTACCTGGGCGGCACTTGCGTCAACGTGGGCTGCGTGCCCAAGAAGCTGCTGGTCTACGGCGCCCACTACAGCGAAGACTTCGAGCAGGCCCACGGCTTCGGCTGGAGCGCTGGCCAACCCAGCTTCGACTGGCCCACGCTGATCGCCAACAAAAACCGCGAGATCGAGCGTCTTAACGGCATTTACCGCAATCTGCTGGTCAATAGCGGCGTGACGCTGCTGGAAGCCCACGCCCGCATCAAGGACCCGCACACTGTCGAGGTCGACGGCAAGACCTACACCGCCGGCCACATCCTGGTGGCCACCGGCGGCTGGCCGCAGGTGCCGGACATCCCGGGTAAGGAACACGCCATCACCTCGAACGAGGCCTTTTTCCTGAAGACGCTGCCGCGCCGCGTGCTGGTGGTGGGCGGCGGCTACATCGCGGTCGAGTTCGCGTCCATCTTCAACGGCATGGGCGCGCAGACCACCCAGGTCTATCGCGGCCCGCTGTTCCTGCGCGGCTTCGACCAGGCGGTGCGCGAGCACCTGCGCGACGAACTGGTCAAGAAGGGCATCGACCTGAAGTTCGACGCCGACGTGGCGCGCATCGACAAGCGCGCCGATGGCACCCTGGCCGCCACGCTCAAGGATGGCAGCGTGATCGAGACCGATTGCGTGTTCTACGCCACCGGCCGCCGGCCGATGCTGGACAACCTGGGCCTGGAGAACACCGGCGTCACGCTCGACGACAAGGGCTTCATCGCGGTGGACGACGAATACCGCACCAGCGAACCGTCGATCCTGGCGATCGGCGACGTCATCGGCCGCGTGCCGCTGACGCCGGTGGCGCTGGCCGAGGGCATGGCGGTGGCGCGCCGCCTGTTCCGTCCCGAGGAATACCGCAAGGTCGACTACAAGCTGATCCCCACCGCCGTGTTCAGCCTGCCCAACATCGGCACCGTCGGCATGACCACCGAAGAGGCGCGCGCCGCCGGCCACACGGTCAAGCTGTTCGAAAGCCGCTTCCGCCCCATGAAGCTGACGCTGACCGAGTCGCAGGAAAAGACCCTGATGAAGCTGATCGTCGATGCCGACACCGACAAGGTGCTGGGCGTGCACATGGTCGGCCCGGATGCTGGCGAGATCGTGCAGGGCATCGCCATCGCGCTCAAGGCCGGCGCCACCAAGCGCGTGTTCGACGACACCATCGGCATCCACCCGACCGCGGCCGAAGAGTTCGTGACGCTGCGCACGCCGGTCGCGGACTGAGGCCGGCGCCGGCTTTGCGTGCCGGCCCTTGGCGCTGGCACGCCGGGCCGGCTACAGCCGCTCGATCATGGCGCGCGCCGCCGCCGGCGCGCGTTCCTTGGCGCCATTGATGAAGAACGCAAACACATCGCGCGGATGGGGCGCGCCGGCCGGCTTGCGCGGGTCGACCCGTGGCAGGTCGGCCGGATCGCCGCCCTGCGCCCAGGCGCGCAGGCGCCCGGCCCACGCGTCCAGCACCTTGGGCGCATAACCGGCCTTGAAGGCGGTGCTGGCCCGCATCAGCCGGGCATAGACGAAATCGGCCGTGCGGTCGGCCAGCGACGGGAAGTCCTCGCTGTCGGTGTAGACCGTGGCCACGCCATGGCGCCGCGCCAGCGCCAGGTAGGGCTCGCAGGCGAAGCTGGCGTGGCGCACGTCCATCACGTGGCGCAGCGGCAGGCCGTCGACCTGGTCCGGCAGCAGCGCCAGGAAGGCGCCGAAGTCGTCGGCGTCGAACACCTTGGTGGGCGCGAACTGCCACACGATCGGTCCTAGCTTGGAACCCAGTTCGGCGATGCCGCCATGCACGAAGCGGCGCACGGATTCGCCGGCGCCGGCCAGCTCGCGCCGGTTGGTGGCGTAGCGCGAGGCCTTGAGCGAGAACACGAAATCGTCAGGCGTCTCGTCGCGCCATTTGGCGAAGGTGGCCGGTTTCTGGCTGCTGTAGTAGGTGCCGTTGACCTCGATGGCGCCGAGCTGGCGGCTGGCGTATTCGAGTTCACGCGCTTGCGGCAGGCCGTCGGGATAGAAGGGACCGCGCCAGGGCGCGTAGGTCCAGCCGCCGATGCCGATACGGATGGCGCCGGCGCGAGGGGCGGCGGGCGGGGATGACGATCGGGGCGGCATGGGGGTGGGTCCTCCCGGGGCTGGCGGCGCGACCCGACCACTGTATCCCGGCCGGCGCGCCGCTCCCATCCGGCCACATTTAAATGCGGGGCGATTGTTGTATCGGGGCCTCGCCCGGCCGGCCCGCATCCGCCGCGCCCGACCCGCTGTGCCGCCCCGAAGAAATCCCGCTGTACCGATACAGATTTCGGATAATGTGCCAAGTCATCTCCCACTACCGGCCGGCGGGCGCCGGCGCATCATGCCTGATATCACCCATCTCCTGACGTTCGCCCTGGTCGCGCTGGGCATGGTGCTCACGCCGGGGCCCAACATGATCTACCTGGTGTCGCGCTCGATCTCGCAAGGGCCCAAGGCCGGCCTGATCTCGCTGTCCGGCGTGGCGGTCGGATTCATCTTCTACGTGCTGTGCGCGGCCTTCGGCCTGACGGTGCTGCTGATGTCGGTGCCCTATGCCTACGACGCGCTGCGCTTTGGCGGCGCGCTATACCTGATGTACCTGGCCTGGCAGGCGGTGCGCCCGGGCGGCCGCTCGCCGTTCCAGGTGCGCGAGCTGCCGGCCAGCCGTCCGCGCACGCTGTTCATGATGGGGCTGCTGACCAATCTGCTCAATCCCAAGATCGCCGTGCTGTACGTGTCGCTGCTGCCGCAGTTCATCCAGCCCGAGCACGGCAGCGTGTTCACGCAGTCGCTTGCGCTGGGACTGACACAGGTCGCCATCAGCCTGTCGGTCAATGCCGTCATCGCCATCATGGCCGGGTCCATCGCCGGCATCCTGGCCCGCCGGCCGCTGTGGATCGCGATTCAGCGCTGGCTGATGGGCACGGTGCTGGCCGCGCTGGCCGTGCGCATGGCGCTGGACTCGCGCCGCTGAAGCGGGGCGTTGCGCCGCCGCGCCCTGGCGCGCGCCGTCGGCCGCGGATCGTGCCGGTGACACCCCCGGCCGCGGCTCAGGTCCGCAGGGCCGCGGCCAGCTTGCCCAATTGCCGGATCAGCGCCGGGAAACGGTCGGCGCTGGTGTTGCCATAGCCGATCACCAGGCCATTGTCCTGCGGCCGCGGGGTGATGGCGAAGCTGGACAGCGCGTTGGGGTTCATGCCCAGCCGCCGTGCGTGCTCGACGACGACGCGGTCCGGCACGTCCGGCGGCAGCCGCACGGTCAGGTGCAGGCCGCTGTGGCCGCCCAGCACTTCGTGGTCGACGCCCAGGTGCCGCGCCAGCGCGTCGCGCAGGGCCGCCTGGCGGTCGCGGTACAGCCGCCGCATGCGGCCCAGGTGGCGCGAGAACTGGCCATTGTCGATGAAGGCGGCCATGGTCAGTTGTTCCAGCCGGTGTCCGCCGCGCAGCATTTCCGTGATCGACGGCATGGCCGGCCCGGCGATGGCCTGTGGCAGCACCAGAAAGCCCAGCCGCAGCGCGGGGAACATGGTCTTGCTGAACGTGCCCACGTACAGCACCGGCGCGTCCGGCAGCAGGCCCTGCATCGCGGCGATGGGCTCGCCCTGGTGGCGGAATTCGCTGTCGTAGTCGTCCTCGATGATCCAGGCGCCGGCGCGGCGCGCCCGTTCCAGCAGGTCGAGCCGGCGCGCCAAAGACAGCACCGCGCCGGTCGGGTACTGATGCGTCGGCGTGGTCTGGATCAGGCGCGGCGGCCGGGTGCGCCAGTCGTCTTCGCCGATGGTCAGGCCGTCGGCGTCGACCCGCATCGCCACGACGTTCAGGTCGCCCGCGTGGAAGGCCGACTTGGCGCCCCGGTAGCCGGGTTCCTCCAGCCAGGCGGTGTCGCCCGGGTTGGTCAGCAGTTGCACGCACAGCGCCAGCGCGCCCTGCGCGCCTTCGGTGATGACGATGCGCGAGGCATCGCAGTTGACCCCGCGCGACACCCGCAGGTACTGGGCGATGGCTTCGCGCAGCGCCGGTTCGCCCACGGGCGGGCCATAGCCCAGGGTGGCGGCCGGAGCGGCCTGCAGCGCCCGGTCCTGGGCCCGGCGCCACGCGTTGAGGGGGAACTGCGTCAACGCCGGCGTGCCGGGCGTGAGAGGCAGCGCGCCGTCGTTGGGCGCGCGCGTCGACACGATGCGCGACAGCCGCGTGGCGGTGCGCAGGGCCGGCGCGCGGGGGGAGCTGGCCAGCCCGGCGGCCTGTTCGGCGGCTTGCTGGCCGGCCTGTTTCGCGGCGCTGGCGGCGGCGGCCGAGAGCGGCGCCACGCGGGTGCCCTGGCGGTCGGCGACGACATAGCCTTCGGCGGTCAGCTGCTCGTAGGCGATCAGCACCGTGTTGCGCGAGATGTCCAGTTCGTCGGCCAGCACGCGCGAGGCCGGCAGCTTGCCGCCCGCGGGCAACTGGCCGGCCAATATGGCCTGCTTGAGCCGCTGGATCAGCTGGCGCTGGCGCGGCAGGGCGCCCGGCCCGCGCGCCAGGGGGCTGGAGAGCAGGGCGATGCGATCGGTCATGGCTCTATTAAATTTAGCTATCGTGGTGCTTTTTATCATGCCACGGTTTGGCTATCGTGACAGCATGCCAGTCAAAAAGCTCTGGCGCGCGTCCGCCCGTGGCGGCGGCGTTTCACAACCCCCTGGATGAGGCCTCGCAGCATGCAACCCCGCGTCAACGCATTCGAACAACCCATTGGCCCCGACCTGCCCGGCTGGACGCCGCGCCCGCGCCCGCCGGTGGCGCCCGCGCAGGGCCGCTACTGCCGCCTGGAGCCGCTGTCGGCCGAGCGCCATGCGGCGGACCTGTATGCCGCCTTCAGCCAGGCCCCCGATGGACGCGACTGGACCTACATGAGCGTCGGCCCGTTCGCCGACGCGGCCGCCTACCGCCAGTTCGCCGAGCAGGCGCAAGCCCATGCCGCCAGCGACCCCATGCATCACGCCGTCATCGACCTGGCCAGCGGCCGCGCGATCGGCTCGCTGTCGCTGATGCGCATCGACCCGGCCAGCGGCGTGATCGAGGTTGGCTTCGTGGCGTTTTCGCCGCGGCTCAAGCGCACCCGCATCGCCACCGAGGCGCAGTTCCTGCTGATGCGGCGCGCCTTCGACGAACTGGGCTACCGCCGCTACGAATGGAAGTGCGACAGCCTGAATGCGCCGTCGCGCGCCGCCGCCGCGCGTCTCGGTTTCCAGTTCGAAGGCATCTTTCGCCAGGCCACGGTCTACAAGGGCCGCAGCCGCGACACCGCCTGGTTCTCGATCATCGACAGTGAATGGCCGGCGCTGCGCGCCGCCTACGAAAGCTGGCTCGATCCCGCCAACTTCGACGCCGAAGGCAACCAGCGCCAGGGCCTGGCGGACCTGATCGCCCGGGAAAAGGCCGCGTGCGCCTGATTCCCGTTGCGCTGGCGCTGTTCTGGGGCCTGAACTGGCCGGCGGTCAAGATCGTGTTGTCGATCTGCCCGCCATTCACCCTGCGGCTGCTGGGGCTGGGCAGCGGCGCCTTGCTGCTGCTGGCCTTGGCGCGCGCCAAGGGGGTGCCGTTGCTGCCGCCGCGCGCGTCGTGGCCGGGCATCGTCATCGGCGGCGTCCTGGCCGTGGCGGTGTTCAACCTGGCGGTGGCCTGGGCCCAGCTCAGCACCAGCACCTCGCGCGCCGCGGTGCTGACCTTCACCATGCCGATGATGTCCGCGTTGCTGGCCTGGGCCGTGCTGGGCGAGCGGCCCGACCGCCGCCGCGGCCTGGCGCTGCTGTTGGGCGCGGCGGGCGTGGCGGTGCTGGCCTGGCCGGTGCTGCGCGCCATCTTCGCCGATCACGATCCGGCCGCCGCGCGCGGCCTGGTGTTTCCGCTCACCGCCGCCTTCGGGTGGGCCGCCGGCACGGTCTACCTGAAGCGCTGGCCGGTGATGGGGCACCGCATTGTGGTGACGGCGTGGCAGCTGGCGGTGGGCGCGGCCTGCGCGCTGGCCGGCGTGTTGCTGGCGGGCGAGTCGTTGCCGACGCGGGGCTGGAGCCCGCGGGTGGCCACGGCGCTGACATTCCACATCGTGCTGGGCACGGCGGTGGCGTACTGGTTGTGGTTCGTGCTGAGCGAACGGGTCAGCGCCACGGTGGCGGCCTTGACCACGCTGATGGTGCCGGTGGTCGGCGTGCTGGGGGCGATGGCGCTAGTGGGCGATCGCCCCGGCGCGGCCGACTGGTGGGGCTTCGCGCTGGTGCTGGCGGGCGCGGCGCTGATCGTCCTGAACCTGGGCGGCGCGCGCCGGGCTTGAAAGCCGGCGCGCCAGCCCGGGGGCGGCATCGCGCCGGCTCAGGCCCGCCGGCCGCGCCGCAGCGCCTCGCGCAGCAGGCCGGCGCCGCTCACCAGCGAGATGCCGGCCAGCACCATCAGCGCGCCCGCCACGAAAGCGCCGTCCAGCGGCTCGTCCAGGATCAGCACGCCGAACGACACGCCGAACAGCGGCGTCATGAACGACAGGATCGACAGGCGCGAAGCCAGGTAGCGCCGCAGCAGCCAGAACCAGGCCAGATAGCTCGACAGCGCCACCACCACTGCCTGAAACCCGACGCTCAGCATGGCCGACGGGGTGTAGCGGATGCCGGCGTTGCCGGTGGCCGCCGCATAGACCAGCAACACCAGCGCGGCGACCGCCATTTGATAGAACAGGGTCTTGGACGGCGCCGCTTCCGAAAGCGACGTGCGGCGGATGGCCACGGTGGTGGCGCCCCACAGCAGCCCGCCCAGCAGGCCGAGCGCGTCGCCCAGCAGCATGTTGCTGGCGGCGCCGGCCGACGGCTGGCCATTGCCCAGGAAGGCCACGGCGATGCCGCCGAACGCCAGCGCCACGCCCACCCATTGCAGCGGCGCCATGCGCTCCTCGGGCACGCGCCAGTGCAGGCCCAGCGCGGTGAAGATCGGCGCGGTGTAAAGGAACACCGACATGTGCGAGGCGGTGGTGTAGACCAGTCCCTGCGCGATCGCCAGGAATTCGAAGCCGAACAGCAGGCCCGCCAGCACGCCGGCGCCCAGCGTGCCATCGCGCAGCGCGCGCGAACCTTCGGCGCGCCACACCACCGCGCCCAGCACCAGCGCGGCAAAGGCCGAGCGGAGGCCGACCTGCATGATGGGCGAGATGTCGGCGGCCACCAGCTTGATGGCGATCTGCTGGAAGCCCCAGCACACGCACAGCAGCAGCATCACGCCGGTGGCCAGCGCGTCCAGCGGGCGGCGGCTGGGGGCCAGGGCCGCGGCCGCGTTCAAGGCAGTTCGGCCGGGTAGCTGTCCAGCGCCAGTCCGATCTGCTGGCGCAGGTCCCATTCGGCCAGGCTGGCCTGCACCGGGCCGAAGAAGGCGCCGTCGCGGGTCACGAACATGGCCGGCAGGTGGAAGACCTCGTAGCGTTCGACCAGGCCGCCGTTTTCGCCGGCGTCGACCCAGCACACCCGCTGCACCGGCAGCGCCAGCTTGGGCAGTTGTTCGCGCGCGATGCGGCAGGTGCCGCAGGTGCGGCTGTGGAACACCAGCAGCGTCAGCCCCGGGGCGTCCAGCAGGTAGCGGTCGGCGGTGCTGTCGTTCAGTTCTATCTGTTCCATGGTGGTGTCTGGGTGAGGGTTATCGGGACAGCACGCGATCCAGTTCCCGCACGGTCTGGTAGAGCACGCGCGTGCCGTCCAGCAACTGCGCCGGCTCGATCCATTCCTCGGGGCAGTGGCTGCGCCCGTTCAGGCAAGGGATGAAGATCATGCCGATGGGACCGGTGGGCGCCATGTAGACGGCGTCGTGGCCGGCGCCGCTGGGCAGGCGCATGCTGGCGTAGCCGAGCTGGTCGGCGGCGGCCTGCACCGCGTCCATCACTTGCGGCGCGCAGTCGGTGGGCCGGGCCCGGCTCAGCGGCACGACACTGGCGCTCAGGCGCAGCGCCTTCAGGTCGGCGGCCACGCCGGCCATCAGGGTCTCGGGGAAGGCATCGAGCACCGCGTCGCTGTCGCTACGCATTTCCAGCGTCAGCTCGACGCGGCCGGGCACGGCATTGGCGGCGTTGGGCGTCATGGCCAGCTTGCCGACCGTGGCCACGACGTAATGCGGATTGCCGCTGGCGGCGCTGGCCTGGCGGCTGGCGGCGTCGACGATGCGGGCCGCGCCGACCAGGGCATCGCGGCGGATGTCCATGGGCGTGGTGCCGGCGTGATCGGGCTGGCCCTCGACCGTGATCAGCACGCGGCGGATGCCGACAATATTGGTGACCACGCCGATCGGCAGTTGGCGGCTTTCCAGCACCGGGCCTTGCTCGATGTGCAGTTCGACGAAGGCGGCGGTGCCGCCCGCGCCGCGCAGGGGCGCGGCCAGCGCGGCGGGATCGCCGCCGATGCGGGCGATGCCCTGCGCCAGCGTCTCGCCGTCGGCGTTGCGCGCGGCCAGCATGTCGGCGCTCAACTGGCCGCTCAGGGCGCGGCTGCCGACGCAGGAGATGCCGTAGTCGCTGGGTTCTTCCGACAGGAAGTCGATGACCTCGAAGGGGTGCTCCAGTTCGATGCCGTGTTCCTGCATGGTGTGGGCGACCTCGATGCCGGCCAGCACGCCGATGATGCCGTCGAAGCGGCCGCCGCTCATGACGGTGTCGCAGTGCGAGCCGGTGGCGATGGGCTTGCGTTGCGGGTTGCGGCCGGCGCGGGTGCCGATGAGGTTGCCGCCGGCGTCCAGGCGGGTCGCCAGGCCGGCGGCCTCGAACTGGCCGCGCAGCCATTCACGCGCTTGCAGGAACAGCGGTGAAAACGCGCGGCGGGTCCAGGGCTGGTCGGGCAGGGTGTAACGCGACAGGGCTTCGATACGGGCCCAGAGGCGTTCGGCGTTCAAGGGAGGCAAGGATGGCAAAGCGGGCGAGGCGGTGGGCATGGAGGTTCCAGGAAATGCATCGGCGATTATGGCATGTGGGACACGCGGCGCCGCACCAGCCCCAGGTTCGCGCGGCGTGCCCAGCGCTGCATCATCAGCACCGCCACCACCGCCAGCCCGATGGCCAGTCCGCTCCAGACGCCGACACCGCGCCAGCCGGCCTGGAACGCCAGCCAGGCGCCGCACGGCAGGCCCACGCCCCAATAGCCGATTGCCGCGTAGATCATCGGCACGCGCGTATCGTGCAGGCCGCGCAGCATGCCCGCGCCCAGCACCTGCGCGCCGTCGACGATCTGGAATACCGCCGCCACCGCCAGATAGCTGACCGCGAAGGCCAGCACCCTGGCGTTGGCCGGGTCATGCACGTCCATGAATACCGATACCAGCGCGTACGGCACGGTCACCATCAAGGCCGCGGCGATCGCCATCGATCCGATGCCCAGGCCGAACGCGGTCCAGCCGGCGCGCGTCACGCCCGCGCCGTCTCCCGCGCCCTGGGCGTAGCCGACCCGCACCGTGGCGGCCTGCGCCACGCCGTAGGGAATCATGAAGGTCACGCTGGCGATCTGGATGGCGATGGCGTGCGCCGCCAGCTCGGCCTCGCCCAGCCAGCCGATGAGGAAGGCGGCGGCGTTGAAGATGGTGACTTCGAACGCGGTCGCCACGGCGATCGGCAGACCCAGTTTCCAGAACGCCCGCAGGCGCGGCCAGTCGGGCTTGAACAGGTCGCCGAACAGCCGGTAGCGCCGGAAGCGGCGGCCGCGCAGCACCACGATGACCATGCCCAGGAACAGCGACAGGCTGGCCAGGGCGCTGGCGATGCCAGCGCCGATCAGGCCCATGGCCGGCACCCCCAGGTTGCCGAACACCAGCACCCAGTTGCCGAACACGTTGAACAGGATCGCGCCCACCGCCACGATGAAGGCCGAGCGCGGCTGCTGCAGCGCGGCCACGAACGAGCGCAGCACCAGAAAGCCCAGGAACGGCGGCATGGCCCACAGCAGCGCGCGCAGATACTGCCCGGCCGGCGCGGCCAGCTCGGGCGGCTGGCGCAACAGCAGCAGGATGTGTTCGCCGAACCACAGCGCCAGGCAGCCTGGCACCGAAATCAGCGCCGCGCTCCAGAAACCCTGGCGCACCGTGCGGCGCACCTCGCGTACCGAATTGCGGCGCGCGCCTTCGGCATGCGCGGCCATCGGCGCGGTGGCGCTGACCAGGCCCAGGGCAAAGAAGGCAATCGCCGCATACAGGTTGGCGCCCAGCGCGCTGGCCGCCAGCGGTTGCGAGCCCAGGTGGCCGATGAACATCACGTCGGTCACCGTCATCGCGATCTGCGCCAGGTTGGTCAGCACCAGCGGCAGGCTCAGCAGCAGGGTGGCGACGATTTCACGTTTCCAGGCGGCGCGGCGTAGGGCGGGCATGCGGCTTCTCTTGTGGACGAAGCCCGCATCTTAAACGCCGTTACGGGTTAACCCGGATATTCCCCCTGGCCCGCGCGGGGCATCGCCGACCAGGCGGCCGTGTCGCGCGTCAGGACGCGCGCCAGGCGGGCGCGCGTTTTTCCAGGAAGGCGCTCACGCCTTCGCGCGCTTCATCCGAGGCGCGCACCGCGGCGATGCGTTCGACCGAATCGGCCACCAGCGCGTCGTCCAGCGGCCGGCCGGCGAAGTCGCGCACCAACCGCTTGCTGGCCTGCACCGCCTGGGGGCCGTTGTCGCACAATGCGCGGCAGACGGCCTCGGCTTCGTCCCGCAATTGCGCCAGCGGCACCACGCCATGCAGCAGCCCCATGCGGTATGCGGCGGCGGCGTCGAAGCGCTCGGCGGTCAGGAAGTAGCGGTTGGCGGCGCGTTCGCCCATGGCGCGGATCACGTAGGGGCTGATGGTGGCCGGCAGCAGGCCCAGGCGGGTTTCCGACAGGCAGAACTGCGCCGGGTCGGCGGCGATGGCGACGTCGCAGGCCGCCACCAGGCCCATGCCGCCGGCGTAGGCATCGCCGTTGACCGCGGCCACCACGGGCTTGGGGCAGGACCAGATGACGCGCAACATCTGCGCCAGGCGGCCGGCGTCGGCGCGATTGTCGGCGTCGGTCAGCGTGGCCATCTTGCGCATCCAGTTCAGGTCGCCGCCGGCGCAGAAGGCCTTGCCCGCGCCGGTCAGCAGCAGCACCCGCACCGCCGGGTCGTCCGCCGCTTCGCGCACGGCCGTGGTCAGGGCCGCGATCAGCGTCTCGTCGAAGGCGTTGCGCCTGTCCGGGCGGTTCAGCGTCAGGCGGGCGACGGGGCCGTCGCGCTCCACCAGCAGCGGGGGGGGCGGCGTGGTCATGCGGCTCTTCCTATTGTTGATTCAGGCTCAATTAATAACCTGATATCACCTATTGTTTCCATAGGGTAATACGCCTACGGGATACGTTTTTGGGTCAGCTATTGAGTTATCCTCAACAAATAATAACGGAGCGAGACATGAACCCTTCTCACGACGGTGCCGCCGCCACGACGCGCTACGCGTCGGTCTTCCGGCCGGGCTTGTTCGAGGGCAAGACCGTCATGGTCACTGGCGGCGGCAGCGGCCTGGGCCGCTGCACCGCACATGAGCTGGCCTCGCTGGGCGCGCGCCTGGCGCTAGTGGGCCGCAAGCTGGAAAAGCTGCAGGCCGCGCACGACGCGCTTGCCCGCATCTATCCCGAGACCGCCGGCCGCATTACGCTGCACGCCTGCGACATCCGCGTCGAAGCCGGCGTGCGCGGCGCGGTGGCCGACGCGCTGGCCGCGCACGGCGCCATCGACGGGCTGTTCAACTGCGCCGGCGGCCAGTTCCCGGCGCCGCTGGACCAGATCAGCTTCAATGGCTGGAACGCGGTGGTGCAGAACAACCTGCACGGCACCTTCCTGGTGGCGCGCGAGGTCTATACCCAGCACATGCGCCAACATGGCGGCGCCATCGTCAACATGCTGGCCGACATCTGGGGCGGCATGCCCGGCATGGGGCATTCCGGCGCGGCCCGCGCCGGCGTCTGGAACCTGACCGAGACGGCGGCCTGCGAATGGGCCCATGCCGGCGTGCGCGTGAACGCGGTGGCGCCCGGCTGGATCGCCTCCAGCGGCATGGACAGCTACGGCGAGGATTACCGCGCGGTGCTGCGCGGCCTGGCCGCCAAGGTGCCGCTGCAGCGCTTCGGCACCGAGGCCGAGCTGGCGGCGGCGGTGGTGTTCCTGCTGTCGCCGGCGGCGGCCTTCATCAACGGCAGCGTCATCCGCGTCGATGGCGGCGTGCCCAACGCGCGCCATTCCTGGACCCTGCCGCCGGCCGAGCGCGGCGAAACCTTCGACGGCTTTCCTCAGTACGCGCCGCCGTCCTTGTTCTCGGCGGACTGAAGCCGATGCAGGGCGTCTTGCACCTCGCCACGGAATTGCGCCAGCGCCAGCGCATCGCGGCGCGGCGGCTGCAAGGCCTGCCACAGGAAGTCGACCAACAGGTCGGCGGTGGCCGCCACGTCCACGCGCGTGCCGCGCAGGATGGCGTCCCACAGCACATGTTCCATCGGGCCGTAGATCGCCGAGCGCAGCAGGCGCAGCGGCATGTCGCGGCGCACGTGGCCGTCGGCCTGGCCTTGCGCCAGGATGCGCATCAGCGGCGCGGTGTAGCGCCGCTGCAGGCCGGCGTAGATCTCGCCGAAATCGTCGTTGCGGGCGCGGCCTTCGGACAGGATGAAGGCGCACAGCCCGGTGCCCTCGGCCAGCAGGTGGCGCAGGTGCGCATGCACCAGGTAGTGCAGTTGGGCCCGCGCGCCCTGCACGTGCGGCAGGTAGTCCTCGACCTTGGCGATGATCTCGTCGTACCAGTCGCTGATGACGCGCACGCACAGCTCGCGCTTGCCGCCGAAATAGGTGAACACCGTGGCTTCGGACACGCCCAGCCGCTGCGCGATCTCGGTGGTGGTGGCGGCCTGGAAGCCGGCCTCGGAAAACACCTGCCGCGCGACCCGCAGGATGTCCCGTATCCGTTGCTCGGACTTGGCGCTGGCCGGCGGGCGGCGCATCGGGACGGCGGCGGTTTTTTCCATGGGGGCGGCGAGGAAGGGGCGATAGCCAAGGCTTACTATCATAACGACCAAAAATAACGACCATAAAAACAACGACACGGAGACCGATGCATCATGCTGTCCAGAACCGAAACCTACGCGCAGTTGGCGGCGTCCTTCCAATGGCGCGTGCCGGCGGCCTACAACATCGGCGTGGACGCCTGCGACAAGTGGGCCGATGGCAGCGGCCGGCTGGCGCTGATCCACGAGAAAAGCGACGGCAGCCAGACGCGCTACAGCTTCGACCAGATCAAGGCGCGCGCCAACCAGTTGGCCAACGCGCTGCGGCGCCAGGGCGTGCGGCGCGGCGACCGCGTGGCGGTGTACCTGCCGCAGGCGCCCGAGACCGCCGTGACCCACATCGCTGTCTACAAGCTGGGCGCGGTGGCGGTGCCGCTGTTCACCTTGTTCGGCGTCGACGCCATCCAATACCGGCTGGCCGACAGCGGCGCGGCCGCGCTGGTCACCGACGCCGAGGGCTGCCGCCGCCTGCGGGAGATCCGCGCCTCGCTGCCGGCCCTGAAGACGCTCTATTGCATCGACGGTCCGGGCGAGGGCGGCGCGCTGTCGTTCCACGCGGCGCTGGACGCGGAGTCCGAACAGTTCGCGCCCGAGCCCACCGCCGCCGACGATCCGGCCGTCATCATCTACACCTCGGGCACCACCGGCAAGCCCAAGGGCGCGTTGCACGCGCACCGCGTGCTGCTGGGCCACCTGCCGGGCGTGGAGATGTCGCACGAATTCTTCCCCGAGCAGGCCAGGCTGATGTGGACACCGGCCGACTGGGCCTGGATCGGCGGCCTGCTGGACGTGCTGCTGCCGGCCTGGCACCACGGCGTGCCGGTGCTGGCGCGGCGCTTCGAGAAATTCGACGGCGCCGCGGCCTTCGACCTGATGGCGCGCCATGGCGTCACCCACACCTTCCTGCCGCCCACCGCGCTCAAGATGATGCGCGGCGTCTCTAATCCGCCCGCGCCCGGCGCGCTGGCGCTGCGCTCGGTGGCCAGCGGCGGCGAATCGCTGGGCGCCGAGTTGATCGATTGGGGCCGCCGCGTGCTGGGCGTGACCATCAACGAGTTCTACGGCCAGACCGAATGCAACATGCTGGTGTCGTCGTGCTCGTCGCTGTTCGAACCGCGCATCGGCAGCATCGGCCGCGCCGCGCCCGGCCACCGGGTCGCCATCGTGGATGAGCGGGGCGTCGAAATGGCCGATGGTCAGGAGGGCAATATCGGCGTATTGCGGCCCGATCCGGTAATGTTCCTGGGCTACTGGAACAATCCCCCGGCCACCGCCGAGAAGTTCGCCGGCGATTACCTGCTGACCGGCGACATGGGGGTGCGCGATGCCGATGGCTTCATCCGCTTCGTCGGCCGCAACGACGACGTCATCACCAGCGCGGGCTACCGCATCGGCCCCGGGCCGATCGAGGACTGCCTGCTGGGCCATCCCGCGGTGCGCATGGCCGCCGTGGTGGGCGTGCCCGATGCCGAGCGCACCGAGGTGGTGATGGCGTATGTGGTGCTGCACGACGGCGTGGTCGGCGACGACGCGCTGATCAAGGCCTTGCAGGCGCACGTGCGCACCCGCCTGGCGGCGCACGAATATCCGCGCCGCATCCGCTTTGTAACCAGTTTGCCGACCACCGCCACCGGCAAGATCATTCGCCGTTCCCTGCGCGATGGCAGCTACGCCTGAGCCGTGGCGGGGCGGGAAAATCCGGGTGACAAACCCGGTGACAAACTCGTCCGTTTGGTCGGGTTGACGGCCTGCCCGCCGCTGCAAGTATGATGGCGCAAACATGTATACGGCCCCAGTCAAACGGGGCCGTATCGCCATCAGCCTAAGTATGGAGATAACCCTGATGAATAAGCCCTTGGACGGGGCCCTGGCGGCCTTGAACGTACCCGCGTACGTCAAGCACCGCGGCCTGATCGACTGGGTCGCCAGTGTGGTGGCGCTGGCCAAGCCGGACCGCGTCGAGTGGTGCGATGGCTCGCAGGAAGAGTACGACCGCCTGTGCGAGCAGATGGTCCAGGCCGGCACCATGCGCCGGCTCAATCCGGCCAAGCGGCCCAATTCGTTCCTGGCCTGTTCCGATCCGTCGGACGTGGCGCGGGTCGAAGACCGCACCTTCATCTGCGCCGACCGTCCCGAGGACGCCGGCCCCACCAACAACTGGGCCGAACCGGCCGAGATGCGCGCCACGCTCAACGGCCTGTTCGACGGCGCCATGCGTGGCCGCACGCTGTACGTGGTGCCGTTCTCGATGGGCCCGCTGGGCTCGGACATCGCCCACATCGGCGTCGAACTGTCCGACAGCCCCTATGTCGTGGTCAACATGCGCATCATGACGCGCATGGGCAAGCAGGTGTACGACGTGCTCGGCGCCGAAGGCGACTTCGTGCCCTGCGTGCATTCGGTCGGCAAGCCGCTGGCCGCCGGCGAGGCCGACGTGGCCTGGCCTTGCAACGCCACCAAGTACATCGTCCACTTTCCCAAGAGCCGCGAGATCTGGAGCTTCGGCTCGGGCTACGGCGGCAACGCGCTGCTGGGCAAGAAGTGCTTCGCGCTGCGTATCGCCTCCACCATGGGCCGCGACCAGGGCTGGCTGGCCGAACACATGCTGATCCTGGGCGTGACCTCGCCCAAGGGCCGCAAGTACCACGTTGCCGCCGCCTTCCCGTCGGCCTGCGGCAAGACCAACTTCGCCATGCTGATCCCGCCGCAGGGCATGGACGGCTGGAAGGTCACCACCATCGGCGACGACATCGCCTGGATCAAGCCGGGCGCCGACGGCCGCCTGCACGCCATCAACCCCGAGGCCGGCTATTTCGGCGTGGCCCCGGGCACCAGCGAGCAGACCAACTTCAACGCCATGGCCACGCTCAAGGCCAACGTCATCTTCACCAACGTCGCCCTGACCGACGACGGCGACGTCTGGTGGGAAGGCATGACCGACACGCCGCCGGCCCACCTGATCGACTGGCAGGGCCAGGACTGGACCCCCGCCATCGCCCGCGAAACCGGCCGCAAGGCCGCCCATCCCAATGCGCGCTTCACCGCCCCGGCGGCGCAGTGCCCGTCGATCGACCCCGAATGGGAAAACCCGCAAGGCGTGGTGATCGACGCCTTCATCTTCGGCGGCCGCCGCTCCACCACCGTGCCGCTGGTGACCGAGGCGCGCAACTGGGTCGAAGGCGTCTACATGGCCGCCACCATGGGCTCGGAAACCACCGCCGCGGCCGTTGGCCAGCAGGGCGTGGTGCGGCGCGACCCGTTCGCCATGCTGCCGTTCTGCGGCTACAACATGAGCGACTACTTCACGCACTGGCTCAAGCTGGGCAAGCAGCTCGAGGCCGCCGGCGCCGCGCTGCCGCGCATCTACTGCGTCAACTGGTTCCGCAAGGGCCCGGACGGCAAGTTCGTCTGGCCCGGCTTCGGCGAGAACATGCGCGTGCTGCGCTGGATGCTGGGCCGCATCGACGGCCAGGCCGGCGGCGTCGACCAGGTGTTCGGCATCTCGCCCAGCTACCAGGACATTGACTGGACCGGCCTGGAATTCAGCCCTGACAAGTTCGAACAGGTCATGTCGGTGGACGAGGGCGCCTGGCGCGACGAACTGGCGCTGCACGACGCGCTGTTCGGCCAGTTGGCCCAGGGCCTGCCGGAAGACCTGCCCGCCACCAAGACCCGGATCGAAGGCCGCCTGGCCGCCTGAGGCTGGCGCGCCTGCGCCGGCCGCGCCTACGCCGGCCGCGCCCGGCCACAAACCCGCGCATGGTGACGTGCGCGGGTTTTTTTGCGGCACAATCGGGCCATGAAACTCGACGCCGAAGACCTCGCCAAGATCACCGAACTGACGCTGGCCCACTACGAAGAAAGCGCCCAGGCCTTCGAGGCCGGCACGCGCGACCACGACGTCAGCCAGAACATCGCCGCGCTGCTGCGCCACATCGAGGGCGAACCGCCCTGTGACATCCTCGACCTGGGCTGCGGCCCCGGCCGCGACCTCAAGACCTTCGCCGCCCTCGGCCATCGCCCCGTCGGCCTGGACGGCACCCCCAGCTTCGTCGCCATGGCCCGCTCCGCCAGCGGCTGCGAAGTCTGGCACCAGGACTTCCTGCGTTTGCAACTGCCCGCCGCCCGCTTCGACGGCATCTTCGCCAATGCGGTCCTGTTCCACGTCCCGACCCAGGAACTGCCCCGCGTGCTGCGCGAGCTGCGCGCCACCCTCAAGCCGCGCGGCGTCCTGTTCAGCTCCAACCCCCGCGGCGGCAACCAGGAGGGCTGGAACCGCGGCCGCTACGGCGCCTATCACGACCTGGATGGCTGGCGCACCCTGCTGCAGGCCGCCGGCTTCGAAGCGCTGGAACACTACTACCGCCCCGACGGCCTGCCGCGCGAACAACAACCGTGGCTGGCCAGCGTATGGAGACGGAAGGACTAGCGGAACGCCCGCCGCCGCCAAAGCGCCAGGAACGGATACCCAAAGCACTCCCTGGCCATTTCCCCTGGACCTGCATCAACCCTCCCCGCAATACCCGCACTTCCCGGATAGCCACCGCCAAATCCGGCTACCGCCTCCCGCCCGCCCGGTCCCAACATCCGCCTCACGATCTCAGCAACCCAAGAGGCATACAAATGAAGGGACTGGCCGATAAAACCGCCATCGTTACCGGCGGCGCCACGCTGATCGGCGCCGGCGTCGTCGCCGCGCTGCGGGCCAAGGGCGTGCGCGTCGCCATCTTCGACATCGACGCCGACGGCGCTGAACGCGTCGCCGCCAGCGACCCCGACGGCATCCGCGCCTGGCCGCTCGACATCACCGACGACGCCCAACTGGCGCGCGGCGTCGCCGAGGCCGCCCGCCATTTCGGCCGCATCGACTACCTGGTCAATCTGGCCGCTACATATCTCGACGACGGCGCCGCCTCCGGCCGCGCCGACTGGCTGCGCGCGCTGGACATCAACGTCGTCAGCGCCGTCATGGCTACCCGCGCCGTGCACCCGCACCTGGTGGCCGCCGGCGGCGGCGCCATCGTCAACTTCACCAGCATCTCGTCGCGCGTGGCGCAGACCGGCCGCTGGCTCTACCCGGTGTCCAAGGCCGCCTTGCTGCAGGTCACCCGCAGCCTGGCGATGGACTACGCCGGCGACCGCATCCGCGTCAATTCCGTCTCGCCGGGCTGGACCTGGTCGCGCGTCATGGACGAGCTGACCCACGGCGACCGCGCCAAGACCGACCGCGTCGCCGCCGACTTCCACCTGCTGGGCCGCGCCGGCGATCCGGCCGAAGTGGCCGAAGTGGTCGCTTTCCTGCTGTCGGACCACGCCAGCTTTGTCACCGGCGCCGACTACGCCGTGGACGGCGGCTACTCCGCCATGGGCCCCGAACAGGCCCGCCCCGCCATCCCGCGCCTGGCCGAATAAGGCCGGCCTTCCCGCACCCCGGCCCGCCGCGAACCCGGCGGGCCCGCACACCAATCAGGAGATCCATCATGCGTCGAATCGCAATCGTCGGAGGCGGGCAGGCCGGCCTGCCGTTGGCCCTGGGCCTGCTGGACAAGGGCTACGAGGTAACCGTGGTCACCAACCGCGAGCCGGACGACATCCGGCGCGGCAAGGTCATGTCGAGTCAGTGCATGTTCGACGCCTCGCTGCAGATCGAGCGCGACCTGGGCCTGAATCAGTGGGAGGCTGGCTGTCCGCCGGTCGAAGGCATCGGCCTGGCCGTGCCGCATCCCGAGCTCGCCGGCCACAAGCTGATCGACTGGGCCGCGCGCCTGGACCGCCCGGCGCAGGCGGTGGACCAGCGCATCAAGATGCCGGCCTGGATGGAATTGTTCGCGGCCCGTGGCGGCCGGCTGCTGATCCAGGACGGCGGCGTGGCCGAACTGGAGCTGCTGGCCGCCTCGCACGACCTGGTGCTGCTGGCCGCCGGCAAGGGCGAGGTGGTCAAGCTGTTCGAGCGCGATGCCGCGCGTTCGCGCTTCGACAAACCGCAACGCGCGCTGGCGCTGACCTATGTCCACGGCATGCGCCCGGCGCCGCAGTTCTCGCGGGTCGCCTTCAACCTGATTCCTGGCGTCGGCGAGTACTTCGTATTCCCCGCGCTGACCCACAGCGGCCCCTGCGAAATCATGGTGTTCGAAGGCGTGCCGGGCGGGCCGATGGACTGCTGGCGCGACATCAGGACGCCGCAGGCCCACCTGGCGCAGAGCCTGGACATCCTGCGCACTTTCCTGCCCTGGGAGGCCGAGCGCTGCGCCGCCGTGGAACTGACCGACGCCAACGGCATCCTGGCCGGCAGCTTCGCGCCCACGGTGCGCAAGCCGGTCATGACGCTGCCGTCGGGTCGCCTGGTGCTGGGCCTGGGCGATGCGGTGGTCACCAACGATCCCATCACCGGCCAGGGTTCCAACAACGCCACCAAGGCCTGCGCCGTCTACCTGGAAGCGATCCTGGCGCGCGGCGACCAGCCCTTCACGGCCGACTGGATGCAGCAGACCTTCGAGCGCTTCTGGGACTACGCCAGCGCCGTGGTCGACTGGACCAACTCGATGCTGTTGCCGCCGCCGCCGCACCTGCTGCAGTTGCTGCAGGCCGCCGGCGACGCGCCCGCGCTGGCCAGCGCCATCGCCAACGGCTTCAACCATCCGCCCGCCTTCTTCCCGTGGTGGACCGACGCGGCGGCGTGCCAGGCCTTCATCGCCGAAAAATCCACCCGGGCGGCGGCGTGATGGCGGCCCTGGACTGGGGCAGCACGGACCTGCACCCCAAGGTCCTGCGCGGCGTGCTGGGCAGCTACCCGACCGGCGTGGCTATCGTCGCCACGCGCGGTCCGGACGGCCGCAAGGTCGGGTTGACCATCAACTCCTTCGCCTCGCTGTCGCTCGATCCGCCGCTGGTGCTGTGGAGCCTGGTGAACCGCTCGCCCAACCTGGCGGCGTTCCGCGACTGCGACCACTTCACCATCAGCGTGCTGGCCTGCGGCCAGGAGGCGCTGGCGCGGCGCTTTGCCGATCCGGCGGTGCCGGACAAGTTCGAGGGTGCGGAACTGCACGAGGTGCCCGAGGGTGTGCCCGCCATCGCCGGCGCCGTCGCCACGCTGGTCTGCGCCAACGACCAGCAAAGCCCGGCCGGCGACCACCTGCTGCTGTTTGGCCGGGTGCTGCGCGTGGCCAGCGCGGCGGCCACGCCGCTGGTGTTCCACGCGGGGCGCTTCACGGCCTTGACGCCGAGCGCCGGGGCGTGATCGTGCGCGCGCGGCCCGGCACCTTGCGTGCGTGTGCTTCATTACCTTTCCCGGCCCGCGTGGCCGGCCGGAGCCTGTGATGTCCTTATCGTCGGCGCCCGATGCCCAGATCATCGTGGTGGGCAGCGGCATGAATTCGCTGGTGTGCGCGGCGCTGCTGGCGCAGCGCGGCAAATCGGTGCTGGTGCTGGAACGCAACGACCGCCTGGGCGGCTGCATCCGCACCGAGGAGTTGTTTCCCGGCTACCGCCACGACGTGTTGTCCAGCTGGTATCCGCTGTTCGTCGGCAGTCCCGCCTACGCAGCCCTCAAGCCGGCGCTGCAGGCGGCCGGCCTGGAATTCGCCCAGGGCGACTACAGCACCGGCCTGGCGCTGCCCGACGGCAGCGGCATCGCCCTCAAGCAGGACATCGCCGACAGCGCGCGGCGCCTGGATGCCTGGGCGCCCGGCGACGGCGCCGCCTTCGGCGCCATGGCGCAACGCCTGTTCGGCGAAGACGCTGCACTGACCTTCGGCCTGCTGGGGCAGAACCCCTACGGCGCCGGCATGCTCAAGCTGCTGTTCGGCCAGTGGCGCCGGCGCGGCCTGGATGGCCTGATGGCGTTCGCCGCCGATTCCCTGGAGAGCTTTCGCCGCTGGTCCGACCGCGAACTGCAATCGGACGCGGCGCGCGCGCTGATCGCGCCCTGGGTGCTGCACACCGGGCTGGGGCCGGACGACGCCTGTTCGGCGCTGATCGGCAAGCTGACCTTTGCCGCCGTGGTGGCCGGCGGCATGCCGGTGGTCAAGGGCGGCAGCCAGGGCGTGGTGGACGCTCTGGCCAGGGTCATCGAACAGCACGGCGGCCGGCTGCAGACCGGCGCCGCCGTCGAACGCATCCTGACGCGCGGCGAGGGCCGCCGCCGCCGCGCCGTCGGCGTGCTGGCCGCTGGCCGCGAGCACCGCGCCAGCGAAGCCGTGGTCTGCAACGTCACGCCAGGCCAGTTGTACGGCGCGCTGCTGCCGGACGCGCCCGCGCCGGTGCGGCGCCGCGCCGCCGGCTACCGCCATGGCCGCGGCGGCATGCAGATCCATTTCGCGCTCAACGCGCCGCCGGATTGGCGCACGCCGGAACTGCGCCACGTGCCGCTGGTGCACCTGACCGAGAGCATGGAGCAGGTTTGCGCCTCGGTCACCGAAGCCAACAATGGCCTGTTGCCGGCACGGCCGACACTGGCCATCGGCCAGCCGGTCGCGGTCGACCCATCGCGCGCGCCGGCCGGCGGCTGGATCCTGTGGGTGCAGATGCAGGAACTGCCGGTGCGCATCAAGGGCGATGCCGCCGGCCTGATCGAACCGCCCGCCGACGGCCGCTGGACCGAGGCCGTGCGCGAAGCCGTGGCCGACCGCGTGCAGGCGCGCCTGGAGCGGGTCATGCCGGGTCTCGCGCAACGCGTCATCGGCCGCCGCAGCTACTCGCCGGCGGACCTGGAAGCGCTGAACTGCAACCTGGTGGGCGGCGATCCCTATTCGGGAGTCTGTTCGCCCGACCAATTCTTCTGGCTGCGGCCCTTCGCCGGCAGCCACGGCGCGCGCGGCCACCGCACGCCGCTGCGCAACCTTTTCCACATCGGCGCCGCCACCCACCCGGGTCCCGGACTGGGCGGCGGTTCCGGCTATCTCGTCGCACAACATCTCGCGCCCCGCGGGGGCAGGAGCGGAACATGAGCAGACACCTGACACGCCGGCTGGCTTGCGCCGCGGCATTGGCGCTGGCCGGCGGCGTGGCGCAAGCCACCGAAGGCGGCGGCCTGGGCATTTACCCGGATGGCCTGGAGAACTTCATGTCGGGCGCGTTGCCGCCGCCCGGGCTGCACATGCTGGTCTATGGCGGCGGCGCCCGCTACGACAAGCTGCGCGGCAACGACGGCGAACGCCTGCCGGTGCCGGACTTCAAGGTCGACGTCAACGTGCTGGCCCCGCGCCTGATCTGGGTCACGCCGCAGCAGGTGTTCGGCGGCCAACTGGCCTTCCACGCCATCGCGCCGCTGTTGGACGTCACCTTCAAGGCCGGCGGCCAGCGCTATCGCAGCACCGGCCTGGGCGACATGACGCTGGGCGTGGCGCTGGGCTACCACCTGTCCGAATCGCTGCACTACGTGGTCGGCCTGGACATGTACGCGCCCACCGGCGAATACGACCGCAAGGACCCGTCCAGCCTGGGCAAGAACTACTGGACTGCGCAGCCCGTGTTCGCGCTCAGCCGCGTCAGCCCGGACGGCTTCAACGCCGACTTGAAGCTGATGTACGACTTCAACTTCCGCAACAGCGCCACCGACACCCGTTCGGGGCAGGCGATCCATGCCGACTATGCCCTCGGCTGGGGCGTGGGCAAGGGCTGGGTGCTGGGGGTGGGCGGCCACGCCTTCCAGCAGGTCACCGACGATAGCGGTCCCAACAGCGCCGCCGGCCGCGCCCGCGCGTTCGGCGTGGGGCCATCGGTGCGCTACATGAACGACCGAGGCTGGCTGTTCACCGCCAAGTGGCAGCAGGAATTCAAGGTCAAGAACCGGCCGCAAGGCGCGCAGTTGTACGTGAAGGCGTCGATTCCGTTCTAGGGCGCGCGGCCGGGGTTGCCGCGCGACCCGGGCCGTCCTGGCTCAGCGGGGCGGGCGACGGCGGCCCGCCGGCCGGTCAGTCTGCGGGCCGGTGGCAGACCGCTTCCAGGTTGTGGCCGTCCGGCCCGATCACAAAGGCCGCGTAATAGTTCGGATGATAGTGCGGGCGCAGGCCGGGCGGCCCGTTGTCCCGGGCGCCGGCGGCGATCGCGGCATGGTGGAAGGCGTCCACGGTTGCCCGGTCGTCCGCGGTGAAGGCCAGGTGCAGCGGCGGCGACACCGCGGCGGTGGGATATAGCCAGAGGGAGGGCTTGCCGGCCTTGCCCAGCCCGACGCTGTCGGGCCCGGTCATGGCCAGTTGCACGCCCAGCGGACGCAGTGCCCGCAGATAGAATTCCCGGCTGGCGGCGAGATCGCCGACGCCCACGCCTATGTGATCGAACATGTGCCGTGCTCCGTTCTGGAAAGTGCCGCGCCATGGCATGAATCGCCAGCCGTCGCCCCAGTATAGGCAAAGCGCGGCGCATTCCGCCGGGCCGTCAGCCCAGCCGCCGCACGCTCTGGCTGGGGCTTTCGCCGTAGCGCGCCTTGTAGCTGGCGCTGAAACGCCCCAGGTGCGCGAAACCCCAGCGCAACGCCACGCCGGCGACGTTCTGGCATTCACCCGACATCAGCTCGGCGCGCGCCCGCTCCATGCGCAGGTCGCGCAGATAGTGCATGGGACTGATCCCCAGGAATTCCTTGAAGCCGGCATACAGGCTGCGCACGCTGACGCCGGCGATGCGCGCCAGCTGCTCGGCGCTGACCGGCTCGTGCGCATGCGTCTGCAGGTAATCCTGCACACAGCGCACGTGGCGCGGCAGCACCGCGCCGCGGCGGCCCGCCGGGGTGGCGCTGTAGTTGTGGGGCAGGGCGGACAGCAGCGTCGCCGCCACCAGTTGTTCCATCTGGTGCACGATCAGCCTGTGCTCGGCCAGGTCGGTGTGTTGTGACGAACAGTCCAGCAGATACGCCATCAGGCAGCGCCAGGCCGGGCACTCGCGCCAGCGGAAGCCCAGTTGGAAGCGCAACGGGCGATCCAGCGTACAGCCCAGGTGACCCATCAGCGTGCGCTCCAGCAGCGAACGGCCCACGCGCAGCATGAACTGGTCGTTGTCGTCGGCCCAATGCATCGCCAGGTCGTCTTCCGGACTGACCACCGACGCCACGTCCGGCGTCGAATCGATCCGCTGCGGCCCGCTCTCGATCAGGGCGGTGCCCGATAGCGGCATCTGCACCAGAAAGAAATCTTCCAGCGGCCCCGGGCGGATCTCGACATGCGCCCCGTAGCGCAGCCGGTTCAGCGAGACCTCGCCCAGCGGCTGGTGGTGCATGCGCGCGTCCAGGCGCTGCGCCGATCCGACCACGCCCAGGTGGTGCGGCCGCATCACCCGGCCCACCATCGCGCGCGCTTCGTCCAGGTCGCCCGAGGCGAACAGTTGCTGCGCGGGCATCGCCAGGATCGCGTCGGCGCGCCATTGCGCGGCGCCGGCCATTGCCGCTGCGGCCGGGCGGGGGCCGGCGGATGGCCATGACGTCTCGGCATCGGACTGCATCGTGTTCAGCATGGCCGGGATTCCTTGCTCAGGTCCTGATGTCCGGCGGGCAGCGGCCACCGGTTCCCCTGGCGGCCACGTCTGTGACTCGCCTTTATGATGGCCTTCATAGTAAAACGGCCGGCCCGCGGCGGGACTGCTGGAAAACCCGTCCCAGCGGGTCTCGGACTAGCCATTTTTTGCGCAGGCTATCCGCGCATTGCGGGAAACCGCCAGGGGCTGGCGCCCGTCATGTCTCCGCAGCGAACCCCGTCATGGCATGCGGGAGCGGCGAGTCCTGAGAATGGTGCCGTCCGGCAGTTGATACGTGCCATACGCGATATGGTCCACCACTTGCCCGTCCGGCAGGCAGCAATAGAAGAAAGTGCCGGGAGCGTCGTCGTCGGGACGGACCTGCTTGCGCTGTTCGATCCGGTAGGTCCGCCCATCCGGGGCGACGGCGATCACGGCGATGGGGCGCGGCTGGTGTGGTTGCATGAATCTGGCTCCGGGGGGGCGTGTGTCGCGCGCTGTCGGGGAGGGCGGGAAAGCGGGTCGAGGACGCGGACCTTGACGGCGAACGGCCCCGTCCGCGCGTCGCGGCGTTCGTAGGCGACGCGCTCAAGGCGCTTGAGCGCCCAGGGCGGGATGTCGGCGGTGTGACTGCTGTGAAGAAAGACGTCTTGTCCGCCGACATCGGGCGCGATGGCGCCCACCCCTTTGGTGGGGCTGTACCACTTGATCTTGCCTGTTTCCATTTTTCAGGGGCGATGCTCAGGATGGCCGGATCGCCACTTTGAGCACGTTGTCACGCTGGTTGGCGAACAGCTCGTAGGCCTGGACGATCTGGTCCAGGCTGAAGCGATGGGTAACCATCGGCGTCAGGTCCAGGCGCCCCGATTCGAGCACATTCATCAGCCGGCGCATGCGTTCCTTGCCGCCGGGGCAAAGCGCCGTGTTGATGCGGTGATCCCCCAGCCCGGCCGCGAACGCCGCCAGCGGGATCGTCAGGTCGGTCGAATACACCCCCAGGCTCGACAGCGTGCCGCCCGGCTTGAGCACGCGCAACGCCGATTCGAAGGTGCTCTGCCGGCCCAGCGCTTCAATGGCGGCATCGACGCCGCGGCCGCGCGTCAGGCGCATGATCTCCGCCACCACGTCGCAGTCGTTGGGGTTGAGCAGGATATCCGCGCCCCAATGGCTGGCCATTTCCAGGCGGTGGGCATTGGCATCCACGCCGATGATGGTGGTGGCGCCCAGCAGGCGCGCGCCGGCCGTGGCGCACAGGCCGATCGGACCCTGGGCGAAAACGACCACCGTATCGCCGATGCGGATGTTGGCGTTTTCGGCGCCCTTGAAGCCCGTGGACATGATGTCCGGACACATCAGCACCTGCTCGTCGGACAGCCCGTCCGGAATCGGCGCGAGGTTGGCTTGCGCATCGGGCACCAGCAGATATTCCGCCTGCGCGCCATCGATCTTGTTGCCAAACCGCCAGCCCGCGGTTGCCTTGTGGTCGTCGCAGCCGCAAAGACCGGTGCTGCCCAGATAGCTGCCGTCCTGCGATGGCGCGCCATCCTGGGCGGCATAGGAATTGAAATTGGGGCAAATGGCTCCGGCGATGACGCGTTGCCCTTCGGCATAGCCGCGTACGGCGCTGCCGAGTTTTTCGATCACGCCTACCGGTTCGTGGCCGATGGTCAGGCCGGATTCCACCGGATACTCGCCCTTGAGGATGTGGATGTCGGTGCCGCAGATGGTGGTGGTGGTGATCCGCATCAAGGCGTCGTTCGGGCCGACTTCGGGAATGGGCTTTTCACGTATTTCGAGCTTGCCCGGCGCGACAAACACGGTCGCCTTCATCGTGGTGGTCATAGTGGTCTCTCTGGCTAGTCCAATGTCCTGTTTAACGCGGCTGGCGGATAGCCGTTTGATCCATGTCAAGAAATGCCTTGCGCGCCGGCGGGCGACCGCCAGTTCGCATGGGGGCGGAGCAGGCGAACGGCGCTGGCCCGGGCAGGCGATCGGGCGCGCAACTTGACCTTGGTCAAGCCGCAATGGCCGTGGCGATGCACGATGAAAGGGCGCGGCGTCGGTTGCCGGCGCGGATATCGTGCCGCCGCGTCCGCGCACATTCTTTCCGGAGATTCAGATGGAACATTCATCCAAGGGCCCGGCGCCCCGGCGGGACAAGGCCGTCCCCGATCAGAAGGTCGAGGAAACGCAAAAGAAAGGCAAGGCCGAGCAGGCCGAGGTGATGGGGCGGCACAAGAACGCCGGCCAGAAAGACCACAAGGGGGCGCGCTGAGACGAGCGGGGCGGGGGCTGGACCCGCACGACGGCGGCCGCGTTGCCGGGCGCACGACGGACGGCGCCACGCGCGGTCGCCAGCCGTTCCTTCGCGGGCACGGGCATGTTTCTCGCCATCAAGTCCCATTACGATGGAGAGAAAAAGGAGAAGAAAGAGAAGAAGGAAAAGGAGCTGAACGCAACGTAGCGGAGACCGCGTTGCTATCGGGGAGACTGCATCGCTTTGGGTCGTAAGGCCACCCGCGCGCCTCGTCGCCGATCAATGCAAAAAAGCCGCGTTGCCCCAACAGGAAACGCGGCTTCGTTCCAGGACCGGCGCAGGACCGGCGCGTTAACGCCGGTCCTGCCTTTCAGTGCATCTGCCCATACTTGCCGGCATTGAAGTCCTGGATCGCCTCGACGATCTCCGCCTGCGAGTTCATCACAAATGGCCCATACCCCACCACCGGCTCGTCGATCGGCTCGCCGCTCAGCACCAGGAACACGGCGTCGTTGTTCGCTTCGACCGTGATTTCCTCGCCGTCCTGCGAGAACAGCGCCAACTGCGCGTCGCGCGCCACCGCATCGCCGTTGACCAGCACCGTGCCGCGCAGCATCACCAGCATGCTATTGCGGCCCGCGGGAATCGCGAAGGTCGCGCGCTTGCCGGCTGACAGCCGCACGTCCCATACGTCGATCGGCGTGAAGGTGCGCGCCGGGCCGGCCTGGCCGCCGTAGCGGCCGGCGATGACGCGCAGCGAGCCGGCGCCGTCCGGCAGCGACACCACCGGGATGTCCGCATTCAGCAGGCTCTGGTAGCCGGCCGGCGCCTTCTTGTCCTTGGCCGGCAGGTTGACCCACAGCTGCACCATCTCCAGCTCGCCGCCCTGGCGGGTGAACGCGGGGGAGTGGAATTCCTCATGCAGGATGCCCGAAGCGGCCGTCATCCACTGGACGTCGCCGGGCCCGATGACGCCGCCGTTGCCGGTGGAGTCGCGGTGCTCGACCTCGCCGCTGTAGACGATGGTCACGGTCTCGAAGCCGCGGTGCGGATGCTGGCCGACGCCGCGCGGCTGCGTGGCCGGCGCGAATTGCGCCGGGCCGGCGTAGTCCAGCAGCAGGAACGGGCTGACGCTCCTGCCCTTGTCGTTGTACGAGAACATCGAGCGCACCGGAAAGCCGTCGCCCACCCAGTGGGGACGAGGACTGGCGTGCACACCCAGGATCTTCTTCATGATCGTCATTCCTGTTGCGCGGCCCCTGCGGGGCCGTTCGTCATACCTGTCAAGATAAGGGCGGAACGGCGGTTGCGGTAGCCCCTGCCAGTGATAAGTACCGTTCCAGGGATAGAACACTGACGGCGCCGGGCCGGCGAACCCGGGTATTCTTGCGCCATGCAACGACCAGCCGACACCGCCGTGGCCGACCGATCTCCCCACGTCCAGGGTTTCGCCCCGATCGCCGCCGCCAACGCCCGTATCCTGGTGCTGGGCTCCATGCCCGGCGTCGCCTCGTTGCGGCAGGCGCGCTATTACGCGCACCCGCGCAACGCCTTCTGGCCCATCGCGGCCCGGGTGCTCGGGTTCGACCCCGCCGCCGAATACGCGCGGCGCCTGCAAGCGCTGCGATCCGCCGGCATCGCGCTCTGGGACGTGTTGCAGGCTTGCGAACGGCCGGGCAGCCTGGATGCGGACATCCGCGTCGATACCCTGGTGCCCAATGACTTCGCGGCGTTCCTGGCGGCGCATCCGCGCCTGCTGCGGGTCTGCTTCAACGGCGCCAAGGCGGCCAGCCTCTACCGCCGCCACGTGTTGCCGCGCCTGCCGGAGCGGCCGTTGCAATATGTCGATCTGCCGTCCACCAGCCCGGCCCACGCGGCAGTGTCATTCGAGCAGAAGCTGGCCGCCTGGCGCGCGGCGTTGACGGTGCCTGCCTGATCCGGCGCCACGCGGGGCGGCCGGTCAGTCCTGCCGGCCGCGACTCGCTGCGCCATCGGTTGGAGGATTTGGCGGGAACACGGCGCCTTCGCCGTCGGGCGCGGGACGATCGGCCGCCTGGCGCGCCTGCGCCAGGCTGGCCTGGACCTGGTCGTGGACGGGGCCCTGCGGGTCGACCAGGGGCAGCAAGCGCTCCCAGCAGTCAATGGCCCGGCGGAAGTCGCCCCGGAAAAACGCGCTGGTGCCGGCCAGGGCCAGGCCTTTGACGTCGTCGGGGGCGAGCGCCAGCAGCTGGCCGATCAGGCGGTCGGGCTCGCCGGAGAAATCCCCGTCCGCCGCCGTGGCCAGGAGGTCGGCCCATTCGGCCAGCACATCGGGGTCTTGCGGCGCGCGGTCGCCGATGCGAGCCCAGGTTGCCGCGCCGCCGGCGAACTCGCCCAGCGTTGCGTAGGTATGGGCCAACGTCACCCAGCCCGCGGCGTCGTCGGGGTGGGCCTGCAGGTGTTGGATCAAACCGGCCAGCCGTTCGGCCATGGGATCGCCGCCGGCGCGGGCGGGCATCGCCGCGTCCGGGCCGGCATGCGCCGGAACCAGGGCCGCCGGCGTGCCGAGCGCGGCGTACAGGCCGATACTGATCGCGCCCAGCCCCAACGCCACGGCCAGGGCCCAGCGCGGCGCGGGCCGGGTATCGGGACTGTCCGGCGTGGCGTGTCCTTCGCGCAGCGCGCGCCGCTCGATCTCGTCGCGCGCCTGGGCAAAGTGGCCGGGGGCGATGCGCCCGCTGGCATGGTCGGCCTGCAATTGCGCCAGTTGTTCGCGCAATACCGCCAGCGCCGCCTGCGCTTGAGGCGGGCGGTCGTGGTGGTCGGCCGCTTGCGGCGCCAGCAGCGGCGGCAGCACGAACAGCAGGGCGACGGCAACCATGCCGGCCGCGAGGAGCCAGAACAGGGTCACGGCGCGCGCTCCGTTGGGGGCAGGACCGGCTCGGCATCTTGCGCGGGTTCGGCCAGCAGGCCCCGGGCCTTGGCCGCTTCCCGGGCCGGCAGGGGCGGCTCCGGCGTGCGGGCATGGCGTCGCAGGCGCCACAGCAGGCCGCCCATGGCGCCAGCGAGCAGCACGCCGGGCCCGATCCAGAGCAGCGCGGTGCGGGCCTTCAGCGGGGGCCGGTAGAGCACATAGTCGCCATAGCGCGACACCAGGAACTCGCGCACCTGGGCGTCGTTCCGGCCCGACCGGAACAGGCGGCGTACTTCGTCGCGCAGGTCGCGCGCCAATGGCGCGCGCGAGTCCGCCAGGGATTCGTTCTGGCACACGAGGCAGCGCAGTTCGCGGGTGAAGGCCTGGACGTGCGCTTCCAGGGCGGGGTCGGGCGCGGCGGGGGGGGCCTCGCCGGCCACCGCTCCGACCGTCACGGCCAGCGCCAGCGCAATGCCGCGGCAGGCCGCGTGACCGCCAGCGGCAAAGGCGGCGCGTCGCGTCATGGGGCGGAGCCCGGGGCGGACATCAAGGTTCATTCAGCGCCTCCCGCGCCCGGGGCATCAGGATGTTGTCGAGCACGTCCTGCGTGACCGGCCCGACGTGCTTGTAGCGGATGACGCCCCGGGCGTCGATGAGAAAGGTCTCGGGTACGCCGTAGACGCCATAGTCGATGCCGAGCCTGCCGCCGGGGTCGACGACCGTGGCCGTGTAGGGATCGCCCAGGGCCGCCAGCCACGCCCGGGCGGCGTTGTCTTCGTCCTTGTAGTCCAGCCCGACGATGGCGATCCGGCCCTCGCGGGCGGCGCGCAGCAGCACGGGATGTTCGGCGCGGCAGGCGACGCACCAGCTGGCCCAGACATTGAGCAGCCAGACCTGGCCGCGCATGTCGTCCAGCCCGAACTGGCGCGTGGGCGCGTCCAGCCGCGCCAGCGTGAAGGGCGGCGCGGGCTGGCGCAGCAGGGGCGACGGCAGCTCGCGCGGGTCCAGCCCCAGGCCGACGGCGAGCATCGCCGTCAGCCCGAGGAACAGCAGCAAGGGGATGAGGAAGCGGAGCTTCATGGCGGTCCGCCTCCCGGCCGCCGCGCCGGGTCCCGGGGCGTGGCGCCGCGCCTTGACGCCTGCTTGCGGTAGCGGCGGTCGCCGGCGGCGGCCAGGCCGCCCAGGATCATCAGCGCGCAGCCGGCCCAGATCCAGCTGATGAACGGCTTGTAGAACAGGTTCACGATCCAGCTGCCGTCGGGCAGGGCCTCGCCCAGCGCGGTGTAGAGGTCGCGAAAGGGGCCCACATCGATGGCCGACTGCGTCATGGGCATCGCTTGCGCCACGTAGCGGCGGGTCTCGGGATGCAGCGTGGCGACATGCGCGCCGCCGCGGGCGACATCGAGCGTGGCGCGCGCGGCGATCCAGTTGGGGCCGGCGACCTGCCGGACCCCGTCAAAGGTGAAGGTGTAGCCGGCCAGATGGGCCGTCTGGCCGGGCAGCATGCGCGCGTCCAGATTGGACTGGAAGCTGTTGACCATGGTGACGCCGACAATGAACACGCCCAGTCCGAGGTGGGCCAGCCACATGCCCCACCAGCCGGCGGGGATGCCGCGCAGCCGGGCGGCGACGCCAGCACGGCCGCCGCCGCGCACGCGCTCGGCCAGCAGTTGCGCGCCGCCCATCACGATCCAGGCCGCCAGCGTCAGGCCCAGGCAGGTGCGCCAGGTGAAGTGCCCGAGCCCGTAGCCCAGCCCCGGGCCCAGCAGCACGCTGCCGAGCGCGGCCGGCCGCAAGCGGCGCGCCAGCCGTTGCCAGGTGTCGGCCTTCCAGCGCGCCAGGGCGCCGGGCACCAGAAGCAGGAGAACCGGCGTCATCAACGGCACGAAGGTGGTGTCGAAGTAGGGCGGACCCACCGATAGCTTGCCGAGGCCCAGCGCGTCGATCAACAACGGGTACAGGGTGCCGAGCAGCACCGCCGCGCAGGCCACCGACAGCAGCGCGTTGTTGGCCAGCAGGGCGGCGTCGCGCGACACCAGCTCGAAGCGGCCGCCGCCTTGCAGTCGCGGGGCGCGCCAGGCATACAGCAGCAGCGACGCGCCGGCCACCGCCACCAGCAGGCTCAGGATGAACAGGCCGCGCGCCGGGTCGGTGGCAAAGGCGTGCACCGAGGTGACGACCCCGGACCGCACCAGGAACGTGCCCAGCAGCGACAGCGAGAAGGTGCCGATCGCCAGCAGCACGGTCCAGCCACGGAAGGCGCCGCGCTTTTCCGTCACGGCCAGCGAATGGATCAGCGCGGTGCCCAGCAGCCAAGGCATGAACGAGGCATTTTCGACCGGGTCCCAGAACCACCAGCCGCCCCAGCCCAGCTCGTAATAGGCCCAGCTCGACCCCACCGCGATGCCGGCGGTGAGCAGGATCCAGGCGGCCACGGTCCAGGGCCGGGACCAGCGCGCCCAGGCGGCGTCCAGGCGTCCGGTCATCAGGGCCGCGATGGCAAAGGCGAAGGCGATGCTGAAACCCACATAGCCCAGGTACAGCAGGGGCGGGTGGATGATCATGCCGGGGTCCTGCAACAGCGGGTTGAGGTCGCGGCCTTCCCGCGCCGCGGGCAACAGGCGCGCGAAGGGGTTGGAGGTCAGCAGCGTGAAGGCGGTGAACCCCGCGCTGACCGCGCCCAGCACGCCCAGCACCCGCGCCGTGAAGGCCTCGGGCAACCCGCGGCTCCAGCGCGTCACCGCCGCCGTCCACAGCGCCAGCGAGACGATCCACAGCAGCATGGAGCCCTCGTGGTTGCCCCACACCGCCGTGAGCCGGTAGATCAGCGGCGTGCGGCTGTGGCTGTTGTCCGCCACCAGCCGCACGGAGAAATCATTGACGATGAACAGCAGGTGCAGGCAGGCGTATGACAGCAGCACGAACAGCAGTTGGCCGCGCGCGGCGCCGCGCCCGACCGCCATCAGCGCCGCGCGGCCGCGCCAAGCGCCATACAGCGGCACGATGGCCTGCACCAGCGCCAGCGCGAAACCGAGCATCAGGGAAAAGTGGCCCACTTCGGCGATCATGGCCGCACCGTCCTGCTGGCGTCGTGGGCGCGCTCGATGGCGTCGCGGACCTCGATCGGCGTGTAGTTCTCGTCGTGGCGGGCGAGCACGCTGGTGGCAGTGAATACGCCGTCGGCGCCCAGCGTGCCCTGGGCCACCACGCCCGCGCCTTCGCGGAACAGGTCGGGCAGGGCGCCGCGATACCTCACCGGCACCTCGTGGGCGGTGTCGGTAACGATGAAACGCGCGCCCAGGCCGTCGGCCTGGCGCTGCAGCGATCCGGCCAGCACCATGCCGCCGACGCGGAACAACCGTTGTCGCGGCGCCTCGCCGCGGGCGATTTCGCTGGGGGTATGGAAGAACACCAGGTTCTGGCGCATGGCCGTCAGGATCAGGGCGGCCGCCGCGCACAGCAGGGCGAAGGCGCTGAACAGCAGCAGTAGGCGCCGGCGGCGGGGTGTCATGATGCCGGCCCTTCGCGTTGCCGCCGCGGCTTGTCCGCCGGGCGGCCGGCGCGATCGAGCGCGGCCAGCCGCCGCAGCGCGCGCCGCCGCCGCCGCGCCAGCGCCGCGCATTCGGCCAGCACCAGCAGGGCCAGCGCGCCATAGCTGCCCCAGACGAAGCCGGCGCGCCCGCCCATCTGCCAGAACGCGGCCCAGGATTCCCAGTGCATCATGCCGGCTCCTTGCGCGCCGCCGCCTCGCGGTGCGCCAGCTCGCGCACCCACCCGGCCGGCCATTCCCGCTCCAGCACCAGCACGCGCGCGCGTGCCAGCGCGACCGCGGCGGTATAGGCCCAGGCGGCCAGCGCCATCAGCAGCATGGCGGCCAGCATGGTTGTGGCCATGGACGGGGCGCGGGTCAGGCTGACCGAGGCGCCCTGGTGCAGCGTGCTCCACCAGGTCACCGAGAAGTAGATGACGGGCACGTTGATGGCGCCCACCAACGCCACCAGCGCCCCGGCCCGGTCGCCGCGATGGGGATCGACGGTCAGGGCGGTCAGCGCCAGGTAGCCCAGGTACAGGAAGCCCAGGATCAGTTGCGAGGTGAGCCGCGCGTCCCAGACCCAATAGGCGCCCCAGGTCGGCCGGCCCCACAGCGCGCCGCTCCAGAGCGCGACAAAGCAGAACAGCGCGCCGGTGGGCGCCAGCGCGCGCGCCATGATGAACGACAGGCGGGTGCGCAGGATCAGGCCGAGCACGGACCAGAACGCCATCAGCAGATAGATGAACAACGACATCCAGGCGGCGGCGACGTGGATGAAGATGATGCGGTAGACCTCGCCCTGGGTGGCGTCGGTGGGCGCGACGAAAAAGCCGATCGCCAAGGCGCAGGCGCCGAGCACGATGGCGAGCCCGGCGCACCAGGGCACCAGCCGGCCCGCCAGCGGATAGAAGACCTGCGGCGCGGCGAACCGCAGCAGGCGGGCGGGGGCAGAGGGCGGCATGGGAGTCATCTTCATTCTTCGACGGCGAAGCGCAGCGCCAGGACGCAGGCGGCCGGGGCCAGCGCCAGCGCCGCCAGCAGCGCGCCGCCCAGCAACAGGAACGGCGTCGTGGGCGCCTGCCCCGTGGCGCAGGAGGCCACCGAGCCCGCGCCGAAGATCAGCACCGGCACGAACCAGGGCAGCAGCAACAAGGCTTGCAGCACGCCGCCGCCGCGCAACCCGAGAGCCAGCGCGGCGCCGATCGCGCCGACCAGGGCCAGCACCGGCGTTCCCAGCGCGAAAGATAGCGACAGGGTCAGGCGCGAACACTGACCCAGGTCAAACAGCAGGCCCATGATGGGCGCCACGGCCACCAAAGGCAGACCCGTTCCGATCCAGTGCGCCGTGATCTTGGCCAGCACCCAGAGCGTGGGGGCGTCCGGCGAAAGCAGCAGTTGTTCGAGCGTGCCGTCGGCATGGTCCTGCGCGAACAGCCGGTGCTGCGACAGCAGGGTGGCGAGCAGCGCGGCGACCCACAGCACCCCCGGCCCGAGCGCGCGCAGCAAGGACGCATCGGCGCCCACGCCCAGCGGGAACAGGCAGGCGACCAGCACGAAGAAAAGCAGCGAGACGATGACGTCGGCCAGGCCGCGGCCGAGCAGCAGCAGATCGCGCCGCAGGACGGCGAAGAAGGGGCTGGTCCGCCACGTCATGGCGTGTCCGGACCGAGATCGAGGGTGTGCACCGGACGGTCGAAGGCAATTTCCTGGTGCGTGGTCAGCAGGACCCGGCCGCCGCTGTCGCACTGGCTTGCCAACGTCCGCGTCAGCGTTGACACGGTGGCCGCGTCGAGCAGGTTGAAGGGTTCGTCCAGGATCCACAACGGCCGCGCCGGCCGCAGCGACAGCCGCGCCAGCATCACGCGGCGCCGCTGGCCGCGTGACAGCACGCGCGCGGGCAGGTCGAGCATCGCCGCCAGGTTCATCTGGCAGAGCGCGTCGCGACAGGCCGCCGTGCTGACGGCATCGGCCTGGGCCTGGCACAGGAAGCGCAGGTTTTCGAGCGGAGTCAGGGAATCGGCGAGGGCATCGGCATGGCCCAGGTAGAGCAGGTGCTGGCGAAAGGCCGGCCCCAGGCGGTGGATGTCGGTCCCGCGCCAGCGTACCGTGCCGGCGTCGGGGCGCATCAGGCCGCACAGGATACGCAGCAGGCTGGTCTTGCCCTGGCCGTTGGGCGCGGTCACGCGCAGCAGTTGTCCGGCGCGCAGTTGGAACGACACGTCTTCGAACAGCAGACGGGTTCCTTTCGAACAGGTGAGCCCTTCCGCCTCAAGCATGGCCGGTGCCCATCCAGATATTCATGAGAACAATCCCCGCGGCATAAAGGGCGGCGCGAAGCCGCTAGCGGAGGCGATAGTAATGAATCCGGACCGGGCTGTTGCGCGGCGGCGGCGCATTTTGATTTATGTCGGACTGATTAACCTTTCCGCGCGCGTCGCCGCGTCCTTGCTGCGCCGCCGGTCGCATCCCTGCTGCGGTTTGGACAACGCGGCGCGCCCACGTTTTCAGATCGGTCTGAGTAATCGACGCCAAGGCGCGCGCGGGGGGCGGCGTTTGATAGATATCAATCTGCGAACCGGGTCCGCGCGCCGATCATGAACAGGCATCGAACCGCCGGCGGCCCTCGCGGGGACTGCGGCTTCGCGGCTCGCCGCGGCGCGGTTCGAAGCGTCATTCATCTCCAATTCGTTGTATGTCCGTGAAAAGCAAACCCAAGCACAGCAGTAGTAGTGGTGGGGCCGAGTGGGCGAAGTTCCTGTCGCTGGCCTTTGTGGCGTGTCCCGTCGTGGCGTTCGTGATGATCTGCGTTTATGGATTCATCGTCTGGTTCGGCCAGATCCTGTTCTGGGGGCCGCCGGCATGAAGTCTCCTTCCGAGAAACGCGCAGCCTGAGCCACCGACATGAAAAATCCCTTCAAGATCGTCAAGTCCGTCATCCAATGGACGGGCGCGCTGTTGCTGCGTCCGGCCACCCGCATCGGCCTGGGCGTGCTGGTCATCGGCGGGTTCCTGGGCGGCGTGACCTTCCTGGCGCTGTTCAACACCGGCATGAACGCCACCAATACCGAGGCGTTCTGTATTTCGTGCCACTCGATGCGCGACACCGTGCTGCCGGAATTGCAGCAGAGCGTGCACTGGAAAAACCGCTCGGGCGTGCGCGCCCATTGTCCGGACTGTCACGTACCGCATGACTTCACCTCCAAGGTCGCGCGCAAGATGCAGGCCTCGCGCGAAGTGCTGGGGCACCTGATGGGCACCATCGGCACGCCCGAGAAGTTCCAGGAACACCGCATCGTGCTGGCCACGCGCGAGTGGGCCCGCTTCAAGGCCAACAACTCCAAGGAATGCCGCAACTGCCATGATTACGCCAGCATGGATTTCGACAAGATGCGGGTGACCTCGCAGACCACCATGCACGGGGCGGCCGAGCGCAACGCCAGTTGCGTCGATTGCCACAAGGGCATCGCGCACCGCCTGCCCGAGGTCAAGTCGCAGGGCAACCCGGCGCTGGCGGCGCTCACGGCCAACGCCCGCGGCGCGGCCATCGATGCCGGCCGCGATTACTACAGCGTCATGCCGCAGCCGATCTACGCGGACGAGGGCCTGGCCCAGGAGATCGGCGCCATCGAGATCGCCACCGGCGTGAAGGTGCTGCAGAAGAAAAAGGACGCGGTGCAGGTTGAACTGCAGCTCTGGCGCAAGAACAAGGGTTACGCCCGGGTGCTGTACGGCCGGTTCGGCCTGAACATCACCAGCGCGGTGCTGAGCCAGGAGGTGTCGCGCGACGAGGGCGTGGTCCATGTGATCGAAAGCCGGGTCGACGACGTGACCGGCCTGCAATGGCAGAAGATCGCCGCGACGGTGTGGCTGCGCGGCGGCGGCCTGGTCGATGACGTCGAGCCGATCTGGGCGGTGGCCAGGAAGAGCTATTCGCAAAGCTGCAGCGTCTGCCACCGCCAGCCGAACGAGGCCTCGCACGACGCCAACCAATGGCCCGGGCTGTTCGGCGGCATGGTCGGCTTCACCAACATGGATGACCCGACCGCCAAGCTGGTCCTGAAATACCTGCAACTGCATTCCTCCGATTTTGCTGCAAAGGACAGTGTGGCCGCGGCCCACTGATATAGACATGAAGCACTCTCGTCGTCGTTTCCTGGGCGGTGTCGCCGCCTCGCTGGGTTCCATGGTGGTGCCGCCATTGCTGCGCAATGGCCGGGTGCTGCGCGCCGCCACGCTTGGTCCGGAGGACGCCGGCGCGGGCCGCTGGCGGTTCTCCGGCGCGCACTGGGGCGCATTCCGCGCCCGGGTCGTGGCCGGCCACGTGGTGGAAATCAAGCCCTTCGAGTTCGACCGGCATCCGACGCCGATCCTGGATGGCACGCTGGATGTGCTGTACAGCGCCTCGCGGGTGCGCTACCCGATGGTGCGGCTCGACTGGTACCGCAAGCGCGGTGCGGCCGGCAAGGCGCTGCGCGGCGACAACCGCTTCATCCGGGTCGGCTGGGACGAGGCGCTTGACCTGGTCTACCACGAACTCGAGCGGGTGCAGCGGGACCACGGCCCCTGGGCGCTGCACGTGGGCAACGTTGGCTGGCGGTCGGTGGGGCTGATGCACAGCTGCGGCAACCACATGCTGCGCGCCATGGGCATGCACGGCAACAGCGTCGGCACGGCGGGCGACTATTCCACCGGGGCCGGCCAAACCATCCTGCCCTACGTGCTGGGCTCCACCGAGGTGTATTCGCAGGGCACGTCCTGGGACATCATCCTCAAGGAGACGCGGGTGCTGGTGTTCTGGGCCAGCGATCCGATCAAGAACCTGCAGGTCGGCTGGAACACCGAAACGCACGAGGCCTATGCCTACTTCGAGCAGCTCAGGCAGAAGGTCGCGAACCGCGAAATCACGGTGATCTGCGTCGATCCGGTGAAAAGCAAGACGCGCAATTATCTGGACTGCGAGCACCAGTACGTCAATCCGCTGACCGACGTGGCCTTCATGCTGGGACTGGCCCACACCTTGTGGAAAGAGAACCTGTACGACGCCCGCTTCCTCGAGACCTACGCGGTCGGCTTCGATGAATTCATCGCCTACGTCGAAGGCAAGACCGAGGACCGGATCGAGCGCACCCCGGAATGGGCCGAGTCGATCTGCGGCGTGCCGGCGCAGCGCATCCGCGAGCTGGCCCGCCTGATGGCGGCCAATCGCACGCAGCTGATGTTCGGCTGGGCCATCCAGCGCCAGCAGCATGGCGAGCAGCCCTACTGGATGGGGGCGATCCTGGCCGCGATGCTGGGCCAGATCGGACTGCCCGGCGGCGGCATCAGCTATTCGCACCACTACAGCTCGGTGGGCGTGTCGGCCTCGGGCGCTTCGATGCCGGGCGCGTTTCCGCTGAACCTGGATACCGGCCGCAAGCCGCAACACGAGAACGACGATTACCAGGGGTACAGCGCCGTGGTGCCGGTGTCGCGGGTGATCGACGCATTGCTGGAACCGGGCAAGGAGATCAACTTCAATGGCCACAAGGTCAAGCTGCCGCCCTACAAAGTGGCAATTTTCTCGGGCTGCAACCAGTGGCACCGGCAGCAGGACCGCAACCGCATGAAGCGCGCCTACCAGGAACTGGAAACGGTGGTGGCCATCGACTACAACTGGACCGCCACCTGCCGCTTCGCCGATATCGTGCTGCCGGCCTGCACGCCCTACGAGCGCAACGACATCGATGCCTACGGTTCCTACTCGAACCGCGGGGTGATCGCCATGCACAAGCTGGTCGATCCGCTGTACCACTCGCGTTCGGACTTCGATATCTGGACGGACTTCTGCAAGCGCATGGGCCGCGACGTGGAATACACGCGCAACATGAGCGAGATGCAGTGGGTCGAATCGCTGTATGAGGAGTGCCGCAAGGAAAATGCCGGCAAGGGCTTCGACATGCCGCCGTTCGCGCAATTCTGGGAACAGGGCTATGTGCTGTTCCCAGAGGGCAAGCCCTGGGTGCGGCATGCCGATTTCCGCGCGGACCCCGAGGTCAATGCGTTGGGCACGCCGTCCGGGTTCATCGAGATCTACAGCCGCAAGATCGCCGGCTTCGGCTACCGCGACTGCAAGGGGCATCCGGTCTGGATGGAAAAGGCCGAGCGCTCGCACAGCGGGCCGCACTCGGACAAATACCCGCTCTGGCTGCAGTCGGCACACCCGGATACCCGGCTGCATTCGCAGACCTGCGAATCGCCCACGCGGCGCGCCACCTACACCATCCAGGGGCGCGAGCCGGTCTTCCTCAACCCGGATGACGCCCGCCGGCGCGGTATCAGGCATGGCGACCTGGTGCGGGTGTTCAACGACCGCGGCCAGTTGCTGGCCGGCGCGTTCCTCTCGGCCAATTTCCCGCCCGGGGTGGCGCGCATCCAGGAAGGGGCCTGGTACGGGCCCACCGGGCCGGAGATCGGCGCGCTGGACACCTATGGCGATCCCAACACGCTGACGCTGGATATCGGCACCTCCGAGCTGGCGCAGGGACCAAGCCCCAATACCTGCCTGGTGGAAATCGAACCGTACAAGGGCGTGGCGCCGCCCGTGACCGCGTTCGGCGGCCCGACCGAGGTGAATATCGATGGCAAGACGCTGGCCCGGCTTTGAGGCCGCGGCCGGCGCGCGATGGCCGGCCGGCGCCGGCCTTTTGATTTCAAGGAGCATGCATTGAAGCGCGCATCATTCGACCCGGACTGGGGCGCGGCCTGCCAGATGCGGTCGCAGCTGTATGGATGGTTCGCCACCGTCTTTGCCAGGGAAATGGAGCCCGCCGCCCTGGCATTGTGCCGGGACGGCGGCGCCGATCATGTGCTGGCCGTGTTCACGGCGCTCGGGCTGGGGCGGCAGGCCGACGCGATGGCCGCGGTGTTCAAGGCATGGGGCGAGCATGCCGACGCGCCGCTGGAAAACGCGGCCGACTTCGCCACGCTGTTCCTGCTGGAAGGGCGGGCGGCGCCGATTCCGTATGCCTCGCACTACCTGGAGGGGGGCGGGCAACTGTACGGGGAGCCGGCGCGCGCGATGCGCGCGTTCCTGGTGTCCAGCCAGTTGCAGCTGGACGCGCAGTTCAAGGAGCCGGAAGACCACCTTGCCGTCATCCTGGAGGTGCTGGCGCGGTGGAGCCGCGAGTGTGGCCGCACCGATGACGTCGCCGCCTGCGCGGCGGACCAGGCGGCCTATCTGGACGCCACGCTGATGCCCTGGGTCGCGCATTGGCACGGCCTGGTGGACGCCGTGGACACCTTGACGTTCCGCTTCTATCCGGCGGTCGCGGCGCTGCTGGTCGCGTTTCTTCACCTGGATCGGGACTACCTGCGCTCTTTCGGGGTGGGGGATTAAGAGAATCTGAAATAAACCCGTCCCCTATTGATACGTATCAACTCTCTATATAACCAAAAGCGATAAGTTAATGGCGTAGCGACATATTTCGTGGAGAAGTCCGTGCCTCATCCCCCACCCGAAGTCCCTCTCCCGGGCAAACGCGGTTTCCTGAAGAACCTGCTCGGCCTGAGCGCCGCGGCCACCATCATCCCCATCCGTGCCGAAGCCGGCACCGGCATCAACCAGCAACCCCCCCGTCGTCCCGGCATCCCCGGCAAGCGCTACGGCATGCTGGTCGACCTGCGCAAATGCATCGGCTGCCAGTCCTGTACGGTCAGCTGTTCGCTCGAAAACCTGCCGCCGGTCGGCCAGTTCCGCACCACCGTGCTGCAATACGAGGTCCAGCCCGACAGCGGCGGCCCCTGTGCCATGGTGATGCTGCCGCGCCTGTGCAACCACTGCGACAAGCCGCCCTGCGTGCCGGTCTGTCCGGTGCAGGCCACCTTCCAGCGCGAGGACGGCATCGTGCTGGTCGACAACCAGCGCTGCGTCGGCTGCGGCTATTGCGTGCAGGCCTGCCCTTATGACGCCCGCTTCATCAACCACGACACCCAGACCGCCGACAAGTGCACCTTCTGCGAACACCGGCTCGAAGCCGGCCTGCTGCCGGCCTGTGTCGAAAGCTGCGTGGGCGGCGCCCGCGTCATCGGCGACCTGAACGACCCCGATAGCGCCATTTCGCGGTTGATGGCCGAGCATCGCGCCGACATCAAGGTGCTCAAGCCCGAGATGAAGACCGACCCGCACGTCTATTACATCGGTCTGCCCGACGCCTTCGTGCACCAGATCGACGGCCAGGCCGGCGTGCGCCTGGCCGGTGGCCATTGAGCAGGGGACCCTCATGCAGATCACCGAATTGCTGACCCCGGTCTACGACGCCGCCTGGCTGCCCTGGGCGGTGCAGTACTTCTTCCTTATCGGCATCGCCGCCACCGCCGCGTTGACGGCGGCCGGCGCCGCCTTCGGCAAGGCCGGTTCGCCGGCGCGCCAACTGTTGCCGGCGGCCGTGACCGTGCTGCTGGTGTGCGCCATCGCCGCGCCGGTCTCGCTGTTGGCGGACCTGCATCAGCCGGGCCGCTTCTGGCACTTCTACACCCGCCTGACGCCCTGGTCGTGGATGTGGCTGGGGGCGTTGCTGCTGCCGGTCTTCACCGGGCTGGCGGTGCTGTTCTGCGCCGCCTGGTGGTGGGGGCGCATGTTGTGGGTGCGCCTGCTGGCGCTGGCGTTGGCGCTGTCGGCGGTGTCGATCCTGGTCTATACCGGCGCCGAAGTGATGGTGCTGCGGGCGCGGCCGCTGTGGCACACGCCATTCCTGCCGCTGAATTTCGCGCTGACCGCGTGGCTGGGGGCGCTGGGGGCAATGTTCCTGGTGGCGCGCTGGCTGCCGGGCGGCCTGAAGGCGCTGCCGGTCGCGCTGTTACGCCGCCTGAGCGTGACGGCGGTGGTGATGCTGGCCATCGGCGCGGGCGCCTGGATCCTGTTGGGATTGTTGGGCGTGGATGCGTCGTTCGACGCGGCGGTGCGCCTGTTCGGCGAGTTCCCGGTGTGGCGCGCCAGCCTGGCCGGCGCCGTGATCACTGCGTTCTGCATGATCGCGCTGCTGCAGCGCGCGCCGCGCACTCTGGCGGCGCCGCTGCCGTCGGCCGCGTTGGCGCTGACCATGCTGGCCGCTGCCTGGATCTTTCGCTGGGTCGTGTTCATGAGCGTGCAGGGCGTGCCCAAGTACGGCGCCGGCCTGTACCTGTACGACATGCCCTGGGGCAGCGACGGCCTGCTCGGCATGATCGGCGTCTTGGGCCTGTGCGTCGCGCTGGTCGCCGCCGTGACCTACGCGCTGGAACTGTTCCCGGCCCGCACCCGCGGCCTGGCGGCCTGATGCCGCCGGCCCGACACGCATTCGCATCGAGATGACCATGGACAAGCAACACCAAGACGACACGCCCGACCTCCACGCGGACGGACCCGACCAACCTGACAATGCCGCCCGCCGCAAACTGATCGCGCGGGGCGGGGTGGTCGCCGGCGGCCTGGCCGCGTTCGCGGCCGGCTACGGCGAGACCGTCGCCAAGGCCGTCAAGGGCCTGGCGCAAGGCACCGCCGGCGTGCCCACCGCGCACGCCGTGCGCGGCAATTCGCTGACGCCGGAATTCCGCATCGATCCGGTCAGCGGCCTGCTGTCGACCCAGCCGGGCCAGACCGTCAGCCCCTCCAGCTGCCTGGGGTGCTGGACGCAATGCGGCGTGCGCCTGCGCGTCGATACCGAGGCCAACCGCATCCTGCGGGTGGCCGGCAACCCGTACCATCCGCTGGCCACCACCCGGCCGGCCGCGATGGACGCGCCGGTGCGCGAGACCTACGCGCAACTGGGCGGCGACAACGGCCTGGAAGGGCGCGCCACCTCCTGTGCGCGCGGCTCGGCCATGCTGGAGCAGATGCACAGCCCGTACCGCGTGCTGCAGCCGCTCAAGCGCGTCGGCGGCCGCGGGGAAGGCAAGTGGCAGACGATTTCCTTCGAACAGCTGGTGCAGGAGGTGTGCGAGGGCGGCGACCTGTTCGGCGAGGGCCACGTGGATGGACTGCGGGCGATTTTCGACCGTGACACGCCGCTGGATCCGGCCAACCCGGAGTACGGCGCCAAAGTCAACCAGTTCCTGTTCACCGATGCCTCCAACGAAGGCCGCACGCCGCTGATCCAGCGCTTTGCCGGCCAGTCGTTCGGCACCGTCAACTTCAGCAACCACGGCTCGTATTGCGGGCAGAGTTTCCGCGTCGGGACCGGCGCCGCGCTGGGCGATCTGAAGAGCATGCCGCACGGCAAGCCGGATTGGGACAATGCCCGTTTCGGCCTGTTCATCGGCGCGGCGCCAGCGCAGGCCGGCAATCCATTCCAGCGCCAGGCGCGCCAACTGGCGGAGGCCCGCGCCCGGCCCGAGGGGGAGGAGGGCTTCACCTATGTGGTGGTGTCGCCGGTGCTGCCGGCCTCATCCAGCCTGTCGGCCGGCTCGGGCAACGAATGGGTGCCGGTCAACCCGGCCAGCGACCTGGCGCTGGCGATGGGCCTGATCCGCTGGATTCTCGACAACGAACGCTTCGATGCGCGCGCGCTGGCGCAGCCCGGCCCGGCCGCCATGAAGGCGGCGGGCGAGGCGGTATGGACCAACGCCACGCACCTGGTGATCGCCGAGCCCGGTCACCCGCGCCAGGGCAGTTTCCTGCGCGGCGCCGATCTGGGCTGGGCCAGGCCCGCCGATGCTGGCGAGAAATGGGAAGACGTGTACGTGGTGCAGTTGGCGGACGGCTCGCTGGCGCCGCATACGGTCGCGGCGCCGGCCGCGTTGTTCGTGGACGAGACGGTGGCCGCGCCGGGCCTGGCGGACGCGCCGGCCGCGCTGCGGGTGCGCAGCGCGCTGACGCTGCTGCGCGACGAGGCGCACCGCAAGTCGCTGGACGAATACGCCGCGCTGTGCGGCGTGCCGGCCGCCAAGATCGCCGGCCTGGCCGAGCGCTTCACCAGCCACGGCAAGCGCGCCGTGGCCGATGCGCACGGCGGCACCATGAGCGGGGCGGGCTTCTACACCGCCTACGCCATCGCCATGCTCAACACCCTGGTGGGCAACCTGAACGTCGAGGGCGGTCTGGTGCTGGACGCCGGGCCGTTCCCGCCCTACGGCGCGGGGCCGCGCTACAACATCGCGGGCTTTGCCAACCGCGCCACGCCCAAGGGCGTGGGCCTGTCGCGCAACCGTTTCCCGTACGAGAAGTCGAGCGAGTTCAAGCGCAAGCAGGCCGCCGGTCAGCCGGTCTATCCGGCCGCCGCGCCCTGGTATCCGGCCACTGGCGGCCTGAGCTCCGAAATGCTGGCCTCGGCGCTGGCGGGTTATCCGTACCGCGCCAAGGTCTGGTTCAACCATATGAGCAACCCGGTCTATGGCATCGCCGGCCTGAAGAACGTGCTGCTGGACAAGCTGAAGGATCCGACGCTGCTGCCGCTGGCGGTGTCGATCAACCCGTTCATCAACGAAACCAACGCGCTGGCCGACTACATCGTGCCGGACACCGTCACCTACGAAAGCTGGGGCGTGTCGGCGCCGTGGGCCGACGTGGTGGCCAAGGCTTCGACAGTGCGCTGGCCGGCGGTCGCGCCGCGGGTGGCGCGCAGCGCCGACGGCGCGCCGGTGAACCTGGAGTCGTTCCTGATTGCCTGCGCCAAGCGGCTGGGCATGCCCGGCTTCGGCGCCGATGCCATCGCCGACCAGGATGGCAACCGCTATCCGCTGGACACGGCCGAGGATTTCTTCCTGCGCGGCATCGCCAACATCGCTTTCGGCGCCGGGCGGCCGGTGCCCGAGGCCAGCGATGACGACCTGGAGCTGACCGGCGTGGCGCGCTATCGCGATCTGCTGCAGGCCAAACTCAAACCCGAGGAATGGCGCCGCGTGGCGATGGTGATGAGCCGCGGCGGGCGCTTCGACCGCGTGCGCGAGGCCTGGAGCGAGGCCGGCCAGACCCGCAAGGCCTGGGCCAAGCCGCTGCAGGTGTGGAGCGAGGAGCTGGCCGGATTCCGCCATGCCATGACGGGCGAGCGCTACAGCGGCTGTCCCACCTGGTATCCGGCGCGGCTGGCCGACGGCCGCGACGTGCGCGAACAGTATCCGCGCGCGGACTGGCCGTTCCTGCTGAGTTCGTTCAAGTCCAATCTGATGAGTTCGATGTCGATCGGCGTGGACCGGCTGCGCCAGGTGCATCCGCACAATCCGGTGTCGATCAACCGGCAGGACGGCGAGCGGCTGGGGCTGCGCAATGGCGACCCGGTGCGCATCGTCACGCCGGGCGGGGCGGTGACCGGCCTGGCGCTGCTGCGCGACGGCATCCAGCCGGGCGCGGTCGGCATCGAGCACGGCTATGGCCACACCGAGCTGGGCGCGCGCGCCCATTTGGTGGATGGCAAGCCGATGCCGCACGATCCGGCGCTGGCGGCGGGCGTGAACCTGAACGACCTGGGGTTCGGCGACGCGACGCGCGGCGCGCACGCCAACGTCTGGATCGACTGGGTTTCGGGCGCGGCGGTGCGGCAGGGCTTGCCGGCGCGCATCGAGCGGGCCTGAGGCCGCGCCGGCACATGGCGCGAGGCGGGCGCGTGGCGGCGCCGGCCTCGCCGCGCTTCAGGCGATGGCCCCGTAGATCCGGCGGGCCTGCGCGGCATCCGCCAGCGGCCGTCCCAGCGCGCGCGCGCCTTCGACCGCCTGCCGCACCAGTTCGGCGTTGCCGCTGGCCAGCGCGCCGTCGCGCAGCTTCAGGTTGTTCTCGAACCCCACCCGCATATGCCCGCCGAACGCCGCGGCGGTCGTCACGCAGGCATTCTCCTGTGCGCCGAACGCGCACACCGCCCAGGGCAGCGCGTGATCGTAGGCCGCCAGGAACGGCAGTAGATCGTAGGCCGATGAGGTCTGGCCGGCGCTGTAGCGTCCCAGCACGAACAGCACCGACCACGCGCCCGGCGGCACCAGCCCGCGCGCGCGCAGCGACAACCAGCGCTGCACATCGCCCTCGTCATACAGGATGATCTGCGTCATGATGCGGCGTTCCGCCACCCACGCCAGGAACGCCGCCAGCTCGCTTTCCGGGATCTCCGGCACCGCGATCTCGCGCAGCCCGATCGACACCGCCTCGGGCTGCAATTCGCGCACCAGCGCCATCTGTTCGGCCGCCTTGTAGACGCCCGCCGCCTCGCTGGTCACCTGCACCAGCAGCTCGTCGCCCACCGCGCGGTGCACCGCCGCCAGCGCGTCGCGGTAGGCCTGCGCGTCCAGCAGGTGGCTGCCGTCCGGCTTGCGCACGTGCATGTGCATCATCGCCGCGCCCGCGTCCAGGCAGGCGCGGGCTTCCCGCGCCAAGGCCTCGGGCGTCAGCGGCACGGCAGGGTGATCGGCGGCCTTCTTGTAGGCGCCGTTGGGCGCCACCGTCACGATGACGGGCGACTCGGCCAGGGTGGGGCGGGGCTGGTCGACGTCGCTCATGGCTGGATCTCCGGCAGTTCCGGCGCGATCAGGTCCAGGCCCGCGCGCAGCAGGCGGTCATAGCGGGCGCGCTCGGCGGCGATGGTTTCCGGCGTCCAGGCGTAGAAACCTTCGCCGGCCTTCATGCCGTGGCGGCCGTCGGCGGCGCGCTCGGTCAGGCAGCGCGCCGGGTGGTCGTCATTGCAGAACGTCGGGTACATGGTCGCGCCCGCCGCCGCGTGCACGTCGATGCCGGCGTGGTCACGCTGCATCACCGGGCCGGCCGCCAGGAAGCGGAAGCCGAAACCGAAGCGCACCGCCGCGTCCACGTCCTCGGGCGAGGCGATGCCGCGGTCGATCAGGTTGAACGCCTCGCGCGACAGCGCGTGCTGCAGGCGGTTGGCGAGAAAGCCCGGCAGGTCCTGGCGCACCTTCACCGGCACGCTGCCGCAGCGGCGCATGAAGGCGATCAGCGCGTCGGCGCGGGCCTCGTCGCTGGTCTCGGCCATCACCACCTCGACCAGCGGCACCAGGTGCGCCGGCATGAAGAAGTGCAGGCCCAGCATGCGTTCGCGCGTGGCCAGCCCCTGGCCGATGGCGCTGATCGGGAAGCTGGAGCTGTTGCTCGCCAGGATGGCGTCGGGGCGCGCGCGCCGCACCAGCTCGGCGAACAGCGCCTGCTTGATGTCCAGCCGCTCCGGCACGCACTCGATCACCAGATCGACGCTGGCCCAGTCCACCTGGTCCAGGCTGGCCGCCGTCGCCAGTTGCGATACCAGCGCCTCGCGGCCGATGGTCTTGAGGTTGTCGGCCACGCGCGCCGGCAGCGCGGCCGCGCGCGCCGCGTCGGGTTCAATCACCGTCGTGCGGCAGGCGGTGCGCGTCAGCACCACCGCCACGTCGGCGCCCATGGTGCCGCCGCCCACCACCACCGCATGCGCCGCGCCCGGATTGGGCAGGGCCTTCGCGTCCGTCTGCATGGTTTGCTCCTTGTCCTGAAACCGCAGTTGCATCTGCGTCCGTGTCTGTATTGGGCGCCGAGTGTAGAGAAGCTTGTTTGATTGATGAATCAGATTTTTTGGATAGAATGATCGACAAACAAGATCAATCAAGGAGGCGTTCGCCGCGATGCAGATCAATCTCTCGATGCGCGATATCGACACGACCCTGGTGCTGGGCCGCACCCTCAATTTCCGCCAGGCGGCGGCGCAACTGCACCTGTCGCAGTCGGCCCTGTCGACACAGATCCAGCGCATCGAGGACGCGCTCGGCGTGCGCCTGTTCGACCGCACCACCCGCACGGTGCGGCTGACGGCGGCGGGCGAGGTCTTCATGCAGCAGGCGGCGGCCCTGCAGGTGGCGTTCCGCGACGCCATCGCCGCCGTCAGCGGCATCGCCAGCGCCGAGCATGGGCAGGTGTCGGTGGCGGCGCTGCCGTCGCTGGCCGCGCGGCTGCTGCCGCGGGTGCTGATGGCCTATCGCCAGGCGCATCCGCAGGTGGCGCTGAAGGTGCGCGACACGCTGTCGGGGCCGGCCTTTGATCTGGTGCGCGCGGGCGACGTGGATTTCGCCCTGACCGCCGCCGACCCGCAGCATGCCGATCTGCATTACCAGCCGCTGATGTCGGATAGCTTCCTGCTGTTGATCCCCGAAGGCCACGCGCTGGCGCGTGCCAAGGGGCCGTTGCGCTGGGCCGACACGGCCGGCGCCGCGCATGTGTCAATGGTGCATCCGAGCAGCGTGCGCCAGTACACCGAGTGGGCCTTCCTGCAGAACCGCATCCGCTTCACCCCGGCTTTCGAGGCCGAGCACCTGACCACCATCGTGGCGATGGTGGAGTGCGGCTTCGGGGTGGCGGCGCTGCCCGAGATCGCGGCGGGGGCGGTGGCGCAGCATGGCATCGTGCAGCGGCCACTGACCGGCCCGGTGGCCGAACGCTCGATCGGGCTGGTGACGGCGCGCAACCGCAGCCTGCCGCCGGCCGCCGCCGCGCTGGTGGTAACGCTGCGGCAATACCTGGCCGGACAGGCGCAGTGAGTGTCCCGGCGGGCGAGGGGGCCAGGCAAGGGCGGCGCGCCGCCCGGCCTGGGTGGTTGCGCGCGGGCGGCGCTCAGGCGCCGCGGCGTGCCTGCTCCGACGCCAGGTAGGCGTCGCGCGAGGGCAGCAGGTGCTCGCGGCAGAGTGTCATCAGCGCCGCGCGGTTGCCGTCGCGCAGCGCGTGGATCATGGCCCAGTGCTCCTGGCGGGCGCGTTCGCGATAATGCGCGGCCGCCAGCGAGCCGAAGCGGATCGGATGGGTGCGGCGCGCGTATTCCTCGATGGCCTGGCCCAGCACCGCGTTGTCAAGCAGGCCGAACAGTTCGCGGTGAAAGCGCTGGTTGCTGCGGAACACGCGGCGCGCGTCGCCGTCGGCCACCGCGGCGTCATGCTCGCGTTGCACCGCGACCAGCGCCGCCAGCCGCGCCGGGGCCACCGGCAGCGGCATCAGGCTGGCGGCATGCACCTCCAGCACGTCGCGCAGCGCGTATAACTCCATGACCTCGCGCGCCGAGTAGGCCCGCACCACCGCGCCGATGTTGCGCTTGCGCTCGACCACCCCCAGCAGTTCCAGCTCTGCCAGGACCTGGCGCACCGCGTGGCGCTTGAGGCCGAAGCGCGCCATCAGCTCGTCCTCGGTCAGCCGCTCGCGCGGATGCAGCCGGCCGAAGACGATGTCTTCCTCCAGCGTGGCCACCGCCGCCGCCAGGGCGTCGGGCGCTTGTGGTTCGAGATCGGCGGGGGTGATGGCGTTCATGGGCGGCGGGCGGTAAAGGTCATTGCTTGGGCACGGTGTCGCGCGTGGCGCTGGCGCGCAGGAAGTCGAAGTCCACGCCCTGGTCGGCCTGGGTCACGGTCTGCAGGAACAGCTTGCGGTAACCGCGCTCGGCGGCCGGGCGCTCGACCGGGGCAGCCGCCATGCGGCGCGCCAGCTCGGCAGCGTCGACCAGCAGCGCGATTTCGCGCCGCGCCACCGACAGGCGGATGCGGTCGCCATTTTGCACGTAGGCGAGCGGCCCGCCAATCGCGGCCTCGGGCGTGACGTGCAGCACGATGGTGCCGGCCGCCGTGCCGCTCATGCGGCCATCGGAAATGCGCACCATGTCCTTGACGCCGGCGCGCGCCAGTTTCTTGGGGATCGGCATGTAGCCGGCCTCGGGCATGCCGGGCGCGCCAGTGGGACCGATGCGCTTGAGTACCAGCACGTCGTCGGCGGTCACGTCCAGGGCCTCGTCGTCGATGCGGCGGGCCATGTCCTCGGCGTCCTCGAACACGACCGCGCGGCCTTCGTGTTCCATCAGCTTGGGGTTGGCGGCCGACTGCTTGATGATGGCGCCGCCGGGCGCCAGGTTGCCGCGCAGCACGGCCAGGCCGCCCACCGGGTAGATGGGCGCGGCGACGCCGCGAATCACGTCCTGTTTGAAGGGCGCGGGGGCGTCGTCCAGTTCCTCGCCCAGGGTGCGGCCGGACACCGTCAGCGCGTCCAGGTGCAGCAGCGGACGCAGCTCGCGCAGCAGGGCCAGCATGCCGCCGGCGTGGTGGAAGTCTTCCATGTAGTGCTGGCCCGAGGGCTTCAGGTCGACCAGCACCGGGGTCTCGCGGCTCATGCGGTCCAGGCCGGCCAGGTCGATGTTGATGCCCAGGCGGCCGGCGATGGCGGTCAGGTGCACGATGCCGTTGGTCGAGCCGCCGATCGCCAGCAGCACGCGCAGGGCGTTCTCGATGGACTTGCCGGTGATGATGCGGTCGGGCGTCAGGCGCGAGGCGGCCATGGCGACGGCGGTGGCGCCGGTGCGCTCGGCCACGCGCACGCGGTCGGCGGTGACGGCTGGGGCGGAGGCGCCGCCGGCCACCATCATGCCCATCGCTTCGGTCAGGCAGGCCATGGTGCTGGCGGTGCCCATCACCGAACAGGTGCCGACGCTGGCCACCAGCTGGTTGTTGACGTCGGCGATTTCGGCCGCGTCGATTTCCTCGGCGCGGTAACGGCCCCAGTAGCGGCGGCAGTCGGTGCAGGCGCCGACCCGTTCGCCGCGATGCGAGCCGGTCAGCATCGAGCCAGTCACCAGTTGGATCGCCGGCACGCCGGCCGACGAGGCGCCCATCAGTTGCGCCGGCACGGTCTTGTCGCAGCCGCCGATCAGCACTACCGCGTCCATCGGCTGGGCGCGGATCATTTCCTCGGTGTCCATTGACATGAGGTTGCGCAGGTACATGCTGGTGGGCTGCGAGAAGCTCTCGTGCACCGAGATGGTGGGGAAGTCCATCGGCAGGCCGCCGGCCAGCATGACGCCGCGCTTGACCGCCTCGATCAATTGCGGGGCGTTGCCGTGGCATGGGTTGTAGCTGCTGCCGGTGTTGACGATGCCGATGATGGGGCGCGCCAGCGCGTCGTCGGACAGGCCGGCGCCCTTGATGAAGGCCTTGCGCAGGAACAGCGAAAAGCCGGTGTCGCCGTAGTTGGTGAGCCCGCGCGCCACGCCGGTGCTGCGCGCGCCATCGCTGTCGAAGGGGCCCTTGGCGGTCTGGCCGCCCTTGGTCTCGTCCGTCATTTTTCTTCCCGATAATATTATTGATAATTCAATCCGGGGATCATATCCAGCCTTTGGAGAGGCCTGCAAGACCTTTTCACGGGAAATTTTATTGATCTAAAAAAAAGATCAGTCGATAGAAAAATTCTGATTCATCAATCAAGAATCGGCTCCTACACTGGCTCCGTTGACGAGCCGGGCGTCCGTTCCATTCCTATACTCATCCCGGCAGGAGACCTACATGTCAGACCTGCGTCTGCGGCCCCGCCGCGCCTTGCTGCTTTCCCTGTTGGCCTTGTGTACCGGCGTGTCCGCGCCAGCCCTGGCCGCCGACGCCTATCCCGACAAACCGATCCGCCTGATCGTGCCGTACCCGCCCGGGGGCGCCACCGACGTGATCGGCCGCGTGCTGGCGCAGGAGCTGACCGGCGCGCTGGGCCAGTCAGTGATTGTCGAGAACCGCGCCGGCGCCGCCGGCAACATCGGCGCCGACCAGGTCGCCAAGGCCCAGCCCGACGGCTATACGCTGTTGATGGGCGCGCTCACCAGCCATTCGATCAATGCCACCCTGTACCGCGGCCGCGTCACCTACGACGTGGAAAAGAGCTTCGCGCCGGTGTCGATCGTCGGCACCGTGCCCCTGGTGTTCGTGGTCAATCCCTCGGTGCAGGCCAATGACCTGAAGCAGTTGATCGCGCTGGCCAAGTCGCGCCCGGGCTACATCACCATGGCCTCGGCCGGCAACGGCTCGCCGCAGCACCTGGCGGGCGAAATGTTCAAGCGCGCCGCGGGCGTGGAGATCCTGCACGTGCCGTACAAGGGCAGCGGTCCGGCCATGACCGATCTGATGGGAGGCCAGGTGCTCAGCATGATCGAGACGGTGCCGGCGTCGCAGTCCAGCATCAAGGCTGGCAAGCTGCGCGCGCTGGCGGTGACCTCGGCGCAGCGCGTCGCGGCGCTGCCGGACGTGCCGACGGCGGCAGAGGCCGGTCTGCCGGGGTTCGAAGTCAGCTCCATGTTCGGCATCGTCGCGCCGGCCGGTACGCCGGCGCCGGTGATCGATCGCCTGAACGGCGAGCTCAAGAAGATTCTGGCCAAGCCGGGGGTGAAGGCCTCGCTGTTGAATCAGGGCGCCATTGCCGAATGGACCACGCCGGCCGATGCCGGCGCCCGCGTGTCGGCCGAGGTGGCGCGTTGGACCAAGGTCATCAACGAGGCCGGGGTCAAGCCCGAATAAGCCAATCGGGCGAGGCGCGCCTCGCCCGTTGCTTCATTTGCGCCACACACCAGAAATGGTCACAAAATTTCGACGATTATTGTTTGTGTGCCTGGCGGTGCGCCGCGCAACAGGCGTGAAGCCGGTGTGCGCCGAGCGAATTGTCCGTAGCGCGCGGGTGAGGGGGTGGCCGGCGATTGCCGCGCGGGGTGAAATAATCCGCAATAATGGCAAAATGCGCCTCGCTCGGGTGGTTGACCCCGAACTGACTAGGCCGTAATGTTGCTCGCAGGCCTTCCTGGGACGGCGGGGGACACCAATGACTGAGAATCAGGACGAAAAATCGATCCTGTACCTGCATTTCGGTACGCCTAGCCCCTATTGGAGGCTGGCGGCCGACAGCGACGCGATCGAACTATCCGCCGTCAAGGGCGCCACCAACATCGCCATGGCGCTCAAGCCCGAGCAGGCGCAGGCGATCCGCGCCCTGACCGGCATCACCGCCAGCCTGCGCATCGACATCGTGCTGTATGGCGACCCGATACAGTTGCGGCTGGTGGGCCGCAAGATCAATCCCAATGAATGGGCCGGCACGGCCTCGGCGCATACCGACACCGATTCGGTGGCGCGCGATCTGGTCGAGGGCCTGTCGTTCGCCGAGACCGTGGTGTCTGAAGCCAATTCGGTCATCGTCATCGTCGACCAGCATGGCCGAGTGCAGCGCTTCAACAAGGTCAGCGAGGAATACACCGGCAAACGCGAGCAGGACATCGTCGGGCGCAGCGTGTTCGACATGTTCATGACCCGCGAAGAGGCGGTCGCTTCACGCCGCAACATCGCCGAGTTCTACAAGCGCGGCCAATCCTATGAGGTCGAGCGCCTGATCAACACGGTCAAGGGGCCGCGGCTGTTCCTGTTCCGCAATAAGTTCGTCACCAGCGGCAGCGGCGAGAAGCGCGTCTACCTGATCTGCTCGGGGACCGACATCACCGAGGAACGCCAGGCGCAGGAGCGCCTGCGGGTGCTGGCCAACACCGACATGCTGACCAATCTGCCCAACCGCCACGCCATCACCACGCGCCTGAAGGCGGCGCTGGCCGAAGGCGAGGGCGCCAGCGGCGGCGTGCTGTTCCTGGACCTGGATAACTTCAAGCGCATCAACGACCACTACGGCCATGGTTTCGGCGACCGCCTGCTCAAGTCGGTGGCAGTGGCCATTTCCAGTTGCCTGGCGCCCGGCCAGACGCTGGCGCGGCTGGGCGGCGATGAATTCCTGGTGCTGCAGGAAAACGCCGAGGCCTGGCAATTGGAGGCCACGGCCGGCCGCATCATCGAGCGCCTGCGCGATCCGTTCCGCCAGGAGCTGATCGAGGTCTACACCAGTTGTTCCATCGGCATTGCCATGTACCCCGAGCATGGCGCGGACCTGGACAGCGTGGTGCGCAGCGCCGACATCGCGATGTACGTGGCCAAGGAAGCCGGCCGCCATACCTACCGTGTGTTCCAGCCCGAGATGGACCGCCGCAACGCCGACTATGTCTGGCTCGACACCAATCTGCGCAAGGCGCTGGCCGAGGGCCATCTGATGCTGTACTACCAGCCCAAGCTGGCCGGCCGCGGCGGCGAGGTCGACGGGGTCGAGGCGCTGCTGCGCTGGCGCTCGCCCGAGCGCGGCATGATCTGCCCGAGCGTGTTCATTCCCTACGCGGAAGAGTCGGGCCTGATCTCGCAGTTGGGCGTGTGGGTGATGCGCGAGGCCGCGCGCCAGGCCGCGGCCTGGAAGCGCGACGGGCTGAACCTGCGGGTGGCGGTGAACGTGTCGGCGCGCCAGCTGGATGACAAGGGCGTGGTCAGCGAGTTCATGCGCGCCGTCAATGACGCCGGCCTGGCCCCCTGCCTGCTCGATATCGAACTGACCGAAAGCTGCCTGATCGAGGACGAGGTCGCCGCGATCGAGCTGATGAAGCAGTTCCGCCAACTGGGCGCGCGGGTCCACCTGGATGACTTTGGCACCGGCTATTCGTCGCTGTCGCAACTGGCGCGCATTCCGCTGGACGCGATCAAGCTGGACGCCAGCTTCGTGCGCGGCGTCAACGAGAACCCGGTGTCGCAGGCGCTGGCGCGGGCCATCGTGGCGGTGGCCAGCACGCTCGAACTCAAGGTGATCGCCGAGGGCGTCGAAACCCAGGAGGAAGCCGCCTTCCTCGACACGCTGGGGGTGGACGCCAAGCAAGGCTATTTGTATGCCAAGCCCATGCCCGCCGCGGAACTGACCGCCTGGCTGGCGCAGCGGCGCCGGCTGCATCTGATCGCCTGATGCGGCCGGCGCGCGCCGGCGCTCAGTGCATGGTGGCGTCCGCCAGCCCCTCGGAACCGGCGGGCGCGCGCCGATTCTGCGCCAGCACCAGCCGCTCCATATAGGCACGGTCCTTCGGATCGATCATGAAGGCGGCCTCGACCCAGTCCTCGGTGATGTCCATCAGCTCGGAGCGGGTCAGTTGCAGCACGCGCTGGCGCGCCCGCAGCATGGCGCGCATGCCATTGAGCTTGGGCCGCATCACGTCGATGAAAGTGCGGGTGGCCTTGTAGGCGTCGCCGGGCTCGAACAGCACGTCTACCAGGCCGCGCGCCTGGAACCATTCGGCGGTGTGCGATTCGCCCGTGCCGATCAATTCCTCGGCCAGCTTCATGCCCGCGCGCCGCGCCACCAGCGAATAGCCGCCCATGCCCGGAAACAGGTTGAAGGCCATTTCGGGGAAGCCCATGCGGGCGTTGTTCTGCGCCAGCACGAAGTGGTGCGCCAGCGCCGCCTCGAAGCCGCCGCCCAGCGCAGTGCCTTCGATCATGGCCAGCGACACCGCGCCGGTGTCAAAGCCCCGGGTGGCGGCATGGACGCAGTCGACGCAGGCGCGGGCGTAGGCGCGCAGCGCCTCGCGCCGCCCGGTGCGGATGGCTTCGGCGAAGAAGTTCAGGTCGCCGCCGACGTTGTAGATCTGCGGCACCAGCGAGCCCGTGACCCAGAAGTCGATGGGCAGGCCAGAGTCCTTGGCGGCCCGCGCCAGGGTCATGATTTCGTCGATCAGTTCGTGGTTAAAGCAGGGGCGCGGCTGGGCGCGCAGCATCATCCACATGACACGTCGTCCTTCTTCATAGAACGCGGAGACTTGCTTCAGGTTGCCTGCGGCGGTAAAGGGATGGCAGTCCGGATGAATGAGTTGATTCATTTGCTTTCGTCCAATCGATCAAGGTGAGTCGGAGTACTGCCGGGCCAGCCTAATACAGCGGCCGCCGCGTCCGGCTCATGCAAAGCTCGTCCGTCCGGCCAGAGTTGTCCGTAGTGCAAACATCGGAGTGATTGTTGGAAGAACCCGGCGTTCGGGGCGATGGCGTCGTGCGCATGGATGACGCGCGTCTCGTCGATGTGGACGATGACCGTCGCAGATTCGCGAAGGTCCGGGCCGGCATGGGCGGCATGGCGGCCTCATGCGAATGGCGGGCAGGCGAATGGCGGGCAGGCGCGCGGGTGACGCGCGTGGCCGTTGTGAGCCTGCAACACGAGCGCGGCTTGCGGTCCAAATGAGATGAATCTCATATACAAATGAGATTCATTTTCGATATTATCGCGGCTCGATAAAACTTACAGAATGCTTGCGATGCCCGTTTTTTCTGTCCCGCGCACCGTCGTCCTGGGCGCCACGCTGGCCGCCTTGGCCCCCGCCGTTTCCGTGGGCGCCGAGCCGGCGCAACTTCCCGCCATCAGTGTCGAAGGCGCCAATGCCGACGATCCGCGCGTGCCCGAGGTCACCACCGCCACCCGTACCCAGACCCCCGCGCGCTACGTGCCGCAGGCCATCGACAGCGTCAAGGTCGAAAGCCTGCAGAACTACGGCATCAACACGCTGGGCGAAGCCCTGTCCGGCATCCCCAACGTCAGCAACGCCTCGGACACCCGCTTCGATTCGCTGCGCATCCGAGGCTTTGACGCCAGCAACGATTTCTACCTGGACGGCATCCGCGACGACAGCCAGTACGTGCGCGACCTGCACAACATCGAACGCATCGAGGTGCTCAAGGGCCCGGCCGCCGTGCTGTATGGCCGCGGCAGCCAGGGCGGCATCGTCAATCGCGTCAGCAAGGCGCCACAGCCGGGCCGCGAATCCACCCTGGAAGCGCAGGCCGGCAGTTGGGACCTGCGCAGTTTCTACGGGGATCTGAGCGCCGACCCCGGCGAACACGTCAGCGTGCGCCTGAACATCGGCCAGGAAGACAGCAACAGCTTCCGCCACAAGATCGGCGGCACCCGCCAGTTGGTGGCGCCGTCGCTGAACTGGCGCATCACGCCCGACCTGGACTGGCTGGTGCAGTACGAATACAGCCGCTACGACCGCACCCCGGACCGTGGCATCCCCAGCGTCAACGGCCGTCCGGCCGACGTCGGCCGCTCGACCGTCTATGGCGACCCCGACCGTGACTATATCGACGACCGCGCGCAATCGTTCCGCTCGCGCCTGGCCTATGCCGTGGCGCCGGGCTGGCAACTGCGCTACACGCTCGGCGTGTTCGCGCTGGACAGCAAATTCGACAACACCTACCTGACCGGCTACAGCGCCGCCAGCGGCAAGGTCAGCCGCACCCGCTGGCAGCAGGACCTGAGCACCCGCAGCATCAACCACAACCTGGAGGCCGAGGGCCTGTTCCATACCGGCGGCATCGAGCACCGTATGTTGTTCGGCGTCGAGCTGGCCAACCAGGAGCGTTCGCCCGATCTCTACAACATGCTGGCGCGTGGCCCGGGCGCGCAGCCCATGCCGGCGCTGGACCTGTACGATCCGGACCTGTCCCAGCAGCACGACGGCGCCATGACGCTCAGCAGTTCGGCCCGCCACAAGACGCGCAGCCAGGGCTACTACGTGCAGGACCAGATCAAGCTGGATGACGCCTGGCAGGTGCTGCTGGGGCTGCGCATGGACCGCTTCCGCGTCGATTCCACCAACCGCATGCTGGATCTCTCGGCCCGCCGCGACAACCGTGGGCTGAGCCCGCGTGCCGGCGTGGTCTGGACGCCGCTGCGCGACCACTCCTTCTATGCGTCATACAGCAAGACCTTCTCGCCGGTCGGCGGCAGCTTGATCGGCATTACCCCGAACCCGCGCGACAACACCAACGACCTCGATCCGGAAAAGACCCGCCAATACGAAGTCGGCGTCAAGAGCGACTGGCTCGACGGGCGACTGAGCACTACCCTGGCGCTGTACCAGCTGGAGCTCTACAACCGCCGCACCCGCGATCCGGTCGATCCGACCCTTGTGTTGCTGACCGGCAAGCAGCGTTCGCGCGGCATCGAGCTGACCGCGGCCGGGCGCCTGGCCGGCAACTGGTACCTGCGCGGCGGCATCGGCCTGCAGAACGCCTCCATCGTCGAAGACAACAACGGCCTGGCCGGCAAGCGCGTCAGCAACGTGGCGCGGCGCAACGGCAGCGTGTTCCTGACCTACAAGCCGGCCGAGGGCCTGTATGGCGAAACCGGCCTGACCTTCGTCGGCCAGCGCTATGCCGACAATGCCAACACGGCGGTGCTGCCCGGCTACGCCACCTGGGACGCGCTGGTCGGCTACCGCAGCGGCCAGTGGGACTGGCGCCTGGCGGTGCGCAACATCACCGACAAGACCTACTACGCCTCGGCCACCAGCGCCGGCCAGATCCGCGTGGGCGAGCCGCGCACGGTGGTGGCGACCGCGCAGTACCGGTTCTGACGGGTAGACACGATCCAGACAGGACGGACGGGCGCTTCGGCGCCCGTTTTCTCTTTGCAGGAAGACGGGCGAGTGGGGAGGAAAAGATCGCGCACCGCCAGACAGGAACCAAGGGAGTGTCCTATCTTGTTGGCGGACGGACTGTTTTGACTTGACTGAAATTCGTCTATTGACGAAGGTGGTGTGTACCGAATCGAACACTACCTCACCCCCGGAAAACTCAAGGATTCCTATGCCACCTGGCTACGCGGCCTGCGCGGCATGCGTGACAAGGTGGCGGTCATTCGCCGCGTGGCGCGTCTTGCGTCCGGCAATTTCGGCGCTCACCGCTTCTGCCGCGAGGGCGTGTGGGAATTGCGTATCGATTCAGGGCCGGGCCTGCGCGTCTACTACGCGCTGTCCGGTGAACGGCTGGTGTTGTTGCTGGCCGGAGCCAGCAAACGCACGCAGGATGCCGACATCCATCGCGCGGTGGAGTATTGGCATGACTGGCAACGGAGAACAGATGATGAGAAGCAAGCCCCATGATGAAGCAATGGTCGAGGTCTATCGCAGCGACCCCGCCCTCGCGCTGGAGACGGTCAACAGCATTCTCGCCGATGGCGACCAGGGGGAATTGCTGGTGGTGCTGCGCCAGATGACCCAGGCGTTCGGCGGCATGCAGGCCGTGGCGGAGCAGGCGCGGCTGAATCCGACGCAGCTCTACCGCACGCTGTCGCCCAAGGGCAACCCATCACTGGCCAGCCTGCTGGCCATTCTCAGGGCGATGGGCTTGCGGCTGGCCGTGATGCCGCTGGCCGATGCGGCGGCCCCGGTCCGGATGGGTTGAGGCCACGCCCGGCGCGTTTATTGCGGTTCGATCTTCGCGTCGATCGCGCGCTGGGTCCAGATCTGGCGCTGCGACTGGGTGAAGGCCCGGTGCTCGGCCAGCGTGTTGGGGGCGACCTGCATGCCCAGCGTTTCGAATTTGGCGACGCTGTCGGGTTCTTGCAGGATGCGGGTGATCTCGCGGTTCAGGCGCTCGACCACCGGCGCCGGCGTGTCTTTGGGCGCGGCCACGCCCACCCAGACCACCAGGTCGAAATGCTTGTAGCCCAGCTCGGCCAGCGTCGGCACGTCGAGGAAGTCCTTCGAGCGCGCCTGCCCGGTGAAGGCGATGCCCTTGAGTTTGCCGCCGCGCATGAACGAGGTCACCACCGACAGGTCGGCGAACAGGTAATCGACGTGACCGCCGAGCAGGTCGGTGACGGCGGGCGGCTGGCTCTTGTAGGGCACGGCGTTGGCGGCGGCGCCAGCGACGCTGTTGAAGGTGGCGCCGGCGATCTGGCTGGTGGGCGAGCCGTAGGCATAGTTCAGCGGCTTGGCGCGGGTGGCCTGTACCAGCGCCGGCACCGAGTCGTAGGGCGAGTCGGCGCGCACCACCAGCATCATCGGAATGGTGGCGATACGGATGACGTGGATGAAATCGCCGGTCGGGTCGTAGGGCAACTTGCGGAACAGGGCGGGCGTGGCCGAGTGCGTCGAGCTGCTGGTCAGGATCAGGGTGTAGCCGTCGGGCGCGGCGCGCGCGGCGGTGGACGAACCGATGGTGCCGGACGCGCCGGGCTTGTTCTCGATCACGATCGGCACGCCCAGGCGCGGGCCGAGCTTTTCCATCAGGATGCGGGCGCTGGTGTCGGTGGCGCTGCCGGGCGAGAACGGCACCACGATGGTGATAGGCTTGCTGGGATAGACGTCGGCGGCCTGCGCGGCGCCAGTGGCGGCGGCCAGGGCCAGGGCGCAGGCGGCGGCGAACTGGCGCGCGCGGCTGCGTTCCGGGGATTGGGTCATGAAAGTCTCCTGTGTTGTTCTGCGGCCCCGCGGCGACATGCGGGCGTCAGGGCCGCTGCCATGATGCGGCCGCACGGCTTATCCCAACAAGGGACTAATTTTCATAGACCTATTCCGTATCCGGATAAGTCTGGCGGGGCGCAGCCGGGCCCGCCGTCAGGCGCCGGCGCCGTCTTCATCGTAGCGGGTCGGGTCAGGCGCCGCTTCGCGCGCCCGCAAGGTCTGCTCCAGGCCGGTCAGGAACGCGTCCGCCGCCAATGACAGGCGGGTGCTGTGGCGCTGGATCAGCCATAGCGCATGGCCGCGCTGGCCGGCGCCGCCGATGGGCGCGGTGACCAGGCCCAGCTGGCGCGCGAAGGCGCAGACGTAGCCGGGCACCACGGTGATGCCCAGGCCGGCGCGCACCAGGTTCAGCACCGAGGTCAGCATCCCGGCCTCGATGCCGGACCGGAATTGCAGGTCGAGTTCGCCGCCGATGCGGTCGACCGCGCGGCGCACGCTGTAGACGTTGCGCAGCGTGATGTGCGCGTGCGCGGCCAGGTCGGCCCAGCGCACCTGCTTGCGGCGCGCCAGTGGGTGGCCGGGGGCATAGACGGCATGCATGGTGTCGCGGTAGATCACCCGCGCGGCCAGTTCGCCGCCTTCTGTCTCGGTGGAGACGACGCCGAAATCGGCGCGGCCATGGCGCACGTGCTCGATGGTTTCGTCGGTGTTCAGTTCGAACAGGTCCAGCTTCACGCCCGGATGGCGGCGGTGGTAGCGCGCGATGACGCCGCCCAGCAGGCCGACCATCATCATCGGCGAGCAGGCCACGCCGACCACGCCGCGCTCCAGCGAGCGCAGGCCGGACATGCTGCGCTCGGCCGCGCGCACCGTGCCCAGGATTTCCTGCGCATAGGCATAGAAGTCGGCCGCGCCCTCGCATGGCGTGACGCTGCGGGTCGAGCGTTCGAACAGCGGCTGGCCGACCTCGGCCTCGAGTTCGGCGCACAGCTTGCTGACGGCCGACTGCGTGACGAAGGCGGCGCGGGCGGCGGCGGTGAAGCTGCGCAGCTCGTAGAGCGCGCAGAACACGCGCAACTGCTTCAGGGTGATGTTCATGGTCGGGGCGAAGTGGGGGCACGGGATGCGCCGGGGCGCGGCGCATGCGTCCACCGCGTCCCGGCGCGTCAATCGGCTTCGAGCATATCGCGATCCGCGTCCTGGCGCGGCGCGAGGCGGCGGATCGAACCCGGCGTGCGCGAGAAGCGCACCGGGATGGCGGTGGCCGTCAGGGTGCCTTCAGTGGGGTGTTCGACCCGCTGGAAAAAGCCGGTGGCGGCCAGGTGCGGATCGTCGAACAGCGCCTCGGGCGCGTTGACGCGCGAGTGCGGGATGTCGGCGTCGGCCAGCAGAGTCAGCCAGTCTGCGGTGGCGCGCAGCGCGACAATGGCCGCCAGGTCGCTGTAGAGTGCGTCGAAATTGCGGGCGCGGGTCTCGGCGCTGGCGTAGCGCGGGTCGGCGGCCAGGTCGGCGCGCGCGGCCAAGGTGAAGAAGCGTTGCCATTGGGCGTCGGTATACGGCAGCAGCGCCAGGAAGCCGTCGCGGGTGCGGTAGGGCCGGCGCTCGGGCGACAGCACGCGGCGGTAGCCCATGGCGCCGCGCGGCGGCTCGAAGGTGCGCCCGCCCAGGTGCTCGACCAGGGTGAAGGACACCAGCGTCTCGAACATGGGCACCTCGATCGCCTGGCCTTGGCCGGATTTCTCGCGTTCGTACAGCGCCATCGGGATGGCGTAGGCCAGCGTCAGTCCGGCCACCTTGTCGGCCATGATGGTGTTGATGTAGGCCGGCGCGCCGCTGTTGCGGCCCTGCAGGTCGGCCAGGCCGCTCATGGCCTGGATGATGTCGTCGAAGGCCGGCTGCGCGGCGTAGGGACCGTCCTGGCCGAAGCCCACCGCCGAGCAATAGATCAGGCGTGGGTTGCGCGCCCGCAGGCTGGCGGCGTCCAGGCCGATCCGCGCCAGCGCGCGCGGCCGCACGTTGGAGATGAAGACGTCGGCGCCGTCGACCAGCCGCAGCAGGTGTTGCCGCTCGCCCGGGTCTTTGGCGTTCAGGGTGATGCTGCGCTTGTTGCGGTTCAGATTCAGGTAGACCGCGCCCATGCCAGGCGAGGCCGCCGGCGCCGAGGCGCGGAACACGTCGCCTTCGGGCGCTTCGACCTTGATGATCTCGGCGCCCATGTCGCCCAGGATCTGGGTGGCGTAAGGGCCCATGCCGACCGAGGTCATGTCGACCACTCGCACGCCGGCCAGCGGGCCGGTGGCCGGGGCCGCGGCCGTCATTGCGCCCCCCGCGCGCGTTTGCGGGCCAGGAACGGCGCCATGTATTGGCGCGGTTCGTCCGTGGTGAAGGCCGCGCCGAAAGCGTCGACGCTGCGGTCCAGGCCGGCTTCGACCGTCGACGTCTCCCAGTAGCGCAGCAGCGCCTTCTGCGCGCGCACGGCCCGTGGCCCGCTGTGGGCGATGGGGGCGACGGTGCGCTCGACCAGCGCGTCCAGCTCGCCGGCTTCGCACAGGAATTGCAGGAAGCCCCAGCGCAGCGCCTGCTCGGCGTCGACCGTGGCGCCGGTCAGCAGCAGCCAATTGGTGGCGCCCGGGCCGATCAGCGCCGGCAGCAGCACGGCGTGGATCACCGACGGGATGCCGACCTGCACTTCGGGCATGCCGAAGACGCCGTCGCGCGAGCCCAGGCGGATGTCGCAGGCCGCCGCCAGTTCCATGCCAGCGCCCAGGCAGAAGCCGGGCAGGCGGGCGATGGTGGGCACCGGCACCGCGCGCACCGCTTCGCACAGATCGCGCAGGCGGCTGATGAAGGCGCGGCCGCCGTTCGGATCGAGTTCGGCCATTTCGTAGATGTTGGCGCCGCCGACGAAGGCCTTGTCGCCGCTGCCGCGCAGCACCAGCGCGCGGGCGTCGGCCTGCGCGGCGATCCAGCGCACGGCGTCGGTCAGGCCCAGCGTGACCGGCGATGCCAGGATGTTCATGCTCTTGGCGTCGTCGATCCGCAGCGTGTAGACGCCGCGCGCGTCGCGCTCGATATGGCTGTGGGGGAAGGCGGGAATCGGGGCGCTCATGGGCTTGCTGTCTCCATTGGATTCGTGGGCGATGCCGGTCATGCTAGGCCCGGCCGTTGATCACGACAAACAAGTAATTTTCATGGAATGAGTCCAAGTTGGAATGAATCGCCGCGATAGGGCGGCGCCGGCTCGCGCCGCGCCAGACGGTAGAATGCGCGGATCTCAAATTGGCAGGGATTGCCGGGCAAGCCGTGGCGCAGTTGTCTCGAACCGATTTCCTTTCTTTGCGCGCCATCCTGGCGGGGCTGGGCCTGGCGTGGGCGGCGGCGCAGACGCCCATGGCCGCCGGCGCGCAAGCCGCTCCCTCGGCAGCGCCGCCGGCCGACAGCCGTGTCAGCGAGCAGATCGGCGCGTTCCGGCTGGACGGGCGCGAAGGGTCGCGCCTGCGCACGATCAACTATCGCGGCCAGCCCTATCGGCCCCTGAATGCCTTTGAATTCATCCATGTCAGGGCGCTGGGCCCGATGGCCGGCGGCCAGCCCGTCTTGCTGGCGGTGTCGAACGACTTCATGGGCGTGGGCACGATTCTGATCGCGGTGCAGAACGACACGCCGCTGGCGCGCGTGCTCAGCCCGGTCGTCGATGTGCGCGACCCGGACCTGGGCCTGGCGCAGCCGGGCCGCCAGGATCTGTTGCTGTTCATCGCGGGGGCGCGCGCCCTGGTCACATCCACCGCACAGGTGTTGTGGTTCGAAGACCGCATCCCCGGACAGGGCGGGGCGCCGGTCTCGCGTCTGGTGTCGGTGGCCCCGGACAACCGCAGCGCCGCCTTGCTGCTGGACGACGAAATCCGGCTCAGCGCGGCCGATGACGGCGTATATGCCCGCCTGCCGTTCACCAGCGCGATGCAAAGCAAGGCATTCCGGCCGATCTGGGACGAAACCTATGCGATCGCCAGGCGCCAACGGGACGCCGGCAAGCCGATCGACCAGCGCCGCCTGTATGACAACATGAGAGCCGAATGGATCAATCGGAACTTCCGCTGGCAGCCCTCCAAAGACGGATGGCAGTTCCGCGGCCAGGGGCTGACCGCCATCCCGGTGCGGCCGGCGCGGTGACATGACGTCGATATCCTTTCCGCGTCTTCGCGCGCGTCGGGCAGGCCTGCCGCCGCTGGCGCTGTCGGCGCTGCTGCTGGCGGGGTGCGCCAGCCATGCGCCCAACCGCCTGGACGACATTCGCAGCGAAGCGGCCAACCCCGCCGACGCGGTGCTGACGCTGGACGTGACGTTTGCGCGAGCGCCGGACTACGCGCCACGGTCCAGGCAGGGCCTGGCGCCCAACAGGCACCTGGCGCTTTCGGGCTACCCGAACATCGACATTCCGTTCTATCAGAAGGGCCTGGGTTTCGATCTGGGCGTGCTGGGCGACCCGCGCGCCTTGCTGGCGCTGCCTTATCCGTCGCCGAAGATGGATTCGTCCATGGCCAGACTGAAAGTCTTCGGCGAGCGCCTGGATGACAGGCGCTATCGGTTCCTGGTGCTGCCCCGCGCCGGATGGCGCAGCCTGGACAGCTTCCAGGTCGCCTTTGCCATCAATGGCCGCGCCGAGGCCATGACCTTCGCCTACAGCGTCAAGGCGGTCTGCGAGAGCCATTTCGATGTCACCACGCCCACCTACGGGTTCGCGATGTCGGTGTCGGCGCGCTTTGCGGGCGACCAACCGGGTTGCCTGAAAGCCTGCGACGCGCGCCCGGGATTTCCCGGCCAATGCGCGTTCTTCACGGGTTTCAAGACGGTGCCGGGCCTGTAGCGCCGCGGGCTGGCCAGGCCCGGCCCGCTAGCGTTCCACGACTGTCGTCAGCAGGGGAGAATCGAACATCGCGGCGGGCGAGATGATGGGCTCTTCCCAGGGAATGTCCTTGCCATAGCGCTCCTGCATCTTGGCGCGCACGGCGGGCGCGCTCAGGTCGAAGCCCTTCAACGGTTGCAGCGCGCCGATCTGCACGCCCAGCGCGCGCTGGTAGGTCTTCCACACCAGTTCGGAACAGTAGATCCGGTCATCCGACCAGCCGAACACCAGGTCATAGGGCCTGCCGACGTACTGCGCCCCGGTGCGCGCCAGCCGGTCGCGCGCCTCGGGCGTCAGCCGCGCCGAGTCGCGCAGGCGCTTGACGACGTATTTGCCGTCTTCGCCCCGCGCCGCCCAACTGGCCAATGGCGTATAGCTGACCGTGGCGGCGGCCTCCAGCACATAGGGAGCGCCCTGGCGCAGCACGATCATGCCCATGTGGCTGTAGGGCGAATGCGTGGCCTGCTGGATGGCCAGGCTCTGGGCCGATCGGGATTGCTGGAACACCAAGTCGCCGGTCTGCACCTGCGGCTCGGCCCCGGCGGCCCGCGTGGCCAGGCATAGCGTGGCGAGCGCCAGGGCGGGCGCCCAGGCGCGGCGCGGCCCGTGGCGTGCGGACCGATCCGGCGGGGGGATCGGGCGGGTCCGGCGCGTGGCGGCCAGGTTCATGGCGTTGTCTGCTTGCATGCGCGCAACAGTAGCATCCGCGCCGCCATCGCGCTTCAGGCGATGCCGCCGTTGGCGCGCAGCACCTGGCCGTTGATCCAGCCGCCGTCGGCGCCGGCCAGGAACGACACGATGCCGGCGATGTCCTCGGGCTCGCCCAGACGTTCCAGCGGCGGCATCTTGGCGTAGTGCTCGATCAGTTCCACGCTCTTGCCCTGCTTGAACAGATCGGTGGCGACGGGGCCCGGCGCCACGGCGTTGACCGTGATGTGGCGGCCGCGCAGTTCCTTGGCGAACACGCGGGTGAAACCCTCGACCGCCGCCTTGCTGGCGATGTAGAGCCCATAGGTGGGCAGGTTCAGCGCCAGCGTGGTGCTGGAGATGTTGACGATGCGGCCGCCGTCGGCCAGCCGCGTGCCGGCCTCGCGCAGGGTGTTGAAGGTGCCGCGGGTGTTGATGTCGAAGGTCTGGTCGTAGAGCGCGTCGCTGGCCTCGGCCAGCGCCTGCAGCTTGAGCACGCCGGCGCTGTTGACCAGCACGTCGATGCGCCCGAGGCCGGCTTCGACCTGGTCGAACAGGGCGCGTACCTCGGCGGCCTTGGAAACGTCGGCGCGCACCGCCAGGGCGCGGCCGCCCGCCTGGCGGATCTCCTCGGCCAAGGTCTCGGCCTCGGCGGCGCTGGCGGCATAGTTGATGGCGACGGCGCAGCCGTCGGCGGCCAGGCGGCGGGCGATCGCGGCGCCGATGCCGCGCGAGGCGCCCGTGACCAGGGCGGTGCGTTGGGGGGCTGGAGAATTCATGGTGACTCCTGAAGGGTAGTGGGACGGATCATGCGGTGAGACGAATCATGAACTATTCCAAAGAAAAGATAATTACCCTTATTTTGCTAACATAATTTCATTTGCATAAATAATCGAGTCCGCCCATGGATCGCTTCCAGGAAATGCAGGTGTTCGTCCGCATCGCCGAACGGCGCAGTTTCTCCAAAGCGGCCGAGGACTTGCGGATTCCGCGCGCCACCGTCACCCACCTGATCAAGCGCCTGGAAAAGCGCCTGGGCGCGCGCCTGCTGGAGCGCACCACGCGCCAGGTGCGGCTGACCCACGACGGCGAAGCCTATTACCGGCGTTGCGTGCGCCTGCTGGCGGACCTGGAAGAGGCCGACGGCGCGTTCCTGAACACTGCGCCCAAGGGGCTGCTGCGGGTCAACCTGCAAGGCACGCTGGCGCGCGTGTTCGTGATGCCGGCGCTGCCCGGTTTCCTGGCGCGCTACCCCGACCTGGTGCTGCATCTGGGCGAGGACGACCGGCTGGTGGATCTGGTGCGCGAGGGCGTGGACTGCGTGCTGCGCGCCGGCACCCTGCAGGATTCGTCGCTGGTGGGCCGCCAGATTGCGTTGATGCCGCAGGTCACCGTCGCCAGCCCGGCCTACCTGGCGCGTTACGGCGAGCCCGCCACCCTGGACGACCTGGAGGGACACCGGGCGGTGGACTACGTGTCGTCATCCTCCGGCCGCAGCCTGCCGCTGGATTTCATGATGAACGGGCGCAATGTGCTGGCGCGGCCTGCCTCGGTCGTCAGCGTCAATGGCGCCGAGCTGTACACCAGCGCGGCGCTGGCGGGCCTGGGCCTGGTCCAGGTGCCGCGCTACCGCGTGGCCGACGACCTGGCGGCCGGACGGCTGCGGGTGGTGCTGCCCGACGCGCCGCCGGCGCCGATGCCGGTGTCGGTGCTGTACCCGCAGAACCGCCAGGTATCGGCGCGGGTGCGCGTGTTCAGCCAGTGGCTGGCCGAAATCTTCGGCCGCGCTTTCGGCCAGGACGATCAGACGATGCCGGTCAGGTAGTACACCGCGATCACCAGGAACACCGACAGCGTCGAGATCAGCGTGATGGCGAAGATGTCGCCGTACGATTGGCGATGGGTCAGTCCGGTGACGGCCAGCAGGGTGATGACGGCGCCGTTGTGCGGCAGGGTGTCCATGCCGCCCGATGCCATGGCGGCGATGCGGTGCAGCACTTCCATGGGAATGCCGGCCGCTTGGGCGCTGTCGATGAAGGTCTGCGCCATGGCCGCCAGCGCGATGCTCATGCCGCCGGAGGCCGAGCCGGTGATGCCGGCCAGGGAGGTTACCGCCACCGCCTCGCCCACCAACGGGTCCGGAATCGCCTTGAGCGCGCTGGCCACCATCAGGAAGCCGGGCAGGGCCGCGATCACGCCGCCGAAGCCGTATTCGGCCGCGGTGTTCATGGACGCCAGCAGCGCGCCCGACACCGCGCTCTTGCTGCCTTCGGCGAAGTGGGCCTTGATGTGCGAGAACGAGAACACCAGGATGGTGGCGATGCCCGCGATCAGCGCGCCCATCACCGCCCACAGCGCCACCTGGTCCTGGGCATTGACCGGCATGGGGCGCGGCAGGCCGGGCAGGTCGACCTGCGAGCCGGCCGGATACCAGCCGGGAATCCAGCGCGTGAGCAGGTAGTTGGCCACGCCTACCACCACCAGGGGCAGCAGCGCCACCAGCGGATGATGCTCGCGACCGCCGGGCGGGGTCTCGGGTTCGTTGCGCAGTTCGGTGCCATAGCCTTCGCCGGCCCGCGCGGCGCGCTTGCGGCGCCATTCCAGGTAGGCCACGCCGACCGCCAGCGTGAAGGCCGCGCCGATCAGTCCGAGCCAGGGCGCGGCCCAGGTGGTGGTTTCGAAAAAGGTGGTGGGAATGATGTTCTGGATCTGCGGCGTGCCCGGCAGCGCCGTCATGGTGAAGGTGAACGCGCCCAGCGCGATGGCGCCCGGCATCAGCCGCTTGGGAATGCCGCCCTGGCGGAACATCTCGGCCGCGAAGGGGTAGACCGCGAACACCACCACGAACAGCGACACGCCGCCGTAGGTCAGCACCGCGCAGACCAGCACGATGGCGACGATGGCGCGTTCCGCCCCGATCAGCCGCAGCACCGCCTGCACGATGGCGCGCGAGAAACCCGACAGTTCGATCAGCTTGCCGAACACCGCGCCCAGCAGGAATACGGGGAAATAGAGCTTGGCGAAGCCCGCCATGCGCTCCATGAAGATGCCCGAGAACACCGGCGCCAGCGCCGACGGGTCGGTCAGCAGCACCGCGCCCATGGCCGCGAGGGGCGCGCACAGGATGACGCTGTAGCCTCGATAGGCCGCCAGCATCAGGAACGCCAGCGCCGCCACCACGATAATCAATCCGGTCATTCATTACTCCAGGAATGAAGGGTTAAGGGGTGTGGGGCTACACCTTAACCGATCGATCCCGGCGGCTGTTTGACTCGCGGCCAGGGGCCGGTCCGATGTCGGACTGGACGACTCCCGCCAGGTGCGAATGGGCGGCCGGATCCTTCAGAGAATGCCAGCCGCAACCGCCAGGGCCGCCGCCTTGCGCGCGATGGCCGCCACCCCGAAGCTGGTCGCCAGCGCCTGGCCCTCCAGCTCGGCCAGCGGCACCCAGCGCGCGTCCAGCGCATCGTCGCCGGCCACCGGCTCGCCCGCCTGCCAGCGGCACAGCACGGCGATCAGGATGTAATGGCGGCGCAGCGCGCCGCTGTCGTCGCGGTCGAACACGTCGACGGCATCGAACACCTGCAACGGCTGCGCGCGCACGCCGCATTCCTCGAACAGTTCGCGCGCGGTCGCGTCTTCGAGAGGTTCGCCGGCCTCGATCTTGCCGCCCGGAAAGGCCCAGCGGCCCTGGTCGGGCGGGTTGGCGCGGCGCACCAGCAGCACGTGGCCATTGCGCACCACGGCGGCGATGGTGGCGGGAATGGGGCGTGAGGCGGGGCTGGACATCGGGCTTCCTTGGACGGGCGGGCAGCATTGCGGGCGCTGGGCCAGCCCCGAGAATAACGGAAGCGTGGGGCCGGCGGTGGCCGGGCCCGATATGCGCCGCGCCCGCCGCCGCGGGGGGCGGCGGCGGGCGGCCTCCTGCTTACTTCGCCGCCGTCTTCACCAGCGGGCAGGTCGACTTGGACAGCGGCATGAAGGCCTCGTCGCCCGGCAGCGTGGCCACCAGCTTGTAGTAGTCCCACGGCCGCTTGGACTCGGCCGGCGTCTTGACCTCGAACAGGTGCATGTCGTGCACCATGCGGCCATCCTCGCGGATGCGGCCATTGGTGGCGAAGAAGTCGTTGATCGGCATGGCCTTCATCTGCTTCATCACCGCCTCGGTCGCGTCGGTGCCGGCCGCCTGTACCGCCTTCAGATAGTGCATCACCGACGAGTAGGTGCCCGCCTGGCTCATGTTGGGCATCTTGTTGAGCTTGTCGTAGTAGCGCTGCGACCAGGCCCGCGTCTGGTCGTTCATGTCCCAGTAGAAGGCTTCTGTCAGCATCAGGCCGGCGGCCGATTCCAGGCCGATGGCGTGGATGTCGTTGATGTACAGCAGCAGGCCGGCCATCTTCTGGCCGCTCTGGGGCAGGCCGAATTCGCGCGCCGCCTTGATGGCGTTGACGGTGTCGCCGCCGGCATTGGCCAGGCCGACGATCTGGGCGCCGCTGGCCTGCGCCTGCAGCAGGTACGAGGCGAAGTCGCTGGTCCCGATGGGGTGGCGCGCGGCGCCCAGCACCGTGCCGCCGCGCGCCTTGACGACCTCGGTGGCCGAGGCCTGCAAGGTATGACCGAAGGCATAGTCGGCGGTCAGGAAGTACCAGCGCTTGCCGCCCCGGTCGACCGTGGCGCGGGCGGTGGTGTTGGCCAGCGACCAGGTGTCGTAGGTGTAGTGCACCGAGTAGGGCGAGCACAGGTCGTTGGTGATGCGTTCGGTGCCGGGGCCGCTGAAGACCACGATTTTCTTCTTTTGGCGCGCTACTTCCAGCACCGCCAGCGCCGGGGCCGAGCCGGCCACGTCCATGATGGCATCGACCTGCTGCGTGTCGTACCACTCGCGGGCGCGGGCCGCGGCGATGTCGGCCTTGTTCTGGTGGTCGACCACCAGCAGGTCGATTTTCTTGCCCAGCACCTTGCCGCCGAAGTCGTCGATGGCCATCTGCGCGGCGGTGGCGCTGCCTTTGCCGGTCACATCGGCATAGATGCCGCTCATGTCCAGGATCAGGCCGAGGCGGACCACGTCGTCGGAGATGGCGGCGGGAGCGCTTTGCGCCAGGGCGGCGGCGCTCAGGAACAGGCTGGCGCCGCAGGCGGCGGCCGTGGTGGATATGCGCGCGAAGCGGCGCGAGCAGATGCTGCGTTGCTGCGAAATCCGGGGCATGGGGGTCATGGTTGTCTCCATTTATGGTTATGCCGGATGTTTGCGGGAACTGCGCGCTTGGCCTCAAGGCCGCGCTTTTGTAATGGAATCGGACGGGCGGGGAAGCCGCCGGCGCCGGCCGCGGGCAGGCTCGCGGCGAGGGGCGTCTTCACGGGCGTTGCTGGAAAAGCCGGGTCCCCCTATCGTTGGCTCAACAGGTCGAATTCCATGCGCACCTTGCGGAACGGGAATTCCAGCCGCGCGAAATACACCACGCGGCCATCGATGCAGGCGTAGCGGCGCAGCTCGGCCACGGGCGAGGACACCGGGATCCGCAGCGATTCGGCCGACTCCTGGCCGGCCTCGATCACGTTCAGCACCTGGCGCGCCTCGCTGATGCGCGCGCCGTAGAACTGGTCCAGCACGGGCGCCACGGTGTTCTTCTGGATGCGGGCGCGGTGCTTGCGGAACAGGCTGCTCTCCAGGAATACCTCGCTATAGCAGAACGGGCCGGCGTCGGTGGTGTGCACGCGCCGCAGATACTGAAAGCGGCCGGCGCGGTCGGCATCGCAGCGCATGCCAAGCGTGTCCGGCAAGGGCGAGTCGGCGCTCGACTCCACCAGCGACACGGTGCCGAGCTGGTTGCTCAGTTCCACCGTCTCGGCCCAGGTCTTGGGAATCAGCAGGGTTGGCGTCTCGGGCAGGTCGGCGTTGACGAAGGTGCCCGAACCGCGCGAGCGCCGGATCAGGCCGTCCTGCTCCAACTGGCCCAGGGCCTGACGGATGGTGGCGCGCGAAATGCCGTAGGTCTCCATCAGCGCTTCCAGCGGGGGGATTTGCTGGCCGGGCCGCCAGGTGCGGTTCTGGATGTGGCTGCGGAACAGCGCCGCCGCCTGCAGGTAGAGCGGCTGGGGACTGTGCGAGAAAAGCGGGCGCGCGGGCATGGGCGTCTCGGTCAGGTAGGGGCGGGGGCCGCGAGCAGGCGGTCGGCCATCTCGCGCAGCCGGTGCTTCTGGATCTTGACCGAATTGGCGCTTTCCACCGAAGGGAATGCGTCCAGCACCGTGAAGCCGGCCGGCACCTTGAAGCCGGCCATGGCCTGCTTGCAGGCCGCGGTCCAGCCGGCGGCGTCGGCGTTGGCGCCGCTCTGCAGCAGCACGAAAGCGTAGGGCACGGTCTTGCCGTCGCGGGTGGCGCCGACCACCTGGCAGGCGCGCACGCCGGGCAGGGTCTCCACCACTTGTTCGATTTCCACCGGATTCACCAGGAAGCCGGACAAGCGCAGCGAGTCGCCCATGCGGGTCTGGAACACGAACTGGCGCGGGTTCAGGGTGTAGCCCAGGTCGCCGGTCTTGAAGTAGCCGTCATCGCTGCAGGCGTGGCGGCTGGCCTCGGGGTTGTCGAGGTAGCCGCGCATCAGGCTCGGCGAGAGGATTTCCAACTCGCCCGATTCGCCGTGCGGCAGGACCGCGCCGCTGGCCGGATCGCGCGCCCGCACCCTTGCCTCGGGGTAGATCAGGGTACCGCCGGGCTGGTGGCGCGCGGCCACGTCGCCTTCGCCGGGATCGCGCGGCTGGCCGGCCACCAGCGCGATCAGCTCGCTGGAGCCGTACAGTCCGGTCAGTGGCACGCCGGCCGCGCGCGCCAGGTCCAGCATGTGCTCGAGCGCCGGCGTGAAACTGGCGAAGCCGAACAGCCGTGCCGAGGCGAACGCGCCGGGCGCGGCCGCACGCATCATGGCGACCAGCGCCTCGTTGTTGGCGTAGGTGTGGGTGACGCGGTGGCGCTGGATCGCGGCGGCCGATTCGGCCGCGTCGAATACCGGCGCGCACACCACCGGCACGCCCCGCGCCAGCCCGCCTGCCAGCGTGGCGAAGCCGAAGGCGCCGCAGAATGGCGCGCTGGCCAGCACGCGGCTGTCGTCGTCATAGCCGAACGCCTGCGCCACCGTGGCGCCGTGGCGCAGCAGGGTGCGCTGGTCATGCAGCACGAATTTGGGTTGCGAGGTGGTGCCGGACGTGGTGAAGCACAGCACGCCGGCGTCCGGCTGGGGCGGCGGAGGCTCCCCGGGCGTGGCGCGCAGATCGGCATAACGGTATAGCGGCTTGCCGCGCAGCGCCAGCGCAAGCGCGTCGTCGGTCTCGGACAAGGCAACGATGCCTTGCAGCCGTTCCAGGCATTCGGGCGCGACGCCGTCCAGGATGCCCTGGAAGTCGATGCCTTTGAAGCCGGGCCAGAACACCAGCCAATCGGCGCGGCCGCGGCCAAGGATGTCGGCCAGCTCCAGCGCGCGAAAGCGGGTGTTGACCGCCAGCACCAGCGCGCCCAGGTGGGCGCAAGCCAGGAAGGTCTCGACCCAGGCGGCGCAGTTGGGCAGCCATACCGCCACGCGCTGGCCGGGCCGCACGCCGATGCGCGCCAGGCCGGCGGCCAGGGCGCGGCTGCGCGCGCGCAGGTCGGCGTGGCTGACGGCACGGTCGCGGTCGATCAAGGCGGGACGGTCGGGGTGATTCGAGGCCAGCGTGTCGAGATGATGCGAAAACAGGGTGGGGAGCGACGTCATGGCCTTACACCGTGGCGATCGGCGTCACCGGCGAACCCACCGCGCCCGGCAGGCGCAGCGGCGGCGCGGTCAGCAGGAATCGGTTGCGTCCCTGCGCGTGCAGCCAGTCGGCCAGCGCCTTCAGGTACCACAGCTCGGCCAGCGGCACGCCCAGCTTGAACAGGCAGTGATGGTGCAACGGCAGGATCGAATGACCGGGGCCGGCGGTGCGGGCCGGGTAGGCTTCGACCGCGTAGTTGTCGGCGCAGATTGCCGCCACGCCGCTGTCGCTGATCCAGCCCAGCAACGCCGCGTCGGCGCCGTCCAGCACCGCGCCGGTCTGCTCCAGGCGGTGCGGATCCGGCCGGCCGTCCATTTCCAGCAGCGCTTCGGCGAAGCCGGTGCGCAGCACCAGCATGTCGCCCGGCTCGACCACGACCTGTTGTTCGCGCATCGCCGCCTGCAACTGGGTAAGGCCCACCCGCGTGCGGCCGGGGCCGAAGGCGCGCGCCAGATCGATCAGCACGCCGCGGCCCTGCATGCCTTTTTCGGCATAGCGGTTGATGCCGAGCTTGCGCGCGTACGAACCGCCCGGCGGGCAGCAGGCGTCGGGCGCGGCATCGTCGCCGCCGAACACGTCCACCCCGGCGGCATAGCCGTTGTAGTAGACACGGCGGGCCTGGCCGTCGCCCTGGATGTCGAACTGCGCGCCGACGTGGCACAGGCCGTCCCACTGGGTCGAGTATTGCAGGCTGAGCGTGACCTGGTCGTCCGACAGCACGTCGACAGCCTCGGCTTGCAGCCGCGCCATGGCGAAGTTCAGGTAGGGCGTGCCGTCGCGGAAGGTGGGCTTGAGCTGCGGCGGATGGCGGCGCGGGTTGAGTACGTTGCCGCCGGGCAGGTCCAGCGGCAACGACAGGCAGAAGACCTTGCCGGCGCGCACTTCACGCACCCCCTGCAGCACTTTTTCCTCGGTCAGCAGGTTCAGGCGGCCGATCTCGTCGTCCGGCCCGAAGTCGCCCCAGGTCGATCCCTCGGGACGGCGCGTCCAGCGTTTCATGGTTTGTCTCCGGTATCCATTTCGTGTTCTTGTGAATATAGTACGTATTTACGTACTATAGGAAGTGCCCGCCTTGCGCGGGCATCCACCAACAGCATCCGCCCCGAGGCGGAGCCAGAAGAAATCCGCACCAGCGGATTCGCGAGGAGACATATTCATGACGCATTCCCTGTACAGGCGCGCCGGGCGGCGCGCGCTGGCCGTGGCCGCCCTGGCCGCGCTGGCCATGTCCGCGGCGCATGCCGCCGGCTATCCCGAGCATCCCATCACTGTGGTGGTGCCATATCCGCCGGGCGGCGGCGCCGACATCTTCGGCCGCGCCATCGCCAACGCGCTGCAGCCGGGCTTGAAGCAGACCGTGCTGGTCGAGAACAAGCCGGGCGCGGGCGGCAACATCGGCATGGCCTACGTGGCGCGCGCCAAGGCCGATGGCTACACGCTGGGCCTGGGCACCATCGGCACCCAGACCATCAACCAGTTCCTGTACAGCAATATGGCGTTCGATCCGGAGCGCGACCTGGTGCCGATCGCGCTGGTGTCCACCACGCCCAACGTCATCGCCGTCAGCGCCAAGTCGCCCTACAAGACCGTGGCCGACGTGATCCAGGCCGCCAGGCAGTCCAAGGACAGGAAGCTGACCTACGCATCGCCCGGAGTGGGTTCGTCGGTGCACCTGACGGGCGCCTATTTCGAGGCCATGGCCGGCGTGACCCTGCTGCACGTGCCGTTCAAGGGCTCCTCGGCATCGCTGCCGGCGGTGGCCGGCGGCCAGGTCGACCTGTTGTTCGACAACCTGCCTGGCGCGCTGGCGCAGATCAAAGACGGCAACCTGGTGCGCGGGGTGGCGGTGACCTCGGCCGCGCGCGATCCCTCGGTGCCAAACCTGCCCACGGTGGCCGAGTCCGGCCTGCCGGGCTTTGACGTGACGGCGTGGTTCGCGCTGTACGCGCCGCGCGGCACGCCGGAGCCGGTGGTGCGGCAACTGATCGAGGCGGCGCGCAGCGGGCTGGCCACGCCGGCCATCGCCACCAACTTCGCCACCATGGGCGCCAAACCGGGTACGCTGTTCGGTCCCGAGCTTGCGGCGTTCGAGCGCCAGGAACGCGGCAAATGGGGCCGTCTCATCAAGGACAAGGGAATCACCGCGCAATGACCGCTCCCATCGTATTGGTCACCGGCGGCAGCCGGGGCATCGGCCGCGCCATCGTCGCGCGGCTGTTGCAGGACGGCTTCGAGGTCGTCAACTTCAGCCGCCGCCCGCCGCAGGCGACATTGCCCGGCGAAACCTTCCAGTCCGTGGACCTGGGCGATGCGGCTGCCACGGCGGCGGCCGCGTCGGCCTTGGCGGCGGCGCGGCCGGTGCTGCACCTGGTCAACAACGCCGGCATGATCCAGGTGGCGGACATCGACGCCGTGACCCAGGAGGATCTGGCGCGTACGGTGGCGTTGAACCTGGCCGCGCCGCTACTGCTGCTGCAGGCGTTGTTGCCGGGCATGCGCGAGGCGGGCTACGGGCGCGTGGTCAACATCGGCAGCCGCGCCGGGCTGGGCAAGCCGGGCCGTTCGGCCTATGGCGCCACCAAGTCCGGCCTGGCCGGCATGACGCGCACCTGGGCGCTGGAATTGGGCAAGGACGGCATCACCGTCAATACCGTCGCACCCGGGCCGATCGCCACCGAACTGTTCGAGCAGTCGAACCCGCCGGGCGACCCGCGGACGGTGGCGCTGGAGGCGTCCATCCCGGTGGGCCGCGTCGGCCGGCCCGAGGACGTGGCGCACGCGGTTGCGCTGTTCCTGGACCGGCGCGCCGGCTTCATGACCGGCCAACTGCTGTATGTGTGCGGCGGCATGTCGGTCGGCTTGGCGGCATAGGCATGGCCGCGCGCGCCCGTTGGGCCTGGGCCGGGCTGATGGCGCTGGCATTGATGGCCGGCTGCGACGAACGGCCCGCGCCGTCCGGTCTCGACCCGCAATCGCTGCGCGACCTGGCGCCCGAACACGAGTTCAGGGGCCGTCTGAACGGCCAGGCGGTGCATCTGGTGGTGAGTGATTGCGTGGTCTACCTGGACGAGGCCGATCCCGCGTCCGGCGCACGCCGCTGGGTCAAGGTGCTGGAACCCGAGTTCTATCCGTCGCTCATGTCCTGCGCGCGCCAGAGCCTGCAGGCCAAGGCCCCGGGCGTGGAGGCATTTGTCGGCCGCCAGGCCCTGGGGGCAGGCGGCTGCTGCAGCAGCGGCGGACGCTATTACTCCACCGATGGCCGCAACTGGACCAGGCGCTAGCGGGACGCGCTATTGGCGCATCACGCCTGGGCCGGCTGGCCGTAGTCCGCCAGCGCGCGCCGGGCGGCCTTTGCCGACAGCTTGCCGGCGGCGCCCAGCGCGCTGGCGCGCTCCTGCCGCAGTTGACGCAGCACCTCGCTCGGCGTCACGCCGAAATGCGCCACGAACTTGCGTTGGAAAGTGCGGCGCGACATGTGGCAGGCATCGGCCATGTCGTCGACCGACCAGCGCGCCGAGAGGCTGGCCTCGATTTTCTCCACCAGGTCGCGGAACGGCGCCGCCAGGCGATCCTGCAGGCGCAGCGACTGGCTGTACTGGCGCTGGTCGCCGTTGCGGCGCATGAAGACCACCAGGCGGCGCGCCACGTCCTGCGACACCCGCGCGCCCACGTCGCGCTCGATCAGCGCAAGCGCCAGGTCGATGCCCGCGGTCACGCCGGCCGAGGTCCAGACGTTGCCGCTCTCGATGTAGATGCGGTCGTCTTCCACCCGCAGTCCGGGGTGCAGTTGACGCAGCCGGTCGGCCGAGCGCCAGTGCGTGGTGACGCGGCGGCCGTCGAGCAGTCCGGCCGCGGCCAGCAGAAAAGCGCCGGTGCAGACGCTGCAGGTGCGGCGCGCCTGCGGGCTGCGGCGCCGCAGCCAGGCCAGGGTTTCGCCATGGGTGCTGGCCGAGTCGATGCCTGGCCCGCCCGGCACGAACAGCATGTCGATCGGCGCGTCATCGTCGCTGGCGAAAGTGGCGCTGACCTGCATGCGCAGGCCCTGGTCCCAGGTGCTGACCACCGGGCGGGCGGCCACGGTGCTCAGATGATAGCCGGCGCCGCCTTCCTCGTTGGCGCTGCTGAATGCCTGCCACGGACCGGCCAGGTCAAGCGGCTGGAAACCGTCGTACACCAGGAAGACAATGCGTTTTGGCGCGATTGTGCCGCTGTTTGGCGCGCGCGCGCCGCGGTCCCGGTCTACGCTGGAGGTTCCGTTCTGCCAAGGAGCATCGTCGTGCATGTGAATATTCTCTTGTTCGAAGGGCTGACCCAGCTGGATATGACCGGGCCCTACGAGGTGCTCGCCGCCGCGCCCGGTTTCAGCATTGATTTTGTCGCAAAATCGCCGGAACCGGTGCGTAGCGATCGCGGCCTGTGCTTCGTGCCGACCCGCACGCTGGCGTCGGCGCTGCCCTGCGATCTGCTGGTGGTGCCGGGCGGGCCGGGCACGGATGATGCCATCCTCGACCCGGATTGGGTGGCGTTCACGCGCCGGCAGGCGTTGGGCGCGCGATACGTCTTCGGTATCTGCACCGGATCGCTGCTGCTGGGCGCGGCCGGCCTGCTGCGCGGCAGGCGCGCCGCCAGCCATTGGCGCGCTCGCGAGTTGCTGGCGCATTTCGGCGCCGTGCCGACCGAGGCGCGGCTGTGCGTGGACGGCAATGTCTTCACCGCCGGCGGCGTTACCTCGGGCATCGACATGGCCCTGAAGGTGGTGGCCACGTTGTGCGGTGACGAGGCCGCCAAGCTGATCCAGCTGCAGATCGAGTATGACCCCGAGCCGCCATTCCCGGGCGGCACGCCCAGGACCTCGGAACCGGCCATCGTGCAGCGCTACCTGGCGCAGTCGCAGGCGCGCTTCGAGCAGCGCAGCGCCAAGGTGCGGCAGGCGGCGCTCAATGCCCCAGGTGGTCCAGCGGCAGGGGACTCTGCGGCTTGACCGTCTGGATCGCGAAATTGCTGCGGATGTCCTTCACGCCGGGCAGCTTCAGCAGCGTGCCCAGCAGGAAGCGTTCATAGCCGCGCAGGTCCGGCAGCACCACCTGCAGCAGGAAGTCCGATTCGCCCGACACCAGGTGCGCCGCCACCACTTCGGGCAGGGCGCAGACTTCCTTGCGGAACTGCTCGGCATCACGCTCGTGGTGGCGCTCGACCTTGACCCCGACGAATACCGTCAGGCCCAGCCCGACCTCGTCCGGCGCCAGCCGGGCCTCATAGCCCTGGATCACGCCGGCTTCCTCCATCAGCCGCACCCGCCGCAGGCAGGGCGAGGGCGACAGGCCGATCTGCTCGGCCAGCTCGACATTGGTCAGTCGGCCATTCTGTTGGAGGGCCTCGAGTATGCGCCGGTCGTAGGCGTCCAATTGGCGTTTTGGCATGGAATAAAAATAATGGGATTTTGATTGGTTGGATATGCCAATCATGTTATTCAAGTTGGCAGGAATAGCAAGCACATGCCGATGCCTTTTCCCTAGAATGATCGCCATTTCCAGCAGCACGGAGCGTGGCGTATGGCCGACATGGCGTTGTTTCTCGGGGCATTGTTGATTGTGTATGTGGTGCCGGGGCCGGACATGATCCTGCTGCTCGAAACCGGCGCCCTGCGCGGCCGAGGCCCGGCGCTGGCGGTGGCGGTGGGCCTGGCCCTGGCGCGCGCCGCCCACGTGACGCTGGCGGCGTTGGGGCTGGCGGCGCTGTTCAAGGCGCATCCCTGGGCCTTCGATGCGGCGCGCACCGTTGGCGGCGGCTATCTGATCTGGCTGGGCGCGCGGCTGCTGCGCGCGGGGCCGCTGTCGTATGGCGTGGCGCACGAGGCGCAGGCGGCCGCGCGCGGCAGGGGGGTCGGCGCGGCGTTGTTGAGCGGGGTGTTGACCAATGTTCTCAACCCCAAGGCGCTGCTGTTCTGCTCGGTGCTGCTGCCGCAGTTCGTGTCGCCGGCGCAGGGCGCGATCGGCCAGCAGTTCGCCCTGCTGGGCGTGATCTTGGTGAGCCTGGGGTTGACCTTCGATGTGCTGTGCGCCCTGGCGGGCGGCGCGCTGGGCCGCTGGATGGCGGCGCACCCGCGCGTGCAGAAGTGGCAGGGCGCCGTATTCGGCGGCGCGCTGATCGCCTTCGGCCTGCGGCTGACGTTGAATCGCTGAGGCCGCCGGTCCACGGCGATCCGCGCGCTGCCCAGGCCGTGGGCGGCCATGAAATGGGCCTGACGCGAGTCAGGCCCTGCGCCTACTTGCCGAACGCGAAGGACGCTTCGTCCTGATCCTGCTCCTCGCCGGCGGCCGGCGCCGGCAGGGGGCGGGCGCCATCGGCCAGCAGTTCCGCCTGCGTCAGGCCCTTGGTCAGTTCCAGGGCCTGGCGCTCGAACAGGCGCCGGTACAGGCCGCCCTGCAAGCGGATCAACTGGTCATGGCTGCCTTCCTCGATGATGCGGCCGCGGTCCATCACCAGCAGGCGGTCGAGCGCGCGCACCGTGGACAGCCGGTGCGCCACCACCAGCGTGCTGCGGCCGACCATCAAGCGCTCCATGGCCTGCTGGATCAGCACCTCGCTCTCGCTGTCCAGGCTCGACGTGGCCTCGTCCAGGATCAGGATCGGCGCGTCCGCCAGGAAGGCCCGGGCGATCGCCACGCGCTGGCGCTCACCGCCCGACAGCTTGACGCCGCGCTCGCCCACCAGCGTTGCGTAGCCCTTGGGCAAGGCCATGATGAAGTCATGCGCGCTGGCCTGCCGCGCCGCCTGCTCGATCTCGGCCTGCGAGGCGCCGGGGCGGGCGTAGGCGATGTTCTCGGCCAGGGTGCGGTGAAACAGCACCGGCTCCTGCTGCACGATCGCGATCTGGCTGCGCAGCGAGGCCTGCCTGACCTGGGCGATGTCCTGCCCGTCGATGGTGATGCGGCCGCCGTTGACGTCGTACAGGCGCTGAATCAGCTTGATGAAGGTGGTCTTGCCCGAGCCCGAATGCCCGACCAGGCCGACCCGCTCCCCCGGCGCGATGCGCGCCGAGAAGCCCTCGTATAGCGGCGCTTCGTGGCGGCCATAGCGGAAGGTGACGTCCTCGAAGCGGATCTCGCCGGCCGTGACGCGCAGTGCACCGGCGCCGGGCCGGTCGTCCACGCCCAGCGGCTGCTTTTCCAGCGCGACCAGCTCTTCCATGTCGTTGACCGAGCGCTGCAGGTTGCGGATGTGCATGCCCACGTCGCGCAGGTGGCCCTGCAGCATGAAGAACATGGTCAGGGCGAAGGTGATGTCGCCGACGCTGGCCTGGTTGCGCGACCACAGCCAGAGCGATGCGCCCAGGATGCCGGCCTGCATTGCCACCAGCATCGCGCCCTGCACGCCGCCGTTGAACGTGGCGCGAATCCAGGTGCGGCGCGTGCGGCGGCGCCACTTGTCGACCACCCGGTCCAGGCGCGCTTCCTCGCGGGTCTCGGCGCCGAAGGCCTTGACCACGGGGTTGCAGCTGACCGCGTCGGCCAGCGCGCCGCCCATGCGCGTGTCCCAGGCATTGCCCAGCCGCGCCGCCGGCGCCACGTAGCCCAGCGACAGTGTCGCCGTGACCGCGATGTACAGCACCGACCCGATGCCCACCACCAGGCCCATCACCGGCCAGTGGATGCCCAGCAGCACGGTGGCGCCAAGCAGCATGATGATCGACGGCAGCAGCGCCACCAGCAGCGTGTCGTTCAGCAGGTCCACCGCCCACATGCCGCGGGTGATCTTGCGCACGGTCGAGCCGGCGAAGCTGTTGGCGTGCCAGTCGGTGGAAAAGCGCTGCACCCGGTAGAAAGCATTGGAGACCATGCCGTTCATCATCTTCAGGGTGAAGACGATGATGTTCTGGAACACGGCCTGGCGCAGCAGCGTGGCGCCGATGCCCAGCGCGATCAGCAGCCAGAACGCGGTGATGGCCGCGCCCCAGACCTGCGCGTCGGCCGCGGCGCCGGAAGCCACCGCGTCGACCAGCCGGCCCGCGTACAGCGGGGTCAGCACGTCGGCCACGGCCGACAGCAGCGCCAGCGCGACGATGAAAGCGGTGCGCCACGGCTGGGCGCGCCAATAGCGGAAGGTAAAGCCGAGGACGTCCTTGAAGGCTTGTCCTCGCAGATCGATTTTTGTTCGATTCATTGCGATCGCCCGGCAACGCGAAGGCGCCGGATTCCTTGTGGGAAGAAGGTGATACGACCTGCGCCTCGCGGCGCGGGCATTGCGTTCAGGGGGGTAGGGCGGGCACGGCGGACCAGTCGCCAGGTCGTCTGGCGATGGGGCCGCGCGGGCGACGACTTAATGGCGTCGCGGAGATACGCGCGGGATGGCGGTATGCGGATTCATCATCTTGCGCCTCCCAGGTGTAGGTGAAGGAAAAAAAGAATGGGCACAGGCCCGAATTGAAGATTCTATAGAAGTGGTGTAAGCGCATCAACCGCGCCGGCGGTGGGGGATTGCGCCATGTGGGTTTTTTTCCACGGCGCGGGCTGCTTGGGCCGGAATGCGGCGAACTCGCTCCAGCATTGCCGGGTGAAGGTGTACAGCGCATCCTGCGCCTTCAGCGGGCTGCGGCCGGCCAGGCGGGCCAGGGCGTAGTGGCCCTGGCGTTGGGGGTCGGGCGCGAGCGGCACTTCGACCAGCAGGCCGGCTTCCTGTTGCGGGCGGGTGATGCAGAGGACGCCGAGCAATAGCGTGTCGGTGGTGAGGGCCAGGCGCGCCAGGGCGTCGAGGTTCTCGCAGCGCACGGTGACCATCTGCTCGGGCGCGCCGGCGGGGCCGAGGGTTTCGGCCAGGCGCAGGGACACTTCGGGGCTCAGGGTGCTGGAGGCGACGGGATATTGACGGATGTGGTCGATGGTGGGGCGGCGGTGGGCCAGAATGGGATGGCCGGCGCGGCACACCACGCCGGCCCGCAGGGGAGCGAGCGGGCGGGTCTCGAGGTCGGCCGCGCTGTAGAGCATGCGGGCGTCGCAGACCATCGCATCGATGCGTTCGGCGCGCAGCAGCTCCAGCAGGGCGCCGGTGGCGCCGAGCTCGGTGGTGACGCGCACATGAGGGTGATGGGTCGCCATGTGCGCCAGGAAGGGCGTCAGCAGCAGCGAGGCGGGGGCGGGGCTCAGGCCGATCGACAGGGTGCCGGATTCGCCGCCGGCCAGGGTCTTGAGTTCGCGGCGCAGCTCGGTTTCCTCGTAGCGCATGCGGCGGGCGCGTTCGGCCACGCAGGCGCCGTAGGGGGTCAGCCGCACCTGGCGGGTGCCGCGGTCCAGCAGCGGCAGGCCCAGTTCGGCTTCCAGTGCCTGGATGCTGCGGCTGAGCGCGGGCTGGGACAGGTTGACCTTGTCGGCGGCGCGCGAAAAGGTGCCGTGTTCGACCACCGCGAGCAGGTGCTTGAGTTTCTGAAAGTCCATGTTGCAACCGCATGAATCATATGAATCAAATGCATTGGAATTATAGTTGGCGGCTCCGTATCATGGTTCGCGGACGGCGCCCGGCAGAGGCGCCGCCGATCGCCCGCGGCAGGCTCGCGGCGCGGACCCATTCGATACGGAGACAGATTCAATGAAGCAGCAATGGTTGTCGGCCGCCCTGTTGGCGGCCAGTTCGTGCCTGCCCGCGATGGCGGCGCAGCCGGTGGCGCCAGCCGCCGGCCAGACGTCCGAGGCGGTTGCGGCACGGCCCCAAACCGCCGATGGCAAGGTCACGATCCGGCGCGATGCCTACGGCATGCCGCATGTCTATGCCGACACGGTGTACGGCATCTTCTACGGCTACGGCTACGCGGTGGCGCAGGACCGGCTGTTCCAGATGGAGATGGCGCGGCGCAGCACCCAGGGCCGGGTGGCCGAGGTGCTGGGCGCCTCGATGGTGGGCTTCGACAAGTCGATCCGCGCCAATTTCTCGCCCGAGCGCATCCAGCGCCAGTTGGCGGCGCTGCCGGCCGCCGACCGCCAGGTGCTGGACGGCTACGCGGCTGGCATGAACGCCTGGCTGGCGCGGGTGCGGGCCCAGCCGGGCCAACTGATGCCCAAGGAATTCAATGACCTGGGTTTCGCGCCGGCCGACTGGACCGCCTACGACGTGGCGATGATCTTCGTCGGCACCATGGCCAACCGCTTTTCGGACGCCAACAGCGAGATCGACAACCTGGCGCTGCTGACGGCGTTGAAGGACCGGCATGGCGCCGCCGATGCCATGCGCATCTTCAACCAGTTGCGCTGGCTGACCGACAGCCGCGCGCCGACCACGGTGCCGGCCGAAGCGGGCAGCTACCAGCCGCCGGTGTTCCAGCCGGACGGCGCGGACCCGCTGGCCTACGCGCTGCCGCGCTACGACGGCACGCCGCCGATGCTCGAGCGGGTGGTGCGCGACCCGGCCACGCGGGGCGTGGTCGACGGCGCGCCGGCGACGCTGCGGGCGCAACTGGCCGCCCAATACGCGCAATCGGGCCAGCCCGGCATCGCCGGCTTTCCGACCACCAGCAATATGTGGATCGTGGGCCGCGACCACGCCAAGGACGCGCGCTCGATCCTGCTGAACGGCCCGCAGTTCGGCTGGTGGAATCCGGCCTATACCTACGGCATCGGCTTGCACGGCGCCGGCTTCGACGTGGTCGGCAACACGCCGTTCGCCTATCCCAGCATTCTGTTCGGCCACAATGCACACGTGACGTGGGGCTCGACCGCGGGCTTCGGCGATGACGTCGACATCTTTGCCGAAAAGCTCGATCCCGCCGACCGCACGCGCTATTTCCACGACGGCCAATGGAAGACGCTGGAAAAGCGCACCGACCTGATCCTGGTGAAGGACGCGGCGCCAGTGACGCTGGACGTGTACCGCAGCGTGCATGGCCTGATCGTCAAGTTCGACGACGCGCAGCACGTGGCCTACGCCAAGGCGCGCGCCTGGGAAGGCTATGAACTGCAATCGCTGATGGCCTGGACCCGCAAGACGCAATCGGCCAACTGGGAACAGTGGAAGGCGCAGGCGGCGCGCCATGCGCTGACCATCAACTGGTACTACGCCGACGACCGCGGCAACATCGGCTACGCGCACACGGGCTTCTATCCCAGGCGCCGTCCGGGCCACGATCCGCGCCTGCCGGTGCCCGGCACCGGCGAGATGGACTGGCTGGGCCTGCTGCCGTTCTCCACCAATCCGCAGGTCTACAACCCGCGCCAGGGCTTCATCGCCAACTGGAACAACCAGCCGATGCGCGGCTACCCGTCCACCGACCTGTTCGCCATCGTCTGGGGCCAGGCCGACCGCTACGCCGAGATCGAGACGCGCCTGAAGGCCATGACCGCGAACGGCGGCAAGGTCAGCGCGCAGCAGATGTGGGACCTGATCCGCACCACCAGCTACGCCGACGTCAACCGCCGTCATTTCCTGCCGTTCCTGCAACGCGCGGTGCAAGGGCTGCCGGCGGATGATCCGCGCGTGCGCCTGGTGGCCGGCCTGGCGGCCTGGGACGGCATGATGACCAGCGAGCGCCAACCGGGTTACTTCGACAACGCCGGCCCGGCGGTCATGGACGCGTGGCTGCGCGCCATGCTGCGGCGCACGCTGGCCGACGAGATGCCGGCCGACTTCTTCAAGTGGTACAGCGCCACCGGCTACCCGACACCGCAGGCGCCGGCCACCGGCTCGCTCAACCTGACCACCGGCGTCAAGGTGCTGTTCAACGCCCTGGCCGGGCCCGAGGCTGGCGTGCCGCAGCGCTATGACTTCTTCAACGGCGCGCGCGCCGACGACGTCATCCTCGCGGCGCTGGACGATGCGCTGGCGGCGCTGCGCCAGGCCTATGGCCAGGATCCGGCGGCATGGAAGATCCCGGCGCCGCCGATGGTGTTCGCGCCCAAGAACTTCCTGGGCGTGCCGCAGGCCGACGCCAAGGCGGTGCTGCGCTATCGGGCCACGCAGAACCGCGGCACCGAGAACAACATGACGGTGTTCGACGGCAAATCGGTGCGCGCGGTGGATGTGGTGGCGCCGGGGCAGAGCGGCTTCGTCGCCCCGGACGGCACGCCGTCACCGCACACCCGCGACCAGTTCGACCTGTACAACACCTTCGGCAGCAAACGGGTGTGGTTCACGGCCGATGAGGTGCGGCGCAACGCTACGTCGGAAGAGACGTTGCGCTACCCGCGGTAAGGTCGCGCGCACCCTGGTGGCTGGCAAGCCTGGCGTACACGCCTTGCTTGCGCAGCAACTGGTCGTGCGTGCCGGCCTCGGCCAGCGTGCCGTTGTCCAGCACCAGGATCAGGTCGGCGTCGCGGATGGTGGCCAGGCGGTGCGCGATCACCAGCGTGGTCCGGTGCCGCATCAGCACCTCCAGCGCGCCGCGCACCTGCAGTTCCGACAGGGTGTCCAGGTGCGAGGTGGCCTCGTCCAGGATCAGCACCGGCGCGTTCTTCAGGAAGGCGCGCGCGATCGAGATGCGCTGGCGCTGGCCGCCGGACAGTTGCATGCCGCGTTCGCCGACGCGCGTGGCCAGGCCGTCGGGCAGGCTGCGCACGAAGTCGCCCAGGGCCGCCTGTTCGAGCGCCCGCGCCAGTTCCTCGCGGCTGGCGTCGGGGCGCGCCAGGCGGATGTTGCCTTCCAGCGTGTCGTTGAACAGGTAGGTGTCCTGCGTCACCAGCGCCACGCGTTCGCGCAGGCCGTCCAACTGCATCTGGCGCACATCCACGCCGTCGAGCCTGACCGTGCCCTGGCGCGGGTCCCAGAAACGCAGCAGCAGGCTGGCCACGGTGCTCTTGCCCGCGCCCGAGGCGCCCACCACCGCCACGGTGGCGCCGGCCGGCACGGTGAAGCTCAGGTCGCGCAGCGTGTCCTGGCGCTTGCCGGGATAGGCGAAATACACATGATCGAAGGCCAGCGACAGGCCGTGCGGCGCCACCGGCGGCGGCAGCGGGCCGTCGCTGACCGGTTCGGGCTCGTTGTTGACCACGTGCAGGCGGCGCGTGGCGGCAATGGTGTCGGCCAGCTGGCGGCTGACCTGCGAGATCTCCGACACCGGCAGGAAGGTCGCCAACGCGATCAGCACCAAGAGCGGCAGCATGCTGGCCGAGAGGGCGCCGGCCGACACCTGCAGCGCGCCGACCACGGCCACGGCCAACCCGCCCAGGCCCATGGCGGTCTCGAACCAGGCGGTCTGGCGCGACAGGTCGCGCAGGATATCCAGGCGGCGCGCGCGGTACTGGTCGGCCACCTTGAGGAATTCCTCGCGCCGGCGGCCGGTGGCCTGGAACGCGGTCAGGTCGGCCAGGCCCTGGATAGTGTCGGTGGTGTGCGCGCTCATCTCGCCCAGGGCGTGGCGGGCGCGGTCGCCCAGCGCGTCGACCTTGCGGCGGCCGCGCACCGGCGACACCAGCGCATAGGCCAGGAACGGCAGCAGCGCCAGCGCCACCGGCCAACTGTAGAAGGCCAGGAAGCCCAGCACCGACAGCGGCACCAGCACCGAGACGATGGCCGGGGCGATGGTATGGGCGTAGAAGTACTCGACCATCTCCACGTCCTGCGTCGCCAGCGCCACCAGGTCGCCCGAGCGGCGTTGCAGCAGGTAGGCGGGCGCCAGCCGTTCGAGCTTGTCATAGAGCTTGACGCGCATGTCGGCCAGCAACTGGTAGGCCATGGCGTGCGCCAGCCACGATTCGAGCCAGTGGAACAGCGCGGCCAGCGGCGCGGCGGCCAAGAGGCCGATGATCAGCGCCGAGGTATCGCGACCGTCGCGGATGGCGGCCACCACCAGCGCGCTGAGCACACCGACGCCGATGAAGGCGGCCACGCGCGCCACGCCCAGCAGGATGGTGGCGATCAGGGTACCGCGCCAAGGCTGCACCACCGACAGCAGGGTGGCCAGCGTGGCGCGCCAGCCGACCTGTTCGGCGTCGGCGTCCAGCGGGCGCAGCGCCGGGCCCTGTCCGGTGCCGTCCGCATCGCCGTCGGCGTCGCGCGCCGCGGCGGCCTGGGCGGTGGCGGCCACGGGTGGGGCGGTCGGCGCGGCCAGCGCCACGGCCTGCTCGTGCATCAGGCGGTAGTACAGGCCGCGCTGGCGCATCAGCGCGTCGTGCGGGCCTTGCTCGACCACGCGGCCTTGGTCCAGCACCAGGCAGCGGTCGGCGCCGATCACGCTGGCCAGGCGGTGCGCCAGGATCAGCGTGGTGCGGCCGGCCATCAGCCGGTCCAGCGCCTGCTGGATCAGCGCCTCGTTCTCGGTGTCGACCGACGACAGCGCCTCGTCCAGGATCAGGATGGGCGCGTCGCGCAGCAGCGCGCGGGCGATTGCCACGCGCTGGCGCTGGCCGCCCGACAGTTGCAGGCCGCGCTCGCCGATGCGGGTGGCGTAGCCCTGCGGCAGCGCCATGATGAAGTCGTCGATGTTGGCGGCGCGGGCGGCGGCGCGCACTTGTTCGTGGCTGGCGTCGGGCCGGCCCAGCCGCAGGTTGTCGTCGATGGTGCCGTGGAACAGCGTGATGTCCTGGCTGACCAGCGCCATCTGGCCCAGCAGCGTTTGCGTGTCGAGCTGGTTGACGTCATGGCCGCCGACGCGGATGGCGCCGGCCTGCGGCACGCATTCGCGCAGCAGCAGGCGCACGATGGTGGACTTGCCGGCGCCGCTGGGGCCGACGATGCCGACGCGTTCGCCGGCGGCAATGCGGAACGACAGGCCCTGGTGCGCGGGCCGTTGCGGCGAGTACGAGAACGCGACCGCGTCGAATTCAATGGTCGGATCGAGCCGCGCGGGCGCAGCGCCCGCCTGTACGGCCGGGGCGGCGGTCAGCGGTTGCGCGTCCATCAGCGCGTGGATGCTGGCGGCGGCCGATTGGCCCAGCATGCCCCGGTGCAGCACCGCGCGCAGGTCGCGCAGCGGCCGGAAGATCTCGGTGCCGGCCATCAGCACGATCAGCAGCGCTTCCACGCTCATGTCGCCGGCGGCCACGCGCCAGGCGCCCACCGTCAGCGCCAGCGCGGCGCCCAGCGCCACGCCCAGGTCGCTGATGCCGCGCGTCAGCAGGCTCACCGACAGCACCCAGAAGGTGTTGTCGGACAGGGCCCGGGCGCGCGCGGCCAGGCGCCGGCCGAAGGTCTTGCCCTGGCCATACGACTTGAGCGTCGGCAAGCCCTGCACCGCGTCCAGGAATTCCTCGCCGAACGCATTCAGCGAACGGGTGCGCGCCAGGCTGGCGCGGCGGTCCAGCATGTGCACTGCCATCGGGCCGAACAGCGCGAACAGCGCCGCCACCAGGAACACCAGCGCCGTCGGCACGTCCCAGAAGGCGATGACGGCGAAAATGGCGAACGGCGCGGCCGCGGCAATGGCGACCTGCGGCAGGTACTGGCCGAAGAAGGTCTGCAGTTGCTCGACGCCATCGACGACCGTCAGCATCACGCCGCCGGTGCGCTGGTTGGCGAACCAGGCCGGGCCCAACGCCACGATGCGGTCGTAGAGCCGCGCGCGCAGCGTCTGCTGCACCTGCGCCGAGCAGCGGTTGGCCTGCACCGTGCGCAGGTGGTCGAGCAGGGCGCGCAGCAGCACCATGGCGCCGACGCACAGCGCCGGCGCCAGCCAGTCCCGCCACGGCGCGCCGTCGAACACCCGCGCCAGCAACTGGCCCAGGAAGACATAGCGGGCGATGCCCGCCGCCAGCGCCAGCAGGCCCAGGAAAATGCCGCCCGCCATGCCGGCGCGCAGTCCCGCGGTCAGTTGCCAAAGCCTCGAATCGAAATACATATCAATGCTCCCTCCAGAGCCTGCATGGTCACGCATCCGGCGCCCGCGCGATAGCGATAGTTATTCAATCATGGGTTGAGATAAACTCAACCCATGTCGCCCCTGCCCACCCATACGCCACCGCTGGCGGCGCTGCGCGCCTTCGAGGCCGTCGCCCGCCTGGGCAGCCTCAGCCGCGCCGCGGCCGAGCTCAATGTCACCAAGAGCGCCGTCAGCCATCAGCTGCGCGCGCTGGAGACCGATCTGGGGGTGAGCCTGCTGCGCCGGGGCGGCACGGTGCGCCGCGCCGAAACCACCGAGGCCGGCGCCGCGCTGCTGGTGTCGGTACAACAGGCCTTGACCCTGCTGGAGACCGCCTGCCGCCATGCCCGCAGCAGCGCGCGCGGCAAGCGGCGCTATAACCTGAATGTCTCGGCCAACCCGTCGCTGGCCGCGCTGTGGCTGGCGCCGCGCATCGGCCGCTTCATCGAACTGCACCCGGATATCGACATCCAGGTGTTCCTCCACGCCAGCCAGGAACCTGCCTGGAAGGCGCAGGACATCGACCTGGCCTTTCTGCACGTGCGCGACCTTGGTCCGCACCTGGCGGCGCCGGGCGATATTCCGTTGATGACCGAAACCGTGGTGCCGGTATGCAGCCCGGCGCTGGTCGCGGCCGATGAACGCGATGATCCGGCCGTCTTCACGCGCCATCGCTGGCTGGAGGAAAAGCACGTCGACAGTCCCGAGACCGACTGGCGCACCTGGCGCCCGCGTCTTGGGCTGCCGGAAAGCGCCGGCCAGGACCCGTTGGTGCTGAGCGGCCTGAGCACGGTGGTGGCGGCGGCCGCGGCCGGCGTCGGCATCGCGTTGGGACGCGCGCCGCTGGTCGACGAGGAACTGGCCAGCGGCCGGCTGGTGGCGCTGACGCCGGGCCTGCGCATGCCGGGATCGTGGGGCTACGTGATGCGCGTCCATGCCAACCGGCCGATGGACGCGTCGCTGCCGGCGCTGGTGGAATTCCTGGCCGAAGAAGGGCGGGGCGCAACGCTGTCCTGGCGCCCGCCGGGCGCGGCGCAACCCTAGCGCGATCCGCGCTGCGGGCGCCTATCCATGCCACCGCCCTGGCGCCGTTGCCATGCCCTCGCTTTCCCTGAACTGCTTCTACTCAATATTCGTCGCGCTGATATAACGCGCGCCTGGACCGGTGCGCGCCACACTGCCGCCATTGCCTCCTGGAGCATGGCCGTGAAAAGTTATGACGTGATCGTGATCGGCGCCGGCGTGGTCGGCGCCTCGGTCGCCTTCCATCTGGCCGCCCTGGGCGCCCGCAATGTGCTGGTGCTGGACCGCGCCACCATCGGCGCCGGCACGACGGCGCAGTCGTCGGGCATCCTGCGCACCCACTATTCGGTGCGCGAGAACGTCGAGCTGGCGCGGCGTTCGTGGGGCGCCTTCACCGATTTTGCCGCCTATGTGGGCGATGACGACGCCGCCAGCGGCCTGGTCCGCTGCGGCTACCTGATAGCCGCGGCCGACGACGACAAGCGCGCGCCGCTGGCCGCCGCGCTGGCGCAGCAGCGCGCGCTGGGCATTCCGGTGCAAGAGCTGGACGCGGCCCAGGCGCGCGAACTGCTGCCGATCGCCGACTTCGCCGATGCCGCGCTGATCGGCTTCGAGCCCGAGGCGGGCTTCGCGGACGCCTACCTGGTCGCCACCAGTTTCGCGCGCGCCGCGCGCCGGCGCGGCGTGACAATCCGCGAACATGTCGCCGTGCGTGGTCTGTTGATGCGGGACGGCCGCGTGACCGGCGTGCGCACCGCCGAGGGCGACTACGCCAGCGCCGTGGTCGTCAGCACGCAGAACATCTGGACCGCCGAACTGGCGGCGTGGACCGGCGTGGCGATGCCGCTGGCGCCCGAACGCCACGCGGTGCTGGCGCTGGAATGCGCCGCCGCGCCCTATGCCTACACCATGCCCGTCTACAAGGACCTGGCCTCGCCCGGCATGCTCTATTGCCGCAGCTATGGCGGCACCCAGATGCTGGTCAGCGAAGGCACGCAGGGCGAAAGGCTGGCGGCCGGCGAGGCGGAGCAGGGCGACGTGCCGCTGGACTACGTGGCCGCGGTCGGCGAACAGGTGGCCGCGCGCTTTCCGGCCTATGCCGAGGCCGGCCTGGCTGCGTCGTGGACGGGCGTGTATGACGTCACCCCCGACTGGAATCCCGTGCTGGGACGCATCGCGGGGGTGGAGGGGCTGGTGGCCGGATTCGGTTTTTCCGGACACGGCTTCAAGCTGTCGCCGGCGGTGGGAAGGATGCTGGCGCAGGAAGCGCTGGGGCTGGCGCCCGACGTCTCGCTGGCGCCATACGCGCTGGCGCGCTTCGAGCGCGGCGCGCTGCTGACGGGACGCTACGGGCGCGGCGCGGTGTCGTGATGAGGCAGGCGCGCGCCGCCATGCCGCATCGATGGATTCAGCGCCGCAGGCTGCGCCACAGCGTGGCCGACGGCAGGCCGAGGGCGGGCGCGATGTCGTGCTGCATCAGCCGTTCGACCGCCATCAGGATCACGTTGCGGGCCTCGGCCGGCAGCTTGCCGGCCTCGTGCGGCCGCGCCGCCAGGTAGAAGCTGCGGGCCAGGTCGGGCGCGTCGGCGCGGGTCTTGTCCAGACAGGGCGCCAGCGGCAGCACCCGCAACTGGTCGACGAAATGGCGCGATTGCCAGATGCACAGCGGCGTGCTGATCGCAAATCCCAGGCCGGCCGTGACCAGGCTGAGCAGCGGATCGGTGTTGTCGAATTCGAAGGTGCGCTCGATGAAGAGGCCGCGCGATTCGAGCAGCCGGTCGATGGCGGCGCCGATGTGGGAACGCGCGCTGTAGCGGATGAACGGGCTGCGGCGCGCCAGGTCCGCCAGCGAGTGCGCGTCCTGCGGGGGCGCCGTGCGCGGCAGCACCAGCAGGTAGGGTTCGCTGAACAGGCCGAGCTTGCGGATGGCGGGGGGATCGGCGGCGGCGCTGGTGCTGATCACCAGATCCAGCTGGCGTTCTTCCAGCTGCTTGTCCAGCACCGGGGTGATGCCGGACCATAGCCGGATCTGGCGCGAGGCGCCGGACAGGCCGTGGATCAGCGTGGGTCCCAGCGTGCCGGCGAACGAGTCGACGCAGCCGAAGCGCACGATGTTGCGCCGCGCGCGGCTCAGGTTGCGCACGCTTTCGGTCATATCGCCGGCCTGCGCCAGAAGGCGCGAAGCATGCTCGAACAGCAGGTCGCCCGCCGGCGTGGCGCGTGCCGGGCGCGTGCTGCGATCGAGCAGCTCGGTCGACAGCGCCGCCTCCAGTTGCTTGACCCGCTGCGATACCGCCGCCTGCGACAACCCCAGCAGGCGGGCCGCGCCAGACACCGACGCGGCCTGCATCACCGCGACCCAGGTCAGCAGCAGGCTCCACTCGGGGTACGCATCGGCATCGCGGCCAGGCAGGCGGTTCATCGGGCGGTCCCGGACGTTGGCCGGCTCAGCGCTTGCGCGCCAGCGTCTGGTTCAGCGCGGCGCGCACCATGCCTTCGACCACCGGGATCACCTTGGCGGCCGTGTCCGGCTGGTAGGCGTAGGGGTAGGACTCGTCCATGTACGTGGACTGGCACATTTCCAGTTGCACGGCATGAATGTCCTCTGCCGGCGAGCCGTAGTGGCGCGTGATGTAGCCGCCCTTGAAGCGGCCGTTCACGGCGCTGGTATAGCCGCAGCCGGGCAGGTTTGCGGTGACCGCGTCCAGGATGTCGGGCGCACAGCTGGCGCCGCCGGCGGTTCCCAGGTTCAGGTCGGGCAGCTTGCCGTCGAACAGGCGCGGCAGCACGCTGGCGATCGAATGGGCTTCCCACAGCAGCACCGTGCCATGTTCGGCGCGGATGCGGTCGAGTTCCTCGCGCAGCTTGGCGTGGTACGGCAGCCAATAGGTCTGCAGGCGGTGTTCGCGTTCGTCGTCGGTCAGCGCCGCGTGGTTCAGGTATAGCGCCTCGCCACGGAAGGTGTGGGTCGGGCACAGGCCCGTCTTGGTCTGGCCGGGGTACAGGCTTTCGTCGTTGGGCGGGCGGTTCAGGTCGACCACGTAGCGCGAGTAGCGCGCGCCCAGCACGGACGCGCCCAGCGCGTCGGCGAATCGGTACAGGGTGTCCAGGTGCCAGTCGGTGTCGCCGGACTGCAGGCCGACTTCCGTCATGCGGGCACGTTGGGCGTCGGGCAACTGGCTGCCCAGGTGGGGAATGGAAATCAGCAGCGGCGCGGTGCCGCGGCTGAAGTGATAGATGTCGCTCAAGAAAAACTCCGGGGGTAAGGCGGGTCAGGCAGGCGCGGCGCGAAGGCCGGCTCAGTGCCGCGCTATGCTAGGCAGGCTGCCGGGCGCGGACATTTGCATCGCACGAAGCGATGCTGATCATCATGATAGCTGATTCAAATTGCGCCCGGCCGGACACGCGGGCGCATGCGCGGCCCGGGCGATGAGCCGCGCTGGCCGCTCAGCCCGCGATTGGCCGATCGCTGCTGCCGCGCACCACCAGCGACGGCGTCAGCCGCACGCTGGCCGGGTTGCCGCCGGCGATCTTGCGCAGCAGCAGCTCCAGCGCCAACCGCCCCATTTCATGCATGGGCGAGTGGACCGTGGTCAGGCCGATGGGCAGGGCGCCCGCCAGCGGCGTGTCGTTGTAGCCCACCACGGCCACGTCGCGGCCGGCCTCCAGGCCGTGCTCGCGCGCCGCGCCCATCACGCCCACCGCCAGGAAGTCGTTGACCGCGAAGATGGCGGTAGGTCGGTCCGGGCCGGCCAGCAGGCGCGCACCCACCTGGCGGCCGGCGTCAGTGTCGAACGGGCTCTCGAGGCGCCATGCCTGCGGGATGTCGACGCCGTGCCGCGCACAGGCCGCGAAGAAACCCGCCGAGCGGTCGCGGCCGGTGCTGGTGAAGGGTTCGCCCGCCATCACCGCGATGCGCCGGTGGCCCATGGCCAGCAGGTGCTCGGCGGCCAGCCGGCCGCCTTCGACATCGTCGCAGGTCACCGCGCAGTGGTCGTCGGCGTGGCGGCTGACCAGCACGAAGGGCACGTCGCGCTGCGCCAGTTCGGCCAGCAGCGCATTGGGCGCCGCGTCCGCGTAGCTGTGGGCATCGCCCAGGATCAGGCCGTCCACCCGCCTGGCCAGCGCCATGTCGATCAGCTTGCGCTGCTTGTCGGGCACGTCCTGGGTGTTGGAGACGAAGGTCAGGTAGCCGTGTTCGGCGGCGGCCTCATCGATGCCTTCGTAGATGGTGGCCAGCACCATGTCCGACAGGCGCGGCACCAGCATGCCGATGGTGCGGCTGCGACGCGTCTTAAGGCTGGCGGCGTGCGGATTGGTCCGATACTGCAACTCGGCGGCCAGCGCTCGGACCCGTTTGACCGTGTCGGGCGCGGCGGCGGCGCGCGCGTCGTCGTCGGATCCGTTGAGGACGCGGGACACGGTCGACACGTTCAGACCGAGCTGCCGCGCCAGGCTTTGCAGCGTGACAGGGCGGGATTTGTTCATGGGGCTGGAGGATACACGCACGAATACCGTCTTAGGGGCTTTGGCGGCAACCTAGGGTTTACACGGTGTCGATTTTTGTTTTCCGAGCCCTTAGCATTGCGCGACCCAAACGTTTGGGTATATCGACTGGATTGATCGCAATGACACCTGAATCCCGGAACTCGCGGTTCCGTTACCGAATTTTCTCGATGGTCGTGCTGCTGGCACTGATCAACTACATCGACCGTGGCGCCATGTCCTATGCCGCCGCCCACATCACCGGCGAATACGGCCTGGACCGCGGCGACTGGGGCGCCGTGCTGGGCTACTTCGGTTACGGCTACATGGTCGGCGCGCTGTTCGGCGGGATGCTGGCCGACCGGTTCGGCCCGCGCAAGGTCTGGATCGTGGCCGGCGTGACCTGGTCGATCTTCGAGATCGCCACCGCCTGGGCCGGCGACTTCGGCCTGGCCTTCCTGGGCGGCTCGGCGCTGGCGGGCTTTGCCACCATCCGCATCCTGTTCGGCGCGGCCGAGGGGCCTGCGTACTCCATCATCAACAAGACCATCGCCAACTGGGCCACGCCGCGCGAGCGCGGCTTCGTGGTCGGCTTCGGACTGCTCAGCACGCCGCTGGGTGCCCTGCTGACGGCGCCGGTGGCGGTGGGCCTGCTGAGCCTGACCGGCAGCTGGCGCGCCATGTTCTACATTCTGGGCGCGGCCGGCCTGCTGGTGCTGGTGCTGTTCATGCGCATCTTCACCGACCGGCCCGACACCAATCCGCGCGTGTCCCCCGCGGAGTTGAGCGAAATCCAGGCGGCGCGCGCCGAGCAGGCGGCCGCCGGGCAGGGCGGCGACGGGCCGGCGCTGCCGTGGTGGAGCTTCTTTCGCAGCAAGACCCTGCTGCTGAACACGCTGGGCTATTTCTCGTTCAACTACGTCAACTTCCTGCTGCTGACCTGGACGCCCAAATACCTGCAGGACACCTTCGGCTACAGCCTGTCGTCGCTCTGGTACATGGGCATGATTCCCTGGACCGGCGCCTGCGTCACGGTGCTGCTGGGCGGCCGCATATCCGACTTGCTGTTCAAGCGTACCGGCAGTCTGAAGATCGCGCGCAGCTGGCTGGCCGCGGCCTGCCTGCTGGCCACCACCCTGTGCTTCCTGCTGGTATCGCAGGCGCAATCGGTGGTCACCGTGATCGCGCTGATGACCCTGGCCAACGCGCTCAATGCGCTGCCCAACTCGGTCTACTGGGCGGTGGTGATCGATACCGCGCCCGCCAGCCGCGTCGGCACCTTCAGCGGCCTGATGCACTTCTTTGCCAATATCGCCTCGATCCTGGCGCCGACCCTGACCGGCTACCTGGCGGCGCGCCACGGCTATTCGGTCATGTTCGTGGCCGCCTCGGTCGCCACCGCGGTTGGCATGATCGCCATGCTGCAGGTGCGTCCGGGCGTCGGCCCGCGCCTGCCCGCCAAATACCAGGGAGCTACACCATGAATCCGCAAGCGATCCCCACCCCGGCGCTGGCCGTCGAACCCGGCTTTTTCGCCGGCCGCTCCGTCGCCGGGCTGCAGGATGCCATGCGCCAGGGCGCGCTCGACGCCGAGGCGCTGGTGCGCCACGCGGCGGCGGCTATCGAGCGCCTGAACCCGCAATTGAACGCCTTCGTGCACGTGGACGTCGACGCCGCCCTGGCCGCCGCCCGCGCGCTGGATGCCGAGCGGGCCCGTGGCCAGGTGCGCGGGCCGCTGCATGGCATCCCGGTCGCCATCAAGGACAACGTCGATACCGGCGACATGCCCACCACCATGGGCGCGGCGCATTTCCTGGGACATCGGCCGGCGGCGGACGCCGACTGCGTGGCGCTGTTGCGCGCGGCCGGCGCCATCGTCATCGGCAAGACCCTCACCCACGAATTCGCCTACGGCCCCACCGGCGACCGCAGCGCGCAGGGCGCGGCGCGCAATCCCTGGCGCACCAGCCAGATCACGGGGGGCTCCAGCGCCGGCAGCGGCGCCGCGGTGGCCGCCGGCATGGTGCCGCTGGCGCTGGGCACCGACACCGGCGGGTCAGTGCGCGTGCCGGCGGCGTTGTGCGGCGTGGTCGGCTTCAAGCCGACCCATGGCCGCGTATCGGCGCGCGGCGTGTTCCCGCTGGCGCCCAGCATCGAGGATGCCGGCGTGCTGGCCAACAGCGTCGAGGACGCGCAGGTCTTCATGCAGGCGCTGTCCGGCGGCGCCATCGGCCCCTACGCCGACGCCGCCGATCCCGGCCTGGCCGCGCCGCGCATGATGTGGGTGCCGAACGCGCCGTTCGCCATCGACGTTGCGGCCGTCACGGCTTGCGTGCGGGCCGCCGCCGAAGGCTTCGGTGGCGTGCTGGTCGACGGCGCCGAGGTCACCCGCCACGCCCGCGCGCTGCAGACGGCGCTGGGCGCCATCCAGCGTTCGGAGGCCTATGCGGTGCATGCCGAGCGCGTCGAGGACGAGCCCGCCAAGTTTGATCCCGAAGTGCTGGAGCGCCTGCGCGCCTCGCGCCCGGTGCAGGGCTGGGAATATGTCCGCGCGCGCAACGTCCGCGAGCACTTGCGCGGCGTGTTCGCGGGACTCTTCGAGCAGGTCGATGTGCTGGCGTTGCCGGCGGTGGCGATTCCCGCGCCGGCGCTGCAGCAGCGCAGCGTGGCCGGTCCCGGCAGCGCCGCCGTGCGCGAGACGCTGCTGAGCCTGACCAATCCCTGGAACCTGCTGGGGTTGCCGGCTATCGCCTTGCCGGCCGGCTTCGTGGACGGCCTGCCCGTGGCGCTGCAACTGGTGGCGGCCGAAGGCGCCGACGCGCGCCTGCTGGCGCTGGCGGCGCGCCATTGGCGCCGGCCCGGGGCCAGGATGGCCGGCTAGGCGCCAGCCCCAGCATCCGATTGCAGATAAGACGCCGGCCCGGCCGCCCATTCATCCTCGGGGCGGCCGCCCCGACAGCAGGGTCCGGCAGGGCGATACCGGGTAAAGACGGGGATTCGCCTTCGCTTACATTACACTCTGCGGTGTACCTCAATCGACGTTCCCGGACGAGGGCGTTGTGCTTCCGTTCCGTTTCGCCGCTATTTCCTCCGCCGCCGATGATTGATGATCTGGTTCAACTGGGCAAGCTGGTCAGCCTGGGCCTGGCGCTGATGCTGCCGCTGGCCAATCCCTTGACGTCCATGACCATGCTGTTGTCCCTCGGGCAGCATATTCCCTACAAGGAGCGCGACCGCCAGATCCAGCAGGCCGCGTGTTACGTCGTGGGCATCATGCTGGTGACGTACTACGCCGGCGCCTGGATCATGGCCACGTTCGGCATCTCGATCCCGGGACTGCGCATCGCCGGCGGCATGATCGTGGTCAGCATCGGCTTCAGCATGCTGTTTCCGGCGGCCGCCAATGCAGCCAGCGACGAGCGCGAGGCCGACGTCGCCGCCGACGTGGCGCTGCACCGCCAGGTGCCGAACATCGCTTTCGTGCCGCTGGCGCTGCCGGGGACGGCGGGCCCCGGCACCATCGCCATGATCATCAGCGCGGCTTCGACGGCCGGGGGCGAGACCGCGAGCCATTATCCCGCCTGGACCATCGCCGTCGCGCCGCTCATCGTTTTCGTGCTGCTGGGGGTGTTGTTCTGGGTTTGCCTGCGCTCGGCCGGCCGCATCGTCGCCCTCATCGGCAACGGCGGGGTCGAGGCCATTTCGCGCATCATGGGCTTTCTGCTGGTCTGCATGGGCGTGCAGTTCGTCATCAACGGCGTGCTGGAAATCGTGAGCCAACATGGCGGCGTTCTCTGACGCCAGGCCGGCCGGTCTGGCCGTGCGCTGCCTGCGGGGACTGGGCCGGGTCGTGCTCAGCCTGCTGATGTTGTTCTCCATCGCCTGGGCCTGCCTGGCGTTCTGGTACCAGGGGCCGGCGGCGGCCTGGGGCAAGGGCGTGCTGATGCTGGCCTGGGTCGCGCTGGGGTTGTATGCCCTGCTGCGCCTGTGGCATGGCGCCGGCCGCTGGCGGCGCCGCCCTGCCTTGTGGGCCTATCTGCTGGCGGTGATCGCGCTGGCGGTCTGGTGGCAGGGCATCGCGCCTTCCAATGACCGGGTCTGGGCCGACGACGTCGCCCGTACGCTGCGCGGCAGCGTCAGCGGCAGCATCGTCACGCTGGACAATGTGCGCGACTTCAAATGGCGCTCGGACAGTGACTACACGGCGCGCTGGGAGACCCGGGTCTATGACCTGAACGACCTGCGTTCGGTCGACATGGTGCTGTCGTACTGGGACGGTCCGGCCATTGCCCACACGCTGGTCTCGTTCGGTTTCGCCGATGGCCGCCATGTGGTGTTCTCGGTCGAGATCCGCAAGGAACGCGGCGAGCAGTTCTCCGAGCTGGGCGGATTCTTCAAGAAATTTGAGCTGAGCGTGGTGGCCGCCGATGAGCGCGACATCCTCTATGTGCGCGCCGGGCCGCGCGCCGAGAACGTCTATATCTATCCGGTGCGGATGCCGGCCGACGCCATGCGCGAGCTGTTCCTGTCGTATGTCAGTACCGCCAACGCGCTGGCCGACACGCCGCGCTTCTATCACACCGTCACCGCCAACTGCACCACGCTGGTGTACCGCATGGTGCGGGCCATCGTGCCCGGCCTGCCACTGGACTACCGTATCCTGCTGTCGGGATATCTGCCCGAATACCTCTATGAGCAGGGGGGGCTCGATACCCAGGTGCCCTTGCAGTCCTTGCGCGAACGCGGCTTCGTCGGCATTCCGCCGATTCTGGGGGAAGACTCCATCGGTTTCTCGCGGACGATCCGGCGCCACCTGCGCGCCGAGCCGTCGGGAGGCGCGCCATGATCCCGTTGCGCGCCGTATTGCTGGCGCTGTTGTTGGCCGTGCTGGTGTTCCTGGCGCTGCGTACGCCGGGCGTGTGGCTCTATGACGTCATCGCCCACCGCCTGCGCGGCCGGCAGGCCGGGCAGGCGGCGGGCGATCCGCGCCGCCAGGGCCAGACCGTGGCGCGGCGCGCGAATCAGGCGCGTCAGTCGGGGTAGGGGCGGGGCAGCAGCGCCAGGGGGCACGGGGCTTGCGCGGGGATGTCACCACGTATCATGACGGATTGCTCGGGATAAGCGGCAGGACACGGCATGGAATCAGGCATGAGGCCCGGAAATTCGCGGGTGCAGCGCTTCGGCTTGAACGCCACGGGCCGCGATTTGGCGGTGGGCGACATCCACGGCCATTTCGGCCGGCTCGATGCCGCGCTGGCCGCTGCCAGGTTCTCGCCCGAGAATGACCGATTATTTGCGGTAGGCGACCTCGTCGACCGCGGGCCGGAGTCCGCCGATGTTCTGGCTTGGCTGGAGCGCCCGTGGTTTCATGCGATTTGCGGGAATCACGATCTCATGACGTGGCGGCGGGCATTGAACAACCCGCTGCCCCACGTCGACCATCGCGTCCACGGCGGCGCATGGCTGGACGCATGCGATGGCGATACCCTGGCCCGCATCGGGGCATGCCTGAACGCCTTGCCGTTGGCAATCGAGGTGGAAACGCCGGGCGGTGTCGTCGGCCTGGTGCATGCCGACTTCCCGTATGACGACTGGCAAGCGATCCATGATGACACCTTCAGCGCGCAGGACGAGGATGCATGCCTGTGGTCCATAGACCGTTATCGACTGCAATATGCCCGGCCTGTCCGCAATGTGCGGGCGGTTGTCCATGGGCACATGACGCTGCGCAAGCCGGCGCAACTGGGCAATGTCTTCTACATCGACACGGGTGGATGGCAGGACAGCGGCAAGTTCACGCTGCTCGACTTGCACACGCTCAAGCCGTGGCACGGACGCCGCTGAGGTTGGTATCGGGGATACGGAAGCGGATCTTCAAGACCGGGCCTGTAGAAACAAAAAAGCCTTGGAACACATTGTGTTTCCAAGGCTTTTCCGTCTGGAATTTGGTGGAGCGGAGGAGGATCGAACTCCCGACCTTCGCATTGCGAACGCGACGCTCTCCCAGCTGAGCTACCGCCCCAAATCAAGCAAGAGCGCAACTATACAGGAATTTCCGCGTGCCGTGCAAGCTGGCGCGCTGGATTTTTTTGCTCAATCGAATGTCAGCGTGGCCACCACCGGCGCATGGTCGGAGGGCTGCTCGTTGCGGCGCGGTTCCTTGTCGATCACGCAGGCGGTGCAGCGTTTGACCAGCGGCCCCGACAGCAGGATATGGTCGATGCGCAGGCCGGCATTGCGGCGGAATGCGAACTGGCGGTAATCCCACCACGAAAACGACTTTTCGGGCTGTTCAAACAGCCGGAAGGAATCGGCCAGCCCCAGGTCGACCAGGTCGCGCAGCGCCTGGCGCTCGGGTTCGGACACCAGCACCTGGCCTTCCCATTTCTCGGGGTTGTGCACGTCCTCGTCGGCCGGCGCGACGTTGTAGTCGCCCAGCACCGCCAGACGCGGGTACTGCTTGATCTCGTCGGCCAGCCAGGCGCGCATGGCGGCGAACCATTCGAGCTTGTAGGCATACTTGTCGGAACCGACCGCCTGGCCGTTGGGGCAATAGGCGCAGACCACGCGCACGTCGCCGTCCGCGCTCGGGAAGGTCAGCGCCAGCACGCGCTGCTGCGGATCCTCGTAGGTTGGCAGGTTGCGCACCATGGACGTGCCCGGCGCGCGCGATACGATGGCGACGCCGTTGTAGGTCTTCTGGCCGGCCCAGGCGGCGTGATAACCGGCTTCCTTGAACGCGTCCTCGGGAAACTTGTCGTCGGTCAGCTTCAGTTCCTGGATGCACAGCACGTCGACGGGATTGGCGGCCAGCCAGTCCAGCACCTGGGGCAGGCGCACGTTGAGGGAGTTGACGTTCCAGGTGGCTAATTTCATGGGGAGAATGCAGTTTATGGTTTCAGAGGGTTGGGAGGGATTCTCTAGGAAATCCTGGCTTCCGGCTACTGGCTTGGCTCGATTTGGAGCCGCTGCGCATCAATGCTACGGTAACCGCCATCCTCTACGACTTGGCGAATGCCAGTGACAGATGATTGATGCTCGATAGCTCTGCGCGGTACAGGTCGAATGTGGCGCCGCCCTTTATTTCGACGGTCGTCCTGGCCGGATAGGCGCCGACAAAGAATGCGACAACTTCCTCCTTGGCATCGACGGCCTTCTTGAGTTCTGCCATTTCTGTCATGAACGACTTCTTTCTCCGGGAGTCGTCGATGACTTCTTGGGAGACATGAACCCAGATCCGATAGGGCCGTCTTTCAACCCAAACGGAATCGGTGAAGCGCAGTCCGACGCCCTTGCCGTTGTATATCTTGAGGCCGTCAATCGGACCGTAGTAGATCAGCCCGATTTCGTCTCCAAAGTACCGAACCTTCTTGAAGAATCGACCGAATGGCTTTGTCTTTCCCGCGATGGTGAGGTTTCCATTCATGCCACCTTCATCCCCGCAGAGAAAGCAGTCCACCACAAGGTCGAGATAGCGCGTACAACTATTTGTCTTTCGCTTGGCTCCTGCGCCGCCATGGCCACGACTGCTACCACCACCCGTCCTCTCGTCGTCGGCGCCCTCGCCAGGGCCGAGGCCGCCATTTCCCTTGCGCTTGCGCGGGGTCAGATCCAGTTCTGTCGGGAAGTCGGTCGGCTTGTAGTCGTCCTCGCGTTCGGACGGCTTTCGTACCTTGCTGCCGTCAACGGGTGTCAGGAAGGCGCATCCCGCCTTGTGGTCTTCTTTCGTGCGAAAGTGCATCGCGCGCTTTGACTTGCGCACCATGTAGATGCCGACAGGCGTCAAACGAGTTCGACAGTCAGGGTCTTCGCAGCCGAACGTAAACTGCTTGCCGCAGTGCTCGCCCTCTTCGTCGGTGTAGAGTTCGCGTGCTCGATATGGAGACAAGAGCGCTCCAAGCTCTTCGCAATAGGCACGGCCAAATTTCATCGACATGTTCTTCAGTTCCTCTCCCGCCGACTCCGCCGGGACGGCTGGGTTTCTGCGCGGCTTGGGTTTTCGATTTGGCCGCGATGCTCGTCATGCGGGCCTAGGCCGGATGTTCGGCCTGGACGACAAGGCGTACGCCCAGTGCCTTGCATACCTTGGCGATGGTGTCGAAGCGCGGACTCGCGCCTGCGCGCAACGCCTTGTACAGGGATTCCCGGCCAATACCGGCAGTCTCGGCAATTTGCGTCATGCCGCGAGCGCGCGCGGCAACTCCCAACGCCTGGGCAAGCTCACCGAAGTCTCCGTCCTCGATCACCTGTGTCAAGTAGGCGGCGATGCCCTTGTCGTCGCGCAGATAACGCGCAGGGTCGAAGGTTGGCAGTTCGGAAACCTTGATCGTCTTCTTGCTCATGATTGGTCTTCCTCGTCGTTTCTCAGCAATCTAGCAAGGGGGGGCAGGAGGGCTTGGCGAGTCGACCCTTCCTTGTGTCCGAAACTGCAGGAAACGTCGAGGGGTAGCGCTTCACGAATGGTTCACTGCTTTCTGCAATTTGTGTGAACCAAAAGTGCGTTCAATCCGAATCGGAAAGTCATTGCATTCGTATAAATTATTATCAATTTGTATAATTTTCCAAACGCCAATATCCGTCCCTGATCGGAAGTTTCGCAGTCCTGAAAGAGAATAAAACAATGGCAGAACAACAGCAGGGCCGGCAGCCTGCAACATCTCAAGCACCGCGCATATTAGGGTTCTGGCGCGCCGTCGAGGCGTGCGTTCCGCAAAAGGCCGAGAAAGCCAACCCCGCCCACCCCGCCGAGCCTGTCTACCGGTTACGCGCGGACGAGTCCTTGCCCTGGTTCGATCCGAAACACCAGTCCAAACGCATTGCGCCGCGCCTTGCCTGGCGCTACACGCTGCAGGCGGGGCTTTACGATATTGAGCGGTTTGCGGCATTGCTGGAAGTCAAGCTGGGGGCGCACGAGGATGTGTACGACGAGCGCCGCCCCAGCGGCCAAGCCCGCCTCTTTGACCTGGCTTTCGACGAAGACGGCTATCCTCTGCCGCAGAGTTTCGTCCTGTCCCTGGCGTGTTGGGCGGCGGGGCAGATCCTGCATTACCCTGACGGCATCGCGGTGCTGGAAGACGGCGGCAGGATCGTCACGACCGGCTTGCCGGAAGCCAATCCGGAGATACCGAGTCCGAACAGCGGCTATGCGGGCTTCGACATGCTGGTTCGCCGGCTTATGCAGTGGCTCGTTGACACCACGGCTGCGGCCAGACAGGAAAAAGCGCCGCCCACCCGTGCCTGGCTCGATGCGTTGAGCGGGCGCATTGCCGCCCTGTGTCTGCTGCCCGAGGGGATGATCTCCTCGACCCACGCCGCCAAATGCGTCCAGGTCAAGAGAGCCGAAGCGGCGGGCGATCAGGGTGTCTCCGATCCCCAGCCTGGGGATGATCTGCTGAATAGTTTCTTTGTTGGCGATCTCAACGCGCTGAGCCGTGCCTGGGTCAATGGCAATGTCGGGAAAGGGCTGGCCGAATATATCCAGGCTGTGGCAAGGTCGGATCGTGCGCGCGTGGATCTGCGCGAGGAACATGGGGTGGCGACTGCCTTCGCGGCGTTAAACCCCGCGGCTTTTCCTGCGGGAAGTTGGCCCTCGGATCATCCGCTTGCGTTCAGCCAGCAACTGGCCGTCAATGAACTGTGGCGCCAGCTCGAAGCCAAACCTGGAATTTTTGCCATCAATGGCCCCCCGGGCACGGGCAAGACCACCTTGCTACGCGATGTGGTGGCGGCGGTTGTCACTGCGCGCGCGGCACACCTGGCGCGGTTGGGAGGGCAGGCCTTTGCCGGGCGGACGAAGAAGAAACTGGGTGAATTCTGGTGCAACTATCGACCGTTGCACGCTGACCTGAGCGGGTTCGCCATCGTTGTGGCGTCCGCCAACAACGGCGCGGTGGAGAACATTTCGCTGGAACTGCCGGGCGTCAAGGCCGTCCCTGCCGATGCGGTCGAGCGCAGTGCGCATCCGGATGGTTACTACAAATGCCTGGCCGGCAACGTTCTGGGCAATGCCGCCTGGGGGCTCCTGGCGGCGCGCATGGGATCGAAGGCCAACCGTGGCGCGTTCATGAACAGCTTCTGGTGGAAGAATCCACCTGGCGTCCATTCCAGGAAAAATCAGCCGGACGCGCAAGACGATCCCACCCACGCGGCGCTTCTGGCTCGGTGGGACGCCAATCCCTTTGCCGAAAGTGGGGAAGGGCTACGCTATCACCTGAGCCGGATCATCGAGGGCGGGCGCAAACCAGAGATGAGTTGGACACAGGCCGTGGCCCGGTTCGAACAGGCGCAGGAGGCCGAACGTCAATGCCGAAGCGTCTTGGAGGCGAGTGCGAAACTTCCGGAGGCTGTCCTCAAGGCGCGCGCCCAGGCCGAGGAACTAGAACGTGGCATGCACGCTATCCAGGTCGAACTCGCGGCGCGACAAGTCGCGCTGCCGACGCTACAGGAGCGCGTCGACAACCTGCAAGCGCGGATGGCCGGTGCGCTCAAACAGTGTGCTGCGGCGCAAGACGAATTGGCCGGCCACGATCGGGCCAGGCCAGGATTGCTGATCTGGCTTTCGACTTGGGGACGCTCACACCGGGAATGGTGGAACCGGCGCAACCAGATCGATGCCCAAGTCAGGCAATCCAGGGCGGATCACGATACTCTGGCCGCAGAGTGCAAGAAGGCCAAGGCTGCTCATCAGGAGGCGGCCGGTGGGGACGAGAAGCTCAGGACAGCCTTGCGGCAAAAGCAGGTCGCTCATCAGCAGGCATTGGACAGGCTCGAAGCGGCCGGACACGCGTGCCGGCAGGCAATGCAACGCTTGGGGGCGTACTGGCCGCAAACGAGCGCCGATGACGCCGTCCGCGAATTGTCTTCGCCCTGGTCCACGCCGGCTTGGCGCCGCGCGCGGCAAGATCTGTTTCTGGCCGGATTGGATGTGCATCGTGCCTTCATCGAGTCCCATCCCCAGGAGATCATCGACAACCTTGGCTTGGCCTCGAACTGGCTCCAAGGTAAGGGCATGCCCGAAGACATGGCGCGCGTGGCGCTCGGTAGCCTCGCACTCGTGGTGCCGGTGATTTCCACGACCTTCGCCTCGATTCCTCGCATGTTCCATTCGCTTGGGCGGGAGTCGATCGGCTGGCTTTTGATCGACGAAGCTGGCCAGGCATTGCCTCAACAGGCCGCCGGTGCCATCTGGCGTGCGGCGCGCACCGTCGTGGTGGGCGATCCCAACCAGCTTGAACCCGTACTGGGCATGCCGGCAGCGGTCGAGGGCGCACTGGCTCGGCACTATGATGTACCTCGGGATTGGTGGCCCAGCTTCACATCGGCGCAGTGCCTGTCGGATCAGAGCATGTCGATGGGGACCTGGCTGCCGGGCAAGGAAAACGGGAAAGTCTGGGTCGGCTCGCCTCTGCGTGTACATCGCCGCTGCGATGATCCGATGTTCTCCATCAGCAACGAGATTGCTTATGACGGGCTGATGGTGCAAGGGAAATCGCCGTCCGCCCATTCGTGGCCGCATTGCCATTGGATCGACGTACGCGCGCAAATCGGTGCGGGCAATTGGGTGCCCGAGGAAGGGGAGGCTGCCAGGAAGCTGTTGCGATCGTTACAGGCTGAGCATCAGGTCGCGCCCAAGGACATTTTTCTGATCTCGCCGTTCAAGGATGCGGCAACGCAACTGCGCGCGATGGCCAGGATGCTTGGGCTCGATCCCGCCAAGACCGGGACGGTGCACACGACCCAGGGCAAGGAGGCCGAAGTCGTTATCTTGGTGCTGGGCGGCAATCCGCAGCGCCCGGGGGCCAAGGATTGGGCTGCGCAAAGCCCCAACCTGCTCAATGTGGCGGTCAGCCGGGCCAAGGCCCGGCTGTATGTGATCGGCGATCGTGCCGCTTGGGGCCAACGCCCTTATTTCCGCGTTCTCGACCAGCGCCTTGGTGTTGGCGGCGAGGCGTGCTCGCATTGACCGCATCGGCCGGCGCGACGGCGCCGCCTCACCCCTTCACCAACCCGCCATCCACGATCAAGTTCTGCCCCGTCACCGCGCGCGCCCACGGGCTGGCGAAGAACAGCACGGCGTCGGCGAACTGTTCGGGTGTGGTCACTTCGCGCAGCGGCGTGCTGGCGGCGATCAGGTCGAACACCGCCGCGGGCGTGGCGGCCGAGGCATCGGTGGTGCGCAGCAGGCCGCCCGACACCATATTGACAGTGATGCCATCGGCGCCCAGTTCATGCGACAGCGTGCGCGTGAACGCCAGCAGCGCGGCCTTGGCGGCGGTGTAGTCGTGATAGGGCACCACCGGGTTCTGGACCAGGTTGGTGCCAACGTTGATGATGCGGCCGCCGCCGGCCGCGCGCATCGATGGCAGCGCGGCCTGGGTGGTGTTGAGGGCGGCGCGCACGCTGCCTTCGAGTTGCGCATGCATGCGCGCCCAGTCGAGCGTATCGGCGTGGGGGCGGGCATCGCCGTCGAACTGGAAGGCGGGCAGGGCGTTGTTGACCACCGTGCTCACCGGTAGGCCGAAGTGCTCGCTGGCGTAGGCCACCAGGGCGGCCACGGCCTCGGCATCGCGCACGTCCGCTTGCACGGCCAGCGCGTGGTCCGGGGTGGTGGCGGCCAGTCCGCGCGCTGCGGTTTCGCTGTTCAGGTAGTTGATGACGACCCGCGCGCCTTCGCGCAGGAAGGCGCGGGCGATGGCCGCGCCCAGGCCGCGGCTGGCGCCGGTGACGATGACGAGTTGCTGGTCCAGCGGGAGGGGGTGACTAGGCATGTTGGTGCATCAGGCGGGAAATCAGGCAGTGAATCGAGTCAAAAAATGCGGCGGCGCCGGGCGGGCGGCATGAGCCGCAGCGGGGCCGCCGCGCGGGCAGGGCAATGCCGGGGGTCACTGTTCCGAGCCGCTGTTGAGCATGCGGCTGCGGGCTTTTTCGATATGGGCGCACATGATGTGGCGGGCGCCCTCGGCGTCCTGGTCGCGGATCAGGCGGTAGATCTGGCGGTGCTCGTCGATGGCGGCGCGGGTGCGCTTCCAGGGTTCGCTGTGGACCAGATGGCGCATCATGTTGACGGCATGGCTGACGTCGTACTCCAGTGATTTGAGGACCTGCACGAAGCGCTGGTTGCCGGTGGCGGCGGCAATCGCGCGGTGGAATCCGTAGTCGTGATGGTGGGCGATGGCGCCGGCGGCATCGGCGGCCTCGTAGCCGGCCAGCATGCGGTCCATCTCGCGCAGGTCGTCGTCGGTGCGGCGCAGGGCGGCCAGGTAGGCGCATTCCGGTTCGATCACCCTGCGCAGTTCCAGGCCCTCCAGGATATGGCCGACGCGGCGCGCCGGATCGACCGCGGGCATGCCGCCCATCAGGTCGGGCTTGGCGCGGACGTAGCTGCCCGAGCCGCGCACCGACTCGACCAACTGGTCTTCGCGCAGCCGGTCCAGCGCCTGGCGCACCACCGGCCGCGACACCTCGAACAGCGCGGCCAGCTCCAGTTCGGTCGGCAGCTTGGCGCCCGGCGCGATCTTGCCGGTGGCGATGGCGTAGAACAGGCTTTCGTAGACGCGCTCGGCGAAGCGTTCGGCGCGCACGTAGCCCAGGCCCGAGGCCACCTCGGCCAGCACGTCCAGTTCCGGCCGCGGCCGGCTGGCCGCGGTCAGCAGCTTGTCCAGTTGCGGGTCGCGCAGTTTGCTCATGGCCTTGCTCCTGTGGCGCTTGCGCCGGGTTTGTTCTGTGTCATGACAAATGCAACCGGGCGTCCCGTGCGAGGCAATGCGCCGGATGGGCGCGACTTCCTAGGGATAACCCGAGTTGGATGAAAGATTTCCTGAAGCTTGGGACGAAAGCTGTCAATCCAATTGACAAATTATGCGCCGCTCCCTTACCTTGAGCGGATTCGCTACACCCTATAACCACACCGCGCGCCATCGACGCCCGGGTGGCGCGATCCGGTTGCCCGGGGCGCGCCAGGAGACCCCCGCATCCGCGCGTTCCGCAACCGGCCGACCGGCCGCTACTTTACTCCGCACATCGTGACTCAGAAGAACTTTATCGCCAATCAATGGGTGCCCGCCGCCAGCGGCGAGACCATCCCCGTCCTGAACCCGTCCGATGGCAAGGCGTTCGACGCCATTGCGCGCTCGGGCGAGGCGGACGTGGACCGCGCCGTGGCCGCCGCGCGCGCGGCCTTCGAGGGCGAGTGGGGCCAGATGGCCCCGGCTGCCCGCAGCCGCCTGTTGATGCGCATCGCCTTCGCGCTGCTCGAGCGTCAGGAGGAACTGGCGCAACTGGAATCCGCGGACACCGGCAAGCCGATCAAGCAGGCGCGCGCCGATGCCGCCGCCGTGGCGCGTTATTTCGAGTTCTACGCCGGCGCGGTCGACAAGCTGCACGGCGAGACCATTCCCTATACCCCCGGCTTCACCGTGCTGACCGTGCGCGAGGCGCATGGGGTGACTGGCCACATCGTGCCGTGGAACTATCCGCTGCAGATCTTCGGCCGCAGCGTCGGCGCGGCGCTGGCCGCGGGCAACGCCTGCGTGGTCAAGCCGGCCGAGGATGCCTGCCTGTCGCTGCTCAAGCTGGCCGAGATCGCCGCCGAAGTCGGCCTGCCGGCCGGCGCGCTGAACATCTGCACCGGCTATGGCCATGAGGCCGGCGCGGCGCTGTCGGCGCATCCCGGCATCGACCACATTTCGTTCACCGGCTCGCCGCAGACCGGCAAGATGGTGGCGCACGCCGCCGCCGAGAACCACGTGCCCGTGACGCTGGAACTGGGCGGCAAGTCGCCGCAGATCGTGTTCGACGACGCCGACCTGGACGCCGCCATGCCGGTGCTGCTGGCCGCCATCATCCAGAACGCGGGGCAGACCTGCTCGGCCGGCAGCCGCGTGCTGATCCAGCGCGGCGTCTACGAACAAGTGCTGGCGCGCCTGGGCGAGGCATTCTCGGCCACCGTCACCGGCCCGGCCGCGCAGGACCTGGATGTGGGGCCGCTGATCAGCGCCCGCCAGCACGACCGCGTGCGCGCGTTCCTGGCCGAGGCCGAAGCCGAGGGCCTGAAGGTCGCCGCGCGCGGCAAGCTCAAGGACGGCGCGCCCGAGGCCGGCTTCTACCAGCCTCCCGTGCTGTTCCGCGACGTGCCGCCCAAGAGCCGCCTGGCGCAGGAAGAAGTGTTCGGCCCGGTGCTGGCCGCCATGGTGTTCGACACCGAGGAAGACGCGCTGGAAATCGCCAACGGCACGCTCTACGGCCTGGTGGCCGGCGTCTGGACCCGCGATGGCGGCCGCCAGCTGCGCCTGGCGCGCAAGCTGCGCGCCGGCCAGGTGTTCGTCAACAACTACGGCGCCGGCGGCGGCGTGGAACTGCCGTTCGGCGGCTCGCGCCAGTCGGGCTATGGCCGTGAAAAGGGCTTCGAGGCGCTGTACGGCTTCACCACCCTGAAGACCATCGCCATCCGCCACTGATCCGGCGGCGGCCGGGCGCCCACCCCCGATGGGGGCGGGCGCCCGGTGGCAAAATATCGGTTACCTTTGACGTTTTGCCAGGGGCGCCACGCCCCGTATCCAGGATCAGCATGTTCACCGGTATTGTTCAAGGCACCGCGAAGATCGCGAAAATCGCGGACCGCGAAGGCCTGCGCACGTTCACGCTGGCGTTTCCCGAGGGCTTCTGCCAGGACCTGGCGATCGGCGCCAGCGTCTCGACCGACGGCGTCTGCCTGACGGTCACCGAAATCCTCGACCCCAACCACGCCACCTTCGATGTCATGCTGCAAAGCCTGGCCATCACCACGCTGGGCAACTACCAGGAAGGCGACCGCGCCAACGTCGAGCGCGCCGCCAAGGATGGCGCCGAGATCGGCGGCCATCCGCTGTCCGGCCACGTCGACTTCACTTCGGAAGTGATTCTGGTGAAGTCGTCGGACACCAATCGCCTGATGCGCTTCAGCATCCCCGAGGCGTTCCGCAAGTATGTGTTCGCCAAGGGCTACATCGCTATCAATGGCGCCAGCCTGACCGTGTCCGAAGTGAACCGCGCCGACGGCTGGTTCGAAGTCTGGCTGATTCCCGAGACCCGTCGCATGACAGTGTTCGAGGACAAGCAGGTGGGCGACCGCGTCAATATCGAGATCGAGCGCAGCACCCAGGTGGTGGTGGACACGGTGCGCGAGACCGTCCAGGAAAGCCTGGGCAAGCTGCAACCGCTGCTGGAAGCCATCCTCAAGGAAAAAGGGCTGACGCTGGAGGATTTCGTCAGCCCGCAGGACAAGCTCAAGTAAGCCGGGTCCGTTCGCGACCTGGACCCACCGCGCCAGCGGCGCCGGCGCATCAGTCGGCTTTTCTTTGCGCCTGCGCCGGCCACGCATTCGCGTGGCCGGCGCGTTTGCGTCAGGATGAGAATGCAGGCCCCAGCGGCTTGATGCGCATGCCCGCCTGCAGGCGGGTCCAGGGCAGGTCGGCGGGATCGGCCTGCATCGGGCCGGGCGCCTTGGCCACCAGGACCTCATGCGCGATGGGCTGGAAGTCGGCGCGGAAATGCACCGAGCTTTTCACCACCAGGATCGCCATTTCCTCGGGCTGCACGCCGCCGACGCGGAACAGGTTGCGGTCCAGCATCTGCGACTTGGTGGCGCTGACCACCACCCGCACGCCGCCCAGCCGCAGGCCGGCCACCGCCTCCAGGTCCACCTCCATGCCGTGCATCATCGGGCCGTCGAAACGCAGCCTGCCGGGCGACAGTGTCTCGACCAGGAATTCGCCTTCGAACGGCGCGTCGCCGGCCACGCCGGACTGGCCGCCCAGGCGCAGCCGCACCTTGTTGCCCACGCCAGCAGCGGTGGCCTGGCGCACTGCATCGGGGTCGTAGAACAGGCCCAGCGCGGCGTTCTGCGCGTCGGCCTCGACCAGCGCGCGCAGCATGCCGGTGGTGTTGGCGTCCCCGCCCGCGCCCGGATTGTCCTGGGTGTCGGCGATGACTACGGGGCGCGCGGCGCCCACCGCCAGCGCCTGGGCGCGCTCGACGGCGTCGGCCGGCGTCAGGAAGTCGGGCGACCATTGCGGTTCGAGTGCCAGTACGCGCTGATACAGCGCCTCGGTCACGCGTTCGACCGCGGCGGCGTCGGTGCCGTAGGCCCACACCACCGGCCCGCATTCGGGGAAGTCGGCCGCCGGAAAGCCCGGCGCGAATGAGATCGAGGCCACGCCAGGCGTCTGCTCCAGGCGCGCCAGTTCTTCATACACGCCCTGCGACGGCTGCAGCATGGTGCACATGCCGTTGATCGGGATCAGGAAGGGCAGGCGGCGTTCGGCGCGCACCCACTGGTCGCCGGCCGCCACGCGCGCGGCCAGCAGGCGCGCGGCGTGCTCGCCGGTCACCGCCATGTCCACGTGCGGATAGGTGCGGAAGGCGGCCAGGCCGTCGGCCTCGCGCAGCATCCGCGCGGTGACGTTGGCGTGCAGATCGAGGCTGCCGACCACCGGCACGGCCGGGCCGACCAGCGCGCGCACCCGCGCCAGCAGTTCGCCTTCGCCGTCGTCCAGGTGCTCGGCCACCATGGCGCCGTGCAGGTCCAGGTAGATGGCGTCGAAGCCGCCGGCGCGCGCCGCGTCGACGATCTCGCCGGCGATGCGCTCGTAGGCGTCGCGGGTGACGTGGGCCGAGGGGCTGGCGCCGGCCCAGATCACCGTGCGCACGGTGTGGCCCTGCGCCAGCGCGGCGTTGATGAAGCCGCCGGCGGGGATATTGACCTCGCGCAGCGCCAGCATGTCTTCGCCACGCACCATGGCGGGAAAGCCCTCGCCGCGCACGAAGTTCTCATAAGCCGCCTTGGACGGCGCGAAGGTATTGGTCTCGTGCTGGAAGCCAGCCACCAGAATATGCATGATCGATTCCTTGGAGCGTCAGGCGCGCGCGGGCGCGGATTGGGCAGGACGATTCACCAGCAGCAGCAGGGCGCCGGCCACCAGCAGGGCGGAGATCGCGTACAGGCCGCCGGCCAGGCTGCCGGTCGATTGCTTGACCCAGCCGATGATGGACGGGCTGAGAAAGCCGCCCAGCAAGCCGATGCTGTTGATCAGCGCGATGCCGCCCGCCGCGGCTTCTCCTTGCAGGTACTGCGACGGAATCGCCCAGAATACCGTGTAGGCGGCCCACATGAAGCCGGTGGCCAAGGTAATGGCCGTCAGGGATAGCGCGAATTGCGTGGGCGCCGCGGTGGCGATGCACAGTGCCACGCCGGCCAGCAGCGCGGGCACCAGCGTGTGCCAGCGGCGTTCCTGCAGGCGGTCGGAACTGCGCGCGAACCACAGCATGAAGACCGCCGCGGCCAGGTAAGGGATGGCCGAGTACAGGCCGATCTGCATGGTGTCCTGGACCCCCGCCAGCTTGAGCAGCGTCGGCAGCCAGAAGCTGACGGCGTAAATGCCGCAGATCAGGCAGAAGTAGGTCAGCGCCATGCCGTAGATGGCCGGATCGCGCAGCACCTGGGCGAAGGCGTGTTTCTTGTGCGCGCCGCGGCTGTTCAGGTCGGCGGCCAGCAGCGCCTTTTCCTCGGCGGTCAGCCAGCGCGCCTCGGCCGGCTTGTCGTCCAGGTAGCGGAAGGCGATGACGCCCAGCAGCACACACGGCAGGCCTTCCAGCAGGAACATCCATTGCCAGCCGTCCAGGCCGTGCGCGCCGGAGAAGGCCGTCATGATCCAGGCCGACACCGGGCCGCCGACGATGCCGCCGATGGGGTCGGCCAGCATCACCACCGCCATCACGCCGGCCATGCGCGACTGCGAGTACCAGTAGGTCAGGTAGAAGATCATGCCGGGGGCGAAACCGGCCTCGAATACGCCCAGCATGAAGCGCAGGACGTAGAAGCTCCATTCGCCCTGCACGAACAGCATCGAGGCCGAGGTCAGGCCCCACAGCACCATGATGCGGCTGATGGTGCGGCGCGCGCCGATGCGCGTCAGCAGCAGGTTGCTGGGCACCTCGAACATCACGTAGCCGAGAAAGAAGATGCCCGCGCCCAGGCCATAGACGGCATCCGAGATGCCGATGTCCTGCTGCATCTGCAGCTTGGCGAAGCCGATGTTGATGCGGTCCAGGTAGGCGAACACATAACAGAGCAGCAGGAACGGCAGCAGGCGCCAGGTGATCTTGCGGTAGAGCGGAGCCAGGCGCGGGTCGGCGCCTGGCGTGGCCTGATGGGGCATTGCGTGTCTCCTCGCGGGCGAGTCTGCGCCCGCCGCGGTGGTTGGGGTGGCGGCGGAACCGGGGCGGGTCCGCGCGGCGTCCATATTGCGAGCACGCAGTGTTCGAAACAATGACCTGGGTGATAAATTATCGTTGCCTTCAGGGCAACGAAAAGAGCGGCACAAAACACAGGGGGAAACCATGGCGGAAATCAGCCAGGCGCGGCTGAAGTACTTCAACGAGGTGGTGGCCTGCGGCTCGATCCGCGGCGCGGCCGACAAGCTCGGCACCGCGCCGTCGGTCATCAGCCGCCAGATCCAACTGCTGGAAAAGGAACTGGGCGTGGCGCTGTTCGAGCGCCGCGCGCGCGGCCTGACGCCGACCGAGGCCGCCGACATGCTGCTGGAGTATCACCGCGCCTGCCGCGCCCAGCAGGAACACCTGAACACGCGCCTGCAGGAATTGCGCGGCATGCGGCGCGGCAACGTCCGCCTGATGATCAGCGAAGGCTTCATCGACAGCCTGATGGAGCGCGTGGTCGGGCCATTCTGCATCGAGCATCCGTGCATCGACCTGAGCGTCAATGTCGGTTCGGTCAATGAAGTGGTCGAGGCCGTGGCCACGGATGCGGCGCACATTGGCCTGGCCTACAACCCGCCCGTGGATCCGCGCCTGCGCTGCCGCGTCAGCCGCAAGCATCCGGTCTGCCTGCTGGCGGTGCCGGGCCATGCACTGGCGCGGCGCCGCGCGCCGCTGACGATCGCCGACATCCTGCCGTATCCGTTCGCGCTGATGTCCGCGCCTTATGGCTTGCGCCAGGCGGTCGATCTGCTCGAATTCACCGAGCGCATCCATCTCACGCCCAGCCTGACCACCAACTCGCTGCGCGTGCTCAAGCAGTACGCGATCAGCGGCGCCGGGGTGACGCTGATGCCGAACCTGGGCGTGCACCATGAATTGGCCAGCGGTGAATTGGTGGCGCTGCCGATCGCGCATCCGATCCTGAGTTCGCCCGAATGCCAGGTGCTGCTGCGGCTCGGGCGGCCGCTGTCATCGGCCGCCAACGAGGTGGTACGGCGCATCGAGCAGCGCCTGCCGGCGTTCGCGGCGCCGTGACGGCGTCATGTCCGGGGCGGGGCGAGCGCGCGCCGGCGGGGGGATCGTGGCGAGGCGCGGCGCCGGCGCATTTCGTTACCGATGCGGAAGGTCTTGGCGTTTTGAATCCAGCATTCATGCGCTTTTTCAGGCATTTTATGTTCTGGAGCCAATGCGCAAGCCATTCTTTATTTGAAACCGCCGTGTAACGGGCGCTTCGGGGGGGTTACAGCTACAATGGGTGCACTTTCGGAGGTTTCTATGTCGGTAATATCCGATATCAAAATACGCCCCCTGGAGCGCGGCGACCTGCACTTCGTGCACAAGATCAACAATAACGACGTCATCATGCGTTATTGGTTCGAAGAGCCTTACGAGGCCTACGACGAACTGGTCGCCCTCTATGACCGCCATCTGCACGACCAGAACGAGCGGCGTTTCATCATCGAGCACGATACCGGCCAGCCGGCCGGCCTGGTGGAACTGGTGGAAATCGACTACATCCACCGTCGCGCCGAATTCCAGATCATCATCGCGCCCAGCTACCAGGGGCGCGGCTACGCCAAGGCCGCCACGCGCATCGCGGTGGGCTACGCCTTTCGCGTGTTGAACCTGCACAAGGTCTACCTGGTGGTGGACAAGGACAACCGCGCCGCCGTGCACGTCTACGAGCGCTGTGGTTTCCAGATCGAAGGGCTGCTCAAGGAAGAGTTCTTTTCCAACGGTACTTATCGCGACGCCTACCGCATGGCGCTGCTGCAGCACGACCACCTGCGCGACGTCGGACCGGGCGCGCCGGACGCGCCGGTGCTGCGCGACTGGCCGCAGGAAGAACAGACCGGCTGACAACTGCGCGATGCACCGCCGTTGCCCGCGCGAGGCCGCATCGGCCTTGCCCATCGGCATGGCGACAGGCCGGCGCGCAAACGGCAACGCCCCGCGGGGAAGTTCCCCGCGGGGCGTTTCTCATGATGGCGCCGGGTTCAGGCGGCCTGCGGCGCGGCCCGCAGCAGGCGCAAGCCATTGGCCACCACCAGCAGGCTGGCGCCGACGTCGGCGAACACCGCCATCCACAGCGTGGCGTGGCCGGTCATGGCCAGCGCCAGGAACACCACCTTGATGCCGAGCGCCAGCGCGATGTTCTGCACCAGCACGCGGTGGGTGGCGCGCGACAGGCGCAGGAAGGTGCCGATCTTGCGCAGGTCGTCGTCCATCAGCGCCACGTCGGCCGTCTCGATGGCGGTGCCGGTGCCGGCCGCGCCCATGGCGAAGCCGATGTCGGCGCGGGCCAGGGCCGGGGCGTCGTTGATGCCGTCGCCGACCATGCCGACCATGTCCGAGGGCGCCAGCTTGCTTTCGATGGCGGCCAGCTTGTCTTCCGGCAGTTGGTCGCCGCGCGCTTCGTCGATGCCGACCTGACGTGCGATGGCCTGCGCGGTGGGCGTGTTGTCGCCGGTCAGCATCAGGGTGCGCACGCCCAGCGCGTGCAGGTCGGCGATGGCGGCCGCGCTGGTGGGCTTGACCGTGTCGGCCACCGCCGCCAGCGCCAGCACGCGCTGGCCGTCGCTGAGCGCGATGGCGCTCTTGCCCTGTTGTTCCAGTTCGTCGAAACGGGCTTCCAGCCTGGGGCTGGAGACGCCCAGCTCCCGCATCAGGCGGCGGTTGCCGAGCTGCAGCGCCGTGCCGTCGATCCTGCCGCTGACGCCGCGGCCGGGCAGGGCGGTGAAGTCGTCCACCTCCAGCAGCGTCTGGCCGGCATCGCGCGCGGCGTTGGCCACGGCCAGCGACACCGGGTGGTCGGAGCGGCCCGCCAGGCTGGCGGCCAGCAGCGCCGCGGGTTGGCGCGTCAGGTCGGAGACGTCCCAGTCCTGCAGGTCGGTCTGCACCGGCTTGCCGTGGGTCAGGGTGCCGGTCTTGTCCAGCGCCAGCCACTTCAGGTTGCGGCCTTCTTCCAGGTACACGCCGCCCTTGACCAGAATGCCGCGGCGCGAGGCCGCCGTCAGGCCGCTGACGATGCTGACCGGCGTGGAGATCACCAGGGCGCAGGGGCAGGCGATGATCAGCAGCGCCAGCGCGCGGTAGATCGCATCGAACCAGGGCTGGCTCCACAGCAGCGGCGGCACCACCGCCACCAGCACGGCCACGCCGACCACGGCGGGCGTGTAGATGCGCGAGAAGCGGTCGATGAAGCGCTGGGTCGGGGCGCGCGCGCCCTGGGCCTGTTCGACGGCGTGGATGATGCGCGCCAGCGTGGTGTTGCCGGCCGCCGCGGTGACGCGGTAGTCGAACGAGCCGGCCGCGTTGACGGTGGCCGCGTACACCGGGTCGCCCTCGGCCTTTTCGACCGGCAGGCTTTCGCCGGTGATGGGGGCCTGGTCGACCGTCGAGCGGCCGCTGACGATGACGCCATCGGCGGCGATGCGCTCGCCTGGCCGCACGCGGACCACGTCGTCGACCTGCAATTGCGCCGCCGGCAGCGCCTGCCAGCTGCCATCGGCCTGGCGCACGGTGGCGGTTTCGGGCGCCAGGTCGAGCAGGCCGCGGATGGCGTTGCGGGCGCGGTCCAGCGAACGCGCCTCGATCAATTCGGCCACGTTGAACAGGAACATCACCATGGCCGCTTCCGGCCACTGGCCGATCAGCACCGCACCGGTGACGGCGATGCTCATCAGTGCGTTGATGTTCAGGTTGCCGTTGCGCACGGCGATCCAGCCCTTGCGGTAAGTGCTGATGCCGCAGGCCAAAATGGCGGCCAGCGCCAGCGCGGCGGTGACGCCCCAGTGCATGCCGGCGAAGTGCGCGGCCTCGGACAGCCCGGCGAGCACGCCGGCGCCGCCGATGGCCCACCAGTTCACGGGCGCGGCGGCCGGGGCCGGCGCGCGCGGCGCATCCTCGGCCAGGGGTTCGGGCGTCATGCCCAGCGACGTGATGGCCGCCGTGATGCGCTCCAGCGCGCCCTCGGCATGCACGACCGTCAGGATGCGCTGCATCAGGTTGAAGTCCAGCGCGTGCACGCCGTCGACGCTGTCGAGCTTCTTGCGGATCAGCGTTTCTTCGGTGGGGCAGTCCATCTGGCCGATGCGCAGGCGGGCCAGCAACTGGCCAGGACCGGCCTGCAGCATGGCCGCGACACCCGCGGACATGCGGATGTCGCCGGAAGCATGACCGCAGCAGGCGGTGCCGGCGTGATCATGCTCGTGGTTGTGGTCGTGGCCGTGCTTGTGATCATCGCCGTGGGCATGGTCATGGCCGCCGTCCTGGCCGGCCGCAGCCGGTGGGTGGCCGCCGCAGCAGCCACCGGCCTGGGCGTCGCGGGTGGGGTGTTCGGGGTGTCGGGTCGATGCGCAAGACATTCTCATTGCCTTTTCGTAAGCCATTGAGCGCATTTCACACCTTGGAGTTACTATAGGGTCAACCCCCAAATCCATCGGATGCGTCCGGGAGGCACGATGCGTATCGGCGAATTGGCCACGGCGGCCGGCACCACGGTCGAAACCGTCAGGTATTACGAGAAAGAAGGGCTGCTGCCCGCCCCGGAACGGGGGCTGAACAACTACCGCAGCTATGGCCAGCCCCACCTGGAGCGCCTGCGGCTGATCCGCAACTGCCGCGCGCTGGACATGACGCAGGACGAGATCCGCGCCATCCTGTCGCTGGCCGACAATCATCGGGCCGGATGCGGCCCCATCAATGAATTGTTCGACGAGCACATTTCCCACGTGGATGAACGCATTGCCGAGCTGACCCAGTTGAAGACGCAATTGACCGACTTGCGCCAGCGCTGCCTATCGGCGCGGCCCGACGCGGAAGACTGCGGCATCCTGCACGGCCTGTCGGAAATGCAGGTCGAGGAACGCCCGGAGCGCCATACCCACCTGGGTTGAATCCGCCAGTCGCCATGCGCCGGGCAGGGGGATAGCCGTTCCCCCGGCGGCCATGGCGTAATATGAGAACCCTTCTCTTTCCTATTTGGGAAGCCCGCCCATCCCGGTATCCCATTCACGCCTTGCCCCCATGACCCAGACCAATACCATCACCCCGCTGCACGCCATCACCTCGCGCCGTTCCATGAAGTTCCTGCGGGGTCCGGCGCCCAAACCCGCCGAACTGGAACAGATCCTGCAGGCCGCGATGTCGGCGCCCGACCACGGCGCGCTGCGTCCGTGGCGTTTCGTGGTGATCCAGGGCGAGGCCATCGGCAAGCTGGCCGACGTGGCGCTGGAAGCCGTCAAGCGCAGCGGCGATCCGCGCATGACGCCGGAAAAGGAGAAGTCGGTGCGCGAGTGGATGGCGGGCGTGCCGCTGTTCATCGCCGTGGCGCAGAAGATCGCCCACGACAACACCAAGATCCCCGAGACCGAGCAATTGCTGGCCACCGGCTGCGCCACCATGAACATCCTGAACGCCGCCCACATGCTGGGCTATGGCGCGTTCTGGAGCACCGGCATCGGCACCTACGTCGAGGACGTGCAGGCGGCGCTGGGCCTGGATTCGCTGGACTACCGCTTTCTCGGCTTCCTGGCGATCGGCACGCCGGCGTGCGCGGTGCCGCCGGCCAACCGCCCGGACTACCGCGAGTTCGTCACCGAGTGGACCGGTCCGGTCTGAGGCGGGGGCGCCGTCCGCCATGCGAAAACCGGCCGCTGGCCGGTTTTTTCTTGCGGCGCGCGTCGCCTTACCGTTGCGCCCCGATGGGCCGGAAGGCCGCGCGCACGAGTTTCTCCAGGCCCCAGCCCGCGAAATAGAAGAGGGCCAGCGTCGGCAGCCCGATCAACAGGTACCCGCCGACCCACGACAGCTGACCGAGCAGCCGGTCCAGGTTCAGTTCGTGCAGCAGCGCGAGCTGCAAGGCCAATGGCAATTGCAGCAGCACGAAGCGCCCCTTGTCGTCGCCGTCGGCGGACAGCGCGCCGGCGATGCAGAGGACGGCGATGGCAAGGTAAAGCGCGGCAAACACGATGCCGGTCCAGCTGAACCCTTTCGAGGCGGTCAATCCAGGCACGTTGGTTTCCAGGAGAATCGGATGACGCAAGTATAGAGGTCGCCCTGCTGTGGTCCACCGAGGCACGCCGACGTTGCTTGCCGTCCGGCTTCACGGGGCAGGCTTGCGCGGCGATCAATAAATGACAATAATTCTTATTGTTGATTAGCCCGCCCTCCCATTCCCTCGCCATGTCCCATCCTGCGCAGCCGACGCCGCACACCGCCGCCCAGCTGTACGAGGCCCATCATCCGTGGCTGCTGGAATGGCTGCGCCGCCGGCTGGGTTGCCGCCAGGATGCCGCCGACCTGGCGCACGACACCTTTGTGCGGGTACTGGCCGGCCGCCCGACCGAGCCGATCCACGAACCTCGCGCGTTCCTGACCACGCTGGCGCAGCGTACGCTGTATACGTTCTGGCGCCGCCGCGAACTCGAGCGCGCCTATCTCGACAGCCTCGAGGCCCTGCCGCATGCCTGCGTTCCCAGTGAAGAGCAGCGCGCGCTGGTGGTCGAGGCCCTGATGCAGATTGACCGGGCCTTGCAGTGCCTGCCGGCGCGCGTTCGCCAGGTCTTCCTCCTGAGCCAGTTGCACGAGCTGACCTATCCGCAGATCGCCGAACGCCTTGGCGTCTCCGCCATCACCGTCAGGCGCAGCATGAAACAGGCCATCACGCTGTGCGTGGCGGCGCGCCTGGCCGCATGAGCGCGCCGGCGCTGCCGGCGGCCATCGAGGCCGCGGTCGACTGGATGGTGCTGCTGTCGTCGGGCGAGGCGGCCGAGGCCGATCGCGCCCGCTTCGAGGCCTGGTTCCGGGCCGATTCCCGCCACGCCGCCGCCTGGGAGATGGTTGCCGGCGCCGTCAAAACCACGTTCGCGCCGCTGAGCGACGGCGCCTCGGTCCAGGCCGCGGGCGCGGCGCTGCTGGCGCCTGTCTCGCGCCGCCGCGCGCTGCGCAATGCCCTGATGCTGGCGCTGGCGGCCGGCGGGCTGGCCGCGCTGGCCGACCGCCAGACGCCATTGCGGACCCTGGCCGCCGACCTGCGCACCGGGACGGGCGAACGCCACACCTATCCGCTGCCGGACGGCAGCGAGGTCACCCTGAACGCGCGTTCCGCCGTCGACCTGGCGTTCGACGGCCGCGCCCGCGTGCTGCGGCTGCGCGCGGGCGCGGTGTACGTGCGGGTCGCGGCCGACGCCGCGCGGCCCTTCATCGTCGCCAGTCCCGATGGCGACGTGCAGGCACTGGGCACGGTGTTCGGCGTGGCGCGCGACGAGCAGGGCAGCGTCGCCTGTGTGATCGAGCACAGCGTCGAAGTCCGGGCGGCGGGCCAGCGGCGCGTCCTGGTGGCGGGCGAGGGCGCGCGCTTCGGCGCCGGCGGGATCGACGCGCCGGATGCCGCGCTGGCCGAGACCGCGGCCTGGCACGATGGCATGCTGGTGGTGCGCGACCAGCCGCTGGGCGCGGTGGTGGCGGCGTTGCGGCCCTATCGGCGCGGCTTCCTGCGCATTTCCCCCGAGGCCGCGCGATTGCGGGTGCTGGGCGCCTTCCCGCTGGACAATACCGATCGCGTTCTGGAATCCCTGCGCCAGACCCTGCCGATCGAGGTCGGCGGGCTGGGCGGCTGGCTCGTCAGCATCGACCTGCGCGCCGATGCCGTCCAAAAAAAATGATCGCTTGCGGCGGGCTCGCTGGACATACCTCCTGAAGCACCCCTTTGTCGCAGGAGATTCCATGTTTCCCGTTCGTCCCGCGCCGCAGCTGGCGGCCGCGTTTCTCATTGCCCTGGCCGCGCCGGCTGGTATCGCCCAGGCCCAGACCGGCGCCCAATCGGGCGCGGCCATGCCGCAACGCTACGATCTGCCCGCCGCGCCGCTGGCCGAGACCCTGACCCGTATCGCGCGCCAGAGCGGCCACGCGGTGTCGGTCGATCCGGCGCTGGTGGCCGGCCGCCAGGCCCTGGCGGTCGCCGGCACCTACACCCCCGAGCAGGCTTTGCGAGAGGCGCTGGCGGGCAGCGGCCTGGAATTGCGCATCACCGCCAATGGCACTTTCAGCGCACGGCCCCTGCCGCAGGCGGGCGGGGCGACCCTGCTGGAGCCGGTGCGCGTGACCGGCGCGGCGGAGTCGACTGGGGGATATGTCAATAAATATATGGACAATTCCGCCAAGTTCGTGGATTCCATTAAAGATACGCCTCGATCCATTACAGTGGTTCCTCAGCAATTGATTCAGGACACGAGTTCGTCTTCACTTAATGAAGCGCTCAAATACGTTCCAGGAATGTCTTTTAAAAGCGGCGATGCCCTTGCCAGACCTGGGGGCGATCATCCCACGCTTCGTGGCTTTGATGCTACAGATGCCATCACGCTTGATGGCGTTCGGAATACAGCTTCTCAGGCCAGGGAATCCTTTGATATTGAAAGTGTTGAAGTCATAAAAGGCCCCGCGGCCATATATAACGGACGAGGGAACGCTGGCGGGAGCATTAATATCGTAGCCAAGAAGCCCTTTTTGGGTAAATCAATCACCAAGGCGTCAGCGGGATTGGGTTCCGATAATTATAGGCGTGCGACAATAGATTCCAATATTGACTTGAGAGAAAATGTCGCGGCTCGTGTGAACCTGATGTGGCACGAGAGTGACAAGCCCAAGAGAAATCTTGTGAATTATTCGAGATGGGGTGCGGCGCCATCCATTCTCATTTCAATAGATGAGAAAACATCGTTGCTGTTGAGTTATTATCATTTGTATTCGAACGATACGCCTGATTATTCCACTCCTTTCGATAAAAAAACAGGCGAAATTCTTGATACGCCCAGGGACTTATTCTACGGCGCTAAAAATCGGGATTACATCATTAATCGCGTGGATACACCGGAGATGGTGTTCAGTCACGAGTTCGGCAATGGCGCGACAGTGAGGAATACAACATTGTATTCCAGGACGGTACAGCAATTCATTGCCACAAGCCCTGCCATATCGAAAGAGGCGGGTGAATCCAATATGCTGTTCCTTCAGGGGAAAAGTGGCGATTTCAGAACCAGGACGTTCAGTAACTTGACGGATTTCACTAAACAGTTCCGCATCGCATCCATGCTTCATAAGATCTCGGCGGGTTTCGAATATACCGTGGAAGAAAACAAGCGTAAAAGCATGATGTTGACGGTAAAAGATCCTTCGGGCAAGGCATGGAACATTCGTTCCCAGCCCAGAGGATTCTCGTGCGCTGCACAAGGAATGCCAACCTATACGTGCACTCCGGTCGGCGTATGGAATCCGTACAGTCCATGGCTCGGGCAAAAAACCTGGGAGCAGGAGGGAGCCTATCCCGCCACGAGCACAAAAAACAAAACCGTTTCAGGTTATTTATTCGATAGCGTGAATCTGACGGATGATATTACCGTCTCCGTTGGTGGGCGTTATGACTATTATAAGACGCATGTGGATGCGATCGGCAAGCCATCGGATAACGTGAACACCAGTAACTGGCTGTTTAATTACCACGCGGGCATGGTGTGGAATCCTGTTCAGGCAGTAAGCCTGTACGGTTCTTGGAGCACTTCCAGCAATCCCGCCAACTCGGACGCCATTCAGGGTGGTATCGCCGATAAAAATAAAGAAAACTTCAAGCCAGAGAAGTTTACTAACCTCGAGATCGGCGTTAAGTGGTCTCCGTTGTCCGAACAAATGCTGCTTGGCCTTTCGTGGTTCGATACCAAGCAAAAGAACGGCCACTTTGCGGTTGAGCCGAACGTGTCGGAACCAATTGGCGAGCAGGGGGTGAAAGGCATCGAATTCAATGTGGAAGGAAATATTACCGACAGGTGGTCCATATTTGGCGGGTATTCCTGGCTTGATTCGAAAATCACCCGTAGTACTCGATCCTCGGAAATCGGAAATAGAATTCCTTTGGCTCCTGAAAAGGCCGCGACATTGTGGACAAAATATAAACTCACGGAAAAGTTATATGTTGGCGCTGGGGCCGCGTATACAGGGAAAACTTATACGAATACGAAAAACTCTGCGTCGGTCCCTGGGTATGTTACGATGAATGCCATGGCAAAGTATCGAATTAACAATCGATCGATGGTTCAAGTAAATTTGAACAATATTTTTGATGCGAGGCATTACAGCAGTTTGTATCCCAGTTTTGCGAATTATGGGCCGGGGCGCCAGATAATCGGCAGTTTGGAATACTCATTCTAAATGATGGCATAACGTCGGTCAGCGGCTGATGCCAGTCGGTTAAGCGTTGAGCGATAGCCATCCAGGCTGCCAAGGATGCAAAAAAGGAGCGCGAAGTGCGCTCCTTTTTGCATGGTTCGCCGTGGTGCAAGACCTTAACCGATTGGCGTTGAGCCTGCGGTCGGGGTATGTGATACCTGTGCTACTCTGGCTTCCGGCCGTGCATGTTTATCCCTTTGCACAGGCCGACGATGGCAATGTCCGAGGTCACCCCCCCGGGCAGTGTCTTGGTAAGAAGAATGCGCATGACACGATCAAGCGTGGAGACAATTCATGAGCCAATACGGGCCGCTGAAGTTGCACGTCCCCGAGCCTACCGGGCGTCCGGGTTGCAAGACCGACTTTTCCTACCTGCGCCTGTCGCCGCCCGGCGAGGTGCCCAAACCCCCCATTGATGTCGCCGCGATCGATACCGGCAGCCTGGCCTACAGCCTGGTGCGGGTCATCGACGATGACGGCCGCGCGGTCGGTCCGTGGGCGCCGGAGATCAGCGACGAGCTGTTGCGCCTTGGCATGCGCACCATGCTCAAGACGCGCATCTTCGACGGCCGCATGCTGACCGCCCAACGCAAGAAGAAGATCTCCTTCTACATGCAGAGCCTGGGCGAAGAGGCCATCGGCTCGGCCCATGCGCTGGCGCTGGAGCAGGGCGACATGTGTTTCCCGACCTACCGCCAGCAGAGCATCCTGCTGGCGCGCGACGTGTCGCTGGTGACCATGATGTGCCAGCTGATGTCCAACGAGCGCGACCCGCTCAAGGGGCGCCAGCTGCCGGTGATGTATTCCGATCGCGAGAACGGCTTTTTCACCATTTCGGGCAACCTGGCCACGCAGTTCATCCAGGCGGTGGGCTGGGGCATGGCCTCGGCCATCAAGGGCGACACCCGCATCGCGTCCGGCTGGATCGGCGACGGCGCCACCGCCGAGGCGGACTTCCATACGGCGCTGACCTTCGCCCACGTGTACCGCGCGCCGGTGATCCTGAACGTGGTCAACAACCAGTGGGCCATCTCCACCTTCCAGGCCATCGCCGGCGGCGAGGGCGCTACCTTCGCCGGCCGCGGCGTGGGCTGCGGCATCGCCTCGCTGCGGGTGGACGGCAACGATTTCCTGGCGGTGTATTCCGCCTCGCGCTGGGCCGCCGAGCGCGCCCGCCGCAATCTCGGCCCCACCCTGATCGAATGGGTGACCTACCGCGCGGGCCCGCACTCCACCTCCGACGACCCCTCCAAGTACCGCCCCGGCGACGACTGGAGCCACTTCCCGCTGGGCGACCCGATCGAGCGCTTCAAGAAGCACCTGATCCAGCGAGGCCTCTGGTCCGATGCCGAGCACGACGCGGTGCGCGCCGAGCTCGACGCCGAGATCCAGGCGGCGCAGAAGGAAGCGGAAAGCTACGGCACCCTGGTGGACGGCCACGTCCCCAGCGCCGCCAGCATCTTTGAAGACGTCTACAAGGACATGCCGGAGCATCTGCGCCGGCAACGTCAGCAGCTCGGAGTGTGAGTCATGGCTATCGATAACAATGGGGGTCCGGCGTCCGCGCCGATGACCATGATCCAGGCTTTGCGCTCGGCCATGGATGTGATGCTGGAGCGTGACGGCAACGTGGTGGTGTTCGGCCAGGACGTGGGCTATTTCGGCGGCGTGTTCCGCTGCACCGAGGGCCTGCAGGCCAAATACGGCACCTCGCGCGTGTTCGACACGCCGATCTCCGAAGGCGGCATCGTCGGCGTGGCGGTGGGCATGGGCGCCTACGGCCTGCGGCCGGTGTGCGAGATCCAGTTCGCCGATTACTTCTACCCGGCCTCCGATCAGATCGTGTCGGAAGCGGCGCGCCTGCGCTACCGCTCGGTGGGCGAGTTCATCGCGCCCATGACCATCCGCATGCCCTGCGGCGGCGGCATCTACGGCGGCCAGACGCACAGCCAGAGCCCGGAGGCGATGTTCACCCAGGTCTGCGGGCTGCGCACGGTGATGCCGTCCAACCCGTACGACGCCAAGGGCCTGCTGATCGCGTCCATCGAGAACGACGATCCGGTCATCTTCCTGGAGCCCAAGCGGCTGTACAACGGGCCGTTCGACGGCCACCACGACCGTCCCGTGACGCCGTGGACCGGACGCCCGGGCAGCGTGGTGCCGACCGGCTACTACACGGTGCCGCTGGACACCGCCGCCATCGTGCGGCCCGGCAACGCGCTGACGGTGCTGACCTACGGCACCACGGTGCACGTGTCGCTGACCGCGGCCGAGGAAACCGGCATCGACGCCGAGGTCATCGACCTGCGCAGCCTGTGGCCCCTGGACCTGGAAACCATCGTCAACTCGGTCAAGAAGACCGGCCGCTGCGTGGTGGTGCACGAAGCCACGCGCACCTGCGGCTTTGGCGCGGAACTGATCGCGCTGGTGCAGGAACACTGTTTTCATCACCTCGAAGCGCCCGTCGAGCGCGTGACCGGCTGGGACACTCCCTATCCGCACGCACAGGAATGGGCGTACTTCCCCGGCCCGCGCCGGGTCGGCGAAGCGTTCAAACGCGCGATGGAGGTGTGAGATGGGTATTCATGTCATCAAGATGCCCGACATCGGCGAAGGCATCGCCGAGGTCGAACTGGTGGGCTGGCACGTCAAGGTGGGCGACACCGTCGCCGAGGACCAGCCGCTGGCCGACGTCATGACCGACAAGGCCACGGTCGAGATCCCGTCGCCCGTGGTCGGCCGCGTGGTCGCGCTGGGCGGCGAAGTCGGTCAGGTCATGGCCGTGGGCGGCGAACTGATCCGCCTGGAAGTCGAGGGCGAGGGCAACGTCAAGGGCGACGCGGCGCCGCAGAAGCCGCAGGCCGCAGCGCCGGCTCCGGCGCCAGCGGCAAGCGCGCCGGCCGCCGCGCCCGCGGCGGCCGGCGCCGCGGTGGCGCCCGCGGTGTTGCTGGCGGCGGTCGGCGGCGTGGTGGCCTGGCGCTGCTGGGTCACATTGGAGGATTGGCGGCCGAAGCTGCCGCCGCCGCCGGCTCGGCGGGCTTCGGCGTCAAACGACGCCGTTACCAGCGCGGCGCCGGAAATGGCGATGAGCGCCGCGGCGACAAACCGCGAGAAACAGAATTTGGTCATGGATGTGCTCCCTCGTACCCGCGCCCCCGCTGCCCCGAGCAGCGGAAAGCCGCACGGATCGTGCGGTCCTTCAGCGCGACTTCCTTACATTAATCTGAATGACGTAAGAATAACGGACAAGCCGTCGCCCCACAAGTTCCCCCGGGGCGAAGGCAAGCCGTATCGGACCAAGGCGCGTCAGGCCAGGCGCACGCCCTCGTGCAGGGCGGCGATGCCGGCGGTCAGGTTGAAGTACTGCACCCGTTCCAGGCCGGCGGTACGCAGCATGTCGGCCAGGGTTTCCTGGTCGGGGTGCATGCGGATGGATTCGGCCAGGTAGCGGTAGCTGGCTTCGTCCTTGGCCACGGTCTTGCCCAGCCAGGGCAGCACGTTGAAGGAATACCAGTCGTAGGCCGGCGCCAGCGGCTTGGCGATGCGCGAGAACTCCAGCACCAGCAGCTTGCCTCCCGGCTTGAGCACGCGGGTCATCTCGGCCAGGGCGCGGTCCTTGTGGGTCATGTTGCGCAGGCCGAAGGCCACGCTGACGCGGTCGAAATAGCCCGACGGGAACGGCAGGCGCTCGGCGTCACAGACGGCGGTGGGCACCAGCAGGCCGGCATCGGCCAGGCGGTCGCGGCCGACCCGCAGCATGGAATCGTTGATGTCGGTCAGCCAGACCTCGCCGGTGGGGCCGGCGCGCTTGGCGAAGGCGCGGGCCAGGTCGCCCGTGCCCCCGGCAATGTCCAGCACCTTCATGCCGGGGCGGATGGCGGCGCGGCCGATGGTGAAGGCCTTCCAGACGCGGTGCAGCCCGGCCGACATGAAATCGTTCATGATGTCGTAGCGCTGCGCGACCGAGTGGAAGACTTCGGCGACTTTGCGGGCTTTTTCGGTTTCCGGCACCGATTGGAAGCCGAAATGCGTCGATTGGGGCGCGGAATCCGCGGAATGTTGCGATTCGGAGGGGTTTTGCATGGTGAATTCCCGATATATCGTCCAATGGTAGCCTATCGGGGGCCGCCGAATGCCGCCCTCGGACGCGGGACGACGCCTAGCGGTCACATACCTGAAATATTGCGGCCATACTATCGCAATGTTCGCGCCGCGCCGGCGCTCAGAAGCGTGCCCAATTCGCCATGTCCAGCACCATCCTCGTCGTCGAAGACGAACCCGCCATCCAGGAACTGATCGCCGTCAACCTGTCCTTCGCCGGCCACAAAGTGCTGCGCGCGTTCGACGCCGACCAGGCCCAGACCCTGATCCGCGCCGAACTGCCGGACCTGATTCTGCTGGACTGGATGCTGCCCGGCACCTCCGGCCTGGCCATGGCGCGCAAGCTGCGCAACGACGAGCGCACCCGCGCCGTGCCGGTCATCATGCTGACCGCCAAGGGCTCCGAGCAGGACAAGGTCGACGGCCTCGAAGCCGGCGCCGACGACTACATCACCAAGCCCTTCTCGCCCAAGGAGCTGATGGCCCGCATCAAGGCCGTCCTGCGCCGCCGCGCGCCGCAGCTGACCGACGACGTGATCGACGTCGGCGGCCTCAAGCTGGACCCCGTCACGCACCGCCTGTCGGGCAACAGCCAATCGCTGCAGATCGGCCCCACCGAATTCCGCCTGCTGCATTTCTTCATGACCCACCCGGAACGCGTGTTCTCGCGCTCGCAACTGCTGGACCAGGTCTGGGGCGATCACGTGTTCGTCGAGGAACGCACCGTCGACGTCCACATCCGCCGCCTGCGCAAGGCGCTGGAACCCAGCGGTCACGATGCGCACGTGGAAACGGTGCGCGGCAGCGGCTACCGGTTTACGGCACAGGTCCCGGCGCGGTAAAACTGCCGCACGATGATCTGGCTGCGCACCCTTATCCTGGTCGCCCTGTGGGCGGCGATCGCGCTCTTGGCGCAATGGCTCATTGGCGATCCGGCCGGCTGGGCGCTGTTCAGCGCCGCGCTGGTCACCATGCTGCTGTGGCGCAGCTGGCGCCTGCACCTGGTTTCCCATTGGGCCAGGCACCCGGACACCTCCCCGCCCGCTTCGGTGGGCCCCTGGGACGACATCCTCGCCCCGCTCTACCGCTACACCCGGGCCCGCGCCCGCGAGCTGGCCGAAACCCGCGACACCATGCAAGGCATGCTGGCGGCGGCCCAGGCCCTGCCGGACGGCGCGGTCACGCTCAATGAAGATTTCCAGATCGACTGGTGCAACCGCATGGCGCGCCAGCATCTGGGCCTGCGGCTGCCGGCCGACCGCGGCCACAACCTGCTGAACCTGCTGCGCGCGCCGGAATTCGTCGAGTACGCCCACCGCGCCGCCTGGCCCGACCCGATCCTGGTGCGCCTGGGCCAGAACGGCCAGGAACGGCTGATGATGATGCAACTGACGGCCTACGCCAGCAACCAGCGCCTGCTCATCACCCGCGACGTCACCCAGATCGAGCGCCTCGAAACCACCCGCCGCGATTTCGTCGCCAACGTCTCGCACGAACTGCGCACGCCGCTGACGGTGCTGGCCGGCTTCCTCGAAACGCTGCGCGACATGCCCGCCGACGCCCTGCCGCCCGAGCAGCGCGCGCAGTACCTGGACATGATGCACGAGCAGGCGCAGCGCATGCAGGCCATCGTCGAGGACCTGCTGACACTATCGACGCTGGAGTCGTCGCCCGGCAGCGACCCGCGCGCGGTCAACATGGGCGCGCTGCTGCAGAAGGCGCGCCAGCAGATCGAGGCCCTGTCGGGCGGCCGCCACGTGCTCGAATGGCACGTCGACGAAACCCTCGACGTGCTTGGCGCCGAGACCGAACTGACCTCGGCCCTGTCCAACCTGCTGACCAATGCCGTACGCTACACGCCGGACGGCGGCACCATCACCGTGCGCTGGGAACGCGAAGCCGACGGCGGCGCCCGCTACAGCGTGCAGGACACCGGCATCGGCATCCCCGCGCGGCACATCCCGCGCCTGACCGAGCGCTTCTACCGCGTCGACCGCGGCCGTTCGCGCGCCGTCGGCGGCACCGGCCTGGGCCTGGCCATCACCAAGCACATCGCCATGCGCCACGACGCCGAACTGCTCATCAGCAGCGAGCCGGGCAAGGGCAGCGTGTTCGCGCTGCGCTTCCCGCCCGACCGCATCGCCATCGACCCGGCCGCCTGAGCCGCCTCGCCCCCGTGCCGCAAGCGCGGCACGGATGGTAAATTTCCGGCCATGCGCATCCTGGTCATCGAAGACGAACCCAAGCTGGCCGACTACCTCAAGAAAGGGTTGTCGGAACAGAGCCACGTCGTCGACCTGGCGCGCGACGGCGTCAACGGCCTGCACCTGGCGCTGGAAGTCGCCTACGACCTGATCGTGCTGGACGTGATGCTGCCCGGCCTGGACGGCTTCGGCATCCTGGCCGCCGTGCGCGCCAACAAGGACACGCCGATCCTGATGCTGACCGCGCGCGACGCCGTCGAAGACCGCGTGCGCGGGCTCGAAGGCGGCGCCGACGACTACCTGGTCAAGCCCTTCGCCTTCTCCGAGCTGCTGGCGCGCGTGCAGGCCCTGCTGCGGCGCGGCCGTTCGCAGGAACCCACCGTGTTCCGCCTGGCCGACCTGGAGCTGGACCTGGCGCGCCGCAAGGTTGCGCGCGGCGGCCGCCGCCTGGACCTGACCGCCAAGGAATTCAACCTGCTGGCCTTGCTGCTGCGGCGCCAGGGCCAGGTGCTGTCGCGCACCACCCTGGCCGAGCAGGTCTGGGACATGAATTTCGACAGCGACACCAACGTCATCGACGTGGCCGTGCGGCGCCTGCGCGGCAAGCTGGACGACCCGTTCGAGGCCAAGCTGCTGCACACCGTGCGCGGCATGGGCTACGTGCTCGAAGCGCGGCCGGAGCCGGCGCGCGAATGAAGCTGCCGCGCGTGCGCTCGATGCAGGCGCGCCTGACCCTGCTGCTGGGCGCCATCGCCCTGCTGGTCTCCAGCCTGGCCGGGGCCACCCTGTTCTGGGCCCTCAAGCGCGAAGTCGAGCGCCAGGAGATCACCGAAGTCAGCGGCAAGCTGGAGCTGATCAATCACCTGATCGACATGCAGAACAGCGCGCGCGGGCTGCGCGAGCTGGCCGCCACCTTCGACGACATGCGCGCCGGCCAGAGCCAGTTGGGCATCTGGATCGTCGACGCGCAAGGGCACCCGGTCTACGGCGGCGAGGCGCCCGACACGCTGCAGACTCTGCCGGACCGGCAGGTGCTGCTGCAGCGCGCCGACGGCACCCGCATGCGCGGCCTGCGTGTCGCGGTCGATGACCGCATCCTGCCCGGCGCGCAACTGACGGTGGCGGTCAGCACCCGCACCAGCTCGCAGTTCCTCTATGCCTACGGCACCGCACTGGCGCTGATCTGCGCGCTATGGGTCGGCGCCACTGTTGTGCTGGCGGCCTGGGCCGTGCGCCGCAGCATGGCGCCCACGCGGCGGCTGTCGGAACAGGCCGCGCGCATCCAGCCGGACAATCTGGCCGTGCGCCTGCCGCTGCGCGACACCGACCGCGAATTGCATGAACTGGTGCTGTCGTTCAACCGCACGCTGGAGCGGCTGCAGACCGCCTACCAGCAGATGGAAGGCTTCAACGCCGACGTCGCGCACGAACTGCGCACGCCGCTGGCCACGCTGATCAACGGCACCCAGGTGACCCTGTCCAGCGGCCGCGATGCCGCCGAACTGCGCGACGCGCTCGAATCCAACCTGGAAACGCTGGAAGACCTGAAGACGCTGGTCAACGACATGCTGTTCCTGGCCCGCGCCGACCGCGGCGAACGGGCCGCCGACCTGGCGCCGGTGTCGCTGGCCGCCGAGGCCCGGCGCGTCGCCGACTTCTACGAGGCAGCGCTGGAGGACAGCGGCGTCACGCTGCGCTGCGACGGCGATGCCCGCGTCGCCGCCAACCCCGGGCTGGTGCGCCGCGCGCTCGCCAACCTGATCTCCAACGCCATCAGGGCCACGCCGCGCGGCGGCGAGATCGTGCTGGCCTGCCAACCGCTGCCGGCCGGCGCGCGGATCGAGGTACGCAACCCCGGCGTGCCGATCCCGGCCGCCGACCTGCCACGCATCTTCGACCGCTTCTTCCGCTCGGGCCAGGCGCACGCGCCGCGCAGCGAAGGCCACGGCCTGGGCCTGGCGATCGTGCGCGCCATCGCCCGCATGCACGGCGGCGAGGTCGACGCCGCCTGCGGCGCCGCCGGCACGGTGGTCGGCATCACCCTGCGCGGGCCCGCGCCCACGGCCGTCGGCGCCAACATTACAAAGAAGTAATCCAACCGACAGAACCGGGTCACCCCGGTTTTCCTAAAGTGCCGCCATGGTCAACCCCTATTAAGGGAACAGCATGACAGGCACTTTGCCCCGCATCACCCGCGGCGTCGCCGCCAATCCGCCATGAAAGCCTTCCCCATTCCCGCGCGCCGCCGCTTCGTGCAGGGGCTGGCTGCCGGCGGCGCGCTGGCGGCGCTGGGCGGCTGGCGCGCCGCCAGCGCGACCCCGCCTGCGGCCCCGGCCATGCCCGCCGAACTGCGCGGCACCGAATTCCACCTGGAGATCGGCGAGACCCCGGTGAACTACACCGGCGCCGCCCGCATCGCCACCACGGTCAACGGCCAGGTGCCCGCGCCCCTGCTGCGCTGGCGCGAGGGCGACACGGTCACGCTGCACGTCACCAACCGCCTGCGCGAACAGACCTCGATCCACTGGCACGGCATCCTGCTGCCCACCGGCATGGACGGCGTGCCGGGCCTGAGCTTTGCCGGCATCGATCCGGGCCAGACCTTCACCTACCGCTTCGACCTGCGCCAGAGCGGCACCTACTGGTACCACAGCCATTCGGGCTTCCAGGAACAGACCGGCCTATACGGCGCCATCGTGATCGAGCCGCGGCGGCCCGATCCCATCGCTTCGGATCGTGACTACATCGTGCTGCTGTCGGACTGGACGGACGAAGATCCGATGCGGGTCTTCAACAAGCTCAAGGCCATGCCCGACTACTACAACCACAACCAGCCCAGCGTGCAGAGCCTGATCCGCGACGCGGGTGAGAAGGGTTGGCGCGCGGCGTTGTCCGAGCGCCTGATGTGGGAACAGATGCGCATGAACCCGTCCGACCTGGCGGACGTGTCCGGCGCCACCTATACCTTCCTGACCAACGGCGCAACGCCCGCCGGCAACTGGACCGGGCTGTTCAAGCCCGGCGAGCGCGTGCGGCTGCGCTTCATCAACGGCTCGGCCATGACGTATTTCGACGTGCGCATTCCCGGCCTGAAGATGACGGTGGTGGCGGCCGACGGCCAGGACGTGCGGCCGGTCGAGGTGGAGGAATTCCGCATCGCCGTGGCCGAGACTTACGACGTGATCGTGGAGCCCGCCGAAGACCGCGCCTACACCATCTTCTCGCAGGCCATGGACCGTTCCGGCTACGCCCGCGCCACCCTGGCGCCGCGCCCCGGCATGCAGGCGGCGGTGCCGCAGGTGGACCGCGTGCAACTGCTCGGCATGATGGACATGGGCATGAAGCACGACATGGGCGGCGGCGGCCACGACATGGCGGGGACGAGCGGCATGAACCACGGGACGGCCCCCGCCGCCGACGCGATGGCGGGCATGGACCACGGCGCCAGCCATGGCGACGGCGCCGCTCAGGGCGGCATCGTCGAGGTCAGGCATCCCTATCCGGCAGAACGCGGCCCCGGCAATTCGATGCTGCCCGACGTGGTGTCCACCCGCCTGGACGACCCCGGCATCGGCCTGCGCGACAACGGCCGCCGCGTGCTGACCTACGCCGACCTGCGCGCGATCCGCGAACCCGACGACAACCGCGCACCGACCCGCGAGATCGAATTGCACCTGACCGGCAACATGGAACGCTACATGTGGTCATTCAACGGCGTGAAGTTCTCCGACGCCAAGCCCATCTTGCTGCGCTACGGCGAGCGCGTGCGCTTCGTGCTGGTCAACGACACCATGATGACTCACCCCATCCACCTGCACGGCCTGTGGAGCGACCTGGAATCGCCCGACGGCGCCTTCCAGGTACGCAAGCACACCCTGTCGCTCAACCCCGCGCAGCGCCTGAGCTACCGCGTCAGCGCCGATGCGCGCGGCAACTGGGCCTACCACTGCCACCTGCTGTACCACATGGAGGCCGGCATGTTCAGGGCGGTCGTGGTGGCGTAGGCGATGAGAAACCGGACAATGCGTACTTCCTTTCCCCTGTTCCGCCGCGCCGCGCCCGCCGCCGCCCTGCTGGCGTTCCTGGCCGGCCAGCCCGCCCTGGGCCAGGCCATGAGCGACCACGCCGGCATGGATCACGGTTCGATGCCAGACATGAACCCGGGCGCCCCCAAGCCGCAGCCGGCGACACCGCCCGCCATGGATCATTCGTCCATGACCGGCATGGACCACGGCACGCCCGCCGCGGCCCTGCCGCCGGCGCAGCTGCAGGACGCCCTGCGCGGCGCCCATGTCGTCGGCATCCGTTCTCGCACCCATCTGGATGCCGCCCTGCTGTCCGGCAATCCCGACCTGCGCGTCGTCGGCTGCTTCTGCATCGGCACCAATCAGGTCGACCTCGACACCGCCATGCAGCGTGGCATCCCGGTGTTCAACGCGCCCTTCTCCAATACCCGCTCGGTGGCCGAGCTGGTGCTGGGCGAAGCCATCCTGCTGCTGCGTCGCATCCCCGAGAAGAACGCCCGCGTGCATCTCGGCCACTGGGACAAGAGCGCCGCCGGCGCCTTCGAAACGCGCGGCAAGACCCTCGGCATCGTCGGCTACGGCAATATCGGCTCGCAGATCAGCACCCTGGCCGAAGGCCTCGGCATGCGCGTCATCTACCATGACGTCGAAGCCAAGCTGCCGCTGGGCAACGCGCGCCCGGCCGGCTCGCTCAACGACCTGCTGGAACAGGCCGACGTGGTCACCCTGCACGTGCCCGGCGGCAAGTCGACCGAGAACATCATGAATGCGCAGACCATCGCGCGCATGCGCCGCGGCGCCATCCTCATCAACGCCTCGCGCGGCACCGTGGTCGACATCGACGCCCTGCACGCCGCGCTCAAGTCCGGCCACCTGGCCGGCGCCGCGCTCGACGTGTTCCCCACCGAACCCAAGAGCGCCGATGAACCGCTGGCCAGCCCGCTGATCGGCCTGCCCAACGTCATCCTGACCCCGCACATCGGCGGCAGCACGCAGGAATCGCAAGAGAACATCGGCCGCGAAGTGGCCGAAAAACTGGTGCGCTTCCTGCAGGCCGGCACCACCAAGGGCGCGGTCAATTTCCCCGAGCTGCCCTACCTGGAGCCGGCCGGCGCCACGCGCATCCTGCATGTGCACCGCAACGCCCCCGGCGCGCTCGGCACGCTCGACAACCTGATGGCGCAGCACGGCCTGAACATCGTCAGCCAGACGCTGCAGACCAAGGGCCAGATCGGCTATGTCATCACCGACGTCGAAGGCCAGGTCGACGACGTCGTCATGACGGCGCTGCGCGATCATCCGATCACGGTGCGCTGCGACCGCGTCTAAGACGCGGCCACGTCCCCCCGCAGCCCACGATACGCGGGCTTGATGAGAAGGGCAGGCCGATGGCCGGCAGCGTAACCGCGGCGTGGAATTCCTGCTGCAAGGCGAACTGGCGCGGCGTGTGCGCCTGCTTGGCGGCGTGGCCTATACCCAGGGCATGCTGACCAAGACCCGCGGCGGCGCGAACGACGGGCACGCCGCGCCCGCCGTGCCACGCTGGCAATTCAACGCCGCGGCGGAATGGGACACGCCGTTCGCGCAGGGCCTGACCCTGACGGCGCGCGTGCTGCGCACCAGCACCCAGTACGTCGACGCGGCCAATACGCAGCAACTGCCGGGCTGGACCCGCTTCGACGTGGGCGCGCGCTATGCGACGAACATCAACCGCACGCCCGTGACCTTGCGGGCGACGCTGGAAAACGTGTTCAACAAGCGTTACTGGCAATCCGCCGCGCGCGAAGGCCTGACCGTGGCGGCGCCGCGCACGCTGCTGCTGTCGGTGACCGCGGCGTTCTAGCGCGGCCGGTGTCAGGGGGCCGGCATCGCGCCGGCCGCCCTGGCCAGGCACTCCGCCATCTTGCCGCCGACGCTGCCCGAGTCAAACGGCAACCGTCCGATCAGGCCGATCTCGCGGTAAAAGGCGGCCTCCCCCAGCGACACCAGCCGCAGGCCGTCCGTGTCCAGTCCGCGCAGGCGCGGCAGCAACGCCACGCCCAAGCCATGGCGCACCATGTTGGCGATGGCCTCGATCTCGTCCAGTTCCACCGCTTCGTGCACGGCGATGCGCTGCTTCTTCAGGAACAGGTCGACCACCCGCCCCCCGAACGAGGCGCGGTCGTAGCGGATGAACGGCTGCGTGGTCAGCGCCTCGCGCCACGGCGTCGGCGCCAGCGCCGCGGGCATCGCCAGCACCACTTCCTCGCGCAGCAGCGGCTGCCAGCCCAGTTCCGGCGGCAGCGCGAACGGCGGCCGGATCAGCAGCGCCATGTCGACCTCGCCCGCGTCCACCTGCCCCAGCAGCGCCAGCGACACCCCGGGCACGATGCGCACGCGCACGTCGGGGTAGCCGGCGCGGAATTCGGCCAGCGCCCTCACCAGCAGGTCCTGCTGCGCCGAGGCGATGGCGCCGATGCGCAGCGAGCCGCTGACATGGCCGCCCCCGGCACTGGCCGCCATGCGCTCGGCCATGGCCACCAGTTCCTCGGCCTGCGGCAGCATCTCGCGGCCGTGGGCGTTCAACACCGCGGCGCGCGCGCTGCGATCGAACAATGCCACCCCCAGGTAGTCCTCCAACCGCCGGATCTGGGCGCTGACCGCCGACTGCGTCAGGCCCAGGCGGGTCCCCGCCCCGGTGAAGGTACCGTCGCGCGCGACCGCGATGAAGGTTTTGAATTCTTTGATCACAATCAATATTTTCGATGCTAAGACACAAAAAATATCGTTTTTCAATCAAAAAAACAATTCATAAACTTACGGGTCCGGACACGCCCCACTGGTGACGGTCCGCATTCTGAATTACCTTTTCCGTCTGACCCGGAGCTTTTCATGACCGCTCAAACCAATCTGCCGCCGTTCCACCTGGCCTTCCCGGTCCGCGACCTGGCCGAAGCCCGCGCCTTCTATGGTGAAAAGCTGGGCTGTCCGGAGGGCCGCAGCTCGCCCGACTGGATCGACTTCAATTTCTACGGCCACCAGATCGTCGCCCACCTGGCCCCCAGCGAGTGCGGCCACAAGGCCACCAGCGCGGTCGACTCGCACAATGTGCCGGTGCGCCATTTCGGCGCGGTGCTTTCCATGGAACAATGGGAAGCCATGGCCAAGCGCCTGACCGATGCCGGCACCGAGTTCGTCATCGAGCCCTACATCCGCTTCAAGGGCGAAGTCGGCGAGCAGGCCACCATGTTCTTCCTGGACCCGTCGGGCAATGCGCTGGAATTCAAGGCGTTCAAGAACCTGGACTCGTTGTTCGCCAAGTAATCCGTCTCTACAGGTTTCGTGCCGTTGAACGCAATATCAGACACATCTTCTCCGGCCGAAGCCGCCTGGCGCATCCAGCCCCAGGGTGATCGCTGCCTGCTCATCACGTTCGGCGACCAGATCGACGCCGCCATCGGCCGTACCTGCCTGGCGGCGGCGCGCCGACTGCGCGAGGCCGGCCTGCCGGGCGTGACCGACGTGGTGCCGTCGTTCGTGGCGGTGGCGGTGCACTACCGGCCCGACGGCCTGGGCAACGGCCCCACCTACGCCGATCTGGCCGAGCGCATCGAAGCGCTGCTGGCCGACGGCATCGCGGTGGACGCCGCCGCCGGCCGCGAGATCGACGTCCCCGTTTGCTACGGCGGCGAGCACGGTCCCGACCTCGACGAGGTCGCCCGCGCCGCCGGCCTGACTGCCGACCAGGTCATCGCGCTGCACAGCGGCCCGCGCAGCATGGTGTTCATGCTGGGCTTCGCCCCCGGCCACGCCTACCTGGGCGTACACGACGAAAAACTGAATCTGCCGCGACGCGCCTCGCCGCGCACCGCCGTGCCGCCCGGCGCGGTGGCCATCGCCAACCGCCAGACCGTGATCTACCCCAACCGCCTGCCGGGCGGCTGGCACATCATCGGCACCACGCCCCTGACCATGTTCGACCCCGCACGCGAACCCGCCGCCTACCTGCAACCGGGCGACTCGGTGCGCTTCGTGCCGATCAGCGCCGACGAATTCGAGCGCCTGCGGGAGGCCCGGCCGTGAGCATCACCGTCATCAAGCCGGGCATGCTGTCCAGCTTCCAGGACCGCGGCCGCGAGGGCTACCAGCACCAGGGCATCCCGGCCGCCGGCGCCATGGACGAACGCGGCCACCGCCTGGCCAACGCGCTGGCCGGCAACAGCGGCGACCCGGCCACGCTCGAAATGACGCTGACCGGCCCGACCTTGCGCTTTGACGCGCCGGCCTGCTTCGCGCTGGCCGGGGCCGACCTGGGCGCCACGCTCAACGGCCAGGAGATCGCGCTGCATCGCCCGCTGATCGCCCGCGCCGGCGACGTGCTGGCCTTCGGCGCCCGGCCCGCCAACGGCGTGCGCGGCTATCTGGCCGTCCATGGCGGCTTCGCGCTGACGCCGGTGATGGGCAGCGAAACCACCTACCTGCGCAGCGGTTTCGGCGGTTTCAAGGGCCGCGCGCTGACCAAGGGCGACCAGGTCGGCCTGCGCCACACGCTGGCCGGCGACGACCTCGACGCGCTGCAAAAGGCGCTGTGGGACTTGCGCATCTACCTGCCCGGCGCGCTCGGCGCCAAGCAGCGCGACACCATCCGCTTCCTGCCCGGCCTGCAGTGGCAGGAATTCACCGAGGCCAGCCGCCAGGCCTTTGGCGGCGCCGAGTTCCGCATCAGTCCGCAGTCGGACCGCATGGGCTACCGCCTGCAAGGCCCGGCGCTGTCCATGAGCCAGCCGCGCCAGATGCTGTCGGAAGCCGCCTGCTTCGGCACCGTGCAGGTGCCGGCCGGCGGCGAAGCCATCATTCTCATGGCCGACCGGCAGACCACTGGCGGCTATCCCAAGATCGCGCAGATCGCCACCGTCGACCTGCCGCTACTGGCGCAATCGGCGCCCGGCCGCACGCTGCGCTTTGCGCGCATCGAGCTGGACGAGGCGCAGCGCCTGGACGGCGAGCGCGAGCGCGCCTTCACCCAATTGCTGGACGCGCTGGCGCCGCTGCGCGCGCGGCTGGCAACGACAGGAACCCCCTCATGAGCACAAGCATCGACCTGAACTGCGACATGGGCGAAAGCTACGGCGCCTGGAGCATGGGCAACGACGCCGCGGTGCTGGCCTTCGTCAGCTCGGCCAACATCGCCTGCGGCTTCCATGGCGGCGACCCCGCCACCATGCGCAAGACCGTGGCCGCCGCCCTCGCGCAGGGCGTGGCGCTGGGCGCGCACCCCAGCCTGCTGGACCTGGCCGGCTTCGGCCGCCGCGCCATCCCGACCACGCCGGACGAGGCCTACGACATCACGGTCTACCAGATCGGCGCGCTGGCCGGCGTGGCCGCTTCGCAAGGCGCGCGGCTGCATCACGTCAAGGCGCATGGCGCGCTCTACAACATGGCCGCCAAGGACGAAGGCCTGGCGCGCGCCATCTGCCAGGCGGTCAAGGACGTCGATGCCTCGCTGGTGCTGTACGGGCTGGCGGGCAGCAAGCTGATCGACGCCGCGCGCGCCATCGGGCTGGCGGCGGCCAACGAGGTCTTCGCCGACCGCTCCTACCAGGACGATGGCTCGCTGACCCCGCGCACCCGCGCCGGCGCCATGATCGAAGACGTCGGCCAGGCGGTGGCGCAGGTGGTGCGCATGGTCAGGGAAGGCAAGGTGCGCTCGGTCGACGGCAAGGACGTAGCGGTGCAGGCCGACACGCTCTGTATCCATGGCGACCAGCCCAATGCGCTGGTCTTCGCCCGCGCCATCCGCGAGGCGCTGGAACAGGCCGGCATCGCCGTGCGCACGCCGTCGGCACAGGCCTGAGACCCCGTCTGGGCCGCCGGCCGGCGAGGCGCGCCCTGGCCGCCGGCTAGCGCCACCGGCGCGGCGGGCCGCCGGCGCTAGCCGCGCCCGTAGCGTGGCGCCGGCTCTTCCGCGTCCAGCAGCGAAGCCTCGCGGTAGGCGCGCAGGATTCCCGGCAACACTTCCAGCACGTAGTTGCGGGTCAGCTCGGCGGCACGGTCGAAATCACGGCTGGCCAGGGCCTGCGTGATGCCGTGGGGATAGGCCTGCAGATTGTTCGATTCCATGCTCTGGCGCGCCCGCAGGTAGCGCAGCGGCTCGACCTGCTCGTACAGCCGGGTCAGCACGTCCGCCAGCGGCGAGTTGCCGGTGTAGCGGGCAATGGCCAGGTAGAACTCGCGCTGCGCCACGATGTAAGCGCGCACGTCGCGCTTGGCCAAGGCGGCGGCAATCGCCGCGTCATAGCCTTGCAACTCGGCCACCAGCGGCGAAATATCGTCCACCTCGGCGACCTGGCGAATGCAATAGGCCTCCAGTTCCGCGCGCAGCTTGTACAGGTGGCGGATCTGGCCTTCGGTATACAGGGTGACCCGGAAACCTTTGCGCTGGACATGAGTCACCAGGCCGCTCAGTTCCAGCAGGCGCAGCGCTTCCCGGATGGGGCTGCGGCTGGTGCCGAAACGCTGCTCCAGTTCTTGTTCCCGCAATGGCTGCCCGGGCCTGATAGTGCCATCCACTATCAACTCACGAATCTGTTCCTGTAGGAAGTACGGAATCGTGGCGGGCGCTTTGACGTCCAATCGTCTCCCCTTGTACTGCGTGATGCAAGTATTGCGATATCGAGAAGATACTAGAAAAAAATTGAAACATAAATAGGAAAATTGTTGCAGGAATGCGCACCGACACCCGGCTCAGTGCCAATCGTCCCGATACACGAACTTCGGCATCTGCCAATTGAAGCGCAGCGCCAGCAAACGCAGCGCCAGCCCGGCCGCCAGGGCGATCGGCACCGCCGCATTGGCCGGCAGGCCCAGGGCCTGCGCGCCCAGGTAAAGCGCCCCGGTCACCACTGACACACTGGCATACAGTTCCTTGCGGAACAGCAGTGGCACTTCGTTACAAAGCACATCGCGCAGCACCCCGCCGGCACAGCCGGTGATCATGCCGCTGATGAGCACCACCGTGATCGGCAGCTGCATCAGCTGCGCCACCTGGCAGCCGATCACCGTGAACGCCACCAGGCCCAGCGCATCGGCCAGCAGGAACACACTGCGCAGGCGCCGCATCACCGGCGCGATCAGCGCCGTCAGCAACGCCGCCCCCGCCGTCATCCACAGGTATTCGGGATGGATCACCCAGGTCAGCGGATAGTGCCCCAGCAGCACGTCGCGCAACGAACCTCCGCCCAGCGCGGTGACGCAGGCGATGATGCAGACCCCCATCCAGTCCATGTCGCGGCGGCCAGCCGACAGCGCCGCCGTCATGGCCTCGGCCACGATGGCGACCAGGTAAAGGGAATGCAGCAGAACGGGCGAAAGATCGTAGAACATGGACCGGGCCGGTGGACGGACAGGTCCGCGGCAGAACCGGAGACGGTCGCGCGGCGGACGGCAGGCCTCATTGTATTGACAGCGCGGCCGCCGGGCGATTGCCGCCCGCGCGCGCCTGTCTGACGCTGGAAGCGCGTTGATATCGGTCAAGCCGCCGCCCCTGGTCCGGCGGGACAATGGGGTATGCCCGCAAGGGCGATTTCGGCCAGCCGGAGGCTAGCGGGAGCCAACGGCCGGCCCCATATCGGGAGAAACGCATGTCACAACACACCGGCCCCATCCTTCTGGCCACGGACCTGAGCGCGCGGGGCGATCGCGCCCTGGACCGCGCGCTGCAACTGGCCAAGGAACTCAATACCAAACTGGTGGTGCTGCACGTCATGGAAAACCATGCCGCGCCGGCCCGCCTGACCACGCCGGTCTGGCGGCGGTTGGCGGCCGACCACAAGGCCCTGGCCGAGCGTGAACTGGCCGAGGACCTGGCCAACGCTGGCGTGCCCACCGAAGTCGTGGTCACCAAGGGCGATCCGCTGACATGCATCATGGAAACGGCCGACAGCTTCGGCTGCTCGCTGATCATCGCCGGCATCGCGCGCGACGAAACCCTGGGCCGCCTGCTGCTGGGCACCACGGTCGAAAAGCTGGTGCGCCAGGCGCGCCAGCCCGTGCTGGTGGTCAAGAACCGGCCGCGCAAGCCGTATCGCGACGTGCTGGTCGCCACCGACTTTTCGGCCGGCTCGCGCCAGGCGCTGCGCGCCGCGCTGCAACTGGTGCCTAACGCCAGCCTGACGCTGTTCCATGCCTACGACGTGCCGTTCCAGGGCAAGAACCCCGTGCCGGACGACGCCGTGACCCGCAGCTTCTACCACGCGGCCGAGCAGAGCTCGCGCGAGTTCATCGCCGCCACGCCAGAACTGGCCGACGTGGCGCCGCCCAAGGTCGTAATGGAATGCGGCCAGCCGGAAACGGTGCTGTCGGAATATTCGTTCAACCATCGTTCCGATCTGGTCGTCACCGGCACCCATGGCCGTACCGGCCTGCTGCGCACGGCCATCGGCAGCGTCGCCGAGCGGTTGCTGGAAGCCTTGCCCAGCGACGTGCTGATCGTCCGGCTGACCGGCGAGGAATAACGCGAAGGCGGGCGCCGGGCCCACAGGCGGCCCCGGCGTCAGCCGTCGCCGTTCTGGATCATGGCCTCGATGCGGCCGCGCATCGCATGCAGCAGCAGCAGGCCCGGCAAGGCGATCGCCACCGTCACCAGGAAGAACCCGGGCCAGCCCAGGTGCTCGACCAGGGGCGGCGTCAGCGGCCCGGCCAGGTAGGTGCGGCCAACCGCCGATAGCGCGGACAGCAGCGCGAACTGCGTGGCCGAGAAGCGCTGGCGGCACAGGGCCATCAAGAGCCCGACGAAGGCCGCCGTGCCCAGGCCGCCGCACAAGTTTTCCAGCCCGACCGCCGCGCCCATCAGCCAGATGTTCTTGGGACTGACCGAGATCAGCCAGTAGCCCAGGTTGGACACCGCCTGCAGCAGCCCGAAGACCATCAGCGAGCGGTACAGGCTCCAGCGCGACATGACGAGGCCGCCGGCCAGGGCGCCAATGACGGTCGCGGCCATGCCCATGACCTTGTTGACCGCGCCGACCTCGGTGGGCGTGTAGCCCGCGCCGCGGATCAGGAAGGTAGTCGAGAGCGCGCCGGCAAAGGCGTCGCCCAGCTTGTACAGCACGATCAACAACAATATCGCCAGCGCGCCGCGCCGGGTGAAGAATTCCTGCAACGGCGCCGATACCGCCTCGCCCAGGCTGCGCGGGGGCTGCGACAGCTGCTCCGGTTCGGGCGCCCACAACGTCGCAAACGCGCACAGCAGCATCAGCCCCCCCATCACCACGTAGGTATAGCCCCAGCCGATCCATCGATCCGCCATGATCAGCGCCAGCCCGCCGGAGACGATCATGGCCACGCGGTAGCCCATGACCTTGATGGCCGCGCCGGCGCCGCGTTCATCCTTGCGCAGCACATCGGTGCAATAGGCGTCGAAGGCAATGTCCTGCGTGGCCGACAGGAACGCCACCAGCACCGCCAGCAGGGCCAGCCCCTGCAAGGCCGACGACGGCGACATCGTGCCCATGACCATGATCGCCAGCCCCAGCAACACCTGCGTCACCAGCATCCAGCCCCGGCGCCTTCCAAGCAGCGGCGGCGCATAGCGGTCCACCAGCGGCGCCCACAGAAACTTGAGCGTGTAGGCCGAACCCACCAGGGTCAGGAAACCGATCTGCTGCAGCGGCACGCCGGCCACCGTGGCCCAGGCCTGCAAGGTGCCGCTGGTCAGGGCCAGCGGCAATCCGCTGGCGAACCCCAGGACCAGCAGAGGCGCAACGCGGCGACTGGTGTAGACATTGGAAGCAAAGAAAATGACGGTCTCCTGAAACGGGCCGGCGCCACGCGCGGTCGGGCGCGGCGGGCCTGCGGCATTTTAGGCGCTGCCACCCAGGCCGTCAGCCGGCGTTTCAGAATGTCAGGGCGAGGCGAAGCGGTACACCGCCAGGGTGCTGCGCCAGCTCGGAAAGACCTTGATCTCGCGCCCTTCGTTGAAGGTGGCGCGCTCCAGGATGCGCAGGCCGAGTTCGGCGGCCAGTTGCTCGAAGTCGCGCAACGTGCACAGGTGGATGTTGGGCGTGTTGTACCACTGGTAGGGCATCTGGCCCGTCACCGGCATGCGGCCGCGCAGGATGGCCCAGCCATGCGGCCAGTAGCCGAAATTGGGAAACGACACCACCCCATGGCGCGCCACCCGCGCCATCTCGCGCAGGATGTGCTCGGTGCGGTGCATGGACTGCAGCGTCTGCGACAGCACCACGGTGTCGAACTGCTTGTCGTCGAACAGCGCCAGGCCGTCTTCCAGGTTCTGTTGGATCACCTCGACGCCGCGCCGCACGCAGGCGATGACGCAGGTGTCGTCCAGTTCGACGCCCGCGCCGCGCACCTGGCGGTGGTCGCGCAGGTGCGCCAGCAGCGCGCCGTCGCCGCACCCCAGGTCCAGCACCCGGCTGCCGGGTTCGATCCAGCTGGCGATGCGCGCCAGGTCGGGGCGCAGCGTGTTGACGGCGGGACGGGGAGTCACGGGATTCATGCGGAGCGTCCTTCGGTCTGAGCGGCGGTCAGCCCCAATTCGCGGGCAATGCGCTCGTAATAGCCGCGCACCACGGCATGGTAGCGCGCATCGTCCAGCAGGAAGGCATCGTGCCCGTGCGGCGCGTCGATCTCGGCGTAAGTGACGGGGCTGGAATTCTTGAGCAAGGCGCGCACGATCTCGCGCGAGCGCTCCGGCGGAAAGCGCCAGTCGGTCGTGAACGACACCAAGAGGAAATCCGACTTGGCCGGCGCCAGCGCGCGCGCCAGATCGCCGCCGGTCTCGCGGACCGGATCGAAATAATCCAGCGCGCGGGTGATCAGCAGATAGGTATTGGCGTCGAAATAGCGCGTGAACTTCTCGCCCTGGTAGCGCAGGTACGACTCGACCTCGAATTCAACGTCGTAGCCATAGCGGTAGGCGCCGTCGGCGGCCGGCTCGCGTTGGGCGCGGCCGAATTTCTCGGCCATGTCGTCGTCGGACAGGTACGTGATATGGCCGATCATGCGCGCCACCGACAGGCCGCGGCGCGGCACGGTGTCCTGCGCGTAGTAATCGCCGCCGTGGAAATCCGGGTCGGTGATGATGGCGCGGCGCGCCACCTCATTGAAGCCGATGTTCTGCGCCGACAGGCGCGGCGTGCTGGCGATGACCACGCAGTGGGCCACGCGCTCGGGCAGCGTGATGGCCCAGCTCAGGGCCTGCATGCCGCCCAGCGAGCCGCCCATCACGGCGGCGAAGCGCTCGATGCCGAAATGGTCCGCGACCCGCGCCTGCGCCCGCACCCAGTCCTCCACCGTCAACACGGGAAACGCCGCGCCCCAGGGCTTGCCGGTCTCGGGGTTGATGCTGGCCGGCCCGGTCGAGCCGAAGCACGACCCCAGGTTGTTGACGCCGATGACGAAGAACACGTTGGTGTCCACCGGCTTGCCCGGGCCCACCATGTTGTCCCACCAGCCGACGTCGCCGGGGTTGTCCGCGGCCTGGCCCGCGACGTGGTGCGAGGCATTCAGGGCGTGGCAGATCAGCACCGCGTTGCTGCGGGTGGCGTTGAGCGTGCCATAGGTTTCGACCGCCAGCTCGTAGCTGGCCAGCGACTGGCCGCTGAGCAGCGGCAAGGGCTCGTCGAAACGCAGGAAGACGGGAGCGACCGGTCCGACGGAACCGGGATCAGCGGCATCGGACCGAACAATGGCGGCGGGCAGGTTCGCGGGCGCGGCACTGGCCGGATCACCGGCCAAATTCTGGGCAGGAGTGGTCATACGGACCTCTTTAGCTGGATTTATTGGAAGGCGCCCGCAAGCGGATCAGGCAAATCGGCGCCGAAAATTGGGTGGTGCGGCAGGAATTCTAGCACTGCTGGCGGCGGGGTCGGCAAGCGGCTGGGCGGGCGGCGGGCAGCGGGTCCGCGCCCGGTCCGGCTCAGGCGCCCGCCTCCCAGGGTTCATGGCCGAGGTATTCATAGCGCCCGGTGTTGACGCGCGAAATGCGCCATTCGACCGGCTGGCGGTTGTACGAATAGGCCACGCGGCGGATCTCCAGCAACGCCGCGCCTTCGGCCACGCCCAGCCAGCGCGCGTGGGCACGGTCCGCCAGGCAGGTGCGCAGGCGTTCGTCGGTGGCGATGACGTTGACGCCGAACACATCCTGGTAAAGCGCATACAGCGTGCTGGCGCGCTCGCGCAGGTGCGCTTCGGTCATGCCCGGAAAGCGCGATTCCGGCAGGCAGATGTCGTCGACCATCACCACGTCGCCGTTGAGCGACAGCATGTTGAGGAATTCGAACACGTAAGCGCCCGCGGCCAGGCCGAGCTTGTCGCGGGCCTCGGCCGAGGCCTTGACGCGGCGAAAACGCAGCAGCTCGGTGGTCGGGTACGACTTGTGGCCATCCTGGCGCAGGATGCGGAAGAACTTGAAGAAGTGGTGGTTGCGGGTGTGCGCCGCCACATAGGTGCCGCGGCCCTGGTGCCGCACCAGGATGTTCTCGGCGGCCAGTTCGTCGATCGCCTTGCGCAGCGTGCCGATCGACACGCCGAAACGCTCGGCCAGGTGCTTCTCCGGCGGAATCGCCTCGCCCTGCTTCCACTCGCCTTGCGCCAGCGCGGCAAGCACGGCCAGCTTGACCTGCTCGTACAAGGGACTGCCCAAAGGCACAGTCGATGACAGGCTGGTGTTCATGGGTGCATCGCAATAAATCAGGACCTCCAGTGTAGCGGCGCGCGCGGCACCTTCTCAAGTCATTCAGTTCATATATATGATTTAGTTGACATGGAAAAAAGCCGGCCCTAAGATTTGCCGGACGTTGTGATCCGAAGCGCCCGCGGCAGTCCGCCGCGGCGCTCACCCAGGAGAGGAAGACGATGATTCACGCCGTATTGCACGATGCCAAGGACACGGTGGCGGTCGCCGTGGTGGAAGGCCTGACCGCCGGAACGGAGCTCAATGCCTGGATCATGGACGAGGACAAGATCGTCCATGTGCGGGCCTCGCAGGACATCCCCATCGGCCACAAGGTGGCGATGAAGGACATGGCCGTGGGCGACACGGTCTACAAGTACGGCGTGGACATCGGCCGCGTGGTGGCGCCGATCCAGGCCGGCCAGCACGCCCATGTGCACAACATCAAGACCAAGCGCTGGTAAGCCGCTCCCTTCGCCCACACAGGAAACCATCATGTCCGTCATCAATGCTCAGACCACCTTCCAGGGCTACCGCCGCGACAACGGCCGGGTCGGCGTGCGCAACCACGTCATCGTGCTGCCCGTGGACGACATCTCCAACGCCGCGGCCGAGGCCGTGGCCAACAACATCAAGGGCACCCTGGCCCTGCCCCACCCCTACGGCCGCCTGCAATTCGGCGAGGACCTGGAACTGCACTTCCGCACGCTCATCGGCACCGGCTGCAACCCCAACGTGGCGGCAGTGGTGGTGATCGGCATCGAGGAAGGCTGGACCAAGCGCGTGGTCGACGGCATCGCCGCCACCGGCAAGCCGGTCATGGGCTTCAGCATCGAACTGCATGGCGACCACGACACCATCATGCGGGCCTCGCGCTGCGCCAAGGAGTTCGTGCACTACGCCACCGCCCTGACCCGCAGCACGTGTCCGATCTCGGACCTGTGGGTCTCGACCAAATGCGGCGAGTCCGACACCACCTCCGGCTGCGGCGCCAACCCGACCGTGGGCAACGCCTTCGACAAGCTCTACGCGCTGGGCTCGACCCTGGTGTTCGGCGAAACCTCGGAACTGACCGGCGGCGAGCACATCGTCGCGGCGCGCTGCGCCAACGACGCGGTGCGCGAGCGCTTCATGTTCATGTTCGACCGCTACCAGGCCATGATCGACCGCTGGAAGACCAGCGACCTGTCCGAATCGCAACCCACCAAGGGCAACATCGCCGGCGGCCTGACCACCATCGAGGAAAAGGCGCTGGGCAACATCCAGAAGATCGGCAAGCAGTGCCGCGTCGACGGCGTGCTGGACAAGGCCGAGATCCCCGACGGCCCGGGTCTGTGGTTCATGGATTCGTCCTCAGCCGCGGCCGAGATGGTGACGCTGTGCGCGGCCTCCGGCTACGCGGTGCACTTCTTTCCCACCGGCCAGGGCAACGTCATCGGCAACCCGATCCTGCCGGTCATCAAGATCTGCGCCAACCCGCGCACGGTGCGCACCATGTCGGAACACATCGACGTCGACACCAGCGGCCTGCTGCAGCGCGAGATCGACCTGAACCAGGCTGGCGACAAGCTGCTCGAATCCATGCTGGCCACCGCCAACGGCCGCTGGACCGCGGCCGAAGCCCTGGGCCACCGCGAATTCGTCCTGACCCGCATCTTCGAAAGCGCCTGACGGCGCACCGGCGCGGCCGGGTTGCGCCGCAACCCGGCCGCGCCGCGCGCCAACCGCCGTCCATGCCGTACGGACGGCGTTCCCGCAGCACCGCAGTTCCCTCGCAGCACACGCACAAAAGCATGCAGACCCGGGCGCAAGCCGCCACGGCAGCACAGGCGTAAGCATTCCTACCCGGGCGCCACCCCCAAGGAGGAAGACAGATGAATCGCGAGCAACACCCCCCTATCGACGACGCCCAGCGCCGCCGCGTACTGGCCACGCTCGGCGCGGCCGGCCTCTGTGCGCTGACCCCATGGCAACGGGCGCTGGCGCAGAAAGGCGCCTGGCCGGACCGGCCCATCAGCTATGTTGTGCCGTTCCCGCCCGGCGGCCTGACCGACGTGGCCGCGCGCCAGGTAGGCAAGGCCTTGAACGATGCCGAAAGCTGGAACATCGTGATCGAGAACCGCCCCGGCGGCAGCGCCAACATCGGCGCGGCGCATGTGTCGCACGCCGCGCCCGATGGCTACACCTGGCTGGCGATCACCCTGTCGCATGCCGCCAATGCCACGCTGTTCGCCGGCAAGGCAGGCTACGACCTGACCCGCGACCTGGTGCCGCTGGCCGGGCTGGCGTCTTCGCCCATCATGGTGGTGGTCAACGCCAAGAGCCCCATCAAGACCATGGCGGACCTGGCACGCGCGGCCGCCGCCAAGCCGCTGGCGGCCGGCTCCAGCGGCAACGGCACGCCGCCGCACCTGACGCTGGCGCTCTACCAGAAGCTGACCGGCGTCCAGTTGATGCACGTGCCTTACAAAGGCGGCGCGCCGTCGCTGACCGACCTCATCGGCGGCCACCTGGACGTGGTCTTCTCCAATTACCCCGAATCGCTGGCGCACGTGAAGAACGGCTCGCTGCGCGCTCTGGCCATCACCACGCGCGCCCGCAGCGCCGACCTGCCCGACGTGCCGACGGTGGCGCAGGCCGGCCTGCCCGACCTGATCGTGGAGAATTTCACCGGGGTCATGGCGCCGGCCAACACGCCGCCGGAACTCGTGCAGCGCATCGGCGATGCCATCGTCAAGCAGGTCTCGCAACCCGCCATGAAGCAGGCGCTGACACAACTGGGCTTTGTGCCACAGCCGCGCGGACCGGCGGAATTCGGCAGCTACCTGCGCACCGAGGTGGACCGCTGGGCCAAGATCATCCGCGACGCCAACATCCAGATCGCCTGACGCCGGAGCCGACCCATGCATGTGCTTATCTCGGAGTTCATGGACGCGCCCGCCGTCGATGCCTTGCGGCAGCGTTTCGACGTGCGCTACGCCCCCGACCTGGTGGAACGGCGCGACGACCTGCTGCGGGCGGCCAGCGCGGCCGACGCCCTCATCGTGCGCAACCGCAGCCAGGTGGACGCGGCGCTGCTGGCGGCCGCGCCGCGCCTGCGGGCGGTCGGCCGGCTGGGCGTGGGGCTGGACAACATCGACCTGCCCGGCTGCGCGGCGCGCGGCATCCAGGTGGTGCCAGCCACCGGCGCCAACGCGCGCGCGGTGGCCGAATACGTCATCGGCACGCTGCTCGCGCTACTGCGCAGCGCGTATGCCGCCAGCGCCGAAGTGGCCGCCGGCCAGTGGCCGCGCACGGTCCTGTCGCAAGGGCTGGAGGCGCACGGCCGCACCCTGGGCGTGGTGGGCTTTGGCGGCATCGGCCAGTTGACCGCGCGGCTGGCCGCCGGCCTGGGCATGCGCGTGGTCGCCTGCGACGCGGCGCTGCCGGCGACCCACCCGGCCTGGGCCGAGACCGGGGCCACGCGGCTGGAACTGGACGAGCTGCTGGCCCAGGCCGACGCCGTCACCCTGCATGTGCCGCTGACCGCCGCCACCCGGCATCTGCTGGACGCCGACCGTATCGCCGCCATGCGGCCGGGTGCGGTACTGATCAACACGGCGCGCGGCGGCATCGTCGACGAGGCCGCGCTGGCGGCGGCGCTGCGCGCCGGCCAGTTGCGCGGCGCGGCGCTGGACGTGTTCGAACAGGAACCCCTGCCGGCCGGCGGCGCGCTGGCCGGCGCTCCCAACCTGATCCTGACCCCGCACATTGCCGGCCTGACTCAGGAAGCCAACACCCGGGTTTCCGATATGGTGGCCGCCGGGGTGACAATAGCGCTTACCGGCGGCGCCGAATGAAACGCGGCGCGCCTCGCTGACGGGAAGGATATGACTCACATTTATCTGGACGAACTGCAACACTTGGCCGCGGCAGGCCTGGCCGCCGCGGGCGCCAACCCGGCCATGGCCGATAGCACCGCCCGCGCGCTGGTCTTCGCCGAAAGCCAGGGCCTGAGCTCGCATGGCCTGTCGCGCGTGCCGTTCTATGCCGGCCACCTGCGCACCGGCCGCGCCATCGGTAGCGCCGTGCCGCGCATCGTGCGCGAGCGCGGCGGCGCGGCGCTGATCGACGCCGGCTCGGGCCTGGCGTTCCCGGCCTGCGCCCTGGCGGTGGCCGAGGCCGGCCGCCGCGCGCGCGAGCAGGGCGTGGCCTTCATCGGGGTGGCCAACAGCCACCACTTCGGCGAGGCCGGCTATCACCTGGAAGCCCTGGCCGACGCCGGCCTGGTCGCGCTGGCGCTGAGCAATTCGCCCGCCGCCATGCCGGCCTGGGGCGGCAAACGCCCGCTGTTCGGCACCAACCCGATCGCCGCCGTGTTCCCCCGGCGCGGCGGCGGCCGCATCGTCATCGACCTGTCCTTGTCGCAGGTGGCGCGCGGCAAGCTCATGATCGCCGCGCGCGACAACCAGCCGATTCCGCTGGGCTGGGCGCTGGACGCCGATGGCCAGCCCACCACCGACCCCAAGGCCGGACTGGCCGGCAGCATGCTGCCGGCCGGCGGCGTCAAGGGCGCGATGCTGGCGCTGATCATTGAACTGCTGGCGTGCGCCCTGACCGGCTCACAATTCGGTTTCGAGACGGAGTCGTTCTTCGTCGATGCAGGCGGCCCGGCGCGGCTGGGCCAGGCCTTCATGGCCATCGACCCTGGCGCGCTGGCCGGCGACGACGCTTACCTGGAGCGGGTCGAGACCCTGGTGGAAGCGATGCTGGAAGACGACGGCGTGCGCCTGCCCGGCGACCGCCGTCGCAAACTGCGTGACGAGGCGCTCAAGCATGGCGTGGAGATTCCCGATGCGCTGATGGCACAACTACGCGCGATGGCGGGCGCGGCGTAAGCGCTGGCCGCACGCCACCGCCCGACCGCGACGCGCCAGGCGCGTCGTGGCCGGCCCCGGGGGCGCTAGGGATTGGCCGCGTCAGCCCTCCATCAAGCCAACCCAGTCGACCTGGAACTCCTCGATGATCTGGTGCCCCGCCGCATCGGTGGCCGTCAGCTCGAAGAACCCGACGATGTGCGCGGTGGGGTCGGTAACCGTTTCCGGATGCCGGGCCACCACGACCTTGATCGCATCGCGGCCGGTTGGGCCGCCGTCCGACACCGTGATGTACTTCATCAATGTCGCGTCCGTGGATTCATCCGGCTTCAGGGTGATGGTGACGTTTCCGACCCCGCCCGACACCGTCGCGAAATCATCGGCGGAAACGTCATTAACCTGGTTGGACCTGACCAGAACGTCCGTCGTCAGCGTCACTTCAAGCGCTGGACGGATCTCCAGGCTGAAAAAGCCGCCCTGGGCCACCACCCCTGCCACCGCCGGGTCCCAGACCCCGACGCTGTAGGTGTCCTCTCCGAGCGCCTCGTTCGCGGTGCCGGTGATGACGCCGGTATCGGGATCTATCTGCATTCCCGCCGGCAAGCCTCCGCCATTCATGCGGTACTTGAGCTGCCGGTTGCCCGCGCCCGTGCCTTTCACGGGCTGGAAACTGATGGCATCGCCGAGCATGTAGGTCTTTTTGGCCTCCAGGACGGTCGCCGTCACGGGCTCGTACACCACGAGACCGAACCGGGCGGTGGCCGTGTGCGCGGGGGTGGCGCTGTCGGTGACCGTGACGGTGTATTTCTCGGGATCGGCGTCGATCTGCTCGGCGGTCGGCGTCCCGGAGATCACGCCGGTGGCCGGGTCCATGGCCAGGCCGGCCGGCAATGGCGGGCTCACGCTATACGTGAACGCCCCAACCCCGCCGGAGACCGTCACCGGACTGCCGGTGGCGGCCAGCGGTTGATTGAGGGCCATCGGCGGCAACGGCGTGGCCGCGGGCGCGGCGACGATGCCTGGGGCCACCGCCAGGGTGAATCGGCCAGTCACGGTTTGGCGGGGCTCCGCGCTGTCGACAACGGTGACGGTGTATTCGCGGGCGGCGGACACCTCTATGGGGGTCCCGGCAACGCTTTCGATAGTGCCGCTCAAGGCATCCATCTTGAGACCGGCGGGCAGGTCGGGTTGCACGCTGAAGTGATGCAACCCAAGGCCGCCCTCAGCCTTGACCGGTGTCACATTGACCGTGTCCGTGGCAAGCACGGATATCGTCTGCGCCTGGACCGTCGCGGCGAGCGCCGCCGCGATCTCCAGCGAGAAGCTGCCGCTCGCCGAATGGGGCGTTGGCGTGGCGCTATCCAACACGGTGTACGTGTAGGTGGTGTACGGAGACGGCGCGGTCGCGACCCCCTTGATGTTACCGGTGGCCGCGTCCATGGACAGGCCCGCGGGCAGCGCCGGCGTCACCGAGAACTGATATGGCGGCACCCCACCGAAGGTGTTGGCCGGCGTGTAGTCCACCGGGTCCGTGACGCGGTGCGTCTCGGCCGCGTTGAATAAATTCGACGTCAGGCCCACATTGACCTGCAGCGGGAAGGTGGCGGTGGCCGAATGCGCGGCGTCGTCGGTGACCGTGACGGTGTACGTGGTTTCCTTCGATTCGGCCGTCGGTGTGCCAGTGATGGCGCCGGTGGTGGCGTTCATCGTCAGCCCGGCCGGCAGGGGCGGCGCCACGCCGAAGTGCAGCGTGCCGGCGCCCCCGGCGGCTGTCACCGGTGTGATGCTAACGGTATCGCCCATGACCACGACCTGCGCGACAGTCGCCGCCTTGGTGGCCGACAGGCTCTCGGCGATGCCCAGCGAGAAGCTGGCGTTGATCGAATGCCGGGGCGTGGCGTCGTCGGTCACGGTGACGGTGTAGGTGGCGGCGGGCGAGGCCGTCGTGGCCGTGCCCGTGATGGCGCCGGTGGCCGCATCCAACTGCAGGCCAGCGGGCAGCGTCGGCGATACCGCGTAATGCAGGTCGCCGACGCCGCCGGCGGCCGTCAACGGGCGAAAATCGACGGCGTCGCCGGCCACGACGTTTTGGGTCGTCACCGCGGACGTCGCCGCGAGCACGCCATTGACGGCCAGCGTGAAACTGCCGGTGGTGGTGTGAGCGGGCGAGGCCCCGTCCGTCACGGTGACGGTGTAGGTGGCGGCGGGCGAGGCCGTCGTGGCCGTGCCCGTGATGGCGCCGGTGGCCGCATCCATCCGCAGCCCGGCGGGCAATGTGGGTGTTACCTCGTAATGCAGGTTGCCCATGCCGCCGGCGGCCGTCACCGGGCGGAAGTCGACGGCATCGCCAGCCATGACGCTTTGGTTCGTCACTGCGGGCGTTGCCGCAAGCATGCCATTGACGGCCAGCGTGAAACTGCCGGTGGTGGTGTGAGCGGGTGAGGCCCCGTCCGTCACGGTGACGGTGTAGGTGGCGGCGGGCGAGGCCGTCGTGGCCGTGCCCGTGATGGCGCCGGTGGCCGCATCCAGGCGCAGGCCAGCGGGCAGCGTCGGCGATACCGCGTAATGCAAGTCTCCCACGCCGCCAGTGGCCGTCACCGGACGGAAGTCGATGGCATCGCCGGCCACGACGTTTTGGGTCGTCACCGCAGGCGTCGTCGCGAGCACGCCATTGACGGCCAGCGTGAAACTGCCGGTGGTGGTGTGAGCGGGCGAAGCGTCGTCCGTCACGGTGACGGTGTAGGTGGCGGCGGCCGAGGCGGTCGTGGCCGTGCCGGTGATGGCGCCCGTGGCCGCATCCAGGCGCAGGCCAGCGGGCAGCGTGGGGGATACCGCGTAATGCAGGTTGCCGACGCCACCGGCGGCCGTCACCGGGTGGAAGTCGACGGCATCGCCGGCCATGACGCTCCGGTCCGCCACCGCGGGCGTCGCCTCAAGCATGCCATTGACAGCCAGCGTGAAACTGCCGGTGGTGGTGTGGGCGGGCGAGGCGTCGTCCGCGACGGTGACGGTGTAGGTGGTGGCGGGCGAGGCCGTCGTGGCCGTGCCCGTGATGGCGCCGGTGGCCGCATCCAGATGCAGGCCAGCGGGCAGCGTGGGCGATACCGCGTAATGCAGGCTGCCGACGCCGCCGGCGGCCGTCACCGGGTGGAAGTCGATGGCATCGCCGGCCACGACGTCCTGGTTCGCCGCCACCGGCGTCGCCGCGAGCATGCCATTGACGGCCAGCGTGAAACTGCCAGTGATCGTGTGGGCGGGCGAGGCGCCGTCGGTGACGGTGACGGTATAGTTGGCCGCGGCCGAAACGGCCGCCGGGGTACCGCTGATGGCCCCGGTGTCCGGGTCCATGGTCAGGCCAGCCGGCAACGCCGGGGTAATGGCATAGCGCAGTGTGCCGACCCCGCCCGCGACGGTCAGCGGCGCCGTTCCGGTGAAGGGGGTGTTCGCCAGCGCCGTCATGTCGCCATGCGTGACGTCGAACCGCAACGCGGGCGCCACGCCCAGCGTGAACGTCGCTTCGATCGGCGGCGCCGATGCGCCGGTGTCGCTGACCCGCACGGTATAGGCGGTCAAGGGCGATTCGGCCGTGGCGCTGCCCGACAGCACGCCGGTATCGGCGGCAAAGGTCAGCCCGGCGGGCAACGCCGGCGTGATGGTGTAGCGCAGCGGGCCGTTGATGGCGCCGGTAACGCCCACGGGCGTGAACGGCTCGACGGGCTCATCGACCAGCCAGGTCCGCGACGTGAGGGCGGTGACAGCCGCCCAACCGCCGATGACGCTGAGCGGATAGCTGCCGGTGCCCGCCTCGAAAGCGGGTGGGTCGGCAGCCTGGACGGCGGTAATGGTGACCGTGCCGGGCGCGACCGCTTCGACCGAGCCATCGGCGGCAACCAGCGCGATCGCCGGATCGCTCGACAGGTAGCTGATGGCGCCCTTGCTGGCGGGCTGGTCGCTGCTTGCCGGGTTGGCCAGCACGCCCCCGACCCGGACCGCGAGCGGGGCCGGGTCCCGGAAGACCATATTCGGGGTGGCGCTGAGCCGCTCGATCACCACATTGACCACGTCGAGCCGCGACGCGGCGAACGCCGCGCCAGCGCTGGACACGGACAGGACAAAGCCCGCCCCGATGAGGCAGTGGAAAACCAGCTCGGAAGCCGCTTGGAGGGGTTTGGACATCTTCATCGGACGGTTCATTTACGGCCCACGGTGATCTTGACGTTGTAGGAGGCCATGGTGGCGTCGGTGACACGCGCGACGTACTCGTCGATCTGCGCCGGAACGGGCAGCGTGAACAAGTCGACCGTGAGTTGCGCCGGCGCGACCGAGAACTGCGGCGGCGCGGACAGCACGGCGCCGTTTCTCTGCACGGCGTCCAGCGTCAGGCCGCCGCTGCCCACGGCCACGACCAGGCGCTGGCCGTCGGCGCTGACGGTGGCGCCCGGCGGCAGGCCGGCCTTCTCGACGAAGACTTCCCGAACGCCGGTGCGATCGACCTTGGCCAGGAAGGTTTGCGGAATATGGTCTGGACGCGAAACGGCCTTGTCGAGCAGGCGCTCGCCCGTGAATTGCCGCAACGATTCGCGCATCGCCAGTGAACTGGCGTCAGCCGTGTAGCGCGCGGGCGAGATCAGCTTCATCAGGTCGACGTAGACCATGACCGTCTTGCTGTTCAGGGCGCCGTCGCGGCCGCGCGACAGGCCGAACGACAGGCGCGCCTTGTCGCCAGCCAGGGTGGCGACGAAATCGCGCGACACGCCGTTCGACACGCGCATGTCCAGCAGGTAGTCCTTGTAGAACTCGAACTTCAGCCCGCCCGACAGGTAGGGACGGCGGCGGCTTTCGACGGAGCCATCGCCCATCGGGTAGCGTTCGTGCTCCATGCCCAGCGAAGTGCTGAGCACGAGCGAGGAGAACGGCGCGTATTGCAGGTCCAGGCTGGCGCCGTACAACCGGCCGGTGGAGATGCGCCGCGGATCGTAGAGCAGCCGGGTGTAGTCGGCGTAGTCCTGGATCACCGTGCGGCTGGAAAGGTCGTTGGGGCTGCGGGCCCGCGCGCCCCACGCGGACGCGCCCAGCGACTGCAGCCCCACCCCCGATTCCGGCGCGAACAGCCGGCGCGCGGCCAGCACGCCGGCCAGCTGCGTGACCGGCACGCGCGCGCTGCCTGAATCGAAATCGAACGATGGCCGGCCCTTCATGAGCGACACGGCGGCATCGAACTCATACTGCTTGCTGGCATCGACGAAGATGCCGCGGCCGATCAGTTCGCGCTGGTACTGGCCCACCTGCATGCTTGCGCCCAACGCGAAACGGTCGGTGATGAGGCGGGAATATTCGACGCGGCCGATCGGCGCATCGTCCATGGCGCCGCCGCCGATACGGAAACGCGAATCGGGCGTGGACAGCGCGAAAGCGTCCCGCGCCAGCGACAGGCGGCTGTCGCCCAAGGGTACGGTCAGGCTGGGCCTCGAAGCGCCCGCGCGCGCGCCGCTGGCCGCGGCCATCAGCGGATTGCCGCGCGCATCGCGGCGCGCCTGCTCGGACCGGGCCGCTTCCCGCAGGAACGACGCGAAGGCGCGTTCGAGTTCACGCTTGTCGGAAGCTTGCGGCGCGGGCAGGTCTGGCAGCGCGGCCCATGCCGGTACGCACCAGGCAGCGGCCAGCGCCAGCAACAGCATCGACATGCCGCGGACAGGCACCGGGCGGGATGGAAACCCCGCCCGCCGGCAGTCGGAGATTGCAGGGCCACGCGACGGCCGGTGAGGTTTCCGCGGACGGACAGGTTGAGACATTTTGATTGTTTTCCAACATCGGCCACGGCGAGGCGCCGGAGCCGGGAATCACAGGTGACGCGTTGATTCTGGGTAGCAGGAAGCGGCGCCATGCGCCTCAGGTCCGACACACCAAACCAAGTGAGTGAATCGACCATCACGGCCAATTGGCTATGAAAAATATCTGAAGGCCGGGCGTGAAAGAAGCGCATGCCGCCCAGAATCGGACAGCCTGAATGCGCAGCCGTCGATTGCCGGAAAACCGGGCGAGGAAATGACACGGTGCGTGACATTGCGCCCGCGCGGCGGACGTGCGCGCGGCGCAAAAAAACGCGGCCGCCGTTGACCGGCGCCGCGCGGCGGCAGGACCACGGCCGTGCTACATGCCGGCGTGGCTGAACCAGAGCATCAGTGGCGCCAGCAGCAGGAACACCACCGTTGACACCAGTACGGCGCCCGCGGCGGTATCGCCCATGGCGGTGTAGCGCTTGGCGTACATGTAGCTGACCACCGCGCAGGGCATGGCCATCTGCAAGGTCAGGGCGCCGGCCAGCACCGGTTCCAGGTTGAGGACCCAGACAATCGCCAGGCCCGCGGCCAGGCCGGTCACCAACCGCATCAGCGCCACCTTGGCGCCATCGCGCAGGCCGTTGGCGGGGATCAGCGCCAGCGCGTGGCCCAGGCTCAGCAGCATCAGGGGCACCGTCACCGCGCCCAGCATGCGGGCCGTCTCGATCAGCCAGGCGGGCACCGGAATATTCAGCAGCCGCATCGCGACCGCCACCACCGACGCCAACAGGATGGGACTTTTCCAGCTGCCCTTGGTGTTGACCCCGGGCAACAACCGCACCGCGATGGTGTGCATGACAAACGAGTTGACAGCGAAGAACGCCACCGCCACGGACAGGCCGGCATCGCCGAACGCCAGTTGCGAAATCGGCAGGCCGAGGTTGCCGGCGTTGGGCAGGAACGCCGTCGGCAGCAGCGTGCGCACCGGCAGGCGGCCCAGCTTGAGCAGCGCGGCGCAAGCCAGCGCGCACAGCAATAACGCCAGCAGCGTGGCGGCCGCCACGTCGGCCAGCGCGCGGTCGTCCAGACGCGTGGTGACGAAGGTGTGGAACACCAGCGCCGGCGTGGTCACCGACGTCACCAGCGTGGTGATGAAGGCGCCGCCGAACGGCAGGTCGCGCTTGCCCCAGAACACGCCGATGCCGACGCAGGACAGCAGCGGCAACATCAATACGATGGCCGACAAATAGAACTGCACGATGGCCAGCATCCGTTTATTCCATCAGAGATTCAAAGTGAGATACGTGCCGGCATCGGCGCTTGTCGGCTGCGCGCCGCCGATCGGAGCATGGGTTGTCTTTGCCAGCCACTTCGCGCCGAATCCGCCATGTCCGCCAAATCCGCTTTCGCCCCTCCGCCCGCCGTCGTCCGGCTGTCGCCGCGAGAATCGGCCTCGCTGCACTGGAGCGCCATCGGCAAGACCAGTTGGGAAACCGCCCGCATCCTCGACATCAGCGAAAGCACCGTCAACTTCCACCTGCGCAACGCCTGCCGCAAGCTGCAGGTGCGGGGCCGGCGCGCCGCGGTGGCGACGGCCATCAGGCGCGGACTGCTGCATCCGGTCACGGCTTGACCACGACCGACCTCAGGAATTCACGCGCCCGCTCCTCGGGCAGGCTGGCCTCGGTGCCCGCCGCCACCGCCTCGATCAGCATGGTGTCGGTGATCCACACCCGCGCCCGCAGCCAGCCGGGCTTGCCCATGGCCTTGCCCTGCACGTCGATGTCCTGCCCGTAGGGCGGCCATGCGGTGGGCGGCGGCGCCTGCATGTTGACGTACAACGAGCGCATCAGCGCCACGCCCAGCGCCTGGCGGGCTACCGGATCGGCGGCGATCTCGGGCGGCAGCGGCGCCGAGCCGATGGCGAACACCGCCTCGCCAACGGTCGCGCTGGCCAGGGTGAAATCCAGCGTATGGGTATCCAGCCGCAATTTACGGGTCTCGGTCTGCACCCGGTTCGGGAAAGCCGCCCGCGCGTGGCCGTCGGCCACATCGACCTCGCGCCAGTTGTAACGCGGCGAACAGGCGCTGACCAGCAGCGCCAGCGCAAGAATTACGCCGGCTTTCTTGAACATGAAACGAAACAGCGATGAAATCGTCATTACCGTAAAGACCCACGGTCTTTTCATTTCGAGGACAGCCCCAAATTGTCGCCGATTTCGATGACCCCAGCGCCCGACGGCACGCCCCTGGCCAATTATGTCTGGCCCGCCGCCCCGAATGTGCCCCCGCCGGTAGTCGGCCCGGGCACGCCCAGCATCTACCTGCTGCACGGCCTGAGCGAGCATGCCGGGCGCTACGACCGGCTGGCGCGCTGGCTGGCCGCCCGCGGCTGGACCGTGGGCGCGCATGACCACCGCGGCCATGGCCGCTCGGGCGGACGCCCGGCCACCCTGGCGCACCAGGAAGACCTGGTGACCGACGCCGCCGCCCGCCTGGCCGCCTGGAGCAGCGCCCAGGGCCGTCCGCCCATCCTGCTGGGCCACAGCCTGGGCGCCCTGGTGGCGGTGCGGCTCGCGCTGCGGCAGCTGGCGCCCATCGACGCCCTGGTGCTCAGTTCGCCCCCGTTTGTGGTCAATGTGCCGCCCTGGGTGCGCCGCACCCTGACCTGGATGTCGCTGCACGCGCCCGACCTGCGGGTCCCCCACGGCCTGGCGCCGGCCCGCATCTCGCATGACCGGGCCGTGGTCAAGGCGTACCGGTCCGACCCGCTGGTGCGCCGCAGCATGACGGGCCGGCTGGCCCGTTTCGTCGACGAAGGTGGCCGCGAATCGCTGCGCGAGGCGCACCTGCTGCCCTGTCGCACCCTGCTGATGGTGGCCGGCGACGACTCGATCGTGGCGGCCGAAGGCAGCCGCCAGTTCGCCCAGCGGGCCCCGGCCGAATTGCTGACATTGCGCTGGTACGACACCGCCTGGCACGAGATTTTCAACGAAACCGCCCCCATCGCCGACCCGGTCTACGCCGACCTGGACGAATGGCTGGCGCGCACCGCCGCACAATTGTCCCTGTCTCCAGTACTGGCTCCCTCGGCAGAGGAGGCCAGCACCCCGTAAAATCCGGCGACGACCCCTCCGAGAAGATTCCGTGACTGATACCGCCGCCCAACGCCTCTCCCGCCTGGAAGCCAACCGCGCGCTCCTGGCCCAGACCCTGCGAGGCATCGAAAAAGAAGGCCTGCGCGTCGATGAGCAGGGCATCCTGGCCCGCACGCCGCACCCGGCCGGGCTCGGCTCCGCGCTGACCAACGAACACGTCACCACCGACTATTCGGAATCCCTGCTCGAACTGATCACCGGCACCCACGACAACGTCGACGCCCTGCTGGCCGAGCTGACCGCCACCCACCTCCACGTCTACAGCGTGCTGGACCACGAACTGATCTGGAACCAGTCGATGCCGGCCACCCTGCCGGCCGAGGCCGACATTCCCATCGCCTGGTACGGCACGTCCAACACCGGCATGCTCAAGCATGTCTATCGCCGCGGCCTGGCCGAGCGCTACGGCAAGACCATGCAGTGCATTGCCGGCGTGCATTACAACTTCTCGCTGCCCGAGGCGCTGTGGCAAGTGCTCGACACCCAGCCCGGCACCGACCAGGAGCGGCGCTCGCGCGGCTACATCGGCCTGATCCGCAACTTCACGCGCTACTCCTGGCTGCTGATGTACCTGTTCGGCGCCGCGCCCGCGCTGGCGCGCGACTTCCTGCGCGATGGCGAACACGGCCTGCAGCGGCTGGGCGACCACACCCTGTACCTGCCCCATGCCACCAGCCTGCGCATGAGCGACCTGGGCTACCAGAACAAGGCCCAATCGCAGCTCAAGCTCTGCTACAACGACCTCGACACGTTCCTGGGCCGCCTGTACGACGCGGTCACGCAGCCCTGGCCCGACTACCAGAAGATCGGCACGCATCGCAACGGCGAATGGATCCAGCTCAACACCAACGTGCTGCAGATCGAAAACGAGTACTACTCCAGCATCCGCCCCAAGCGCGCCACCGGCCGCTGCGAACGCCCGATCACCGCGCTGGCCGAGCGCGGCGTGCAGTACGTGGAAGTGCGCTGCCTGGACATCAACCCCGATTCGCCCGTGGGCATCGACGCCGACACCAGCCGCTTCGTTGACGCCTTTCTGCTGTTCTGCGCCGCCGCCGACAGCCCGTTCTTCCCCGCCAACGGCTACTGTCAACGCAGCGCCGACAACTTCGCCACCGTGGTCAAGGAAGGCCGCAAGCCCGGCCTGCAGCTGAACCGCGACGGCCAGGCCATCGGCCTGGCGCAATGGGGCCAGGAACTGCTGGACCAGATCGCGCCCTATGCCGCCCTGTACGACGCGGCCCTGGGCGGCAGCGCCTACGCCGCCAGCCTGGCCGTGCAGCGCGCCAAGCTCGGCCAGCCCGACGCCACGCCGTCGGCGCGCCTGCTGGCCGCGCTGAACGACAGCGGCGAATCGTTCCACGACTATTCGCTGCGCCAGAGCCGGGGCCATGCGCAGGCCCTGCGCGCCGAGCCGCTGGCCGCAGCGGTCGCGGCCGAGTACCGCCAGGCCGCGCTCGATTCCAGCGCCGAACAATTGCGCATCGAGCAGTCCGATGACGTCGACTTCGACACCTACGTCGCCCGCTATCACGCCGCCCTGAAGGCCCCGCGCAAATAAGGCGTATTGTTAGGGTTTTGGATCAGGAGGCTTTCCCCATGCGCCGCATTGCAACATTACTGCTGGCCCTGGCCGCCGGCGCGGCCGGGATCTCCCACGCCGCGCCGCCGCCCATGCAGACCGTGGCATCGGTCGACCTGAAGCGCTATGCCGGCAAGTGGTACGAGATCGCCAATTTTCCGATGTTCTTCCAGCGCAACTGCGTGGGCGACACCACCGCCGAGTACACGCAACACCCGGACGGCACCGTCGGGGTGAACAACCGCTGCCGCACCAAGGACGGCGACATCGACTCGGCCTCGGGCACCGCCACCGTGGTCGAAGGCAGCAACAACGCCAAGCTCGAAGTGTCGTTCTTCAAGCCGTTCAAAGGCGACTATTGGATCATCGGACTCGATCCGGATTACCGTTGGGCCGTGGTCGGCACGCCCAACCGCAAGTACCTGTGGATCCTGTCACGCTCGCCGCAGTTGCCCAAGGAAGACCTGGACCGCGCCCTGGCGGCCGCGACCGCGCAAGGCTATCAGCTCGACGAGCTGCGCTATACGCCGCAGCAGTGACGGCCTCGGGGCGCCGCCCGCGGTCGACAACCGCGGCGCCGCGCTCACCGTGCGCTGTGCGCGCCTTCAGCCCGCATAGTCACGCGCCAGCCGCACCACCGTCACGCCCGGCTTGAGCTGGCGCAGCGACGGCATCACCAGGGTGCAATTGTCATAGGGCGTGACGATCGCCCGGCCGTCGGCGCGGCCGATCTCCGACCCCGCCTTCTCCAGCGTTTCCAGGCCCTGCCAGGGTTGCGAGAAGCGCAGGTCCATCGACGGCGCCACCACCGCGTCGGTGACTTCCAGCACGCGCTGCGTGGCCGCGTCCGGCTGCCGCCAGCCGGCCGGCACATCGTCCGCATCGATCACGCCCGACTCGACCAACATGCGCGCCACCATGTCGCGCGCCACACCGCGCGCGGCTGGATCGCCATGAAACCCGCATTCGATCAACAACGCGCAGGCGTCGTCGTTCGATGCATCGCCGAAGCGGCCATAGTCGCGCATGCGCACGCCGTCCTTGTGGCCGGCGTCCACGATCACGTGCTGCGGCGCCTTCAGGCGTCGCGCCAGCGCGATATTGCGCGGCAGCACACCGGTCAGCAGCAGGGGCGCGCCCGGTTCATGCATGGAATGCAGGTCCAGCAGCCAGTCGGCGCGCTCGACCCAGGGCCGCAATTGCGCCGCGCGCCGGCGATCGCTGCTGGTGGGATTGTCCAGCCGCTCGGCGCTCCAGACACGGTTCATATCCTCGTCCACGAAACGCGAGGCGTCGTGGCGCGCCAGATCGAAACGGTCGAACGCCGGCAGGTTGCAAAAGGCCAATGTCAGGCGCCCACGCCGCGGCCGCAGCCCCGCCGCCAGCAGATCCTTGAGCGCCCAGGCGCCGCATAGTTCGTTGCCGTGCACCAGCGCCGACAGCATCAGGGCGCGGCCCGGCAAGCCCGAATCGAAATGCCAGACGCCCGGTGTGTCGGTATTGCCCAGGCGCTCGGCGGCGAGGTCGGGAACGGGAAGCGTGAAATCCATGGTGTTGCCTGCGTTGCTGCGGAAAAGGATGATGGAAAACGTGTAGCCGGACACGGCGACGGCCGCCAAGGGGCGGCCGTCGCCGTCCGGCCCGGATGCGCGCTACTGCGCCTCGATCCTGGCGGCCTTGACCAGCGCGCCGTACTTGCGCGCTTCCTCGGCCTGGTAGGCCACCGGATCCACGCCCACTTGCGCCAGCACGCCGCCGGCCTCCTGCATCTTGGTGCGGAATTGTTCAGACTTGAGCGTGTCGGCCAGCGCCGCGCGCAGCTTCGATGCCACCGGTTCCGGCAGGCCGGCCGGGCCATACAGCGAGAACGACACGCTGACATCGACCGCTTCGAAGCCCGGAGTCTCGGCCAGCGCGGGGATGTCCGGCGCCACCGGCGAGCGCTGCTTCTGCGTCACGCCCACCGCCACGATATTGCCGCCACGGACCTGCGGCAGGCCGGATGACAGCACCAGCATGCCGAAGTCCAGCTGTCCGCTCATCAGGTCGGTCACCAGCGGCGACACGCCGCGGTACGGGACATGCTCGGCGCGCGTGGCGGTGGACTGGTTGACCATTTCGCCGGCCAGATGCAGCGACGTGCCCACGCCGGATGAGCCGTAATTGAAGGTGCCCGGCGCCGCGGCGCGCAGCTTCTGCAGATAGTCGGCCGCGTTCTTGACGCCCGACTGCTTGCTGGCCGCCAACAGCATGGGCTGGGACGCGATCACGCCCAGCGCGGTGAAATCCTTGGCGCCGTCGTACTTCACGGCGCTGTTGATCATGCGGGCGATGACCATCTCATTGGTCGCGCCCAGCAGCAGCGTGTAGCCATCCGGTGCGGCCCGGGCCACCCGCTGCGCGCCGATGGTGCCGCCGGCGCCGCCGGCGTTCTCGATCACCACGCTCTGGCCCAGGCGCTTGGCCAGTTCCTCGCCGAACAGGCGCGCGGTCAGGTCGACGCTGCCGCCGGCGGGATAACCGACGACCAGCGAAATCGGATGATCGGGGTAGCCGGCGGCGCCGGCCGGCGCGGCGATGGCCAGCGTCGACGCGGCGCAGAGCGCGGCCAACGCGCCGCGTAGCGGATGCGTAATGGAAATCATGAGTTTCTCCCTGGGGTGCTGTCGTGGACGGCGGCGCCGTCTCGTTTGAAATGTCGGAAGACATTCTGCGGCGCGCTGCCCGGCCATAATGTGCCAAATCAGCACATTCCCGTGCTGATTGGGTTGGCAGGCGGCAAGCTTCACGATGTTCGCCCGTACGCCGGGCGGCCCGCGGCAGCCTCCCTGAAAGACGCCTCGCCCAGGCCCTAGGCCTTGCGGTTGGCGGTGGCTTCCCAGGCCGCCTCGGCCACGTCCGCCAGGCGCGCCCGCGAGCGGTACAGGCGCACTTCGAAAGCGATTTCGTCGCTGCGTCCGCCCAGCGATACCAGGGTGCCACGGCGGCAATCGGCCGCCACCATCGACCACGGCAGCCAGGCCACGCCCAGCCCCTTGGCCGCCGCGCCATGGGCGGCGTCGAGCGAATCACTGCGCACAAACGGCACCAGCGCATAGGGCGTGGATTCGAGCCGATCGCCGAGGATGCGTTCCATCGACAAGCCGCCGGCGTAGGTGATGAGCGGTACCGGATGGCCGCCTTCGCCCAACACGTAACGGGCGCGACCGCGGCCATCGGCCTGGCTCACCGGCACCAGCTTGTCGGTGCCCAGCGTCATGTAGCGGTAGCGCACCGGATTGAGCGGCATCGACAGGGCCGGATGCTCGTAGCAGCAAAGCAGGTCGACCTTGCCCTGCTCCAGCCGCACCGCCATGTCTTCCATCTTGCCCGTGGAGATTTCCAGCTGGGTGCCCTCGGTCAACACCTTGGGCGCGCGATGCCGCAGGCGCGCGATCCAGTCGGCCACCAGGGTGCGCGCCAGGCTGCGGCCGGTGGCAATGCGCAGCACCGCTTCGCCGCCCGCGCCGGAACTGCGGATCCGGTGGCGCACCAAGCCCATCTGCTCGACCACCTGGGTGGCGGTCTTGAGCAGCGCCTCGCCTTCGGCGGTCAGCGTGACCGGCACGCGCTGGCGGTCCACCAGCGGCGCGCCGGCCCAGGCCTCCAGGGCGCGGATGCGGCGGCCGAACGCGGGGTGCGTCACGTGCCGCGCCTCGGCGGCGCGCACGAAACTGCCGCTCTGCGCCAGCGCGATCAGGTCTTCGAGCAGCTTCAGGTCGGCCATGACGCGCCCGCTTACGGCTGCGGCGCCAGGCCCATCATCGCCAGCGTGGCGCGGGTCAGGTCGCTGGCCGGGTCCTCCAGTTCGTTCACCAGGTCGAAGTGATTGCAATGCGGCGTGGGGACGCGCGTGGCTTGCAGGCCCGCGCCGGTCCAGGCCCGCTCGAACGCCTCGGTCTGGTTCTTGAAACCCTGCGTCTCCAGGCCACCCACCGCGAGCAGCATCGGGCCCGCGCGCTCGGGCAGGTTGAAGATTGGGCTGTGACGCGCCGCCTGGTCCGGCGTCAGCTGCAGCCAGGTATTGGGCAGGATGTCGCACAGCGGCCGCAGGTCGAACAGGCCGCTCAGTGCCAGCGTGCCCTTGACGATGTCGTCCGGCACCCCGTAGCGGGCCGGCCAGCCGGGCGCGGCCAGCATCCCCGCCAGATGGCCGCCGGCGGAGCTGCCGCCAACATAAATGCGGTCGGGGTCGATGCCGTAGGTGGCGGCGTTGCGGTACAGCCAGGCCAGCGCCGAACGCATTTCGCGCACCACTTCGGGCAGGGTCGCCTCGGGCGCCAGGGTGTATTCCGGCACCGCCACGGCCGCGCCGGCCGCGTTGAAGGCTTCGGCCATGACCGGCGCGTCTTCCTTGCGCTGCGCGCGCCAATAGCCGCCGTGGATGAACACGAACAGCGGCGCCGGCGCGCGGCTGGCGGCGGGCAGGAACAGGTCCAGCCGCTCGTCCTCGCCCATGCCGTAGCGCAGGTCCAGCAGGCCCGGGCGGCGCGATTTCACCGCGGCGGCCGATTCGGCGTAGCGGCGCACGCAGGCGTCGAAATCCGCCACTGACTCGCGAGCGTTGTATTGCACCTCGCGCTCGGCGATGGTGGGGAAAAAGAGATCGATAACCGAGTCACGCATGAATGGCCTGCCTGTCGTCCTGGGAAATGATGTGTTCGATGAATTGCGCGGTCTTGCGATAGTGCGCCGCCAGCATCGCCACCGAGCGCTCGGCATCGCGCGACAGCGCCGCCTCCAGCAGTTGGCGGTGCTCGTCGTCGACATTGCGTTCGGGGCCATAGGCGGTGGCGCCGGCGCGCGCCGGGCGCCGGTAGCGCTCGGTCTGCGCATACAGCTGCGTGGACAGGTCCAGCAGCCAGTGCGAGCGGCAGGCGCCGATCAGCGCGTGATGGAAATCCAGATGGCGCGCTTCCAGCGAGTCTTCCAGCTCCTGGCTGGGCGGCACGGCTTCGCTGGCGCGCTGCGCGGCCCGCGTCAGCGCGTGGTAGGCGCCGACCAGGCGCGCCTCCCAGGCGTCGTCGGCGTTGGCCAGCGAGCGCCGCAAGGCATCGCAATCGATCAGGATGCGGGTTTCGCAGGCATCCCACATTTCCTCGACCGATAGCGGCGCGATGCGAAAGCCGCGCGAGGTGGTGGTGATCACCATGCGTTCGCTGCGCAGGCGGTTCAGCGCCTCGCGGATCGGCGAGAAACTGCTGCCATAGCGTTGCTTGAGCAACTCCAGGCGCAACGACTGGCCGGGCGCGAACGCGCCGCTCATGATGTCGCGCCGCAGCAGGCGGTAGACCTGCTCGGACAGCGTGATTTCCTCGACCTCGGCGCTCCCGTCGGCGCCGGGCTCGTCCTGGCGGGAAGCTTTGATTCTTGGCTTCAACGTGCTCTCCAGATGTCAGCGGCCTGGGGCCGGGGCCGGCGGGCGCTCAGGCGGCCCATTCTACCCGCGGCCCGGCCGCCCTCACCCGCGCGCCTCACGCGGCGCCTCGGGCAAGGGTTCGAAGCCGCCATCCAGGTCGGCCGCGCCCGAGTCGGCCAGGTCGTCATAGCGCGCCGCCTGCAGCGGCCGCCGGTTCACGCGCAGGTCGAACACATCGAAACGGTTGTAGTGGCCGACGATGTCGTGCATCTGGCGCGGCTGGATGCAGCGCGACAGGTCGATATCGGCATAGACGATGCCTTCGTCGTCGATCAGCGGCTCGCCGATCACGCGGCCGTCCGGCCCCAATATCCCCGAAAACGCACTGTTGCGGCGCGCCAGCATTTCGCGCGCCTCCGGATGGCTGGCGCTGATGGCGTCCTGGATTTCGGTGGAAATGGTGGAGCAGGACACCACCGTGAACACCTTGCCCTCGAACGAGTGCGCCGCCGCCCGCAGGCGGATGGCCTCGGCCATGTCGTAGTCGGGCGGCGCCACCGGCAGCGAGATATAGCTGGCGACGTGCACCATTTCGCCCTGCGCCAGCAGCGCGAAGCGCGCCAGCGTGTTGGTGTTCTCGCCGCAGGCCAGGCCGCCGAGCTTGCCGACCGAGGTGTCATAGACGCGCAGCGATTCGCCGTCGCCGTGGGCCCAGGTCAGCTTTTCGGCCCAGGTCGGCACCAGCTTGCGGTGGCGGCCGAGGATGCGGCCCTCGTCGTTGATGAAGACCATGGTGTTGTAGATCGTGCCCACGCCATGGCGGCTGCGCTCGTTCACGCCCACCACCACGTTGACGCGGTGCTGGCGCGCGGCCTGCGCGATGCGGCGGATCTCCGGCCCTGGCAGTTCGATCGCGCTCTTGCAGAGTTTCTCGAACCACGGACTGCCCTGCACCGGGTTCATCACCCAGCTCCAGTAGGGATAGGCCGAAACAAACACCTCGGGAAAGGCCACCAGGGTGGCGCCGTGGCCGGCGGCCTCGGCGATCAGCGCACAGGTCTTGTCGACGGTGGCGTCGGTGTCCAGGAACACCGGGGCCGCCTGGACGGCAGCGGCCTTGAAGACGGGCAGGTTCAACATGCGTATGGCTCCCAGATACGGTCAGATGCCGAGATAACGTTGCGCCAGTTCGGGCTGCGCGGACAATTCCGCGGGCGCGCCGGACCAGGCCACGCGGCCCTTGTCGACGATGTAGTGGCGGTCCACCAGCGTCGCCATTTCGGGCAGATTCTTGTCGATCACCAGGATGGTCTGGCCTTCGGCCTTCAACGCGCGCAGGCAACGCCAGATCTCCTGGCGGATCAGCGGCGCCAACCCTTCGGTGGCTTCGTCCAGGATCAGCAGCTTGGGATTGGTCATCAGCGCGCGGCCCACCACCAGCATCTGCTGCTCGCCGCCCGAGAGCGTGCGCGACGACTGCGCGCGGCGTTCCTTCAGACGCGGGAACAGCGCGTAGACGCGCGCCAGGTCCCAGCCGCCGGGCGCGGCGCGCGAGGTGGCCACCAGGTTCTCCTCCACCGAAAGCGAGCCGAACACGCGCCGCCCTTCCGGCACCAGCCCCACGCCCAGCCGCGCCACCGCGCTCGGCGCCGGCCGCGACAGCGCCTGGCCCCGGAATTGCACCTGGCCGCCGGTGGCCGGCAGCATGCCCATCAGTGTCTTGATGGTGGTGGTCTTGCCCATGCCGTTGCGGCCGATCAGCGAGATCACCTCGCCCTCGGCGGCCTCGAAGGCCATGCCGAACAGCACCTTGCTCGACCCGTAGCCGCCGGTCAGGCCCTCAACCTTCAACATGCTCTTCTCCCAGGTAGGCGGCGCGCACTTCCGGATGACGCCGCACCTCGTCGGGCGCGCCGCTGAACACCACCTTGCCGTAGACCAGCACACTGATGCGGTCGGCCAGCGCGAACACCGCATCCATGTCGTGCTCGACCAGCAGGATGCCGTAGTCGCCCTTCATGCCCAGCAGCAGGCGGGTCATGCGCGCCGATTCCTCCGGCCCCATGCCGGCCATGGGCTCGTCCAGCAGCAGCAGGCGCGGCGCGCGCGCCAGGGCCACCGCCAGTTCCAGTTGGCGCTTCTCGCCGTGGGCCAGGTCCGCGGTGCGCACGTGGCGGCGCTCGGCCAGCCCGACGTGCGTGAGCCATTGCATGGCCTGCGCTTTCAGGCCGGCATCGCGACGCGGATCGGACCAGGCCCCAAAGGCGCGGCCGCCCTTGAGCATGCTGGACAGGATCACGTTTTCCAGCGCGGTGTATTCCTGGCACAGTTCGGTGATCTGGAACGAGCGCCCCAGCCCCAGTCGGGCGCGCTCGAAGGCGCGCAGCGCCGTCACGTCGCGCCCGTCCAGCTCGATGGTGCCCGAGTCGGGCCGGATCTCGCCGCAGATCTGTGCGATCAGCGTCGACTTGCCTGCGCCGTTCGGGCCGATGATGGCGTGGATTTCCCCGGCGCGCACGTCCAGGTCCACGCCATTGGTGGCGACCACCGCGTCGAACGCCTTGCGCAGCTGCGTCAGGCGCAGCAGGGAGGTGGGTTCAATCCGCATGGCGCGTCTCCAAGAGGCGGCCGAACAGACCCTTCTGGCCCCACAGCACCACCAGCACCAATATCGGCCCCATGTACAGCAGCCAATGCTCGGTCAGCGACGACAGCATCTGCTCCAGCCCCAGGAACACCGCCGCGCCGGCGATCGGGCCCAGCAGCGTGCCCACGCCACCGAGAATGACGATCGCCATCAGCTCGCCCGACTTGGTCCAGGCCGCCATGTCGGGCGTCACCAGCCCGGCGTAGTTGGCCCACAGCACGCCCGCCAGCCCCGTGCCCACCGCCGACAGCACGAAGGCGCTCAGGCGGTACGGCGTGGGCGCCACGCCCAGGTTGATGGCGCGCCGCTCGCTCTGGCGCAGCGCCTGCAACACCATGCCGAAACGCGAGTTGGTGAAGCGGATGCACAGCAGCGTCCAGAGCGTCAGCAGCGCCAGGCAGACGTAGTAGAACGTCAGCGGATTCTCCAGGTTGAGGCCTGGCAGCACGTTGCGCTGCGAGATCATCAAGCCATCGTCACCGCCATAGAACTGCAGCGACACCAGGATGAAATACACCATCTGCCCGAACGCCAGGGTGATCATGATGAACTGCACGCCGCGCGTGCGCAGCGCCAGGTAGCCGAACAACCAGCCCGCCAGCGCGCACACGACCAGCGCGATCGGCCACACCACCAGCGCGGCGTTGCTGCCGGCCCAGCCGAACAACGGCCCGGCTTCCGTGGTGTGGAAGGCGATGATGCCCACCGCATAGCCGCCCAGCCCGAAGAACATCGCATGGCCGAAACTGACCATGGCGCCGTAGCCGATCACCAGGTCCAGGCTGACCGCGGCCAGGCCGTAGATCAGAAAGCGCGTCACCACGCCGACCAGGAACGGCGTGTCCGTGGCCGCCGCCGCGCCCGGCAGCGCCAGCAGCAGGATCAACCCGGCCAGCCCCCAGCGCGCGCGATTCGAAAGTCTCTTTGCCATCATCATCCCCGCGCCGGGAACAGGCCGCCCGGCTTGGCGATCAGCACAATCGCCATCAACACATAGATACTGGCCGATGCCAGGCCCGCCGCCAGCGGATCGGCCGTGGCCGGGGAAAACACCGCGCCCAGCAGTTGCGGCAGGAAGGCCCGCCCCATGCTGTCGACCATGCCCACCAGCAGCGCCCCCGCCAGCGCGCCGCGCACCGAGCCCACGCCGCCAATCACAATGACCACGAAGGTGGTGATCAGGATGCGTTCGCCCATGCCGATTTCCACCGCCAGCAGCGGCGCCGCCATCACCCCCGCCAGGCCGCAGAGCAGTGCGCCCAGGCCGAACACCAGGGTGTAGAGCTTCTTGATGTCCACGCCCAGCGCGTCGACCATTTCGCGGTCGTCGGCGCCGGCCCGGATCAGCATGCCGATGCGGGTGCGGTTCACCAGCCACCACAGCCCCACGGCCACCAGCGCGCCGACCGCGATGAACGACAGCCGGATCAGCGGATACTGGAACCCCGGCGCCAGCGTCACCGCGCCTTCCAGGAAGGACGGGATGCCCACCAGCGGCGGCCGCCGCCCGAATATCAGGCTGACCGCCTCGTTGGAGAACAGCAGCAGGCCGAACGTGGCCAGCACCTGGTACAGGTGATCGCGCTTGTACAGTTTGCGGATCACCAGCAACTCCACCGACACGCCGTACAGCCCCGCCCCCAGCAGCGCCGCCAGCACGCCCGCCAGGAACGAGCCGGTGGTGCCGATGGCATAGGCCGCGCAGTACGCGCCCACCATGTAGAACGAGCCGTGGGTCAGATTCACCACGCCCATGATCCCGAAGATCAGGGTCAGCCCGGCCGCGAGCAGGAACAGCATCGCGCCGAACTGCAGCCCGTTGAGCATCTGTTCGAAGAACAAGGTCATGACGGCATCTTGCAGAATTGGGCGTAGGCGTCCTTGTCATCGGACACCAGCTTGCGCACCCGGTGCGGCGCCAGGTTGCCGTCGGCATCCTTCTCGATCCGCATCAGGTACAGGTCCTGTACCGGGTGCTGGTTGGTGTTCATGCTGAACTTGCCGCGCAGCGAGGCGAACGCCGGCTGGCGCAGCGCAGCGCGGAACTCGGCCTGGCGCGACAGGTCGCCGCCGGTGGCCTTCAGGCCGGCGCCGATCAGCTGCGCCGTGTCATAGGCCTGCATGGCGTAGTCGGTGGGCACGCGGCCATAGGCCTCCTTGAAAGCCCGCACGAAGGCCTTGGACTGCGGATTGTCGAAGTCCTGCGACCAGATGCCGGTGGTGTACGCGCCCAGTGACGCCTCGCCGGTGGCCTTGATCATGCGCGCGTCCATCGAGAAGCTCGGCATCAGCATCGGCACAGTCTTGTTCAGGCCCGCCGCCGCGTACTGCTTGACGAAGTTGATGCCGGTGCCGCCCGGATGGAACTGGTAGACCGCGTCCGGCGCCAGCGACCGCACCCGCGCCAGCTCGACCGAGAAGTCCGACTGGTCCAGCTTGGTGTAGATCTCGGCGCCCACCTCGCCCTTGTAGGTGCGTTTGAAGCCTTCGATGGCATCGCGCCCGGCCTGGTAGTTGGGCGCCAGCAGCGCCACGCGCTTGTAGCCCAGTTCGTTGGCCGCCACGCCGCCGGCCGTGTGGAAGGCGTCGTTCTGGTACGAAGCCACGAAGTAGTTCTGGTCGCACTTCTCGCCGGCGAAGTTCGACGGCCCCGGGTTCAGGCTGACGTAGAACGCGCCCGACCTGACCACGCCCGGCACCACCGCCGCCAGCACGTTCGAGAAGTTGACGCCGGTGAACAGCTTGATGCCCGATTGCAGCATGCGGTCCGCCGCCTGCTTGGCGTTGGCCGGCTTCAAGCCATCGTCCTCGATCACCAGTTGCACCGGCACCCCGCCCAGCATGCCGCCGCCCTGCTTGATCGCCAGGTTGAAGGCGTCGCGCTCGTCCTCGCCGATATAGCCGGCCGGCGTCGACAGCGTGGCGATGAAGCCGATCTTGACCGGTTCGGCCGCCTGCGCCGCGCCGCCCAGCGTCCAGGCCAGGCCCGCCGCCCACAGTGTTTGCTTGATCATTGTTTTCCCCTTGGAGACCGCCGCGCGGCGCGCGCCGGAATTTCGCCTAGACCGCCACCACCGGATGGCGCAGCGTGCCGATGCCTTCCACGCACGCCACCACCACATCGCCCGGCCACAGCCATTCCTGCGGCTTGCGGCCCGCGCCCACGCCTTCCGGCGTGCCGGTGGCGATGATGTCGCCCGGCTCCAGCGTGATGCCGGCGCTGATGTCCGCGATCAGGAATGGCACCTTGAACAACATGTGGCGCGTGTTCGAGCCCTGCTTTTTCTCGCCGTTGACCGTCAGCCACAGGTCCAGCACCTGCGGATCGGGAATCTCGTCGGCCGTGACGATGCAGGGGCCGAACGGCGCATAGGTATCCTGGCCCTTGGAATAGATCCACTGGCCGGCGCGGCGGCAGTCGCGCGCGCTCATGTCGAGCATCACGCTGTAGCCGAACACGTACGACAGCGCATCGGCCTCGGCCACGCGCGAGGCGCGGCGGCCCATGATCACCGCCAGTTCCACTTCCCAATCCAGTTGCTGGGTGATCTTGGCGTTGTGCTCGATGGGATCGCCCGGGCCGATCACGGTAGTGGGCGGCTTGGAGAAAATCACCGGCTGCTTGGGCAGGTCGGCCGAGGTATCCAGCGTGCGGCTCGACTCGGCCACGTGTTCGACGTAGTTCAGGCCGATGCCGAAGATGTTCTTGCGCGGGCGCGGAATCGGCGCCAGCAGCTTGACGTTCTCCTGTGGCAACGCGGTGCCCACGGGCCAGGCGCCGCGGTACGCCTCCATCAGCCTGGCGGCCTGCGCCACGGCCACGGGGCCCAGATCGATGAAGGCCAGCATGTCGTCCGGCAGCGCCACGCCGCCGGCCGCGCCCAACAGGGCCAGGTCGATCACATAGCCTTCGGCCAGCGCGCCCAGGCGGGCGGCGGCGGTGGGATGGGCGCGAAAAGTTACCAAGCGCATAGGAACTCCAGGAAATTCAAAACGAGTTGAGACAGGCGCCCGGCTTGCGCCGGGCGGCGGATAAAGATTCAGTAGGGTGGGCGCCAGCCGCTAGATCAGTTTCTGGTGGCCGTCGTTGTCCTTGACCGCTTCCTCGCGGTAGAGCGCCAGCGCGCGCATCACCGGCAGGTCGTTGAAACAGAACAGGCAGGCATCGTCGTTGGACGACAGGTTGGCGTGCTCGTGCACGGCCCACGACGGCACACAGAAGATGTCGCGCTCGGTCCAGTCGTAGCGCTTGCCGTCGATGACCGAAAAGCCGCTGCCCTTGGCCACCTGGTAGAGGAAGCTGCCGGTGTGGCGGTGCGCCTTGGTGTGCTCGCCCGGACGCAGCAGCTGCATGCTGGCGCCGATGGTCGGCATGACCGGGCCGCCGGTGGCGGGGTTGACGTACTCCATCAGGATGCCGTCGTAGGGGCTGCCCGCCGACACCCGCGCATGGCGGCGCAGCGCTTCGTAGGTGGGCTCCCATTCGTACTTGAACAGCGGCGAATACGGCTTGGTCCAGCCCGTCGTCTGCGGCCGCAGCGCGGCATTGCCCCAGGCGGCGCTGGTGTCATCCACCGGGTGCGTCACGGTCTGGTTCAGGTCGGGATGCACGGCATAGAAACCGGCCTCGAAGGCGTTGACCAGCGGGATGTCCAGGCCGTCCTGCCAGATGCAGGTGGTGCCGTCTTCGGCCACGCCATGTTCGTGCCAGGTGCCGTTGGGCGTGAGCACGAAATCGTTCGCGCCCAGCGTCATCTTGTGGCCGTCCACCACCGTGAAGGCGCCCTGGCCTTCCATGATGAAACGCAGCGCCGAATGCGAATGCTTGTGCGCCGAGGCCAGTTCGCCCGGCCGCATCACCTGCAGGCCCGAATACAGCCAGCCGACCGCGGCGGCGACGTCGCGCCGGCCCGGGTTGTTCAGGTAGATCACGCGGCGGCCGGCTTCTTCGGGCGACACCAGCTCGGCCGAGCGCAACACGTGGCCGCGCAGCTCCTGGTAGCGCCAGACCACCGGCACCGACGCCGAGCGCGGCGCCCACGGTTCGATCTTGTTGGCGACGGTCCAGAGCGCGCCGGTTTCGAGCCGCGCCAGGTCCTGGTAATAGGCGATGCGCTCGGGCGAATCCGCCACGTTGGCGCGGCCGGCGGTGTCTTCCCGATAGGCGTCGTACCTGTTCGCTTCCATCCCTTGCCTCTTTTTATAAAAATCAAAAGATTTTCGAAAATATTAGAGGTGACGGTGGAATCGGGCAATGATTGCGCGCTAGGGGTTTTCCTTGAGCCCGTCATTCCTGGCGAAAAAAACCGTCAGCGCCACGAAAAATACTGTACAAAAACACAGTTCACCGTGCTACATTTCGCTCGCCCCAGAAACGTCGTCCAGGAGACTCCTGTGTCCGAAGCCGCCCATATCGCCCAGACTCACGTCATCCAATACATCGTCGTTCCCTACCGCGCCGCCGCCAATGGCGTGGCCCCCGGCGAGATCCGGCCCGCCAGCAGCGAGTTCGGCGCCATCCGCATCGCCAACGCCATGGCTGCCAAGTTCGCCGGCGTGGCCGCCTACGAGGTCATGATCGACAAGGAAACCGGCGACATGGAGTCGCCGCGCATCCTGGCGCAGATCGGCACGGTGCCGTCGCTGGACGACTGACCGCGCCGCCTTGGCCGCGCCCAATGCCAACGCCGCCGACGCCACATCGCGGCGCCGGCGGCGCATGGACCGCTGAACGTGTGCGCATCCCGCCGAAGTTGGGGTGAGCGGACTGAGAGTGGAGCTAGGGAGGTGGCCGCTTTTTTCGCGTCTGTGGCCGGGTAAGACGCCCAGTCCGCTCAATACAACCGCGGCGCTCCGGCAACGCGCATCCCGCGCGCGCCGCCGGAGCGCTGGCCGCCGCTTAGAAGCGGTGACGCACGCCCACCATGCCGACGGTGCTCTTCACGCCGTCGACGAAGGCGAAGTTCGTCGCATACGACGCCAGCGCGTACAGGTTGGTGCGCTTGGACAAGTTGTAGGTGTAGCCCAGGCTGTAGATGTTCATGGTCGCATCGTCGCCCGTCAACGAGGTGTTGTTGGCGTCGGCACGCTGCCACGACACCATCAGGTTGCCAGCGCCACCGAGCGGCGCCGACAGGCCGACCAGGTACGCATTCGACTTGAAGTCCTTGGCGATCGCATTGGTGCTCAGGCCCTTGGCGGCGGGGCTGCCACTGCCGAAGGCGTTGATCGATTGGCCGCCGAACCAGCCGTCACGCGTCTGGCCATAAGCCAGGCCAAGCTTGACCACTTCGAAGTCATACGAAGCGCCAATGATCCATTGTTTCGGCGTCTCGTCGGTGCCGAGCTGGTTGGCCGGGTTCAACTGGTCGTAGGTCAGCGCCACATTCAGGGGACCGTTGACATAGCGCAGGCCGGTGGTGATGCCACGCGTGTTGTCGGCGGTCTTGAAGCCGGTTTGCGCGGAGGTCGTGTCGGCCACGTTGAACGAGTAGCCCAAGCCGAACTGGAAGCCGCTGAACGACGGGGTCTGATACATGACCATGTTGTCGTAGCGGACCGTGTTGGCGGCGCTGAAGGCAGCGCCCACGTTGGCCTGGCCGTAGCTGGCGCTGAACGGATCGATCGGGGCGATGTACTTCGAAGCGATGTTGGTCTGGCGGCCGAAGTCCAGCTGGCCCCAGGCATTGCTCTTCAGGCCGACGGTGGCTTGGCGGCCAAACAGGCGGCCGCTCTGGCCCGACTGGCCGTTGGTCGAGTTGAAGCCGCTTTCCAGCGTGAACACCGCGCTCAGGCCATCGCCCAGGTCTTCGGCACCGCGCAGGCCCCAGCGCGAACCGCTGGACACGCCGTTGGACATGCCGACCTTCGATTCCTTGTAGCCATCGTTACCCTTGATGCGCTGGAAACCCACGCCGGTATCGATCAGGCCGTACAGAGTCACCGAGGTTTCAGCCTGCGCCACGCCGGACAGCGCGGCGAAGAGAGCGGTGACGAGCAGAGTTTTCTTCATTACAGATTCCCGTTGATTGACAAGACATGCATATGCGGAGCGGCACGCCACGCAGGCGGCGGCTTCCGCGCATGACCGGAACGGATTCTAGGGACGCTGTATGTCAGTCTTTTTGCGCGGCGCCGCAAAAGCCGCGCAATCCGCGCAATTCACGGGAATCGGACGGCATCGTGGCGCGCAGCCGACATCCGCCCTGGCCTCGCCCACGCGCCCAGGCCTGTCATTGCGATGTGCTATGAAAGTGCGCGCGGCTTGTCTGGCCCCGGCCGGCTGCGGCAAAATGTTCGTACCCTGCCTTCTCTCTCCTCCCCGCCATGACCGATTCGGTGACCCAGTTCGATCGTCATCGCCCCCGCCTGTATGCCATCGCCTACCGCATGCTCGGTGAAGTGGCCGAGGCCGAGGACGTGGTGCAGGATGCCTGGCTGCGCTGGCACGGCGCCGACCGCGCCCGCGTGGACAACGCCGAGGCGTGGCTGGTCACCACCACCACCCGCCTGGCCATCGACCGCCTGCGCCTGGCCAAGGCCGAGCGCGCACGCTACGTCGGCGTGTGGCTGCCCGAACCCATGCTGATGGCCGCCCCGGCCACGCCCGAGCAGATCCACGAACGGGCCGATGACGTATCGGTGGCGTTCCTGTTCATGTTGGAACGCCTGTCGCCGGACGCCCGCGCCGCCTTCCTGATGCGCGATGTCTTCGACGCCGACTACGAAGACATCGCGCGGACCCTGGACAAGCGTCCCGCCGCGGTCCGCCAGCTGGTGCACCGGGCCCGCTTGCAGTTGCGCCAGGGCGCCCCGCGCGAGGCCGTGCCGCGGGCCACGCTGCGGCGCCTGCTGCTGGCCTTCGCCGACGCCATGCAGCGCAGCGATTTCCATGGCCTGCACGCCCTGTTGAGCGATGACGCCGAACTCATCGGCGATGGCGGCGGCAAGGTCGGCAGCTTCGCCAGCCTGGTGGGTGGCAAACGGTTGGCGCAATTGTTCTATGCGGGCAAGCGCCGCTACCGCGACGCGCTGCGCATCGAGGTGGTCGAAGTGAATGGGCAATGGACGCTGCTGCGCTTCATCGACGGCCAGCTCGAATCCGTGCAGTCCTACGACACGGATGGTGAACGCCTGACGCGCGTCCTGGTGCAGCGCAATCCCGACAAACTGGCACGCATCGCCGCCACGCTGGCCCACGCCTGAGCGCCCGCCGCGTTGGTGCCTGGCGGGCAACATGGTGATCCCCTGCAGGGGACTACCGCCTGGCCGGCGGCACTTCTACGATGCGCCTGTCTCCATTGAATCGAGGACCGGCCATGTCAACGCCCAGGAAGATCGCCATCACCCTTGCCGCCGCCGGCGTGTCGCTGCTGGGCCCGCTGGCCCAGGCCGCCCCCCCATTCCCCGCATACCGGCGGCGCGGCCGATCCGGTCGTCACGGAACTCATGAGTAAGGCCTTGCCGGGCGTCCCCGGCAAGGAAGCGCTGATGATCACCGTCGACTACCCGCCCGGCGCCGCCGACCCCATCCACCGCCATGACGCCTCCGCCTTCGTCTACGTGCTCGAAGGCAGCATCGTCATGCAGGTCAAGGGCGGCAAGGCGGTCACCCTGACCGCCGGCCAGACCTACTACGAAGGGCCGGACGACATTCACACGGTGGGGCGCAACGCCAGCCAGACCCGGCCCGCCCGCTTCCTGGTGGTGCTGATCAAGAATCCCGGCGCGCCCGCGCTGGTTCCCATCCAGTAGGCAATACCCATGGCGGCCCCGCATGCCCCAGGGGCCGCCGATGCAGACCGCTTTTTTTCGGGGACGATGTCACAAAGCCGGCGGGCGCCGCGTCTTGGAGGGTAGGATCAACCCACTCGCCGAGCCGCCATCATGTCGATCTCCCCTCTCGCCTCGTCTTCTTCCCCCGCGTGCGCCGCGTCGGATTCGCTGGCCGACAGTTTCGCCACCAGCTATGCCGGCGTGGTCGCCTTCATCGCCGTCGCCGCCGAAGGCAATTTCGCCAAAGCCGGCGACCGCCTGGGTATCGGCCGTTCGGCCGTCAGCCGCAGCGTCCAGAAGCTGGAAGACCAACTGGGCACGCGCCTGTTCCTGCGCACCACCCGCAGCACCTCACTGACCGTCGAAGGCAAGCGCTTCTATGAACAGTGCCACCCCGGCGTGGAACACATCGTGCGGGCCCTGGACGACATGCGCGAGCTGCGCGAGGGGCCGCCCGCGGGCCAATTGCGGGTGTGCTCGACCGTGGGGTTCGGCCGCAAGGTGGTCGCGCCCCTGCTGCAGGCGTTCCGCGCCGCCCATCCGGGCATCTCGGTGGAACTGTTGCTGGACGACGGCCCCACCGACTTCACCACCGACCGCGTCGACATCTCGTTCCGCAATGGCCGCATGGAAGACAGCCAGGTGATCGCCCGCAAGGTGATTCCCATGCAGATGATGCTGTGCGCCTCGCCGGAGTATGCGGCACGCCACGGTCTGCCGGACAGCGTCGACGCCATCGGCCGCCACCGCTGCGTCAACTTCCGGCTGGCCTCGGGCCGGGTCTACGAATGGGAATTCAAGGTCGACGGCCGCCTGCGCAAAGTGACCCCACCCGCGATGCTCACGTTCAACGACGCCGACCTGGTGTTGCAGGCGGTACTGGACGGCCACGGCCTGGCGCAGATCGCCGGCTACCAGGCCTGTGAACACCTGCGCGCCGGCACGCTGGTGGCCTGCCTGCCGCAACACGCGCCGGACGACCGCGGACATTACCTGTGCTTCCTGAGCCGGCAGCACCTGCCGACGCGCATGCGCGTCTTCATCGACTACATGACCGAACGCATCCGCGCGCTGGACCTGCAGATCATCGACAGCCTGTCGCCGCCTGCCACGTGACGCTCATTGCGTCAGCGCCACCACGCTTTCGATGCCGCCTTGCGTCATCTTGGCGTAGGGACACAGGCGCTCGGTGTCGCGCACCAGCGCCTGGTCGACGCCGGGCAGATGGATGTTGACGTCCGCGCTCAACGCGAACAGGCCATCGACCGGGTCGCGACCAAAGGCGAGCCCTTCGCTACGGTCGCGCGCCCGAGCGGCCGAACCAGGTATCGAAGTCGATCGCGCCCAGGCGCGCGCCGGCGGCTGGCACCAACGTCGCGTCATCGAGCGCCGCGCCGAAATAGCGCGCCTGCGCATCCGCCTGCACACTTCGCAGGTCGCCGATCCGGGCCATATAGCGCTGCGCCAGCTCGGCCAGGCGCACGCGCTCAGGCCCGGCGATTTCCACGATGCCATTGACGGGCGCGGCCAGCGTCGCATCGGCCATGGCCAACGCCACGTCGTCAGCAGCGATCGGCTGGACGTAGGCCGGCGACAGCCGCACCTGGTCGCCCTCGGTGCTCGACTGCACGATGCCGGCCAGGAACTCGAAGAATTGCGTGCTATGGACGATGGTGTAGGGAATGCCGGCCGCCTGGATCAGGGCCTCCTGCGCGATCTTGCCGCGGAAATAGCCACTTTCGGACAGCCGCTGCGTGCCCACCACCGACAGCGCCACGTGGTGGCGCACACCGGCGCGCGCCTCGGCGGCCAGCAGATTGCGTCCCGACGTCTGGAAAAACGCCAATACGGCCTGGTCTTCGAACGATGGCGAGTTGGCCACGTCGACCACCGTGTCGACGCTGGCCAACGCGGCGTCCAGGCCTTCGCAGGTAAGGGTGTTGACGCCCGTCGCGGGCGATGCGGCAATTGCGTCATGGCCGCGCTCGACAAGTCGCCTGACGAGTCTGGCGCCGATCAGGCCTGTGCCGCCGATTACCAGGATCTTCATGCTGTCTCCTCAGTTGAACTTGGCCTTGTCCAGGCCATAGGCTTTATCGGCCGAACCCGGCACGGTCCGGAAGCCCACGTTCAAGCGGTTCCAGCCATTGATCGCCATGATGGCGAAACTCAGGTCGGCAATCTCCTTCTCCGACAATTGCGTGCGCACGCGCTCGTACACCTCATCAGGCACGCCCTGCGCGCCCAGCGTGGTCAGGGCCTCGGTCCACGCCAGGCAGGCGCGTTCGCGCGGCGAGAATTCGGTCGACTCGCGCCAGATCGCGACGTGATGCAGGCGCAGTTCGCGCTCGCCGTGGATCTTGGCTTCTTTCACATGCATGTCCAGGCAGAAGCCGCAGCCGTTGATCTGCGAAGCCCTGATTTCGACCAGGGACAGGATTGACGGCTCGATCGCGCCGGATTTCACGAGCATGCCGAACTCGACGAATTTCTTGAACAGTTCGGGCGATTGGGCGAAAGCGTTCAGGCGTTGACTCATGGTGATTCCCTCGATGGACAGGTGCGTCCAGCCCGTACCGCGCCGGACGGCGCGCCTGCTGGAACAATGATGCCCAGATCGTAGGTCAGCCCGGCAGGCCGCGGTAGGTACGGCGCCGGGCACACGGTGTTGCCCTGGCGGCAACAATCAGCGCGTACCGGCGTGGGCGGAGGCCAGGAAAGCCGCGGCGCGGCGCCACAGTTCCGGCCACTGCGCTTGCCAGCAGCAATGGTGCGTCGCGTCCGGGACGCTGACGACCGGTGGCCGCGCGGGCTGGGGATAGCGGGCGGCATAGCCGCGCGCGAGCGCCGGCGGCACAACCGTATCGCGCGCGCCGGTGAAATGGTATTGCGCCATGCCCGCGAGCCGGTCCGTTTCCAGGGCGGGATCGAGCGATCCGGTCAATGGCGCCAGGTCATGCAAGCGCGCCCAGCCGGCCAGGTCGAGGTTGCCGGCCACGGTCACCAGCCCGATCACGTCATGACGGCGAGCGGCCGCCAGGGCCGCAATCGCCGCCCCGCCCGAGTACCCGACGAGCACCAGATCGCGCGGCCCCAGCCGGCGTTGCAAGGCATCCAGCGCCGCATTGGTAGCGGCCACCACTTCCGGCGAGAAACGCCGCGCGGTCCAATACGCGGCAGAACAGGGCGGGCGTTGCGCGCCCGTGTACTGGCAGGGACGCGCCAGATAGGCGGCCAGCCCGTCGGGCTGCGCCAAGGCCAGGCGCAACCCGACAGGCTCTGCCGGCGTCGGATCCCCTGACGCTTGGGATGGCGTCAGCCACGCCAGGCCATCGCCTTCGATGTACACGGTCAGCCATCCCGGCTGCGCTGGCCGCGCCAGCGGCACATACGCGCGCAGCGCAAAACCGGCCGCGGGCAAGGTCAACGCGGTCCAACCGCGCGACGCGGCCACTGCGTCGGCGTGCGCGACGCGCGCATCCCGCGTCGGGGGCACACTACAGCCGGCGGCCAGCGCCAGCAGCGCCGCCAACGCGGCCCGCCAGGCCAGGCCGCCAGGACGACGGCGCGCGCCCTTAGAACAGCCAGCGGACACGCAGCGAAGCCGTCTGGCCGAAGAAGCCATCGCGACGTGTGGCGTCATAGCGGCCCGAGATCTCCGTGCCATTCTGCGTGGTGTACGCCAGGCCCGCCCCAGCGCGCAACAGCCAGGGAGACTGGCTGGTGCCGTAGGTCACGAAGGCCGCGTCGGCCGCGCCGGCGAAAGCGGCCGTGATGCGGGCATCGCGGTTGTAGAGGTCATAGCCGGCGCCCAGATTGGCCGTGGCGGTGAAGCGGTCCGTCAGCGCGTGCGTGAACTTGCCGTCCAGCCCGAGCACCAACGCATCCGTGCTGCGGGACTTGACCTGCAGGTTCAGGCCGCCCGCGCCCTGCTCGCGATAAGCGTCATCCTTGATCCAGGTGTAGTCCAGGCGCAACGACGGCGCGAAGACACTGCGTTCACTCAGCGCGTAGCGCCGGTCCACGCCAATCCCGGCATGCACGGTCTTGCTGTCATAGCGCGATTGCGCGCTCAGGCCGGCAAGGTCGATCTGTCGCTGGCCCTTGTTGCGCATCCGGCCGCCATCGAACTGGTAGAACAGGTCGGACCGGCTGTCCAGCGCCTGCGCGCCATAGGCAATCAGTTGATAGCTGTCGATGTCGGACTTCTGCCGCGGACCGCTCGGGTTGCTCGACACGTCGGTGTGCGAATAGGCAAAGGCCAGGCCCAGGTCGGTACCGGGCCTCAAGCTGCCATCCAGGCCGATGACCAGGCCGCCGGTATCGGCGCTGTAGCCGGTCACGCCGTCCTGGTCCTGCTGACGCGAGTGCGTGCCAAAAGGCTTGATCCAGATATGACGGTCACTGAAAAAGCCGTCGCCCGAGGCCATGCCGCGACCGGCGTCGATGCGCGCCTGCACCACCGAATTGACCGTGGCCATCGTATTGTTGGCCAGCGACAGCCCGTTGCCCGTCAGCAGCGGCAGCGTCTGCTGCACGACGGCGTTGACTTCGCTGCTGTTACTGCTGTTGACGATCGTGTCCAGCGCGCGCTGCAGCTCGGGCGAGGAGGTTCCCTGGGCCAGCAGCGCGTCGAAGACCGCGGCGGCGCCGCGAGCGCCGGGCGCCTGCGAGCCCACCGCACCCTGGATGCTGCGCATGCCAGTATCGCGCGCGGCCAGGTCCACGCCATTGGCGCCGAACACGGCCGAGAAGGCGTAGCGCAACGAATTGTCGGTCACCGCCAGGCCATTGTTGGTGACGCCGCCCGTTGCCGTGACCACATTGGCCAGGGTATCGCCGCCATAGCTCGACTTGACGTCCACATCAATCGTGCCGCCCAGCGTGGCGCTGCCGCCCACCGTCAGCTTGCTGTAGTCGCTGGCGCTGGCGGCCGCGATGCGCAAGGTACCGCCGCCGGCCTGGGTGAAATCGCCGCCGACGCGGCCTGCGAGCGCGGTACCGGTGTAGCGCGGATTGGCCAGGTCGGCGCCCTGCTTGAGCAGGATGACGCCGGCGTTCGCCAGGCGGGTCCGGTCGCCCAGCGACAAGCCGCCGGACAGCACGCCACCGGCCTGGTTGTCGACGCGGAAACTGACGCCATCGGCCACGCGCACGGCATCGCCCGCGCTGGCGATGGTGCCGCTGTTGGCCAGCGAGCCCCCCCGCCGCCGCGGCCGTGACATAAACCCCGGCGCCGGTCGCATCGCTGACCGTCATGGTGCCCTGGTTGGTCAGGTTGACCTGGCCGCCGCTCGAGCTGGCCTGAATGCCATAGCGGGCATTGATGCGGCCCGCATTCAAGACCGAGACATTGCCCAGGTCGGTGGCGGCGTTGATCCCCGCGTCCGCCGTGGCGTTGAGCACGCCACTGGCGGTATTGGTGGCGGTGACCGCGCCATTGCCGTCGGTGTAGACACGGATGGCCGAGAATCCGGGTCCGGTCTGCGGCTGGCCAGCCTGGCGATTGGCGGTGATCGTGCCGCTGTTGTAGACCAGGGTATCGGCGCCGGTACCGGCGGCCACCACCGCATCATAGTGATCGGCGATCACCGTGCCGCTGTTGACGATTTCCGCGCCGCCATTGCTCGACCATGCGACCAGCCCCTGGAGGGTCGTCGAGCGCACGCTGCCCGCGTTTTCGATCCGCGACGTGCCCGCGTAATTGATCGCGCGCGCGGCGGCCTGGTAGGCCTGCACCGTGCCCAGGTTGCGGATCAGGACCGTGCCCGGCCGGGCGACGTTGCCGCCGTCGGCATACAGGCCGCGCGCCTGGGTGGAAGTCACGGCGCCGCGATTGATCAGGGTAACGGTGCCATTGTTGGAGGTGGCGGAAATGCCATAGGTATCGCTGCCGGTGGCGACCACGGTCGCCGCGCTGTCGATATAGATATCGTTGCGAAATGCCGTGTCCGCGCTTTCCGAGCGGATCCAGAGCGCGCCGAACGGTCCGGCCGAGCGCAACGTGACGCCCGTGCCGATATTGACGTTGACGCTCCAGTCATTCGCGCTCGAATTCAGGAATACGGCGGGATAGTCGTTGCGCTCGAGCGTGGTGTTGCCGCTGATGGTCAGGTTCTGCACGAACGGCCCCGTCGAAACGGACGGATCGTTGCGCAGGGACACGGACGAGGCGGTGACATCCCTGACCACCAGCGACGAAGTGCCGGCGCCGCCGCGAAGTTCGATCTCGGTGGGACCGCATTGCAGCGCGACGACGCTGCCGGTCGCGCTACAGCCATCCAGCGGCGCGGGCGCGGCGAAAAGCGGGGCCGAGCCCGCGACGAGCAGCGCCGGCAACAGCGCATAGGAAAAGGGCAGATCTTTGGGCAGGCGCATCGCAATTTTTCAGATTTTGTAACAAAACGCTATTTAAAGATACCTCGGTCGATATCGTCAATCGATTAGTCGTTTTCTTGATCTTGGTATAGGAAGCCTGCCAAGCCGCCTGAGCCTGCTTTGCCTCAATCTGAATCCGCGCCGCTCTCCACCCGCCAGGGCCTATAACAACAACTGAATAGCCGGCAGGCTGGCATCCGCGTTAAGCAGGACGACCTTTTTCATGCGCAGCTTGAATGCGCCCGGCGTGCCTTCAATGGTGTGATGGGCGGTTGCGGCCAGCATGCGTTGCGCATCACCTTGCGTCTCCACATACAGGAAGGGGGTGCGCGTCTGGTGCAAGGTAGCGCCGGGCTCGGCTTGAACCCACTGCGGCGCCTGCAGGATGCGTAGCCCGCGCACCGCCGGATGCAGCGAGTGTGCACGGGGATTGCCATACCGCTGCATGCGTAGCCGCAACAGCAGCAGATCTTCGTAGAGCAAGGATGGCGCCTCGTCCCCCAGGGGCTGGTCCGGCGACAGCGGCATCCAATACAAGCCCCCCTCCGCGTACAAAGACAGCCACTCGTCGTAGCGCTGCGTGTCCAGCAGCATGGCCTCGTGGTAGACGAATGCGCCCAGGGCTGCCTGTAGCGTCATGGTATCCAGGTCGATCCGATCCGTTGTCACGCCGTGTCTCCCATCAGGTTCAGCCAGCCACGGTGCTGGTTGCGTATGACCCATTCGTTATTGCCGCTCTCAATTGAACTGGCGCCGGCATGAAGTTCGCCTTCCCGATAGCCTCGGTGCAGGCTCAACCATTCATTACCGTCACAGGCCAGGCCACGTTGCTGGCTTTCGAACAGATGCACGTCATCATGCGCGACAACCGACATGGGCGAGAACACCAACCTGGCGTACGAAGCGGCGCGCTGGCGCAGGCGGGCCGGCGCGCTCTTGGGCGCGAAAGCCCAGGTTTCGATCAGGGTCTCATTGACCGCCAGCGGACGCAGCACGCGGAGGATCATGGGCGACGCCTTGGCTGCCAGGCTGGGATAAAGCACCGTGTTTTGCGGGGAAAACGCCAGGATCTGTTGCGCCCCCTCTTTGCCATGGCGCGCTTCCAGTTCGGCTTGATAGTCGGGCAGCGGGGCGTAGCCAGTATGGATGCTGAACTTCGTGCCCAGGATGCTGTGCCCGTGCGGCAGCACCCGCGCGCCCATCTCCGAATAAAAGCTGTAGCCCGCGCCGAAGGGAAGCAATTGCTCCATGGCCAAGACGGTGTCGCCGCCTTCGGGCAGGTCTTGCGCCACGTGCTTCGCGGCGCTGGCGGCCGATTCGTGCGTCGAGATGGGATGCACGGTGTCGTTGACGTTTTCCAGATAGAGCTTCCAGTTGCAGCCGATGCGGTTGCGCAAGGGCGCGCCCAGCACGCACAGTTCGCCGTCCGGCGCGCGCGCCACCATGTTGTCGAGCGTGGCAAGGGCTTCCCCGAAATAGGACTCGAAGTCCGGGCCGTCGTGGCTGATCCGAGCAAACACAAAGCCCTTGTAGTTCACGTAGGCGCCCGGCGATGCCAGGCCTTTTCCGGACGGGCAGGCAGACAGGTTCGTGCCCTCGTAGTCGTTCTTCAAGGGGATGGACAGCAGGCTGCCATCCAGGCGATAGGACCAGGCGTGATAAGGGCAACGCAATACCTTGCCGCAATTGCCCGCGCGCTCGTGCACCAACTGGCTGCCCTTGTGCGCGCACCGGTTCATCAGCACCACCACCTCGTTCGCGCTGCCGCGCAGCATGATCATCGACTGCCCGGCAATGTCGGTGGTAGTGTAGTCGCCCACGGCGGGCGTCTGGCTCTCATGCCCCACGTACACCCAGGCGCGCGTCCACAACCGGGCCTGCTCGGCGCGATACACATCGGGGTCGGTGTACAAGTCCCGGTGCACCTGGTCTGGCCCGACCAGATGTTCGAACCCCTGCTGAAAAGAACCGTCCTTCATAGCGTCTCCTGAGCATTCATGGTTTGGCGTCAAGCCGCCGCTTGCGCCAGGTTCGGCGCGGGCGTATCGCCAACGGATATAGGCGTCCAGGCGCGGCTGGCGGAATCCGGGGGCACGGCCGCGATCAGCGCGCGGGTGTAGGGATGCCGGGGCCGTTCAAAGACCTCATCGACGGGGCCTTGTTCCACGACGTTGCCCTGGTGCAGCACCAGCACACGCGTGCACAGATAGCGGACGACGGCCAGGTCGTGCGACACGAACACCAGGGCGATGCCCAGTTCCTGCTTCAACCGCAGCAACAGGTTCAGGATCAGCGCCTGTACCGACACATCCAGACCTGAGACGATTTCGTCGGCCACGATCAGACGCGGCGTCACGCATAGCGCGCGGGCGATGTTGACGCGCTGCTTCTGTCCGCCGGATAGCTGCGAGGGCAAGCGGTCCACGGCCTCCGGCGGCAGGCCGACCGACGCCAACAGGCGCAGCGCCGCCTCCAGGCGCGCCGAACGCCCCGTGCCGGCGCCTGCGTCGGCGGGCGCAGCTTCCAAGATCTGGGTTACCAGCGAACCCACGGTGCGCCGCGGATTCAGGGCGGAATCGGGGTTCTGAAATACCAATTGCACGTCATGCGGGTTCGCCAGCGGCGCGCGGCCAGTGGCCGGCCGCAACGGCTTTGCGGAAGGCGTGTTGGCGGGAGGCCCGGATGTGCCATACACAATGCGGCCCGCGCTTGCCGGGACCATTCCGGCGATAAGGCGGGCAAGGCTGGTCTTGCCGCTGCCGCTTTCACCGACGATGCCCAGAAACTCCCCTTGCGCGACGGACAGCGACAAGGGCTGCAGGATCTGCAGTTGGGGCCTGGCCTTGAACAGGCGCGCGCGCCCGGGATAGCTGAGCGCAACGTCGCTGAGCGTCACGACCGGTTCCGCGCGTGAAGACGGCATGGCGCGCATCGCCAGGAACGTGGCTCCGCCGTCGTCTGCCGGAGCGCGCAAGGGCGGAATGGACGGCAGGCAACGCGCGGCGCGCTCGCCGCCACGGTCGAGCAACGCGATATCGCGCTGGCCGCAAACGTCTTGACGCGACGGGCAGCGAGACGCAAACCGGCATCCGCGTAGCGTCGCGAAGTCACGCAAGCCGGGCATGAAGTCGGGCAAGGTGCGCAGGGCCTGCGTCGGTGCCGTCATGCCTGGCGCGGATTCCTTCAGGCTGCGCGTGTAGGGATGCAGGGGCTCGTCCAGCACCTGGCGCGCCGAACCGAATTCCACCACTTCGCCGGCGTACAGGACGGCGATCGAATCGCAGACGTGCGCGGCCAAGCGCAGATCATGGGTCACCAACACCACCGACGTCTTATGGCGCCGCTGTTGTTCCGCCAGCACCCGCATGATCTGCGCCTGGGTGATGACGTCCAGCGCGGTGGTGGGTTCGTCGGCAAAGATCAGTGCCGGGTCGCCGCAGAACGCCATGGCGATCAGAATGCGCTGGCACTGTCCGCCCGACATCTGGTGCGGATACCGCGCCAGCATGCCGGCCGCGTCGGCCAAGCCGACCTCGTGCAGGCGCTCCCTGGCATAAGACTCGTGCCGCGCCGCCGGGATGCCCACATGGCGCAGGTGTTCGAACAGTTGCTGGCGTATCGTCAGCGCGGGGTTGAGGCCGGACAGCGGCTCTTGCGGAATGAACGCAATCTGCCTCCCCAACATGGCGCGGTGCTGCGCGGCGGACAGCAGGGTCAAATCGACGCCACGAAAATATATCGCGCCCTGCGTGATCGTGAACCCGGGAGGCAGGTTGCCCGCCACCATGCGGCCAACCATGCTTTTTCCCGCGCCCGATTCGCCGACCAGGCCCAGCATGCGCCCCTCGGGAACCTCCAGGTCTATGCCGCGCAAAACGGCGGCGGGCAGGCGCTTGCCGCCCACGTCGACGGTTACGGTAAGCGTCAGGTTCTGCAAGCTCAACAGCGACATGGCCCTAGTTCCTTCCACGCTTGCGCGGATCCAGCATCTGGCGCATGCCGTCGCTGAGCAAATTGAATCCGAACACCGTCAACACAATGCCGGTCACCGGCGCGATCAGGGTCCAGATGGCTTCCTGCATGGTGCTGCGGGCGTCGGCGATCATGACACCCCAGGCAACAACATCAGCGGGCACCGACAGCCCGACAAAGCTGAGGATGGCCTCGACAATGATGGCGATGCCGATCTGCAGGCTGAACAAGGTGAGGATCAGCGGCACCAGGCCCGGCAGCATCTCGCGCACCATCACGCGCAGGTGGCCAAAGCCCATCAGCCGCGCCGCCGTCACATAGTCGTTGCGGCGGATCTTCAAAGCCTCGGCCCGCACCACCCGGCAGAACCGCGTCCAGTCCACCAGCACGATGGCAAGAATCACGTTACCCACGCCGGTGCCCAGTCCCACCATCAGGATCAGCGACAGCACCACCGGCGGAAACGACATCCACAGGTCCACCAGATAGCCGATTGCCTTGTCCACGCGGCCGCCGAAATAGGCCGCCACCAGGGCCAGGGTGCAGCCGACAAGCATCGCGCCCATGGCGGCGCAAAGGCCCACCCACAAGGCCACGCGCGTGCCGAAGATCAGGCGCGACAGCACACAGCGGCCCAGGCTGTCGGTACCCAGCGGGTATTGCGACAACCCATCCGCCGCCCAGGCCGGCGGCAACAAGGGAGATAGCAGGTCCTGCGCCAGCGGGTCGTTCGGCGCAATGACGGGCGCAAACAGCGCCACCGCCAGCAGCGCCAGCACAATCACCCCGCCCAGCGCCGCCTTGGGCGATGCGCGCAGCGCAGCCCACCAGCCAGACAGGCGGACGGCAACCGGGACCGCGTGAAAATTCAGCGTCGTCATCAGAGGTCTCTCAGGCGTGGGTCGATCACGGCATACAGGCAGTCAACGCTGGCATTGATCAGCAGGATCACCGCGCAAAAGACCAGCGAAATGCCCTGGATCAACGGCAGGTCATGGTTGCGCACCGCCTGCACCATCATGTTGCCCAGGCCGGGGAAAGAGAAGATCATCTCGATCAGCAAGGTGCCGCCAAACAGAAAACCGAACTGCACGCCGATCAGCGTCAGCGTGGGCAAGAACGCGTTGCGCAGCATGTGGCGCAGAATCACGCGCCGTTCGGGCTGACCGCGCAGCCGCGCAACGGTTACGTATTGTTCGTGGCTGGCTTCCAGCAGGCTGGCGCGCAGCACCCGCACGATCAAGGGGCTGAACCCCAGCGCTAACGCCAGGGCCGGCAACACCAGGTGCGATGCCGCGTCGCCCCATGCCGCCCAGCGACCCTGCAACAGGAAGTCCAGCAGCACGAAGCCGGTTGGCCCCGACATGGCCACGTCCGAACTGAACCTGCCCGAGAACGGCAGAATGGGCCAATGCACGCCGAAGCCCAGCATCAGGAATATTCCCCACAGGAACCCGGGAATGGAGATCAGCAGCACCAGTCCCGTGTCGGCAATCAGTTCGCCGCGGCGGTCGTGCAGCACGTACAGCAGCAAGCCGCCCGGAACGCTGATGGCAAGCGCCATGATGAGCGCGACGATCGATAGTTCCAACGTGGCCGGCAAGGTGGTTGCGATCAGTTGCGTGACCGGCACGCCGGAGCTGATGGAACGCCCCAGGTCGCCGTGCAGCACCTGCCCCAGCCAGATGCCGTATTGCACGATCAGGGACCGGTCCAGCCCCATCGTGTGCCGCAAGGCCTCGACTTCAGCGCTGGTTGCGCTGGGCGGCAGCATCATGCCCAAGGGGTCCGCGGGCAACAAGCGCAACACCACGAAGACCACTACGGACAGCGCCAGCATGGTGGGCACCGCCACCGCCAGCCGCCGCACAAAATGGGATACCAGCGCAGCCCACATCAGCGGCTCCAGCGATAGGTCGCGGGCAGGATGTAGCCGGTTTGATAGACCTGCATGTCCACGGATTTCTTGGACGCCACCGTGGCCACGGATTGCAACAGCGGCAGGCTCCAGGCGTGTTCGGTGGCCAGGCGCGCCAGGTCGCGGTAGCCCTGGATGCGCTTGTCAGGGTCGGCCTGGGCCGCCAGCGCGTCGATGGTCTTGGCCAGTTCCGGTTCTTTCCAGGTGGAAAAGCGCAGGCGCGGGTCCAGGATCTTGCCGGCGAATATTTCGGGGTCGCCGGTGGCGTTGGCCCAGCTGTACAGCATTACGCCGGGCACCTTCGATGAATGGCTCAGTTCCAGGTACTTCGCCAGCGTGATCTCTTGCAAATCGGCCTGCACCCCGATCTGCGACCACATCTGCACAATGGCGCGCGCCATTTCGTAGTCGCTGGGAAAGGTGTTGTTGGTCGACAGGAATTGGATCTTCAGCGGTTTGTCCGGTCCGTATCCCGCGCGAGCCAGCTCGGCCTGCGCCGCAGCCTTGTCAAACGCATAGTTGAAGCCGGCCACATCGCCCGGCGACCCGGGCGTGGCCAACACGGAAAGCGGCTTGGCCACGTTGGCATAGAACGCCTTGGAAATGGCCTGCTTGTTGATGGCCAGGTGCAAGGCGCGGCGCACGTGCTCATTCTGGAATGCCGGCACATAGCTGGGAATCTGCAGGATGAAGATCTCGCTGTACGGATAGACCTCGGCCTTGAGCGCGGGGCTTTTGTTCAGGCGGTTCACTTCGCGCAGCGGAATCTGCACCGCGACGTCGGCCCGGCCCGATTCCAGCATCGCCACGCGCGCCGACGAATCCGGCACGAACTCGAACACGACGCGCTTGATGGCGGGTTTCGGCCCCCAGTATTTGTCATACGCCTCCAGCACCACGCGAGACCCGCGTTCGTAGCGCACGACCTTGTACGGACCGGCGCCAATGGGCGCGGCCTGGAAGCCGTCTTCGCCCACTTTTTCGAAGTAGGCGTGGGGCAGGATGTACGAGGTAAGAAAACCCAGATAGTTCGGCGCCGTCGGGGTCGGCGTGGAAAAAACCATCGTGGCTTCGGTGGGGCTGCTGACTTGAATGTCTTGCAGCGCGCCGAAGAAGCCGTTGATGGCCAGGCGCTTGTCCTGCTTGGGGCGGTCTAGGAAACTGAACTTGAAATCGTCGGTCGTCAGCTTGGAGCCATCGTGGAACGTCACGTCGTCGCGCAGCACGATGCCCAGCCGCATATTCTTGTCGTCCAGCCAGCGCCAGCTTTTGATCAGCGCCGGTTGCAGCTTCAGATCCCCGTCTATGAACAGCGCGGAATCGAATACCGCCTTGTACAGCGACTGCCCCGCCGGGAACGTGACGGCGGTGGGATCCCATGACGGCACATCCACCGGATACGCGATTTTCAGTTCTTCCGGCGGCGCCGCCGGCTTGTCCGCCTGCGCCCACGCGGAGGACGCCATAAGCCCGCTGCACACCATTGCCAGACAGGCCACCAGGGCTCTGCCAAACCACCTTACCCACCCTGCGTCAATCATGAACGGCCTCCGATATCGGAATCGTTGCAAAGGCGCCCGGCACTGCCGCGCGAACAGTATACTGTTGTGGATTTAAGCACTAGTAGTTGAACTTTAAACTAATTATTTACCCTAATATCAGTGGTTTACTAATCGCTTAAACAATATATTGTTAAGGGATAACCCCGCCCTGAGAGCCGCTACACCCGCCTCCACGCCCCGCCGGCCCGGCTATGGAACAGATCAAATGGGACAACTGCAAGAACGCTTGGTATGGGACGCCGATGCAGGCGCCATCCTGGATGCCGACCGCCGCTACGTCATGCTGCGCGCCGACGTACTGATGGGGCTGTTCGCCGCCCTGCCCCCCGCGCAACGCGACGCCGCACTTGGCAGCCTGCAGGCATCGGTGCGCAGCCACGGCGGCGCATCCGCGCGGGCCTATCAGACGCAAGGCGCGCCCGACCGCGCGCAGTTTCTGCAAGTGATGGCGCAGGCCGCCGCCGACCTGGGCTGGGGAGTCTGGCGCTTCCAGACGGCCGGCGCGGACGCGCTGGCGCTAGAGGTGGACAACAGCCCGTTCGCGATGGCAATCACCGGGTCCGACCGCCCGGTCTGCCATGCGATTACAGGTATGCTGGAGGCCGTCAGCGCATTGGTCGCCGGCAAAGCAAGCACGTTTCGCGAGACCCGGTGCGCCAGCATGGGCGCGCCTTGTTGCACGTTCCAGGCGCAAAACGATTAAGGCCGACAGGCAGTGATGAAGGCAAAAAACAGAACCAGAGACACGGCGCGCAAGCCGAACCTGCGCGAACAGGTGTACGGCATCGTCCGAGAGCGCATACAGATGGGCCTGATCCGTCTGGAAGACCGGCTGGTGGATCACGACATTGCCGAAGAGCTCGAGGTGTCGCGCATGCCCGTGCGCGAAGCGCTGATGCAGCTCAAGAGCGAAGGCCTGCTGGAAGGCACGGCGCGCGGCTTCGTGCTGCGCCGGTTCACGCTGGGCGAGATGAACGAGATTTTCGAGATCCGCACGTTGCTTGAGCCCGCCGCGGCCGCCTCGGCCTCGGTGCACGCCGGCCCCAAGGGCCTGGCCGACATGAAGGCTGCCCTGGAATGCGCCGAAGACGCGCATGCCCGCACCGACATTGACGAATTCATGCGCAGCAACGCGCATTTCCGGTGGGCCTGGCTGACCATGGTGCCCAACCGCGAGCTGGCCGAGGTGATCTCACGCTACATCGATCACGTGCAGGTGGTGCGCCTGGTGACGATGGACGACAAGGAAATCCGCAGCATCATCCTTCAGGGCATGCGGGGCCTGTACGAAGCGTTTCTATCCGGCGACACCGAACTCGTGCGTATCCGCATGCTGGGCCACGCCCGCGCGGCGGCGGCCTGTTATTACAGCGCCTATCAAAAGATGCTGGAGCAGTCCGCCCAAGAGCAGGCCACGAACCGCGCCTAGCGTGTGCGCGGCCGTCGCCGCGCTATTCCAGCGCCACCGGCACCGGCTTGGCGCGGAGGACGGGAAGAGGCCAAAGAACACGCGCGAATTTGCGCTGCCTGGGCCCAAAAAAGTAAGTCGTTGATGCTATGGCGCGCCCGACAGGAATCGAACCTGTATCAAGAGCTTCGGAAACTCTCATTCTATCCATTGAACTACGGGCGCAGCGCAAGGAGGCGGTATTGTACCCAGTTTTCCGCAATCTGCATGAAGGTGATGGATTCGCCGGGAAAACTGCGTGAAAACCCCGTCCGGCTGTTGGACGCGCGTCCCTGACACCGTTATATAATCCAGCGTTTGCTTGCAAGGCGGTCTGCTTTTTGCCGCCCTTTGTGCAGTACTGATTTTCTGTTGCCGCCGCCAGGCGCCCCGGTACCCGTTAGCAGGATTTGGTCATGAGCAACGAGCAGGAACACATAGAAGAGCACTCCTCCCCCATCAAGACCCCGAAGCAACTGATCGTCACGGTCATTCTGGCTTTCGTGGTGCCTATCGCCATCATCATCCTACTGGTGAACATGGTCGCCTCGGGCGCCAAGGTCGGCGCCGGCTCGGACACGCTATCGAGTGAGGCCGTCACCAAGCGCATCGCCCCTGTTGCCGGGTTCGAATTGGTCGACGCCAATGCCCCCAAGGTCTTCAAGACCGGCGAGCAAGTCTTCGCCGCGGTCTGTACGGCCTGTCATACCGCCGGCGTGGCGGGCGCGCCCAAGGTCGGTGACAACGCCGCTTGGGCCCCCTTCATCCAGTCCGGCTTCGACACCATGCTGAACGTGGCCCTGCACGGCAAGGGCGGCATGCCCGCCAAGGGCGGCAACCCGACGCTGTCCGATTACGAAGTCGCACGCGCCGTGGTCTACATGGCCAACAAGTCCGGCGGGTCGCTGCCGGAGCCGGCCGCGCCGGCTGAAGACGGCGCCCAGAAGGAAGCCGAGGCTGCGCCGGCTGCCGCGGCTCCCGTTGCCGCTGCGGCTCCTGCCGCTGCTGCCCCCGCAGCCGCCCCCGCCGCTGCCGCTGCTGCCCCCGCCACTGCCGCTGCTGCCCCCGCCGCCGCACCCGCGCCGCAACAGACTGCCGCGGTCAACCCCGCCGGCGAAAAGCTCTACAAGAGCGTCTGTTTCGCCTGCCACGCCACCGGCGTGGCCAACGCCCCCAAGTTCGGCGACAAGGCCGCCTGGGAGCCCTACATCAAGACCGGCATGGACGCCATGGTCAAGGTCGCGATGCAGGGCAAGCCGCCCATGCCGCCCAAGGGCGGCGCGGCCAACGCCTCGGAAGACGACATCCGCGCGGCCGTGCAATACATGGTGAACGCGGCCAAGTAAGCCACGCGCACACCCTTCGCGCCGCCCGGCGCAGGACGAAAAAAAGCCCTTCGATGCGTCGAAGGGCTTTTTACTTGGCGCGGCCTCAATCGGCCGCGTACGTCTTGAGCAACGACATGCCCAGCTGCACGCGACGCTGCAGCCACAGGCTGGGACGATAGCGCGGATCGCCCGTGACGCGCTGCATGCTCTTGAGGATTTCGAGGATGCGTTCCGCGCCCAGCGCATCGCCCAGGGCCAGCGGCCCCACCGGATAGCCCAGGCCCAGCGTCACCGCGCGGTCGATGTCCTCGGGCGTGGCGATCTGCTGCTGCGCGATGTCGGCGGCGATGTTGACGATCATGGCCACGATGCGCTGGGCCACGAAGCCCGGCGAATCCTGGATCACAGAGACCGGCACGCCATCGCCGGCCAGCAGCGCGTGCGCGGCATCGCGCCACTTGTCCTGCGTGGCCGGCGACACCATGACGGTGCGGCGGGCGGCCTTGTCGAAGGCATGCAGGGTATCCAGGCCGACGCAGCGCGCCGGGTCCAGGCCCTGCGCCGACACGGTGGTGGAGACGTCCTCACCGAACGGCGTGACGATGATGAGCGTGTCGGCCGCCGGCGCGGCGCCGGAGACCAGCGGCGCGCCCAGCTTTTCCAGCAACGCGGTGGCGCGCGCGTAGCCTTCCGCATGGCGCGGGCTGACCCAGACCTTCAGGCCTTGCGGCAATGCCGGCACGGGCGGCTCGGCGGGCACCTGCTTCTGGCCGTCCACATATTTGTAGAAGCCTTCGCCGGCCTTGCGGCCGATCAGGCCGCCGGCCAGACGCACGGTGGTGATGGGCGACGGACGGAAGCGCGGCTCGTCGAAGAACTGGCGGTAGATGGATTCCATCACCGGATGCGAGACGTCCAGCGCGGTCAGGTCCAGCAGCTCGAACGGGCCCATGCGGAAACCGGCTTGCTCGCGCATGATGGCATCCACTTGCGCAAAGGTGGCCACCGACTCCTGCGCCACGCGCAGGCCTTCGGTGTTCATGCCACGGCCCGCGTGATTCACGATGAAGCCCGGCATATCCTTGGCGCGCACCGGCGTGTGGCCCATGCGGCGCGCCAGCTCGGCCAGCGCATCGCCGGTCTCGGGCGCGCTGCGCAGACCGTCGATCACCTCGACCACCTTCATCAGCGCCACCGGATTGAAGAAGTGGTAGCCCGCGACGCGCTGCGGCAGCTTGCAGGCGGCGGCAATGGCGGTGATCGACAGCGACGAGGTGTTGGAGGCCAGGATGCAGTCATCGGCCACCACGCCTTCCAGGGCGGCGAACAGGTCGCGCTTGACGTCCAGGCGCTCGACGATGGCTTCGACCACCAACTGGCACGCCGCCATGTCGGTCAGCGCGGTGGCGGACTCGACCCGCTCCAGCGCGGCCTGTGCGTCGGCGGCCGTCAGCTTGCCCTTCTGCGCCAGCTTGTCCCAGACCTGGCGCAGCGACTCGCGCGCGGCGGCCACGGCGTCGGCGCTGGTGTCATACAGGCGCACCCGCAGGCCGGCCTGCGCCGCGATCTGGGCAATGCCTCGCCCCATGGCCCCGGCGCCCACGACGCCGATGGTTTGAATCTCCGTCATCAACTTCTCCTGCCAGTCATTGGAATGGTGTATGCGCGGCGGCCGCGCGATGCCTGTGGATCAGGACGGGCTTTGCGCCAGCGCCTGGATTTCCGCCGCCGAGAGCCCGAGCTTTTCGGACAGCACCTGCGCGGTGTGTTCGCCCAGCATGGGCGGCGCGCGCCGGTACTCGACCGGGCTGCCCGAGAACTTCAGGGGGCTGGCGGCCATCGGCACGGTGCCCGCCGCCGGATGCGGCAGTTCGCGCTTCATGCCGCGCGCCAGCACCTGCGGGTCTTCGTAGACCTGATCGAGCGTGTTGATCGGGCCGGCCGGCACGCCCACCGCTTCGAGCGCGGCGAGCCAGTGGTCGCGCGCGCCGGTGGCCATGCGTTCGGCCAGCAACGGCACCAGCGCCTCGCGGTTCTTGACGCGCTGCGGGTTGGTGGCAAAACGCGGATCGGCCGACAGCTCGGGCAAGCCGATGGCGCCGCAGTAGTTGCGGAACTGGCTGTCGTTGCCCACGGCGACGATCAGGTGGCCGTCGCTGGCCGCGAAGACCTGGTACGGCACCAGGTTCTGGTGGGCGTTGCCGGCGCGGCGCGGCGCCTTGCCGGAGGTCATGAAGTTCAGGTTCTGGTTCGCCAGCATGGCGACCTGGCAGTCCAGCAGCGCCATGTCGATGTGCTGGCCCAGGCCGCTGACGGAACGCTCGTGCAGCGCGGCCAGGATGCCGACGGTGGAGTACATGCCGGTCATCAGGTCAGCCACCGCCACGCCCGCCTTTTGCGGACCGCCGCCGGGCAGGTCGTCGCGCTCGCCGGTGATGCTCATCAGGCCGCCCATGCCCTGGATCATGAAGTCGTAGCCGGGACGGCTGGCGTAAGGGCCGGTCTGGCCGAAGCCGGTAATGGAGCAATAGATCAGGCGCGGGTTCACTTCCTTGAGGCTGGCGTAGTCCAGGCCGTATTTGGCCAGGCCGCCGACCTTGAAATTCTCGACCAGGATGTCGCTCTGCATGGCCAGTTCACGCACCAGCTCAGCGCCGCGCGGGGAAGCGATATCAAGGGCGACGGAGAACTTGTTGCGGTTGGCCGAGAGGTAGTAGGCGGCTTCGGTGGTGTCGTTGCCGGCCGCGTCCTTCAGGTACGGAGGGCCCCAGGCGCGGGTGTCGTCACCGGCCCCGGGGCGTTCGATCTTGATGACTTCGGCGCCAAGGTCGGCCAGGTTCTGGGTACACCAGGGGCCGGCTAGCACGCGGGTCAGGTCCAGGACGCGGATGCCTGTTAGGGGAGCGGGACGTTGCGACATCTTTTCTCTTTTCGCCAAAGGATGTGGGTCAAAGGGGATATTAGCCGGTGGGGGCTTGGGTGTGTTGGGGTGGTCGGTGGGCGGACGCGTCTGGGTTCTTGAGACGCCTTTTGCTGTGGGGCGCCGCGGCGGGCGGTGTGCTCAGCTATGCGCCTTGATGACCTCGCGGGCGATGACCAGTTGCTGGATCTGCGAGGTGCCTTCGAAGATGCGGAACAGGCGCACGTCGCGGTAGAAGCGTTCCACGGCGTATTCGGACATGTAGCCGGCGCCGCCGTGGATCTGGACGGCGCGGTCGGCGACGCGGCCGACCATTTCGGTGGCGTAGAGCTTGCAGCAGGCGGCCTGCATGGTGGTGTTCTCGCCGCGGTCGCGCATACGGGCGGCATCCAGCACCATGCAGCGCGCGGCGTAGAGTTCGGCCTGGCTGTCGGCGATCATGGCCTGGATCAGCTGGAATTCGGCGATAGGCTGGCCGAACTGCTTGCGTTCGGTGGCGTATTGGACAGCGTCGCGCAGCAGGCGGTCGGCAATGCCGACGCACAGGGCCGAGATGTGCAGGCGACCTTTGTCCAGCACCCGCATCGAGGTGCGGAAACCGTTGCCCTCCTCGCCGCCCAGCAGGGCCGAGGCGGGGACGCGGCAGTTGTCGAAGACCACGTCGCTGGTCAGCGCGCCGGCCTGGCCCATTTTCTTGTCGGGTTTGCCGATGATGAGCCCCGGCGTGCCGGCTTCGACCAGGAAGCACGAGATCGAGTTGGCGCGGCGTTCGGGCGCGGTGCGCGCCATCACCGAGAACAGGCCGGCGATGGGCGCGTTGGTGATGTAGCGCTTGGTGCCGTTGAGCACATAGTGGTCGCCGTCGCGTTCGGCCGACAGGCGCAGCGCCATGGCGTCGGAGCCGGCGTCGGGTTCGGTCAGGGCAAACGAGCCGATCAGCTCGCCGCTGGCCAGGCGCGGCAGGTAGCGGGCGCGCTGTTCGTCGGTGCCGGCCAGCACGATGGCCTGCGAGCCGATGCCGATGTTGGTGCCGGCCAGCGAGCGGAATGCGGGCGAGGTCTGGCCCAGCTCGAACACCACCTTCACTTCCTCTTCCATCGTCAGGCCCAGGCCGCCGTGGTCGGGCGAGATCGACAGGCCGAACAGCCCCAGCTCGCGCATTTCGGCGACGATGTCCGGCGGCACCTGACCGCTGGCGGCCAGTTCGTCCTCGGCGGGAATCAGGCGTTCGTGCACGAAGCGGCGCACGGCGTCCAGCAACAGGTTCAGGGTTTCGGTATCCAGGGCCATGATCAAAGTCTCTCGGAGTGCGGGGCGGCAGCGCTCAGGGGCGCATGCCGCCAACCAGTAAATCGAAATAGCCGGCGGCGATGGTCTCGGCGCTGTCGCCCTGGCCGGGCTTGTACCAGCGCACCATCCAGTTCAGCATCGACAGCACGGCGCGGCCGGTGGCGGGCACGTCCAGCGGCCGGAAGGCGCCCTCGGCCACGCCTTGGGCGATCAAGTCGCGCAGGCGCTTCTCGTAGCCATCGCGCAGGCGCGCGGCATCCTCGCGCTCGGGCAGCGCCATGCCGGAATAGCCGATCAGCATGGTGACGAACTCGGCGTGATGCTGCTCGAAGTAACGCGCGTGTCCCACCATGAAAGCGCGCAGGCGGGCGGCGCCTCCCTCGGCACGCGCCACGTCCTGGCCCACGTTCTGGGTCAGGCCATTGAGCACGGCCAGAATGATGGCGTCGTAGATGTCCTGCTTGGTGGTGAAGTAGTGATAGATGGCGGCCTTGGACACGCCGATGGCGGCGGCCAGATCCGACACCGAACTGCCGTCGTAGCCGCTGCGCGCGAACAGCTTGGCGGCTTCGGCCAGGATGCGTTCGCGCGGCGCCACCAGAGTCGGCGGACGGCCGGCGCGGGCGCGTTTGGTGGCGGGGGCTGCGGAAGTCGCCATGGAAGGCCTGTTCAGGGCGGCATCGAGCGCGCCAATGCCGGATCGCGTGCGGTTCCGTTCCATTGACAGCGGTTCGACGCTTGCCGTTAAATAAAGATTAATTAATTACCGGACGGTCGGTAGGTAATTATAGGCACATCCCTTTCCGCGACTCAAGCGCGGCCAGGGCGCTCAACCCGAAACCACACGCGACGACGACGTTATGCCCCATTCCCTCGTGACAGATCTGTATGGCCAGATGTCCCTGCCGGTCATCAGCGCCCCCATGTTCATCGTGTCCAACCCGAAGCTGGTCATCGCGCAATGCACGAGCGGCATCGTCGGTTCGTTTCCCGCCCTCAACGCGCGCCCGCAGAGTCTGCTGACCGACTGGCTCGACGAGATCCAGGCCGGCCTGGCCTCGTACCGCGAGGCCAACCCGGGCGCGGCGGTCGCGCCCTACGCCGTCAACCAGATCATCCACCAGTCCAACGACCGGCTCGAACAGGACCTGGCGGTGTGCGCCAGCCATCGCGTGCCGCTGATCATCACCAGCCTGCGCGCGCCCGGCGACCTGGTCAAAGGCATCCACGACTGGGGCGGCAAGGTGTTCCATGACGTCACCACCATCCGCCACGCCGAAAAGGCGCTGGAAGCGGGCGTGGATGGCCTGATCCTGGTGTGCGCGGGCGCGGGCGGCCATGCCGGCACGCTCAGCCCGTTCGCGCTGGTGTCCGAAGTGCGCCGCTTCTATGATGGCCCGCTGATCCTGTCGGGCGCCATCACCTCCGGCGCCCAGATACTGGCCGCGCTCGCCATGGGCGTGGACTTCGCCTATATGGGCACGCGCTTCATCGCCAGCGAGGAAGCCAACGCCAGCGACGGCTACAAGGCCGCCATCGTCGAGGCCAGCGCCACCGACATCCTCTACACCCCTTTCTTCACCGGCATTCCGGGCAACTATCTCAAGGCCAGCATCGCCGCCGCCGGCCTCGATCCGGCCAACCTGCCGCAGCCGGACAGCGGCGCCTCCAATTTCGGTTCCAGCCGCGTCAAGCCCTGGAAGGACATCTGGGGCGCGGGCCAGGGCGTCGGCAACATCGCCAGCGTGCAACCCACGCGCCAGATCGTCGACACGCTGCGCCGCGAATACGCCGAGGCCAAGGCGCAACTGGCCGCCAGGACCTTCGCATGAGCGCCGGCTTGCGCGTCACGCGCGAGGGCGCGGTGCTGACGCTGGTGATCGACCGCCAGGAACGCCGCAACGCGCTCGACACGGCCACCTACGCCGCGTTGACCGAACAGCTCGCGCTGGCCAGCGCCGACACCAGCGTGTCGGCGGTAATCCTGGCCGGCGCCGGCGAACACTTCACCGCCGGCAACGACCTGCGCGATTTCCAGGCCGAGCGGGGCGCCGGCGACAGCGCCGGCCTGACCTTCCTGCGCGCCCTGACACAGGCCGACGTGCCGGTCATCGCCGCCGTCGAGGGCTATGCCATCGGCATCGGCGTGACGCTGCTGCAGCACTGCGACTTCGTCTACATCGGCGAAGGCGCCACGCTGCGCCTGCCGTTCGTGGCGCTGGGCCTGTGCCCCGAAGGCGCCTCCAGCCTGCTGCTGCCGCGCCTGGCCGGCGCCCGCCGCGCCGCCGAATGGCTGTTGCAAGGCAAGGCGTTCTCGGCCCGGGAGGCCTGCGATGCCGGCCTGGCCACGGCAGTCACCGCCCAGGGCGGCGCCCTGGCGGCGGCGCAGGCCACCGCCGCCAGCCTGGCCAAGCAGCCGCCCGCCGCGCTGCGGCTCACCAAGGCCATGCTCAAGCGGCCGGACCGGCAGGCGATCCAGGACACGCTCGATGATGAGGCGCAGCAGTTTCGCGCCCGCCTGCAGACCGAAGAGGCGCAGGCCGCGTTCGCGGCGTTCTTCAAGAAGTAGGTCCGGGCAGCGCGTCCCAGCGGGCGCGCCTAGCCGGGCCGGCGTATCCGGCACGGCGGAGCGACAGCCGCGCCCGCCCGCCTCAGAATGGCGAGTCGGGCCGGAAGTTCGGCGCCCGCCGCTCGCGCAGCGACTGCACGCCTTCGCGTACGTCCGGGCCGCCGAACCCCATGAATTCCAGCGCCAGCGAGGTGTCGAACGTCGGGCCGGCCATACGCAGCCAGTTGTTCAGCGAATACTTGGTCCAGCGGATCGCGGTCTGCGAACCAGCCGCCAGGCGGTTGGCCACCTCGAAGGCGCGGCCGATCAGCTCGGCCTCGTCCACGCACAGCGACACCAGGCCGATGCGCTCGGCCTCTTCGCCGCTCACGGTCTCGCACAGCATCAGGTAGTACTTGGCGCGCGCCATGCCGCACAGCAGCGGCCAGACGATGGCGGCGTGGTCGCCCGCGGTGACGCCCAAACGGGTGTGGCCGTCGATGATGCGGGCATCGCGCGCGGCGATCGAGATGTCGGCCAGCAGGCCGGCCACCAGGCCGGCGCCCACGGCGGCGCCGTGCATCGCCGAGACAATCGGCTTGCTGCAATTGATGATGTTGTAGACCAGGTCGCGCGCCTCGCGCCAGACGCGGGTGCGCACATCGAAGTCTTCCGCCATCTGCTGCACCAGGTCCAGATCGCCGCCGCCCGAGAAGCCCTTGCCCTCGCCGCGAATCACCACCACCCGGGTGTCCGGGTCGGTGTCGATATCGCGCCAGATGTCGGCCAGCTCGCGGTGCATGCGGTCGTCGGCGGTGGACAGCTTGCCCGGCTTGCCATCCTTGGACCCCATGATCAGCTCCAGCACGCCGTTGGGATGGCGGCGCAGCTTGAGGGACTCATAGGCGGAATAGTGTTCCAGCGTGATATCGGTCATCGTCGTCTCCGGTGGCGCGGGCGGAAGGCCGCGCGTTTTGGGGCACTATAGTGGATGGCACCCGTTCCGATGCCGCTCGCCGATCCTGGAGCCTCAGCCCATGAACACCTCCGCCTCCCGCTTTGCCGGCGAAATCCGCCGCGATGACCTGCCGGCCTTGTTCGCCGTGCGCGGCGCCGACACCCACAAAGGCAGTTTCGGCACCATCGGCGTGGTGGGCGGCGGACGCGGCATGGAAGGCGCGGCGCTGCTGGCCGCGCGCGCCGCGCTCAAGACCGGCGCCGGCAAGGTCCTGGTGGGCTTCGCCCAGGACAGCGCGCCGCTGCCCTGCGATCCGCTGCAACCCGAGTTGATGCTGCGCGATGCGCGTTCGCTGCTGGACACGGACTGGGGCGTCACCGCCTGGGTCGCCGGTTGCGGCATCGGCGCCGGCGCGGGCGCCGCCAACGCCCTGTCGGAACTGTTCGTGCTGCGCCACCGCGCGCCGCTGGTGCTGGACGCCGATGGTCTGAACCTGCTGGCCAGCGGCGGCATCCAGCCCAACTGGGGCGATGGCCCGGTGGTGCTGACCCCGCACCCGGCCGAGGCCGGCCGCCTGCTGCGCCAGGAAACCGCCCGCATCCAGGCCGACCGCCCCGCCGCCGCCCAGGCGTTGGCGCGGCGCTTCGGCGCCTGGGTGGTCCTGAAGGGCGCGGGTACGGTGGTCTGCGCCCCCGACGGCCAATGGCGCCGCAACACCAGCGGCAACCCCGGGCTGGCCACCGCCGGAACCGGGGACGTATTGGCTGGCATGCTGGGCTCGCTGCTGGCCCAGCGCCTGCCACTGGACCAGGCCGTGGCCGGCGCGGTCTGGCTGCACGGCGCGGCGGCGGACGCCCTGGTGGCCCGGGGCATCGGGCCGATCGGGCTGACTGCGGGCGAGCTGGCCGACGCCGCCAGGGGGCTGCGCAATGGCGGTCCTTCGGCCTAAGTCCCCGTGCCACATACATTTTTACAACATACTAGGGTTTTCCCCTAAAAACGCGTTGCTTTTAATTTAGGGTTATCCCTATAATGGTTTACCCCAAGACGAAACGGACTGGAGCCAACCATGAGCGAACTGACCCTGAACCACACTGCCCGCCTGACCGACGCGCTGGAGCGTGACCTGCTCCGCGGCGCTCTCGAGAACCAACCGAATTCCCACCCGCTGACCAGCCTGAAGAAGGCCGGCAAGGCCATCGCCGCCGCGGTCTCTGGCGTGTTCGCCTTCATCGACGAAGTCAACGAATCGATGAACCAGGCCCGCGCCGCCAGCTCGCGCTTCTCCGGCTCGCAGTGGTAAGACCAGCCGTGGCAGGCTGATTCGCGACCGATCTCCCGCGATTCAGCCTGACGCGCTGCCGGCGCAACGCCCGCCGCCGACGCGGCGCCCTTTGCATCGGACCCTGGCGCCCCCCGGCCAGGAGCCTTGCTCCCCTTACCGGCCGCGCTTGCGCCGCGCCGGCCCCGCTTGCGGGGCCCCCGCGACGCCCTGCCTCCCATTGCGCAGCACTCATCCCTGTCGCCCCAGTGCGAAGCCGTCCCGAAGCGGGACCGTTTCACGCTGGGGCGATTGGCATTTGGCGCGCGGCGACAGCGGATTTTCGCCTCTTGGCGTTTACCCTAGCGTCGGCCCGGCGCGCATTGACAGCGCGCGAACCGCCTACCGATAATCGGCCCCTTGCCGTCGTGCCTGGCGCAAAAACACCGCAAGCCCCCCCGGCCGACGTCCAGTTCCCCCGGTTGGCTGACCCGCTGTTTGCCGCCGCAAAGCACGATCCGGTTCGTTTCCCATCCGGAGTTGTCACCATGAAGTTGCGCACTACCCTGGCCCTCGTGGCCGCCGCCATTCCCTTGGCCGCAGCCCAGGCCCAGACGCTGAAGATCGGCCTGTCGGCCGAACCCACCTCGGCCGATCCCCACTACCACAAGATGACGCAGAACGACGCGCTCTCGGCGCACGTCTACAGTTCGCTGGTGGGCCGCAGCGCCGACATGAAGCTGGTGCCGGCGCTGGCCACGTCCTGGAAGAACCTGGATGACCTGACCTGGGAATTCAAGCTGCGCGACGACGTCAAGTTCTCGAACGGCAAACCGTTCACGTCCGAGGACGTGCTGTTCACGATCTGCCGCACGCTGAACAACGAAACCAATGTGTCGCAGTCCTACATGGACACGACCAAGCTGATCACCGACGTGCAGACGCCGGATGCGCACACCGTCATCATCAAGACCGGCACCCCCTTCCCGCTGATGCCCGCCGAACTGGCGCGCTCGCTGCCGATCATCTGGAACGGCATCGTCGAGCACGGCAAGCTGACGTTCGACCCGAAGAAGGGTTGCGGCGTGACCGGCGCCTGGCCGACCGTGGCCGACTTCAACAACGGCAAGGACGCCATCGGCACCGGCCCGTACACCCTGAAGTCCTACGTCAAGGGCACCGGCATCGAGCTGGTGCGCAACGAGAACTACTGGGGCCCGAAGCCCTACTGGAAGGAAGTGAAGTTCGTGCCGGTGCCGGCCGCCGGCCCGCGCCTGACCGGCCTGCTGTCGGGCGACTTCGACATGATCGAAAACCCCGCCGCGCGTGACCTGCAGCGCCTGAAGGACAATCCCAAGTTCGGTTTCGTGGCCACGCCCTCGACCCGCCTGGTGTTCTTCCAGCCCGACGTGGCGCGCAATCCGAGCCCGTTCGTCAAGAGCGCCGACGGCAAGAATCCGCTGCAGGACCTGCGCGTGCGCAAGGCCATCTCGATGGCCATCGACCGCAAGACCATCACCGCCCGCATCATGGACGGCATGGCCACCCCGGCCTACCAGTACATGCCCGACGGCATGTTCGGCGCGCTGCCCAAGGCCCCGGAAATCAAGTACGACCCGGAAGGCGCCAAGAAGCTGCTGGCCGAAGCCGGCTACCCCAACGGCTTCGAACTGACGCTGTCGTCGACCAACGACCGCTACGTCAATGACGGCCAGGTAGCGCAGGCCGTGGCCCAGTACCTGGCCCGCGTCGGCATCAAGACGCATGTCGATGCCATGACCGCCTCGATCTACTTCCCCAAGCGCGCCAAGCGCGAGTTCAGCTTCTCGATGGGCGGCTGGCCGGCGGAAACGGGCGAAGCCTCGGCGCTGTTCCAGCTGTGGGTCGCCTCGCTCGATTCGCCCAAGAGCCTGGGCACCAGCAACTATGGCGGTTTCAGCAACGCCGACTTCGACAAGGTCTACAAGCAGGCCATCGTCACCGTCGACGCGCCCAAGCGCGAAAAGCTGCTGCAGGAAGCCACCCAGATCGCGCTGGACAACGTGCCGCTGATCCCGCTGCACTTCGAAAGCAGCATCTGGGCCTTCCGCAAGGGCATCTCCTACGAAGGCCGCCGCGACCAGTTCACGCTGGCCACGTCGGTCAAGCCCGACGCCAAGTAAGCCATCCGTCGCGCGCGTTGAAAAACGGCTGCCTTCGGGCAGCCGTTTTTGCTGGGGCGCGCCCCGCGAGCCGGCGCCTCAGGCGCCCGGCCCCTGCGCCAGCAGCACGTCCAGTTCGCGCGACAGCAGGTCGATGAAGGCTTCCGTCTTGGACGGCAGCCGGCGCCCCTGCATGACATGCAGCTGCAGCGTGCGCGACTGCAATTGCGCGTTGGAGATGGGCACCGCCACCAATTCGTCGCGTTTCAGGCTCCAGGCCACCGAGATATAGCCGCTGAGCATGATGGCGTCGGAACCGAACACGAAACCGTGCAGCGGCGAGGAATCGTTGCAGGTGAAGGTGGGTTCGAGCTGCACCGACTCCAACAGGCAGCCCATCTCGAACAGGTGGCGGGTGGTGGTGCCCGGGCCGGTCAGCGCCAGCGGATAGCGGCCCAGGTCCTGCAGGCTGACGCTCTTGCGTCCGGCCAGGGGATGGCCCGCCGCCATCACCGCGTGCACCGGCGCGCGCCGCGAATAGCGCACGCTGACGCCACTGAGGCGTTCGACGTTGAAGGTCATGCCCAGCTCGACGCTGCCCTCGGCGACCCGCCGCGCGACGTCGGCCGGCGTGCCGACGTACAGATCGAAGCGGACCTCGGGCCAGTCGCGGCGGAACCGCGCCATGGCGGAGGGCAGGAAGATCCGCGCCACGCCCTCGACCGCCGCCATGCGGATCTCGTTGCGCGCCATGCCCTTGAGCGCGGCGATCTCCTGCAGCACCGAGTCCGATTCCAGCAAGGTGCGGCGCGCATGCGCCAGCAGCAGCCGGCCGGCCTCGCTCAGCAGCATGCCGCGCGCGGCGCGCTCGAACAGCGGCGCGCCAGCCTCTTCTTCCAGCTTGGCGATCTGCCGGCTGATGGCTGACACCGCCACGTGCAGGCGCTCGGATGCGCCGCTCAGGCTGCCGGCCTGGGCGACCTCGACAAAGTACCGCAAGGCAATGCCATGCATGTTCGGCCTCGTTGGGGCGGGAAGTGGTCACCATGAGCCTTGCCTTTTATGCAAAGCTCCCGATAAATATTCTAATTGTAGAGAAAGCTCCCCTGATCCTAGAATTTGCGCAACGATCCAGCCGGGCCTCCTGACGCGCCCGGCCACGAAAAGGGGAAGTCCGTGTCAGCAGCAGTCACCCACCCGAGCCGCGCCGCCGCTATCGGCCGGGCGGTCGCGTACGCCGAAAGCGGCGCCTTGCAACGCGACCTGGCGGAACTGGTCGCCCACCAAACCGAAAGCCAGGACCCCGGCCAGCGCGCGGCGCTGCACGACTATCTGCGCGCGGCGGTGGCGCCGCGCCTGGCGGGGCTGGGCTGCGCCTGGCATGTCGCGGACAATCCGGCGGCTGGCGGCCCGCCCTTCCTGCTGGCCGAACACATCGAAGACCCGGGCCTGCCCACCGTGCTGATGTACGCCCATGGCGACGTCGTGCGTGGCTACGACGACCAGTGGCGCGCCGGACTGTCGCCGTGGCGGCTGACGGCCGAAGGCGATCGCTGGTACGGCCGCGGCACGGCCGACAACAAAGGACAGTACTGCATCAATATGACCGCGCTGGAACAGGTCCGGGCCGAACGCGGCGGACGGCTGGGCTTCAACCTGCGCATGCTGGTGGAATGCGGCGAGGAGGTCGGCTCGCCCGGCCTGCACCAGGCCTGCGACGCCTGGCGCGAGTCGCTGGCCGCCGATGTCTTCATTGCTTCCGACGGACCGCGGCTGGCGGCCGACCGGCCGACGCTGTTCCTGGGATCGCGCGGCACGCTGCTGTTCGACCTGACGGTCGACCTGCGCGGCCATGCCCACCATTCCGGCAACTGGGGCGGCGTGCTGCCCAACCCCGGCATCATTCTGGCGAATGCGCTGGCCAGCCTGGTGGACGCGCGCGGCCGGCTGCTGGTGGACGGCCTGCGCCCGCCCCCCATCCCGCCGGCCGTGCGCCAGGCCCTGGCGGACATCCAGGTCGGGCAGGACGACGACGCACCCGACATCGACCCGGCATGGGGCGAGCCCGGCCTGTCGCTGGCCGAACGCCTGTTCGGCTGGAACACGCTGGAAGTGCTGGCCTACAAGACCGGCAATCCCGACAATCCGGTGGGCGCGATTCCGCCGCGCGCCAGCGCCACCTGCAATCTGCGTTTCGTGGTCGGCACCGACTGGCGTCAGGCCGAGGGCATCCTGCGCCGGCACCTGGACGCGCAGGGCCTGTCGCAGGTCGCCGTCCGCGTGCGGCGCGGCACGCCGGCCACGCGGCTGGACCCGGACGACCCGTGGGCGCGTTGGGCCGTGGCCTCGCTGGCCGCCACCACCGGCAAGACGCCCGCGCTGCTGCCAAACCTGGGCGGCACGGTGCCCAACGACGCCTTTTCGGAGGTGCTGGGACTGCCCACGATCTGGGTGCCGCATTCCTACCCCGCCTGTTGCCAGCACGGCCCGGACGAACACCTGCTCGCGTCCGTGGCGCGCGAGGCCGTGGCGGTGATGGCCGGCCTGTTCTGGGACCTGGGCGAACAGGGCGCGGCCGTGGCCGCGCAACGCCGGCGAACGGCCGCCGGTTGAACGCCGCCTGACCGTCGTTCCGCGCCATCCCCTATACAATCCCCTTCGCTTGATCGGAGTTCCCATGTCCTCGTCCCCTACCGCGTCCCGTCCGCGCCCTTTCCTGCTCGCCTGTCCGGATCTGGCGGCCGAGCGCGTGGGCAACACGGATACCCCCGGCGTCTGGCATTTCGACACCGGCGTGCCGGGCAAGCGCGTGATCCTCAGCGCGCTGATCCACGGCAATGAACTGTGCGGCGCCTGGGCCCTGAAGGACGCGCTGGCCGCCGGCCTGCGACCGCGCCGCGGCTCGCTGACGCTGGCATTCTGCAACCTGGCCGCGTTCGATCGCTTCGATCCGGCCAACTACGCGCCGGCGCGCTTCGTCGATGAGGACATGAACCGGGTCTGGAGCGACGACAAGCTGGCCCAGCCCATCAGCCAGGAACGCCGCCGCGCCGCCGCCCTGCGTCCATGGGTGGCGCAGGCCGACTGGCTGCTGGACTTCCACTCGATGAGCAATTCCGACGTGCCGCTGCAGCTGACCGGCCTGGAACAACGCAACATCGACCTGGCCCTGTCGCTGGGCAACCCCGCCACCATCATCGCCGACGCCGGCCACGCCGCTGGCGTGCGCATGCGCGACTACGGCCGCTTCGGCGAGGCCGGTGACAACGGCACCCGTTCGCTGCTGATCGAATGCGGCTTCCATGGCGCGCCCGAGGCGCGCAGCGTGGCGCTCGACCAGATGGCGCGCTTCCTGGTGGCCGCCGGCACGGTCGACCAGGCCGACCTGCCCGCCGCCTGGTTCGCGCCGCAGGCCAGCGCCCAGCGCGCGCTGCGCGTGACCCACGCCATCGCCGCCAAGAGCGCCGATTTCCGTTTCGCCGAGCCCTGGAAGGGCCTGGAGACGCTGGCGCGCGCCGGCACCCTCATCGGCTGGTCCGAAGGCGAGCCGGTGACCACGCCCTACGATGACTGCGTGCTGATCATGCCGTCGACCGCCAACCTGCGGGCCGGGGTCACGGTGGTGCGGCTGGCGCAACCCATCGTCTGATGCCGCGCGCGGCGCGCCCTCGATGGCGCGCCGCCTCATATAAAAACCGCCAAGGGAAGCAGCATGTCCGCAAACGTTTTCATCCACAGCGCGTTATCCACCTGTACGCTGGCAAAGGCCCAGCACCTGTCGCGCGTGGGCATCAAGACCACCGCGGACGCGATGACGCGATCGGTCTACTTCCCCAAGCGCGCCCCGACCGCCGTCGGTCCGGCCGCGCGCCAAAAGCGGCTGCAAGAGTCCCTGACCCTGGCCATGTCGGCCAGGCCCGCCCAATAAGATCGCCGTTCCGGCGCCTGCAACCCCCCGAGCCCACCAAGGAAATATCACGTGGCCCTTTTCATCCTACGCAGACTGATCCAGAGTCTGTTCGTGCTGCTGGCCGTCTCGGTCGTGGTCTTCTTCGCGGTGTATGCCGTGGGCGACCCGATCGAACTGCTGGTCAGCCCCGAAGCCAGCCAGGCGGCGCGCGAGGCGATGATCGCCCGCCTCGGCCTGGACCTGCCCGTGTGGCAGCAATACACAGGATTCCTGTGGCGCGCGCTGCACGGCGACCTGGGCACCTCGTTCGTGCACGGTATCCCGGCCATCGAGCTGATCGTGCAGCGCATCCCCGCCACCTTCGAACTGGTGATCGTGGCCATCGGACTGACCTGTGTGATCGGCATTCCGCTGGGCCTGGTGGCCGGCCTGTACCGCGATGAACCGCTGGGCCGCGGCATCATGTCGTCGTCGGTGCTGGGTTTTTCGCTGCCCAACTTCTGGCAGGGCATGATGCTGATCCTGCTGTTCGCGGTCTGGCTCGGCTGGCTGCCCGCCACCGGCCGGGGCGACACCGTGACGGTGCTGGGCGTGCGCCTGTCGATCCTGACGGCCGACGGCTGGGCGCACCTGATCATGCCGGCCATCAACCTGGCGCTGGCCAACATCGCACTGGTGCTGCGCCTGACCGCCTCGGGCGTGGTCGAGGCCCGTAGCCAGGACTACGTGAAATTCGCGCGCGCCAAGGGCATCAAGCCCGGCCGCATCGTGCGCCGCCACATCCTGCGCAACATCCTGATCCCGGTGGTCACCGTCATCGGCATGGAATTCGGCAGCCTGATCGCCTATTCCACCATCACCGAGACCGTGTTCGCCTGGCCCGGCATGGGCAAGCTGCTCATCGACAGCGTCTACCAGCTCGACCGCCCCGTGGTGGTCGCCTACGTGATGCTGGTGACCCTGATTTTCGTCGTCATCAACCTGGTCGTGGACATTCTGTACGCCGCGCTCGACCCGCGCGTGCAGCTCGTGACCCCCGCTCAATAACTTCCATGGCTCAATCTCCCAACTCCGGCCGCACCCGTACCGTCCAGCCCCTGGCCGATACACCCAAGCGCGCCTCGATCCTGAAGAAACTGCGGGCCCGCCCCACCGTGCGCGGGTCAGCCATCGCCCTGGCCGTCCTGGTGCTGCTGGTGGTGTTCGCGCCCTACTTCGCGCCGCAGAATCCCTATGATCTGGCCAACCTGTCGCTGCTGGACGGCCGCCTGGCGCCGCGCCAGGCGCTGATGGACGGCAGCATCGCCTGGCTCGGCACCGACGACCAGGGCCGCGACATGCTCAGCGCCATCCTCTACGGCCTGCGCATCAGCCTGATGGTGGGCCTGTCGGCGGTGACGCTGGCCACCGCCGTGGGCGGCGCGGTCGGCCTGGTGGCCGCCTACGTCGGCGGCCTGGTCGACACCGTGCTGATGCGCATCGTCGACTTCATCCTGGGCTTTCCGACCATCCTGGTGGCGCTGGTGCTGCTGGTGGTGCTGGGGCGCGGGGTCGACAAGGTGATCCTGGCGCTGGTGCTGGTGCAGTGGGGCCACTATGCCCGCATCATGCGCAGCCGCGCGCTGCAGGAGCGGCGCAAGGAATACGTCGAGGCCGCCGCCAACCTGGGCTTCCCGGCCTGGCGCATCATGGTGTTCCACCTGCTGCCCAACTGCCTGGGCCCGGTCATGGTGTTCGCCACCATCCAGATCGCCACCGCCATCGCGCTGGAAGCAACGCTGTCGTTCCTGGGCGTCGGCGTGCCGATCACCGAACCGTCGCTGGGCCTGCTGATCTCGAACGGCTTCCAGTATCTGCTGTCGGGCGACTACTGGATCAGCCTGTTCCCGGGCATTGCGCTGTTGTTGCTTATTCTTTCCATCAATATCGTCGGCGACCGCCTGCGCGAAAGCCTGGACCCCAAGCGATGAGTGAAGTCCTTCTTGATGTGCGCGGCTTGCGCACCGCATTCCATACCGAGGCCGGCGCATGGCTGGCGGTCGACGGCGTCGACCTGACGGTGCGCCGCGGCGAAATCGTGGGCCTGGTCGGCGAGTCCGGCTCGGGCAAGTCGGTCACCGGTTTCTCACTGCTGGGGCTGATCGACCCGCCCGGAGAGGTCGTCGACGGCGAAGTGAAGTTCAAGGGCAACGATCTGCGCAAGCTCTCCGAAGAGCAGATGCGGCAGCTGCGCGGCAATCGCATCGCCATGATCTTCCAGGACCCGCTGATGACGCTCAATCCGGTGCTGCGCATCGGCGAGCAGATGATGGAAGCCATCCTGACGCACGAGAACGTGCCGCGCGCCGAAGCGCTGGAACGCTGCCGCGAGGCGCTCGCCATGGTCGGCATCCCCGCGCCGGAGAAGCGCCTGAAAAGCTATCCGCATGAGTTCTCGGGCGGCATGCGCCAGCGCGTGGCGATCGCCATCGCCATGCTCAACAAGCCCGACCTGATCATCTGTGACGAGCCGACCACGGCGCTGGACGTGACCATCCAGGGCCAGATCCTGTACCGCATGCAGGAGATCTGCCGCGAGCACAACACCGCGCTGATCTGGATCACCCACGACCTGGGCGTGGTGGCCGAGCTGGCCGACCGCGTCGCCGTCATGTATGCCGGCCGCATCGTCGAGAGCGGCCCGGTCGAACAGGTGCTGGACGCGCCGCGCCATCCCTACACCCGCGGTCTGCTCGATTCGATGCCCGGCGCCACCGCGCCGGGCGCGCGGCTGCACCAGATCAACGGCATGGCGCCGAGCCTGGCCGGCCGCCCGTCGGGCTGTGCGTTCCGGCCGCGCTGCACCCACGCGGTCACGCGCTGCACCGAGCAAGCCCCCACCGTCACCACCGAAGGTTCGCGCAGCTATCGCTGTTACGTCCCGATTGCCCGCGAGGCCGAGCAAGCATGAGTCAAGCCGATACCCCTGTCATCGAGCTCAGGAACGTCCACAAGCGCTTCGAACAGCGCCCGGATCTGGCGCAGCGCATCCTGGCCCTGGCCGGCCGCCCGATCGACCGCCGCACCGTCTATGCCGTCAATGGCGTCGACCTGCGCATCGGCCGCGGCGAAGTCGTCGGGCTGGTGGGCGAGTCCGGCTGCGGCAAGTCCACCCTGGGCCGCGTGGTCGCCGGCCTGCATCGCCAGACCGAAGGCGAATTGCTGTACCAGGGCCAGGACCCGCGCCGCCTGAGCGGCCGCGAGAAACTGGCCTACACGCTGGGCGTGCAGATGATTTTCCAGGACCCGCAGGCCTCTCTCAATCCGCGCCAGCGCCTGCGCCAGATCCTGGGCGAATCGCTCAAGGTGCACAAGCTGGCGCCGCCGGCCGAGATCCCCGCGCGCATCGACCAGGCCTTGACCGAAGTGGGCCTGGACACCGAATACCGTGACCGCTTCCCGCACCAGATCTCGGGCGGCCAGCGCCAGCGCATCGGCATCGCCCGCGCGCTGATGGTGGCGCCCAAATTCCTGGTGTGCGACGAGCCGGTGGCGGCGCTGGACGTATCGATCCAGGCGCAGGTGATCAACCTGTTCATGGATCTGCGCGAACAGCACGGCTTCACCTACCTGTTCATCAGCCACGACCTGGGCGTGGTGCGCCACATTTCGGATCGCGTGGCCATCATGTACCTGGGCAAGATCGTCGAAATCTCGACGTCGGCCGAGATCTTCGCGCGCGCCAACCACCCCTACACCCAGGCCCTGATGGCCGAGGTGCCGGACGTGGCGCGGCGCGGCCGCAAGTTCACCCCGATCAAGGGCGAGATCCCGTCGCCGCTGAACCCACCGTCGGGCTGTACCTTCAACCCGCGCTGCCCGCACGCCATGCCGCGCTGCCGCGACCAGGCGCCGGCGTTGCAGGAAATATCCCCGGGCCACTGGTCGGCCTGCCATCTGAACGAAGCCACCGCCTGAACGCCATGAAACCCTCTGACATGTCCAACGTGGACCGCATCGCCATCGAAATGGGCCATGCCGGCCGCAACGCCATCGCCTATATCGACGAGGATCGCAATTCCGATCGCCCGTTCAAGCTGCAGACCTACCGCCCCTACGGCTACACCCCGGACCGTCCGGTGGTGATCGTGCAACACGGCGTGCTGCGCAACGGCGACGAATACCGCGACTTCTGGGTCGAGGCCGCCGACAAGCACAAGCTGCTGATCGTGGCGCTGACCTTCTCCAACGAGATCTGGCCGGGCGTGGAAAGCTACAACAATGGCCGCGTGTTCTCGGCCGGCGGCAACCCGCGCCACATCGACGGCTGGACCTACGCGCTGGTGGGCAACGTGATCCGCGACATGATCGACGCCGAGATCACCGATGGTGAAAACGTGTATCTGTTCGGCCACTCGGCAGGCGGCCAGTTCGTGCACCGCCTGATGAGCAGCCAGTCGCACGCGCCGTTCAAGGCGGTGGCGGCCGGCAACCCCGGCTGGTACACGCTGCCGACCTTCGACTATCCGTTCCCCGAAGGCATGGACGGTGTCGGCCTGACCGAAGACCACCTGGTCAAGCTGCTGGGCTACCCGATGATGATCCTGGCCGGCGACCAGGACATCGCCACCGACGATCCCAACCTGCCATCGGAACCGGCCGCCATGCGCCAGGGCCCGCACCGCTACGCCCGCGCCCACAACTACTTCGAGGCCGGCCGCAAGGAGGCCGAGCGCCGCGGCGTGCCGTTCAACTGGACGCTGCAAGTGGTGCCCGGCATCGGCCACGATGGCCGCGCCATGTCCGCCGTCTGCGCCAGCCTGTGGTTCGACGGCGCCATGCCGAGCGATGCCGAACTGGCTCGCCTGGCCGGCCAGCAGGTCGCCTGAACGCCCCCTTTCATTCCCGCTAGCAGAATCGCCATGTCATCCACTTCCCGCACTGAACAACTCGTCGCCGGCATCCAGAGCTGGCTGCAATGCGAATCGCCCTCGAACTTTCCCGATGGCATCGCCGCCATGGCCCGCATCATCGCCGACTACGCGGCCGCGGCCGGCCTGACGGTGGAACTGTCCTCGCTCGGCCCGGCCACCGGCCCGCTGCTGTACGCCACCAACCGCGCCGCCGGCGACACCCGCCCGGGCATCCTGATCCTGGCCCACATGGACACGGTGCACCCGGTCGGCACGCTGCTGGAGAACCCGGTGCGCATCGACGGCGACCGCCTCTACGGCCCCGGCAGCTATGACATGAAGGCCGGCATTTATCTGGCGCTGACGGCGCTGGCCGGCGTGGCGCGCCCCGGCGCGACGCAACTGCCGGTGGACTTCCTGGTGGTGCCCGACGAGGAAACCGGCAGCCATGCCTCGCGCGCCCATATCGAACGCTTCGCCGCCAACGCCAAGTACGCGCTGGTGTGCGAACCGGCCCGCCCCAACGGCGGCAAGTGCGTGACGGCGCGCAAGGGCACCGGCATGCTGAACCTGAACGTCAAGGGCCGTCCGGCCCATGCCGGCATGCAGCATGAAAAGGGCCGCAGTGCGATCCGCGAGATGGCGCACCAGGTGCTGGCGCTGGAAGCGATGACGGACTATGAGCGCGGCATCACCGTGAGCGTGGGCACGATCGCCGGCGGCACCGTGACCAACACGGTGCCGGCCCTGTGCCGCTGCGTGGTGGACTTCCGCGTGCCCGACATGGGCGCGGCCGAGGACGTGCTGCGCCGCATGCGTGAACTGTGCGCGGTGGGTCCGGACGTGGAACTGGATATCGACGTGGAACTGAACCGCCCGCCGATGGTGAAGACCGAGGAAGCCACCGCCTTGCTGGCGCTGGTGCAGGGCTATGCCGAACGCGCCGGCTTCCTGCTGGAAGACGCGCCGATGACCGGCGGCGGCAGCGATGCCAACTTCACCTCCGCCATGGGGATTCCGACGCTGGACGGCCTGGGGGCCGACGGCGACGGCGCGCATACGTTGAATGAGTACATCCTGATTTCAACGCTGGCGCAGCGCCTGACGTTCTGGGAACTGCTGCTCAAGGAGCTGGCGTAAGTTCTGGAAGCCGCAGTTGAAGGAGCTGGCGTCACGCCAGCTCGATGAGGCGGCGAAGCGTGGCCACGCAGGAACGGCAGAACGACTTCGGTGACGATCCGGAACATTCTTTTCGGATCGGTCTTGCATACGCATGCCCATGCCCTCGGGGTTCTGGAATCGGCATAGATTATTAATCCACACTCTTACCGATCTATTCTCGTGCAAAAGACATGACGTCCGCCCCGGCAAGACAGGTCTCTCATGCACGGCAGCCCACCAGGTACTCCCGGACATGCGCATCCTGATCGCGATCATTCTATTTATCAGTCTCGCGGGATGCGGGGCAACATTGAAGCCGGTCAAGCCCGATGCCACCACGGGATTGTTCTCCACCACCGTCGGGATCGCGCCATCCGATATCGAAGTCGCCGAGCGCTTTGATCCCGCCTACCGGCGCATGCTGTTCATCAACGTCAAATCCAACTGGGGCTACCTGGAGACCATCGATTACTTCCAGACGTCCATCGAGCACCTTGGAACCTTCGAGCAGGTGCTGACGAGAAAAGACATCGATCAGAAGATCATTGCCTGGCATTTGCAGGACAAGGTGTCAGACGTCTCGAACTTGCTGGGGCTGAACCTGCTCAGCAAGCAAATCGGGAATTTCCTCATCCTCGACGTGGGCAACTGGTGGAAGGGCGGCTATCACTACGAAGGTTCGTTGCAGGCCATGGATGCCAGCACAGGCAAGACAGTGTTCAAGACGACGCTCCAGGCATTCAACTGGGACGGCTTGGACGCGTCGTTGTTCCGCCCGCTGCTCAACGCGTTCGTGCTCTGGACCAAGAACGAATTGCCCGGCCCACAGCCAGGCAGCAAGTAGGCGCCTCCCCAATCTGCAACGCGCTGGCGGGCCGGCGCCGCCAGCAGGCGAACGCAGCAGCCCGCCGTACCCTGCGGCCTAGAATTTCTCCGGCACGAACATCTCTTCGGGCACCGGGTGGCGCAGGTAGTCCTGGTGGTGAACCCGCTCGGGTAACACCACCTCCGCATGCGTCACGGGATGGTAGGGCACCTGTTCCAGCAGATGGCTGATGCAGTTCAGCCGCGCCGTCTTCTTGTCATCGGCGCGCACCACCCACCAGGGTGATTCCGGAATGTGCGAGCGTTCCAGCATGACTTCCTTGGCCTGCGTGTAGGCCTCCCAGCGACGACGGCTTTCCAGGTCCATCGGGCTCAGCTTCCATTGCTTGAGCGGATCGTCGATGCGGCTCTGGAAGCGCGACTCCTGTTCGTTGTCGGACACCGAGAACCAGTATTTGACGATCTGGATGCCGCTGCGCACGAGCATCTTCTCGAACTCGGGCACCGAGCGGAAGAATTCCTCGTACTCTGCGTCGCTGCAAAAGCCCATGACGCGCTCCACGCCCGCCCGGTTGTACCAGCTGCGATCGAACAACACGATCTCGCCGGCGGCGGGCAGGTGCGCAGCGTAGCGCTGGAAATACCATTGCGTGCGCTCGCGCGAACTCGGCGCGGGCAGCGCGGCCACCCGGCACACGCGCGGGTTCAGGCGCTGCGTGATGCGCTTGATGACGCCTCCCTTGCCGGCCGCGTCGCGCCCTTCGAACAGCACCACCAGGCGATGTCCGCTGTGCATCACCCAGTCCTGCAGCTTGACCAGCTCCCCCTGCAGGCGCAGCAGCTCGCGGAAGTACCGACGCCGCTGCGCGTGCCAGGACTCGCCCCTGGCGTCGCCGTTGTCGCCGCGCCAGTCGTCGAGCTCCATTTCCAGCTCTTCATCCAGACTGTCGATCAGGTCTTCCTGCAGGCGCATATGTCGCTGCAAGGTGTCGGCGCCGCGTTCAGGCATGTTTTCCATGGTGGCCTCCCATTGTCGTTTCACCCGTCGGCGCACCTGGCGTGCGTCCGAACTGCGCCAGGGTGACGGGTAAATATGACAGGCAATCAAGGCGCCTGCGGGCGGCAGTCTGGCCCTAAAATGGGCGCCGAGAGAGACGTCCCCGCAAAGAAGCCATGCAAGAAAAAACCGCAAACAGCGCCATCGCCTACGGCCTGGCCACGATCGCCGCCGACGGCACCATCCTGGACACCTGGTATCCCCGTCCGTCCCTGGCCGACAACACGCCCGCTGGCGGCACGCGGCACCTGACGCCGGAAGAAGCCCGCGCCGCGCTCGGCGAGCACGTTCCCACTTCGCTGGGACGCGACACCCGCCGCAAGGTCGACATCGTCGCCGTGCGTACCGCCATCGCCTCGCTCGACGCGCCGCCCGCCGACGCGCACGACGCCTACCTGCGCCTGCACCTGCTCAGCCACCGGCTGATCCGGCCGCATGGCGCCAACCTGGACGGCCTGTTCAACGTGCTGGCCAATGTGGCCTGGACCTCTGCCGGCCCTTGCGCCGTCGATCAGGTCGATGCCTTGCGTTGGCAATTGCGTGCCACCGGGCAAGTGCTGGAGATCCGCGGCGTCGACAAGATCCCGCGCATGACCGACTACGTGGTGCCCGCCGGCGTGCGCATCGCCGACACCGCCCGCGTGCGCCTGGGCGCGCACCTGGCGGCCGGCACCACCGTGCTGCACGAGGGCTTCTGCAACTTCAACGCCGGCACCCTGGGCGCCTCCATGGTCGAAGGCCGCATCAGCGCCGGCGTCATCGTCGATGACGGCACCGACATCGGCGGCGGCGCATCCATCATGGGCACCATGTCCGGCGGTGGCAAACAGGTGGTGGCCATTGGCAAGCGCTGCCTGCTGGGCGCCAATTCCGGCATCGGCATCTCGCTGGGCGATGACTGCGTGGTGGAGGCAGGCTGCTACATCACCGCCGGCACACGCGTGCTGACGCCGGAGGGCGCGGTGGTCAAGGCCGTGGAACTGGCGGGCCAGCACGGGCTGCTGTTTCGCCGCAACTCGCAGACGGGCGCGGTCGAAACGCTGGTGCGCACGGCCGCCTGGGGCACGCTGAACCCGGCGTTGCATACGGGGCACTGAGCGGGCCAGCCACCGGTGTCGGCCGCATGCCGCCCGATGGCGGCGCGTCGGGTCCGCGCGGACATGTCCCGCCAGAGGTGGCCCAGCCGCGCAATGCGGCCGGCTTCAAGCGCCCGGCGGCTGCGGCACGAACGGATAATGCTCGACCCGGCCATGGCCCGCGATGATGGCGGTGGACTCGGGCACCTCTTCCCAGACGCCGGGCATTTCGCTCAACGGTTCGGACAGCAGCAGGAAGGCATCGTCATCCAGGGCCGCGACCTTCGGGTCGTCGGGATAGAGTTCGCGCAAGTGGCGCACGCAGGTGTTATGGAACAGCGTGCGCGAATCGCGCTCGCTGGAATAGCGCACCGCGATCAGGCGCTCGCCGTCCAGCGCGCAGACCGTCATGTTGATCGGCCGGGCCACGCCATGGCGCCGGCCGGTTTCCTCGACCGCGCCGACCATGCGCGCCAGCGCCGGCAGCGGGTCTGTCTCCAGGCCGAAGCTCAGCGCCAGCAGGAACATCACCTCGGAATCGGTCGACCCTTCCAGCGAGCCGAAGTACGCCGGCGCGATCATCAGCATCAGGTCGCGCCGCAGCAAGGGATAGTCGCGGATGACGCCGTTGTGCACGAACAGCCAGTTGCCGTGGCGGAACGGATGGCAATTGGTTTCCTGGGCCGGCGTGTCGGTGGCGGCGCGGATGTGGGCCACGAACAGCGGCGAATGGATGGCGCGCGCGGCCTCGCGCAGATTGCGGTCGTTCCAGGCCGGATGCACGCTGCGGTAGCGGAACGGCGGCTCCACGGGCTTGCCGTACCAGCCCAGGCCGAAGCCGTCGCCGTTGGTGGTGGTGGCGCCCATGCGCGAATGCAGGCTCTGGTCGATCAGCGAGTGCCTGGCCTTGAACAGCACGCTCTCCATTTGCAGGGGACTCCCAGTATAAGCCAGCCAGCGGCACATGATGCGCTCCTTGGAAACAACCCCGGCGCGAGGCGGCGGGTGTGCCCCAGTGTAGGAGCCGGGCGCAATTTTCTACAAGCCCGGCGCGGCGGCGCGCGACATAGTGCGGGACTGACTGCTTCTCCGGAGCCTTCCATTTTGCATCCCCCCACCGCTTTCACGCCACAGCTGGGCTTTGCCAGCGACAACACCGCCGGCGCCAGCCCGCAGATCCTGGCCGCGCTGCAACAGGCCAATGAGGGACAGGCTCCCGCCTACGGCGCCGACGACATCACGCTGCGTGTCGAGCGCCGCCTGGCCGAGATCTTCGAGCGCGACGTCGACGTGCTGCTGGTGCCCACCGGCACGGCCGCCAACTCGCTGGCGCTGGCGGCGCTGACACCGCCATGGGGCAGCGTGCTGTGCCACGCGCACAGCCACATCGCCAACGACGAATGCGGCGCGCCGCAGTTCTACAGCGGCGGCGCGCGTCTGGCGCTGCTCGATGGCGCCGCATCCAAGCTCGACCCCGCCCTGCTCGCCCAGGAAGCGCGCCGCAAGGCCGGCGACGTGCACTCGATGCCGCCTGCCTGCGTCAGCATCACCCAGGCCACGGAAACCGGCAGCGTGTACACGCTGGACGAGATCCAGGCCATCGGCGCCGTCTGCCGCGATGCCGGACTGCCCCTGCACATGGATGGCGCGCGCTTCGCCAATGCCTTGGTCAGCCTGGGCTGCACGCCCGCGGAAATGACCTGGAAAGCCGGGGTCGCGGCGCTGTCGTTCGGCGCCACCAAAAACGGCGTGCTGGGCGCCGAGGCCATCGTGCTGTTCGAACCCGGACGTGCCGCCGAGCTGGCCTACCGGCGCAAGCGCGGCGGCCACCTGTTCTCGAAGATGCGGCTGCTGTCGGCGCAAATGGACGCCTATCTGGCCGACGACTTGTGGCTGCGCAACGCGCGCCAGGCCAACGCCATGGCGGCGCGGCTGGCGGCCGGCATGGCGGGGCTGCCCGGCATCGAACTGCAGGGACCGGCCGAGGCCAACATCCTGTTCTGCCGGCTGCCCACCGCCGCGATCGACGGCCTGCTGGCGCAGGGCTTTCGCTTCTATCATGACCGCTGGGGCCCGGGGGTGGCGCGGCTGGTCACCTCGTTCACCACGCGTGAAGCCGATGTCGACCATTTCCTGGCGGCATTGCGGGCGCAGTTGCGATAGGCTCGTCGCGGTGGACTGGCGCGGCGGCCCGTCCGCGCTCAGGCCGCGCGCCGGTAGGCCGACGGCGCCACGCCGTAGGCCGAGCGAAAAGCGCGGTTGAAATGGCTCTGATCGTAGAAGCCGACCTCGGCCGCGACCTGCGCGATCGAGGCCGGCGCCCGCGCCAGCGTGGCGCAGGCCCGCTCCAGCCGCAGCCGCGTCAGCCAGGCGTGGGGCGTCAGGCCCACCGACAGCGCGAAGCGGCGCAGGAACTGATAGCGGCTCAGCCCGCACAGGCGCGCCAGATCCTCCAGCCCGATCTTCTCGCCCAGGTGCGCCTGGCAATAATCCAGCACCCCCCGCAGATGGGACGCCGACAGGCCTCCGCGCACCTGCTGCGGCTTCACCACGCCGGTACGCGCGAACAGCGCGCCCATCAAGGCCAGCGACGCGGCCTCGTGCGCCAGCGGCCCGGCGGCGGCGTCCGCCATCCATGACGCGTGCAGGGCCACGAAGCGGGCGGCCAGGCCGGCGTCTTCGATCAGGGTGCCCAGGAAGCATTCGTCGGGCGCGCCGTCCGAAACCTCGGCGATGAAGCCGCGCATCAGCTCTGGCGCGATGCGAAACGTGTTCAGGGTATGGGAATGGCCATAGTCGGCCACGCCGGCGCCGTCATGCACCTCGCCCGGCGGCATCAGGGCGATGCCCCCTGGGCCCAGCAGCGTGCTGCGGCCGCGGAAGGTCTGGCGCTGCACGCCCTGGGTCACCAGGCCGATGTGGTAGTCGACGTGGTAATGCCGCTCGAACCGGAAATCGACCAGGCGCGCCACGCCCAGCACCAGGCCCGGCGTACCGGGCACCGGTCGATAACGCACATCGTCCTTCATCGTCAGCGCCATGGTGCAAAGCGGCAGGTATAGCCCCGCGCGCGCCTCCCGGTCTTGTAATTTATTGCGGCATCACTTCTTCAGCAATGCCTTGAGCATGGCCATGCGCTCCTTGGGATTCATGGCGGCGGTGGTCTCGTCTTCCTGGATGCCCGGGGCGTCCAGGCCCATTTCCTCGATGAAGCGCGAAGGCTCGCGCACCAGGTCCTCGCGCGCCCGGCGGCGGCGCTTGCACCAGCTCAAATGCAGGCTGCGCTGGGCGCGGGTGATGCCCACGTACATCAGCCGCCGTTCTTCCTGGATGCGGGTGGCCAGGTTCTCGGCGGCGCGCGCCGGGTCGCCAACCTCGTCGTCCTTGCCCAGGTGCGGCAGCAGGCCTTCCTCGACACCGGCCAGGTAGACGTGCGGATACTCCAGGCCCTTGGACGCGTGCAGCGTCGACATCTTGACCGCGTCCGGCTCTTCTTCCTCGCCGCGTTCGAGCATAGTCACCAGCGCCACGTGCTGCACCAGCTCGAACAGGGACATGTTGTCCTCCTCGGCCTTGCGCTTGAGCCAGCCGGTCAGTTCCAGCACATTCTGCCAGCGGGTCTGGGCCGGGCGTTCGTCGAACAGCTCGAACAGGTGGCGTTCGTACTGGATGGCCTGCACCAGGTCGTCCAGGATGACGCCGGCGGGCTCGGCCGGCGCGCCGTCGGTGCCGGCGGTGGCGCCACGGCCGGCGCGCCACTGCATGCGGCGGATGAATTCGGTGAACGTGCGCAGCGGTTCGAGCTGGCGCGGCGCCAGCAGGCTTTCCAGCCCGGTCTCGGCGACCGCGGCCAGCAGCGACAGCTCGCGGCTGGCCGCGTACTGTCCCAGCGTCTGCAAGGTGGCCTGGCCGATGCCGCGCTTGGGTGTGGTGGCGGCGCGGATGAAGGCCGGATCGTCCTCGTCGTTGGCCAGCAGCCGCAGATAGGCCAGGATATCGCGCACCTCGGCCTTGTCGAAAAAGCTCTGGCCGCCCGCGATCGTGTAGGGGATCTTCAGGTTGCGCAGCGCCTGCTCCAGGATGCGCGACTGGTGATTGCCGCGATACAGGATGGCGAAATCCTTCCACTGTGCCTGGCGCTCGAAACGCGACGCCGAGATCTTCATGGCGATAGATTCGGCCTCGTGTTCCTCGCCATCCATGGCGCACACCACGATCGGCTCGCCCACGCCCAGGTCCGACCACAGCTTCTTTTCGAACAGCTTGGGGTTCTTCTCGATCACCTGGTTGGCCGCCGCCAGGATGCGCTGCACCGAGCGGTAGTTCTGCTCCAGCTTGATGAGCTTGAGATTGGGATAGTCGGTGGTGAGCTTGGCCAGGTTCTCGATGGTCGCGCCACGCCAGGCGTAGATGGCCTGGTCGTCGTCGCCCACGGCGGTGAACATGGCGCGCGAGCCGGTCAGCAACTGCACCAGGCGGTACTGACAGACGTTGGTGTCCTGGTACTCGTCGACCAGCAGGTAGCGCACGCGGTTCTGCCAGCGCGTGCGCACCTCTTCATTGTTGGCCAGCAGGATGGCCGGGATGCGGATCAGGTCGTCGAAGTCCACCGCCTGATAGGCGGCCAGCGTGGCGGCATAGCTGCGATAGACGTTGGCGGCTTCGACGTCGCCCGGCGTGATGGCCTCGCGCGCGGCGTCGTCGGGTTCCATCAGCGCGTTCTTCCACAACGAGATGATGCCCTGCACGTGGCGCAGGCGGCCCTTGTCGGTGGTGGCCAGCAGTTCCTGGATGATCGCCATGGCGTCATCGGCGTCGAGGATCGAGAAGGTCGGCTTCAGGCCAGCGTTGCGCGCTTCTTCGCGCAACAGCTTCACGCCCAGCGAATGGAAGGTACTGATGGTCAGACCCTTGCCCAGCTTGCGGTCCACCAGCGTCCTGACGCGCTCGTCCATCTCGCGCGCGGCCTTGTTGGTGAACGTCAGCGCCACCACGTTGCGGCCCATGTAGCCGCATTCGCGCAACAGATAGGCGATCTTCTGCGTGATGACGCGCGTCTTGCCGCTGCCGGCGCCGGCCAGCACCAGGCAGGGGCCATCCAGGTACAGCACCGCCTCTTTCTGCGCGGGATTCAGGCCGTGGCCGATGGGTTCGTGTGCGGACATGGGATTCGGGAAAACGGGAACGACATAGAGTAAACGGGTACGCGGCGGGCGCGCCGGTCAGATTTCCAGCGGATCGACCTCCAACTGCCAGCGCACCCGGGCCTCGTTGGCCAGGTACGGCAGGTGGTGCGACCATGACGCCAGGAACGTCTGCAAGGCGGGACGGCTACTGCTTTCCACCAGCAGTTGGGCGCGCTCGATGTTGGCCACCCGCACCACGCGCAGCGGCACCGGGTCGTACAGCATGACCGCGTCCAACCCCGGGAAATCGGCGGCCCATTCGCCTTCGGGCAAGGCGCGCGCCTGTTGCAGGAACGCCTGCGCCACCGCCAGCTCGCGCGCCTCGGCCGTCAGCAACGCCTGATACGCAAACGGCGGCAGGCCGGTGCTTTCGCGCTCCTGCAGCGCATGGCGCGCGAAACCCGCGTAATCGTGCCGCAGCAAGGCCTGATACACCGGCTGCTCGGGATAGCCGGTCTGGATGATGACCTGGCCGTTGCCATGATGGCGGCCGGCGCGGCCAGCCACCTGCATCAACTGCGCGAACAGCCGCTCCGGCGCGCGGAAATCGTGCGCAAACAACGCCGAATCCGGATTGAGCACGCCCACCAGGCCGAGCCGCGCGAAGTCGTGGCCCTTGGCCACCATCTGCGTGCCCACCAGGATGTCGACCTCGCCCGCATGCACCGACGCGAACAGGGCCTCGGCGCTGCCCTTCTTGCGGGTGCTGTCGGCATCGATGCGCAGGATGCGCGCCTCGGGAAACAGTTCGGCCAGGTGTTCCTCGACGCGCTGCGTGCCGCGCCCCATCGGCGCCAGGTCCTGGTCGCCGCATTCGGGGCAGGCATGCGGCACCGGCGCCTGGTAGCCGCAATGGTGGCAATGCAGACGGTGGCCATGGCCGGCGGTGCGATGCAATACGGTGAAAGCGGTACAGCGCGGACAATTGCTGACCCAGCCGCAGGACTGGCAATGCAGCACCGGGGCGAAGCCGCGCCGATTCAGGAAAATCAGCGACTGCTCCTTGCGCGCCAGCCGCTCGCCGACAGCCTCCAGCAGTTGTGGCGACATGCCGTGCTTCATCGGCAGGCGGCGGGTATCGACCAGCTTCATGGCCGGCAGCGAACTGGCGCGGGCGCGCGCCGGCAGGGACAGGCGCAAGTAGCGGCCGCGCTCGGCGTGCTGCCAGGTTTCCAACGACGGCGTGGCCGAACCGAGCACCACCGGAATGCCCAGGTCATGCGCGCGCCATACCGCCAGATCCCGCGCGGAATAGCGCAGGCCATCCTGCTGCTTGTAGGAGGCATCGTGTTCTTCATCGACCACGATCAGCCCCAGCTCGCTCATGGGCGCGAAGATCGCCATGCGCGTGCCGAGCAGCATGCGCGCCTGGCCGCGCTGCGCGCGCGCCCATGCCTGCAATCGCTCGCCATCGGACAGGCCGCTGTGCATCACCGCCAGCCCATCCGATCCGAGCAAGCCTTCGAGCCGGGCGCGCAGGGCGCCTTCCAGCTGCGGCGTCAGGTTGATTTCCGGCACCATCAAGAGCACCTGGCGGCCGGCCGCCAGCACTTTCTCGGCGGCGCGCAGGTAGACCTCGGTCTTGCCGCTGCCGGTCACGCCGTACAACAGCACCGCCTTGAACCCGGAAAGTCCGGCGATGGTATCGACCGCCTCGCGCTGGGCGTCATTCAATTCGGGCGGCTGGTCGGCCGCGGCCGGCTGGCGGACGACCTTGCGCTTGCGCCCGTCCAGCCGCGCCACCGGACCGCCGGCCGAGCGCTTGCCCTGGTAGGCGGTCGGTTTGCGCAGCGGCGGCGGCAGGGTCGGCAGCATCACTTCGCCCAGCGGCCGCTGGTAATACTCGGCGGCAAAGCGCGCCAGGCGCAGCCAGCCCTCATCGAAGGGCGGCAGATCCTGCAATACCTCCTCGATCGGTTTGATCTGCTTCGGCTCGTAGGAAGGCTCGGCCGGGTTGTCGACCACCACGCCGACCAGCTTGCGGCGGCCGAACGGCACGATCACCCGCAGGCCGGCGGCGATCGGCTCATGGTGGCGGTAGTCGAACGGGCCGGGCAGCGGCACGTCCAGCGCGACCCGCACCCAGCAGACGGCCGCGGCCGGCGTGGATTCGACCAGTGCGAAGACTTCAGACATGGATCAGGGAGCGCGGCATGGACAGGGCGAACCGGCCGGGACCGGGAAAAACGGCATCAGGATGATGGGCCGGCCGAAAACCGGGCCAGCAGGGATTGTCGCCGCAAGCGGGTCCGGAACTCCAGACCCAGCCTGTGGATAACTTTGGGGAAAAGGCAAGAGCAACGTCAAAAATTGGAATAAGGCAAGATTGCATCAACTCTTGCAACTTTGTTGAAAACCCATTTTATTCCAATAAAAACAGTGGCTTATACAAACTTCCAAGATTGTAAGCCAGCTTCTAAAGGGTTTTCCCCGAGCGTAATCTTGCTGTGCACAACTGTGTCCGGCAGCCCTCGACGCCCGGCCCTGCGGACCGAAGCGTTCACTCACTTACCCCCTGAGCGAGCGGCTGTGATGGTGGACTTCGTCGACCAATTCGGCTACCGCTTCGGGTGGGGTGAAACGCGAAATGCCGTGGCCCAGATTGAACACATGGCCCCCCTTGCCCACCGGCCCGAACGCATCCAGCACGCGGCGCGCCTCGGCGCGGATGGCGTCGGCGCCGCCGAACAGGGCCATCGGATCGAGGTTGCCCTGGAACGCGACCGAGTCGCCGGTGCGGCGCCGCGCCGCGGCCAGGTCGACCGTCCAGTCCAGGCCCACGGCATCGCAGCCGCAGGCGGCGATGTCTTCGAGCCACTGCCCACCGCCCTTGGTGAAGACGATGACCGGCACGCGGCGCCCTTCGTGTTCGCGCGTCAGGCCGGCCACCACCTTGCGGGTGTAGGCCAGTGAAAATTGCTGGAACAAGCCGTCGGCCAGCACGCCGCCCCAACTGTCGAACAGCATGACGGCCTGCGCGCCCGCGGCGATCTGCGCGTTCAGGTATTGCAGCGTGGCCTCGGCGTTGATTTCCAGGATGCGGTGCAGCAGGTCCGGGCGCGAATACAGCATGGTTTTGATCAGGCGGTAGTCGTCGCTACCCCGCCCCTCGACCATGTAGCAGGCGATGGTCCAGGGACTGCCGGCAAAGCCGATCAGCGGGACCTTGCCGTCCAGGTCGCGGCGGATGGTGCCGACGGCGTCGAACACGTAGCGCAGCTTATCCATGTCGGGCACGGCCAGGCGCGCCACGTCTTCCTCGGTGCGCACCGGGCGGGCGAAGCGCGGCCCCTCGCCTTCGGCGAAGTCCAGGCCCAGGCCCATGGCGTGCGGCACGGTAAGAATGTCGGAGAACAGGATGGCCGCGTCCAGGTCGTAGCGCTCGAGCGGCTGCAGGGTGACCTCCGAGGCGTAGTCCGGGTTCTGTGCCAGCCCCATGAAGGAACCGGCCCGGGCCCGCGTCTGGCGGTACTCGGGCAGGTAGCGGCCCGCCTGGCGCATCAGCCAGATGGGGGTGTAGGGCACGGGCTCGCGCAGCAGCGCGCGCAAGAACACATCGTTCTTCAAAACGGAAGCGGACACGACTATCCTCGATGATCGGAAGCCATGATTCTACTGCCCCAAGCTGACAGGGCGCGGCGCCGCCGGCAGACCCGCTTGCCGTGGCGCAAAACCGCGCGGATTGCCTCAATCGGGTTGTGGCGCCTGCTCGGCCATGCGGCGATAAGGCGCGGCATCGATGCCGTGCTTGCGCATCAGCGCCCAGAATGCACGGCGGTGCTTACTGGAGGCGCGGGCCGCCCGCGCCACATTGCCCTGGTGGCGCGACAGGGCCAGGCGGATGTAGTCTGACTCGAAGCCGTCGACCACGCGCGACTTGGCCTGCCGGAAGGGTTCCTGTGTGGTGCGATCGGGCTGGTAGCGCAGCCCTGCCAGCCCCTGCTGCAACACCTGCCGCGCGACCCGCGGCCGCGCATGCAGCCGGCCGGCGGGCCGCTGCGGCGGCCCGGCGTAGACCGCCGCCGGTTCTTCCAGCGTCGGCGCCAGCAGCGGCGCCCGGCGTGCCAGCCGCGCCAGCCGTACGCGCAGGCTTTCAAGGCAGCACGGCGCCGTGATGAAATCGGCGGCGCCCAGCCGCAGCAGGTCTTCGATGGCTGGCGCGGTCATGTCGTGCACCAGCAGCAGCAGCGGCGTGACCAAGGCGCGGCCGGCCTGCTGCAAGGACATGCGGGTCCAGGCCAGCGATGCCAGCGCCACCGGCAGGATGCAATGATCGTAGCGGCGCAGGCTGACCGCGAGCTCGGCCAGGGCGTGGGTGTCGAGTCCGCCAGGCACGCTGCCGGGCGCACGCAGCGGCACCAGATGCAGGCGCACGCGCGCCAGCCGGGGTTGATCGCGCGCGACCCAGGCGCCCATGGCGGTTTCGTGGCCGGGGGCCAGCAATACCCCGCAATCCATGGTTTCTCGCATGCCGTTCCTCCAGGCTCGAATTGCAATACCTGGAGACTAACGGCGCGCCCGGCGTGTCGCTATTCGTAGAGAACGCAAGCCGGTCGCGGGTGACCGAGGGTGGCCGCCCGCAAGCCGGCGCCGATTGCCCCGCGCGACCGCGAGCGCCGGCGGTTCCAATGAAAAAAGCGGCCATTGGCCGCTTTTTTCGATCCGGGGCGAACCCCGGCGGGTCGTGCGCTCAGTGCGAGCGGCCGCCTTGACGCAGCTTGCGCGCGGCAATGGCTTGCGCCGCCAGCATCGCCAGCTCGGCCTCGACAACCGCGATGTCGGCCTTGTCCTTGGCGTTGGCCAGGGCCTCTTCGGCGCGCTTGCGCGCTTCCAGGGCACGGGCTTCGTCCAGGTCGGCGGCGCGGATGGCGGTGTCGGCCAGGACCGTCACGCTGCCCGGCTGCACTTCCAGAATGCCCCCGGCGACGAAGATGTTTTCCTCGCCTTGGTCGGCACGGACGATCTTGACCGTCCCGGGGCGTATGCGCGAGATCAGCGGGGTGTGACCGGGCAGAATGCCCAGCTCACCCGCTTCGCCAGGCAGCACCACGAACTTCGCCTCACCGGAGAAGATCGCTTCCTCTGCGCTGACGACATCCACATGCAGGGTAGCCATATCGGTTCCTTATTGCAGTTTCTTGGCCTTCTCGAAGGCCTCGTCGATCGAGCCGACCATGTAGAAGGCCTGTTCCGGCAGCGCATCGCACTCGCCGTTCACGATCATCTTGAAACCACGGATGGTTTCGGCCAGCGGCACGTACTTGCCGGGCGAACCGGTGAACACTTCGGCCACGTGGAACGGCTGCGACAGGAAACGCTGGATCTTACGGGCGCGGGCCACGGCCTGCTTGTCTTCCGGCGACAGTTCGTCCATGCCCAGAATCGCGATGATGTCGCGCAGTTCCTTGTAGCGCTGCAGCGTCTGCTGCACGCCACGGGCCACGGCGTAGTGTTCTTCGCCGACGACTTGCGGGTCGAGCTGGCGGCTGGACGAATCCAGCGGGTCCACGGCCGGGTAGATACCCAGGGCGGCGATGTCACGCGACAGCACGACGGTCGAGTCCAAATGCTGGAAGGTGGTGGCGGGCGACGGGTCGGTCAAGTCGTCAGCGGGCACGTACACGGCCTGGATCGAGGTGATCGAGCCGGTCTTGGTGGACGTGATGCGCTCTTGCAGCTTGCCCATTTCCTCGGCCAGCGTGGGCTGGTAGCCCACCGCCGACGGCATACGGCCCAGCAGCGCCGACACTTCGGTACCGGCCAGCGTGTAGCGGTAGATGTTGTCGACGAAGAACAGGATGTCGCGGCCTTCGTCGCGGAACTTCTCGGCCATGGTCAGGCCGGTCAGCGCCACGCGCAGACGGTTGCCCGGGGGTTCGTTCATCTGACCGAACACCATCGCCACCTTGTCCAGAACGTTCGACTCTTCCATTTCGTGGTAGAAGTCGTTGCCTTCACGGGTACGCTCACCCACGCCGGCGAACACCGACAAGCCGCTGTGCTGCTTGGCGATGTTGTTGATCAGTTCCATCATGTTGACGGTCTTGCCCACGCCGGCGCCGCCGAACAGGCCGACCTTGCCGCCCTTGGCGAACGGGCACACCAGGTCGATAACCTTGATGCCGGTTTCCAGCAGTTCCACCGACGGCGACAGCTCGTCGAAACGGGGGGCCGGTTGGTGGATGCCACGCTTTTCTTCGTGCTGGATCGGGCCGGCTTCGTCGATGGGACGACCCAGCACGTCCATGATGCGGCCGAGCGTGCCGGTGCCGACGGGCACCGAGATCGGGGCGCCGGTGCCGGCGACCTTCATGCCGCGGCGCAGGCCGTCGCTGGAGCCCAGGGCGATGGTACGCACCACGCCGTCACCCAACTGTTGCTGCACTTCCAGCGTCAGACCCTTTTCGGCGAACGAGGAACCCTCGTCGACCAGAGTAAGCGCTTCGTAGATCTTGGGCATGTGATCGCGGGGGAACTGAATATCCACCACGGCGCCGATGCACTGAACGATGGTTCCGTTGCTCATGTCGATTCCTTGCTTGATAGCTTTTGACGGGATGCTGCCTGCCTCAGACGGCGGCAGCGCCCCCTACGATTTCCGAAATTTCCTTGGTGATCGCGGCCTGGCGGGTCTTGTTGTAGACCAGCTGCAGATCGCCGATGACCTTCTTGGCGTTGTCCGACGCCGCCTTCATGGCGACCATCCGGGCCGACTGCTCCGAAGCCATGTTCTCGGCCACGGCTTGGTACAGCAGGCCTTCCACGTAACGCTGCAGCAGGTCGTCGATCACGCTACGAGCGTCGGGTTCGTAGATGTAATCCCAGCTGTAATCCGATTTCACTTCCGAAGTCTTGGCCAGGCTTTCGGCGCCCGTCTGGTACGGATCTTCCAAACCGCTGGCCAGGGGCAGCAGACGCAGGAACAGCGGCTCCTGCTTCATCGTATTGACGAAGCGGGTCGAGGCCACGTACAGCGCATCGATGCGGCCTTCCAGGTAGGCGTCCAGCTGCACCTTGATCGCGCCCAACAGGCGATCCAGCTGCGGCTTGTCGCCCAGTTGCACTTCCTGGGAAACCAGCTTGGCGCCGATACGGGACAGCACGCCCACGCCCTTGTTGCCGAAAGCGGTCGCCTGAACGGTGATGCCGTTCTTTTCGAACTCTTTCAGCTTCGACAGCACCACGCGGGTGATGTTGGTGTTCAAGCCGCCGCACAGACCCTTGTCCGTCGTCACCATGACCACGCCGACCGCCTTGACTTCGCGCTCGACCAGGTACGGGTGGCTGTACTCGGGGTTGGCCTGCATCAGGTGCGCGGCGATCTCGCGCACCTTGGTGGCGTACGGACGGCCCGCGCGCATCCGTTCCTGCGCCTTGCGCATCTTGGATGCGGCGACCATTTCCATCGCCTTGGTGATCTTGCGCGTGTTTTGCACGCTCTTGATCTTGGTTCGGATTTCCTTAATTCCGGGCATTGCGCTTTCCTGTGAAGACTGGCCGATGGGTTGGCGCTTGCGCCTCAACCATCCGATAAGGATGGGTGAGGCGCCGCTGACGCCTAACCCATCACTTTCTTAAAAAGCACCGTGCTTCTTGAATTCCTGGATGGCGGCGGCGAGTTCGCTTTCGTCGTCCTTGGACAGTTCCTTGGTGTCTTCGACGCGCTGGATCAGGTCGGCGTGCTTGGCCTTGAGCTGGTCCTTGAGCGACTTCTCGAACGACAGCACCTGAGCCACGTCCACGTCGTCGAGGTAGCCGTTGTTGACCGTGTACAGCGTGACGGCCAGTTCCCACACTTGCAGCGGCTGGTATTGCGGCTGCTTGAGCAGTTCGACCACGCGCTTGCCGCGCTCGAGCTGGCGACGGGTGGCGTCGTCCAGATCCGAGGCGAACTGCGCGAAGGCGGCCAGTTCACGGTACTGCGCCAGGTCGGTACGGATACCGCCGGACAGCTTCTTGACGACCTTGGTCTGGGCGGCGCCGCCCACGCGCGACACCGAGATACCGGCGTTGATGGCGGGACGCACACCTGCGTTGAACAGGTCGGTTTCCAGGAAGATCTGGCCGTCCGTGATCGAGATCACGTTGGTCGGAACGAAGGCCGACACGTCGCCCGCCTGGGTTTCGATGATCGGCAGCGCGGTCAGCGAGCCGGTCTTGCCCTTGACGGCGCCACCGGTGAACTTCTCGACGTAGTCTTCGTTCACGCGGGCGGCGCGTTCCAGCAGGCGCGAGTGCAGGTAGAACACGTCGCCCGGGTAGGCTTCGCGGCCGGGCGGACGGCGCAACAGCAGCGAGACCTGGCGGTAGGCCCAGGCTTGCTTGGTCAGGTCGTCATAGACGATCAGCGCGTCTTCGCCACGATCGCGGAAGTATTCGCCCATCGTGCAGCCGGCGTAGGCGGCCAGGTACTGCATGGCGGCCGAGTCGGAGGCCGAGGCGGCCACGACGATGGTGTATTCCAGCGCGCCGTGCTCTTCGAGCTTGCGCACCACGTTGTTGATGGTCGACGCCTTCTGGCCGATGGCGACGTACACGCAGGTGACGCCCTTGCCCTTCTGGCTGATGATGGTGTCGACGGCCACGGCGGTCTTGCCGGTCTGGCGGTCGCCGATGATCAGTTCGCGCTGGCCACGGCCGATGGGAACCATCGAGTCGATAGCCTTGATGCCGGTTTGCAGCGGCTGCGACACCGAGCGGCGGGCGATAACGCCGGGGGCCACTTTTTCGATGATGTCGGTGGCCTTGGCATTGATCGGGCCCTTGCCGTCGATCGGCTCGCCCAGCGTGTTGACCACGCGGCCTTTCAGTTCGGGGCCGACCGGCACTTCCAGAATGCGGCCGGTCGTCTTGACCGCGTCGCCTTCGGACACGCCGGTGTAGTCACCGAGAATAACGGCGCCAACGGAATCGCGCTCGAGGTTGAGCGCCAAGCCGAAGACGTTGTTGGGGAATTCGAGCATTTCGCCCTGCATCACGTCGGACAGGCCGTGGATGCGGGTAATACCGTCGGTCACGGACACGACGGTGCCCTGAGTACGGACATCAGCCGAAGCGCCCAGGCCCTCGATGCGGCTCTTGAGCAGTTCGCTGATCTCGGAGGGATTGAGTTGCATATTGACTCCTGGAATCCTGTTAGTGCTGCCTTTAAGCGGCGAGCGTATCGCGCATGCGGGCCAATTGGGCTTGTACGGAAGTATCGAGCACCTGGTCTCCGACGGCCACGCGCACGCCGCCGATCAACGACTGGTCGACAGTGACGACGGGCTTGAGCTTCAGGCCGAATTTCTTCTCGAGGCCGGCGACCAGTTCTTGGACCTGGGCATCGCTCAGCTCGAACGCGCTGGTGATTTCCGCCTGCGCCGTGCCGTCGTGACGGTTCCGCAACGCCACGAATTGCGTGGCGATTTCGGGCAACAGCAGCAGCCGGTCGTTTTCGACCAGCAGCGCGATGAAATTGCGGGCGGCCTGGGGCAGTTCGGCCTTCACCAGGCCGGAGAACAGCTCGACGCGCTGCGTGTCGCCCAGACGCGGATCGGCCATGGCCTCGCGCACGTCGGGGTTGGAGGCGACCTGCGACAGCTCGCTGACCAGGTCGGCCCAAGCCTGCAGGCCGGCCTTGTCGTCGCACGCGGCGGCGAACAAGGCTTCGGCGTAGGGCCTGGCAACAGTGGAAAGTTCAGCCATGACGGTCCCGGATTAAAGCTGCGCGCGAAGCTGGTTCAGCAGCTCGGCGTGGGCGCGGGCGTCAACCTCGCGCTTGAGGATCTGTTCAGCACCCTTGACAGCCAGCGCGGCAACGTCGTCGCGCAGCGCGTCACGGGCGCGCTGGACTTCCTGCGCGGCGTCCTGTGCGGCTTGCGCCACGATGCGGGCACGCTCGGCTTCCGCTTCACGGCGGGCCTGCTCGATCAGGGAGGCGGCTTGCTTTTCAGCCTCGATGATGCGGGCGTGGTTTTCGGACTTGGCAGAAGCCTCGATCAGACTGACGCGCGCCTGGGCCTGGGCCAGATCGGCCTTGCCCTTCTCCGCGGCGGCAAGGCCATCGGCGATTTTTTGGCGGCGCTCGTCCATCGCCTTCGTCAGAGGAGGCCACACGAATTTCATCGTGAACCAGCCCAGAACGAAGAACACGAGCATCTGGAAAATGATCGTCGCGTTCAGATTCACGGTCGTTCCTTTAACACCTTGCGGCTCCGACGGCACCCGGGACGGGCAACGCGGAGCACTCGATACTTTGCCGGTCGGCGACGGGGCTCAAGCCCGCATCGCCACCAGCGTCATGACCCGCCTTTTCGCCGGCGGGCGTGCCTTAGCCGACGAACGGGTTGGCGAAGGCGAACAGCATGGCGATACCCACGCCGATCAGGAATGCCGCGTCGATCAGGCCAGCCAGCAGGAACATCTTGGTTTGCAGAGCGTTCATCAGTTCAGGCTGACGAGCCGAAGCTTCCAGATATTTGCCGCCCATCAGTGCGATGCCGATGCAAGCGCCGATAGCGCCCAGACCGATGATAAGACCGCAAGCGAGAGCAACGAAAGCGACGTTGGTCATGACAACTCCTTGGTTAGAAATCTGAAGTCAAAAAATAAAAGATTGGGTACTGCTCAATGCAAGAGGATCTTGCTATCCAGCGCCGCCCGGATGGCCGGCGCCGGAAATTCGGGGGATCAGTGGCCTTCATGCGCCTGGCCGAGATACACCAGGGTCAGCATCATGAAGATGAAGGCCTGGAGCAAGACGATCAGGATGTGGAAGATGGCCCAGATCGAGCCGGCCAGCACATGGCCGATTCCCAAGCCGATGCTGGCACCGTTGAAGCCGGTCCAGGCGCCGCCCAAGAGGGCGATCAGCATGAAAATCAGTTCGCCGGCGAACATGTTGCCGAACAACCGCATGCCCAGCGACACCGACTTGGCGGCGTATTCGATCAGGTTCAGCAGCAGGTTGAACGGCGCCAGGACGAGAGCGCCCAGGCCATGCGCGTGGAACGGCGCGGTGAACAGTTCCTTGACGAAGCCGCCCGGGTGCTTGATCTTGATGCCGTAGTAGAACATCAGCAGCAGCACGCCCAGCGACATGCCCATCGGCACGTTCAGGTCGGCGGTCGGCAGCACGCGGTGGTAATAGAGGGGGTCGCCATGGTGCGCGCCCAGGCCGGTCCAGCGCCAGATCGACGGCAGCAGGTCGACAGGCAGCAGGTCCAGCGCGTTCATCAGGATGATCCAGAGGAACACGGTGAGCGCGAGCGGAGCAATGAAGAGACGGCTCTTGGCATTGTGGACGATGCCCTTGGCCTGGTCGTCGACCATGTCGACGATCATTTCCACGAAAGCCTGGAAGCGGCCCGGGACGCCGGCGGTCGCGCGGCGGGCGGCGCGCCACAGGAAGAAGATGACGATCAGGCCCGTCAGGCCGGACCAGAACAACGAGTCGTAGTTGATGATGTCAAACTGAGCAATTGCAGTCTGTTTTTCGCCCGTATTGTTCAGGTGCACCAGGTGGTGCTGAATATAAGCGGACTGAGGCGACACGTCGCTGGCAGCAGCCATTTGAATCCTACCCTATTTGCTGTATGCCCGAGCCCTTGCGAGCCGGACGATTCCACGATTCCGTTTGCCGTACACCTACCCGGCGCGCTATGACAACTTGCGGAACATCAAAAGCAGGAGATATCCCTTCAAGGTGAGTATCAGACCCAGCAGCACCGCAGGCCAGACCAGGCTGTCCTGCGCCACACGCGAAAGCAGCCACAACAGCAATGCCGTTGCGAACAACTTGATCAACTCACCAGAGAGAAAGGTAAAGGGACTGGCCTTACCGGTCCGGACACTGACAGCCAGGCGCAATGCGAACAACGCATTGGGTATGAAATACGCTCCTGCCCCCGCCAGCGCCGACCAACCTGCCGCCGCCCCTCCGACAACCCCCGCTATTACTGCTGCTGCGAGCCCCATGGCGCCTTGCGCCGCCAGTGCCAACAAGAGACCGCGGCCAGCTTGCGCATCCAGCGCCGCACGATCCGCGTCGCTGAGAACCAGTACCCGGTCCACCGGATCCTGATCCGCCAGAACCTGGCGTGCCCCGCCCTGTTGCGCCGACTGATGGGAGGCGTCTCCCCCGGGGATGTTTCCCCTGGAGTGATGTCCTTCGGGATCATCTTCCCTGAAGGGTTGCTCCCCCCGGCGCGCAGGTTCGTGCCGCACTGTGTTCTGCTGCATCAAACTTTCCCCGCTCAAAGCCATACTGCAAGCCTTGCCCCTGTCAGAACTCAGGCGAAATTACCGCCACGTGTTCTTATCCCGCAAGCGTCAAACCCGCAGAGTATAGCGTGTTTCTTTTTACCCGAGCAAATGAACTTTCGGCAGTTTGTAAGGCGGCAACATGCCCCTCAACGCGCGCGGCGCGGCCGGAAAATTGGGGACGCGAATTGGCGCGGCGGCCAGCCCGGGACCGCCGCGCGTGTGCCGACCGATGGCCCGAAAAGGCCGAAAAAAAGCCCCTTGCGGGGCCCCGGGGCAAAGCTGGCCGGGCGAGACTCCCGGCCATCCCGATTCAATCTTCCTTGACGGGCGGCGGCGCCCACAGTCCGTCGAGCGCCACGTCCTGCGGCCAGTACAGGCGCATGCTGAGCAGGAACGGGCCGTCGGCGGCCGGGGTGGCGAGCCAGTTGGCGCGCTTGCGCTCGCCCGGGTCGCGGCGCTGGATATAGAGATCGAGCGAGCCGTCGGCGTTGTACTTCAGGCCGTCGGTGCTGCGCAGCACGTAGCGGTTGGCGGGATTATCGGGAAAGCCATGCTTGGCGTTGTAGACGTGCAGCGACCAGAAAGCATTGGCCGGCGGCAACTGGCCCTTGTCGAAATGCAGCACGTAGTCTTCATCCGAATTCAGCGCCCGCCCCTTGCTGTCGGCAGCGGTGACAGGATAGAGCACGTCCTCCGGCGTCGGCGCGCCCAGGCCGGCGTAGGCGATGGCGGCGCGGCGGGTGTAGTCGGTGCCATAGGTGCCGATACCGGTGAGCACGGTGTTCCAGCCATTGATGGGCGTGGCCAGGCGCGACACGCCGTCGGCGATGCGGCGGCCAGCCAGCGGCTGCGCGTCGGCCAGCGCCTGCTGCACGGCCGGACTCAGGCGGCCGTACGAAAACGGCTGGCGCCCGTCCAGGCCGATGCGGCGCATGCGATCCAGCATCGGTGTGTCGTTGGCATGCGGCGGGTTGTTGCGCATGACGTCGAAGAACAGCGTGAAGAACGAAGCGGCATCCATGCTCGCGGCCTGCTCGGCCGGCGTGCCGTCGGGCACGTTGACGGGCATCGGCATGGGAACGTCGCTGCCGATCGGCGCCGTGCCCACGCCCGGGCCGGTCTGCGGATAGGGCGTGGTGCTGCCGGCGCCACGATGACGCCCGGGCACTGGCGCCACCGGCGGCACCATCGGGCTGGCCGACATATTGGCCTGGATCTGGTTGACCGCGGCGTAGTCCTGCGGGCCGCCGGTCTGCGTCCAGCCGATCAGCCAGCCGGTCGAGGTGGGGCTATGGATCACGTCCATGCCCGGCGGCAGCGCGCCCTGCCAGTTCGGGCCGACGATGGCGAACGACTGGGCGCCGGGGCCGTTGGTGCGCGTGCCGCGCGAGGCGAACACGTCGCTCCACATGTCCAGCGCCGACAGCACGGTGTAGCGGTTGCCGCTGTCGGGCAGGCGTACGATCAGCGGCGCGCGCGACACGTCGAACCAGAGACTGGAATACAACGCGTCGGCGCTGGGCCACGGCGTGTCGGCGGCGCGCGGATCGGGGAACGCGGCCTTGTGGCCGAACTGGTTGACGGGCGCCTTGCCATCCAGCGGCGCCTGCACCGCGGTGGCCTTGCGGCGCGCCAGCTCCATCAACACCATGGGATAGGCGTAGACATAGGCGTCGATGGCAATGTCGCGCAGTTCCTGCGCGCTCATTTGCGGCGCGGGCGCGGCGGCCGCGGGGTACGGCGTTTCGGACACCAGCCGCAGCGTCGGCCGCGGCGATTGGGCTTGCGTAGCGGTCACGAAGCAGAGACTGAGGGCACCCGCGAGCGCGGCGGCGGGCCACCGGCGATGAAAGGGGAAAGTACGCATGCAAGGCTCCTTGTTGCTTATTGTTTGCACACAAGCCGCCGCGCATGGGGCTTACCAGGTCGGGCAAACCCCTCTGGCGCGACAGCTCGTTTTCAGAGTGACGCCTTTTCAGGATAGGGCTGATCGCTGCAACAATGTGCTATTCAAAAGTTTCAAGGCGCAACGCCTGCTCCCACCGCCCGCGCATGAAAAACGCGCCCTGGGCGGGCGCGTGATCGGACCGGCCGCGCGGCTTGCGGGGACCGTGTATGGACCCGCAAGCGGCGCGACAGGGCTCAACGGTGCTTGAAGTCCGGCTTGCGCTTCTCGGTGAACGCGGCCATGCCTTCCTTCTGGTCCTCGGTGGCGAACAGCGAATGGAACAGGCGGCGCTCGAACAGCAGGCCTTCGTTGAGCGACCCTTCGAAGGCGCGGTTGACGCATTCCTTGGCCATCATGACCGACGGCAGCGACATCGAGGCGATCACGGTGGCCGCCTCCATGGCCTCGTCCATCAGCTTGTCGGCCGGCACCACGCGCGACACCAGGCCGGCGCGCTCGGCTTCCTCGGCGCCCATCATGCGGGCGGTCAGGGCCATGTCCATGGCCTTGGCCTTGCCCACCGCGCGCGGCAGGCGCTGGGTGCCGCCGGCGCCCGGAATGACGCCCAGCTTGATCTCGGGCTGGCCGAACTTGGCCGTGTCGGCGGCAATGATGATGTCGCACATCATGGCCAGCTCGCAGCCGCCGCCCAGCGCGTAGCCGGCAACCGCGGCGATCACGGGCTTGCGGATGCGCTTGAGGGTCTCCCAGTTGCGCGTGATGTATTCGCTGCCGTACACGTCCATGTACGACCAGTCTTTCATGGCGCCGATGTCGGCCCCCGCGGCAAAGGCCTTTTCACTGCCGGTGATGACCACGGCGCCGATGTCCGCATCCGCCTCGAAAGCCAGCAGCGCCGCTCCGAGTTCGTTCATCAGTTGATCGTTGAGCGCGTTGAGCGCCTTGGGGCGGTTCAGCGTCAGCACACCGACGCGGCCGCGGGTTTCGACCAGCACAAACGACTCGCTCATTACCTGTCTCCAGAGGATGGGATGAAATAAGATATACGCATGGAAAAAACCGATGCTTTCCCCATACTTTACCGCCTCGCGCCCCACGACCCCGCGGGGCACCGCTACCGGATAACCCTAACCATCCAGTCGCCCTCGCCCGACGGCCAGCGCCTGTCGCTGCCGGCCTGGATTCCGGGCAGCTATCTGATCCGCGATTTCTCGCGCCAGATCGAGTCGCTGACGGCCCATTCGGGCAACCGCCGCGTGGTTGTCGACAAAATAGACAACCACACCTGGCAGGCCGCGCCTTGCGCAGGCCCGCTGCGGATCGAGTACACGGTCTATGCCTGGGACCTGTCGGTGCGCGGCGCGCACCTGGACGAAACGCACGGTTTCTTCAACGGCACCAGCGTGTTCCTGCGAGTGCATGGGCAGGATCACCTGCCCTGCCTGGTGGACCTGGCGCCGCCGCGCGGCATCGAAGGCTGGAAGGTCTACACCAGCCTGCCCGAGGCGCGCGGCCACCGGGGCGCGGCACGGCGGCACGGCTTCGGCCTGTACCTGGCCCCGGACTACGACGCGCTGATCGACCATCCGGTGGAAATGGGCACGCCGCAGGTGGCCCGTTTCACCGCGCATGGCGCCGAACACGAGCTGGTGTTCACGGGCGTCGCGCCCAACCTGGACCTGGCCCGCATCACCGCCGACGTGCGCAAGATCTGCGAAACCCAGATCGCCTTCTTCGAACCGCGCAGCAAGCGCGCGCCGTTCCTGGACAGCGCCGACCGCTACGTTTTCATGACGATGGTCACCGGCGACGGCTACGGTGGCCTGGAGCATCGCGCCAGCACCGCGCTGATGACGGCGCGCAAGGACCTGCCAGTGCTGGGCCAGCTGGGCCAGGGCGAAGGCTATCGCGGGTTCCTGGGGCTGGTCAGCCACGAGTATTTCCACACCTGGAACGTCAAGCGCATCAAGCCGCAGGCGTTTGTGCCGTACAACCTGGCGCAGCCGGACCTGACGCGGCTGCTGTGGGTGTTCGAGGGCTTCACGTCCTACTACGATGATCTGCTGCTGCTGCGTTCCAACGCCATCACGCAGAACGATTACCTGCGCCTGCTGGCCAAGACCATCACCAGCGTGGCGCGCACGCCGGGGCGGCACAAGCAGTCGGTGGCGGAAAGTTCGTTCGATGCCTGGACCCGCTATTACAAGCCGGACGAGAACTCCCCCAATGCGCTGGTCAGCTATTACACCAAGGGCGCGCTGGTGGCGCTGGGGCTGGACCTGCTGATCCGCCAGGAATCAGGCGGCGCGCATTCGCTGGATGATGTGATGCGCCTGCTGTGGCAGCGTTACGGGCGCGATTTCTATCGCGGCAAGGCGCAGGGCCTGCCAGAGGATGGGCTGCCGGCGCTGATCCAGGAAGCCACCGGGGTGGATGCGCGGCGCTTCATCGCGCGGCATGCCTACGGCACGGCGGATGTGCCGCTGGCGGCGTTGCTGGCGCCGCAGGGGGTGAAACTGCAATGGAAGGCTTCGGCCAACATTCCTGCCCTGGATGCGCGCACCCGCAAGCAGGGGGATTCACTGACGCTGGCGACGGTGCTGGAAGGTGGCGCCGCGCATAAGGGCGGGTTGTCGGCTGGCGATGTGCTGGTGGCGATCGATGGCCTGAAGGTCGACGGGGCCGCCGGCCTGGAGGTGCTGCTGGGACACTATCGGGCGGGGGACCGCGTGAGCGTGCATGTGTTCAGGCGCGATGAATTGAGGGTGTTCCAGGTGCGGCTCGGCGAGCCCGAGGCCTTGGATTGCGTGTTGTCGTTTGGGTGAGTCTCCTGGGGCCTTCTTCTGAAGGCCCTCTTCGTATCTGGGTCAGTTCAACTTGGCGCCGGAGGCCTCGACGGCTCGTTTCCAGGTGTCCAGTTCCCTGTCGATGTGGCCGGCAAAGGCGGCGGGGGTGGAGCCTACGGTTTCGTAGCCGTAGCTATTCAGTTGAGCCTTCAGGTCGGGCGCGTCGATCGCGGCGGCGATGGCCCTGCTGAGGGTGTCGAGGATGGCGGGCGGGGTGGCGGCGGGAGCGAGGATGCCGTACCAGCCGTTAACGACGAAACCGGGAACGGTTTCGGCGACGGTCGGCACATCGGGCAGCAGCGGCGAGCGATGTTCGCCGGTGACGGCCAGGGCCTTGAGTTTGCCGGCCTGGACTTGCGGCAGCGAGGTGGAGATGCTGTCGAACATCAGCGAGACTTCGCCCCCGAGCAGGGCGACGACGGCGGGGCCGCTGCCCTTGTAGGGGACATGCAGCATATCGGTGCCGGTCTGGTGCTTGAACATTTCGGCGGCCAGGTGGCTGGTGTTGCCGTTGCCGGCGGAGGCGAAGCTGAGCTTGCCGGGATGCGCCCTGGCGTAGGCGATGAGCTGCGGGATGGTGTCGGCCGGCGTGGAGGGCGGAGCCGCCACCAGCATGGGCAAGGTCGCGACCAGCGAGACCGGCGCGAAGTCGCGGCGCGTGTCGTAGGGCAGCGAGGGGTAGAGGCTGGGGTTGATGGCGTGGGCAGCCAGCACCATCAGCAGGGTATAGCCGTCGGGCCTGGCGCGGGCCAGTTGGGCGGAAGCGATGGCGCCGCCGGCGCCCGGCTTGTACTCCAGCACCACGGGCTGGTTCCACTTCTTCTGCAGGGCCGCGCCCAGCGGACGCGCCAGCATGTCGGCGCTGCCGCCAGGCGGGTACGGGATCAGCAGCGTGATGGGTTTGTCGGGGTAGCCGTCGGCGGCCGGCGCCGGCGCGGACTGGAGCAGTCCGGCAGCGAGGGCTAGCGCGGCAAAGCATGAACGGTGCATGAGCGGCTCCGGAAAGTTCAGGCGTAACGCGGCACGCCGGCGGCGTCCAGCGTGATGCGGCGCGGCGTGGCGTCGAACCCCAAGGGCGCTTCGGTGGCGGCCTGCAGGTCCCCGGCGCTGACGCCTTGCAAAATGGCGTACACGCGCAGGCCGGCGGGCGTGACGTCGATCACGGCCAGGCCGCTGTAGATGCGCGTGACGACGCCGGCGCCGGTGAGCGGATAGCGGCACTGGCGCAGGATCTTGGGCGCGCCGTCGCGGCCACGGTGTTCCATCATGGCCAGCACCTGGCGGGCGCCGACGGCCAGGTCCATCGCACCGCCCACGGCGGGAATGGCGTCGGCGGCGTCGGTTTTCCAGTTGGCCAGATCGCCGCGTTCCGACACCTGGAAAGCGCCCAGCACGGCATAGTCGAGGTGGCCGCCGCGCATCATGGCGAACGACACGGTGTGCTCGGTAATGGAGGCGCCCGGCAACAGGGTGACAGGCTGGCGGCTGGCGTTGATGAGGTCGGGATCGATGGCCTCGCCCGCGGCCGCCGGCCCCATGCCAGTGATGCCGTTCTCGCTGTGCAGCAGGATGTCCTTGTCGGATGGCAGGTAGTCGCCGACCAGGGTCGGCATACCGATGCCGAGATTGACGACCGAGCCATCCGGAATGTCGCCGGCCAGCAATTGCGCGACCTGCTGGCGGGTCAGGGGGGTGATCGTCGGCATCTCAGGTCTCCACGCGCACCACGGTTTTGACGAACAGGCCGGGCGTCATGACCTGCTCGGGCGCGAAGGCGCCCAGCGGCACGACCTCGTCGACCTGGGCGATGGCATGGCCGGCGGCCATGCACATCACCGGATTGAAATTACGCGCGGCGTGGCGGTACATCAGGTTGCCCCAGCGGTCGCCCTGGTGCGCGCGGATCAGCGCGTAATCGCCGCGCAGCGGCTGTTCGAGCACGTAGCCGACGCCGTCGATCACCTCCTGGCGGCGGCCTTGCGCCAGCTCGGTGCCGTAGCCGGTGGGCGTGTAGAACGGCCCCAGGCCGGCGCCGGCCGCGCGCAGGCGCTCGGCCAGGGTGCCTTGCGGCACGCATTCCAGCTCCACTTCGCCGGCGCGATAGGCGCGGGCGAAGGCCTCGGAATTGGGCGGGCGCGGATGTGAGCAGATGATCTTGCGCACCTGCCGCCGATCGAGCAGCGCGGCGATGCCGCGGTCGTAGGTGCCGGCGTTGTTGGCGATAACGGTCAGGTCGCGCCGGCCCAGCTCGGCCAGGCAGTGCAATAACTCGTACGGCACGCCGGCTTCGCCAAAGCCCCCCACCAGCACGCTGGCGCCGTCGGGGATGATGGCCACGGCGTCGATCATGCGAGCCTGAATCTTGTCGATCACTTAGCGCTCCTGGGCAAGGCCGGCGGTGTCCACGGTCCGCGTCCAGCGGGCGCGTTCCTGGCCGATGAAGGCGATGTACTCGGCCGGCGCGTTGCCACCGGCCTGCCCGCCCATGGCGCGAAAGCGCGCGCTGATGTCGGCGCAGCGTTGCGGATGCGGCATGCTTGTCTCCCTGCGTGATCATTGCGCGGATCAGCTTGTGCGGGAGAGTGTGGCCGCGATGCCGCCGAATGCCTATTCCGGAATCTGGAGGAGCGGCTTCGCCTGCGCAAAAGAGCGCCGCCGCGGTCAGCGCGCCGGGCGCGCCGCCATCTGCGCCGCCGTGCGCAGGAAAGCCTGCAGCGCGCGGTTGCCGTCGTCGCGCCGCGTGACGGCGTAGACCATGCCGCTGCCGACCGTGGCCGGCAGCGCGCACACCGCGATCCGCGCGCCGAAGTGGCCGCAGGTCGACCGCGGCACCAGCGCCACGCCCAGTCCGGCCGCCACCAGCGCCAACTGCGCCGGCACTTCCGCCACGCGCTGCGCCACCGCCTGCGCCAGACCGGCGCGGGCGCAGGTGTCGGCCAGCTCGCGGGCAAAGGCCGAGGTGTCGGTGCGCAGCATCACGAACGCGTCCCGCGCCAGATCGGACAACGCCAGCCGCTTGCGGCCGGCCAGGCGGTGGCCGGCGGGCAGCGCCGCCACCACCGGATCGGGCCATAGCGCCAGCGATTGCAGTTCGTCGTCATCGACCGCCGTGCGCGAGATGCTGACGTCGATGCGATGGCCGCGCAGCGCTTCCAATTGCGCCGCCGGGTTCATTTCGTTGAGCAGCACCGAGACCTGCGGATGGCTGGCGGCATGGCGCGCGATCAGCGCCGGCACCGGCCCCAAGAAATGCGAGCCGGACAGGCCGATCTCGACCCGCCCCGCCCTGCCCTGGTCCACCGCGCGCGCCCGCACCGTGGCGTCCTTGAGACCGGCGAGCGTGGCGCGCACGTCGTTCAGGAAGGCCGCGCCGGCCGCGGTCAGCGCCACCCGGCGGTTGGTGCGGTCGAACAGCCTGACCTCCAGTTCGCGTTCGAGCTGGGCGATCTGCAGGCTCAGCGGCGGCTGCGAAATATGCAGCCGGGCGGCCGCGCGGGTGAAGTTGAGTTCTTCGGCCAGCACGGCGAAATAACGGAGTTGGCGGATTTCCATGGCGGCCAATGATTTGCGAAAGATATGAAACCAGACAAAAACTATATTGGAAACTATCGTTCGCGGCGAGCAGAATTGCTTGCGCGCCACCTTGGGCGCAGACAATGCCCACCGGAGACACGCCATGACCCAGTCGCCCCGCGTCCTGCGCATCGGCCAGATCGTTCCCAGTTCCAACACCACCATGGAAACGGAGATCCCCGCCATGCTGCGCCGGCGCGAGACCATCGCGCCCGAACGCTTCACCTTCCACTCCAGCCGCATGCGCATGAAGCAGGTGACGGCGGCGGAGCTGGCTTCAATGGACCGCGAATCCGACCGCTGTGCGCAGGAACTGTCGGACGCCCGCGTCGACGTGCTGGGCTATGCCTGCCTGGTGGCCATCATGGCGCAAGGCCTGGGCTACCATCGCGCCTCGCAGGAACGGCTGCACCAGGCCACTGTGGCCAACGGCGCCCCTGCGCCCATCGTCTCCAGCGCCGGCGCGCTGGTCGAAGGCCTGCACGCCATCGGCGCGCGCAAGGTCGCGATCCTGACGCCCTACATGAAACCGCTGACCAAACTGGTGGTGGACTACATCGAACACGAAGGCATCGAAGTGCACGACAGCCTGTCGCTGGAGATCGCCGACAACCTGAAGGTAGGCGCGCAGGACCCGATGGCGCCGGCCAGCCACGTCGAGCGCCTGGATACGCGCGGCGTTGATGCCGTGGTGCTGTCGGCCTGCGTGCAGATGCCATCGCTGGCGTCGATCCAGCCGGTGCAGGACCGCTTGGGCCTGCCGGTGGTGACCGCCGCCGCGGCCACGGTCTATCGCATGCTCAAGGTGCTGGACCTGGAAACGCGCGTGCCCGACGCCGGCGAACTGCTGACGGGCAAATACTGAGCGGCACGGCCGCACTACGGCATGCGGCGGATCACGCTGTTGGCATACATCGGCCCCTGCACGTGGTGCCCCGTGACGACGTTGGTCTGGTAGCGCTGCACCACGCCTTCGAGCGATTGCGGATCGAGCAGCGCGCGCATTGTGGCAAAGCCCGCCGAGTCCACGCGCGCGGGCGCCTTGCCCTTGGGATAGAGGCGGCGCTTGCCCTCGTCCATCGGCGCCTGCAGCACGCCGCCGCTGGCGGTCAGGTCCAGCACCAGCTGGCCATCGCGCAACCGCGCCGAACCGTGGGCGCCGAGTTCGGCATCGTCCAGCAGCAGGCTGCCGGTCAGGACGTAATCGCCCGATGGCAGCGGCTGCACGTACAGCCGCAAGGTGTAGGGCGGCTCACCGTTGCGATCGTCGATGTGCCAGCGGTACTCGCCGGCGGCCCAGGCGGACGCGGCCGGCGCCGACGCCGGAGTGACGGGCGCGGCGGACTGCGCCATGGCGCCCGCGCACAGCGCCAGCCCCAGGACGGCGGCGCGCAATGGCTGCGACAGGAAGGCGTGCATGGTGTTCTCCTTGTGATGCGTGCCCCGAGGGCACTCGGTTGATGCGTTCCAGGCCGGCGTCAGTACTTGACGCGCATGCTCAGCATGAAACTGCGCGGCTCGCCATAGGCGTTGCCCATGTCGGCGTTGCCCAGGCGCTGGTAATAGACCTTGTCGAACAGGTTGTTGACGTTCAGCCCCAGTGAGACGTGCTCGTTGACGCGGTAGCCGACGCGCGCGTTCCAGATCGCGTAGCCGCCTTGCGACACGCGCACGGCGCTGCCGCTGACCGGCCCCTGGGCCGCGCTTTCGGTGTAGATGCCGCTCTTGACGTTGACGCCGCCGCCCACGCTCCAGCGGTTCCATTGGCCGGGAAGCTGGTAGGTGGTCCACAGCTGGAAGATGTGCCGGGGCGTGAAGGTGCGGAAGACCGCGCCGCCGTGGTTGTTGTCCTTCAGGTAACGCGTGGTGTTGAAGGTGTAGCCGCCCGCTACTTCCCAGCCCGGCGCGAGCCGCCCCGACACCTCGGTCTCGAAGCCCTGGCTGCGCACCTGGCCGCTGGCCTCGTAGCAGCAATCGCCGACCTCGGGGTAGTTCGGGTCACGCTGCGCGCGGTTGCGTTCGGTGATGCGGAACAACGCGAACGAGGTATTCAGCCTGCCGTCCAGCCATTCGCTTTTCAGGCCCGTTTCGTAGTTGGACCCCACCACCGGCGGCAGCGATCCGCCGCTGGCCGAGCGCAGGTCGCTCTGCACGCGGAAGATGTCGGCGTAGCTGGCGTAGGCGGTCCAGTGGCTGTCGATGTCGTACACCAGCCCGGCGTACGGCGTCATGCGGCCATGTTCGCTGATGGCCGGATCGCCGCGGCCGCTGATCAGATTGGTGCTCTGCGTGCGCCACCAGCTCATGCGCGACCCCAGCACCAGCGTCAGCGGGTCGGCCACCTTCAGGCGCGCCATCGCGTAGATGCCCGACTGGCGCGTCTTGACATCGCTCTTGCTGCCCCATTGCGGATCGGCCGGCTCCGGATAGTCGTGCACGTCGTAATGGAAGACGTCCACCGGCCGCGCCGCGAAGCCCGGCAGCGAATAGGCGTTGTAGGTACGCGCGCTGCGGTCGTACCAGTTGCCGCCAAATACCAGTTCGTGGCGGCGTCCCAGCGCCTCGAACGCGCCGGTCACCATCAGGTCCACGCCCAGCTGTTCATTGCGATACTGGTTGCCGCCGCCGTACAGTCGCGGCCCCAGGCCGGTCTGGCGGTCGACGGCGCCGCGCACGTAGGCGTACTTGAGCTTGCTGGTTTCCTCGGCCTGGTTGACGTTGAGCTTGACGCTCCAGTCCGACGAGAACTGGTGCGCCAGCTCGGCGAACACCTGCGTGTTCTCGAAGTCCCAGCGGTTCCAGTCGGCGCCCAGGTAGGTGCCGCGCGTCAGGCCGAGATCGCCGCCATCCTTGTAACGTGGCAGCTGCATCATGTAGGGCAACCAGTCGCGCTTCTGGTAGCTGCCGCCCACGGTCAGCAGCGTGCGCTCGCCCAGGTCGGCCTCGACGATGCCGTAGTAGGCCTGCTTGCGCGAATTGGCCACGTCGTAGAAGTACTTGCGGTCTTCCTGCGCGGTGGCGATGCGGCCGCGCACCGAACCTGATGCGTTCAGCGGCGTCGACAGGTCGAGTTCGCCGCGATAGTTGTCCCACGACCCGCCGCTGGCCGAGCCGCTGAATTGCAGCTCGCGCGTGGGACGCTTGCGCACCAGGTTGATGACGCCGCCCGGCTGGCCGGCGCCGTTGAACAGGCCGGCCGCGCCGCGCAACAGCTCGACGTGGTCGAACATGAACAGATCGGGCTGCGCCCATGACGCACCGCCGGTCTGCATCGGCACGCCGTCGTACTGGAAGTACTCGATCTGGAAGCCACGCGAATAGAACTGCGGCACCGCGGCGGAGCCCATCAGGTCGATGGTGATGCCCGGCGTCTGCGCCATGGCGTCCTCCAGCGACGCCAGGTTCTGGTCCTCGATGCGCTGGCGCGTGATGACCGACACCGATTGCGGAATCTCGCGCAGCGACAACGGCAGCTTGCCGCCGATGGTGACGCTGGGCGCGGTGTAGGACGCGCTGCCTTCGGTGACGCCGACCTGCTCGCCCCGCACCGTCACCGGCGCCAGCGTGGCCGTATCGGCCGGCCCAGCCGTTTGCGCACCGGCGTGCGCGCCCGCCGCCAGGCCCATCATCATGGCGCCGCGCCGCAGCCATGCGGCGCCGTTGTGGGAAGCGGCCCACCCGCGCGCCGGACGCCCCCGTTTCGCGCGAATCCCACGTGTCTCGATACCCACCATTTCCTCCGCTTCCAGCCCGTTCAACAAGATTGATAATCATCTTCAACGGCGCCGCGGCGGGCAATGCAAAAGGCTTTCGAATTCCGGATTAAGGCTTTCGTTTTTTCAACGGCGACACCGCCTGGCGGATGGCCGGCGCGTGGGCGCGCAGGGCGTCCCACAGGCGCGCTATGACCGGCCCCTGCGGCCGGTCGGCGCGCCGCGCGGCGGCCAGCGTCTCGGTGCTGCCCGGCAGGTGGCGGTTGGCCAGCGACAGCAGGCGGCCGTCGCGCAATTCCTCTTCGACCAGGAAGCGCGGCATGTGGCCCCAGCCCAGGCCCAGCAGGATGATCTCCTTCTTCATCAGCTGGTCGGCCACGGTGCACTGGCGCGCCCCCTCGACCATGAAGTAGTCGCGCGCCGGCGTGTGGCGGGCGGTGTCGCGCATGACGCACTGGGTGTAGTCGTGCAGGAGCTCGGGCCGCAGGGCGCGCGGCGACGGCGCCAGATAGCCCGGCGCGGCCACCGGCACGAACGGCACGCTGCCCAGTTCCAGCCATTCGACGCGCGCATCGCCCGGTTCCACGCGATGCAGGATCAGGTCGGCATCGCCATCCATCAACCGTTCCCACGGCCCGGTCACGGCCTCGAAGTGCAGGTTCAGGCGCGTGGCCGGCCACTGCGCGAAAAACTGGCCCAGCAGCCTCAGCAGCAGCGGGCGCGGGCAGAAGTCGCCGAGCACCACGTTCAATTCGCTTTCCTGGCCCATCGCCAGTTGCTCGGCATGGGCCCGCAGGCCCGCCAGTTCGCGCAGCAGCGCCTGGGCGCGCGCATGGAACGACTGCCCGGCGGCGGTGGGCCGCACACGGTAGCCGCTGCGGTCCAGCAGCGCCAGATCCAGTTGCCGTTCCAGCTTGGCCACGGCCGCGAACACCGCGGGGTGCGAGCGATGTAGCGTCTCGGCCGCGGCCTGGAAGCCGCCGGCCCGCACCACCGCGTCGAAGCACTGCAGGTCGTGCAGCGTGAATTCTCTCATGTCAGGTTTTCCTACAGTGACTGTGCGATCTTTGTAATTTCTTTCAGGATGGGCCGCAACTACGATCCGTCTCACGGTCGACACCGTTGCCCGGCCCGGCAGATGAGCGCGACATCGCCCCGAGCCCCGCACCTCCCTCATACAAGACAGGACGCTCATCATGACTACCGACACGACTTTCATCACCACGGGCGACGGCGCCCGCATCGCTTACCGCTGGGACGGCGACGCCGGCCTGCCGGTGCTGGCCCTGTCCAACTCCATCGGCACCACGCTGCGCATGTGGGACGACCTGGTGCCGGCGCTGGCGCGGCACTTCTGCGTGCTGCGCTTCGACACCCGCGGCCATGGCGATTCCAGCGTGCCGGCCGGCCCCTATTCGCTGGACCGGCTCGGCCGCGACGTGCTGGAGCTGTTCGATGCGCTGGGCGTGGAACGCGCCCACTTCCTCGGCCTGTCGCTGGGCGGCATCATCGGCCAATGGCTGGGCGTGCATGCGCCGGACCGCATCGACCGCCTGATCCTGGCCAACACCTCGCCCTATCTCGGGCCCGCGCCGCAATGGGACGAGCGCATCGCCGCCACGCTGCAGGCGCCGGACATGAAGGAGTCCGCCGAGACCTTCCTGGCGAACTGGTTCCCGGCCGCGATGCTGCAGGCCGGCGGACCGGTCATCGACACGTTCCGCGACATGCTGCTCAACACCGACCGGCACGGCCTGGCGGGCGCGTTCGCGGCGGTGCGCGATGCCGACCTGCGCCGCACCATCGCGCTGATCCCGCGGCCGACGCTGGTGATCGCGGGCCGTGACGACACCGTCACCGCCGCCAGCCATGGCGAGCAGATCGCCGCGACCGTGCCCGGCGCGCAATGGCGCCTGCTGGAGGCGGTGCACCTGTCCAACATCGAACAACCGGATGAATTCCGCGAAGCGGTGCTGGGGTTCCTACTGGCGCGCTGAAGCCCGTGCTTGTCGCACCCGACGGCCCCGGCGCGCTCAGCGCAGGCTGCTGGGCACGGCGCCGAAACGGCGCCGGAAGGCCACCGAGAAATGCGCGGGCGCGTAGCCCACGTGCCAAGCCGCTTCGGACACGCTCAGGCCGCCGTTCAGGATCAGCTCGCGGCCGCGCGTCAGGCGCGTTTCCTGCAGATGGCGCGCCATGCTGACGCCGAAGGCGCGCTTGAACGCCAGGTCCAGCTGACGCGCGTTGAGCCCGAGTTCGCGCGCCAGCGCCGCGGGCGATGGCGCCTCGCGCAGATCGGCGGCCAGGCGGCGGTGCGCCTCGTGCGCCGCATCCAGTTCGCGGGCTGCGGCCACGGGCGACGCGGCGCCGCCAGCGGACAACGCCTGCCCGGCCTGGGCCAGGGCCACCGCCGCCAATTCCAGGCTCTTGGCCGCCAGATACAGCGCGCGCGCCGCGCCCTCGTAGGGGCAGACCCGCACCTGGGCCGCGACGCGCCGCGCCTCGCGGCCCGCCGCGCCGTGCCAGAAGACGGGGCCGTCGGCGCCCGCCGCGGGATCCAGGCCCCGCAGGAAATCAGGGTCGATGCCCAGTTCGTCGCGCAGTTGCCCCGCCGGCAACGTCGCCAGCGTAAATTGCTGGTCGACGCCGGCCTCGAACGCGTCGGCGCCGCGCGCCTGCCCCGGCGCCCAGGCCAGGCACAGCACTGGGCCGCGCAGGGCCAGCGACTGGCGGTCCTCGACCCGGCTGCTGACGCGCCCGTCGAGCAGGATGACCTTCAGGCCGAGATACAGGGCTTCTTCGCGCCATTCGGTGCGGCCACGGCGGAACACGCCGGCGCGCAGGCCGCGGCCGTTGGCGAGATCGAAGGCCGCGTCGATGCGGTGATAGTCGGCGGCGGCCGTAGCGCGGCTGGCGCGGGAATGGAACATGGGAAACGATCCGGGAGGACCGGACAGGCTTATTTGAGAATAATTATTATTACCCGTGCGCTGGCGGAACTCAATCCGGACGCGTGCGCAGCCGGCGGCGCATCGTGGCGGCGCGCCCGGCGCTACTCCCCGGCTCGTTCCCAGCGCCGCTGGATCGCCTTGGCGGCCACCACGCCGTCCGCCATCGACGTGACCACGCAGGGACGCATGCGGTGGGCCACCTCGCCGATGGCGTAGATGTCCGGCACGCTGGTCTCGGCGGTGGCGAAATCGGTGCGGATGTAGCCACGCTCGTCGCGCGCCAGCTGCAGGCCGTCGGCAAACGCCGCCTGCGGCTCCCAGCCGTAGAACACCAGGATCAGGTCATAGCGCTGGCCGTCGACGCTGCGCGTGGCCGGGTCGACCTGATACGGGCCGATGCGCACGCCTTCCTTGCCGGCGCGCAGCACCCATTGCTGCTGCGCCCGCACGCTGCGGGCGTACAGGTGCACCGCGCGGGCGCCGCGGTTGCGCACGTAGACGTAGTTCTCGAAAGCGTTGTCGCCGCCGCCCAGCACCGCCACCGACAGGCCGGAGTAGTCCTGCGCCACGATGGGCGAACCCGGCCCGATCAGCACGCCGGGCCAGCTGGAGCCGGGCGGATGTTCCGGAAAGCCCTTGGCACGCACGCCCGAGGCGATCACCAGGGTGCGGCCGCGCACCTGCGATACGTCCCCATTGGTGCCGGAAAGCGTTGCCTCGATGCCGCCCTTGCACGGCCGCACGGCCGTCACCCGGGTGTCCAGGCGCAGCGGCACGCCCGCGGCGCGCACGCTGGTGTCGATGTTGGCGGCCACCTGTTCGCCGGTCATGCCGGGCAGCACCGCGATCCAGTCGTCGACGAATGGGTTGCCCGCGCTCAGGCCGCCCAGGCGGCCGCCGGCCTCGACCAGCAGCGGCGCCAGGCCGAGCCGGGCCAGCCAGAGGGCGCAGGAGGCGCCGGCCGGGCCGCCCCCTACAATGACCGCATCGTGCATCTGTTGCATTTCATCCCTTGTTCGCCGTCGCCGCCCCCGCGCGGGCGCCCGGCCATGGCCGGATTGTAGCCAGCGGACCCGGCCCGGTCCGCCGCCGCCTTACAATTCCGGGATTCCACCCAGGTTTTCATCATGCCCACTCGCCGCATCATCCTTTCCGGGCTCGCGCTCGACGCCCGCATCGGCATCCTCGAACACGAACGCCGCGCGACCCAGCCGCTGCACGTCGATGCCGAATTCGACGTCGACATCCAGCGCTCGGTCGATGACCACGACATCCACAGCGTGCTGGACTACCGCCGCCTGCGCGAGGCCATCGTTGAGGAATGCACCCAGGCGCACGTGAACCTGATCGAAACCCTGGTGGAACAAGTCGCCGCGCGCCTGTTGGCCGACTTCCATGAAATCCGCTCGCTGCGCCTGCGCATCAGCAAGCCCATGGCCTTTTCCGACTGTGCGGCGGTGGGCGTGGAAATCCAGATCTCGCGTTGACCATGAACGATATCGCCTCCCCTGACATCCGCGCCGTGGCGGAAAACACCGATGCGGCGGCGCCGGCTGGCCCCGCCGCCGTGGCCGGCCCCGACGACAAGAAGGCCCGCCACGAAGGCAACAAGCTGACCAAGCGGCTGGCGCGCGAAACCACGCGCGCCATTTCCGACTACAACATGATCGAGTCGGGCGACCGCGTGATGGTGTGCCTGTCGGGCGGCAAGGACTCCTACGCCATGCTGGACATCCTGCTCCAGCTGCAAAAGCGCGCGCCGTTCCCGTTCGAGCTGATCGCGGTCAACCTCGACCAGAAGCAGCCCGGCTTTCCCGCCGACATCCTGCCGCGCTACCTCACCGAGCTGGGCGTGAAGTTCCACATCGAGACCCAGGACACCTACTCCATCGTCACGCGCGTGCTCGAAGAGGGCAAGACGATGTGCTCGCTCTGTTCGCGCCTGCGCCGCGGCATCCTTTACCGCGTGGCCTCGGAGCTGGGCGCCACCAAGATCGCGCTCGGCCATCACCGCGACGACATCCTGGGCACCTTCTTCCTGAACCTGTTCTACGGCGGCAAGGCCAAGGGCATGCCGCCCAAGCTGGTGTCCGATGACGGCCGCCACACCGTCATCCGGCCGCTGGCCTACGTGCCGGAAACCGACCTGATCGCCTACGCCGAACTCAAGCAGTTCCCGATCATCCCCTGCAACCTGTGCGGCTCCCAGGAAAACCTGAAGCGCAAGGAAGTCGGCCGCATGATCAAGGAATGGGACCGGCAACATCCGGGCCGTTCATGGAACGTCTTCAACGCGCTCTCGCGGGTAGTGCCGTCGCACCTGATGGACCGCGACCTGTTCGATTTCGTCGGCCTCAAGCCGACCGGGGTGCCGGATGCCAATGGCGACACGGCATTCGACGCGGTCGATCCGTCGGCGGCAACCGACGAGGCCTGTGGCGATACGCCCGCCACGCCGGATGCGGCCGGCATCGTCGAAAAGAAAGTCATCTTCACCCGCGGCTGAACGCCGCCCCGCGCGCGCCGAACGCGCACGGCAAAAGGCCCCGAAGACCCACCCGCCGGTGGATTTTCGGGGCCTTTTCGTCGAGCCGGCTCAGGCGTTCAACACCCGCACCGGCTGACCGTCACGCCAGGCCTTCACGGCCTCCAACGCGTTGCGGTAGAAGGCCTCGAAGTTCTCGCGGCTGACATAGCCCAGGTGTGGCGTCAGGATGACATTGTCCAGGTCGCGCACGCTGTCGGTTGGCGATAGCGGCTCTTCCGGATACACGTCCAGGCCGGCGCCGGCGATGCGGAACTTCACCAGCGCGTCCATCAACGCCTCCTGGTCCACCAGTCCGGCGCGCGAGGTGTTCACCAGGTAGGCGGTCGGCTTCATCGCGGCCAACGCGGCGGCATCGACGATATGGCGGCTGCGCTCGGACAGGATCAGATGCAGGCTGACCACGTCGGAGGTCGAGAACAGTTCGTGCTTGTCGACCCGCGTGACGCCGGCCTCGCGGGCGCGCTCGTCGGTCAGGTTGGGGCTCCAGGCCACCACGTCCATGCCGAAGGCCAGCCCGACCCTGGCCACCGCGGCGCCCAGCTTGCCCAGCCCCAGCACGCCGAGCCGCTTGCCGGCCAGGGGTTCGGGCATGCCGGTCTGCCACATGCCGCGGCGCATTGCCGCGTCTTCGGCGGGCAAGTGCTTGAACAGGCCCAGGATATGGGCCCAGGCCAGTTCGGCGGTGGCGGTGCTGGCGTCAGCGCTGCCCGGCGCGCCGCTGACCACGATGCCCTGCGCGGCACAGGCCGGCAGGTCGATGGCGTTGTTGCGCATGCCGGTGGTGACCAGCAGGCGCAGGTTCGGCAGCGCGCGGATGCGGCCGGCGGGGAACGGCGTGCGTTCGCGCATGGCCACGATCACGTCGAAGGGTTCGAGCGTCGCGTCGACCTGGTCATCGGGGATGAAGTTGTTGAAGATCCGCACTTCGGCATCGCCGCCGAGGGATTCCCAATCCGCGTAGCGCTTGGCGACGTCGTGGTAATCGTCGAGTATTGCGATTTTCAAGTCTGTCTCCGGGTGGCGTGGCGCTTGCCGCGCCAGCCGCCCGGCCGACGCGACCCGCGCCGGTCAGTTCAATCGTGCCTTGAGCTGGTCCAGCGGCAGTGCGCCGCTGATGCGCGAGCCGTCGGCAAAAAACAGGGTCGGGGTGCCGCGCACCATCAGTTGCTTGCCCAGCGCCAGCAGCTTGTCCTCGGGCACGCTGCAATCGGCGGCGGCCGGCTTCTTGCCGCGCAGCATCCAGTCATCCCAGGCCTGGCCCGGGTCCGAGGCGCACCAGACATCGCGCACCTTGGTATTGGAGTCCGGCGACAGGATTGGATAGAGGAAGGTGTAGACGGTGATGTTGTCAACGTCTTCCAGCGTCTTGCGCAGCTGCTTGCAGTAGCCGCAGTTGGGATCTTCGAAAATCGCGACCTTGCGCGAACCGTCGCCCTTGACCTGCTTGAGGGCCAGGTCCAGCGGCAGCTGATCGAACGGGATCGAACCGAGCTTTTCCTGCGACTCGCGCGTGACGTCGCGGCGCGTCATGGCGTCGATCAGCGGCCCTTCCATGACCCAGGTCACTTTTTCATCGGTGTAGATCAGGTCCATGCCCACCTGCACCTCGAACAGCCCATAGGGCGTGCGGCGCACCGCGGTCACGTCCATGCCGGTGAAGCGCTGCCGGAAACGGTCCTTGACCGCGTCCGCCACCGGGTCCGCCGGCGCCACCTGGGTGGTGGCATAGCGCTTGCTGCCCTTGTCCGTCTGGCCGACCGCAGTGGTGGAGACGGATTTGTCGCCGGCGGCGTGCGCCAGGGCGCCGGACAGGCCCAGACCCGCGGCCATGCAACTGGCGGCCAATACGGCGGGGAAACGGAAATTCATGCGGACTCCTGTTTGGATCGTGACATATCGCGGTCTACGGCCGAAAGCGTAACCGATGCATTCCCCGCGCCGCGGGAATGCGCGCCCGGGGGAGCCGGAATCAGACCTGCCGGCCGCCGCCGGGTTCCACGCCGGCGGCTGATGCTCAGTTGGTCGACGCCCCGGCGATCAGGCGCCGCTTGATCAACGGCGCGCGCTCGACCCAATGCATGCCGGCGTTGCGCAGCCAGGCCAGCGGCGTGGCGCGCGAGCCGAACAGCTTGTGCAGGCCGTCGGTGGCCAGCCGCAGGGCCAGCACCGGCTCGGCGCGGGCGCGCTGGTAGCGGTGCAGCACCCGCAGGTCGCCGGCCTGGCGGTAGGACTCGCGCCCGGCCACGGTGCGCGCCAGCGCCTCGACGTCGCCCAGGCCCAGGTTCAGCCCCTGCCCCGCCAGCGGATGCAGGCGGTGGGCGGCGTCGCCGGCCAGCGCGATGCCAGGCGCCACCATCTGCGCGCGTTCCAGCGTCAGCGGGAAGCCATGCAGCTTGCTGCGCACCTTCAGGCGGCCCAACCGGCCCTGCGCCGCGTGCTCCAGCAGCGACTCCAGCCGGGGCGCCTGCGCGTCGGGGGGCAAGGCCAGCAATTCCCGCGCCTGCGCGTCGCGCATCGACCAGACCATCGACACCTGCGGACCGTCGGCCGTATCCGGCAGCGGCAGCAGCGCCAGCACGCCGTCGTCGCGGAACCACTGGAAGGCGGTGCCCTGGTGGGCGCGCTCGGCGTCCAGGTTCACCACCAGCCCGGTGTCGTTGTAGGAGACCGCATCGTGCTTGAGGCCGGCGGCGGTGCGCAGCGGCGAGGCCGCGCCATCGGCGCCGACGAACAATTCGGCCTGGATGCGCGCGCCGCTCTCGGTTTCCACCGTGCCGGCCTGGTAGCCGGTGCAGCGGTCTTCCAGCCAGGGGATGCCGAACATGCGCACCGCCTGGATCAGCACCCGCTCGATTTCGCCGGATTCGACGATCCAGGCCAATTGCGGCAGCGCCGCCTGCCAGGCGTTCAGGTGCACCAGGCCGTCGGCGTCGCCATGGATCTCCATGGCCTGCACCGGCGTCAGGCGGGCCGACGGCATCGCCTCCCACACGCCCAGCTCGGCCAGGAAACGCTGGCTGGCGGGCGAAATGGCGTAGACGCGCGCATGGTAATGGTTGGGATCGGCCGGCGGCACGGTCACGCGCGGCGCCAGCAGGGCCACGCGCTGGCCGCGGCGGGCCAGCGCCAGGGCCGAGGACAGGCCGACGATGCCGGCCCCGCAAACCACGATCTGGTGTGTCATCTTGCGCTCGGCTCCCCGGCCTGTTTCGGCCACAGCAGCCACATCTGGCCGCGTTGCTTCATGCGTCCGGCCTGCTGGCCGGCCTCATCGCCGAAGCCCCAGTAGAAGTCGGCGCGCGCCGCGCCGCGGATGGCGGTGCCGGTGTCCTGCGCGAACACCAGGCGCTGCAGCGGCCGGTCGGAAGCCGGGAAGGTGGTGGCCAGGAACACCGGCGTGCCCAGCGGCACGAAACCGGCGTCCACCGCGATGGCGCGTTTCGGCGCCAGGTTGACGCCATAGGCGCCCTTGGGCCCGAGTTCGGGGTCGATCACCGGCTCTTCGCGGAAGAACACCACGGCCGGGTTGGCATTGAGCATTTCGGGCACGCGCTTGGGATTGCGCCGGGCCCAGGCGCGGATGTTCTGCATCGAGGCCTGGTCGGCGGACAGTTCGCCGCGCTCGGCCAGCCAGCGGCCGATGGATACGTAGGGCTGGCCGTTGTGGTCGGCGTAGGCCACGCGGATGGTCTTGCCGCTGTCGGGGCCGTCGGTCAGCAGCACGCGGCCCGAGCCCTGCACCTGCAGGAAGAAATTGTCGACCGGGTCGTCCACCCACACCACTACCGGCGGGCGGCGGCCGGAGGCCTCGATGGCGGCGCGGGTGTCGTAGGGCACGACGCGCTTGCCTTCGAGCTTGCCGCGCACACGCTTGCCGGCCAGGTCGGGGTAGACCGAGCCCAGGTCGATGGTCAGCAGGTCGGCCGGCACCGCGTACAGCGGCCATTGGTAGTTGCCGCCCTGGCGGCGCGAGCCGCGCACCAACGGCTCGTAATAGCCAGTGACGGTATTGGTGGCCGGCTTGCCGTCGGCCGTGTTCAGGCGCCACGGTTGCAGATAGGTCTGCAGGAAGCGGCGCACGCCCTCGGGATCGTTGGCGGCCGGCGCCCGCGACGGGTCGGCCGCAGCGGCACAGACCGGCTGCCAGGCGCGCGGCGTGGCGCGCGCGGGCGCGGCCAGGTTGCCGCTGGTCGGGCGCATCAGCCCCTTGCAGTTGCGCAGGAACAGGGGCCAGAACTGGCTCAGGTCGTCGCTGCTCCAGCCCGGCATCTCGGCCCAGGTGCCGGCCTTGTACTTGCCGGCCAGGGCGCGCGGCGGCGTATCGGGCAGGGCCGACAGCGCCGGCACCACCAGCGGGCCGTCGACGGCCGCGGGGCGGGCGCCGGGCGCGCCGGGCCCGCCGGACTCGGGCGGGATCTCTGAAGGGGTGGTACACGCCGCCAGCAGGACCGACAGCACGGACAGGCTAAGAATGCGCTTCATGAGCAGATGGAAAACCGTACAACGTATGGCCGCGTCCCGTCAGTGCAGGGTGCGCGGCATGGCCAGGACGAATTCGGAAATCGGCACTTCGAACGGAATGCCGTTCTCGCCGACGCAATGATAGGTGCCGCGCATCGTGCCGACCGGCGTGGGCAGCGGGCAGCCGCTGGTGTATTCGAAGGTCTCGCCCGGCGCCAGCAGCGGCTGCTGGCCCACCACGCCCAGCCCGCGCACTTCCTGCACGCGCTGGTTGCCATCGGTGATAATCCAGTGGCGGCTGATCACCTGGGCCGGATGCTCACCGGTGTTGGTGATGCGCACGGTATAGGCGAACACGAACTGCTGTTCGCCGGGATCGGACTGTTCAGGCACGAAGCGCGGAGTGACAGAGACGCTCAGGTCGTAGGGTTTCACAGTCCTTTCCTGTGTGGCACGAGCAAGCTGCAATAATGGCACATTATGCCCTTACCCACCCCGAACGCCATGTCTACCACCACCCGCATCACCCCCAGCATCCTGTCCGCCGACTTCGCCCGCCTGGGCGAGGAAGTGCGCGATGTGGTCGCCGCCGGCGCCGACTGGATCCACTTCGATGTGATGGACAACCACTATGTGCCCAACCTGACCATCGGCCCCATGGTCTGCGCGGCGATCCGTCCCCATGTTTCCGTGCCGATCGACGTGCACCTCATGGTGGAGCCGGTGGACGCCCTGGTGCCGATGTTCGCCAAGGCCGGCGCCAACTACATCAGCTTCCACCCGGAAGCCAGCCGCCACGTCGACCGCACCCTGTCGCTGATCCGCGAGAACGGCTGTAAGGCCGGCCTGGTGTTCAACCCCGCCACGCCGCTGTCCTACCTGGACCACGTCATGGACAAGGTCGACCTGGTGCTGATCATGTCGGTCAACCCGGGCTTTGGCGGCCAGAGCTTCATCCCCGGCGCGCTGGCCAAGCTGCGCGAGGCCCGCGCCCGCATCGACGCCTGGACCCAGGCCGGCGGCCAGGAGATCTTGCTGCAAGTGGACGGCGGCGTGAAGATCGACAACATCGCCGAAATCCGCCGCGCCGGCGCCGACACCTTCGTGGCCGGCTCGGCCATCTTCGGCAAGCCCGACTACCCCGGCATCATCAAGTCCATGCGCGAGCAGATCGCCATCGGCGAAACCACCGCCGTCTGAGGAAAGCCGCCATGACTCCCTTTCGCGCCGCGCTGCTGGACCTGGACGGCACCCTGCTCGACTCCATCCCCGACCTGGCCTTCGCCGCCAACGCCATGCGCGTCGAACTCGGCATGATCGCGCTGCGCGAGGATGTCGTGGCCACCTTCGTCGGCAAGGGGGTGGACAACCTGGTGCGCCGCAGCCTGGCCGGCAGCCTGGACGCCGCCGACCCGTCGCCCGAGGACTTCGCCCTGGCGCGCGAGGCCTTCTACCGCCACTACCACCTGGTCAACGGCGAACGCGCCCAGGTCTACCCGGGCGTCATCGAAGGCCTCAAGCATATGCGCGGCCAGGGTCTGAAGCTGGCCGTGGTCACCAACAAGCCCACCGAATTCACCCTGCCGCTGCTGCAACGCACCGGCCTGGCGGGGTTTTTCGACGCCGTGGTGTGCGGCGACACCTGCGCCCGCCGCAAGCCCGACCCGGACCAGGTGCTGCACGCCTGCGAACTGCTGGGCGTGACGGTGGCCGAAGCCGTCACCATCGGCGATTCCATCAACGACGCCCAGGCCGGGCGCAGCGCCGGCACCCAGGTGCTGGTGGTGCCGTATGGCTACAACGAGGGCCGTGACGTGCGCGAGCTCGATGTCGATGGTATAGTGGACACGCTCGTCAACGCCGCCCAGTGGGTGGCGCTCTGGAACCAAAACCAGAACGCCGCCAAGGCCCAGGCCTGAAACCGGGTCCGCGCTGCCTGACGGCACCCGCTTCACGGCACCTGAATTACCGAATCGACATCACCCAAATGAACGTTTCCATCCAGAACCAGATGCTCGGCGCCTCGTGGCGCTGGTGGCGTTTGTCTTCCGGGTGGCGATGATTCCCTTCCCGGCCCTGGACGCGTCCCAGCCTCCCAGCGCCGATACTGTGTAGAACACAGAGCCAAGCCCGGAACCAGTAACCTGGACCGGGCTTTTTGTTGTGTGCCCGGTCCCAAGCAGATACCCATCGCCCACGAGACCCGCCATGACCGAAATCGAATTCAAAGCCCTCGCCGCCCAAGGCTACAACCGCATCCCGCTGGTCGCCGAGACCTACGCCGACCTGGACACCCCGCTGGGCATCTACCTGAAGTTGGCCCACGCCGGCCCGCAGGGCGGCCGCATGACCTGCCTGATGGAATCGGTGGTGGGCGGCGAACGCTTCGGCCGCTATTCCTTCATCGGCCTGCCGGCCCGCACGGTGATCCGCGCCAGCGGCACCCGCACCGAAGTGCTGCACGACGGCCAGGTGGTGGAAACCCATGACGGCGATCCGCTGGCCTTCATCGAGCAGTACCAGGCCCGTTTCAAGGTGGCCCTGCGCCCCGGCATGCCGCGCTTCTGCGGCGGCCTGGCCGGCTATTTCGGCTACGACACGGTGCGCCACATCGAGCCGTGCCTGGGCCCCGCCGTCAAACCGTTCCCGGCCGGCATGGAAGGCGGCACCCCCGACCTGATGCTGATGCACGTGGACGAGCTGGTCATCGTCGACAACCTGGCCGGCCGCATCTACCTGATGGTCTACGCCGACCCGGGCCAGCCCGAAAGCTACAGCCGCGCGCAGCAGCGCCTGCACGACCTGCGCGCGCGCCTGCGACGCCCGGTCGAGATCCCCTACAGCCACGCCAGCATGCAGACCGAGGAACGGCGCGACTTCAAGAAGGAAGACTACCTGGCGGCCGTGCGCCGCGCCAAGGAGCACATCGCCGCCGGCGACCTGATGCAGGTGCAGATCGGCCAGGTCATCGCCAAGCCCTTCCGCGACTCCCCCCTCTCGCTGTACCGCGCCCTGCGCTCGCTCAATCCCTCTCCCTACATGTACTTCTGGAACTTCGGTGATTTCCAGGTGGTCGGCGCCTCGCCCGAGATCCTGGTGCGCCAGGAGCGCGTGGTGGTGGACGGCGCGCCCAAGTCGCAGGTCACCATCCGCCCGCTGGCCGGCACCCGCAAGCGCGGCGCCACGCCCGAGGAAGACGCCGCCCTGGCCGCCGAGCTCAAGGCCGATCCCAAGGAAGTGGCCGAGCACGTGATGCTGATCGATCTGGCCCGCAACGACGTCGGCCGCGTCGCCGAAGTGGGTTCGGTCAAGGTCAGCGACACCATGGTGATCGAGCGCTATTCGCACGTGATGCATCTGGTGTCCAACGTCACCGGCAACTTGAATCCCGGCATGAGCAGCATGGACGTGCTGCGCGCCTCGTTCCCGGCCGGCACCTTGACCGGCGCGCCCAAGGTCGAGGCCATGAAGATCATCGACGAACTCGAACCCGTGCGCCGCGGCATCTACGGCGGCGCGGCCGGCTACCTCAGCTATGGCGGCGAAATGGACGTGGCCATCGCCATCCGCACCGGCGTCATCAAGGACGGCACGCTGTACGTGCAGGCCGCCGCCGGCATCGTTGCCGACTCCAATCCCGAAGCCGAATGGGCCGAGACCGAGGCCAAGGCCCGCGCCGTGCTGCGCGCCGCCGAGCAGGTCCAGCACGGCCTGGACGAGCCCATCTGAGACGCCCGACGCCCCCAATGACCGCCCCGGGCCGCGCGCCGGCCCGCCTGGAGAAAAAAATGCTGTTGATGATCGACAACTACGACTCGTTTACCTACAACCTGGTCCAGTACTTCGGTGAGCTGGGCGAGGACGTGCGCGTGGCGCGCAACGACCAGATCACCCTGGAAGAGATCGCCGCGCTCAACCCCGACCGCATCTGCGTGTCGCCCGGCCCCTGCTCGCCGGCCGAGGCCGGCATCTCGGTGCCCGTCATCCAGGCCTTCGCCGGCAAGAAGCCGATCCTGGGCGTATGCCTGGGCCACCAGGCCATCGGCGCCGCCTATGGCGGCGACATCGTCCGCGCCCAGCAGATCATGCACGGCAAGACCGTGCAGATTTCGCATACCGGAACGGACATCTTCACCGGCCTGCCGACGCCGTACACTGTCATCCGCTACAACTCGCTGACCATCGACCCGGCGACCCTGCCCGACTGCCTGGCCGTGACCGCCACGGCCCCGGATGGCGACATCATGGGCGTGCGCCACAAGACGCTGCCCCTGTACGGAGTACAGTTCCATCCCGAATCCGTGCTCAGCGAACACGGCCACGCCCTGCTGCGCAATTTCCTGAACCTCGCCTAAGAAGGACGCACCGTGACGATCTCCCCCTCCGAAGCGCTGACGCGCTGTATCGAACACCGCGAAATTTTCCACGACGAAATGCTGCACCTGATGCGCACGCTGATGCGCGGCGAGATGTCGCCGCAGATCGCCAGCGCGCTGCTGATGGGCCTGCGCGTGAAAAAGGAAACGATCGGCGAAATCACCGCGGCTGCGCAGGTCATGCGCGAATTCGCCACGCCGGTGGTCACGCCCAACCCCGAAGACCTGCTCGACATGTGCGGCACCGGCGGCGACGGCAGCCACACCTTCAACATTTCCACCACCGCCATGTTCGTGGCGGCGGCGGCCGGCGTGCCCATCGCCAAGCACGGCAACCGCAGCGCCTCGTCCTCGAGCGGCAGCGCCGACGTGCTGGAAGCGCTGGGCGCCAACCTGGTGCTGACGCCCGAGCAGGTGGCCGAGTGCATCCAGGCCACCGGCATCGGCTTCATGTTCGCGCCGGCCCACCATGGCGCGATGAAGAACGTAGCCGCGGTCCGCAAGGAACTGGCGGTGCGCACCATCTTCAACATCCTCGGCCCGCTGACCAATCCGGCCGGCGCCGCCAACCAGTTGATGGGCGTGTTCCACCCCGACCTGGTCGGCATCCAGGTGCGCGTGCTGGAACGCCTGGGCTCGCGCCACGTGCTGGTGGTGCATGGCAAGGACGGCATGGACGAGGCCTCGCTGGGCGGCGCCACCCTGGTGGGCGAGCTCAAGGACGGCAAGATCAGCGAGTACGAGATCCACCCCGAGGACTACGGGCTATCCATGATGTCCAACCGCGGCATCAAGGTGTCCAATCGCGAACAATCGCGCGAGCTTGTCATTGAAGCGCTGGACAATGTCCCGGGCACCGCCCGTGATATCGTCGCGCTCAATGCGGGCCTGGCCATTTACGCAGGCAACAAAGCCGATTCCATTCCCGCAGCGTTAGCGCTAGCATTTGAACTGATCTCCACCGGCGCGGCGCGAGCCAAGCTGGAAGATTTCTGCGCATATACCCGGAAATTCCAGAAATGAACGATATTCTCGCGAAGATCCTCGCCGTCAAGGCCGAGGAAGTCGCCGCCGCGCGCCAGATGCGCAGCGAAGCCGAAGTCCTGCGCGAAGCGCAGGCGCGCCAGGACGTGCGCGGCTTCGCCCAGGCCATCGAAGACAAGATCTCGCAGGGCAAGGCCGGCGTCATCGCCGAAATCAAGAAGGCCTCGCCGTCCAAGGGCGTGCTGCGCGAGACCTTTCAACCGGCTGAAATTGCATCCTCGTATGCCGTGCATGGCGCGGCCTGCCTGTCGGTGCTGACCGACGTGCAGTTCTTCCAGGGCTCGCACGACCACCTGCGCCAGGCGCGCGCGGCGTGCTCGCTGCCGGTGCTGCGCAAGGACTTCGTGATCGACCCCTACCAGATCATCTCGGCGCGCGCGATGGGCGCCGACTGCGTGCTGCTGATCGTGGCCGCGCTCACCCCGGCGCAACTGCGCGAGATGGAAACGCTGGCCATGGAGCTGGGCATGGACGTGCTGGTGGAAGTGCACGATGCCCAGGAACTGGACATCGCGCTGACCCTCAAGACGCCGCTGCTGGGCATCAACAACCGCAATCTGCGCACCTTCGAGACCAGCCTGCAGAACACGCTGGATCTGTTGCCGCGCATTCCCGCCGGCAAGCGCGTGGTGACCGAGAGCGGCATCCTGGCGCCCGAGGACGTGCGCCGCATGCGCGAGCACAAGGTCGATGCCTTCCTGGTCGGCGAGGCCTTCATGCGCGCCCCCGACCCGGGCGCCGAGCTGGCCCGGCTGGTCGGCTGACCCCGGATCAGCGCGGACGCGCCACCCCCAGTGCGGCGGCGCGCCGGTATAACGTGCTGCGATGCACGCCCAGTGCGCGCGCCGCGGCGCTGACGTTGCCCGCGTGCGCGGCCAGCGCCGCCCGGATCGCATCGTCGGCCACCGCCTGCAGGCTGGTCGCGGGCGGCAGGGACGCCGCCACCGCCGCGCCGCCGATGTCGGCCGGCAGCATGTTGCGCTCGACCACGCCTGACGCGCCCGCCAGCACATGCAGCGTGCGCAGCACCGCCGCCAGTTGGCGGTAGTTGCCGGGCCAGGCATAGCGCACCAGGGTTTCCTCGATCTCGGCCGGCAACACCGGCCCCGCGCCTTGCGCGGCCCACTGCGCGCGCAATAGTTCACGCAGATCGACGCGCTCGCGCAGCGGCGCCAGCGTCACGGTGTATTCGGCGATGCGGAAATACAGGTCGGCGCGCACCGGCGCGCCGGCCCCTTCATGCGCCAGCGGACGATGGGTGGCGCACACCAGCGTGAAATCCACCGGCACCGGCCGCGCCGCGCCCAGCGGCGACACTTCGCGCGATTGCAGCACCCGCAGCAGGCGCGACTGCAATGCCAGCGGCATGTCGCCGATCTCGTCCAGGAACAGCACGCCGCCGTGCGCCTGCCGCAGCAAGCCCTTGCTGCCCTGGCGGCGCGCACCAGTGAACGCGCCGTCTTCGTAGCCGAACAATTCGGATTCGATCAGGGTTTCGGGCAGCGCCGCGCAATTGACCGCCACGAACGGGCCGCCGGCGCGGCGGCTGCGCGCGTGCAGCTGACGCGCGAACACTTCCTTGCCGGCCCCCGTCTCGCCTTGCAGCAGAATCGAAACGCCCGCGTCCGACAGATGCACCGCGCGCGCCAGCGCGCTCAGGGTGGCGGCGTCGAAGCTGGCCGCCTCGCCGCGCGCCAGCGGCGCCGGCGTGGCCGGCGTGGCTGGCAGG